>NZ_JAELUP010000062.1 GCF_016424485.1 Paenibacillus roseus
ATAAAGGATAGTAAAATAATAATGCTAGTAAATTTGATTATCTTTCTGTTATTAATATATTTTAGTAGATAGTATATTCCAATTGATAATGTAAGCCCTTGTCTAAGACCACTAAACGTCCATACTAAGTAGTAAAAACAAAAATATAACAACATAGACAATGTAGGGTTTTTGCTAAAATTTTTGCATGTTTTAAATACAAAAAATAAATTGATTGACGCTATTATCGATATATAACCTTGATAAGGAACATTCAAACTTTTAAAAAATGAACCAATTAGTCTAAAACCTAATTCTTGATTGTCCAAACCATAGTATAATTCAGTTATAAGGGAATCACTTAATCTAGAATACAAATACTGATACGCAAAAAAATCTGCGCCAATCCCATATCGTAGATACGCTAAAATAGCTAGAGCGCTGCTAAAAAAAATAAAAATAATTTTTCTTTTATCGTTAATAACCGAACATATTAATCCAAGAATAAATATAAGATAAAACATAATAATTCCCCTCAATCTATGATTCCCAAAGAAACGACATGAATTATCCAATAACAACATCTAATAAACTTAATAGTTTCTTTTCGTTTACCTGAGCAACACTATTAAATTCAACTTTTTTATGTTTTATTTTTTCATTCAATATACTTTCCATTAAAAAAGCAAGTTCGTTACAGTTAAACGGATCAAAAAAATAAGAGTTTTGATAGTTTTCTAATATTTCCCTTGAAAAAGGGCAATTGGATGCTACTATTAATGAACAGTGCATTTTAGCTTCCAATAAAGGTAAGCCATAGGTTTCAATGTATGACGGAAAAAGTAATATAGATTTGGTGTAGAAATCAAATACTTGCTTCCTACTCAACTCCCCAACAAATTCAATTGGAAGATTGTGTTTTTTTATTTCACCAAATAACATTTCAGTATGCTTATTTTGCTTTCTATTTAAAGTAAACACTACTTTATAGTTATTAATTCCTTTTTCCTTTAATTGTTTACAGGAATTAATTATAGCGATATGATTCTTATAACTAAATCCACTTGCCGGATAAAAAAAAGTTGAAAGTGTATGATCATCAGCTTCATAACACTTACTTACTTCATCATAAATTTTAGGCGAGATTATACTTAAATTCTCAGCAGAAACTCCTGTTGCTTTTATACATGCATCCCTCATCCATTTTGTTTGAACTATTGTATTTCTTGCTTTTTTTATCGACTTTTTTATTTTCCATCCTATTATATTTTGATATATCCAAAAACGTTTATTTTCTCTAAACGAGAACTTATACTCTACAAAAGGTAATGACTGGTGCAGATACAAAATTTGATCGATTTTTGTATTTGGAATAATTATATTCTGCAAAGAAAATACTTTATCTATTTCATTTTTTGTTATTAGCCTAGGTGCTACAAAATAATCGAAATAAAGTCTATGAAACCAGCTTTTCTTTACCCATGGGAACTTCAAAACCTTAATATTTGAATCTTTTTTTAATGAAGCCTTACCCAGTACAAAAATCCAGTTTATATTTTTATCTTCATGTTTCAAAACATCTGAATAAAATTCTTTTAATACTGATAGTGCCCCCATGCTCTCAGCAGGAACATTAAACACCATTATGTTCATTAGTTATTCCCTTTCCCCCACACAACCTTGTTTATTATTTTTGCATAACTTTGAATAATCTTTACTACCTTTACTGAAACATTCTCATCCTTATAGTCCGTTGCTACTAAAGTCTTTTCATTATTTATCCACATATCTCTACTTAACTCAACAGCTTGTACAATATCTTTTTCCCTTATCCCGCCAATTATTACAGTTCCTTTATCAAGTACTTCTGGCCGCTCTGTAGATGTGCGAATTAAAACACCCGGAAAACCAAGAATCGCTGACTCCTCAGACAAAGTACCACTGTCGGAAAGAGTACAATATGAATTCAACTGTAACTTATTATAATCAAAAAAACCAAATGGCTTCAGTTGGCGAACCAATGGGTGAAAATTAAAATTTCTTTCTTCAATTTTTCTCCAACTCCTAGGGTGAGTGGAATAAATAATTGGTAATTGGTATCTTTCTGCAATATTATTGATAGCATTCATCAATGAAGAAAAGTTTACTTCATCATCAATATTTTCTTCACGATGGGCAGAAACTAGAATATATTTTTCTTTTTCAAGCTTTAGCTCTTCTAAAGTTTTACTCTCTTCTATATTCTTCTTATAATGTTTTAATACTTCTGTCATCGGGGAGCCTGTAACAAAGATATGTTCTTTTCTTATCCCTTCAGACAGTAAGTATCTTCTACTATGCTCCGTATAAGGTAAGTTAATATCAGAAATGTGGTCAACAATTTTTCTGTTAATTTCCTCAGGGACATTTTGGTCAAAACATCTGTTTCCTGCTTCCATATGAAAAATAGGAATCTTAAGTCTTTTTGCAGAAATTGCACACAGCGCAGAATTAGTGTCCCCCAGAATTAAAATCGCATCTGGTTTTTCTTGCGCCAGCACTTCGTATGATTTAGAAATGATATTGCCCATTGTTTCACCCAAATGCTCGCCTACTGCATTTAAATAATGGTCAGGTTCTCTTAACTCCAACTCGTTAAAAAACACTTCGTTCAGTGTATAGTCCCAATTTTGGCCTGTATGAACTAACTTATGATTAAAATATTTGTCACAGGCTTTAATAACAGAAGATAACCTGATTATTTCAGGTCTTGTACCTACTATAGTGATTAGTTTTAATTTAGACACTTTCAAACCTCCAACCAATATGTATCAGGTCTAGCAGGATCGAAGACTTCGCAAGCCCAAAACAGGGTGATAAGATCTTCTTCTCCTAGATTCTCAATAGAATGTGTATACCCTACTGGAATGTCTACTACTTCTGGAGTTTCTCCGTCAACTTTGTATTCAATAATTTTTTCAGAATTTATTTGTCTAAATCTTATAACAGCTTTGCCTTGTAGTACAAGAAACTTCTCCACTTTCGTATGATGCCAATGATTTCCTCTAGAAATACCTGGCTTAGTTTTTGAGACAAATATTTGCCCCATACTATCCGATTTAATAAATTCTGCCAGCCAGCCACGATTATCTACCTTTTTATTTAATTTATAAGAGAAATTATTTTCCTCTAAATAAGACAAATAAGTAGCATACAACGCTCTATCAAATTTGTCCTCGAGCGAAGGCATCTTTAATGTATCCCGATTAGCTTTAAACAATTGAATTTTTTCAGCTAGCTCTCCAACCTTAATACATTTTGTAACAGGAAGATCGATAACGTCACTGACACTATCCACTTTACCTTCAATAACTTTAATAAACTCTTCAACTACATCAACAATATAAGCTAAATTTAATTTAGCTTCAGCATCATGAATCACTATTTCTTCATCCCTGGCAATCTTATGGACAAAAGTAGCAACAACCGAGTTATAGTTTGGCCTACACCATTTCCCAAATATATTAGGCAACCTATATACGAATACATTTGTCTTAGTATCATGCCCATATTGGAAAACTACTTCCTCAGCTAACTTTTTGCTTTTACCATAAGCATTATCTCTTCCAACCTGAATAGATGATGTAAAGAGTACCGGTGTGTTTTTCCCATTTTCCTTCAGCAAATTTACTAATTGAGAGGTAAAGCCGCTATTACCTTCGTAAAATTGCTCATCACTCTCTGGTCTATTAACACCAGCTAAATGACATACAAAGTCACAACACTTCGTATATTCAACCAGAAGTTCTTGGTCTGTATCCTTATGATATTCTAGTATATTTTGGTACCCTCTATTTTTCAATTCAGCTATTAAATTCTTACCTATAAACCCTCTTGAGCCTGTAACAAGAATTTTCACAACTTATTCCAGCCTTTCAGCTCGCTTTGTATATATTCCAATGACAACAACTTTTCCTTTATCTGCTCAACATTTAGTCTTTCTGTGTTATGGGAATTATACTCTTCAACTGTTTCCAGCTCTGTGTCCCCCTCTGTAAAATACTTATCATAGTTTAAATCTCTTTGATCTGCTGGTACACGGTAGAAACCACCAAAATCTTCAGCAACTACTTTTTCTTCTTTAGTCAGTAGTGTCTCATATAATTTCTCACCATGGCGAGTACCAATAATAACAACTTCGTTGTTTGCATTAAAAATTTCTTTAAGTGCCTGAGCCAAGTCTCCAATAGTTGAGGCTGGCGATTTTTGAACCATAATATCTCCTGCCTGAGCATTATTGAAGCCGAATATGACCAGTTCAACAGCTTCCTCTAAACTCATTAGAAACCTCGTCATATTAGGATCAGTTATAGTTAATGGCAGACTTTTCTTTATTTGTTCAATAAATAAAGGGATTACGGAGCCTCTGGAGGCCATCACATTTCCATAGCGAGTTCCGCTTATTAAAGTCCTTTCTGGTGAGATTGTTCTAGACTTCGCAATATAGACTTTTTCCATCATTGCCTTTGAAATCCCCATGGCGTTTATTGGGTATGCTGCCTTATCTGTTGACAGACAAATAACTTTTTTTACTCCTAATTCTATGGATGCTGTTAAAACATTCTCTGTTCCAATAACATTTGTCTTGACTGCTTCTATAGGAAAAAATTCACATGAAGGGACTTGTTTTAATGCCGCAGCATGGAATACATAATCCACTCCATATAAAGCATTCTTTACACTCGATAAGTCTCTGACATCTCCAATATAAAATTTCACCTTATTACTTTTATAAATTTTTCTCATATCATCTTGCTTCTTTTCATCCCTAGAAAAAATTCTAATCTCTTTAATATCTGTATCCAAAAATCTTTTAAGAACAGCGTTACCAAATGAACCTGTTCCTCCTGTAATTAATAGAGTTCTATCTTTGAACATCGATAACATCCTCACTTGAGTAAATTCTACTAAGTAATTTGTTCAACTTTTGCAAATAAATAGACTTCGAATAATTACTATAATAGTATTTTTTCGCATTCAATCCATACGTGTGCCTTTGATCTAATGTCTCATTCGCAAATTGTTTGATATTTTCTGCTAAACCGTGATAATCTTCAGCATTACAACACTTTCCGCAACTAGACTCATGAATTACAATTTGTGTTTCTCCGTCTATAGCACCAATAATTGGCTTTCCAGCAGCCATATAAGATTGAACTTTATTAGGTAAGGTATAAGAAATAATCTTGTTCGCTTTTAGAGTTATTACAAAAGCATCAGCTAATGAATAAAATTTAGGCATTTCAGTTATGGGATGTTGTCCGTGAAAAATAATATTTTCAAGACCAAGTTCACTTGCTAGCTTTTCACATTTGAATTTTGACGAACCATCTCCAACTATATGGAAAATAATTTGCGAATTCTCTTTCAGTTCATTAGCTGCGTATATAATCGTTTCTACACTCTGCATTTCACCAATATTTCCTGCAAACAGTAAATTAATTTTCCTTGTATCGGATGTTACCTGATCAATACTTTCAAACAAAGATTCAGCATACACAGGGAGATGCGTGATCTTTTTATTAATTTTCAAATCTTCATCAAAGTATTTTTCAAACAACTTTGAACTTGTAAATAACTCATCTGCATTACTATAAATCCATTTACTTAGCTTAAATAGAATTTTGTATATTCTGCTGTCAGCAGAAATTCCTGCTGATGCAATACTTTCTGGCCAAAGATCGTGCGAATAGATTACTAATGGTTTTTTAGTTATCTTTTTCAGAAGAATTGCTGGAATCGCCATGGTAACTGGAGACAGTTGGTAAACAAGAATTACATCAAAATTTTTTTTTATAAACAATGCCTTACATACCGCGCTTATTGCAAAGCTTATGTAATTCAAAGCCAAACTGAGTTTTGTATTTCCACGTCCGATGAGCCAAGAACGTATAACTGTGACACCATTTACTACTTCTTTGCGATTTTTAAAATTCTTATACCTTTTATCAACTATTCCGTTGGGATAGTTAGGAAGACCGGTTAAAACAGTTACATCATGCCCTTGACTAGCTAATTCATAACAAATATCATTTACTCTGAATTGCTCTGGATAGAAATACTGGGAAACGACGAGTAATTTCATCTTCCGGCCTCATTTTTTATTTTACTTTTATATTCTTGAACTTCCTCAATGATACCCTCAGAAAATGCAACCGGGTTATAGTTGAAATCTTTTGTCGCCTCAGCATAACTGAATACTTTGTCTTCTTGCATCCGTAAAACTTGCTCTACAGAAATAATCGCTCTAGTTGTAATGGCATTATATATTTTTGCAGCAATTAAAGACAGTTTCAGTGGAATTTTAACAATTGTATTTTTTTTATTTAATGCTCTAGAAACACATCTTACTAACTCGATATATTTAATAGGTTCTTTACCAGAAAGATTATATTCTTTGTTTAAAGTACGATCTTTATTTAAAATTACATCATAGTAGGCCATTCCCAAATCTCTTGCATGAACAGGCTGCATAAGGTTATTACCTTGACCAAACATCGGGAAAAACTTATGTCTGCCTAAATAGGCTACTAGCTTATACATATTTCTGTCACCAGAGGAACCATAAATCATAGTAGGTCTCAGAATTGTCATACCAAGTTGGTTTTTCTTTCTTAAAATTCCATCCTCAATTTTGATATACTCTTCTGATGCACTTTTATAACTTGAATATCTCCCTGTTGTATGAACATAAATTACCCAAGGAATTTGATTCATCAAAGCAGCTTCAGTTACATTATTGGAATGCAAAATTGATGCTATATGTAAAACAATTTGCGATCCAGACATTGACTCCTTCAAAAAATTCAAATCATCTAAACTTCCATATACTTTCTCAATATTAAGTCCAGAATTATCAAGAATGGAAGTATCACTATTCCCCCTAACCAAACATCTAATAGGTTCTTTGTAGTTCTCAGAAATAAGTCTCTCTATAAAAAACCTTCCGGTATGTCCAGTAATCCCTGTTACATAAAGAATATTTACCGCCCCCTTATTTAAAAACTCTAGCGTGACTCTGCTTTTTCTCGATGATGTTTTATTCCTTCTCGTACGCCTTCACTTTTCAAAACATTAGAAATTGTTTTGAAAAGGATATTTATATCGAAAAGAAAATTCATTTTACCAACATACTCTCCGTCAAACCTTGCCTTTATTTCAATGGGAATCTCATCTCTCCCATTAATTTGCGCCCAACCCGTCAATCCCGGCCGAATATCATTAGCTCTATATTTATCTCTTTCTGCAATCAAATCATACTGATTCCACAGTGCTGGCCTTGGCCCTACAATACTCATCTCTCCCTTAAGAATATTTACAATCTGAGGCAGCTCATCCAAGCTGCTCTTTCTTAAGAATCGACCAAGCTTCGTAATGAAAACATCCGGGTTTTGCAGCAAATGGGTCGGCATATCACTAGGTGTATCCGTTCTCATCGTTCTAAATTTTAAGATATAGAAATGTTTTTTATTCTTTCCGACCCTTTTTTGTCTAAATAATACCGGTCCCTTAGAGTCCAGTTTTATTAATATAGACAAAATAATGAATATTGGTGAGAGTACCACCAGAGCAACAAAAGAAAGAAAAAAATCAATGATTCTTTTGTACGTCATATATTTCATCACTTAGCAATCATCCTCTGCTACTTTTCATCCTTTACCTCATCATACTTCCTGCCCTGACTAACCCCATACTTCTTAGCAATTGCAATTAGTTCATTATATTCATCTTCAGAAAGCTTCTCTAGCATCAATGTCCTGGCTTCTTTTTTCTTAACTTTAGAGAGTCCGCCACTAGCCAACTGCTGAAGTGTCTTAATATCCTCCAAACTTAGTTTGGCTAGCAAAATGGAAGTGACTTTTGCCTTCTCAGATACAGTAGCTGTTTCCTGAATCTCCCTGGCTTTATCTACAGAAACGTCAGGATTATATTTCTCTTTCCCTTTGGTTTTCACAGGGGAGTCCTTATCCTGTCCAGTCTCATTATTGTCTTCTTTGGTTAAAGAATTTCTACTATTTTTCGAAGTGTTATTTGAAGTAGTAGTTCCCTCTGAATTTTCAGATATCTCATCCGATTCAGAAGGAATATCTTCCTTCTCAAACTTTGTATCTTGTTGCTTTTCATCGCGTTCAACTTCTGTACGGCTATTAAGCATCGAGCTTTCCGTTTCGGCGATCATACTATTTGAGAAGGAAGACAATAACCTGTCCATCAAATAATTTGCTGTGATCAGACCGCTTATCCCTAGAACTAATAGAATAGAGAACACCGCAATCAAGATTTTATGCCAACGTTTCATGTAAAGTGTCACTCCTTTACCATCATCACTTGGTTCAGTCTAAGACACATTCTCATACATCGGGACCAAATTCTCAATCACATCCCGGACAGATCCTTGATCGTCCAGGATGATTTTCTCCAAACGCTTGAACTCCAGCTCCAGATGAGCGCGATTAATATCGGTAGGCTTGCCTATGTATATCCTGTCATGTTGTGTGGAGTCTACCGTTTCTTCACTGGTCAGCAGCTCTTCAAATAATTTTTCGCCTTCACGAATTCCCGTAAATTCAATTGGGATTTCGGTATAGGGCTCGTAACCGGACAATCGAATCAGATCCTCCGCCAATGCTACAATTTTAACCGGCTTACCCATATCGAGCACAAAGATTTCCCCGCCCTTGGCGAATGATCCGGCTTGAATAACTAACTGTACAGCTTCAGGAATTGTCATAAAATATCGAATCATGTCCGGGTGTGTCACGGTTACAGGGCCGCCCCGAATAATTTGTTCTTTAAATCTTGGAATCACACTGCCGCGGCTGCCTAATACATTGCCAAATCGAACAGCTACAAATTTCGTCTTGCTTATCGCATCCAAGCTCTGCACATACATTTCCGCAATTCGCTTGGTTGCCCCCATTATGCTTGTTGGATTGACGGCTTTATCAGATGAGATCATAACAAAGCGCTCTGCACCATACTTATCTGCACAATCAGCAACATTCTTGGTACCAAAGATATTGTTCTTAACAGCTTCTGTCGGATTCCTCTCCATTAGAGGAACATGTTTGTGTGCTGCCGCGTGAAAGACAACCTGTGGACGGAACCTGTTAAATACCTGCTCCATACGCTCCCGATCCTGAATATCTGCAATAATGGTCTCAATGTGGAGCCACGGAAACTTCGTTCTCAACTCCATTTCAATCAGGTAGATGCTATTTTCTCCATGTCCAAGCAGAAGCAACGTATCTGGAGTAAACGTTGATATTTGACGGCACAGCTCAGAGCCTATCGATCCCCCGGCTCCTGTAACCAAAACAACCTTTCCCTGTACGTAATTTGCTATACCTTGAAGATCACTCACTATAGGGTCTCTCCCAAGCAAGTCTTCTACTTCAACATCGCGAATGGCCTTGACGGATATTTTGCCAGTAATCAGATCATTAATAGCCGGAATCATCTTCACCTTAGCACCAGTGGCCAGAGCTAAGTTAATAAAATTTGAAATTTCCCTTTTTGGAGCCGACGGCATAGCAATGATAAACTGCTCGATATTAAATGTCTCTGCTATTCGATGAATTTCATTTCTTGAACCGAGTACAGGTACACCGAGAATATGCATTTTCTGTTTCTCTGGCGCATCATCTATGAATCCTAATAATTCCCAATCAGTGAATGCCCGATTAGTCAATTCTCGGGCGATCAATACCCCGCAATCTCCAGCCCCGATGATAACAACACGCAACTTATCCCCGTGCTCACGGTTGCGGTTGGAACGGAATACTCTCCAACCAAACCGTACAGCCCCCATCAATATGAGCATTGTTTCTAACGTCCAAATCACGATTGCGATGGATACCATTTCTTGCAGAAGCAATATAGGGATAAACCAGGATAAAATGCCACCGACAGCGACAGCTTTGACAATACCAATAATCTCCCCGATACTCGCATATTGCCACACCCTATGGTACAGCCGGAAATAATAAAGGCTACCACCACAAAACAAGGTTGAACCCAGCCCATATACCAGCATTTGAGTGTAATACATATCCGGAATAGTACTGCCAAATCGCAACAGATATGAAATGTAAATACTAAACCAGATAATAGCGATATCTACTAATAATAGAACTGAGAGTCTCCACCTTGTGTTCATGGCTTCCCCCTTGCTTGATTAGCGGCACAGATCATCTTGTTCTAATTACGCCTGGTCACCCTGTCCATAATAATAGTAATAGTAACCGGATTCGCCGCTCTTGCGTTTTACGTTATTCATCACAACACCAAGAATTCTGGCATTGACATTTTCCAGGTTCGCTTTGGCTTTCATGGCTGCATCTTTCTTCACGCTGCCATAATCGACAACTATAATGACGCCGTCACTCTTGGAAGCAATGATCTGCGGATCGGTAACAGCCAGCAGCGGCGGTGTATCAATTAATATAATATCGTAGTTTTGACGCAACTCGTTCAGCAGCACGCTCATGCGTCTGGATGCCATCATCTCTGCCGGATTCGGAGGAATCGGACCTGAGGTAAGGACTTGCAAATTCGGGATATCGGTATCTTGTATGATTTCATGGTAAGTCGCTTGCTGGGCTAATATAGAGGATAGGCCATGACGGTTAGACATTTGAAAGGTGTGATGCGCAGTTGGTCTTCTCATATCTGCATCGATCAAGACAACCCTTCGCTCCGTCTGTGCGTACGTAACAGCGAGATTACTGATAGTGGTGGATTTCCCCTCGCCTGGACCAGCAGAAGTAACCATAATAATTTGTACTTGCTCATCGATGGAAGAGAAATCAATATTTGTGCGTAAAGTCCGATAAGACTCAGATATAGGGGAGCGTGGGTTCGTAATCGTAATTAAATTGCGTCCGTTCTTGGACTTACTTTCCAATTGTGACACGTTCCAATTCACCTGCTTTCTTGTAGCTCTGCGTAGCGGCTTTCGCGCCGCTTGCAGTTTTCACATCCTCTTGATCCATTTTTGTAATTACACCTAAAGTAGGAAGCCCCAGATAACGCTGCACATCATCTTCGCTTTTCAGCGTATCATCCAGAAACTCCAGCAGGAATGCAATTCCCACACCCAGCATCAATGCCACCACAAAGCTGATCGCGATATTCAGTGGAATATTCGGAGAAACCGGGGCTGGAGATGCATCAATCTTGGCTTCATTAAGGATCGACACGTTCTCGATCTTGAACAGTTGCGGAATCTCGTTCTTGAATATGAGAGAAACAGCATTAGCAATTTCCGCCGCTTTGCGGTAGGAAACGTCTTGTACGACCAGGGTCATCACTTGCGTATTATTAACAGAACTTACTTTCACTTTTTTGGAAAGATCCTCTACTGTCAGCCCAAATTGAGGGTATTGTTCAGCTACCTTATCCAAAATAGCAGGGGTCTTGATAATCTCCTTATACGTATCGATCATTCGAATATTGGAATTGATCTGGTTAATATCAAGCTGCTGCGTAATTGCCTGTGAAGCGCTCTGGTTCACAATGATCTTGGTCGAAGCTTCATACATCGGTTTTTTGAAATAGATACTAAATACCCCTGAAGCCATACAAGCTGCAACCACAATCGCAACAATCATCCATACTCTTTTGCGGATAATGCGAAAGTAATCACGTAAATCCAGTTCATTTGACACGTAAATTCCCTCCATGCTGTCTATACATTTTGTTACATAATGTAGCTACAAACGACATAAATCTACAAACTGTAGACAATAGAAACCACTCTCCCCGCATCTGCATGAGAGGAGAGTGGTGTTTTAATAGGCAGATGGATTATTCAGCGTAATTGAATGCGCGGTAGATAATTACGGCTGCCTCAGCGCGGTTAGCTGTGGCGTTTGGACGGAATTGGCCGCCGGCACCGATAATCAGACCTTTGCTGCTTGCAAGAGCCACCCCGGATTGGAGCGTCGAGTGAACATCCTCTGCGTCGGAGAAGTTAGCCAAAGCTGCTTTCACATCTTCAACATCCTTCAGACCTGCAGTTGCTTTCAGGGCACGGGATACCATGGTCGCCATCTCGGCACGAGTAATCGTGGCGTTAGGGGCAAAAGTTGTCGCTGTGCGTCCGTTGATAATGCCGCTCTCTGCCGCTGCTGCAACATATGGAGCGAACCAGTCAGTCGATTTTACATCACTGAAGTTCTGTTTCGCCAAGCTGTTGTCAAGATCAAGCGCTTCTACGAGCATTTTGGCAAATTCGGCGCGGGTCACGCGATCTGCAGGTGCAAATACGCCCTCTTTCTTGCCCTGGATGATGCCTTTTGCAGCAAGAACCTGAATCTGACGACCTGACCAAGCTTGTACAGATGAAATATCATTAAACGATACTTTGTTTTCTACAACAACATAAGAGGAAAAGCTGTGACGAGCTGCAATGATTGCATTCTCACGGACTTTACCGCCTACGAACTGCAATTTATCATCGACAATTTTGGCAACTGTCAGAAGATCGGTATCCAGGTCGGATACATTCTTGAGCGGAATAGAGATGGCAATCGGTTGAGCAAACTCAGTAACTGCCTGACCGTCAAGCGTCAATCCGAACTCATATACCTCGGAAGCCACAGGCAGTGAAGTTGTATCTTCTGTTGCAGCGCTCTTCTTGATATGAAGTCCAACATTTTTAGAGAATGCGGCTGTTGTTGGAACCTCCGCGGCGAATCCGCTGAAAGATATTTTGAAGGAAGTAATGCCACTAGCTTCAAGCTCTTTCACCAAATCTGTTGAAAACTCGGTTGCAACATTGTTTGTAGACACGGAACCGATATCTATCACGGCTACCAGCTTAGGCAGGCTGGCTTCTGCTCCCGGAGCCACTTCCTTAAGTGCATTCACAATCTTCTTGGTTCCTGAAGTCAAGGAAGACAGATCGGACTTGGTCAGGCTTAGTGTAGCTTCGTCGCCTGATACGGCAACTTTGCCGGACGCATCAAATTTTAAAGTGGTCGTTAACGCTTTAGAAGCAATTTCAACCGCTTCTTTGATCAATGCTTCCTTGGCCTCGCCGGTTGCGTTCTCGATAGCGGCCTTCTTGCTGTTCAGATCCTGGACAGCTTGGTCTGCAGGGCTGCTAGCACCGCCGCCTCCGCCACCACTACCGCCTCCGCTACTCTGGCTTGTCAGCGTTAAATTTTTCTCCAACACTACCCATTGGGTGGTTTTAATTTTCGCACTGAGTGTTACTGTCGTGCTGGAATTTGCTTTTACTTGAGGAATACCGTTGACAGTGGTCAAGTCAGCATTGCCGCTAACTTTCGTCCAGTCCAGAAAATTCGCAGGAATTTTAATATCCAGCACTTTGATGTTTGAAATTGTCTTTGTCAAGCCATCTGAAGAAGTTGTAATATCGCCCAGTTCAGTCTCTGTACGAACGTAAGCAATAGCAAGCGCCTTTGTCGCAGCATTAAAATGGCTAAGCTCCGGCAACAAACTGTTAGCGACACTCGTCAGATCTGCAACCGTAACTCCAGATGCCCTCCACTTATTAATCAACTGGCCAATTTCATTGTTCTCAGAACCAATAGCGTTAATGATGCCGGCGACCAATTGGACTTGCTTGTTCTTGTCCGACAATAAAGCTTGTATGGCAGTTATGTCTAAATCACCGGACTCATCTTGAATGGCAGCTTTCAATTGACCTCTTGTAGCCTTTACAATGGAGTTTGCTATTTTCTCAGCTTCAGCAATTGTCAATTCGCCATTATAACCAGCCGCTCTGGCAAGTCTCTTCACCGTAGCTTTGTTATTTTGCACAAACGCATCCAGGTTTGCAAGGTCTGGATCGTAAGTCAAAGCAAAAATGTCACGAATCAACTTAAACAGATCTTGCCTGTCAGCTTCGATATCATCGCTTTCCAGCTCTGCTGCAATTTTCGCCCAGAGCGGATCAATGACTGCCTGATGATCTGAATATTTGAGTAATGAAATCTCAGTTCTCAAATCCCTGACATCCTGTGCATTACCTCCGGCTATCAAGGCTGCGCGGATATCCTGCAATTTAGCACGGTAATCAAAAGCAGCAGCACTGGCCACCTGCACAAATCCGACCTTCTCAGCCAGACCTTTGTTGCTGAGCGGAATACCGGCAAAAGCGGTTACAGCCATGCTCGCGGCAATTGTCGTTACCACCAGTTTTTTCTTGAAAGTCACGAACTCTCACCTCTTTTATTTTTTTGAAATTGACACCAAGCATCCCGAATTATGTATCTCCCCTTAAGATTTTAGCACGCTAAAAAGTAATGCGTCAATTAGTAGCGGAAAAATCTGGAAATCCCTCTCCAGATCTTAAGGTTTTTTTTATCCAATTCGGATGGCAAATCTTCCAGAGAACGGCCATTTACAATATGCTCTGCATTGCGCTCGTAATAGACTCTCCAGGATTTCCCCAGTTCTTTTTCCACCCTGTCATACGCTTCGCGCAGCCTGAAGTTTCGCTTTTCAATATGATGCGCATCCGAAGCGATAACGTGGACCAGACCTTTCTTGCAAAGTTGCCAAGCGTTTCGCTCGATCTGCCGGCCGAATCCTCCAAGCAATGAATGTGTGGTCATTTGCCCGTAAGCTCCTGCTTCTAACAGCGCTTCTAACAGCTGCGGGTCATTGACAATCTCTTTATTCCGTTCAGGATGAGCAATAATGGTCCGCAATCCCAATATGGAGAGCTCATGAATCAGCTCCGCCATATTCTTCGGGACAGCGGATGAAGGCATTTCGATCAGCACATAATCTGAATTGCCCAATGGCAGCAGTTCTCCCCTGGACCAGGCTTCAAGCAAATCATCATGTACTCGAATCTCCTGCCCCGGGAGTACCTGAAGCGCGATGCCTTCGGAAACCAGACGTCTGTTTACCTCGGAAGTCAATTCTCTTACCTCAGCGGCGTAATTCCAATATAACCGGCTGGCATGATGCGGTGTCGCGACAATTGTATGTATCCCATCCTCAACCGCTGCTCTGGCGAGCTGCAGGGTATCGTCCCAATCTTTTGCCCCATCATCGGCCCCAGGTAAAATATGACTATGTATATCAATCATCCCAAGTATCCTCCCCGATGCGATATGCTTCCTATTCTAGCATATTGCAACAGGCATACCCAAATTCGACACCCTCTGCCGCTTCGGATGACGACTGGTGTTGAACGTATTGCTGGTCCTCTGGAGATCATTTTGGCACAATTCATTTTCTATTACCCTGGCAATTATACCTTGAAACACTTCATCTTGAATTTTTCCAAAAAATCTATATTCAACATGTCATCCTTGACAGGCGATTGCTTCGTTTGGTGCAAAATTCGAGACTGTCCGATGCTATTTCCCCATTTTTATATACTGATCTCTCTGTCGCTTACTTGTCTAATCAATTCTGATTCATTCCGCTCGGTAGAGGTGAGGAGATTTTTAACTTTACTTTCAAAACTCATCTATTATACTTACCTGTCACCAACATGCCTGTCAGGCGCGGCCTGTGCTGTGAATCTCTAGCGTCCATTCACATCTACCCGTTTCGGACAACACCGCGCCCTGATGTGTTCTATTCTTGCTTGGTTTTGTTGCTGACAGGATTGGAATTATTATAAATGAGTTTTCTGGGCCGCTTGCCAACCTTGATCCAGACCTTGCCGTGTTCATCCTTCATGAGTCGGATTCCCAGCAGCAATAACGGCGTTTTGATTTCATGAAAGTAATGGTATGGCATCTCATCACCCCTTCTACTACTTAGAATAGTGGAAGAATGAGAGCGCAACCAGTGTTGAATGTCATACTTTTGTCCTATGACATTTTAATAGTTGGCTTGCATCAGCTTAACAATGGCCTCTGCTCTGCTGCCCACGTTCAGCTTCCCGTACAGGCCGCTGATATAGTTGCGTACGGTGCCGTCGGAAATGTTCAACTGTTTGCCAATTTCGTTGTTGCTCAGCCCCTTCACCATCAGACGGGCCACTTCTTCCTCCCGCTCTGTCAAGCGCGGCAGACTGGGCTGGAGTTCAGCGGCTATAGCAGCCTTCTGCTCCAGCTCCCGCAAGCGATATGCCAGCTTCTCCGCAACGACGCCCTGCAGCATGAAGCGCCCCGCTGCAGCATCGCGCACGGATGCCAGCAGTTTGTCACCCTCCATATCCTTCAGGATATAGCCGCTCGCCCCGCCGGCCAGCCCTTCAATGATATATTCGTCTTCGATGAAGGTCGTCAAAATCATCACCTGAATATGCGGAAAATTGGCCTTGATGCGCTTCAGTGCGGAAATCCCGTCCATGACCGGCATTTGCACATCCATCAGCACCAGATCCGGCATCAGCGCCCGTGTCAGCTCGTAAGCCTCCAGCCCGTTTTTCGCCAGTCCGACGACTTCCATATCGCCTTCATATTCCAAAATCAGCTTCAATCCTTCCCTCGTCGGAAACTGATCGTCGGCTACGACGAGCCGATAGCGGGATTTCTCACTGTTCTGCATAATACTGCTTCTCCTTTGAATTGGTGTAAGGAAGGGTAATGCGCAACAGGAAACCCGTGTCCTTGGATGACTCAATGGACAACCTGCCGTTCAATGCTTCCACGCGCTCAGTCATCGCCGTCAGTCCAAAGCCCGGCGTCACCTGCTCCGCCCCGCGGCCGTTATCCTGGAGCATGAATTGCAAGTGCTGCCCCTCATCACGCAGGACGAAATGAAAGATCGTGGCATCGCCGTGACGAATAGCATTGGTCATTCCTTCCTGCAAGGCATGGTAAATCACATGATGATAGACGCGGTCCAGCTCGAACAACGGATCAATCTCGGCCTTTACCGTGATGCCGGCATTATGCTCGGTAATGGCGATGAGCTGCTGGAGCGATTTCACCAGATTGTCGCCTTCTGCCTCTTTGAGCATATGAATGGAGCCGCGAATTTGGTTTAATCCTTCCCTTAACAGATTCTGTACCCCCTGCAGCCGCTGCAGGGCATCTTCCGGCTTGTTTTGCATCTGCCTTTTGGCCGCTTCAATCTGGAGGAGCGTGGAGGTAATTGCGTGACCGACGATGTCATGGACATCCGCCGCAATCCGGTTGCGATCCAGCTGAATGGAGGCCTCCGCCAGCGCCGAGGCTGTTTCCCGGATCGAAAGCTCCAGCGATCGCGTCCGCTCCTTCACCTGTTCTTCCAGCGTCTGCTTCAGCCGTTCGGCATTGGAATACAACTGGGCATTCTCAATCGAGATCACACATTGAGAACATAGCACCTTGAGCACATCCAGCCGCTCCGGCGTAAATACGCCAGCCGACAAATTGTTTTCCAGATACAACAGACTGATCATCCTGCTGTTCTTGATCATCGGAATACACAGTACCGATTTCATCTGCTTTTCCTGCACGTAAGGGAGCGAAGCAAATACCCCTTCCCGGGACGCATGATTCAGCACGACGACTTCTCCGGTCCTCGCCGCATAACTGATGATTGCAGCGGGCACATCACCGGCCTGATCGAGCCGCACCCGCTCCAGCCGCACATCCGTGCCTGATGAGGCCATGGCTTCAATAAACAATTGATCCTTCGTTTGAAAAATGAGCGCGCCCTTCTCCGCCCCTGCATTTTGCATCAGCGTGCGCATCAGCCCGACAAGCAGTCTGTCCATGCGCATCTCCCCGGAGATGGTCTGTGCCGAACTCATAACCGCTTGATAATCAATACTCCCGGACAAGGAAGACTGATCGATAAAAAGCATATGCCGGTACTGCTTCAGCAGCTGCGACGCCTTTTCCAGAGCGCCCCACTGGATATAAGCCTGATAGGCCTGGGATAAATACGCTCTGGCCAGATGAGGCTTGTCCTGGTCGATATAGAACCGAAAGGCATTCTCCGAGACAATGGCCAGATTATGCGTGTACCCGCCCTCGCGCGCAGAGTCGCATGCCTTCTCGTACAGGCTCGCCGCCTGCTTGGCCTTGCCCGTAATCCTGGCCAGTTCTGCCGCCATCATGAGGTATTTATTCTCGTAGTTCTCCGGGCAACGCTTTGCATAGCGTTTAATTTTTCGCAGGCTGCTTCGCATGACGTCAAGGAAAGACTTGCGTTCGGTATCTGTGACAATCGGGTAGAGCTCCGCCATAACCAGGAAATGATACAGACCGAGAGCGGACATCTCGATTTCTTTTTCCTCACGCGAGCTGGTAACTGCTTTTGCCCTCAAAATATAACTGTATGCCATCTCATATTGGCCAAAGATGTAAGCTGTGATATACCCGAACATACATACGGATTCCTCCAGCACCGTATTCCGTTCCCACTCCTCGTTAAGCACAAAGTCCGGAGCAAGAATATCCACCTCTGTGAACAGATCTTCCAGATTCCGCTCCCCGATTAGTTTGGATAGGATCGCCGACAAAATTGCCGCAAGCCTGGAGTGGCTCAGGTCTCTGCTGTTGCTCAAAAATTGGGCGTTGCGTATAAGCAGCGTATAAATCTCGCCAAGCGGCCTGCCAAACAGAAACATCAGTGCGCAAGTGAACAGGACACTTTGCTCGGCATGCCACAGACTTGCCGATTCCAGGCTGGCATGCTCCGCGTGCTGTATAAATGCCTCCAGCAGACTCGGCTCGTGTCGACGCCAGCTGTCAAAGCACAGGGAGAAGACATTGGACTGAATGCTCCTCATGGCGGGATGAGCCTCCGACAACTCATAAGCCAGCTTGCCCCATTCATAGCCGTCACGGTAATTTCGTTCCGCCAGCGTGCTGATCAGCGCAACGCCGGCAAAACTGGCCGATGAATCCGGTGCGAGACCATGCCT
Organism: Paenibacillus roseus; assembly: GCF_016424485.1. Classification (GTDB taxonomy): domain Bacteria; phylum Bacillota; class Bacilli; order Paenibacillales; family Paenibacillaceae; genus Paenibacillus_D; species Paenibacillus_D roseus. Next base: position 18,818 of record NZ_JAELUP010000062.1, read on the forward strand.
GAGCGTCAGATCGACCATCATCAGATTGGAGAATGCCCAGACATTCGCGTCCCTGGTGAATCTGGCATTGCCGGAATAGTTAAAGATGGACATAATTGCCAGCAATCTGCGGTCCTTCATTGCAGGCAGTTCCCTAATCCGGTTGCGATGGCGCCCTCTCAGTCTCCATTTCAGGCGAATCCATTGTGCAAGCAGCCGGGTCATGCTCACCTTCTTCGGAAGCTTGATTCCTAGCATGAGCAGGGCCTCATCGGCAAGCTGCAAGGCCTTGGCATTGTGACCACGATTGGATTCAAGCTGAATCATCGTAATGTAAATTTCCACTCGGTCCATATCTGTCGCTGCCTTCACCAGCAGGATGTCAAACAACCGGTAAGCGACCTCATCTTCGCCGCACAGCAGCTCACACATCGCTTGGCGGCTCAGCACCCGGAAAGTCAAATCGAAGCAGCGCTCCCAACCCTCCTCCCCGATCAGCTGCGCTGCCTCGCGGGAATATCTCAGCGCCTGTTCCCACGCTGTTGACTGCAGCGACTTCCATCCCGCCTGATCATTGAGCCTTGCAAGCTCCAGCTTCTCTTCCCATTCAACAATTTGTGGCTTGCACTGATTCAGATGGATGACGGCCTCGAATATTGCAGGGTCCGTATCGCTGACCGCTCTTTGCTTCCACAGTTGTCCTACGGCATAATGATAGTCCCCCCTGCTTGACTCGGGGACAAGCGCATGACAGTCCTGGCGAATGCGATCATGAGGAAAAGCAAATAACGTTGCTCTCGCATTCTCTCTGCGGTCTACCTGCAGCACTCCATGTCGAACCGCTTCCATCAAAGCAGAGATCGCGCCCTCTCTGGAGTTGCCGCACAGCTCTTGCAGCATGGACAATTCGAATCTCCTGCCGAGAAAGGCCGCCCATGCGAGCAGTTCCAGCGAAGCTTGCGGCAATGCGGCCAATCTTCCTGCCGACCATTGACCAAGTGACTGGAGCGGCGATTCCATTTCCCTGATTCTCGTCATATCCCATTTCCAGGAACGGGTCAGCCTGTTGTAGCTGAACATTCCCTGATCCGCTCCGTTTTGCAGCAGCGTACGAAGCAGCAGCGGGTTGCCCCCTGTCTTCTCCGTCAATACCTCGGTGAGCTCCTGCAAACTGTCTGCCGATGCTCGAAGTGTATCCGCGAGCAGTTGCTCTACAGCTTCTTCCCTGAGCGGGAGGAGCGCAACCCGGGTGATCGCCACCAATGTCATGTTCGCTTCCGGCTCCCATTTTCCCCATGGCGTAATCGCCTGCTCCCCTTCCCGATACGTGCAGACGAGCCTCATGCTGCCTCTCCTGCGACTGAACAGTTGTTCAATAAGCTGCAGCGATGCCTCATCCGCCCATTGCATATCATCGAGGAAAATTGTCAACGAATAGTTAGCGTCCGAAAATAACTGGATAAATGAGCGCAGAATCTGGTGGAAGCGGCTCTTCTCCTCCATGAGGGGGAGCGGCTGCACTTGCGCCGGCTCTCCGATCAAAGCTCTGAGCTTCGGCATCCAGTTGATCAGAAGCTGCCCGTATTCTCCAACCTGCTCCTGTATGCGCAGCCGCCACAGCTCCAGATCATCCTTGTGCTGGATGATCAGTTGGGTCACCAGATCCTCAATGACCTGAATCCAGGCAAAGTAAGGAATATTGGCGGAATGAAGCTCGAATTTGCCCGCAAGGAGCAAGCCATGGCTCCCGATATGACCCAAGGCATCCCATACAAGCGCCGTCTTGCCCATTCCCGCCTGACCGCCCACCAGGACAATATCAGCCGGCTCATCCGCGGTAAGGTCCAGTATCTGCTTCAATCTCCGCTGCTCGGCTTCCCTGCCATAGATATGCTGCGGAATGCTCCACACTCCTGCAGTATTCTTCGGCGGCAGGGCAAAGGGCATGACAATCCCCTTCTCCTTAAGCTGCACCAGACATTCTGACAGGTCCTTGTGTACGTCCGAGGCGGTTCCATAGCGCTCTTCCGGCGCTTTCTCCATACATTGCCTGATAATATCCGATACGGCCCAGGGGATCGCCGCTTCTTGCGCAGAAACGGATGGCGCCTGATTGGCAATATGCGAATAGATCAGCTCCGTTGCATTCTTCGCCGTAAATGGTGGATGGCCGGTCAGCCATTCATAGAGCGTCACGCCCAGACTGTAAACATCAGAATGGTAGCCGGACTGCCGGTTGAACCTGCCAGTCTGCTCCGGCGCTATATAGGCCAGGCAGCTCTGGTCCAAATTCGGTCCTGCAGCCGTCGAAGGAGGACTCTCTGCCAGGTAAGCTGTCTGGAAGCCGAGCAGCCTGACTTCAAGCGTATCCGGATGGATGAGGATATGGAACGGGTTAATGGCATTATGGATAATCTGCCTGTGATGCACACGGGCCAGACAGTCTGCCGTATCGGCCGCGACGCCAAGCAGCCGCAGCAGCCCCAGCTCCTCCAGAGGCCGAACGTCCTTGCCGCCTTGACCCTTATTGAACAACTGCTGCATCGGCGTACCGCCAAAGTCTTCCAAAAGCAGATACGGGCGGTTGCCGTCATGCTTCAGCTCAAGCGGTCTGACCGCCCCGCGTCCGCCAAGCAGCCGCAGCATTTCGAATTCATGCTCATAGCGGCCCATGGCATCTGCAGGCGGGTAGGCATCCCGGGTCGTCTGGCACATAACAACCGACTGGTCACGCAAACTTTTCAGCCTGTAGAGGATTGTTTCTTCATTTTCTGCAATCCGCCCGATTAATTGATAGCCCGGCAGCTCCATCTTGATCCTCCTTCGCCTGTTGGCTCGGCTTTAGCCGATACGCTGCAATACCTTGTCCGCCTTCATGATCAGCGCGCTTCCGTCCACCCCGTCCGAGGGATAGTAGCTGACCCCCATACTAAGCTCAACCTGCACGGATTCCTCACCGTAATAAAAGGACGCCTGATTGGCAAAGCAGCTGTACAAATGCCGCATCGTCTCCTCCACGTAAGCGACAGACGGCATCGGCTCAATCATGATGGCGAACTTGCCGCCGCTGAGCCGCGCAGCCATGCCCATAGAGCCTACAGCCTCCGTAATCATGACGGCCATATGCTTGAGCGCTTCGTCCCCCGCCTCATAGCCATAACGGTCATTCAGTTCCTTGAATTGCTCCAGATTCACCACAATCACCGCAAGCAGTTGATTACGCTGCGACGCCTTGCCGGTTGCTCTGTCCAGACGCTCATAGAACAGTCTGCGGTTCGGAAGCTGGGTCAGCGGATCATGATAAGCGAGAAAGGCAATTTGCTCCTGGTGCGCCTTTTGCAGCGTAATATCCCGAATAATGAGCATGACATGAGGTTCACTGCTCAAGGAAACATAATCGCCATCGACCAGAACATCGATACGGGCATTTCCGTTGTACAGGGCCGTTTCCATCGACCGGATCTCCTGTTTGCCCTGAATGCGTCCGTGCAGCTCTTCTCCCCCAAGATCGTTAAGCCCGGCCCGCGCCAGATGAACCTCATGGAACAGTTGCCGAGCTGCCGGATTGGCCTCCCTGACTCTGCCGGACTGCTTTACAAGGAGAATCGGAGACGGGTTCAGATTGAACAGCTTCTCATACCGCTTATGATTAAAGTCGAGAAAATCATACTTTTTCATTGCCAGCCATACCGTAGAGCACCAGATAATGCCGCCGTAGATAAAGGGGTAAGGAGGCAGAACCCCTTCATACGAGATAAACCCGAACACGACATGCCAGGCAATGACCAGCAGAATGCCCGTAATCAACAGATTGATAATACCGCGCTGCTCCTTCGAAATGGAAACGGGGCGCTTTTTGATCAAAAGAACCACATATGCCATACTAACCAATATGCTGAGCGAGAACGTCCAATAATAGTTGGTATTGTACAGAGGCCATTTCCATATTCCGCTCTGAACGAATTGCTGGGAAGCAGCCAGGTCCCGGTAATTCAGAATTATGACAGGGAACAGCAAAAAAGGCGTATAAAAAAGATAAGGGTACAGCGGTTTGGACATCCATTTTCCCATACCCACAAACTTGGAAAAAAAATGAAATCCCAAGCTCGGCAATGCAAGCCCGACACTCCCGAACCAAATAATGCTCAGTACCCCGCTATATTCAATAGGAACTAAAAATCTCAGAGCTTCCTCTACAAACAGAAGCAAATAACAGGTGCTAATCAGGCTGGCCAGCAGATGCTCGGTCTTCTTCGGATTGCGAAGCAGCACTTTAAGGCCAATATGTATAAAAAAACAAATCGGTACTATGTAGGCTAGCATAAAACCAACAGCTTCAGAGATGCGCAACACCTTTCCCTCTTTTCAGGTACAAATTAGGTCTAACAGCTCTGTCGGATCATACAAAGGTTCTAGTTATAGTGTAATCGATTTGCGTCTTTCTGTAACTAGGCAGAATCGTGAAAGCCCTTGTCAAAACAACTGTTTTCATTCGCAAGCGGCTGCTTCAATCGTGAACGGCTTGGCCGTCCCTGCCGGAACTATAGCCAATAAAAAGAGCCCATAGCCGACGTTGCCGACATGGACTCTATATTCATCAGATGCAGGTATATAAGTTGAACTTATATTGTATAGTTTGGAGCTTTTAGGTCAAGCTTTCGGATTAAAGGAGCTTTTCAGCGACACAATGCGGTTGAAGACCAGATGGCCTTCCGCCTCCAAGTGCGGGTCCACATTAAAGTAGCCGTGACGGAAAAACTGGAATTTCTCATTGCCTTTTGCCCCTGCCATATTCGGTTCTACAAAGCCGCTCAACACCTCAAGCGAGTTCGGATTGATGCACTCCAGGAACGGCTTGCCCTCTTCTTCCGCTTCATCTGTGATGAGCGGCTCATACAGACGAAACTCGACAGCCTGCGCCTGAGAAGCCTCAACCCAGTGAATGGTGCCCTTCACCTTGCGCTCTGTAAAGCCGCTTCCGCTCTTGGTCTTGGGATCATACGTGCAGCGCAGTTCGATAACATTGCCCTGGTCATCTTTGATGACCTCCTGGCAGACGATAAAGTACGCATGCTTGAGACGCACTTCATTGCCGGGGAACAAGCGAAAATACTTGCTTGGCGGGTTCTCCATGAAATCGTCCTGTTCAATATAGATTTCACGGGAAAACGGAATTTTGCGGCTGCCCAACTCCTCATTCTCGGAATTGTTTTCCGCTTCCAGCCACTCAACCTCGCCTTCCGGATAGTTCGTGATGACCACTTTCAGCGGCCGCAGTACGGCCATTGTACGGTTTGCTTTCAGCTTCAAATCCTCACGGATAAAATGCTCCAGCATCCGCTCATCAACGATGCTGCTTGCTCGCGAAACGCCAATCTCGCGGCAAAAACTACGCAGTGCTTTCGCTGTATAGCCTTTGCGGCGCAGACCCGAAATTGTCGGCATCCGCGGATCGTCCCAGCCGTCCACTACGTTCTCGTCCACAAGCTGCTTGAGCTTGCGTTTGCTCATGACGGTGTTGGTTACATTCAACCGGGCAAACTCGTACTGCTTTGGCGTCGCGGACATTTCCGCCTCTTCAATTACCCAGTCGTACAACGGACGGTGGTCCTCGAACTCGAGCGTACAGATCGAATGCGAAATGCCTTCAATCGCGTCACCCAGCGGATGAGCGAAATCATACATCGGATAAATGCACCAGGCGTCGCCGGTACGGTGATGATGCGCATGGGAAATCCGGTACAGCACCGGATCGCGCAAATTGATATTCGGTGAAGCCATATCGATCTTGGCGCGCAGCACCTTTTCCCCATCCTTGAACTCGCCGCTGCGCATGCGGCTGAACAGATCGAGATTTTCCTCCACGCTGCGGTCGCGGTACGGGCTTGCGGTCCCCGGCTGGGTCAACGTGCCTCTCGTCTCGCGAATTTGCTCGGCGTTCAGATCGCAGACATACGCGAGTCCCTTCTCAATCAGCTTTCTTGCCCGGTCGTACATTTCCCCGAAGTAGTCCGAAGCAAAGCGCAAATCGTCCCATTCAAATCCGAGCCACTGTACATCCTTCTGGATCGAATCTACGTATTCGGTGTCCTCTTTCAGAGGATTCGTATCGTCAAAACGCAAATTCGTCTTGCCGCCAAACTCATCTGCCAACTCGAAATTTAGACAGATGGACTTGGCGTGTCCAATATGAAGATAACCGTTAGGCTCAGGCGGAAACCGGGTAATTACCTCGTTTACCTTGCCGCTTTTCAGATCGTCGCTGACAATGCTTTTAATAAAATTTGAGGATGATGTCTTGTTCTCCACTGCAATCAACCTTTCCTGCATAGCTTTTGTTGCCCAAAATATAATTCCTATATCTCTTTATCATACACAATTTTGCAGGGAAATATAAGGCTGCGCCATACGTTTATGCAACAAATCAGCCTATTTTTTCGTTTGCATATACAGAGCCGATAGTATGTTAAGCACTTGAATGCCTGGGTCTTTCGGGTCTTAAATAATGAGTGCTTGCGATTGATGTTAGAGCATGCTGGCTGCGTTATAATTTTAAAGAACGAATCATCCTTAACCATAGCGCCGGTTTTAACTAACGAGCCCTCATTTCCTGTCGCTTGGCTACTGCAGTAGCCTGCACTCGTACAAGCTTTCATGAGCAATACGCCGTTTCCTCAGAGAGCAGCGAAGTGGCAGAGGAATTCTGGAGAAACGATAGTGGTCGCCTTTTAAAGCCCGATTCCTCCTGCTAACCTCTATGAAATCAAGGAATCGGGCTTTAATAGCGATCGGAAGAATCCTCTGCCACGCAGTGTCCCCTCTACCTAGAGGCTAACCACTAATTTTGGTTTTGAGCCGAAAAACTTATAAATTTTTATATTTCTAATAAATTCGTACCGGAATTTCGATAATTAGTATAGAGTTGAATGTTTGTTGAAAAGAGCATGAACAAAGGCCCCTGCCAACAAGACTAGCAACGATAGAGCCGCTGAACGTCGCTCTCTTTTTCCGTTGATTGGGCGCCTAATTTAAGAGCAAGGTCAGGTGCATCCATGGATAAGAAAATCAAAAAAGTACGCACGCCGCTTGGGTTGATTGGCATCAAATGGTACATCAGCAAGGACGGAACACGGTGGGTCCGCTTCGGCGATGGAGAACGAAAACGAATCGCGCGCGGAGGATTTTTGCTATTCAAATGGACAACCATTCTAATAATTATCGGCGTAATCGGCTGGAACGGCTACAATTACAGCATGAGCTACGCCTCGGACAAAATGATTCAGCAGTTGTCCAACCAGTTGGTGAATGCCGAGGAATTCCAGCGGATGAAGCAGGACCCCTCTGTTCGGCAACTGCTGACAGAGCATGCTGACGAGCTCGGCAAGGAATATATCGCCAAGCTCGGTTCCCCCAAGCCGAATGATGGAGCATCTTCGGGTAACCAGGGAACGAACCAGGCAGAAGATCAAACAGGCAGTGACAAGCCCGCCAACAAGCCTGCCGTTGACGACAAAAAGGGCAGCAAGCTCATTGTGAGAAACAAAGAGGAAGCGCTCAAGCTGTTGCTCAGCAAGTTTACTATGAAAGAGCTGACCGATCTGGCCAATTCGGCCAAAGGCGGCCTTACAGAAAAGAAGAAAGAGCATATTAAAGATACCGTCATGGCAAGGCTGACAGCCGATGAATTCGAAGCGGTAAAAGTAGTCGTGATGATGGAGCTGCTGAAAAAGGAAGGGTAATCGAAGGAATATATCTGTATGCTAACCTGGCGCTATATATGGAAGCGGAGTGAGGCGTGAATCAGATGCATCCGTCAAAGGACATTTTAGGGTATAATGGAATGAGCCAGTCTGGCAGGATTTGAAAGCCATGCCTCACTATCGGAGGAAATGAGGGAATAGGATGAAAACACAATGGATGGTCATTTCCGCTCTGCTCTTTGCTTTGATTACCGCAATTTTCGCTGTAATTAATGTGGACAAGGTGCAGGTCAACTTTGGCTTCGTCCAGACCGATACGCCGCTCATTCTTGTTATTCTGTTCTCAACGCTGCTTGGCGGACTGACTGTGTTCTTCTTTGCGGTCATTCGTCAGTTCAAGCTGCAACGTCGTATCCGCAGCCTGGAAAAACAATTGGCAAGCCATCATGCCGATACAGCAGAGAAGGTATCCGGAACCCATGACGTCCATGTGGAAGCGGAATATCAGATGGAGACCGAGCTGGGCTTGAGCAGTCGGGAGACCGAGCGCAAATAAATTAAGCTTTTATGTAAAATATGTGTTGTCCATTTACGCACTTACTCTTTGATTTTCAACAAATAGCAAGACGATTAGCGTGCCCTCTTTGCCCGGGCTGATGTTCCCCTCCACCGGAGCTTATTTTGATGGACATGTTCATACTGCGCCAAAGAAGCGCTTGACTCCTTTTTGTGACAGTCAGTGCTTTGATGAACAGTTTCTGCGGAAAATTACTCCCCTAATACTCCGCCAGCGTGAACGAGTAGCGTCTGGCGGACTCAACACAATACCTAATGGGTGTTGCTACTATACTCTCTCGTTTAAACTCCTTTACTCCCTGCTAAAGACTGATATACTTCTGAGCGTCTATCGGAAACGTTCATCATTTCCCAATTTTGTTTCCTCTAAGTCCTTTTTATTCAAACCTCAAATTAATTCTACAGGAATAGCTACTTGATTAAACTTGCATACCTATCCCATAAGCACAATCTCCCATATATATGACCGAGTGACGGACTTGAACTTATTCGATGACATAGCGACTATACCAGTCGGATAAAACAAGAAACAAAGTAATATTACAACTAAAAAACATAAAAATTGGCATTCTATCAACTATAAAGATGCATTATCTTATAAAGAGTTTGATTTATAAATTTGAGAAAAGGATGATAATGTGTGGTTCGGAAATTTTCATTATTGATTTTATTATGCACAATTGTTACTGCTGTAATGTCGTCTGTAATGGGTGCTAGATCAAATGATTTAGAAAACGTCAATTCTGTAAATTTAATTTCAAGAGAAAAAAAACATGATCAGCCCGAAATTTTGAAAGAAGTCATGGAAGAACGCGGACCAAATTATAAAAAATACTTGCTGACTGATGGTAGCTACAAACTCGAGGTTCACGAATCAATTATTCACTATAAAGATGAAAGTGGAAGATACCAAGACATTAATACCAATTTGGTAGATGAATCGAATATGCCCGATTCTCAAATTTCTATTTCCAAGGATGCTGCAGCTATAATAAATAAAAATCAGTTTATGAAATTGAATAAAAAAAACAGCTCTTTCACCTCCTTTCAAGTCCCCTTTTATAGTGAAATTCCCAAGCAGATAGTGAAAGGCTACAGTATCCAAAGTAATGGGGAGAAATTATCTTTTATACCCCTTGGAGCTTCCGAAAATTCGATTGGGGAAATAGATTCCACTTATAAGAGCAAAATTAGATATCAAAATGTTTGGCCTCATACGGATGTTGAATTACAAATTCTTAATGATGGAATTAAAGAAAATATTATTTTAAAAAATAAGAACTCTCCTAAATCATTTAGTTTTGAAGTTACGGGCAATTTGTCAAGCAATAAGTTATATATCCATCCGCCTTGGCTTAAGGATGCATATGGAGTTACTAGAAGCGTCGAGATGACTGAACGGACGGATGGGTCTAAAAAATATATTGATTATGCGTGGAACGAAGAAGGATTAGCATATCCCGTTGTCATTGACCCAATAGTTTCCCCTAACCTAAGCAGTATCGGTTGTGTTAATCAATATTATGCTACCTACGGCTGCACTCCAAATCTTCAAATCGCTTATAAACATCTGCTAGGTACCAATCGTATACACGGCAACACCTTTCGGAGCTTTATCAAATTTTATATCCCTAATATCCCGGATGCGGTCTATACAGACGCAACACTTACTTTAAGTCAATCACTAAGCACATCTTTTCAGGGGAGCCTAGGGCCAACCATTACAGTTAAGCCTTATGCACTCGCTGGAGAATTCCCAACAAATTGGCACGGTGCAAACTGGCCAGGACCGAGATTATATGAGTCAGAAGACATATCCAGTGTAATGGACGTCACCTTGTTTAACTCTGGTCCCTCTCGATCTGTTCAGTTCGATGTATCGGATATCCTAAATTATTATTTAAATAAAGGTAGCTCATCCATGTCTCTTGCCTTAGTTGGCACTGATCTGAGTATCCCTTCTTCTCTTCCTAATACAGAATATTTTCTTGAATTTTCTAGCCCCAAGTTAAATTTAGTGTATAAAGATTTGGCGCCCCCAACACAACCAAGTAATTTGAAAGTAACGGCTTTAACAAGTAATTCCGTCTCTCTATCATGGGGGGCTTCTGTTGATAACTCTAAAACAGTGTATTACCAAATAATTAGAAATGGTTCTGTTATTACAACGTATTACACAAACTCATACACAGTTTCAGGATTAAATGAGAATACAAAATATACATTTTCAATCCGTGCAATGGATTCAAGTAATAATTTGTCTTCTGAATCAAATTCCGTGACAATCACAACCGGGACTCATAAACCTATCGCTAATTTTCTTAATCTATCGGAAAATGGGATTTACTCAAACCCAATTTTAATTAACTGGTCTTACTTCGATCCCACTGGAAAAAAATTAACTGCATATGAAATCAAAGGATCAACTGATAATTGGGCAACGACAGAATTTGATACAGGAGTCTTAGCAGTCACAACTCCGGTTGAATTTAGCACCAATTTACTACCTTCTAAACCCTGGAGCCTTGCAATAAGAGCCTACAATGAATCAGGAGCAGGAGACTGGAGCTATATCAACAATATAAGGACGAACTGGAACGTAGAGTACATCTACGATTCAGCAGGACGGATAGACTATATAATCCTTAGTGGCAAAATCAAATTAGACTATGAATACGATATAAATGGGAACCTTATTCGTACCGTTAAAACTACCTTGTAACTATTTTTCTAATAACATATGATAGCTGTTTATATCAAAAATATATAACTATACGCCTCAAATAGGAGCTGTTTCTATGAGAAAAATCATCGTCTATTTACTACTTATCGCTTTCGTTGTGCAGCTTGCCCCCGCCACGTCCGCAGTAGCGAAAGGGAAATCAAATATTCAAATCGCATCGGTTGGAGAGTGGCCGTTCCCCCTTGTGGAAGAGGCGGGAGATAAAGAAACCTTGACATTGGAGTGGCTTAGCCACAGCTTCCAAGTTCCGGAGCTTGATTTGGTCGAGCAATTAAATAAAGGCTACACACTGGAAGACCTGTATGCTGCCCTCCAGGCCCGGATAGCGCCGGATCAGTCTTTGGCTGACTCGCTGCAGCAAATCAATCCCGAGGTTAAATGGGCGGAATGGGATTATTCAGCGGCCCGGTTCGAAAATCGGGAAGCGATCCCCGGAGACGTGGATCAGAGCGATATTTCCGAGACGGACGAAAATGTTGTAAAAACGACAGGTGAATTAACGATCCCGGATGAAAGTCTCCTGCACCCTGCCGTTACACCAGATACCGAACAGGGACGAATGATGGCAATGTCCTCTTCCTCTTCCACTTCCTATCCAACCAGCTATGACGAGTTTGCGGTGAAACGGTTAAATATTCAAAGGGATAGCGCCCCGTTTT
>NZ_JAELUP010000063.1 GCF_016424485.1 Paenibacillus roseus
TATATCTGTTAATGATTTAAATTTTTTAAAATTAACAGAATCAGATTTATCAAAATTTATTTCTTTAAACACTATTTCATTACCACGTACAACTACTACTAAAAATATTAAAAAAGTTGATTTCCAAAAACAATTAATTTTATCTTCACGTTTAGATGAATTTTATTTTAATGGATTACAGCGTTATATTTCGAATTATAGTTCTACACAAACAATGTTTAATGTAAGTCATACAGCATTTCGTATAACAAATGATTTTCAAAGTGCAGGATTTTTAGCAGACGAAATTGTTTATTTTTTAGAAAAACGCGTACCTTTTACACGTATTAAAAACCGAATATTTCGAGAAGTTAAAAATATTTCGTGGATTCGTGGTATACGTATAAAATATTCAGGACGATCAGCAGGTAAATCAAAAAAAGCACAACGTTCTATGAAAGACTGTGTAAAATTTGGACAAACTTCATTACATGTATTTACTGATCGAATAGATTATGCTTCACGTAGAGCACAAACATCTTTTGGATCTATTGGTATAAAAGTATGGATATGTTACCAAAATTTATAAATTATAAAAAGATTTCAATTTTTTTATAATTGTTACTTTATAAAAGACTATTTTAATTCAAATGTTACAGCCAAGAAAAACAAAATTCCGAAAATATCAAAAAGGCCGTATTGGTGGTATTGTATCTAATACAGACATTTTAAGATTCGGCCAATTTGGAATCAAAGCTTTAGAACCGGCAAGAATACAAGCTAAAACTATCGAAGCTATACGTCGCGTTATGACTCGTAAATTTAAAAGAACAGGTATCATATGGATTAGAATATTTCCAGATATTGCAGTATCTAGTAAACCAGCAGAAGTACGTATGGGTAAAGGTAAAGGTTCTCCAGATTATTGGATTTGTCGAATTAAAAAAGGACAAATTCTATTTGAAATGGATGGCATAAATTTATCTTTAGCTCAACAAGCAGCGCGATTAGCATCTTATAAATTTCCGGGTAAAATTAAATTTGTTACATTATGGTAATTAAAAATTACCAGATAAAGTACAAAGCCTAATTAGAATGGACGTTCTAATACTTTATTAATAAACTCTATTATATATAACTAAAGGTTTTTTTCTTTTACATATTAAATAAAAAGCTAACATACTAATTAAGATGTTAGCTTATATACTTAATAATTTAAACAGCCCAATCAAAAGCTAAAATAATACCTGCTACAAATATTACCCAAGCTAAAGATAATGGTAATAAAGACTTCCATCCTAATCTCATTAATTGATCATAACGATAACGAGGATAAGCTGCACGAATCCATATAAACACAAATAGAAAAAATGCGCTTTTTATACCAATCCAAAAAATACCTGGAATCCAATGAAATATAAAGAAATCAAATGGAGGCAACCACCCGCCTAAAAAGAATATCGAACATAAAGTACTCATTACTATCATATTAGCATATTCACCTAAAAAGAATAAAGCAAATCCCATAGCAGAATATTCAACATTATATCCCGCAACTAATTCTGCTTCAGCTTCTGGTAAATCAAAAGGAGCTCTATTTGTTTCAGCTAAACATGAAATAAAAAACATAATAAATAAAGGAAACAAAGGAATACAAAACCATACACGACTTTGTGCTAAAACAATTTCTGTTAAGTTTAAAGAACCTGTACATATTAATACAGTAATAATAATTAAACCAATTGAAACTTCGTATGAAACCATTTGCGCTGCAGAACGACAACTACCTAAAAAAGCATATTTCGAATTACTTGACCAACCAGCTAAAACAATACCATAAACTCCTAAAGAAGAAATTGCAAAAATATAAAGTAAACCAACATTTAAATCAGCTATAACAATACCTTCGCCAAATGGAACAGCAGCCCACATTATTTGACTTAATAAAAAAGTTAAAGTCGGTGCAAATAAATAAATTACTAAATTTGCATTATTCGGCATTACCGGTTCTTTGACCATTAATTTTAAACCATCTGCAATAGATTGTAAAATACCATAAATACCTAAAATATTAGGACCTTTACGACGTTGCATACTCGCTAAAACTTTACGTTCTGCTAATACTAAAAAAGCAACGCTTAATATTAAAGGTACTGTAACCCCTAATATTTTCAAAAGTAACGTAATTATTAAAGAACTAGATAACATAATAATATTAATATATTTAATAGAAACTATTTTTTTTTAGATTTCTTTTTGTGAATTGGACGTTTTCGTGTACTTGCAAATTGACCTGATTTAAACCCTATCATTTCTTCAGTAATAGTACAACCTATAAATGTTTTACCATTATGTATAGAAACAACTTTATTTATAAATCGAGGCAATATTATAGAACGACGAGACCATATCTTTTTCACTCTAGACAAAGAATCTATTTTTATTTCATTAAAAGGACCTTTCCACAATGAACGACTCATAATAATTTTTTTAATAATATATAAAAAGAAGTTAAATATCTTAGAATTAAAAAAACTAAGATATTTAATTTCTAAAAGAATTTTTTTCTTACACAGATATTGTTTGAGTAGCCTTAATTGAAGGTATTTCTTCAAAAGTATGAAAACCTACAGGAGAAGGTAACATCCATTCTAACGTAGGAGAAACATTAGGAGTAGTTTCCCAAGGATTCTTAGGACATACTTCATCACTAGTCAATGTTTTATAAACTACATAAAAGAAAAATAATACAGCAAATATTGAAATATAACTACCATAACTCGCAATTGCATTCCAACCAGCATATGCATCCGGATAATCTGGAATACGTCTAGGCATACCAGCTAATCCTAAGAAATGCATAGGGAAAAACGTAATATTTACACCTAAAAACATTAACCAAAAATGAATTTGCGCTAACGTTTCAGGATACTGTAATCCTGTAATTTTACCGATCCAGTAATAATATCCAGCAAATAAAGCAAATACAGCACCCATTGATAACACATAATGAAAATGAGCTACAACATAATAAGTGTCATGAAATGCAATATCTAAACCAGAATTAGATAATACTACACCAGTAATACCACCAATTGTAAATAAAACTAAGAAACCAACCGCAAATAACATAGGAGCTCTAAATTCAATAGAACCACCCCACATAGTAGCTACCCAACTAAATATTTTAATACCTGTAGGTACCGCAATAATCATAGTAGCTGCTGTGAAATAAGCACGAGTATCAATGTCTAAGCCAACAACATACATATGATGTGCCCAAACAATAAAACCTAATATACCTATACTCATCATTGCATAAACCATACCTAAATAACCAAAAATAGGTTTTTTAGAAAATGTTTGAATAATATGACTAATTACACCAAATCCGGGTAAGATTAAAATATATACTTCAGGATGACCAAAAAACCAAAATAAATGTTGGTACAGTATAGGGTCACCACCTCCAGCAGGATCAAAAAAACTCGTATTAAAATTACGATCCGTCAATAACATAGTAATACCCCCAGCTAACACAGGTAAAGATAAAACTAATAACCATGCTGTAATAAATACAGACCAAACAAATAAAGGTAAACGATGCATTGACATACCAGGAGCTCTCATATTGAATACAGTTGCTATAAAATTTATAGAACCTAAAATTGAACTAATACCTGATAAATGTAAGCTAAAGATTGCTAAGTCTACGCTCGCACCTGAATGACTTGCTAAAGCCGATAATGGCGGATAACAATGTGTGTTGATAATCTCCATTAATAAAATTAGAAATTTTATTAACTCTCATTATACTCTTTATTTCTCAATAAAGTTCGGACTATTCATTCAACTTTTATCTTTTTTTTTAAAAAATGCATTCTTTTTTGAATTATTTCTAATTTTATAAAGTTACCCTTATGCTTTATATAAGAACGTGCCCATATTCGAAATTCTAGACCCTTTATACTTTTAAATTTTGTATTTGTATTATGGGAACCAGTAAAATATTGAATAATATTTTCAATGGCTCTAGAATTCGTTGTATCTAAAGAATAAAATTGATATTTATTATATTTTACTTTTGTCGAAATATGTAAAATTTTTCTTATATTTTCTAAAACATGAGAATCCCTTTTTTGAGTAATTCCAAAACCATGAACAAATCTATTTTTTTCTTTTTTTGTAATATAAAAAGAACCTTCAGCTTCTATAAAACCGATCAACCAAGGTTTTGAAATAACATTTTCTTTAGAATTTAACCATATAGGCGAAAGATTAGATCTAAATTTACTTTTTTCAATTAAATCTGAAATCATAACAAATTTTTCTTCTTTGGTCAATTCATTATTTTCTGAAATAAACAAACATTTTTGAAATACTTCAAAATTATAATATTTTTTAGTTAATAACGGATACGTATTAAAAATTGGGAATATAATATTTCTTA
>NZ_JAELUP010000064.1 GCF_016424485.1 Paenibacillus roseus
TTTGTCAACGTTATTGTCTCCTGTCCCATAGTGACATTATCTCAGAACAGTTATGGGATGACATTATCACAGACGAATAACAAAAGTGGATGAATTTGGTTGCAAAATTTGTCACTTGTAGCTATAATGGATTTGAAAAGCTTTTCAGAAAAGGTTTTCAAACCCTTTTTACCCATAAAGAACTATACCGGGAAGGCGTGCTCTGATGAAAGCTACCATTCGTGATGTGGCCAAATACGCTAATGTCTCTATCAGCACCGTTTCCAGAGTCATGAATGCTCCAGACACGGTCACCGTGGAGAAGCGCGACCGGGTGCTGAAGGCAATTGAGGCCCTTCAGTACCAGCCGAACGCATTTGCAAGAGGATTAATATACAAGAAATCGGATACGATTGGGGTCATGATACCGGATATCGAGAACCCGTACTTCACCGGACTGATTCGGGGAATGCAGGATGCCGCTGTCCGACTGAATCATTCGCTTATGATTTGCAATACGGACCGTGACAAGCAGCGAACCATCAATTATGTGCGGAGCTTCTTCGAGAAGCAGGTAGACGGCTTTATCTTCGCCAGCGACTCGCTCCATAAGGAGTATTATGAGGAGATGGAGCGTTATCATCTGCCCTTTGTGCTCGCCTCGACCAATGCGCCGGAATACAATATTCCCTCCGTCGACATTGATGACGAGCAGGCAGCCTTCGAGGCCGTCCGTCACTTGATTGTATCCGGACATCGCAACATTGGCATGATCAATATGCCGCTTGACCGCACGATTTCCGGCCAGCCCCGCTATGAAGGATTCCTTCGTGCATTGGACGAGGCCGGACTTCATCATTGCAACCCGTTCGTGGAATATGCCGAGCACCGTTACAGCGATGCCTATGAAGCTGCTGCCCGCCTGTTCGCAAGGCATCCCGAACTGACAGCCGTATTCGCGGCCTCCGACGAATTTGCCATGGGAACGATCTCCTACCTCCGGGATCAGGGGAAGACCGTACCCGGTCAAGTATCCGTAATCGGTTTTGACAACATTCGCATGGCGGAAATGTTCATCCCCAAGCTGACCACCATCGAGCAACCAACCTACGAAATCGGCTACCGCAGCGTACAAATGCTTCATGAACTGATTACAAAAGGCAAAGTTAGGGTATTAAGAGAAAAGCTCCCACATAGGTTAATCATCAGAGAATCTACAGGAATTCATATCTATCCTATTCATGCGGATTGAACACTATCATATTCCAGGGGGAAGCATCATTCCCCAGTCCTTTCTAAGTCCAAGGAAAATCCAGATATTGATTTTGAAAAGCTTTTCAGACTTGTAAGCGCTATTTATAGACGATGTAGTATTTTTATCCATAATAGGGCATGATTATTCAGCCATATTCTTTCCGGGAGGTGATGCTTCCAGCAAAGTACACATGCATAATGTCCCTGATCACACATAGCAGATTTCTAGAAAGAACTTATATTTATCCATTTTAGAAAGGGTTGAGGTCTCATGCAACGCAAACCAAAAAGAAGCTCCATGCTGATATTGATTATGATGCTGGTATTCGCTCTGACACTGACAGCCTGTGCAGGCAAGGGCAGCAACACTCCGACAGTTCCTGAACCGGGCAAAAATAACAATCAGACAACCGGCAATACGGGATCAGACGGAGAATCTGCTCTGACCAAAGCGCTTAACGGGGAATTCAAAGGCAAAAAGGTCACCATGTTCGGACCATTCACGGATGCGGACGAAGTTAAATTCAATGAGAGCAAAAAGGCATTCGAGGAAAAGACCGGAATTGAAGTTGCCTACGAAAGCTCGAAGGAGTTCGAAGCGACGATTTCAGTACGCGTCAACGGAGGCAACGCCCCGGATATTGCTGATTTCCCGCAGCCGGGACTGCTCGGCACTTTCGTTAAAGATGGCAAGGTGATTGACGTTTCTACCTTCCTGGGCGACGACTATCTCAATAAGCAGTACAACCAAAGCTGGCTCGATATGGCCAAAATGCCGGGACCGAATGGAGATATCATGGCGGGCGTCTGGGCGCGCAGCAGTGTGAAGAGCCTTGTCTGGTACAACAAAAAAGAGTTTGAAGCAGCCGGCTACACCATTCCGAATACATGGGATGAGCTGATAGAACTGACAGATCAGATTGCCAAGGATGGCGACCCTGCCTGGAGCATCGGCATTGAGAGCGGCGCCGCTACCGGATGGCCTGCAACCGACTGGCTGGAAGATATTATGCTCCGCACGACCTCGCCTGAGAATTACGACAAATGGGTGAGCGGGGAATTGCCATTTACAGATCCAATTGTGAAAAACGCGCTAGAGAAAATGTCTGAAATCTGGTTCAACGAAGATTATGTGTACGGCGGTCGCAAATCCATCGCTACGACATCATTCGGCGATGCAGCCACGGTACTGTTCGACAACCCGCCGAAAGCATGGCTGCACCGCATGGCCGGATTCGTTACCAGCTTCTTCCCGGCAGGACTTACTGATGATGATTACGACTGGTTCCCGTTCCCGTCCATTGATCCCCAATACGGCACACCTGCTTTGATTTCCGGCGACATCTACGCGATGTTCAATGACCGGCCTGAGGTTCGCGCTGTCATCGAATATTTTACAACCGGCGAATCTCTGAAGACGTGGATTCAGAGCGGCGGCGTTACGGCCCCGATGAATGACGCTGACCCGTCCTGGTACGCCAACGAGCAAGAACGCCGCATGGCCGAATTTGTTCAGAATGCAGAAACAATCCGCTTTGACGGCTCCGACCTGATGCCGGGCGCTGTAGGCGCAGGCACATTCTGGAAGGGCATGACTGACTACATCTCCGGTACAGTTGATGCGGACACCGCCTTGAAGGAAATCCAGACCGGCTGGAAGTAATATAACGCCTCCCGGATATCTTCTACTCCGCCATTGCCGCGGGCGGGTATTGAGCGTTTTGTGCTTTCACTGCCCCATGCATAGGCGAAGGCGCAGTGGTATCCGGGACCTCTTTAACTTTGAAGCATACTGCATACAAGAAGGAGGTTTCGTTATGGAGTTACAGGCTAAAAAGGGCCATACTCTGCGTTTGCTGTTGCTTTCCCTGCTTGTGCCTGCCTTGAATATTGCTATTCACGGGCTGTTTTTCATTCTGTTCCGCGATGCCGGCCTGCATCCGATTCTGAATGCGGTCATCGCGGTTATCTGGGGTGCATTTGGCATCTATTTCATTTACTACTCCATGAACTGGGTGGTCGAGCAATATCCGGATCAATGGAAGCGGAGAGTTTTGCCCTTTGTCTTTATCGGACCGGCCGTCCTGCTGCTAGGTTGGCTGCTGGTGCTGCCGACGCTTCGCACGCTGTACTTGAGCTTTTTCGACAGCAATTCGGCCAATTTCATCGGTCTTGCCAACTATGCTGCGGTCTTCACCGACCGACTGCTGGTGATGGCGCTGCGCAACAATCTGCTGTGGGTGTTCTTCGGCACGCTGGCCTGTGTCACCCTCGGACTGCTGATCGCAATTCTCGCGGACCGGAGCAGCTTTGAGAAGATTGCCAAGGGACTGATCTTCATGCCGATGGCGATCTCATTCGTCGCAGCAGGCGTCATTTGGAAATTTATCTACTACTATCAACCGGGACAGGAACAGATCGGGCTGCTTAATGCAATTGTCGTCACCTTCGGAGGCGAGGCCCAGGCCTGGCTCAGTATGATCCGTCCGTGGAACAACTTGTTCCTGATTGCCATCCTGATCTGGATGCAAACGGGGTTTGCCATGGTTATTTTCTCAGCCGCCATCAAGAGCATCCCCGAGTCGATTCTGGAAGCTGCACGCATGGACGGCGCGGGCGAAATCCGCATTTTCTTTAGCGTCATAATTCCCTACATTTCCGGCACGTTGCTCTCGGTTACGACGACGATCGTCGTATTTACGCTAAAAATATTCGATGTGGTCATGATTATGACGGGCGGTCAATATGAAACGGATGTTGTAGCGACACAATTTTACCGTCAGTTATTCATGTTCCAGAACACGGGCTACGGCTCGACGCTGGCGATTGTGCTTCTGATTGCGGTCATTCCAGTCATCATCATCAATCTGCGCCAGTTCCGCAGAGAGGGGGGCTTCTAATCATGCGCCGCAAAAAAAGTGTTCGCAAATCCAAATGGCTGGTCAATACCGTGCTGGCAATTATTTGCCTGATCTGGACGATCCCTACTCTGGGACTGCTCGTCTCTTCCGTCCGCCCTGCCGCAGATATTTTGTCTACCGGATGGTGGAAAGTCATTCCGCATCGCGGCTGGACAACGGCTGAACAGCTTCAACTGCCCAAGGATACCGATCTGCGGGAACCGATTGCGATTCAGGACCGAACATACACGGACGATGAGCTTCGCAGCGGAGTTGAGGTGGATGGCACGCGCCTGATCTGGGAAAACCGCCGCGCTCGTCTTCTCAACGTCCAGGAGAAGGCCTGGACCAGCAATCTGGAATTCACGACCCAGAATTATGAGACTGTGCTCGGCGGGAAAAACTACTCCATCACGATGCCGGACGGCAGCACTAAGACGGAGAAGGGCAGCGGCATGGGGCGCTCATTCTGGAATACGCTGGCGGTAACCGTCCCGGCTACGGTTATTCCGATCTTCATCGCCTCCTTCGCCGCTTATGCCTTCGCCTGGCTGCGGTTCCCGGGGAGACGGACGATGTTCGTTATTGTCATCGCATTGCTGGTTGTACCGATGCAGGTAGCGCTCATTCCGATTCTTCGAGACTATACGGTATTGGGACTGAACGGAACCTACTTCGGCATATGGCTCGCTCATACCGCATTCGGTCTGCCGCTAATTACGTACTTTATGTATTCGTCGATCAGCCAGCTTCCGAAGGATCTGTTTGAATCGGCCTTTATTGACGGCGCATCGAACTTTACAATCTTCAGCAGGCTGATCCTGCCGCTATCCGTACCTGCTTTGGCCTCCATCAGCATCTTCCAGTTCCTCTGGGTGTGGAATGACTACCTGGTGTCACTGATCTTCCTCGGCAGCAGGCCGGAGGTACAAGTATTGTCGATGAACATCGCCAACCTCGTCGGCTCCCGCGGCAATGACTGGCACCTGCTGACAGCCGCCGCCTTTATCTCGATGCTCATGCCGCTCACCGTATTCTTCGCCCTGCAGAAATATTTTGTGCGCGGCATGCTGGGCGGGTCTGTGAAGGGTTAAATAGGAGCAATACAACCAAGCGTAAAAGATTTTGCCGTGCAATTTATAAACCTTATATAAAAAAACCGTTTCTTCGTAAATTAGGAGGCATAATTCCTCATTCACAATAGAAACGGTTTTTATTATAACATTAACTAGAAAAAATAGGTCTTTACCGTATACAGAAAAGCACAGGAATCTATTGGTGACCGGTATATATAACACTAATGCTAAAACGTGCCAGGCCGCAAGACAGATGTTTCTGAAGCGGAATGGATTGTCAAGTTGCTGTGTGTTGGGCTCATTGAAAAAAGCCTTGTTCCCTCAGCGGACATCTGGGAGCTGCAACGATTAAACAACTTATGTGAAAATGTCCATAGCAAAACTGGGTGGAGCATTATCAGAAAGGATACGAGATGATTCAAACCATTCCCGATGTCAGTGGGACAACGACTGCCAATCTCATTGCCAAAGACGGCGTAGATATGGGGCAATTCGCAACGCCGATCACCTGGTGCATGGGCAAGAGTGGCTCCTGGCAACCATGAAGTGTGGATAAAAAAGATACCCATAAACTAAAGGCTCAAAACTAAAATTAGTGGTTGGTCTCTAGTGGAGGTGGCGCTGCGTGGCAGAGGATTCTTCCGATCGCTGTTAAAGCCCGGTTCCTTGATTTCATCATGGAGGTTTGCAGGGGGAATCGGGTTTTAAAAGGCGAGCGCTGCGCTTCTCCAGAATTCCTCTGCCTCTTCGCTGTTCTCTCCCCTATGTAAACCACTAATCTATAAATGAGCAAATTCGCTTCCAGTAAACTGTAAAAACAAAAAGAATAGAGACAAAGCGTTCTCCTTGTGGTAAAAAGTAGTCACCACAACAACCTATACCTCAGGAGGATTCGCTATGTCTCATACCGCCATCGTACCCGATCATGCCCCGTTACGCAACTATTTGTTGCAGCACCGGTTGCCGCTTTATTATTCCAAACCGGTGATGGCGCATATCGAGACGTACATGGCGGCCGCCACGGCGAAAGGATTTCGCGGCAAAGTGGTCGATCTGGCCGAATACAGTGATCGCCATCGTACGACACTCGGTCATTTTCTGGCGGAAGGCAAGTGGGATGAAGCGGTGCTGCAAAACAAGGTCAAGACGGAATCCCTTCGCCAGGTGGTTGAAATCGCCAACCGTACAAACGAGCCGTTGTTTGTGATTCATGATGATACGATTGCGAAGAAGACCAAGCCTTCGTCACGGGCGGCGTCTCCGATCGAGCGAACCGGCTTTCATCATTCCCATTTGGAAGGCAAAGTCGTTTGGGGTCATCAAGTGCAAGCCACGGTCGTCCAAAGCAACGGTATCTCATTGATCCATTCGATGGATCTGTACGACAAAACGAACACACATCCCGATGGCACCGTCTACACGAAAATTGATCGCCTATGCGACATGGCGTCAACGCTTCCGCTTCCCCCGCATAGCGGCTATGTGCTGGTGGATGCCTGGTTTACCACCACGCGCGTCATCGACCGTTACGCCGCCGCAGGTTATCACCTGATTGGCGGCCTGAAGACCAATCGGATCCTCTACCCGCAGGGCATTCGCGTGTCCGTTCAGGAGTTTGCCACGCACATCCGAAAAGAAGACGTTCGCCTCGTGACCGTGAACAATGCTTCCTACTGGACGTATCGGTATGAAGGCGCGTTGAACGACATCGACAACGCCGTTGTTCTGCTGTGCTGGCCGGAGCATGCTTTCGGCGAATCGAAAGCGCTGCGTGCTTTCCTGTGCACAGACGTTTCTTTGGAGACGGAAACCATTTCAGCTTATTACGCCAAACGCTGGCCGATTGAGATTTTTTTCCGCCAGTCCAAGAACAACTGGGCTTCGATACGTATCAGGTTCGTTCAACCACCGCCTTTATCCGCCTATGGGCATTGTTGGCTTGGACGCATTTATATTGCACAACAGGCTTGGGGCAGCTTAGTTCGTTTGGCGACGGATTGCGTGCCGTTCGTAAGCAAATCCAACTGGATCGGCTTCAGTTTGTCTACGATTGCGGACAGCGAGGCGTTCCTTTTCACATGGTTCGTGAAAAGTTTAAGTTGACTTAACTCTAATTGAATATTTCTGTATCCGTTTTTGCTCATTTATAGCACTAATTTTTAGGTTGAGCCAAACTAAACATTTCTTTGAAGTGTCCAGTGTATGGGTATCGGTTCATTTTTAATGGGAATTTTGATGGTTTTTTGAGTCCTAATGACTACACTTGGTTATCATCTTGATTGATCCAAGGACGGATATGAACATCATGATCAAGTAATTCAGTTTTAATCTCTTGAACTGTTTTATTCTCAAGATAAGGTGAGTATAGCAACGAACTTATAATTGCGGCTGATGCCTCCGCTTGACCAAATACGTCAGCAATATGTCGTATATTTCCGGCTCCGCCTGATGCGATAATTGGAACGTTGACAGCACTAGATATGGCTTTCGTTATTTCTAGATCAAAACCCATATGTGTGCCGTCTTGATCGATACTATTTACGCATATTTCTCCAGCACCTAGCTCTTCTCCTCTTTTTGCCCATTCGACAGCATCCATACCGGTAAATAAACGGGCTCCATCAATTGCAATTTCGTATCCGCTAGGGATAGAATCTGTTTTAGGTACTCTTTTCACTTGCGTACTTAGAACGATACATTGACTTCCAAAAGCTTTTGCTCCCTCTTTAATAATGTTGGGATTTCTTACAGCCATAGAGTCTATGCTGATTTTCTCAGCACCCGCTTTTAAAACGTCATACATGTCATTCAAAGAGCGAATTCCACCACCGACAGTGAACGGAACTAAGACATGTTCTGCTACTTCTTTTACAATTTGCAAGTCAATTTTTCTTTTTTCTGAACTTGCTGTGATATCATAAAAAATAATTTCGTCAATTTGCTCATTATATAGTTTTTTCGCTAACGTTATTGCAGACTCGATATCTATATTTTCCTGGAATTGCTTAGCTTTCGTTACGCGTCCATTAATAACATCGAAGCAAGCGATCAGACGTTTGGTAAGCAAAGTGATTAGCCTCCATTCAAGCAGAAATTTTTAAGTATTTGCAGTCCAACATTACCGCTCTTCTCAACATGAAATTGAGTTGCATGTATATTCTTATGAGATACAACCGAACAAAAATCCAAGCCATAATGGGTTACTCCAAGTACATCAGAATGATTCTCTGGAGCAGCATAATAGGAGTTAACAAAGTAATAATAACTATTCTCAGGAACATCCTGTATAAGCGCAGAGCTTCGTTGGAATGTTACAGAATTCCACCCCATTTGCGGAACCCTTACTTGAGAGGCAGAGAACTTTTTTACCTTCCCAGGAATCCATCCCAAGCAATCCACGTTCCCTTCTTCACTGTGGTCAAATAAGACTTGAAGCCCGACACAGATCCCCAAAAAAGGGACCCCTTTAGTTAACACCATTTCATTTAGTAGGTGGATGACGTCCATTTCCTCTAAAGAGCTCATGGTTTCGCTAGCGGAGCCTACCCCCGGAAGAATAATTTTTGATGCTTGTTCTATTTCCGTTGAGGTACTCGCCATTTTACAATCAATATTCAAGCTTTTTATAGCGTTATACACGCTAGGTGCATTACCTGCCTTGTAATCAATTATTGTAATCAATATTTATGAACCCCCATTATTATGAAATAGACTCTCTCTTGACAAAAAAATATGGATATCTCCTCTTCGTCCAGAATCAGTTCTATTTAGCCCCAAATGAAGCTGGACAGTCCAACCCTTATTTCCAATACAATGAAACAGAGGTGACGACGTTGGAGAGAAAACGGTATGATCTGTGCTTTAAGAAAATGGTTGTAGCCAAAGGCCGAGAAGCCGGCAACATGATCTGAATCCGACAATGGCATTACTGGGCTAAACAAAAAAACAAACCTAGACTTGCGAATGAAATAGCCATTTCCCTAGTATGGTACAACAAGATGTCAAGACAATTCCAAAAAACTTTAAGGTGCGAAAAGATGTACAAAGTATGTTGTGTCGTTCTACCAGTGGAGAACAATTCACAAGCATAGGAGCAGGAAATCTTGGTTATTGGCTTGTGGACGAAAGCGCCACCACTCGATTGTACACTCCCTTTGCGTATGGTTTTGAAGCGATTGGTGCGGCGGATACCGATTGTGCAAGTGAATGTAACGTTCCACACCTGTCTATTTTGTCGGGGGTTCTGGAAAAACGAAGAATATAGAATTCATTGTAATTAAAAAGCGCTAGCAGCGCTCAATCGCGATGCTAACGGTTGCGCGGCTCTTACCAATTTCCAGCGTTTATAAGTTCCAACCTATGATATACCGAGTCCCGATCGATGATGGCAAACAAATACACCCAGCCGTGCTTCATTCGAATGACGTCATATTGCCTGATCACGCGTGATCAGGCAATATGACGTACCACTGCGCAGCAAATACGGGATAGATTCACTGCTGCAGGTCTCGTTTGCTCAGATTCGAACCAAGAAAGAAGCACGGGTTAACTCAAAAGCCATCCAAGAACAGCTTGGGTTGGCGCCAGCTGCGTGATGATGATCTCTTCATATTTTTAAAAGTTTCCAGTACGGGTTCTATCAGAACTCAAGTATCTGCTTTTATTCCGAGCTTATTTATTAAACTGGTTGTAGAAGGTAGGCAAAAAATAGCATCATGTTACCATCATACTATATAGTCTCTAATATCTCAACATTAGGTAATAGCTTACCAGGGCAATCGCTTACGGAATCAGTCTGAAACGGGAATTTGAAGCACTCTGAGCAGGTAGTTATGATCCCAACTGCAAATT
>NZ_JAELUP010000065.1:0-56995 GCF_016424485.1 Paenibacillus roseus
TTGAACCCGTCGGGCCAGTTATACCAGTGGTTCCCGCGCTTCCCGTCACTCCTGTTGGACCTGTTGCTCCGGTGGTTCCTGTTGCTCCCGTTGAACCCGTCGGGCCTGTTGCTCCGGTGGTTCCTGTGCTTCCCGTTACTCCTGTTGAACCCGTTGGGCCTGTTGCTCCGGTGGTTCCTGTGCTTCCTGTTACCCCTGTTGAACCCGTTGGGCCCGTTGCTCCGGTGGTTCCTTCGTTTCCTGTTGCTCCTGTTGGGCCTGTTGTTCCGGTAGCTCCCGCGCTTCCTGTTACTCCTGTTGAACCCGTTGGGCCTGTTGCTCCGGTGGTTCCTGTGCTTCCCGTTACTCCCGTTGAACCCGTCGAGCCTGTTGCTCCGGTGGTTCCTGCGCTTCCTGTCACTCCTGTTGGACCCGTTGCTCCGGTGGTTCCTGTTGCTCCCGTTGAACCCGTCGGGCCAGTTATACCAGTGGTTCCCGCGCTTCCTGTCACTCCAGTCGAACCCGTCGAGCCTGTCACTCCGGTACTTCCCGTGCTTCCCGTTACCCCTGTTGAACCCGTTGATCCGGTGGTTCCTGTGCTTCCTGTTACCCCAGTTGAACCCGTGGGGCCCGTTGCTCCGGTGGTTCCTTCGTTTCCTGTTGCTCCTGTTGGGCCTGTTGTTCCGGTAGCTCCCGCGCTTCCTGTTGCTCCTGTTGAACCCGTGGGGCCTGTTACACCAGTGGTTCCTGTGCTTCCCGTAACCCCTGTTGAACCCGTTGAGCCTGTTGTTCCCGTCACTCCCGTTGAACCCGTCGGGCCAGTTGCACCAGTGGTTCCGACGCTTCCTGTCACTCCTGTTGGGCCTGTTACACCAGTGGTTCCAGCGCTTCCGGTTACTCCAGTTGGGCCCGTTGGACCAGTTTCACCAGTGGTTCCGGCGCTTCCTGTGGCTCCCTTTGGGCCAGTAGTTCCGGCACTTCCTGTCACGCCTGTTGAACCCGTCGAGCCTGTTCCTCCGGTGTTTCCGGCATTTCCGGTTGCTCCCGTCGAGCCTGTTCCTCCGGTACTTCCAGTGCTTCCCGTCACTCCCGTTGAACCCGTCGAGCCTGTTCCTCCGGTACTTCCAGTGCTTCCCGTCACTCCCGTTGAACCCGTCGAGCCTGTTGCCCCTGTGGTTCCTGTTGCTCCGGTCGCGCCTGTCACCCCGATTGGATCAATCAGACTTTCAATACGTACGGTTGTCGATGATCCCTGGCTTACTTCAACAGATAAACTGTCGGATACAAATGTAAGTCCTCCATCGAAATCTATCGGTGCTTCTCCGGATGTGCCAATCAGGCTAAATAGTGCTGTTCCGCTTTGGAGACCGGTTGGTCCGGTTGGCCCTGTTATCCCTATCCCTGTTGCACCGGTAGCGCCTGTTGCCCCAGCAGGTCCGGTTGGCCCGGCCGGACCTCCTGCAGGACCTGTCGAGCCGGTGGCGCCAGTTGGGCCTGTAAAAGAAGGCGCAGACAAAATCATTTCCAGATTGGACTGCAGCAATAATTGTTTCTTCATTAATTGACCCATTGTTTCTCTTACGCTGGCATTCACAGCGAGCAAATCGCTAACAGTCGCAGGTACAGACAATCCCGGAAGCGTACCGACAGCATACTGAATTTTTTCAGCTTCTGAGTTAATGATATGTCCGATCCCCAATTCCTCAATAGCAATAGAAGCTAACAGAAGGTTGATAGCCTCGTCTCTGGAGATGGATATGCTGGGTGTAATATTTGGAATATTAGCCTGAGACATAACTTCACTCCTTTTTTCCTTTTTTAACCATACTATACTATTCTATTCTTTCTTTAATTGTTTGGTACGAACATCTACTCCGTATTTCAATATTGAACAAACACTTAAAAAATCCAGAATTAGCCTGAATACTATAGTGCCTATATGAAAAACATAATTTAACATTTTAGCGCTCTATATTGCTATAATTAGTAAGTAAGCCCATCGGATAAAAATTCACAAGTTCTCCGAACAAACGGTTACATTGCATCATAGTAATTTTAAATAACCTGCAAAAACAGGAGGGTTCAACATGCCATTGTGGCTGCTGTATTCGTTGCTTTCCGCCCTATCTGCGGCGTTAGTAGCGATATTTGGAAAAATTGGACTAAAAGGTATTGATGCAAACTCCGCTACGGCGATTCGGGCTGTCATTATGGCCCTGTTTCTCATTGGTGTCGTTGCTATGCAGGGGAAATTTTCGCAACTTGGAGAAATTATTGCCCAGCGCAAGGCCATGACCTTTATTGTCCTGAGCGGCTCCGCGGGCGCCTTGTCTTGGCTGTTTTATTTTCTCGCGCTGAAGTACGGCAAGGTATCTCAGGTCGGCCCCATTGACAAACTAAGTGTTGTAATTGCTGTTGTCCTGGCTGTTCTGTTTTTGGGAGAAAGGCTTTCCTGGATTAACGCAGCCGGCGTAGCTTTGATTGCTGTAGGAGCGCTGCTTGTAGCCCTTAAATAACCAGCCTAGTGCCTATCCCACGTTCGAGGGATTGGTGCAAGCTGTACATTTGTAGTATTATAAAACAGATCAAGCCCTGATTACCGATTCGGCGGGTTCACATCCTCACATCCAAGGGAGGCACACCATCATGCAGGAGAAAACAAAGTACAGCTTGAACAGCAAAGCAGTCGCAGAAGCAACAGAGATCTGGCTAACCAAACGGGGGGTTACGAAGGAAGCAATCGCAGAACTGGTATATTTTCTGCAAAAGGACTATTTCCCGCAACTCACTCAAGAGGAGTGTATTGTCAATGTTGAGGCCGTATTAAGCAAACGGGAAGTTCAAAATGCGGTATTGACAGGCATTCAGCTTGATATGCTGGCGGAAGAAGGCAAGTTGCTCCCTCCATTGCAGGAAATGATTCAGCATGATGAGGGACTTTACGGCTGCGATGAAATTTTGGCGCTATCGATCGTGAATGTATACGGAAGCATTGGTTTCACCAACTTCGGTTACGTGGATAAACTTAAACCGGGTATTCTGGTTAAGCTCAACAGCAAAGCAGATGGGGAAATTCACACCTTCCTCGACGATATCGTCGGGGCCATTGCAGCTTCAGCGGCCAGCCGAATCGCCCACCGCAAGCAGGCGGAGCGCGAAGCTAGCGGGGACGTGCCGCTGCGTTAAGAGATGCCAAGGCAGACAGGTAAGGCTAAATTCCTGACCCATTCAATCCTAAATCACAACTTCAAGCTATTTAAGGTCCGGCATTGTACATGCCGGGCTTTTCTGGCTTTTTCACAAAAATAACTTTCCATAATGCAACATTTTTGTTCCGAATAAAAAAACCGTTTCAGTCCAAAATAAAAGCGTAATAAAATATCACGAGAGAGAGTTGATTTAAAAATGCCAACGACAGCTGAGAAAACATTAAAAGATCTATTAAATTCAAACAGTGTATCCCTTGCACTGGGTCCCAATAAAAATAATCCGATTGAATTAGACCACACCTTTGAATTAAACATTCACCCGGGATTTCGATTAAAGTTGCAATTTGGATTTAATGCAGCTAATGAAAATTCAATAATTATTTACAACAACGAGTTAAGCGAAATTTTAAAAAGAGATAATCGTAGTAACGGAAACAGCGACTGGATCTCCGAAAAAAATACCGGACCAACTCCAATCAGGCTGTTCGTAACCGCTTGGAATTTAAATCCTCAAAACAATCAATGGAGACAATCACCTTATAAAGTTACTTCTCAATCTAATGGACTGTCATTTATACAACTTGGTTTTGAAGACTGGACAGACAATGATTACGATGATGCAGTGTTGCTGGCACAAACCATTCAGTAAATTCTCTGAGCATATTAAAATATTTTGAACTACGTAAAAGGTCCGGCATTGTACATGCCGGACCTTTTTCTCGCTATTGTCCATACGTAAAGCTGTTCATACGCATCACGCGACACGGTTTCAATATACAATTCCTTTGCATGTTCGGGGCAATAACAGGGAAAAATGCTCGTATACTGTCCGTAATCGCTCCTGCTTGAGCGGCCTCATAATTGACGCGGTACTCGCATTTCAGAATGAATCTGCGGACCGCCCGCACGAGATTTAATTTTCGATTGGAGAAAGCTCTGCCCGGGTAATAAAAGCATAAACACATCGAGGGGGCCAGCTATGCGGAAGCAAGGAAAAACACTCCGGCTGCTTAATTGTCTGATCCACCGTTTTAACGATGATGAGGTACCGGCACTGGGTGCCCAGTTGACCTATTACTTGATCCTGTCCTTTTTCCCTTTCTTAATCTTCGTGATCAGCATGATCGGGTATGTATCCTTTTCCCCCGAAGATTTAATGGCTGATTTTTTCACAGTCATCCCGGACGAAGCAGAGAAAATCGTGGAGGGCATCATTATCGAGGTTACTTCTTCAAGTTCCGGCACACTGCTTTCATTCGGCATGCTGGCTACAATCTGGGCGGCTTCCAATGGCATCAATGCCATGATTAAAGGACTCAACAAAGCCTATGATGAAGAGGAGAATCGTCCCTTTTGGAAAGTAAGGGGTATCTCGATTTTGGCAACGCTTGTACTGGCTATTGTTATTCTCGTTGCGATGCTGATGCTCATTTTCGGAAAATCCATCGGCCAATATTTATTTGTGGCAGCCGCTTTCCCAACGGATTTTGAACGAATATGGGGCATTGTCAAATATCTCATCCCGCTCTCCATCATGCTCTGTGTATTTATGCTGCTGTACCGTATAGCCCCAAACCGCAAGCTTACCTTCAAAGAAGTGCTGCCCGGCTCTTTATTTACGACACTGGGCTGGATTGGGACGTCCATACTTTTTTCCTTTTATGTCAACCAGTTCGGCTCTTATACGAAAATTTACGGCAGTTTAGGCGGAGTTATCGTTCTCCTAATCTGGCTGTACATCAGTTCAATTATCATTTTAATGGGGGGCGAAATCAATGCGGCGCTCGCCTTTGAACGGGAAGGAAAACTGAAGAAGGAATGCAAGACGTTCGGGGCTGAATTTTTCGCCTTTTTGCGAAAATGGAGAAAAACTTAGCGCATTCAAAAACCCCTTGGCATTCATCACGCTGTCCATCGACAGGCCTGAAATGCGCAAGGGGTTGTATATTTATTTCTTTACACTTTGGGACGGATTGTTCTGCGCCGGCTGTTTTACATTTTTATCCAAAACCTCTGCAGCAAACTCCTCAGAAGCCTCGTAATGATTGCCCTTGGTATCTTTTTGTTGTGTCAACTGCTCGCCCTCCTTTCTGCTGCATCTTCACACCTGCATTCTTATGAATCTAGTCGCTGTCCACATTCAGATTCATGGATTCAATATGGGATTTGGTTTGTTCTGTACCAAGTTCATGCAGCAGCTTGTACACTCTGCCGAGCAAATGGTCATAGCCAAGGTTGATACGCTCTGTGGAGAAGCTTACAAAGGGTTTGGCAAAATGAAGGGTCTGTGCTTCATCCCAACTCGCTAACTCCTCGAAAAGCTCCTGCAGCCGACCAAGCTCTTCCTCATTGGCTAGAATTTCAAGCTCATAGGCTGCAACAGTCGGGTCATCCAAAATTTGGCCGGCGCCTACTGCGACATAATACGGTTTCCGCTCGTATAATGCCTCTTCCGAAGATGTATCCATCGGTTCGCCCGCCTCCTTTACATTATTTTAGTCTTCCTCTGTAGCATCCCAGAGGGACAGACATTTTATGCCTGAAAACCGCATATACCTTTCACACCCTGGTTTATTGCTTATGCGCTAACGGCTGTTGTTTGTCCATAGTTCAAACGTAAACGGCTTTGCCGTCCTTTGACGAGCATAAACTTCGTTTCGTGGTGAAATATAAGCCATTTATAAAAAGAAAGTTTATAAATTCTTATATTTTAAAAAAGGCAGAGAGGAATGAGAGGCATGTGCGGAATTACCGGATGGATAGACTGGACAAAAAATTTGATTCAGGAAAGTGAAAGCTTGGAGCGGATGACAGATACCCTGGCTCCACGCGGACCTGATGCCTCAGGAACCTGGATTACAACCCACTGCGCGCTCGGACACCGGCGATTAAGTGTAATGGACCCGGCCGGCGGCGCCCAGCCGATGATCCGTGATTCCGGTGACGATACGTATGTCATCGTGTACAACGGGGAACTGTATAACGCCCCCGAGCTGAAAAAAGAGTTGGAGCAAAGAGGACGGCGGTTTACAACTACCTGCGATACAGAGGTACTGCTCTTTGCTTATATAGAGTGGGGAATGGCCTGTCTGGACCGGTTAAACGGCATCTTTGCTTTTGCAATCTGGAATGGCAGGGAAGAGAATCTGTTTCTGGCCCGTGACCGTGTAGGCGTCAAACCGTTGTTCATTAGCCAGATTGGCGGATTGTTCCTGTTCGGCTCCGAACCGAAAGCGATTCTCGCCCACCCTGCCGTACCTTCGGATGTCGGACCGGAAGGACTCGCGGAGGTGTTCATGAACGGCCCTGCGCGGACACCGGGACAGGGCGTCTACCGCCATCTGTCCGAATTACTGCCCGGTCAATATGCAGTGGTTGACCGCTCAGGAGTCAAAACACGCACCTACTGGAAACTGGAGAGCAGACAACATACCGACAATGTAGATCAAACAGCCGAGCATGTCCGCTGGTTATTGAAGGATACTGTTCACAGACAGTTGGCCTCTGATGTTCCCGTCTGTACACTGTTGTCCGGAGGGTTGGATTCCAGCGCACTAACTGCTATTGCGGCGGCTCATTACAAAAGCGGCGGTTTGGGGTCTATCGAGACGTATTCGGTGGATTATACGGATAATGACAAGCATTTCAAAGCCCATGCCTTCCAGCCCAATTCAGACGCCCCTTTTATTCAGATTATGTCCGATTATTTAGGAAGCAGGCATACCTATATTCAATTTGATACGCCGGAGCTGGCGGGTTCCTTGGATGCGGCCGTGACAGCCCGCGATTTGCCGGGAATGGCTGATGTCGATGGCTCGCTTTATTTGTTTTGCCGGGAAATTAAAAAAGGCGCTACCGTCGCCATCTCTGGAGAAGCCGCGGACGAAATATTTGGCGGCTATCCGTGGTTTCACCGCGAGGAAGCTCTTAACGCCAACACATTTCCTTGGGCCTTGTCCTCCGTCATGCGCTCCGAGCTGCTATCGCCCGATGTCGCCGCGTGGATCAAACCGCTTGAGTATGTAAAAGACCGCTATTCCGATGCTATTGCGGAAGTTCCTCATCTGGATGATGAGACACCGGAGCAGAAACGAATGCGCATCATGTCCTATCTCAATATTACGAGATTCATGCCGACCTTGCTTGACCGCAAAGACCGGATGAGTATGGCTGTCGGCCTTGAGGTGCGCGTTCCCTTCTGCGATCACCGATTGGTTGATTATGTCTTCAACATCCCATGGGAGATCAAAACTTCCGGAGACCGGGAGAAAGGCATCTTACGGCGCGCGCTGCGCGGGATTCTCCCGGATGATATTCTAACTCGTAAAAAAAGCCCTTATCCCAAAACGCATAACCCCAACTACCTGACAGCGGTGCAAAAAAGACTGACAGCAGTCCTTGATGATCCATCATCACCACTGCTGCCGCTCATCAACGTGAAGAAAGTCCAGGAACTTATTCAATCTACTGATGCGTCCTCCAACATCCCATGGTTCGGCCAATTAATGTCCGGCCCGCAGCTATTCGCCTATCTGATTCAGGTTAATCAATGGCTGCAAACCTACAAAGTTTCCATCAAATAACAAGGGAGCTGCTCCCCGATCTTTAATGATCAGGGGCCAGCTCCTTCATCAGTTTGGCCAAAGCATGCCCGCGATGGCTAATGGACTGCTTCTCTTCGGTTGTCAATTGTCCCATTGTCCGTCCAAATTGCGGAACCCAGAACAGCGGGTCATACCCGAAGCCGCCTTCCCCAAGTACACGATCAATGATATACCCTTCTGCTGTTCCATCTGTATGGTATACAGTGCCTTTTGAGGGATCATAGATGACCAGGCTGCATACGAAGCGGGCGCTGCTTAACGCAGTGAGATCCGTTGGCAGAACCAGCGTCGAATCGAATTGGATTTCTTGCCCGGCGAGCTTATCCTTCAGTTCCTGCAGCAGTTTGACGTTATTGGCGGCGTCCCCCGCCCCTTCGCCGGCATATCTGGCGGAGTATACGCCCGGCGCTCCGTCCAGTACGTCAACGCAAAGACCGGAGTCATCTGCGAGTACAGGCACGCCGAGTCGGTCACCGACCGCTTTGGCCTTGATCAGGGCATTGTCGAAAAAGGTCGCCCCATCCTCCACGATATCCGGCAAATGTTCAAAATCATACATGCTCTTGACGTCCATCCCGAGCTTCGCAAAGGCATGGGCGAACTCCTTAACCTTACCCTTGTTTTGGGTCGCAACAATGATCGCGCTTCCGCTCAGTTTCATGATTTCGTACCTCCAATTCGGAGGCCGGCTTCTCCGAGCGCTTCCTTCTGCCGGGCAATCAGCTCATAGATGCCTGTTTCGGCTGTTTCAAGCATGCTGTTCAATTCTAGACGCGTGAAGGGCGCTTCCTCGCCAGTCCCCTGAACCTCTACAAATTTGCCGGAACCGGTCATCACTACATTCATATCGACCTTGGCTTTGGAGTCTTCCTCATAATTCAAATCAAGCAGCGTCGTGTCCTGATTGATCCCTACACTGACGGATGCCAGATAATCCGTAATCGGGTAGCGCGTGAACTGCACCTGATGGCTAATCTTATGTATTGCAAGTGCCATAGCGACGAAAGCTCCTGTAATGGATGTTGTACGCGTGCCTCCATCCGCCTGAATCACATCGCAATCGAGCATAATAGTGCGCTCTCCCAGTGCCTGCAAGTCCACGATAGAGCGGAGCGCCCTGCCGATCAGTCGCTGAATCTCCATTGTTCTTCCTGTCAGCTTGCCTCTGGCTGATTCACGCTGATTGCGAGTCTGCGTAGCGCGCGGCAGCATGGAATACTCCGCATTGATCCAGCCCTTGCCTTGTCCTTTCATAAAAGGCGGCACACGGTCTTCCACTGTCGCCGTACACAGCACCTTGGTGTCGCCCATTTCAATCCATAGCGAACCTTCTGCATGTTTATTCGGATTTATCGTCATGTTTACCGGTCTTAATTGATTGAATTGCCTTCCATCCGTTCTCATTTCATTGCCTCCTGAATTTGAACTACCCCCCATTTTACCAAAATAGAAGGGCAAAAGCACCCCTTCCCGTTGAAACTTGCCCCAAGCGCAGAGAAAGAAGCCGCGCACCTCTTGCTTGAGGCTGCGGCTTCCTTCTTTTTAAGGCCTATATTTCACTGTATCGTTATCTGCGCTCAGGATTTGATTGCATTGACGTGAACAGGGCGATCAACGGGCTGGCTATAGTCGCGATTATCGGTGTCCTTTACATTATCGCTGCCGTTCAGCTGAACTTGAACTTTGCTCACTCCCGTATTCTCCGCAAGGGACAAGATAACGGACTGAATCAACTCTGAGGGCATTAGCTGGCCATCTTTGTAGCTTTGGTCTTGCAAATCTACGGTGACAATATCCTTGTCAATCTTGATGCTGCCTACCTCCAGGTCCTGGGTCATCACACTGTTCAAAGGACTGGTCGCCTCAGGCCCGGCGATCAGCTCTTTTAAAGCAGCTGTAGCCACATCCTCACTGCGGTCAATCAGGCGCGTCACCGGGACATAGTATTGGGTATCGGCCGGAGTAACCGAGGAGAAATAGAGGGTAACCGGTGTTGAACGGGAAAGATCAATACCTTCGGAACGCTCCAGGTTGATTCCGACGTTCCTCGACAGCGTTTGGGCTAGCGGGAAGCCATCGACAGGCATTTCGGACAGCTTCTCCCCTTCCTGCCAGAACTGTACCTGCTTGATGCCCGGGAATCCTGTCAGCGTCCATGTAACCGCCTCTACAATTCTCCGTTCATCCGGTCCGTTATAATCCGTGAAATGCTCATTCCAATCTACAATGGCAAGCTCTTGATCCGTGATAATATCCAGCTTGTTGATAACAGTCCCTTTGGAAATCACCGGCTTGAAGCCTTCCGGCAGTTGGTTGGCATATGGCCCTTCAGCCACCAGAACCTCAAGTGCAACCTGCTCCGGCTTCTTATCCCCATTCAGCGGAACGGATAAGGTGACAGGGGCAATATAATCGTTCCCATCCTTCAAATAGACCGTCAACTGGTTTCCTTCACCCTGATTCAAGGCCTGTCCTTCTTCAAGCGCCTTGCTGTTCTCCTGCAATCCGGCAGGCGGCGGATCAATCTCTGTACTGGCCTGTTTGGAGAACAGACCGCATCCCCCTGTTATCAGCAAAGATGCCGCGATAATGGCGGCAGGTACTGCCTTTACCATCCAACGTTGACGTTTCATCATTAATAGGTTCCTCCCGGTTGCAAGGACAAGCGATTCGTGTGGGCCCGGCGGCCGCCTTTAGCATTCACGACAGCTGCACTTGCTTGATACTATTATGTATGCGGACCCTGTCCATTTTTAGACCAGTTTTGTCCCAACCGGGAAAAGGAAATCAGCGTTATGCCCGCGATTATACCGAGTGCGGGCCGCCTGTGCGATGGTACAAGATACCGGATGCGTGCTCTACGCTCTTGATTCGCCCGGCTTCCTCCAGATAGAACAGATGCGCCAGCGTCTCCGACATAGCGAAGCGCAACTGGTGAATATTATTTTGCGTTCGCTTCCCGAACATGCGCGCGCATAATGCGTAAGCCTGTTGAGGCTGTTCCAGCCAGCCCTCCAGTTCGGCAAGCCGCCCCACATGATGGCCGTTCAAGTCCATCAATCGTTCCGCAAAGTTGGGGAACGGATTGCGATGACCAGGGAACGCCATCTCAACTTCATAACGGCTTAGCCGCTTGAGACTGTTCAGGAAGGACAGCAGCGGGTTGCGGTCTGGATCGCCCGGTATAACGCTCACATTAGGGGTAATATCCGGGAGTACCTGATCTCCGCACAGCATGTAGCGCAACTCTCTGTTGTAGAAGCACAGGTGACCGCTCGCATGGCCTGGAGTATGGACAATCTCCCACTCCCTTCCTCCTAATGAAATTGTACCTTCAAGCGGCAAATAGGTTACCTCGGGCTGCGGCGAGACCTGACTGACGAAGCTTTCCAGATGCGGTTCCAACTGGGTCAACAAGTCCCCTGGCAACCCGTGCCGAGCAAAAAGACGAACCCACGCCTGGCTCATGCTTTTGTCCTCCCCCCACATTCGAACAGCATATTCGTGAGAGAGAGCTGACATCAAAACAGGTGCGCCGCTGCGCTCCTGAAACCAGCCGGCCAGCCCGTAATGATCGGGATGCTGATGGGTCAGCACAATTCGCTTAACATCGGTCGTGGAAATTCCATATCTTGCAAATGCCCATTCCCATACAGATTTTGCCTCAGCCGTATGAAGGCCGGGATCAATCAAGGCATAGCCGCCATTGATTTCCGGAATCAGATAACTGTTTACCCAACGAAGAGAGAACGGCAACGGAACCTTGACCTGAATCCAGCCCTCGCCCCACTCCACACTCTTTACTGCAAACGCCTCCGATTTCATATCCTAACCTTTCCGGCCATGATCAGCCGCTTGGATTTCAACTCATCATAGGCTGCGCCGTCATAATCACCACATATATCTGTCAGTTCAAGCCCTGCACCGCTCAAGGCTTTTTCAAACCATGCAACCGGATACAACCGAACCTGCTCGAAATAATGCCGGACCTCATGCTCAAACCGCAGCTCAATATGCTTTTTTACCCAATGCTCATCAGCCTCTCGAGTCTCGATAATTGTACACCCTGCCTCATCGTCCTGACGGATGGATTGATGAACCAAGTGGTCCCGCACATAACACGGATTCAAATAATCTATAACAAAACGGCCATTCGGTCGCAGCACACGTCTCAGCTCCCGAAGTACCTGAAGATTATCCTTTTCCTCATTAAAATAACCGAATGAGGTAAACAAGTTTACTGTAACATCAAACTCTCCGTCGCCAAAGGGAAGCTCTCGCATATCGCCATGAATGAATCTGACTTTAGCCTGCTCGTCTTTGCGACGGGCCTCATCAAGCAGCTTGACGGACAGGTCGAAACCTGTGACCCGGAACCCCAGATCGGCCAAAGCCAACGAATGTCTCCCCATTCCGCAGCCGACATCCAGCAGATCTGCCTCCTGGACAAGCTTCATCCAACTTACTAGCTTGTTCACTTCTTCGTGAGCATGATCCCAGTCTCGATGCTTATAGATAAGCAAATAATCCGCTCCGAAGCTTCGTTCATACCATTCCGACACGAAGTTGCCCCTTTCTGTCCTGTTTCTTGCCTAATATAGAGCATATCAAAAAAAGACGTTTCCTCCAATAACTTCCCTCAGGCACTTGCCGAACTTCACCCGATTTTATCGAATGGGAATAAGCGGAAAGAATTCGCAGCATACTAACAGAATCATTCATGTCGGAGGATAGCGCTGATGATTAACAGAATTTTGACTATGTTTGCCGATTCCAAGGATCTAATTACAAAACGAATGAAAAATGACGACATTAGCATTGAGGTAGCCTATATCGATTCTCTCTGCGATGAAAGTAAAATTTCCGAAGCCATTTTCGTTCCTTTTTCACGCAACTTTAAGCCGTTTGAGGAGATCGTGGAATTCAGCTCCGAGTTCAAGCCGATCCATGAAATGACCGAGTGGGCTAGTTCCCTGCTGCGCGGCTATGTACTTATCTATATCAATTCCAAATACTACTCCTACGACGCTTCCCGGAACATCCGGATTGAGAACCAGAATACCCAGGTGGAAAGTTCCATTCAGGGTCCTCAGATTGCCTTGACAGAAGATTTGAAGGATGGGCTGAACCTGATTCGCAACCGCTATCCCGAGCCGAACCTGGCTGTAGAAGAACGAACTCTTGGCGTCTCCTCCAAGACGAGAATCGCTATTTTGTTTGACAATCGCAGAGTCAATGACAAAGTGCTGAAAAATGTAAAAAAGAAAATCCTCGAAATTAATGCCGATATGCTGCATTCCGCTGGTGAGATTGTTAGAGAGCTCGGCGGCAATCGCAAGCAATTGTTTCCTACAACTTTGATTACCGAACGCCCTGATCGAATCAGCAACAGCATTGCTCAGGGCAAGGTGATCATTCTGATTCACGGCAGCATGTTCGGCATTATTCTGCCCATAACCTTTTATGATTTGATGAACACGATGGATGACCAGTATGAATCCTTCTGGATGAGCCGGACGCTGATGGTGATGCGCTATATTTCTGTATTGATGACCGTGACGCTGCCAGCAATGTACATTTCGATTGTCTCCTATAATCCGGAGCTTTTTCGGGTGCAACTAGCCTTCTCCATTGCCGGCAGCCGCTCCGCCGTTCCTTACCCGTCGTTCATTGAGGTGCTGGTTATGCTCTTTATGATTGAGATGCTGGTAGAGGCCAGCGTACGCCTGCCGCGCTACATTGGTTCTACTGGCACGACAGTGGGCGGTCTTATTCTCGGGCAAGCCGCTCAACAGGCAGGTCTTGTGAGCAGCATCATGATCATCGTCACTTCTGTCGTTGCGATTTCAAACTTTGTTATTCCGAACAACTCCTTGGCGTTTGCAATCCGCTTTTTAAAATACCCGTTGATCTTTTTGGCTGTTTTCTATGGCATCACCGGTGTCTGCATCGGCATGTTCTGTTATTTAGTATATTTATCAAGCATAAGAAGTTTCGGGGTTCCCTATTTCAGAATACATCGCAAACCAGCCCGAAACGCAGAAGGTGACCTGGGGCAGGTGAGCTCTTCATGAACCGATATTTTTATTACAGCTTCCTGTATGTGCTTCTTATCAATATTATGATGTTTGTGCCTAATATCATCATCCAGAATC
This sequence comes from Paenibacillus roseus, assembly GCF_016424485.1. GTDB lineage: Bacteria > Bacillota > Bacilli > Paenibacillales > Paenibacillaceae > Paenibacillus_D > Paenibacillus_D roseus. The sequence continues at coordinate 13,948 of NZ_JAELUP010000065.1, forward strand.
GCTATTCAGGGGGAATCTCTTCCCTCCTTTTAGCCATTCCGTTCGGGACGATGCTCGCCCTGCTGTTCTCTTCCTCCATAAGCAGGTTCCCGGGCAAGGCCGTTCCGGAAATTTTGTTTGATCATTATCCCAGATGGTTGGTAGTCCCTTTCATGTGGATGCTTGCCGCCCTTTACTTTTTAGGCTCAACCATCGTGCTGGTAGCTTTCTCCGTCGTTATCAACCGATTTTACAACCCGGATACAAGCTCGAATGTCGTGCTGTATTTGCTGATTGCTACCTGTATTTATTGTTCGACCCGAACAACATTGTCTCTGGTGTTTGCTTTGGAAGTATTAATTATTATTAACGCTCCGCTTGTTATGTTTGTGCTTGGCAAAGGGATTTTCACATCTGATCTGGACTGGGATGCCATGCATACCGTAGCGAATTATTTCAGAATGCCACCCAATCTAGTGTCTTTCGCTGCTGCCACCTACATATTTTCAGGCTATCTCAATATGTCGATACTAAACCGGGCGCTGCCGCCCAACTTTCGGTTGAAGCACCGCTGGATCATCCCTTTGGTAGGCACGCTTGCCATGTTCACCTCAATTTTCATTCCGATCGGCTTTCACGGAACGGAAGCCGTAGATGAATACCTGTTTATCTGGAGCATTACTGCCGATTCCATGAAGATGGAGTACGGCTTTATAGAGCGCGTGCTCTTCCTGTATCTGATCTTGTATCTGAATTTGACGCTATTGTTTACAACGTTTGGCTGGCATAAAGCAATGGAATTTTTGAAAAGCACCTCAAAATCGCACAAGCCGCATTTGGACCCAGAAAAGATCCCTAAAATCAACTGGATCATTTGCGGAGCATTTGGCCTGATAGCCATTATTTACAGCGGTGTAGTAAATGAAAAGCAAAACTTTTCCATTGCGACAGTCTGGCTCATAATTCGTTTATTTGCCGAGATTTTATCTGTAATCTGGATATGCTGGCTTGCTTACAGGCTCAAATCCAAATCCAAGTTCAAAGTAAAGGGGCAGTCTGAATCCAAATGAGACATCTGATTTTTACTGTCCTCTTCGTTTTCATAGCAAGCCTTGTATTAGGAGGCTGCGGGTTCAAAGATATCGACAAACGTTTTTTTGTCGTTGCCACAGGCATTGACCACAGCGATAATCCAAATAAGCCCTTCCGGGTTACATTGCGGCTTGCCGTCACTTCCCCTAAAATTGAGCCAGGAGCAGGGAAATCCCAGTTGGAGACCATAGATGCAAAAACGATAGCGGAAGGTGTACGCGAGTTGAAGGCTTACGTGGATAAGGAATTGGATTTTGGCCACTGCAAAATTTTTATGATTGGAGAGAAGCTCGCCCGCAAGGAGATGGATCAAGCTATAAATTGGATGACTCGCCGAAGAGATATTCAGATGATTGCCAATGTCACGATTGGCCATCCTACTGCGGAGGCTATATTGAAGATTCAACCGAAAAACGAGCGGTATCCGGGCAATACGTTATTTCTCAGCTTCGGCAAGGAAGGAACGGATTCGTCGTATACGGTAACCGAGTATATATTTGGAATGAGAAAACGACGCACTGAAAAGGGCATTGATCCCGTCCTTCCGATTATCATGCCTGAAAATGAAACGTATCGAATTAGCCAGGCCGGGGTTTTAAATAAGAAAAAGCTGATCATCATCCTTAGTCCGGAGGAAACTCAGCTTTATAACCAGATTACAAATAAGTATTTAAAATCGAGCCTTGGAGGGAATGTCGAACAAGATCCGTATGTGCTTGCTGTCGGCAGAATTCAATCCAGGTTTAAAATCAAAAATAATGCTCAGGGCAAACCAGTAGTCGAGATGCGTATCAAAATCCACGGTTTGCTGGAAGAAGCGCCGAAATTGGTTTTTGATAAAGATTGGGCTTCAATTGAGCAAGAGCTTGCGAAGCAATACAGCAAGTCCGTTGTACGGTTGCTCAAAAAATTTCAGCGACAAGGCGTCGACCCTATAGGCTTTGGCCTTAAATATCGAGCAACACATTACAGCGGCGGGGACAAATCCTGGCAAGAGTGGCAGGGCATCTATCCGAACATTGAATTCGATGTTCAAACCCGCGTTACGATAGAAGGCACAGGTCTGATTAAATAACAGCAGACGAATCCATGAGAATGGACAGCCAGTTCAGCTCCTTTACTTCACAAGCCGGGTCGTATGCTGCAACTCTTCGATACTGCCTGCCCCAATTCCGAACATTGCGGCTTTAAGCTCGAAGGCGATCCGGCGAAACTGATCATGCAGCGCTTCTTCCCAAATTTCCCCTTCTTCTGTAACTGCTGCCCTGGGAAGCAGCGCCCTTCCAAATCCGACCAAATCGGCGCCGAGTGCGATTGCCTTCGCTGCGTGCACGCCATGGAGCAAGCCGCCGCTGCCAATGATTCGCGCCGTCGGGGCTTTGGCGCGAATGTCCGCAATACAATCTGCAGTCGAAATTCCCCAGTCCGCAAAGGTTTCAGCAGCCAGACGCTTCATTGTATCGGAGCTGCGATACTTCTCAACCTGACTCCAGGATGTCCCTCCTGCTCCGGCAACGTCGATAAAAGCCACACCAACCGACATGAGGGATTGCGCAGTATCGCCATCAATTCCCCAGCCCACTTCCTTGATGCCGACAGGGACATCAAGCGAGCGGCAGATCTGTTCGATTTTACCGAGCAGGTTGCTAAAGTTCGTATCCCCTTCGGCCTGAAATACTTCCTGCATGCTGTTCAAGTGGAGTACCAACCCATCGGCCTCCGCCAGATCTACAGCCTTCCGGCATTGATCGATTCCGTATCCGTAATTTAACTGCACCGCGCCCAGATTGGCAATAATCGGTACGTCCGGTGCATAAGACCTAATCTGAAATGTGGAGGCAAGCCTCTCGTTCTCTATTGCTGCCCGCATGGAACCGAGTCCGATCGCCCATCCATGTTGCTGGGCGGCTTCAGCCAATCTCCGGTTAATTTCTCCCGCTTCCGCTGTTCCGCCAGTCATAGAGCTGACCATAAGCGGCGTCCCGATCTTTTTACCCAGAAACTCCGATTCCAGGGAAATGCTATCGAATGCAAGCTCGGGCAAAGCGCGATGGCGAAACCGGACGTTGTCTAGCCCCGTAGCGATGCCTTCAGCCACAACTTGTTCCTCCAGGCAAATTCGGATATGTTCCCCTTTGCGTTTTGCTGTTGCTGCTGATTGTGCTTCTTTATGTACATGGTTAAATTCCGCTGCCAATTGTTATTCTCTCCTTCCGCCACCCTCAGGCTTTTATTGCTGCCGCGCGGATGGACTTGTCGGAAGGGGCCTTAAGTCCCGCAATCCGATAAATCTATATAGTTGAAACGAATAAAAGTCAGGTTCGTGTGAAACTTTGGCTTATCCTATATCTTTTTCGTCATAGCTGTGACCCGATATAATACTTTATGCTTACCGTCCATCATAACCCAGTGCCTATCCCCGTCGCAAGTTGAGGGTAGGCATCAGATTATTTTTTGAAAATTTAAATCATTATTATGATTTTTGCAATCAAAATCATTGTTGGATGTTAATCTTTTGATTATAATTAAAGCATATAAACAAGGGAGATGAGCTATATGATCATTAAACGGTTTGATAGGCAGGAAGAACTGGACCGGTATGCGGCGCATCTGATCAACACTATCGTCAGAGAGAAGCAGCACCCAGTGCTGGGACTTGCTACAGGCTCCACTCCGGTCGGCATTTACAAAGCTGTTATTGAAGAAGCGTCCCGCACCAAGCTTTCCTTCGGCCATGTTACAACGTATAATCTAGATGAATATGTCGGGTTGGCTCCCGATCATGAGCAAAGCTACAGCCGCTATATGAATGACCACCTGTTCAAGCATCTGGACTTGGGGAAGGGCAATACCCACCTTCCTGACGGGCTCGCGGCTGATCCTGAGGCAGAGTGCCGCAGATACGACGAGATGCTGGCCCAGCAACCGCTTGATGTACAGCTCCTTGGGGTCGGACACAACGGACATATCGGTTTTAACGAGCCGGATGCCCAGTTGCATGGCAGAACCCATGTGGTCAAGCTGAAGGAAGAAACAAGGAAAGCAAATGCGCGTTTTTTTGATCAGGCCGAGCAGGTGCCGGAATTTGCCTTCACCATGGGTGTAGGCTCGATTTTGAAAGCAAAAATGATCATTCTTGTAGCCAGAGGGGGCGATAAAGCCGCCATTGTGAAGAAGGCGCTGCAGGGACCGATCACGACCGAATGCCCGGCTTCCCTGCTGCAAACCCATGCGAATGTTATCGTTCTGCTTGACGCCGATGCAGGAAGGGATTTGATTGAGGATGGAACACGGTTCCAATTGGTACATTCATAATGTACATTTGATTTTGGAGAACAGCATTGACAAAGGAGCATTAACTGTTGAGGACGGCATCATTGCTGCCGTTCATATTGGGGAAGAAGCCGAAGCGCCTGAGGGGGCGACGGTCATTGACGGAGAGGGCGGCTACATGCTTCCCGGCTTTATTGATATGCATGTTCATGGCGGAGACGGCAGCGAGTACATGAATATCTCTCTTGAAGGGTATGAGGCAATATCCCGTTTCCATGCCAGCCAGGGCACGACAGGCCTGCTGGCCACAACGGTTACCGCATCCCGGGAGGATATTGAGGGTGTGCTTGCCTGCGCGGCTGAATTCCAGGAACACTCGGGCGCATATGCCCGGCTAATAGGTGTGCATCTTGAAGGCCCCTTCATTAGCCCGAAGTGGCCGGGAGCCCAGAACCCGGCTTATATCGCCAAGCCCCAACTCAGCTGGGTCAAAAGCTGGAACGAGCATTATCCGGGCCTGATCCGCCAGCTTACGCTCGCTCCCGAAGCTGAAGGAGCCATGGAGCTGATCTCTTGGCTGGATAAACACGGCATTATTGCCGCTGCCGGACATACGGACGCAGATTATGAGACCATCGTGGAAGCGGCGGAGCACGGCTTGTCGCAAGCTGTCCATGTGTTTAATGCCATGACACCGCTCCACCATCGCAAGCCGGGAACTGCAGGAGCCGTTCTGACACAGGACAGCATCTGTGCCGAGGTCATTGCCGACGGACACCATGTTCATCCCGCTGCAATCCGGTTGCTGCTGAAGGCCAAGCCCGCAGAGCAAGTTGTACTGATTACGGATGCCATGTCAGCCGCAGGTCTTGGAGACGGCTGCTACAAGCTTGGGGAATTGGATGTCCATGTGAAGGGCGGCGTTGCTACGCTGGCCAAGGAAGGCAATCTGGCCGGCAGCACATTGACAATGATCCAGGCATTTCGATATATTCTGGAGCACTCGGACCTTGAACCGTGGCAGGCAAGTCGCCTTGCCAGCGGCAACCCGGCCCGCCGTCTGCATATTTGGGAGCAGACCGGCAGTATTGCGGAAGGCAAGCTGGCTGATCTTGTATGGACGGATAACGAATTTCGCATCCGAAAAACATGGGTAAGCGGCCTTGCCGTGAATGAATAAACGAACTATAAAAAAACCAGCCGCCAGCCAGGGAACGCGGGAACAGCTTCATGCGAAGCTCGTGCAAGAACTTCGCATGGAGCTGTTCTCTTCGGTCGTCATCTTCTTCCAGCATCATTACGATCAAGCGGTTACGCAGCACCAGAATCTGTGCTCGGATTCGTGCCTCAAATTGGCTCCACGGCTTCGACGGTCACAGTCGCTTCCGCATATATACCTGTCAGTGGATTTGTAGCGCGAACGATTGCTTCGCCTGCCTTCAAAGCAGTTACTTCGCCTGTTCCATCAACCGTTACGATAGCAGGGTCGCTGCTGCTCCATATGAATCCGCTGTCCGTTGCATCCGTCGGTGTGAAAGTTGCCAGCAGTCCGGCGCTTTGGCCAATCGTAAGCGTCAATTGCTGCGGTTCCAAGCTGACATCGGTAATCGGAGTCAGCTCGAATCTGGCGGCATCGGCCCGCAGCGGACGGTTATGCGCCGGATTGGCATCCTCCAGCACCACATAGCTGTGCGATCCGGCCGGCAAACGGTAAGTGCCCAACTCCTGCCATGATCCTTGAAGGAGAAATTGATTTATCACCATCTGGTCGATCAATTCGTCATCGACATAAATCGAGTACCTGGCAGCAGTTGTCGTATATGCCGGCGTTTCCGGATTACCCGGCAAATAAACGGAGATCCGATAGCCGCCTTCTTGAGGCAGCATAGGGGTCCATTTCGCCGAGGCGTCTGTGGGATGTGTAATCGCTCGTGATATGCCGCCATGATAGCCTTTCAACACTGTCGAGTTCACCCATTTATTCGTTGCTGTTCCCAGGCTGCCGTTTTGCTCCGTATACCCTGAAGTATTGTAATGGCTATCGATTGTGATTGGAACAATGACAGGGTGATCGACTACTCTAACGAGAACGTCGGCAAACTTGTGGGTTGCAGGATGGAAAGCGCGAATTGTCGTTTCTCCAGGATGAAGCGCTTGCAAGTTGCCGGCAGAGTCGATAGAAGCGACTTCATGATTGGAACTTGTCCATACTACCGTCCGATTGGTTGCTTCAACTGGAGTGAAGATCGGCATGAACGTATAGGCATCGCCGGCTTGAATTGTAAGAGAATCCAACTCCAAATCAAAGTCTGTCGCCGGAATCAGATCAAGCTTTAACGCATCGGCACGCAAAGGTCGATCATGCAGCGCGCTGCTGTCTTCAAGCAGTACATAGCTATTGGCTCCCCTGGGCATGTCGTAGACGCCGAGTTCCAGCCATTTCCCTTGTGCATGAAATTGATTGACTTCAATTTCATCAATCTTCACATCGTTCACATAAATAGAATACAACGCTTGCTGAGTCGTATAGGCAGGCGCTGCAGGATTACCTGGCAAGTAGACGGAGATGCGATAGGGTCCAGGTACAGAAATGGCGGGAAGCCACCTCACCGAAGCGCCGGTCGGGTGTGTAATCGCTCGCGAACCGCGTCCATCATATCCTTTCAACACCGAAGAAGTGACCCATTTGTTCGTCGCAGTACCCAGTGTACCTTCCGTCTCGGCATACCCGCCGTCATAAAAGCTGTAAAGCAAGGATACAGGTCCCGTGATTTCAGGCACGATATCATTGATCTCAGTAAGCGATCCCTTTACATAGACAGGATCTTGTGTGAGAGAAAGAGAAACTACTCCATTGTCCGGTTGCAATTGCGTACTATTGCCCATCATATCCGTTAGTTGAACTGCCTCTGTTGTATGCAATTCAACTTCTGTGCCGGAAGGAGCGTACATAACATAAATATCGTCAGTGCCGTTATTGAACTTGTACACGTAAACGAGACCGGGGGCAACGTCCTCAATTTGAACGAACTGCGCATCCGACAATTGTCTAATGATTGTAGCGTAGGCGACGAACGAAGGCTTGGGCACATAAGCGCCTTTGGCATCATCCGGGTGACGAACCATGCCGAAAGTTCCTTCAAAGTCATTAGGCAGCGTCGAACGATTTTGCAAATTGTAAATATTGATCGATTTAATGCCTTGTGTCAGAGCTGTCGCAACTCTGCGGGCCGTATAATTGGCTTGAACGTATTCATCGAAATTAAAGTTAGTAAAGCCTGTTTCCGACAAATTCATTGGAATAAGTTGATTGTTGTTATATTGTTTCATCAAATTTTTGTGGTTCTCAATTTCGCCAATAATTTCTTCGGGTATCCGAACGTAGGAGTGGAAGGAATACTCATCCATATACTGAAGAGCGCCCCTCTGATACAAATCCTCCAGAAAGTGCCCCGAACCAAACTCGGCGACATCCATGCCGGAAATCGTAACATTCGGAAACAGCGGCTTTAGTTCTTCATAGGTTGTTTTCAACAAGTTAAAATAAAATTCCGCTCTCTCTTCATCCGTATTCAGACCTTTGCTGAAAGATGGAATATCCGGTTCATTCCATACTTCAACCCAATTGACCTCGGGGTAGTTGCCAAGCAGTCCCTTCGCATAGTTGGCAAATGCAAGTCTGGCTTCTTCGCTGGTAGGAGACATGCCGTTATCATAGAGCGCATTGTATAGAGCCAACGTCATAAAGGGTTTAATTCCGTAAGTGCCCAGCAGATCGAGATAGTTGTCGTGGAAGACTTGAAACTCCAGTTCATTCGGGATCCGTTCCACGTCCTCCCAACGAAAGGAGTCACGCAAATATTTGACGCCAAGCTTGGCTGAGACCGGAACAAGAGCGTCCGCGCTTTGGGCTATGATATCTGTGCGCGCAGCGTGGGTTTGAACGGAAAAGGGCGAGTTCTCGATTGTGCTTGCATCGAAAGGAGCAACGACTGCAAACGATGTTTCCTTGATGGTCAACACGTTATCGCCCTGCTTGGCTGTAACAATCAATCGAAACCAGCCGTTGCGAGCAGGTTCAACGACCAGATCAGCTGTTCCGCCGCTGATGGCTAGCTGACCGCTTTCCACCTCATTTCCCCAGTAGTCATAGTAAATCCAGTGTATTCCATCCCCTGAGGTATTGATTTTAAAGCTTTTCTCATCTGTGCTGTAAAAGATGTTGCCGGTAACCTTCTGAACAATTTGCAAGGCATCGGCATGTGCTACATGTGTATTCGACACAAATCCCCAGCTGCTTAATCCGAGCACCAAGCAAACGACGAGTATCATAGACTTCATCTTGTGTTTAATCAAGGTTCTTCTTCCTCCTTATAGTAATATTCTGCTGCTACGATGTTAATCCTGAATCGCGATTTCACCTCCCCCCTTGAGAATTCAAGCTTGAGAATTGCTAGTTCAAGATGGCGCCGCGCCGCAGCAGCTCGTCCTGAACAAGCTCGGCCTTCAGTTCGCCCGGTGCCAACGATTGCTTGACGGACAAAGCGGCAGCAACGCCGGCCGCTTCGCCAAGCGCAATCGAGACAGACATGACCCGCAAGGAACTGAATGCTTCATGCGTGGCCGAAATGCATCTGCCTGCGGCAATCAAATTGCTTACCTTATCCTGCAGCAAGCAGCGCAGCGGTATATCATAGGAGGCCCCTTGGCCAAGCTCCACATAATGCGTGCCTTGGCCAGTCGGATCATGAATATCAATCATATAGTGCGCTTGGGCCACCACATCGTCAAATTGCGTCAGTTGAATGACGTCCGTTTCAGTTAAGGTATAGCTTCCTCTTATTCTACGGCTTTCGCGAATGCCCACCTGCGCGGCCACCCTTAATAGATAGCTTTGCTCAAAGCCAGGCGTATATGCTTTGAGAAACTTCACGCATTCTTCAATTTGGTAGCGCCCCTCGATTTCCGCCCTTGTCAAGTCCTCCGTCTTCGTACCATTCACCTGTTGGATGCGAGTCATGTTCAAATAAATCACATCTGGTCTTCCCGGCAGCGTCCAGGCGATAGCAATCGATTGCCTAGGCACATTGAACAGAAAGCCATCGGCCTTTGCCTTGGCAATGCGTTCCTCCTGTCCACCGAAAATAATATGATTCATGCCGGAGATATGACCGTCGAACGGCGCCCCTTCAATTTGCTCAATCTCTCGAATGAGGCGGTCCGCATTCACGCCGCCAACGGCAAACATCAAAGACACCGGCTGCATCAGACCGTCCGACGGCCTGCCAATATCGTAAGGAACGCCCGCCCGCGCGCACACATCCGCATCTCCCGTTGCATCAATGAAGGTCGTTGCCCGAATGGCTTGCCTCCCCGATTTGCTCTCTACAATCAGCGCTTCCACACGGTCACTATTCATGACCACATCGGCAACCCATGTATGAAGCATCAGTTCTACACCGGCAGCCAGCAATGATTTCAAATAATAAAAGGCCAGCGCCTCGGGATCGAACGGCTCGTAATTATTTGTTTTTACCAGCGCGCCTTGCCGATACAGCTTTTCTCTCATCTCCTGATAAAGACCGCCGATTATCATGCGCTTCCCATCATGAAAACCGCTGGAAAATCCGGATACCAGGCTGTTCGTGCCCACCCCGCCCAAATAGCCGTATCGTTCAATCAGCAACGTCCTGGCTCCACTTCTGGCGGACGCCAGGGCGGCTGCGTACCCGGCAGGCCCTCCTCCAGCCACAACAACATCCACCTCCCTAACAACCTCGATGGATTGTTCAGGAACGATAATCAACATAGCGCGAACACTCTCCTTCAATAAATTCCGATGATTTACTTCATACCTGTATTTGAGATGCCTTCCACGAACCATTTCTGGAAGAACGCCACGATTACGATAAGCGGTACAAGAGCCGATACAGAAGCCGCCATAACCAGGGTATAATCGGTTCCGTTCTCGTCAACAAAGTTAGTCAAGCCAAGCGGCAATGTATACAAGCTTGTATCACGCAGGAAAATAAGCGGATTTTCGTACTCGTTCCAGGTCCATGTGAAGGTCAGGATCAATAACGACACAAGTGCCGGCTTGGCCAGTGGGATAAAAATTTGCCAATAAATTCGCCAATAACCCGCGCCGTCCACCTTGCCGGCTTCCAGCAGCTCGCCCGGAATCGTCAGGAAAAATTGTCGCATCAGAAAGGTGCCAATAACTGAGAAGATGCCGGGCAATATGATGGATAAATGCGTATTCACTAGTCCTACATAGTCGAATACGATAAAGCGCGGAACAAGTAAAACTTGTGACGGAATGATCATGGTGGCCAGATAAAGCAGGAAAATGAAATCACGACCCTTGAAGTTCAGCTTGGCAAAGGCAAAGCCCGCAAGCGAGCTGGTCAACAAAGAGCCGATAACCGTAAAGACTGTAATTTTGATCGTATTCCAATAATATTGAACAAATTGATATTTCTCGCCCCAAACCGTTGCATAGTTGCGCCAGTTGAGCTCCTGGGGTATCCACTCGATTGGATAATTGAATATGTCCGCTTGTATTTTGAAGGATGCGGATAACATCCATAAGAACGGCGACAGGATTATGACGGCCAACAGCAGCATCGCGGAAGTCGTAATCGTTTTTATAAGCATTGCGTTGAATTGCAGCTTTGTCATCGTGTTTGTCTCACTCCTCGATTAGAAATGCTGTTGCCATTTTTTCTGACTTCTCCATTGCACAAGAGTTACAATGAAAATCATACAGAACAACAGCCATGACAAAGTTGCCGCATAGCCCATCTTGTAATATTGAAACGCCTGCAGATAGATGTGATAGGCCATAACCATAGTCGAATTGAGCGGCCCTCCTTGCGTCATGATATTGATGACCGCAAATACCTGGAAGGTGGAGATAATAAGTGTGATCGCTATGAGAAAGCTTGTGGGCTTTAACATAGGCACCGTAATTTTGAAAAACTGCGTCGCGCGATTAGCCCCATCAATAGAGGCGGCCTCATATAGATCCTTGGGAATTCCCTGCAAGCCAGCCATATACAGCACCAGAGTGTAGCCGATATACGTCCATGCGACGAGAATGATGATGGCGATTAACGCCCATTGCGGACTAGCCAGCCATCCCGGCGGATTGGAGATTCCGATATCCCGAAGGAAGGAATTAATCGGTCCGCTACGGGCATTGTAAAGTACGCTCCATACAATAGACACTGCAACGAGGCTGCTTACATACGGCAGAAAGAAAATCGTCCTCAACATGTTTTTCAAATAGACGAATCGATTAATAATGACGGCTAGCATAAGTCCTGTCACCATTGCCAGAGGGACGGTAACTGCTGTGAATACCGCATTGTTAACCAATGCCCTGCCCAGATATTCATCTTTTGTCATACGAACCACATTGTCGAGTCCGGCGAAAGTGAGTCCGCTAAATCCTTTCAGATAGTCCCAATCCATAAATACGAGATACAGACTGAATAACAAGGGCAAAACGATGAAAAAAAATACCCCCAACAGATTAGGCAATATAAATAAATATCCTGCGATATTTTCTTTCATATCCTCCCTGAACAGCCTGCCCGTTGCTTTAGTAATAATGAGTGTTCCCTCCTCGTGTCGAATATAGGCTTTATATTAATGACTTCAATCTCATAATGAAACGTAGTATTTTGGGCTTTTTCTGTCTTTTTTTTAAAAAAAGCGCCCGTTCATGACTGTCGTCAATGCAGGCGCCTTCTGTGTATCTATTTGCTTTCCGCTTGAATGGCTTGATCCGCTCTGGCTTTGACCTTCTCCATTGCTTGCTCCAGAGACTGCGCGTTCATCATGTACTTCTCGGATTCTTCCGTCAAAATCTTGGTCAGCTCGGCGTAAGCGACCGACTTCACTTGCTTGGGGAACACATAATCAATGCTCAGCACTTGCTTCAAGGATTCCACATTGATAAAGTCCTCCGCTTCACCCACGAACAATTCAACGACCTCGTCCATATCCGCTTGTTTGTTAGTCGGAATACGTCCGCCAGGGATCATCGCCGTGTTGCCTTCGGTCAAATACCATGAAATAAACGACATCGCTTCTTCTTTATGTGCGCTATTGCTGTTGATGGAAATCAGATCATTGAAGCCCGCAATATTTACTTTTTCGCCTTTAGCGTATTGAGGGTTTGGCGCAAAGGCTACTTTAAATTCACGCGGGAATTCTTGCGTGTTTTTTACATACCGCATCAAATGTGTGCCGCCAAGAATCATATTGGCTTGGCCTGTAAACAATTCACTGTACGGCTTCAGATTGCTGGATATCGACTCCGGCCAGCTTACCATCGACTTTTCATCATATAGTTGCTTCTGAAGCTGCATACCCTTCTCAACCGCATCGCTGCCGAAGCTTGACAAGCCCTCTGCATCATAATAAGAATCTTGCGGCTGTTTCAGCGTTAGCAATATTTTGGGCAAGATTTCTCCCGGCGCTTCAATAAAGCTGCCAAAAACCCCATTATTCGTCAGCTTACCCGCAAGCGCAACATAATCGTCCCATGTCCAATCCGTTGGCAACGGTTCGCCCGCCGCCGTCAACGCCGTCTCATTAAATAACACCATCGAAATTTGCTTCATAGCCGGCAAATAGAAAATTTGGCCATCTTGTCTTATGACATTGTCGTTGCCAATTACCGCGTCCACGTCAAAGCCTGCTTTCTGGATGAGTTCATCCAGAGAGGCTGTCATGCCAGCATTCATTCTGCGATTGAAATACGTTTCGCCATAGCTAATGAAGATGTCCGGCGCGTTTGTCTGGCTGATCAAAGCCGTATCCAGCTTCGTATTCCCGCTGTCATCGTTCACATAGCGCACATACTCGACCTGGACCTCTGGATTATTGGCATTCCAATTCGCCACAACATCTCCAGGACCGTTTTCCTCCGGCACCCCGCCCCAAATCTTTAGCTTCACGACTTGAGCGCTTGTCTTGTCCGTCGTCTGTTCCTTTGCCCCTGTTCCGCTGCTTGTGTTCCCATTGCTGCCGCCCGAACATGCGCTCAATATCACACTTAACGCAAGTATGCCAACTAGCACCGTAACCCACATGTTTTTTCTCATCGGAATAATCCCCTTCATATTGGCTGTATTTGTTGTGGTTCATCGACATGTCAAGAATACCAAGCCGCCTTTTTGCTTTGAAGGTATTATTCCTGTGTAAATCTGTCTCATATCACTCAAATATTAAAATAGGTTTTCCTGTATTCTTGAGGATAAATCCCTTCTATTTTTCTGAAAAATTTACCGAAATAATTGGAATCAGAATAGCCTACCGCCTCGGAAACTTCATAGATCTTCAACGTTTTATCCTTTAGCAGCTCTTTCGCCCTCTTCAACCGATATCTTGTAATGGAATCCATAATCGTTTCCCCGGTCTCTTTCTTATACAATACGCTCAGGTACGATTCCGAGTAACCCACCGCCCTTGCCAGATCATTCAATTTAATAGTGGTTGCGTACTGCTCCTTGATCATCTGCGCGACCAGTTGTATTTCGGGACGCCATTGATTATCCGCGCAATGATTCAAGTATTGGAAATAAATCCCTATCCAGCCCTGCAGCCAAGTCATAATTCCATCCAGTGTTTCGGCATTTCGAATCGCCTGGAAGGGGAAGCAGTTCTGATACGACGCAATGGAGTAAATATCGCCGCCAACCTCGTTGAGCGATTGTGAAAACAAATGAATAATCTTGATCCATTGTTCCTTGACCTCGCCGGGTTCGACAGTTTGATGCCGGCACATTCGCTCGCCTACGTCGGCAATGAACACTTTAACGGCGTCCTGATCGCGCTGCTCCAACAATTTCGACAACCCCTCATCGCTCCAACTTATTCTGTGGGAGTTTGCCTCCGATTGCGTGAGCGATTTCACGTATACGATTTTGTCGGCACAACCATAAAAGTTGAAGCTTAACGCATGTTCCGCTTCCAGGAATGCTGCGTGTACATCATAGATTTCCGAGAAAGAATTCGATACGCCGCAGCTTATTTCAAGCTTCAAATATCGCTTTATGCTGTCTCTGATTTCTTCAAGCAGCTTCGAAGAAAAGTTGCCTGACAACAGTGAGAATCTTCCTGATTCCAACAAAATCAGCTCTCCTCCGCCATTGCCCCTTACCAACTCCATCATGATATTCGCAACCGACTGAATGAGCAGCTTTTCGCTTTTGAACACATTCGTTTCCAGCACCTGCTGATAGCTGTCGATTTGAAGCATGACAATGCGATAGTTTGCACTCGCCGGGAATTGAAATTCCTGCAGCACTTCGGCAATTTCTAGCTTGCTGCACACTTTCGTAATGATGTCGTAAAATCTCTTTTCGCGAATTTCCTTTTGAAACATTTCGACTTTGAAGTTTAATGACTTCACCTGGTTCAGTTTAGAACGTTCTTGCTCGATTTGCCCCCGTACCACGCTAAGCTTCTTAATAAGCTCTTGGGGCTCCATTGTTAGTTTGAGCACGTAATCCATTGCGCCGAGTTGGAGAGCTGTTCGTACAAATTCAAAGTCATCGTGATTGGATAGAATAATGCTCTTGACAGAAGGATATAATTCCTTCACCCGGCGCAATAACGCTAGGCCATCCATCCGGGGCATGTTGATGTCCGTTAGCAGCAAGTCGCATTCCTCACGCTCCAATATATCAAGCGCCTCCAACCCGTTCGATGCCTCGGCGATTAATTGAAAGCCTTCCTCTTCCCAAGTGATTAACGTCTTCAAGCCAACTCGAACCAAGAATTCATCTTCAACGATGAGCACCTTTATCACATCATTGTTCTCCTTCCTGCAGAGGCCATTGAAGTGTCACTTCAAAGCCCTCATTCTTGATGTTGCGAACGGTTAAGCCGTAGGCTTCGCCAAAATGTAATTTGATGCGCCCATGAATATTATGAAGTCCAATGCCGCTAAATTTAGAGTGAGTTATGGTACGATCTGTGTTGGACGGGTTGCCTTGCGGATCATCGATTGCGTGAATATTGCCCCCGCCATTGTCTCTGATGCGAATCGTAACCGTTCCGTCTCTAATTTCGCCATCAATGAAAATCGAAAGAGGCGTGCTTCTTCCGTGAATAATGCTGTTCTCCACAATAGGCTGCAACGTAAATTTCAAGACATGAGCCCTGAGAAGCTCGGGCGGCAGATGAACCTCCAGAAGCACGTTATTATTAAATCTAATATTTTGCAAGGAAACATAACTGCGGAGAAAGTCAATTTCCTCCGACAACAGCGCCTGCTCCTCATCGTTCTTCATCGAATAGTGCAGCAATTTCCCTAAAGAGGTAATCATCTCGCTGACATGCTCCGCGCCTGACAACTTGGCGGACCATTTAATTGATGTAAGAGTGTTGAACAAAAAATGAGGCTTTACTTGCGCCTGCAATGCCTGAAATCGGGCTTCTTCTTTTCTTTTTTGTTCTTCAGCGACATTTTTGACCAGCATCCCCAAGTTTGAAACCATATCATTGAATTTATGCGTGAGCAATGCCAACTCATCATCGCCCGCACCGATTGGAATCGGCGTGAAGTTTCCAGAGCCTACCTTGCTCATCGAACGATGCAACGTCTTTAATCGCTTCATAATTCGCAACATGATCATGACGAATATGCAACAGCAGCACAGTAGCAGGATCATCAGCCATAATATAGATTGATTGCGCAGGGACTGCAGTTTTTCAGAAAACAGATCGCCGGGAGTAGCTTCAATTAAGCTCCAGCCCAACTGATTGATATGCTGCTCATTGATCAAGTAACGTTGGTCCAGCGCAGCATACGACTGTTCATTCCCGAGCAGCAGTTCTTGATCGTTCATTAGAAACAGCCGTCCGGGAGCAGCTTCCTCAGAGGACAGCGCGGCTGTCAACTCAGGCAATAAGGAAGACATTGGAACCGCGATCATAACAATGCCGTAACTTTTGCCTGTACTTCCCGTTACCAGTCTTGTCATTGTTAAATACTTTTCCGCTTCGGAGCTTGGTTCAAAGCTCATATCCTCTTCGCTAAATAGATTCCAAAGCGGCACGCCTTGCATC
Organism: Paenibacillus roseus; assembly: GCF_016424485.1. Classification (GTDB taxonomy): domain Bacteria; phylum Bacillota; class Bacilli; order Paenibacillales; family Paenibacillaceae; genus Paenibacillus_D; species Paenibacillus_D roseus. The sequence continues at coordinate 30,379 of NZ_JAELUP010000065.1, forward strand.
GCCTTTGTCGTATTAAACCACCGTTTCGACTTCATCTGCTCATAGACCTTATTGGATTGATACACCGTCCAGGTTGCGGTGAAATGGCCTCTGAAATCAACGACAGCGACATAGGCTTCTGTTTCAAGCAAAAAATCTCTTATATTAAACATCTTTTTGGTTAACGTTTTATATTTTTGGAAGGTGTCGTAATCTACGTACCAGCTGTTATCGGGCGATTGCAAATATTCGATAATTTCCGGATCGTTAATGATCAAATGCGAGGCTTGATACATGCGCTCGGAAGTCGCATTCACCCGATCGGCTAATTTAGCCAGTATCTCTGCACTGGATTGATGAATTTCAGTCATTAAGAGGCGATTGGAGGATTCGTAATACAGCGTGATTGCAACTAAAATCGGAAGCATGATTAAAATCAGAAAAGACAACAAGAGCTTTGTTTGAATGCGCGTGAAAAAAACTTTTAGCTTATGCATCATGTAAACCACCTCGATAGCCGATAAACTGGAAGCCATAATGGCAGACAGAATCAATTGTAAACGCTATCGAGTAAAAGTGAAAAGGTTTTTTTCTATGTTTTTTCAGTATATTCTTTGGGTCATGTAGAAAAACAAAAACGGTTAGAGCTCTCCCCCAGTTCAAGTGCAGGACAACCCACATGAAGAAGCGAGCAAACCCCTGTATTTCAAGCGCTGCTCAAGCAATATGACGAACGACAGGAACAGCTCCATGCAAAGTTCGTGCACGAACTTCACATGGAGCTGTTCCTGTCGTTAAAGATCGCTCTTTCCAGCGCGAAAAACAAACAAAGGCCAACAAGTTCACCCAGACAAAACGACGAGATATCCCGTACTCACTCGCCCTCTGCAACATGGATTTCCAGATTGCATTGCGCAAATGCAGCAGCAAGCTCAAGCGGAAGCTTGCGGTCTGTAATTAATCCGTATAGTTGATCCGGAAGCGCTATGGAAAATAATGATGTATGTCCAACCTTTGTATGGTCGAACAGCGCATACGTTGAGCGTGAGCGCTGGATTAGCGCTTTGGCAATTTGCGCCTCCTGCTCGGAATATACCGTGATTCCGCTATCGGCGGTAATGCCGTCGGCACCGATAAACATCTTGCCGATATTCAAATGCGAGACCATGCCTTCTCCAAGCGGCCCGCACAGTTCAAAGCTGTTATGACGCATAATGCCTCCTGTCACAACAACCTGTATATCGCTGCCGGCAAGTTCCATTGCAATATTGATTGCATTCGTCACAACCGTCATCCCGCGCCGGGTCTTCAATATTTTGGCGAGCAAGTAATTGGTTGTCCCTCCGGAAAGTCCGATCACGTCTCCCTCATGGATGAGGTCGGCTGCCTTGGCTGCTATTCTCTCCTTCTCCAGATACAGAATTCCCGTTTTTTCTGCGAAGGCCAGATCATGCATTCCTCTATACAAAGCTCCGCCGATTGTCCGTATCAGCGGTTCTGTCTTCTCCAATACTTCCAGATCGCGTCTGGCTGTCGCCTCAGAGCAGCCTAATTGATCTACCATTTCCTGAATCGACAATCGTCCCTGCTGCTTAAGCAATTGCATGATTTGTTCTCTGCGCCGCTGTCCCTTGGATACTTGCGCTTCATTCATACTTACCGCTCCACCCACGCTTTATTTCCGAGCTGCTGCTCGACTGTGCTCCAGACCGGGAGCGCCTCCCAATCCCCTTTCATCTGAACAGCCAGGGAACCGCTGATGCTCGCTACCTTTACTGCCTCTACAGCACTCATACCCTTTAGTATGCTATATAGAAAGCCCGCGCAGAACGCATCTCCTGCGCCTACGGTATCCACCACTTCCTTGGCAGGGAAAAACGGCACTTCAGTTCGAACACCTTTATCCAAAATAATAGTCTTCTCTCCGACGCCCTTGATAACGGATACAGCTTTGAGCGCGGACAGCTTCTCAAGAACAACCTCCAGATGATCGGTCTCATAAAGAAGCTGCAGTTCATCCCAGCCAGGAAGAAAGTAATCCGCCTCAGCAGCCAACGGCAGCAACGCTGCTCTAGCTTCATCAAGCGGCCACAACTTCAGCCGCAGATTCGGATCAAAGCTTATTTTCACTCCGGCAGACTTGGCAATCTCCACAGACCTGCGTAAAGTATTCAGGCTGCTGCTGCTAAGGGCGGCTGTTATGCCCGTCACATGCAGCAGCTTGCTGTTGCGGATATAGGCCTCATCCAAATCTTGCGGCTGAATTTTGCTTGCTGCGGAAAGCTTGCGGTAATAATGGACTGCTGAACGCCCGGCAACTCGCTCCCGGAACATCAGGCCAGTTGACTCCCCTTCTACCAGTTTGACCTGCGAAGTGTCTACGCCTTCGCCGCGCAATGTTTTATAGATCATTGTACCGAAGGGGTCCGCCCCAAGGGAGCCAAACCAGCCAACAGAGCCTCCCAGCCGTGCTACGCCGATCGCGACATTGCTTTCTGCACCGCCAAAGCCTTGCAACAGCTGACTAGCCCGCTCCAGTCCCTTGTCCTCAGACGGCATAAACAAGGCCATCGTTTCTCCAAAGGTAATCAAATCCGGTGATCTCATCCTTCCTGCATCCCCCTGTCGCGCCTATGTAAAATCAAGCTAACATTATAAAGTATCGATTATTTCAACTGATATTTGCAAATCACGCCATGAATAGCAAAATAGCTCACTTCGTCGGGTAGCGCATCCTTGAGCGGTCTAAGCTTCTCCGTGCCATGTTCCTGCACTGCTTCAATGATAAGCGGTTCAAGTTCGGGCGGAATAATGCGTTCCCAGTCCAACTTGCAACCTTCCTGACCGCTGCGGATAATGTGTCCTTCTATTGTAACCTTGCCCATTCCGCGGTGATCGGCAATTTCTTCTACACTTGCACCCGAGCAAAACATCTCATACGATATCAAATGGCTGGGGCGCTCCTCATCACTGGAGCTTGTACCGGAACGGGACTCGCGTGCAGGTTGCGGCATTTCGAGTGAAGCTGCCGCAAGCGCTCCAACTGAAGTTTGTCTCCCGTCAAACTGTCGGATGATTTCCAGCAGCGCCGCGCCGTATTTAGCAGCTTTGGCTGCGCCTACGCCTTTGATTGCAAGCAGTTCCTGCTCATTGACCGGACGAGCGTCCGCCATCTCACGCAAGGTGGCGTCGAAGAATAAAATAAACGGCGGTACGTTCTCCATTGCCGCCGCTTCCTTCCGCCATTGGCGAAGAGCATTGAACAAAGGAGAGTCCTGACCGGAAAGCTGACGCACAACGCGCTGCTTGAGCGGCTTGCGCTTTTGCAGCACCTGCCGCTTGCCCTCAAGCACCGGCAGCGCATGCGAGGTCAAACCAACTGTCGGATATGTGCCGTCGCTAACGCGCAAGTAACCCTCAGCCACAAGCCAATAGAGCCATTCCACAATATCTTTCTCGTTCCAGTCCTGAAACAGCCCATAGGTTGTGAGACGATCCAGGCCAAATTCAATAATTCGCTTCTCTCGCGATCCTTTGAGCACTTTGGCTACAAGGGCGACTCCGAAGCGTCCTTTCATTCTGCCGACACAAGACAATGCTTTCTGCGCTTCGCCTGTTACGTCCACCGCCTCTGTCTCATCCAGACAGCTTCCGCATTTCCCACATGGAGACACATCCGCCTCGCCGAAGTATTCGACGATGAACTGCTGCAGGCAGCGCTCGGTACGAGCATAATTCATCATTGTGTACAGCTTGTTAAGCTGAATCGCCTTGCGTCCTTCGTCTGCCGCGCCCTGCTCAATCAGGAAGCGCTGTACCTGAATGTCCTGGGATGCAAACAGCAAGACACACTCGCTTTCCTCGCCGTCTCGTCCTGCTCGTCCAGCTTCTTGATAGTACGATTCAATATCGCCCGGCATCTGGTAGTGAACAACAAACCGCACATTCGGCTTGTCAATGCCCATTCCGAAGGCATTCGTCGCTACGATGACGCGCGCTTCGTCATACCGGAAGCGTTCCTGCGCTCCCGCACGCTCATCATCGGACAAGCCGCCGTGATATTTGACAGCCGAGATGCCTTGCCGGCGCAATTCCTCATGCACACTGTCCACTTCCTTGCGGGTGGCCGCATAGACGATGCCGGACTGGTCAGGTCGCTGTGCAATAAATTCTTTCAGGTATCTTTTCTTGTCTGCTCCCGTTACTACGGACAGTGACAGATTCGAGCGTGCAAAACCAGTGACGAATACATTCGGTTCGTGCAGGGACAGCATCGTCGAAATATCTTTTGCCACCTCAGGGGTCGCCGTCGCTGTAAACGCAGCCACAAGAGGACGCTGTTTCATCCTTCCGATCCAAGAAGCAAGCTGGCGGTAGCTTGGACGGAAATCATGCCCCCACTGAGAGACACAGTGCGCCTCATCAATGGCGATAAGCGGAATTTGCATTTGCTCCATCAATGATGCGAACATCGGGGCATCAAGACGCTCCGGGGCGATATAGAGCAGCTTGTACTCCCCGCCAGCAGCCTTGCGCAGCACATCCCTGTACTCGCTAGCCGATAAAGCGCTATTCAGGTAGGCTGCCGGCACACCAAGCCGATTCAGCGCATCCACCTGATCCTTCATTAAGGAAATAAGGGGAGAGACGACCAATGTCGTCCCTTCAAGCAGCATGGACGGTATTTGGTAGCAGACGGACTTGCCTCCGCCGGTCGGCAGGATCGCCAGCGTATCCCTTCCCTCCATTATGCCGCTAATGATGTCTGCCTGGCCCTTACGGAACGCATCGTATCCGTAAACGCGCTTTAACAGATGTCTTGCTTGATCCAGCATATGTTCCCCTTTCTACAAAACCCAGGTGTAAACAGGAAGACCCTGGCAGCATCTGTCAGGGTCTTCTATGATGTTCTAGCCTGTAATGACTTTTATGACATTCCGAACGGAAACAGCGGATTTGTCAAGTTCTGCTTTCTCGGATTCAGTCAGCTCAAGCTCGAAAATTTTCTCGATGCCGTCGCCGCCCAAGATGACCGGAACGCCCATGAACAAATTGTTATAACCATATTCGCCTTCCAGAAGAGCAATTACCGGAATAATCCGCTTCTTGTCCTTCAGAATGGCTTCTGTCATTTGGACCAGCGATGCAGCAGGCGCATAATAAGCGCTGCCGTTGCCGAGCAGACCCACGATTTCTCCGCCGCCTACCCGTGTACGCTGCACAATCGCCTCGATGCGTTCGGCAGAAATCAGCTTCTCGATCGGGATACCGCCTACGTTGGAGTACCGCACAAGCGGCACCATGTCATCGCCATGACCGCCAAGCACGAAACCGCGGACATCCTCTACCGATACGTTCAGCTCTTGGGCGATAAAGGTACAATAACGGGCCGTATCCAGCACACCGGACTGTCCGATGACACGGTTTTTCGGGAAGCCGAGCGCTTCATTGGCAACGTAGGTCATTGCATCCACCGGGTTGCTCAGAATGATCACATACGCATTCGGGCTAGTTAACTTCACATTTTCACATACGCTTCTTACGATTCCGGCATTGGTATTCACAAGATCATCACGGCTCATTCCCGGCTTGCGGGCAATCCCTGCTGTGATAATGACAACATCGGAATCTTTGGCGTCTTCATAATTGGATGTGCCTGTAATCTTGGCATCTATCCCTTGTACAGGCGTAGATTCCAGCATATCGAGCGCCTTGCCTTTGGTAGGGTTCTCAAGCTGCGGTATATCGACGAGCACAACATCCCCAAGTTCCTTTTGAGCCAGCATCAAGGCAGTCGTTGCTCCGGTAAAACCAGCGCCTACGACCGTAATTTTATGACGTTTGATAGCCATTTCTTATGTTTACCTCCGGAAATGTAATGAGACTACATGTTTTTGATGATTTCGTCAGCAAATGCGGAGCATTTTACTTCTGTAGCGCCTTCCATGAGACGGGCGAAATCGTAAGTTACGATTTTGCTGTTGATGGAAGTTGCCAATCCTTTATAGATCAGGTCAGCCGCTTCTTGCCAGCCCAGATGCTCCAGCAGCATAACGCCGGACAAAATAACGGAACCAGGGTTTACAACGTCCAGATCGGCATATTTCGGCGCTGTGCCGTGAGTAGCTTCGAAGATCGCATGTCCGGTCAGGTAGTTGATGTTCGCTCCTGGAGCGATACCAATTCCGCCAACTTGCGCAGCAAGCGCGTCGGACAGGTAGTCACCGTTCAGGTTCAGCGTTGCGATAACGTCAAAGTCAGTTGGACGAGTCAGAACTTGTTGCAGCGCGATATCGGCGATGGCATCTTTTACGATGATTTTGCCTGCTGCTTCAGCTTCTTTTTGCGCCTTGTTGGCTGCTTCCGTACCTTCCGCTTCTTTGATACGGTCGTATTGTCCCCATGTAAAGGTTTTGTCAGCGAATTCCTGCTCCGCTACTTCATAACCCCAGTTTTTGAACGCACCCTCGGTAAATTTCATAATATTTCCTTTGTGAACCAGGGTTACGGATTTTCTATCATGCTTGATTGCATATTCGATTGCTGCGCGAACCAGTCGCTTGGAGCCCTCGGAGGAAACAGGCTTGATACCGATACCGGATGTTTCCGGGAAGCGGATTTTGTTCACGCCCAGCTCGTTCTTCAGGAACTCGATTACTTTCTTCACTTCAGCAGAACCTTCTTGATACTCGATACCTGCATAGATATCCTCTGTGTTCTCGCGGAAGATAACCATATCAACCAGTTCCGGACGCTTAACAGGCGATGGCACACCATCGAAATAGCGAACTGGACGCAGACAAGTGTACAGGTCAAGCTCTTGGCGAAGCGCAACGTTCAGGGAACGGATACCGCCGCCGATCGGTGTGGTCAAAGGTCCTTTGATGGCAACGATATATTCACGGATAGCTGTCAAAGTGTCAGCAGGCAGCCACTCGCCGTATTCGTTGAATGCTTTCTCACCGGCAAACACTTCGTACCAAGCAAGCTTCTTCTCACCGTTGTATGCTTTTTCTACAGCAGCGTCAAGCACGCGCTTGGATGCGCGCCAAATGTCGCGACCCGTTCCGTCACCTTCAATGAATGGGATAATCGGGTTGTTCGGAACCTGCAATTTACCGTTATCAATTGTAATTTTATCGCCCTCAGTAGGAAGTGCAAACTTTTCAAATGCCATTAAATTTTCCTCCTTATAATCGTGTCAGAAATAAGATTTTATACATGACGGTAGCCGGAAAGCGGACAGCGGCCCGCTCCGGCCTGTGGACAGCACACGTTGCGCAGCCGATTCATACGACTGCTAAAGTGCTATACATTAACGCTGATTAATTGGAATGTAATGCTGACCTACAGGACCGGTATATTCGGCGCGCGGGCGGATGATGCGGTTGTTTTCATATTGCTCAAGAATGTGAGCGGTCCATCCAGACAGGCGGCTGATCGCAAAGATTGGAGTAAACAGGTCGCGCGGAATTTTGAGGGCTGTATATACCGAAGCCGAATAGAAATCGACGTTAGGCTTAAGACCCTTTTGTCCGGTTACAAGGCTTTCAATGCGTATGGACATCTCATACAGCTCCAAATTGCCGGTTAACTTGCCGAGCTCCTTGGACATCTTTTGCAAATGCTTGGCACGCGGGTCGCCATTTTTATACACACGATGACCAAAGCCCATAATTTTGTCCTTATTGTCCAGCTTATGCTGAATGTAGGAATCAACCTTGTCGATGGAGCCAATCTCTTCAAGCATCACCATTACGGCTTCGTTGGCGCCTCCATGCAGCGGACCCTTCAAAGCTCCGATAGCGGAAGTAACACCGGAATAAATATCAGAGAGGGTCGCGACCGTCACGCGGGCAGCAAAGGTTGAAGCGTTAAGCTCATGATCGGCATGCAGCACAAGAGCCTGGTCAAGCGCTTTCACTGCTACTTCATCTGGTTCTTGCCCCGTTAGCATATATAAGAAATTATAGGCAACCGTCACACCCTGTTTTGGAGCAATCGGTCCCAAGCCTTCCCGAATACGCGCAAAAGCGGCTACAACAGTCGGAAGTTGAGCCTGCAATTTAATAGCCTTTTGAAGGTTGGATTCCGGGGACATCTCGTTGGCATCCTCATCATAAAGCGCCAGACTGGAAATCGCTGTGCGCAATGCCGCCATTGAATTGGTATCCTTAGGGTAAAGCTTAATCTGCTGGATGACCTGATCCGGTATTGGCGCATAATTGCCCAATTGTCCAACCAGCTCGTCCAGTTCGGATTGGGTCGGGAGCTTGCCATACCAAAGCAAGTAAGCAACCTCTTCGAATGTAGCATGCTCTGCAAGCTCATCAATATCAATGCCGCGATAAGTAAGCGCGCCATCAATGATGGAGCTGATCGACGAAGTTGTCGCTACGATTCCTTCCAGTCCCTTGGTAGCTGTCATGTTTCTCTCTCCTTTTTACGAAAGAATTGGCTTCAATAATCCCAAATTTCGCGTTACACGCAAACGGCTGTGCCGCATCCGGAAGAGGCGCAGCTCATTTTCGCAAGTAGGAAATACAAGCAGTGCACATAAGCCTGCTTATATTTACTAAAAACAATACGTCCTTTTAATAATAAAGTATTTTGCCGGGGAAGTGAACTCTTTCATCAAATAAAATTGTTTATCGCTATCATAAATTTTTATTTTGATGAGGCATTCCAACATTTTTCCCTTTTTCCAGCATTTTATGACTGGGATTCGAAATGCTTTTTTCAAACGGCCCACAGTGTTAAAATAAAGGTATTCAATTCCAAACTACGGAGGAGCGAATGAAGGAACAGCGCATTGGTATTATAGATATCGGCTCCAATTCCATCCGGCTCGTCATCTATGAACGGACGGTTCACGGAGCGCATCGGGTCATAGACGGCGCCAAACGCGCAGCCAGATTGAGCCAGCAGGTCGATGATAAAGGCAATCTGACAGCATCCGCGATTGGACAACTGATTGACATTCTGAATCATTTCCGCCTGCTTTGCAATCTTCACCATACCGGCTTCATCCGCGCGGTAGCGACGGCGGCGATTCGTAATGCAGCCAACAGCCACGAAGTGCTGGCTCGTCTGGAAGAGGAGACCGGGCTGGTTATTGAACTGCTCTCGGGCCTCAAGGAAGCGGAATACGGCTTTCTGGGAACGATGAACAGTCTGGATATCGAAGACGGTTATCTGGTGGATATCGGTGGCGGCAGTTCGGAATTCTCCCTGTTCCGCGGTCGCAAGCTGATTCGAACAGTTTCTTTTCCTTTTGGCTGCGTCAGTCTGGCCAAACGATTCACAAATGGCGGCCAGATGGACAAAGATCAAATGCAGGCGCTTGAAGCGATGGTAGCAAAGGCTATAGCGTCGGAGCCTTGGATGAAGGAGGGCGCAGGCTTGCCGCTAGTTGCGGTTGGCGGGACAGCGCGCGCCTTCGGCAAGCTTGTTCACGCCAGACAGCGGTATCCATTTGCCCAGACTCACAATTACGCCGTAGAAGGTCGAATGGCAGGCGAACTGCTTGAGGTGCTGCGGCAGCTTCCGCTGGATAAACGCGGGAAGTTCCCGGGTTTGTCTAAAGACCGCGCGGACGTTATTGTACCTGGGCTTGCGGTCCTGAATGCGATTTTCAAAGCCAGCATGGCCTCATCCTTCCTGATTTGCGGATCAGGACTGCGTGACGGGCTGTTCTTCAGCTCCCGCTTTGAAGGACAGCCGCTGCTGCCGAACGTGCTGGAATACAGTGTCAGCAACTTGGCCGCACTGCATCCGGAAGCTCCGCAGGCTTATATTCAACAGGTAAAGCAAACAGCAATGCAACTCATGAGGGAGCTTGATTCAGTCTTCCCATTTCCGGGACGAGCTTATAGATGGCTTGAAGCCGCTGCTATCTTGCATCGAATCGGCGCGAGCATTGACTATTACAGATATGAGGGACATACATTTTACCTGATTATCAATTCCTCCCTGAACGGATTGTCGCACAGGGAAATTATTATAACAGCAGGCATTGCCTCCTTCAAAACGAAGAAAAAGCTGCGGCAACAAACTCTTCCCTATGAAAGCTTGCTTGAGCCTGATGATTTCCAGCACATGATTCGTCTGGGCACATTGCTGCAGCTTGCTATTGCGCTGAACCGGAGCGAGACCCCGACCTTGAAGCAGCTCAGTGTCAGAGTGGACGAGCATACGCTGCACCTCCAGCCTCTTGTAGGTACCGGGCCGCTCACTGTCGAGCATCAGGAGGTCGAGGCGCTTGCGGAGGACTTCAGCAAGGCCTGGGGTCTTCTTCCCGTTCTGTATCCTTGCTAGGCGTTTTGAGGCGGGGAATTAAACAGCTTCGTCTCACGGAGAAATAGACAAAAAGCTGCTGATCGTCATTTATCATGACGATCAGCAGCTTTTGCATATAGTGGTTATTCACGGATTAACTATCTATAGCAAGTTTTTCCAATTCTCGATTTTCATCGCCTCAAATTGGCTGCGGAACGGAGCGCCTTCGCGGGTAACGGTTGTGTAAGTGCCATTTGACTGCAATTCACGATTCTTGACATTGTCATTAAGGCTCAGCATCAGAATATTAATCAGAATATTTCGCAGCTCACCATCCAGAACCGGACACATCAGTTCAACGCGGCGCGACAAATTGCGCGTCATCCAGTCGGAGCTGGACAGATAGACTTCCTCCTCGCCGCCATTGTGGAAGTATGAGAGTCTGGAATGCTCCAGAAAGCGGTCCACAATACTGATGACGCGAATATTCTCACTCCGCCCCGGAACGCCCGGACGAAGGCAACATACGCCTCGCACAATCAACTCGATTTTCACTCCCGCTTGAGAGGCCTCATACAGCTTGTCAATCATGTCCTGATTGGAAAGCGAGTTCATCTTGGCAATAATTTTCGCAGGCCGTCCGGCAAGCGCATGATCTTTCTCCCGATCAATCAGTTCAAATAATCGTTCTTTCAGATTCGTGGGAGCTGCTGCGAAAGCTTTCCAGTTATGCGGAACAGAATACCCGGTTACTTCGTTAAACAGAGCCGATGCGTCGATGCCGATAACCGGATGTGAAGTGAATAGTCCAATATCGGTATACAGCTTGGCCGTACTCTCGTTATAATTCCCGGTGCCAACATGAACATAGCGTCTGAGCGTATCCTCTTCCCTACGAACAACCAGCACCATTTTCGCATGAATTTTCAGTCCGATCAGTCCGTATACAACGTGACAGCCAGCTTTCTCAAGCTGTCTTGCCCAAGCAATATTGCGCTCCTCGTCAAACCTTGCCTTCAGTTCCACGATGACCGTCACTTGTTTGCCCTGTTCTGCAGCCTTGGTCAGGGCCTGTACCAGACTGGAGTCGCCGCTGACGCGGTAGAGCGTCATCTTGATGGCCAATACGTCAGGGTCATCCGCGGCCTGAGTGACAAAATCATTGAATGCCTCGAACGATTCATAGGGATGATACAGCAGCACATCCCTGCGTCTGATCACCTCGAACAAATCATCCGATTCCTCGAATTCCTCCGGATAGACAGGCTCCAGCTTTCCGTACCGTAAATGTTCACGGCCTGGAACAAGGCCGTTCAGCTTCATCAGAAAACTAAGGTCCAGAGGACCGTCAATCTCAATCGTATTGTCTCCAATTTCCAACTCTTCCTTCAAAATCTCCAACGCATACGGATGCATGTCCCTGGCGATCTCCAGGCGCACGGGCATGCCCCACCGCCGCCTGCGCAGCTCCTTCTCAATTTCCTCCAGCAAATCTTCCGCCCCTTCTTCATTGAGCGTCAAATCCGCATTGCGAGTAAGCCGGAATGCATCCACGGTAGCCGGTATATAGCCATTGAACAAGGTGTCCATATGTTTCTCAATTAAATCTTCGAGCAGAATAAATTCCGTCCGTTTGCTGTTTATTTTCCCGGGGATCTGCACAAGCCTTGGCAAAATAGACGGGACCTGCACAATTGCAAACAGCGGCTCCTCTTCCATCTCGCTGCCTTCCTTATGCAGTAGTACAGCCAAATAAAGCTCTTTGGTATGTACAAGCGGAAAAGGCCGGCTCTGATCTACTGCCATGGGGGTAAGAACGGGGAAGACAATTTCCCTAAAATAGATTTCCATTGCCGATTGCTGTGTTGAGGTCAAATCTTGCAGCCTGCGAAAACGAATGCCTTCCTTCTCCAAGCCGCGCAGTGTCTCTCTGTAGGTACGGTACTGCTCGGCAACCATAGCGGATGTATGCTTGAGCAGTCTGATCCACAATCCGCCTGGCGTATAGCCGGTAAAATCTTTTTTATGATAGCCTGCTTTAATCTGGTCCTGGATACCGGCGACACGAACGCTCATAAACTCGTCCAGATTACTTGATACGATAGCCAAAAACTTCATTCTCTCAAGTAATGGCGTATCTGGATGCTGAGCCTCGGAAAGCACTCTGCGGTTAAACTCAATCCAGCTTAAATCCCTGTTGACATAGTGAGACAACTGCTTTGTCATGACCTGTTTCCTCCCCCGTGTATGCCCTCATTATCCTATCCATTTGTTAAATGGATGTTAGTGGATTGTGATGAGAATGTAAATTCCAGATATAAAGGACACGAAGCCGTTACCATCTGCGGATGCTCACACTGCCTTTGCGAACTTTTGCTTCCATCCATCCCAGCAGCCATCCCCGATAATAAGGCCTAGTAAGGGGGAAGATCAACGAAAACCCGATAAGGTCTGTAATAAAACCTGGAACAATGAGAAGTAATGCACCAAGCAGCACGCATAAGCCATCGAGCATCATCAGACCCGGGATTTGGCCGCTTTGCATTTGACGTTGTGCCTCCAGAAGCAGTCGAAGTCCCTCTTTGCGGGCCAAATAGACACCCGTTACCGAGGTCAACAGGATAAGGATGAACGTTGTCCAGCCCCCGATCCAGGCAGTCATCTTGATCATACCCCACACTTCAATGACGGGCAAAATGAGAAGAAGCCCAATAAACCATTTCATGCGCCATGCACCTCCTTCTATTGATTATCGTCTAACGCTGCCCTTTGAATCAAGGCGTACAGCTCAGGAGCGGCTTTGTCCAACCGTGCAGGCCGGAAATTCCGGTCCACCCATACATGACGGGTCCCCCCTTCTACAAGCAGTTCTCCAGGCGGCTCCGCATACAGGCCAAGCAGTTCTTCTGTAGTTTCTCCCACTAGCCTGATTTGGGATTCAAATGCTAACCTGAGCGGGCTGAATTCCTTCATTCGCGTGCAAACTACAATTTGATCGTCATATCGGGCCGGCTTGACAAAGCGGCATTCAAGCTCCGTCACCGGAAGCAGCATGCCCTGTTCTTCAATTGCAGCGTACGGTATGCCCGCATATCGGACCCATTCCGTCCTTCCGATTTCGAACCAGTTGACGTAATTGGCATGGAAAACAACCTGCATCCTGTCTGTCTCCTGATAACGCACTCTTAAAGGATGAACATGCCAGCGAGTTGCCGGTATATGTCTTTGTATCATTCCATAACCCCTTAATGAACCTGAATATAAGTCAAGAGCGACGGCAGATAGCACCATCGCTCTTGACTGTATGTTCTGAGTAACCTGCTTTTACAAGCGGGTATTTACGTTGAATTACATTACTTTGGCTTGTCCGGAGTAAATAACCCCTGCTTCGCTGTATACGGTAACTTCCATGCCGTCCTGCAACAATCCCAGCGCGTTCTCGACGCCAAGTACAACCGGGATTCCCAGGTTCAGGCCTACTACTGCCGCATGGCTTGTAATACCGCCTTGCTCAATAATAAGCGCAGCTGCCTTTTCAATGGCAGGCATATATTCTTTGTCTGTCGAAGTGGCTACAAGAATAGCTCCAGCTTCTGTCTTGGCAACTGCCTCCTCAGCGGAGCGAGCCACTACAATTTTACCGGTTGCGCTTTGGCTCCCGATGCCTTGGCCTTTTGCCAGCAAATCGCCGACATGGTGGATTTTAATGAGATTCGTCGTTCCTGAGCGGCCAACCGGTACGCCCGCTGTAATAATAACGGTATCGCCAAGCTGTACGTGGCCGGACTCAATACCGCCGCGAACTGCGATTTCGAACATTTCATCGGTCGTTGTAGCCGATATGCCTTGAACAGGGATGACTCCCCATGTAAGTGCAAGACGGTGAATCACTTTCGGATCAGGCGTAACTGCGATGATTGGAGCTTTTGGACGATACTTGGAAATCATGCGGGCCGTATAACCGCTCTCGGTAGACGTAATGATCGCCTTTACCTCCAGATCCAATGCGGATTTCGCAACAGACTGGCTGATCGCCTCCGTAACCGTGGTTTGCTGGGCATTCGCCTGTTTGGTGAATATTTCGCGGTATTCCAGCGCAGCTTCCGTACGCTTGGCGATTCGTGCCATTGTTTGCACGGATTCTACCGGATATTTACCTGCCGCGGTTTCCCCGGAGAGCATGATCGCGTCCGTGCCGTCAAAAATGGCATTTGCCACGTCGCTCGCTTCAGCGCGAGTCGGACGCGGGTTCCGCTGCATGGAATCCAGCATTTGCGTAGCTGTAATTACCGGTTTGCCTGCGCGGTTACACTTCTCAATCATTTGCTTTTGAACGAGCGGAACTTCCTCAGCCGGAATCTCCACGCCGAGATCTCCACGCGCAACCATCAGACCGTCAGACACTTCCAGAATTTCATCCAGATTGTCAACGCCCTGCTGATTTTCAATTTTGGAGATGATTTGAATATGTCCTGCGTTGTGCTTCTCAAGCAGTTCGCGGATTTCCAGCACGTCGCTTGCTTTGCGCACGAATGAAGCCGCTACAAAATCAATGCCTTGCTCAATACCAAAAATAATATCGTTGGCATCTTTCTGCGTAATACCTGGCAGGGAAATATTAACGCCAGGGACATTAACGCCCTTCTTGCTCTTGATTTGTCCGCCGTTTACGATACGGCAGTGAATTTCAGTGCCTTCAACCTTTTCCACATTCAGGCCAATCAGGCCGTCATCGATCAGGATCGTCGAACCAATAGTGACATCCTCCGGAAGGTTGCTATACGTTACAGGGATACGGGTACGGTCGCCAAGAATTTCTTCTGTCGTCAGTACAATCGCATCATCCTGAATCAGTTCAATCGGCTCTTCTTTCAGTTTGCCCAAACGAATTTCAGGTCCTTTCGTATCAAGCAGGACCGCTACATTCGTTCCAAGTTCCTTGTTCGCCAGCTTGATGTTGATGATCCGGTTGCCGTGCTCTTCAAAATCTCCGTGGGAGAAATTAAGACGGGCAACGTTCATGCCAGCTTGAATCAGTTTCTTTGTATTCTCCAGCGACTCGCTGGAAGGTCCAATCGTACACACAATTTTCGTTTTGCGCATGTTAGGTTTCCTCCGTTAAACAAGCATAAATGACTCCGATACCTTTGGCAGTCGAAGCTTCGTTTCTCATCAAATCTGAACAATCCATTGAAAGCCACCCCGTCAGTTGCCCGAATCTCACAGGCAAGCGACTCCGTCCATAGGAAGACGAAGCTGTTCAGGTGAATTGCATTTTTCTAGCGGTTCACACTTGCGGGGTCCGCAAGGCCTGTCAGAACAACGAGTTGTTGCAACGTTCTGACACCCTCTCACACAGAAATACAAGTCAAGATAGAACATTGTTCCTGTTCTATACATGGCTTGTATCTCAAGCGTCAACAGCCTGCCGACGGCAGAAACAACATTTTCAACCTGGAAATATAAGGATTGCCCAAAAACAAAGCCGGATATTCCTATATTTCAAAAAAAATTCACATCTTCATTCAACTTACACGATTCTGCGGGCCTTGTACAGCCTGTTTACAAAAAAATTACACTTGGGCTCGTACAGATTCCACTGACACCGAATCGTCAGCAGCCTGCTCCTGTATAGATACAGCTTCCGTGAAGGCGCCAATCTTGCGGAACTTTTGATAGCGGTCTTCGACCAACTGTTCCGAAGTCATAACCGACAGCTCTGACAAATGCCGCTGAACGGCCTCGCGAAGCACCTCGGCCAGTTGGGCCAAGTCGCGATGCGCCCCGCCTTCCGGCTCGGGGACAATTTCCTCGATAATCTCAAAACCAAGCAGATCTTTGGCTGTTATTTTCATAGTTTCGGCTGCCTGATCTGCTTTGGAAGCATCCTTCCACAAGATCGAGGCTGCGCCATTTGGCGAAATCGCCGAGTAAATGGCATTCTCCAGCATCAGGACCCGGTTTCCCACTCCCAACGCCAGCGCTCCGCCACTGCCGCCCTCGCCAATGACGATGCAGATGATCGGCACGCCAAAGGTCGCCATTTCGCGCAAATTGCGAGCAATAGCTTCGGATTGGCCGCGCTCTTCGGCTGCATTTCCAGGATAAGCTCCTTTTGTATCAATAAGGGTTACAATCGGACGCTTGAACTTGTTCGCCTGCTGCATCAAACGCAGCGCCTTGCGGAAGCCTTCGGGATGAGGATGGCCGAAAAAGCGAGCAATATTGTCCTTGGTGTCTTTCCCCCGCTGATGGCCGATAACCGTCACCGGAATGTCTCCAAGCTTGGCCAGCCCGCCCACAATTGCCAGATCATCCGCGTACAAACGGTCTCCATGCAGTTCAATAAAATCGGTGAACACAGCATGAATAATATCCAGCGAGGTCGGACGCTGATGATGGCGAGCCAAATGCATCTTTTGGGCAGCCGTCAGTTCGCTGTACAGCTCCTGCTTGAGCTGCTGGTACCGCAATTCGAGACGGGAAATCTCATCGGTGAAATCAATCCCTTTCTCCTGTCCGAATCTTTTCAGCTCATCGATCTTCATCCGAAGCTCCAAAAGCGGCTTCTCAAATGGAAGCTCACCGGCCATAAGCAACATCCTCCCTTACGGTATGCATATCCAGCAGCTTGGTCAGCAGCCCTTTTAAATCTTTCCGATGAACCACCTTGTCCAATTGCCCATGCTGCAAGTTGAATTCGGCTGTCTGGAAATTGTCCGGCAGCTTCTGACGGATGGTCTGCTCGATGACAATCCGTCCCGCAAAGCCGACAAACGCGCCTGGCTCGGCCAAATTGTAATCGCCAAGCATGGCAAAGCTTGCGGTTACCCCCCCGAATGTAGGGTCCGTCAGCACAGAGATATACAGCCCGCCCTCGCTCTGAAACTTGGCGAGAGCTGCGCTTGTCTTGGCCATCTGCATCAGGCTTAGAATACTCTCCTGCATCCGCGCTCCGCCTGAGGTGGAGAAAATAAGAAGCGGGACGCGCTTTTCCAGTGCCTGTTCAATCGCACGCGTAATTTTTTCCCCGACAACCGATCCCATGCTGCCCGAGAAAAAATCAAAGCTCATCACTGCAACCACAACAGGGAATGAGCCGATTGCGCCTTCTCCGGTTACAACCGCTTCACGCAGTCCCGAGCTTTTCTTCTGTGCCACCAGCTTGGATGCATAGCCGGGGAACTCTAGCGGGTCCACCGATTCCAGTCCTTCATCGAACTCCTGGAACGAACCTTCGTCGATAATCATCTGAATTCGCTCCCATGCATTCAAACGGAAATGGTGGCCGCAAGAAGAGCAAACCTTCAAATTCTTTTCCAGTTCCTTGCCATATTGAATCGTTCCGCACTTGGAACACTTATTCATCAGTCCTTCCGGAATGTCCCGCTTGGGACGGTCCGTTACCGAAGGAACGGTCGCATACTTCTTTTTCTGAAATAAGTCCTTAAACATATGTGACACCTCTTAGGGGGCGCAATAGTATTGCAGCGGTTGTCTGGCCAAGGCTCCACCCGCTATTCGCTTAAGGGGAGATATTCCGTACAAGCCGAACGCCTAGCCGCTGCAACCGAACAGGGGGACACTCATGAATGGAGAATGGAATTCAGCACTTCCTGTACTTCATCCAGCTCTCCGGAAGGAACCAGTATCTCGTATTGTTGTTTGGAGAGATTGATCGGGCGCAGTTGGACTAAAAAGCCCTCTTCCGTCAAACGTGATTTAATCGTCTCCGCAATCTTGGTTGTTGGCGCGATATAGATAACCGTCCACATGAATGAACCCCCTAAATCGTCTGGATCAGGCCGTATAATGGAATAATGATATCATAACTCATCTTTTCACCGCAACAAATGGGTTTTTCTGCTGCAAGCCTTCAGAGTCGATTAGGGCTGATCATAATGCCGCGCTTTCGGGTCCTTGTGGGCGATCCGGGCTGAGGCAGCAGCGGCCAAGCCTGCTACTAAATCATCCAAAAATACGTGAATGTGCTTGCCTTTCTCGTTCAGTTTCTTAATGATCCCGGGCTTGACTTTATCTAAATATCCGAAGCTTGTCAACCCAATCATGCCGTAAACATTTGTAATGCCAAGCGCCATCGTTTCATCTACACCATAAAGGGATTCATCGGCCTGCATGATCCCTTGCAGCGGCTGGGGAAGCTTCCCTTGCTCGGCCAACTCATCGAGCGCAATGCCTGTATACAATACGTACTGCACTTCCCTCTTGGCAAGAACCGCCCATACACTTTCCAGACAATCCTCTATCGTCAAATCGGCGTTATATGGATGCTGAAGCATATGCACAATTTCCGCTACAGACTCTATGGTGACCCCACGGCGGTTCAACAGGTTCTCCAGGCTCTGTGGCAATGCTTATCCCTCCCGCTAGCTTGTATGTCCTAAGCTTATGCGGGATAGGAACCTAATGTGACTAAAAGTTTCAAGGATAACAGCACATACTGCCTGTCAGGCCATTTATCTGATAACCGCAGAGCGGCTTCCCAGCAACTTCCCGATGTTCTCGAGCAACTCCGGTGAGGGCTTCACGCTATACTTGTCGCTAAGCGCCAGCGTCCGCTGATCACGCTCATAGAACAGCACCGTCTCCAACTCGCCGGGGTGGGCGGCAATGAGCGATTTGAGCTGCTCCAGCCGTCCTTGCTCTTCTTTGTCGGCAGCGATCTTGACATAAAGCCGTTGCTTGCGCGGCGCGGCGCGGCGCGATGCAGCGACATTCCGCTTGTCGGACTTATCCGATGCGGATACCGGAACCACCGGCAACCCGGAAGCGGATGCTCTCGCTCCAGCAGCCCCGGCAGCAGGCCGATCCCCTCTACTGCTCGCCGATCCCCTGTAGGACTGCGCTTGCTGAAGCATTCTGGCTGCCTGCTGGGGCAAATTGCTCGATTCCATCGGAACGGCAGCCTCTACAATAAGCTTGAGGTCCTCCTCCTCCCGCTGTACGGTGGCCTGCACCAGCAGCAGCGCTCCCTTGGCAAACTCATGCTGGCTCCGCTTCCACAGCGACGGAAAAGCTACGGCCTCCACACGCTCCAGATGATCCTCCAGCTCCAGGAAGCCCATCGCCTGGCCCTTCTTTGTCGTGAACGGCTTGACCGAAACTACCATCACCCCGAGAACTACGCTGGCGCCATCCTCGCTGTCGTACAGATCAAGCATACGCGGCAGACCGAGCCCGTCCAGCTGCTGGTCATAGCCATTCAGCGGATGCCCGGAGAGAAACAGCCCCAGCAGCTCACGCTCCAGTTCCAACTTCTGAATCGGGCTGAATTCGGCTACCTCCGGCATCTCGACATCCCAATTCTGGACTTCCTTGAAATCGAACAGCTCGATTTGCAGTTCCTCGCGCTCTTTGCGCCATTTCAACGCCGCCTCTACCGTCTCGTCCAACGCCGCAAGCTGCTGAGCACGATGCCCAGGCAGCGATTCCGCCGCGCCTGCCTGAACAAGGGATTCAAGCACCCGTTTGTTTACCACCCTCAGATCCACCCGCCGGCACAGATCAAGAAGGCTCACGAACGGCTTATCCAGCCGTTCTTTCATGATCGCCTCAATCGCGGTTGTTCCAACATTTTTCACGGAAGCCAGGCCAAAGCGTACCGTGCCCGCCGATGGGGTAAAGCTCACTCCGCTCTCCATAATGTCCGGCGGCAGAACAGGAATGCCCATCCGTCGACATTCATCGACATATTGCGCTGTTTTCCGATGGTTGCCGGTGACAGATACAAGCATAGAAGCCATAAACGGGACAGGATAATTAGCCTTGAGCCAGGCGGTCTGGAAGGCCAAAACCCCATAAGCGGCGGCATGGGCCCGCGGAAAACCATAATCTGCGAAGCGTACAATCATATCGTACACGCGGTCTGCCTCTTGTCGGGCATACCCTTGACGCAGACTGCCTTCAACGAAATGCTCCCGCTGCTCGTCGAGCACCTCCCGCTTTTTCTTGGAGACAGCGCGCCGCAGCAGGTCTGCTTCGCCAAGCGAGAAGCCCGCCATAACAGCAGCAATCTGCATAATTTGCTCCTGATAGACGATAATGCCGTACGTATCGGCCAGTATCGGCCTCAACGCTTCATGCGGATATTCCACCTGAATTTGCCCGTGCTTGCCCTGAATATATTTAGGAATAAATTCCATCGGACCCGGACGATACAAGGCCAGGACGGAAACAATGTCCTCAAAGCCGGAAGGCTTCATATCCTTCAATACCCGTCGCACTCCCGAAGACTCGAGCTGGAAGATACCTGTTGTTTCTCCTTTTCCCAGCAGTTCATAAGTAGCCGGGTCCTCATAGGAAATTGTCTTGAAATCGATCTCCTTGCCATACAACTCCTTGATCCAGCGAATGGCCCGTTCCAGAATCGACAGCGTACGCAGACCGAGAAAGTCCATCTTGAGCAGTCCGACCGCTTCCAGGTTCTCCATTGAATATTGAGTAAGCGCCGTCTTCTCCGTCCCACTCTGCAGCGGCACATAGTCGGTCAGCGGCTCCCTGGAGATGACAACACCCGCAGCATGTGTCGAAGCATGGCGCGGCAATCCTTCGACCTTAATCGCCATATTCAGCAATTCCGCCGTCTGCGGCTGCCGGCTCGCCTCCTGCAGCGCGTCAACCCCCTGCAGCGCTGCTCCGAGTGTAATCCCGAGCTGATGCGGGATCAGCTTGGCGACACGATCAACCTGCGCATAAGGCACATTCAGCGCCCTTCCCACATCGCGCACCGCCGCTTTGGCCGCCATCGTACCGAACGTGATGATCTGGGCCACATGTTCAGCCCCATACTTTTCCGACACATAAGCGATAACCTCGTCGCGGCGCTCGTCATTAAAATCAATATCGATATCCGGCATGGAGATTCGTTGCGGATTAAGAAACCGCTCGAAAAGCAGCTTGTGACGGAGCGGGTCGACATCGGTAATTCGCAGTACATAAGCAACCAAGCTTCCCGCCGACGAACCGCGCCCCGGTCCGGTGCGGATACCCTGTTCATGGGCAAAACGGATAAAGTCCCAGACGATCAGGAAATAATCGGAGAAGCCCATGCTGGCAATGACCGACAACTCATAATCGAGTCTTGCCCTCGCGGCTTCCCCAGCGCCCTCTTCCTCCTGCGGCGTTCCGAATTCGGGATAGCGTTCCTGCAAGCCATGTGCGCACAATTCCCGCAAGTATGCCTGGGCATCAAGGCCTTCCGGCAGCGGACTGAACGTCGGCAAAACCGGTCTGCCAAGCTCCAGCTCCAATTGGCACTGTCCGGCTATCCGCACAGTATTCTCGATGGCGCGCGGCACATGGCGGAACAGATCCGCCATCTCAGTCTGACTCTTGAAATAGAGCTGGTCAGTCACCATCTTCATCCGGTTCGTGTCATCCACGGTCTTGCCTGTCCCTATGCAAATCAGGAGATCCTGCAAAGCAGCTTCCTCACGACGCATGTAATGCACATCATTGGTCGCTGCCAGCTCAATTCCCGTCTCTTCCGCAAGCTTCAACATGCCTTGAATAACCTTCTTCTGTTCGAGCAGCCCGTGATCCTGAAGCTCCAGGTAGAAGTTTCCCCCCACCGCTTGCCTGTAACGCAGCGCGGCGGCCTTCGCCTCTTCATAACGGTCATGAAGCAGATGCTGCGACACCTCTCCGCCGAGGCAAGCGCTCAACACAATCAGACCCTCGGCATGAGCGGACAAAGCCTCAATATCTATGCGCGGCTTGTAATGAAAGCCTTCCAGATGGCCGATGGAACACAGCCGCATCAAATTTTGATAGCCGGTGTAATTGCTGGCCAGCACGATCAAGTGATAGATAGGCTGGTCCTTGCGGGACCCTTTATCATGGCGGGAGCCTGCCGTAAAATACATCTCGCAGCCGATAATCGGCTTAATGCCGCGTTCTTTACATGCACGATAAAACGGAATGGCGCCATACATGACCCCGTGGTCCGTCAGCGCCAGCGCTTCCATTCCCAGTTCCGCCGCCTTGTCCACCAGTTCCCTGATGCGGGCGGCGCCATCGAGCAAACTGTATTCGCTATGCACATGCAGGTGAACAAATGCATCTCCACTGTTCATTTGACGTCCGATCCTTCCGGTTTATATTTATTCTATTTTATCATAATGTGCATGCAGACGCCCATAAAATGAAACAAGCCCTCTGGGCAGACCAATGGCTGATAGTAAACCTATAAGGGACGGTGACATGCCTTGAATATGAATGTGTTTTTATCGAAAACAGCTGTTGATTTCTTTATTGCTTTCGGAGTCGTCATTGGCGGAGCGCTGCTTGCAGGAGTCGGCTCGGTGCTTGTGCTGCAAGCTCCGGGCACCGTTATGCTGGAGACTGCGGCCAAGCTCAAAATTTGGGCAATTGTAGCAGCGGTAGGGGGCACGATTGATCCGATGCGGGTTATTGAATCCAATATGCTTGAGGGGCATCTGTCTCCTGTTGTGCAACAGGTGAGCATCATTATAACAGCGTTCCTGGGCGCGCATATGGGGACGGAGCTGATCAAAATGATTTGCGGGGAGGTATTGTAGCCCATGCGCGTACCGCCCTTCGAAAGGTATCGCGGATTTACGCGTGCAGCCGGGTGCTTCCTCCTCGGCGCCGTAGCAGGCGCTGCAGTCCTCCTCAGCATCAGCCACGACCATCTAAATGCGCTGCACCTCACAATCGACAAGCTGAATACGGTCATTGAGGAGAAAAACCATGATATCACTCAGCTTACTGAATATAAAAATGAACACAACAATGTCATCAAAACCGTCCATGTCTATGTCGAAAACAATCGGTTGAAAAATTCCTCCTCCAGTCTTGATTTGCGCACCGAACTGGAGCTGAAAAAAGCGGTAAAAAAGGATTTTGATATTTTTCTCGGACGAAAGGTCTATGAAATCGGGGACGATTCACGGCTTGCCCGGACATTGCTTGACAATAAGGTGTACACACTTGGCATCGACAGCAAAAAATATCAGATTCAGGTCAAAACGATGCTCATTGTCGATACCTCCCTCACCGTCTGGGTAACGGCAAAGATGCAGCCAGTGCTATAAAATGATACAATGGTACAGGCGCCCGTATCAGCCTGGCTGTGCCGGCATTCATTAGTCGTCAGTGTAACCCCTATCACAAAGGAGCGTGTCGAATCGTTATGGCCGTTGTACAATGGCTGCTTGTTGCAGGAGTATTGATTGCCTTATGCTTTACCACTTATTACAGCTATAAGGCGCGCCGTTCGCATGAAGTTCGCGACCGCGGATTATATACAGCCCGGATGAACATCAGCATGGGATTGATGCTCGTACTGCTGTCGCTCGTTCAGATGGTCATGTTCAGCGGGTCTACCGTTAGAATGATTGTCGGCGCTGTATTTCTGGTGCTCGGACTGTTCAACCTGTTTGCAGGCATCCGCAACCGCACCCTTTACTTGACCATGAAGCAATAAGCCGGGATATCCATCCTCGGCTTTTTTTCATCTATGGGTCAATCATTTGTGCGCTCAGCATCGCCTTGGCGGCCAGCCCGTGATCATCGACAATTTCGATCTCCAGCTTCGCTGATTTGCGGTTCATTTCCAGCAGACGCGGCACGATCGAAATTTCATGATCAATCTGGGTGGGGCGGACAAAGTAAGTGGTCACGCTCTCCAGAACGTGGTCACGCTTGCCGATCTCCCAGATGAGCAGCCGCCCGGCTTGCATCAGCAGTGCCATCAGCACGCCCTCCGATACAGTCCCCAGCGGGCCGGACATCTGCGGCGTCATCCTCCCTCTGTACAACCAGCCCTCCCCCGTGCGTTCACCGGTAATCTTCGAAAATCCGCTCCACATCAAATCGTCAAAGGTTTCACCCGACTGCGGCTGCTTACCGGCAAACGGCATAGCTGCAAGCACCTCCTGCCGGGTGACAACCGCGATCAGCTTCCGCTGGCGGTCTACAATCGGCAGCAGGTCAATACCCTCGGAGGCCATGGTATGGGCTGCTGAAGTAATAGGCGTATTCGCGCGGACCGTAATCGGATTGCGGGTCATCAGCTTATCCACTGTATGAGACAGCGGATTCCCTGCCGCGTCCCGGGATGTGATAATCCCCACAATCCGTCCTTTCTCGTCAACAACCGGGAAGCGGGCGCGGCCGGTCTCCCGTTGCAACCATTCAAATGTTTCCAGTGTATCGCCCGGATAAAGCGTCTCCAGTGTCTGCCCGAAAGTCACAATATCCTCAATCCGCATAATTTTCTGCTGGATGAGACGGTCATAGATCGCCCGGTTAATAATGGATGCGACAGTGAACGTATCGTGCTTGCAGGATATGATCGGCAGTTCGCGCTCATCTGATAGCCTCTTGACCTCGTCACTGGTATCGAAGCCTCCCGTAATAAGCACTCCCGCTCCCTCTTCCAGCGCATAAAGGTGCGCATCTTCACGATTCCCGACAATAAGCAAGCTGTCCGCATCAATATAGGACAGCATTGCTTCAAGCTTCATCGCCCCAATGACGAATTTTTGCAAGGTTTTATCAAGCCCGGCGGCCCCGCCCAGCACCTGCCCGTCCAGTATCGTGACAATCTCGGAGAAGGTCAGACGGTCATGATCGCCGCGCTGCTTCTTCTCGATGCGTACGGTACCGATTCTCTCTCTTGTACTGACGATGCCGATCTTCTCAGCTTCCTTCAACGCCCGGTATGCCGTTCCCTCGCTGACCTGCAGCGCCTTGGCGATGGATCGCACCGATATCTTCTCGCCAATCTTGAGTTGCTGGATATATTGCAGGATAAACTCATGCTTGGTTAATGCTTCCTCACCGAAATCTATCGTCCCCATCGGTTAATCCCCCTTGCCGATATAAAAAACATTTTCATTTTAGACCAAAAGCAAGTAAAGTAATAAAGACAAATACATTATTCTTTTTTGACCCAGACGACCTGCACGGCCGCCTGAAGGAGAAACACGCATGAATTACATCTTGCATTCATTCATCACTTTATTCTTTTTGACCATTCCGCAAACCTTTATTTATTTGATGTTCAGTTTTTTATTTTGGGGAATCAAGGTGGAGCGCCTTGCTGCCAAGCTGCTTGGCATCAGCGCTGTCCATGCGCTGTACTTGCTAGTTATGGCGGCTGTCCTTCCCGCTTCCGTACATATCGTGCATTCACTGCTATCTTTGGCTTTGCTTTTCTTCTGGATGTTCCGAACACTTCGCATTCAGACGCGGCTGCTTACTCAGATTACCTTTTGTTTGATCTTGATCGGTTCTGATCTGGCTTTATTTTTGATCGATTCCAGCTTGCGGGGCTTGATATGGGTGCAGGAAGCGAATGTATGGGACAAGCTGCTACTGCACTGGCCGTTGTTTATTTTGATAGCGGGGATTTGCTGGCTGCTGCATAGACGCTCCTTCTATCCAGGTAAAAAAATAAGCGCCTTGCTCAAAAACAAGCGACATCGTCCCATATTTTTGTTCTGCATACTCTTCTTTATTCAGGGCATAACGCTCACAACTTATTTCTTGTCCCGTTATTTTACCCGGTATGATCATATAACCAAACTTTTGTTCCTTATCGGCTTATTCTCTACTGTGTTTATCAGCATGATGGCAATTTGGCTTATCATTAAAACAAGAGAGGAAGCTATCAACGCAACACGCAGCGTCTACTTCAGCGATGTCATGCAGATGCTCACATCCATTCGCGGGCAGCGCCATGATTTTCTGAATCATATTCAGGTCATATCCGCCATGGTCACCATGAAAAAATACGAGCAGCTTAAATCCTATATTGAAGAGGTCGCCATCGACCTTCAGTCGCAAAACCGGACCAGCAGCCAGGCGCCTGCAGCCGCTGTCGCCGCACTCGTACAATCCAAGCTGACCGCCGCCAAGGAGCAGAACATTCGCTTCGATTATGCAATCCCCGAGCGTTTTCATACGATGCATGTAAAGAGCATCGACTTGATCCGCATTCTGGGCAATCTCATGGACAATGCTTTCGATGAAGCGATGACGCTGCCGCATAAGGAGCGCTACGTCCGCCTCCTCCTGAGACAGCATAATGATGAGGTGGAAATTGAAGTTCATAATAACGGCCGACTGCTCGGCAAGGAGGATCGGCTTATGATGTTCACACCCGGCTACACAACGAAAGCGGATCATCACTCCGGGCTCGGACTTTCCATTGTGACCGACCTTGTCAAACGGTACAACGGTTCCATCGATGTACACTCTGAGCTGCAAAATGGGATTACGATCAGAATTGTGTTGCCGGATCAATGCCCGGTCGAAGCGGAAGGACAGGAAAAAGTGATTTGATTTCCTTAGCAAATAGAGCCGGGGGGGG
>NZ_JAELUP010000065.1:57061-85216 GCF_016424485.1 Paenibacillus roseus
CACGCCGGGAGCGACTCTCCTGCTGCCTAAGCTTAAGCTGCCACATTCGCCTCTTCGCCCGCTTGATCCGCTCCAATTGCTGCCGCGTCTGTTCATCAGCGCCAAGCAAAGCATAAAGATTGGCTGCAATGACGAGCAGCGCAAAGCCGATCCATACGGCCCCGAACACGGTTGCCAGCGTCCAGGCGTCACGAAATTCGAGCTTGGGAATAGCGATAAGCACCATAATTAGAGCTAAAGCCAGATAGATGGCATGAGGAAGCTTCTTATTCACAATTGATGGCTCCTTCCAGTGCAAAAGGTTACTTTCTTCCATCATCCTATGAATCCTCGCAGCCATTTATGTGTACAACCTATTTATAAATATCTTTAAGGGCATCGGTCATAATTTTGTTGACATCGTCAAATACAGCAGCGAATCTGCGCTCGGCCTCAAATAAGCGATGAATATGCGGATTTAGGCTGATGACCTCATAAAGCTGGTTCATTGTATTCATATCGCCCTCGCTCGGCTCTTCCCCAGCCATTATCTTCTGCTGAAAACCTTCCTGCCGGGAGCGAAAGTCGTCCAGCAACTGCTTCGCATCGCTCTGCGACTCAACCGCCTGACGCGCCGCCTTCAGATCCTGTACTTCCGGGCTTTGCCCCAGTGCCTTGGCCAACTCATATGCTTTATCGTATACGTTCATTGTCGATTCCCTCCGCAACGTGATAGATCCTGTCTGCCCCACCGTTTTATTTCCTTCGATCATACCACCAAGTTCTGCTCCAGCCAAGTCATTGTCCCAACTTTGATCCCTGCACTTTTATTTATCAGCTTGCAGTGGGTCAATCACCAAGGGATAGATGTCCTCATATGATGAAGTAATTGCAAGGCTTCAACCTTCACACTCGTTACATCTGCTTGTGGAAGGAGTTCAATAATGCTCAAAACGAAAGTCGCCGTACAGGTAGTGAACCCTGGCATCCTGCCAGACGATGCTCTCATGCTTGGCGAAACTTACCTGAAACAATGGAAAATTCCCCAGGGCCAATCCATCGTCCTCAAATTCGGAGCCTACAAGCAGCAGGTTAAGGTTGTGCCGGTTCCAAAGTTTGACGGGATACGCATCAGCCAGCAGCTTGCAAGACATCTTGGTTTGCCGGGCGGCGCCAGTCTGCGCATCCAATACCGTACCTCGACAATGACGCTGTCGCTCGGTCCGCTCATTGGTGTGCTTATTAGCCGGGATTACCCGGATGCGCCGGAAAAGCCGTTTGGTTCCATCACCATGTTTTGCAAGGAATTGGTTGACGCCTGCAAAATCCAGGGCGCCCATGTCTATTTCTTCACACCCAGTCAAATCGGCAGCAGCGTCAGCTCCGTTCAAGGGTGGGTATATGAATCAGGCTGGCATAAAATGACGCTCCCTGTCCCGGATGTCATTAACAATCGTCTCACTTCGCGGAAACTGGAAAACAAGGCGAGTGTCCAGCGTCTGCTTAAGGAGGCGAAAGCCCGTCACCAGACACAGGTATTCAACGAAAAGTTTCTGGACAAATCAGAAGTATTTGATGCACTGCGTAATGACTCATCCTTGCTTCGTTATTTGCCTGAGTCGCATTTGCTGAAGAACTTCCCAACGCTCAAGACCATGTGCTCCCGCTATTCCGCCGTCTTTCTGAAACCGATTCGGGGCAGCCTGGGCAAAGGCATTATCCGAATCAAAAAGAGCGAGGGTAGCGGATACCAAGCCATGTATACGACACCGCTCGGCGCCCGCAAAGAGCAGTATCCGACTTTGACTAAGCTGTTCTCCAGCCTCTCAGGGAAAATGAAAACGGTCCGTTACCAGATTCAGCAAGGACTGCATCTAATGGATATTAACAAACGCCCTGTAGATTTCCGAGCACTTGTGCAGAAAAATGCAACCGGCGCCTGGGGACTGACTTCAATTGTCGCCCGCACCGCTGGAAGCCAACACTTCGTCTCCAATCTGGCGCGCGGGGGAACCCTCAGCACTGTCAAGGAAGCCGTAGCCAAATCAAATCTGAATGCTGCAAACAAAAAAGATGCTTCCGGCAAACTCTCGCGGGCTGCGCTGGAAATCGCTAAAGGGGTGGATAAGTACATTCCCGCCCACTTCGGCGAGCTTGGAATTGATCTGGCACTGGATACAAACGGGCGCGTCTGGCTGCTGGAGGTAAATTCCAAGCCATCCAAGAACGATAACACGCCACTGAAAAATGATCAGAAAATCAGACCCTCGGTGCGGCTGATGCTTCAATACGCCCGCCATATCTCCGGCTTCTGAATTCAAGGAGGATAACATGACCCAGCCGCAGTGGAAATTGGGGATTCATATTGCCGGGGCTGCCGTGTCCCCCCAGAATAAGCAACGTCTGCCGGAAGACAGCTTCTGCCGAGAACTTTGCCTCCTGGGGCACGAATACGGTTTTCATGTATTTGTATTTTCGCCGCTTCACTATGATTCCGATACCGGTGTGCTCCAAGGCTACCAGCTTCACGGGGATCAATGGAATTTCGGCCCCTGCCCGCTGCCGGATATTGTATATGACCGATGCTATTATCAAAGCCGGACGGAACGCATGAGAGACAAGACAGCGATGCAGGCGATGATGCTGCGTCATCCATGGGTCCGGCTTGGCTCCCAGATTCCCGGCAAGCTCGAGGTATACCGGCTGCTGCTGGGAGAACCCCGGCTGGCAGAGTTGTTACCGCGTACCGTTTCATACCGCAGCAGCAGCCAATTGCTCAGATGGCTGGAACGGGAGCCGGACGGCATCATTCTTAAGCCCGATGCCGGCATGCAAGGACGAGGCATCCTGCGCATCTGGCAAGGCCCGGGAGGATTGCAAATCCAGGGCCGCAACGCCGCAAATCGTCCGTATGCCTATTCCTTTGGACAAAAAAAACAGCCTCTCTCATCCTTTAGTCGGTTAATTGCGGGACGCTCTTATTTGCTGCAGCCTTATCTTCGTCTGACCGACGACCAGCAGCGCCCTTTTGATATCCGTGTGCTGATTCAAAAAAACGGGGCCGGACGCTGGTCGGTTACCGGCACCGCCATCCGAATCGGGGAGCCACACGTTCTGACAGCCAATTTGCACGGCGGAGGCCGTGCAGCCCCTGCAGAACCGTTTCTTCAAGCTCTGCTCGGAGCAGAAGCGACAAGCGGCATTATGGAAAAGCTGCATCAGGCCAGTTGCTCGGCTGCCCGCAGGCTGGAACAGCATTGCGGCAGGCTGCTGGAGCTGGGACTGGATTTCGGTTTGGAGGAAAGCGGCAGACTATGGCTGCTTGAAGCAAACTCCAAGCCGGGACGCTCTCTGTTTACACTGCTGGGCGAATCGGCAATCGCCAGGCTGTCACATGTCCGGCCGCTTCAGTATGCTCGGCTGCTGTGCAACCGTTCGGCCCTGTATATGCCACAAGTCGAAGCAAATTGAACTCACGCACTGATTTTAAAGAAGGGTTTTCCCGCCGAAAACTTTCAGGAGGTTCATACATGAGTTTGACGTTTTGCAACATTCATTTTTCTCAAAAGCCAAACAAAGTCGTCTATTTATCTCAGCCGCTTATTAAACAGCTTAAGCTGACGGGCAAAAAGTCCATTCATCTGAAGCTCGGAAAAGAGGTTATCGCCGCTGCGATCCGACCGATTAAAAAAACCGGCAACCATCTGTACCTTTCGTCCGGAGTACGTCAGTCCATCCGCATTCCAAAGTCAGGCAGCGTCTATGTGACCAGCTCCGGAGAAGACGAATTGCAGCTCGGTCCGCTGGTCGGAGTCCTTACCGATTCCGGGGGAGGTTCATCTCCTTTTGGCGCGCGCACCGGCTTTATCAGACAACTGCTCAAGCTAGGCGAGAAAAAGGCCTTTTTCTTCGCTTTTACACCACGGGATATCAACTGGCAAAACGAAACGGTCAATGGCCACTTTTTGAATCCCCAGGGCGGATGGTACCGCAAAATCGTCCCTCTGCCAGATGTTGTCTACAACAGACTCCCGAGCCGCAAGGCGGAGACAACATCCTCCATTCAGTCTCTGAGGGAGAGATTCATCCGCAAAAAAATTCCGTTCTTCAACTGGAGCTTCTTCAATAAATCCGATGTTTACAAATTGCTCGAAGGGGACGCGGAGGCACAGCAGCATATGCCTGAATCGGTCAATAACCCTGAACCGGAAAAAATCAAGGAACTGCTCGAGAAGCATCAGTTCGTCTACTATAAGCCGACGGCAGGGAGCCTGGGGAATGGCATTTACCGCCTCACCTACCACCCCAAACGCGGATATTTCGCTCGTTACCGCCGCAGCAACAGCAACGTGCTGCTTCGCTTCAGCAGCTTCAAAAGTCTGATGCGCATGCTGACAGCCCGGCACGGCACTTATTTGAGCCGTTATGTGATCCAGCAAGGGATTCGTCTGGTCGAAATTGACGGATGCCCGATTGATTTCCGCTTCCACATGCACAAGAACGGCAAAAATGAATGGGTTGCCGTAGGTATAGGCGCCAAAAAAGCAGGCCGTGGCAGCGTCACTACCCATATTAAAAATGGCGGCTCGCTCATGACGCCAGAGCAGGCGCTCGGGCGCACCTTTGGGCCTCGGGCCGGGGATGTGCTCGACTATGCCAAGCGTGTTGCCATCAGGCTGTGCCAAAGCATTGAACGCAATTTTCCGCATACCCTCGGCGAGCTCGGTCTGGATATTGGCATTGACAAGGATGGCGAGGTTTACATGTTCGAAGCCAATGCCAAGCCAGGACGCTCCATCTTCAAACATCCAGCTCTCAAAGAGGAAGGGCGCGCTTCTCTAAACTATATTTTAGAGCACTGCCTCTTCTTGAGCCGGTTCCGCAGGAGGGAGAATGGATGAATCTGGAGTGGGCAGATGACGGGAACAGCTTTGAGCTTCATAAAAGCAAGCCCGTTCTGGCTATATTGACCGTGGAAGACGATCTGCAGTTTTTTAGGGGCAACCGCAGCAATTTCGCAGATTTGCTACAGACCGGTAAAGAGCTGGGATTCATAACTTACGTTATAACCACCAAGGACTTGCGGCTTACAAAACCAAAAGTAAAAGGCTTTGCTTATTCTGAAGAAACCAAAACCTGGCACCAGCGTCTGTTCCCGCTGCCCGGAATTATTTACAACCGGATTCCCTTCAGAGAGGATGAAATACAGCCAGCCGTTCGCCGCAAACTGGCGGCTATTAAGCAGCATCCGGACATTCACTTGTTCAATCCCAAGTTTTTTGACAAATGGAGTCTGTTCGAGTGGCTTAAGTTGTCAAAAAATACAAAGTCTTTCATTCCAAGTACCCGGAAACTGGTGACATCAGCTGGCCTAAAGCGCATGCTGCTCAAGCATCCTTATTTGTATCTCAAGCCGATAAGCGGCAAAGCAGGGGTTGGAATTATGACCGTTCTGCTTGAACCTGAGAAAATAAAACCCTATCGTCTTAAAGTTCAATCCAAGAAAAGAAGTGTCACTTATCGCTGCTCGAGCATCAGCAGTCTGTGGGCCAAAATCAAAAAGCAAAGTGTTGGAGCATCCTATATTGCCCAGCAGGGGATCGAACTTGCTTCTTTCAATGACCGGCGTTTTGATTTGCGAGCGCTGGTACAAAAGAACAGGCTAGGGCAATGGGATCTTACTGGCATCGGAGCCCGTGTTGCGGGCTCCAGCAGCATTACAACGCATGTTCCGCGCGGCGGTTCTATTGAAGATCCGGAGAAAATGCTGGTCAGCGCTTTCGGATCGGAACAGGCACGGAAGCTGTTCGTCCGTGTAAAACAGACTGCGGTCCTGATCGCCCGGCAGATTGAACGCGGAAGCAAGTCCACGCTAGGCGAGATGTCGATGGATTTAGGCGTTGATATGGGCGGGAATGTATGGTTTTTTGAGGCCAATTCCAAGCCGATGAAATTTGATGAGCCTCACATACGGAAAAAATCCCTCGAGCGTATTTATCATTACGGCCTTTATCTGAACAAGCAAAAGCTTGGTAAAGCGGGGGGCGCTTAGCTTGAAAATCCGGCTTCTCACAAGTGAGGAATGGGCCAGAATGCGTTCTTTTATCCTCACCTTTATGGTTCGCTTCGGGGAAAAACGGCTGACATTGTCAGCCGTATCCGCTTTAAAGCAATTGCAGCCTCAACAGCTTGAAACCTGTTATGAGGGGATCAGCCCCTCCGGTTCTGCCGTAGCAGTTGCCATTGAAAAAGGCAAACTGACCGGGGTAGCAGCCGCCATCGATTACGGACAGACAGCTTGCTTGATGGCCGTCCACCCTTCATTGCGAGGACATGGTCTGGGGAGCCGTTTGCTGAAAGCCATTATGAACCACTGCGGTCGGCTGCAAGGCGAGGTAGCACTGGATAATCCGGCCAGCATCTCCGCCTGCTTCCGCAGCGGGATGAAAGCTGTGGCCCTGCTTACAGGTCCTACCGGCAAACCAACCTTGCGTTTCGAAGGCACCGCTCAGCCTGTGTATTGCCGTAGCGTCATCACAGAGGGAGAGGAGCTACGAATATGGCAAAGCCTGTCCTCGGAATTATGACCTTGTATTTGAATGATAATGGGATGCTTGAAGAGCGAGGCGTCTACCAAAAAATGATTGCAGCCGGGCGCAAATTGGGCCTAGAAGTATTTGTATTCACTCCGCAGGACGTCAATTACAGCAAAAACCGCATTTTTGGCATGTTCTACGATGTTCATAATAAGCAATGGTCCAGACGCTGGTGTTCTTTTCCACATATGATCTATGACCGCTGCCGAATCCAGCGCAGCCATCGCTTCGAGCAGTTGAAGCGATTTCGAGCCAAATACAGCAACCTCATCTTCCTTAACCGGCCAATGCGCAACAAATGGACGGTCTACAAAACACTTCATAAAGACAGCCGCTTCCGCCCGTATCTGCCCGAAACCCGGATGATGGAAAGCAGCCGGGATGTACCGGAAATGGTCTCCAAATATCCGCTTCTTTATATTAAGCCGATTAATGGGACCGGCGGCCGAGGAATTCTGCGGGTAGAGCGACTCACTGGCAGCAAAAACCGGTCCGGGCGAAAGTGGCTTATACAAGGCCGCGACCATTCCCGCCGGATTATCAGCCCAGAGAAGGTCACACTCCCATCCCTCCAAAGAAAGCTATCGAATTGGGGCATGAAAGGAACCCGTTATCTCATACAGCGAGGTATCCAACTCAAGCTGCCAAACGGACGCGTCCATGATTACCGGATGCTTGTGCAGAAAAATCACGAGGGCGAATGGGAACCTACAGGCTGTGCAGGGCGTATCGGACCCAAAGGCAGTATTACCTCCAATTTGCACGGCGGAGGAAAAGCAGCCGGAATGAAGGAATTGCTCGGACACTGGATTGGGAGCGAGGAGGATATTTCAGCCATTCAGCAAGAGGCCGAAGAAATCAGCATCGCAATCGCCAGACACCTCGAACAGTCCTACGGGCATCTGTGTGAACTGGCCCTCGATTTGGCCATTGATCAAAAAGGAAAAATCTTTCTCCTGGAGGTCAATCCGAAGCCATCGCGTGAAGTATTCGCAAGAGCTGGCGAAATGTCCACTTATCGCAATGCGATAATACGCCCTCTGGAATACGCCCTCTGGCTTTACGGCCAGAAGATACGCCGCAAGCAAAAAAGCGGGGGCGGTTCCAAATCTGCCGCAAATTAAAGCCGTTGTCTGCCTTAACAGCGAAAAGTCCGACGTTTTCAGCATTTCATTGAAAACGTCGGACTTGTTTCTTGATTTCCTCTTTCAACTCATATGTACATCTATTATGGTAAAAAGGACGACAGTTCATCAAAGCTGCTGATCAGCCGATGCGAACCCCTTAGTTCGTAATCCTCTCCAAAACCGGCATATCGGCATCCGATAACCGTTAGGCCGTTTGCTAGACCTGCCTCCACATCTGAACTTCGATCTCCTACCATCCATGCGTCTTGCAAATGGTGATCCTTCAGCAGTCTGGCCACCAGGTCAACCTTGGAGGAAGTCTCAAACTCCCCTGCACTGTACACGCCTGCAAATAAATGATGCATCTTGTGGAAAGTGGCGACCCCTTTGACATAATGCTCCAGTCCATTACTGGCTACAAAAAGCTTGATTCCACGTTGATGAAGCTTTTCAAGCGTCTCTATCACATGAGGATACAGCGTCCCGTTGCCAGCCTCAAGTTCCTCCAGTTCATACTGCAGCATTAATTCATTGGCTCTCTCATACGCGGCTGGAGATCCATCAGGCATTACCCTTTTCCAAATATCATCGAGCAGCATGCCCAGACAGGCGATTAGCCGCTCTATAGGAGGCGTATCCTTCACATACAGCCCTTCTTTGCGAAGCTGGGCGAACAGTCGCTTATGTACGATCTCAAGCAGAGTCTCTGTCTGAAAGAGCGTGCCGTCCATATCGAAAATTATCGCTTCGGGCCGCGTCAATTTGGTCTGAGTCATGATATCCTCTCCCCTTCCTTTATCTTTCATTAGCATAACGGAACAAAGATAGTGTGGCAACTTACTTGGAAGTATGTCGCTGCGTAGGCGTCGCAAGCGTAAACGGCTGTGCCGTGTAAACAGGCACAGCGTCGTTTTACGCTGAATAGAAGCCGTTGATTGCCGCTTGTCTATTGCAGACCTGTTACCTACGGTTCTTCCTTTTATGAATGGCTTGCTCATACACAGAAGTCATTCGCTGAACCATCGTACTCATCGACCAGTGACGCATCGCCCATTTATGAGCGCGAGCGCCAAGCAAGCGACGCAATTTATTGTTCTTCAGCAATTCATCAAAAGCCTGGAACAGGCTATTCGGATCTCCAACTGGCGTAAGCAGACCGGTCACCCGATGTTCGGTCATCTCCGGAAGTCCTCCGGCGTTGGTCGTAATGATGGCTAGTCCTGCAAGCTGTGCCTCAATAATCGACATCGGCTGGTTCTCAATCAGGCTGGGCAATACATAAATATCCGACTGCCCCAGCAGCGCTGGGATATCATCCCTTCTCCCCCAGAATACCACCATATCTTCCAGACCGTTCATCAGGCATTGCTGCGTCAATTCCGTTGCTTTGTCACCATCTCCGACAATCCAGCACACCCAGTCCTGCCGCACAGCTTTGAGCTGGGCAAGCGCGGCCAGCAAGTGATGCACCCCTTTCAATTCAACCAGGCGTCCCGTATAGACGATGACCTTTTTGCCAGGCGGCCGGCGAAGCTCTGAAGAGGCCTTCATGCCGTCTAAAAACTTCGGAATATCATAGCCATATTGGAACACTTTCAGGCTATCCGGTGCAACACGGAATTCCTGGGACAAATTATTTTTCATCCAGTTGTTGGCCAGTACCGTGTACTCCGCTGCCGAGCCCCCATTATGCTCCATCCAGTCAAAATATGTTCTTGCAATATGCGAAGTAGGGGTATTGAACTCATCCGTCGCGAGATGATAGCGCATCTCGTGAGCGACACACCCGTGAATCGAAGCGACCAGCGCCGTGTGCGAATGACGAATACGGTCGATCGCGACCGTGGAGAAAATATCCTGGGTATGAATCACATCATAGGATTCAATCCCTAAATAAGCAACCGCCAGCTCATAGGCGTATCGTCTGAATTCCGTATATTCGATCAGAACATGTTCATACAGCACCGGATACAAGTCAGGGCGAAGCTTGGCTTTCAACACAGGCAGCAGTGGGTCGGTATCGATTTGCCGCCCTTGATTGACAATATAAACTAGGTTGCCCGACACATCACCGTACCCCAGCAAATCTACCTCGTGCCCCAATGCTTCCAGTCCCATCTTCAACTGTTCCATATACGGCCAAACCCCGCCTAAATGGGGAACAGGCCAATAGGTTGCAAGGAGGATTTTCATAAGCTGCTCTCCTTCACACTTGATCTCATAAAGATGTCTGGCTAATCGGCAGCAGACTGCTGTCAGCCAGCATCGACCTGATTTCCGACAAGGTCATAAGCGATTGCCCGCTCACTCCCGGTGAACCGGAAGCCGAAGGACAAGAGGCATAGGATTGAAGCCGTTGCGGATGATTGCCAGCCGGCAACACGACAATATAGTGATCATCCAACAGGACCGCATGCTGACTTTCGAACGGAGAAATCAGTATCTCATGCAGCTTCTCTCCCGGTCTGCACCCAATTTCTTTCATCTCGATCCCTTGTGCTTCATAAGCCTCAATCAGCACCTGGGCCAAATCGGTAATTTTGCAAGCCGGCATTTTCAATATGAAGGTCTCCCCGCCCTGCCCCTTGCTTGCCGCGGTAAGCAGCAAGCCGCTGGCCATCTGCGGAGTCATGAAGTAGCGGATCATGTTTTTGTCTGTGATGGTGATCTGCTTGCCCTCCATGATCTGATCCCGGAACAAATGCAGCACACTGCCACTCGACCCCAGTATATTGCCGCCCCTGACATTGATAAACCGGGTATAAGAGTTTTGGCTGTTCGCATAAGTGATCAGCTTCTCGCCGATTGCCTTCGTCATACCGTAAAAATTAACCGGATCGGCAGCTTTGTCTGTCGAAATATTAATCACTTTTTTGACACCGCCTGCTATTGCCGCTTCAATAATATTTTGAGTCCCTCCTACATTGGTTTTTAATGCCTCATTCGGTTGTTCCTCACAAATATCAACATGCTTGAGTGCCGCAAGATGGAAGACATAATCTACTCTGCTGCAGACGCTCACCAGCGCCTCGCGATCCCTTACATCACCGATGCGAAACTTCAATCGGGCATCATCCAGTTCCCGCATCATAGTTACCTGGCTTGATTCATTGCGCGAGTAGACGATCACCTCTCGCGGATTCTGAAGCAGAAGCTGGCTGACAAGTTCATGGCCCCATGAACCCGTCCCTCCGGTGACCAGAATGACTGCGTTCTCGAACATGTGCTAACCTCCTTAAATTAAATGGATGCCCTGGAGCATGTATTGCCACAAATGGTTGTTGCCCTCCCACTTCTCCTCATTTGGAAGCAGAACCGCACATATCTTCTTCAGCGGCCAATCCAGCTCAACGATGGTGCTGACGGGGGCATGATTGACCAGCAGCACCCGAAAATCATGCTGCACAAGCCCTGAAAGCACCGATTCCAATTCGGCTGCCTCCTCTAGCGAGCCTTCCGTACGAACAAACAGCATTCGCTCGCTTGTCGCCGCCTTTTCCAGAAATCGTTGAATCCGACGGTCATATTTGGCTTTTACCTCCCAATAGGTACCTATATGAGATAGCGAATTGGGACCGACCTCAAAATCATGATTGGAAAAAATATTGTAGGCATCATCTGCCACACAAATATGAGTATGTTCCGCTTCACCGACTACCCGCAGGTTTGGACCCTCCATAAAGCCCGCGAACCGATTTTGCAAAAGCCGGGTGACATCCGGCAGCAGAGGCGAGCCCATCCAGTCCAGCACGCCTGCAAACGTGCGGAGATTATTTCTACTGAGCTGAATGGATGAAAGACAAAGGTCGCCCAGACTGTAAATCGCATTGTAAGTCCCTTTAATGTCCTGCAGTTTCACCCTCCATCATCTCCCTGTTTTTGTTCACTGACATCCTTTTTTATCCTCTACTGTCGTTCTGCATCGCAGCAAGATAAGCTGTGGTCAAACCTTCCTTAAGGGTATGCTCCGGCTGCCAGAGCAGCGTCTCCCTTGCGTTGCGGTTATCCAGACAGCTATGGCGGATATCCCCTTTCCGCCCAGGCTTGCGGATTCGTACAAGCTCTTTCCCATGAATCCGCCCCAGCAGATCTGCAAGCTCATTAACAGCGACACTGACAGCCGTACTGGCATGAAGAGTCTGCCCTTCCCCCCGCGTTGCCGCAGCCAGCAGGGCGGACACAATATCTCCCACGTAAATAAAATCACGGGTCTGACCGCCATCGCCATGGATGGAGACAGGCTCGCCCGATTTCAGACGTTCCAGAAATACGGCGACTACACCCCCTTCGCCTTTTGCAGTTTGGCCGGGTCCAAACACATTGCTGAAGCGCAGAACCGTATAGGGCAAGCCATAAAGCTTGCTGTAGAGCTGAATATAAGATTCGGCCGCCCATTTGGATAATCCGTAGAAGGAAATCGGACGGGCAGGGTCCTGCTCGGAAATCTGCAATTTCTCCAAATCTCCGTACACAGCCGAGGTAGAAGCAAAAACAAGCTTGCTTCCCGCTTCCCGGCATCCTTCCAGCAGATTGATCGTTCCCCTGACATTGACATCCGCATCGTAACAGGAATGTTGCAGGGATTGCTGGACATCGGTCTGAGCAGCGAGATGAAAGACAACATCAGGACGCTCGCTAGCAACAAGCTGACGCGCCTCTTCGCTTCGGATGTCGAGCTGTTGAAAATTGGCGCTCGGATGCACCTTCTTCACATTGCCGGAAGCCAGATTGTCGACAACGGTTACCTGATCACCCCGAAGGGCCAGGGCTGCTGCAAGATGGGAACCGATAAAACCGGCCCCGCCTGTGACGATAGCTCTCATGGCAATTCTCCCTTATGTTTTTTTATATCCTATGTTGGTTGGGAGATTTTGGAGTAAGATAATCGCCTGAAATGAAAGATAAATAGGTAGATAACGAGTTCTTTTAATAAAAGAAGCCATATAGTAATAACGGGAACATGAAGTATAAAATGACGATTCGAGGAGGCCGCATGAATGTCTGTCTATCGCATTGTTGCCGATGTCAATCAGCCGATTGCCAGCCCATATGTCCAGAGTTTTGATCTTATTGTGCATAATATGGGGACACGCAGCTTCGAGGCGCTGCTGGAGGTTACGGGACCCGGCGGAATCGTCTACAGGTCGCTATGCGGTTTGCAGCCTGATCCTCATGAGAAAGCAATCCATGTTTTTCAGGACGTCGCAACCTCGTACAGCCCCTTCGAGCTCAGGCTGATTAGCAATATCTTCAATGCAGGTACACTATCGCTGGAGTTGATTATAAAAAACGGGGGAGTTCTTATCGCCCGATTCTCGCATCTCGACTTTGAAATCTATTAGCAGTGGAGATGCAAATGATATTGATCAAGCCTTAGCTTGATATGAAGGAGGCGATTTTGTGAGTTTTCAAGTGACCATTGATTTGTATAACCGGATTTTTCAGCAGCAACTACCAAATCCTGAGGTTCAAGTCGATTATGAGGTCTGGACGCGCATTAACAACTCCCTGCCCGCACACTATTCACTGCCGGACAATACTATTTTTCCGGTCATTTCCCGAATTCCTGAATAAGCATAAAATGAAAACTGGCTAAATAGGGTCTGTTGGCCATTTTCCAAAATGAGCTTTCGCCTGTTTACATCTTGCTCATCGTTGGCGAAGGCTCTGTTGCAATTCATAACGCTCATCTGTGTGAAATCTATTTGTCCTGTACATAATACTGGTAGTGAACGTTGGCATCTTGATCATACAACCTGGACAAGCCTCTGCGACATTTCATACGGAGGCTTTGCTCGACTTTCATCCGTCCAGTGTATATAGTTAAATTATTGCAAAAAAAGGAGTGGCTTCATATGGGTAAAAGACTGTCGCTGTCCATCATACTGCTTGGCATGGCTGTCCTGCTTGCCAGCTGCGGCTCACCAAGTCAAGAGGGAAGAACCGAGAAGCCGCCGGTATCTGAAACAAATCAACCGCCGGCAACAACGATGGACAAGCCAGCAGATAAGCCAAAACCGCCGACTGACCCAATCAAAGAGCAAATCAGCCGGATGACCATTGAGCAAAAAATTGGCCAACTGATGCTTATTGGCCTCAACGGCACTTCCTTGCAGACTGAGGCGCGGGAGATGATCGAGAACTATCACATAGGCGGATTTATTTTATATAAATATAATATTACCGGCCCTTCTCAAGCTTTGCATTTCTTGAATGAATTAAAGGCCTCCAATGGCGGCAATCCTGTGCCGCTGTGGCTGAGTGTGGATCAGGAAGGCGGCAAGGTAAGCCGAATGCCGGAGGAATTCGTGAAGATTCCGTCCGCCCGCTCGGTAGGCCGGATCGAGAATACTGACTATGCCCATGGCATTGGGCAAGCCCTTGGCAATCTGCTTCAGAAGCTCGGCTTCAATATGGATTTCGCCCCGGTCCTGGATATCGACAGCAATCCGAACAATCCGGTCATCGGCGACCGTTCTTATGGACGCAAGCCGCAGCAGGTCGTAAGCAATGGCATTGCCGTGATGAAAGGCTTGCAATCCAAAGATATAGCAGCAGTTGTCAAGCATTTCCCGGGACATGGCGATACCTCCGTCGACTCTCATCTTGATTTGCCAGTCGTAAACAAATCGCTGGAGGAACTGCAAAGCTTTGAGCTGCTGCCCTTTGAGGAGGCGATAAAGCAAGGGGCTGACGCGATTATGGTTGCCCATCTGCTCATCCCTGCGCTGGACATGGATTATCCTGCTTCTATATCCAAGCCTGTCATTTCCGGGCTGCTGCGGGAGAAGCTCGGTTATGACGGAGTCGTGATTACTGATGACATGATGATGGGCGGCATTACGAAGCATTATGGGCTGGCGGAAGCTGCGGTGCGGTCCATTCAGGCAGGCAGCGATATCTTGCTGATTGGTCATGATTACAAACAGCAGAAGGCCGTGCTTCAGGCACTGCTTAAGAGTGTAGCCGACAAGACACTGACAGAAGAGAGAATCGATCAGAGTGTGTACCGGATCTTGAAATTGAAGAGCAAATATCATTTGGAGGACAAGCAGCTTGACAGCGTGGATGTGAAAGCGGTGAATAGGGAGATTCAATCTGCTCTGAATGCAGGGAAGAAATAATGGGTTTAATTCTGGCTTTGGGATAACAAAAAAACGTTGCCTCTCTTCAGAGAAACAACGTTTTTTTTGTTGATCAAGCTTGTCATCTGAGGCGGTCCGGCAGCCGGGCAGCCGTCAGTTGCCCTACTCGCCCGCTGCGGACTGCCGCAGATCGATGCAAAAAATCAGCCGCGACTAATACCAACCGTCACAATTTCACACGGACCAACCGGAAGCTGGTAGACAGGCAGCGCGCTATCTGCCAGCGCATCGCCTTTCTCTTCCAGCACATTGCTGCGGTAAGCCAGGCCAAGTACAGGCGCGGCAGAGCCGGTAACAAGCTTAAGCTCGGTCTGTTCCGGCTTCATGTTGTACCAGCGAAGCAGATAGTCGCCGGATTGCTCGTTCACCTTCAGCGACGAGAAGGCAACCGACTCGCCTGTCCAATCGAACATTGCGCTGGCCGGAGCAAGCTTGCCTTCGTGAACAGCGGTCTGGCTAGCTGTCCATGGCACCTGGAACTGATAAGCAGCAGCATAAGCGCCGGAAGCAGCACCGTCTCCGTTATGCGGCAAAATCAACAGACTGAAGCTATGCTCGCCCAGACATTGAGCCTCCGGTGTCGGGAACACGCCCCAGTCGCCCATTTCGGCAACAGCGCGAAGCAGGGTAACGGCAATTGTATTGCGCCCGTCACGCAGTACTTCATACTCATTCAGGCCAAGGTTGGCAACCGTCAGCCCTGCCTGATTGCTGCTGACATCGACGAATGCCTGCTGATGCTGGGCATTGCTCGGATTGACCCATTCGACAGCAGGGACATTATCCCGCTTGGCGATTTCGAAGATGGAGTCCACATGGTGTACCGTTGCCTCAAGATCCGTAGGGAACAGGGCGCGGACACGATGATCCTTGGCCTGGTTGTTGAATGTGGATTTCCACTCAAGGCCCTGGCCTTCTCGGGTCACGGCAATTACAGTGCGAATTGTCAGAGGCACCATCTCGGCTACACGCTGGGCTTTCCGGCCACGGAATCTGGTAGCTTCGCGCTTCTCCACTTCGAACAGCTCATCGGCAGAAGCCGGGACTTCCCACTCATGCACAATTTCAATAGCGGCACGGTACGGATTGTCCTCCTGAATGCGAATGCTGGCCTTCAGTCCCTTCGTCGTCAGCGCCTGTTCGCCGTCCGGCTGTCTGTACATATATTCGTTGCCGATATCACCCGTATTCTCGTAGACGCCAAGATCACGGTACACATAGCCTGTGCGCTTGTCCGTCAAGCTGAATGAACCGTCCGCGGCAACCTCGACGCGGAGGTGGTCATTCTCCAGCGCTTGCGGGCCGGCAATCAGCGAAGCTGGAGCTTCCAGCGCTGGGCTTGCATTCCGCACCAAGGCATATGCGGCGAGGCCGAGGGCCGGCGCCTGCTTGACCTCGAAGGTCAGGCGTACTCTGCGGCTCATATACGGTTGACGGAACTTGTCATCCGGCAGCTCATACCCGAAGTGCAGTCCAAGATCGACAGCCGTATGCGGGATAACTGTACCTTCATGATTGACAAGTGTCCAACCTGTCACATCAACGGCGTACATCCGTTGACTCATCTCGTCACGCTTCAAACCTTCGCGGTAGTAAATGCGCTCAACATCGATCTCCACCTCTACGATTCCGCTGCGGGTCCAGCCTGTCGTATTATAGACGACAAACGGCACCGCATCCTCGCCGTACTGCCGGAATACCGTTGTATCCACTTCGTCAGCAATGACCGCCTTGACTTCGTCGATGATCGCTTCCGCTACGTGACGGCTCTTGTCGAAGCGGGTGATCATCTCGCGATGAACCTCATCAACGCTGCAGCCGCAAATGCTGTCATGCGGATGGTTCTGCATCAGGGTCTTCCACGCATACGTAAACAAATGATGGGGATATTCATGCCCGAGCGAATAAGCAAATGCTGCAAGCGGCTCGGCAATCTTCTCCAGCATGGCTTGGCCAAGCTGGTTCATTTGTTTCAGATAAACGCGGGCAGATGCGGTGTTAACAAGTGTCCCCCAACCGTCCGTCCGTTG
The DNA here is from genome assembly GCF_016424485.1 of Paenibacillus roseus. Lineage (GTDB taxonomy): Bacteria > Bacillota > Bacilli > Paenibacillales > Paenibacillaceae > Paenibacillus_D > Paenibacillus_D roseus. The sequence continues at coordinate 73,939 of NZ_JAELUP010000065.1, forward strand.
ACTGCGAAGCTCTCCTTTGACAACAGACAACTCTTGGTTAAGCGTTTTCCTAAGCGCACTTAAATAATCCGCGAAGTTTGAGTGAATGAATTCGGTATCCGGGTATAGCTTACGGGCTACTTCTATCGCAGTTGGCAGATCCTGCTGGATTGGCTGGTGGTCACAGCCGTTCATGAACAGCAGCTCTCCGGTTCCCGCATATTTTTCTGCATCCGCCAGCTTGCGCGCCCAAAACTCCGCCGCTTCCGCCTCGTCAGTCGGTACCTCATTGCCGTTGCAGTACCAGTTCGCAAACAAAATTCCCAATACGCGAGAGCCGTCCGGCCCTTCCCAGATGAGTTCCGAAAAAGATGATTCATACTCGGAATCAGAAACCGTATTGTTGAATCCGGTCGGCTTCACGCCTCTGCCGAACACTGCATTATCAATACCGGCTTGACGCATAATTTGCGGAGCCTGGCCAATATTGCCGAATGTATCCGGGAAATAGCCGATCTTGGCAATGGTCCCGTAGCGGCTGGCGTCCTGGTGGCCAATCTGCAAATTGCGGATATTCGCTTCGCTGCTCGTCAGGAACGCGTCCTGCAATATATACCACGGTCCGATTACAATGCGGCCTTCTCTAATGTAATGCTCAAGCCGATCCTTGTTCTCAGGTCGTACCTGAAGATAGTCTTCCAGAATGATCGTTTGACCATCGAGGTAAAAGCTCTTGAAGCCCGGATCGCTATCCAGCTTGTACAAGAGTGTATCCACCAGCTTTACCAGCAGTACATGATGCTTTTCATAAGGCAAATACCATTCACGGTCCCAGTGGGTATGGGAAATGATATGAGCCGTTCTTTTTTTAGTCATTGTTCTGAACACCTCTTTTGTCAAAGTTCGCGGGCTTGCTTTAATTTCCGCCTGATCCAGGTAGTGCACCGGTAAAACATACGCATATGGATAGAGCATCAATCTGGAAGTCGGTCCATCGCCATCAAATAGATATTGTTGACGCTCGGTACAATGACTTTCCAAGTCCATTGTACAGCAACTACTTCGCCTGTTGCAAAGAAATATTTAGGCAATGTGGATAGGCACATGTCATATACTGGGCTATAAAGTGCCTTTGGAATGGACATCTGAAGAGGAGGAAAATGTTGTGGGAGAGAATCAGGTGAGAGAATGGCGCCCGTTCATTGGTCCGTTCGACCCTTGTCCGCCTATACGGGTCAAAACATATGTCGTTCCCCCGAATCAATTTATTACGTTTCAGCCGATGAATTTGCCGCAATTTTCGCCGGCTGAGGCGCTGCGTCTCGGTACGCTATGGCCAGCCCTGTACAGCAGCTACACTTCAAAGCGCAGAGGCGAGGTGATTCCGGATGAGTGAAGTTCTCACAGAAGATTATTATAGAAAGCTGGAGGAACTGCAACAGCTTGATTTTGTGCTTGTCGAGCTGACGCTTTATCTGGATACACATCCCAATGATATGCAGGCGCTCCAACAGTTCAACAAGACAGCCCAGCAAAGACAGCAATGCGCCTACCACTTCGAGATGGAATACGGCCCGCTGCTTCAATTCGGACACAGCTATTCCCGGTATCCGTGGCAATGGTCCCAGACGCCATGGCCTTGGCAAGTGTAACACATACCTAAGTAACAGATACCCAAAATAAGCGGAGCAAGCGGCCGCTAGTGTGGAGGCGACGACATGTGGATCTATGACAAAAAGCTTCAATACCCGGTGAGGGTCAGCAAATGCGACCCGCGCATGGCCAAGTTTTTGATGGAGCAATATGGCGGGGCCGATGGCGAGCTCGCCGCTGCGCTCCGCTATTTGAATCAGCGCTACTCAATTCCAGATAAAGTGATCGGATTACTTACAGATATTGGAACTGAGGAATTAGCGCCAATACTTTGTGGGTGATATGATGAAATTATTTAAGACGGAAATGCAGAAATAGATTATAATGTAATTGGCTATTTATCGGAATGGAGCGTTGCGACTGTGATCCCCCTCAACTGCATTTCGCACCTCCAATTTAACCTAAAGTTTACCACCTGTATTAGCTCATATTCCCAAGCGCTTGGGAATATGAGCTACAGCAAATACCGCAGCCGATGCGGAATTATATTGTTTGGAGGTTTTTTTATAATGGTTAGAATTTTTAAATGGCTTGCAGTAATAACCCTAATTTTTGCTATTATGGCGGGCATTTTATCGGGTTACTTATCAACCGAGACGCCCAAGTATTCGTTCGAGAGCAGGGATTTTTCGTGGTTGTCCGCTATAAATTGGTGGGTTTTGGGTGTGATTTCCGCAATATTTATTTTTGGATTTGCTCGTATCTTGGAGTGCCTGGAATCCATAACGAGCATTCTAAAAAAAACGGAAGTTGACACCACCAGTCAATCTCTAGGTAATGCCGGAACAAAACTTAGTAAACTAAGTGGATATACGATGTCGTCACCTTCTAGGGATTAAACAGGCTTGCGAATATGGGCCAACAAAAAAAGACCTGCATCACTGCGGGTCTTTTTTTTCGTCTCGTTTAATTTTTTCTTCCAGCGCTGCGGTTATGAATTCGTTTAAACTCATTCCCGAAGCTCTTGCCGCGTCCTCGTATACGGCCTTCTTGCCTTTTGGCACATATGGATACAACCGATCATATGCGCCTGCATTATACTTATTCTTTGCCCGCGTAGAGGACATCCCTTTTTTCTCATCCATCGTATCATCTCCTTTCTTTTAAAAATATCACAAATTATATACTCACGCAAGTATAAAAACTATTGACAATATACTCACGTGAGTATATAATTAAAGTATAGAGAGGAGGTGAACAACGGATGGACAAGCAAACGATTCGAGCTTTCGAAAAAATGCAAAAAAGAGAACACCTCTTGCGAGTGCTGCGTGACCAGATGGGTCTAAGCCGCATTACGCGAGAGGCGTTCCGAGAAGAATCTACAAAGGTCATCGAGAGATACCAACTCTCAGATGACGAGCAACGCGCTTACGACCGATACGCCGCTATACAGCAGCAACGTAAACGCAAATAGTCTTATGGAGGGAGTTAGCCGCTCCCTCCTTCATATTAACACAAAATGAGGTGAATTGTCATTAAAAGGCTTCGCAACCTCGACTACGCCGTATACGGCAAAGTAATCGTCCCTATGATCTTGTTTGACGTCACAACCATGTTTCATCTTTATGACGATAGCGAGGCTGGCAAGTGTCGCATCGTTTCGAAAATAAAAAAAATGCATTGACGCCCGATATCGGGCATGTTATACTTAACTCAAGAAGCCCGATAACGGGCATTGTGGAGGGGTTAATAATGAAAAAAGAACTATTCAAAGAAGTTCCTTTCGGAAAAGGTATTGCAAAAATTACCGTCACAGCTTTTGTAGAGGCTGTTGATTTGGATGGTCAGTTGACCGGTAATTCCAAAGTCATCACTACATCCAACGTCGAGATTGTAAGTGGTGACGGAAAGTTGCTCGAAAGGAGAGCTAGTTTCGCTAATATTCTAACGTATGACGAGGGGTCTTGCACGCTTTACGAAAAATTCAACTTGGATACAACTAAAGAGTATACAAGAGTCGGGGATAGGGTGTTGACAATTGGCGGCGAAGCAGGCCGCGCCATCAACAATGCAATTGAAGAAATGAAAGCAGAATTGTTGAAATCATTTGGCAAAAAAACAGATGCTGAAAAGCAGAAGGAAGAAGCTATTGCAGAAGCGAAGGAAGTTGTACAGCAAGCCCAAAAAGAAGGAATTGAAAGCTTGATGACGAAGCAGGAAATAAAGGCTTGGAGACACAGGTTCAACCTGTTATACAATGAGGGTGGCGAGGGCTACATACCCTCAAGGGTAAGTCGTGAGGAATACGAAAAATCACTCGCCATCCTAAAGGAAAGCGGTGAATATCATGAATAGAGATGTTGCTTTTGGCAGGATACTGGCTATTGCAAATGTAATAAGTGAACGCGTTTTCGAAAAAGGAAAACCTTCAGTTTCGCAAAAGTATTTTGATCGCTACAAAAAGAATCCGTATGCGACATTCACAAAAATTCATACCGAACTTATGGGCTATGCTCATAAGTTCGGAGAGAACGAGCTTCGGTTAATGGACATGTTTGGGGAAATCCTCTCTGGCATCCAGCCTGGAGACATGGAGGCAAAGGATTTAAAACCGGCATTTCTTCAAGGGTTTTACTCTCAGCAAGACGCCCTGAAGAACATCATGGGCACCGATGAAGCGGCAGAGCTTTGGGGGTATACCCCCGACCATATAAAAAGATTATGTCGCGAAGGAAAGATAAAATGCGTCATGATTGGAAAAACTTGGGTCGTGGATCGGAACCAGCCGAGTCCGCGCGGCGCGGGTAATCAAGTCTCGTATGATAACAACTAAGGGGGAATAATTATGGCAAAAGCAATTGCCAAATGTACATGTCAAGATTGTGGCGAGGAATTTATAAAAACCGCGATAAAGCGGAACCGAAAGGAAGCAGATAGCTGGGAGGAGTGGACAGTTGCTAATTCAAAGCAATGCCCGAAGTGCTGGGGTGCTGCCCAACGCGCCGCTGAGGCTGCTGCCCCGCTTACGCTAGTGGTCGATTGCGATCCATACGGGCAGCGGATCGTTCTCCAATTCAAAGGAGGAACGGAGGGCTTAAAGGAAGAGATAAGGGCGCTTGGTTACAGATGGGGAGAACTTCCACCAATAGGAACCTTCGGGTTGCTATCTACAAGTAGGCCACCGCTTGCTTGGCATCGCATCATCGAACTCGATCAACTGCAAACTGAGTTGGACAAGGTTGCTGGTTTGCAGCCTGAGTTAAAAAACAATATGACGGACCTCGACGTTGCGTTTTACCGGGAGATTAAGACCCGGAATGACGCACAGAAGACAGCGGAAGAAGCCAAAAAGTCGGAGATTGATGCTCAGAAATCCGCTGTCCCTCGACCGAAAGTTCCCCCGAAACTTGCGGGGACAACGTGGAATCAGAAGATATATGGCAAACAGGGCCGATACCGCATCTACCCAGACGGGGTAGAAGTGAATCTTACTGATGCCGAAGCTGATGAGGTGCGTGAGTTCCTTGCAGCGAAAGCTGCGTACAAGAAAAAAATAGAGGAAATAGAGGGAAATTATAAATAAACTCTCATATCCTCTAATGTTCAAAATATGATTTGCCCGCATTAACACAGGCCCTTCGGGGGCCTCTCGGAAAGGATGACGTAACATGAACATTGAATTAACGGACTGCCCGCAGGTTTTGCAGGATCGCGTGCGACAGTTGTTGGAGTCGATTCCGACAAAGGTCATCGCCGTAAGACGTATCGAGTCCTTGCCTTACAAAGATAAGTCGGTTGTGGTAACTCGGTACAAGGCGTACCTTCAATACGCTTACGAGATATCGATCCTCTCGATGTCTGTCACAACAGGCCTGGAGGACGTATTAGACGGACAACTAAGTCAAAACACTATCAATGGTGGGGATATACTCACCATCTTGGAGGCAGCGGATTACATCAAGGACGATGTGATTCGCCTCCTAAACAAATAAAAGCCGCATCATGGTCCCAATCCATACCGTTATGACGTCATTAACGGTAAAAGTGGACACTAGCGGCTCGTTAGCTTCGCAGGCGGTCACCTGCTACTCTAGCTTTACTTATTCTAACATTTCATCTTACGCCCGACAAGGCGTGCTATAACAAAAAAACAATTTGGTTTGCGGTAATCCATAAAACCGCATTATAAGGAGGATAAAATGAAAGATTTTCTTTACGTAGGTAAAAGGATTCATTATTATAAATCTCTGCCCACACTGAAAGATGAATGGCGGGAGTGGATTGTGGTTAGAAATGCTTCTCTCGAGGATGAGCAGAAGCTAGTCAGTTTGGGATTTAAAGAGATTGAATTTTATCCGCACAGTTTCACCTGTGACGATGAGGATTCCTGCACAGGTTGCGAGTTCTGCGCATATCTAGGTTTCATTTACGGGCGTATTTTCGACAACCCGCAGGACTGTTTCAAAGAATTAGATAAGTATTTGTTCGGTTCTGACTACACCGACACTTCAATAAAAGAAGCCGAAGAAAACAAGGAAGATAATCTTTTCAAACTAGAGAGTCAATCAGATAGTCAACTCAGCTTTAAAAACTCTTCTAAAGATTGGCTTCATACCGATCTTCAAGACGTAGAGAGTATAGAAATAACAGAAAGCTCTCACGTTGAATTAAGATTCTATCACCCGGGTGGCTCTAACAGAATTAAAACTCGCTTTGATGAGCAATTAGTGCGTCTGTCAACAGACGCACTAATTAAAAAAATTATAAAGAAGGAGGAAGATAAACTCTATTACAGAGCGTGAAAGGTAAAAGCAAAACCCCCAGAGGTTCTTCCTCATGGGGGTTTTGCTTTTAATGATTTAAATGAAAAATCAAAACATCAAAAATATCTAATTCGTAGTTTCAATCCACGCGCTCACTCGGAGCGCGAAACAAGCCAAAGCAACTGGAATGTAGTTTGTATTGTAAAATGTTTCAATCCACGCACTCACAAGGAGGCTACAATTGAATATTAGCATATTGATATTTATTTTGTCAACAGCCTTGAGATAATAACTGCCAACTCCGCACGCGTCACCGGCTGCTCCGGCTTGAACGTGCCGTCAGCATATCCTTTGATAATTCCTGCGTCTACTGCCGTGCTGATCGCACCAGCGGCCCAGTGGCCTGCTGGCACATCCTTGAATTGTCCTGACATATCTGGTTCCTCCCCTTTCTTCTTTTTCAGCCCGTAGAATTCCACAATGCCCTTGACGATGGCCCCGGCGCATTTTCGGCGGTATGCGTCCGACTTCAACAATTCCGCTTCTTCCCGGTTCGTCATGAACCCGCACTCTACCAGTATTGCGGTCATGTTGCTGTAATTTAGTACCCCAACGTCATCACGATACTGCAAACCTCGGTCTCTCAGCCCCGTGGCCCTAATCAGTTCACGTTGAACCGCGTTTGCCAGGGCCACTGCTTGCGCTGGTTTGCGATAATCAACAAGAGTTTCAATCCCATTCGCACTGTTCCAGCTGTCGCCATGGGCATTTGCGTGGACGGACACGAACAGATCAGCAGGCCAAGTATTTGCCGTCTTGTAACGAGTGTTAATTGGCACATCTTCATTGTCGTTAAAGGTGCTAGTGCGAACCTCCACGCCATCATATTCCACCAGCGCCGCCGCTATGTAGCGAGCTGTTACGCTGTTGAAATGGTACTCTCGCATACTATCATCCGGGCATCGTTTTCCCTGAGTGTTCGGACCGTGTCCGGCATCAATCGCAATTTTAATCATTAATTTTCACCCTCCTTGGCTCTAGCAGCCTGTTTAATAAACTGGTGTCCAAGTACAGCAAACGCTCCGCACAAGATGCCTTGAATGACCGATTCAGCCGACCAGCCCAGCACGAATCCAGTTAAAACAACCGCAAATCCTGTAACAATATAGACAATGCTCCAATCAGGGATGCGCGGCGTTTGCTTGAGCATTGTCCCAATTAGCCAGCAAGCCGCTACAACAGCCACAAGCTCCGGTGCGATTAATTCAAAAATAAAACTCCATTCCATTTTTCATCAGCTCCATTTATTTTTTAAAATTTCCAAACGCTTGGGATTATGGTTCAAGCACCCTGAACAAAATTGTCAGCATCCAGCCTATGACTCCGGTGATCAGAGATGTCGCAACTGTACGTTTCAGCCATTTATTGCTTTCTTTCAATTCATTGATTTGATGCTGCCCTGATTTGGCGTATTGCAGAGCTTCCTTGGCATCATCTTTGGCAATTTCCACTTCCTTTCTCACATCCTTCATGGCATCAACTTTTGTACCAAGTTCTCTGATGTCCAAACGGACATTGATCATTTGATCATTAAGAGCTTTCATCTCCCCGGATTCGCTCATCTCTCTACCTCCCCCAAATAAAAAGCTCCGCTTATGCGGAGCCGATAATATCGTCTGCCTGTTCGGTTGTAATCCAGCCAGCAGCGACAAAAACCTGAATATTCGCCTCAGTGTAGAATCCCTGCTTATAATACTGCTTAATATGCGGATACCAATTCATTACCCTTCACCTCCGGCGGCCTGCATCTGCGCCATCATAAGCAAGATTTGCGCGTTTTGAGCTTTTAACTCTTGCATTTCCTCTTCCGGGGTAAGTGGCCTTTCATACTCTTCCAGCCACTGTTCTCCCGTTTCAGGGTTTACATACCAGGTGTGCCCCCTTCCCGGCGCATACTCTGGAAAGATAATTTCTTCTGAAACTTCTACGCCCTGGCTCCTATCCAAAGCGGAATTTTCGGGAACCTCTAGATTATAGATGGTTTCGACAAGTAGTTTGTCTGGAGCCAAGAGCGTGCCCGTTAACAATTTTGACATATGATTACTCCCTTAGTTTAAAATTTTATACGATAATACAGCTTCTCTTAATTTGCGGATGGATTTGCTTCCGCTGTTGACATCATGCGCACAGTAGACATTGCCCGCACTGTCTACGGCTACATCACGACCATACATCACATCCGTTTTGGACCAAATCTCGGCTCCCGAAGAGTCCAGTTTGCGGATTGATTTATCACCGCTAGTATAGTGCGCACAGTAGACATTTCCTGCGCTGTCTAAGGTTACACCATACCCGTTTGAAACATCCGTTTTGGACCAAATCTCGGCTCCCGAAGAGTCCAGTTTGCGAATTGATTTACTTCCTCCGCTGGCAGAGTGCGCACAGTAGACGTTTCCTGCGCTATCTACGGTTACATCGTTGCCGTTTGAAACATCCGTTTTGGACCAAATCTCGGAACCGGAAGAGTTTAGTTTGCGTATGGACTTATTTCCTGCGCTGGTAGCAAACGCACCGTATACATTCCCTGCGTTGTCTAAGGCTACACGATTTGCAAACGGCATATCCGTTTTGGACCAAATCTCGGCTCCCGAAGAGTTTAGTTTGCGGATTGATTTAATCTCGCTACCAACATAATGCGCACAGTAGACATTTCCCGCATTATCTACGACTACACCGCTGCCCCCAGAAATATCCGTTTTGGACCAAATCTCGGCTCCCGAAGAGTCCAGTTTGCGGATTGATTTACTACCTGTACCGACAGCGTGCGCACAGTAGACATTGCCCGCACTGTCTACGGCTACATCGTACCCGGTTGAAACATCCGTTTTAGACCAAATCTCGGCTCCTGAGGAATCCAGTTTGCGAATTGATTTACCCGATACAACATGCGCACAGTATACATTTCCCGCACCGTCTACGGTTATACCACACCCGTTTGCAACATCCGTTTTGGACCAAAGTTCCGCTCCTGTGTAATCAACGATCTGTAAGGATGTTGCAAGTATTTGCTCCCCTATACTGTAATCCCCCCCATCACCCTGTAAGATAAAATCCGTGCCGTTATAAACGAGCGTGTATACCGAGTTGGCTTTAAGCTGCCCTGCTGCCGGAGCGCTTCCGTTTGGTTTCAAAATCGATCTGTTTGAATTGCTATTTACGTTAAGTGTCGGGTTTGCACCGTTGGCCGTGTGAAACTTGACAGTGACGCGCAGCCCCTCGACCAGTGTAGGCACTGGACTTAGCGTAAGGGTATAAGCCGTTCCCGTTCCGGCTGTTGTACCGTATCCGTTGCGATTGTTACTAAGCTGCTTGTCTGATGAAGACATCAAACCATCAAACACTGTTGTCGCCACAGCCGTACTTGCCTTGCCATTCCAAGTTGACTTCTCTGCATCGGTAACAAGCCGATTGCTTGCATCCTGGGAAATCTCATTCGCAGCAATTTGCTGCCAAGACGCGCTTCCTGGCGTGCTTCCGGCCTTCAAAACTTTTCCGTTGTTCGCAGTTCCCGTCGAGGGGACATGAAGATTCCCATCGCCAGTCGGATGCTCATAGTGATTAGCGAACTCCTGGATACCGTCGAGTTTTATTCGTTCATAATCTGTGACAAAACGATGGTTCTCATCTTCGAGTATTTCAGATGAGAGAATCTGCACCTTTGCAGGTACAAACGCGGTTGTGTCTGTCGTAAACACCGGTGATAAAGCAAGGGAATTGATTACGGGATCGGTCTTCGAAGGAATCACACCGCGTACGGTGACGACAAACCCGTTTGCATATCCCGTATTTGTTGTGGCCAGACGTATCCGGTACCTATTGTTGGTAGTGTCGAAAACGACATCAGATATGCTGATGTAGTCGCCTGCTTTGCCGTCTGCTACCGTGTATCTAGCAAACTGGCTTGATATATTGCCAAAAGTTGAAGAGGCGATGGCTATTGTCTTAACAACTCTCCCGATAGCATTTATACCGTTCCAGTTTCCCGTAACCTCTATCTCTAGGTAGGCAATATGCCCACCGCTATCCGGGGAATAGTAGATATCCGCTTTCTGGTTATTTGTGCTGGCGGTAAATGCAACAACCCCCAAAACCTTTTCAAATCTATACCCTCCCAACTTGCGGAGGAAAGCATTGTTTATGGCGTTGACATCGAGTCGAAGATCGATTAACCGCGCATCGTCTACGACTTGTATCCAATCCTGAATGTCATTACGCAAAGTTTCCCGCGCAAGCTGCTGCGTGTTGGCTGACACAGCGGAGCCGAGATTTCCAGCGTAAAAAGCCGTGGCCGCACTAATCGCCGCTGAGTAGGCATAGCGGTCAAGGGCGATGTAGGAAGAAAAGTAATCAGCGGACAGATCGTAATCAGCAAACGGTATGTGCGCTCGTGTAATGCCTTTTGCCAAAGTCGCGTTGGCCAGGATCGTCCATTTGCGATCGATGTCCGTACCTTTGTATATCGCCAAAATAGTTTCAGCCGGGCGTTTAAAAACGGATGCCGGAAGGGTCGTAAAGTTTAATCGGTATACACCGGACGCCGAGTCAAGCACTGGAGTAACCTTTTCCCGGAGCATCGCCGCCTCACGCATCTCCAGCGCATTAACGCCGGAATGGAGGCTAATTGCGCCCTCGATACGAGCAGTCGACGTTACAGGATTGACCAGTTGGTATTGCAGCGTTGCATACGCTGTCCAGCCGGGGGCTTTATTCGCTGCTACGTAAGCCTCCGTATTGGTTGGCGGTGCGCTGCCGTCCAGGATCGATACCCAGGAGTTGTAGGCTGTGCTGCTGTTACCCACTGCACGCCAACCATTTAGCAAAGCCTTGATAGCATTTTGATTAGGCGTCAAAGTCCCTGACCAACCTGAATCAGCATTAGC
>NZ_JAELUP010000065.1:85226-351311 GCF_016424485.1 Paenibacillus roseus
TGTCCCTAAGCCCCAATTATACGAGCTAACTATATTAGGCCCATCTGTTGAGGGGGCGCCTATCCTGATCATTAGCCCATCATATCTAACCATGACAGGTAAAGTAGATTTACTGGAATCCGCAGGAATAGCTATCCTCGGAACATAGACTCCGCTGTATGAGTCAAGGGTATACGTTCCGGTCGCGCTTGGCTCCCAAACGCCAATAAGTCGCGTAACCTGTTTACGCGCCAGATTGACCTGATCAGACACAGGCCCGACGCTGCGTAACACCTCGTCAATGATAATCCGCTGATCTTCACGCGCTACAAATGACGGCGGCAGCTTATCCAGTCCGCCCATTACGAGCATCGGATTGGCAAACGAAACTTTCGTTCCTGCTATGTTCCCGCGAAAATAAACTCTAATACGCGTTCTATTACCTACCGTAGCCGCGCCTGGTGTACTCCTGTAACTCATTAAAGCAATTGGTGATGATTCGTCAGAATATAGCGCAAACTCTCCGTTAGCGCTCATATCGCACGACATCGCATAAATCTCATTCGGTACAACCGGCAATGTAATATACATAGTGCGATTAGCAACAGAAGGAGTAAAATCGAAACTGTGACGCCCGGTATAGCCGAAGATATCACCAGATGTTGGTGTTGACATGTTGGACATTACATCAATCAGGTTACGCCCCGGATGCTCGATCACCGCGCCCCGGACGGATTGCATACCGTCGATGTATGGGTAACGGTTATCATCCCACTGAGCACGCGGAATGTTGTACTCAGCCTCGCTTATCTCGAAAATAGCCATAGCGTCTAGCCAGCAATACTGACCGGCCTCCCCACCGTCAGCGTAAGGGCCGATCCTAATTATGTCAGCCGGAGTATTTTTGAGCGTCTTAAAGCGCCGCATTACAGTAGCAAACGACGTTGAATTTATCCGCGAACTTGTCTCAACGGATAAATTATCCGCTGCGTTACTAATGCCGATTGTCAGACCATTAGATAGATTCCCGTTTTTATATCGAGCTACTACAACAAAATGCTTGTTAGCCGGCAGTACCGGCAAAATCGTCGAAAAATGAAAAGATGTACTATCGCTACTTAACGTCACCTTTGCGCTGGCAGAACCAATTTCGTAGTTGCCGACCGTATTGTCATATTGGACGGTACCGCCTGATAACGCCCAGGCAGAGTTGTTTGCTTCGAAGCGCTGCGGCGGAATTATATTTTGCATCGTCCGCCCATATACCGTACCGTCGAGCGGGCTGGCTTGGTCGGTTTCGATTTTATTCACGCCGCGCCCAAGCTGCGCCTGGAGCGTAGCGCTCTCTTTTGCTTTGCCGTCTAGCTCATCCAGCTTGAGCTTGGCCTGTTTGAGTGTTACGGCAGGGGTATCAAAAGGATTTGCCTCACCGGTGATCGCCTTCAATTGCTTCGTGATCCAACTTAGTAGCTGGGTCACCGTACCCGTCAAGCTAAACGCCGTCGATATGTTAGGGTCTACCGTCCGGTTACCTATCTTGGCATCGGTCACGCCGTTATCGGTAATGGATAGGCTTCGGTCAGCGGACAAGTCCCCGCCGCCGCTTAGTCCGCCGCTGGTGTTGATTTTTCTACCGGTCACCGCATGTCCGCTATGCGGTGAAGCAGCGTTAATATGAGCATTCGCGTCTTCCAGCGTAACCGCTGGCAGCGTTCGCCAACTGGTTTTGCCGGTTATGGCTTTGATCATATAAGCCAGCCAGCCCCACAACTTAATAGGAGGTCCGTCATTTCCTGTGGGGGCTTCGGCATCAGATATCGTCCGACTACCAATAACAGCATCAGTTGCAGCTCCGTCCGCCAGTTGCCCGCTCCCCACGGCCTTATCCCCGATCTTTGCTTGCGTGACTCCCTTATCTGCCAACTTTGCCGTTGTGACGGACTTGTCAGGATGATCCAGCACGGCAGCCGTCCTGTGCTGTGTCATCTCGATGCGAAGCGTCTCCAAGTCCTTATGCGTCGCATAAACCAAAGATTGGTCAATGTCCGCGCTCACGTTCGGGGCGTTTTGGACAATGGTAATGACATCAATATACTTTTCCACAATGTCCGGTCCGCCACCGGCAGGAATGTATTCCGCTGTTGACCCCGAATTGGCGTAGCAGTACAGCACCTCCCCGACATCTGGATCGAGAGCGAATACAGCCAGCTCACGAAAATAAAACCCCGCCGTAACGGAAGAGTTTGAAAGATACGATCCCACTAATGCACGGCCAGCAGGCCGCGTCTGTAACTTCCGAATTTCTAAAAACATTTTAGGATCGATCAGACCATTGAGGTCCGCGATGATCTGCCCGCCAAGTTGTCCGCTACCGATCCCGATTCGCGTAAATTTAAGCTGCGTGCCTGTTTGAGCCTTTGCCTGTAGCGTCCGGCCCCTGTTTGTAATTTGCATACCGCCAAATGCGGCCATAGTCTACACCACCTGTTCCACTGTCATGAATTCGCCCATCTGTAGGACGTTCCCGAAATACATCTGCATGATACCTTCAGTTGTGATCTCAATGGAGTCGAGCCAAGAACGAGTATTTTTAACGGATTGAATAGCCGCTACAAATTCCTTTGCCCGCTCTCCTGTTGCGCTCGGATCGCTGGTGACAACCTTAAAATGATAAGGCTCCCCGCCGTACTCATACCATTCCTGCACATCTCCGCTTCCAAAAACGGTTGCAATCAATTCTTTCACAGCGGATGGCGTGCCTTTTCGCTTGTGCCAGGCAAGCGAGTTTTGCACCAATTGTCGGCGCTGTGACAATGGTAGGTCGGGATCGTAAAAATCAACGTGAAATTGATAGGCCAACTCGTCTACCCATCGTTCATCCAGGCTATCCACATGATGCAGGATGGCCGTCTGTGATGCGAGCTGCGTTACTCGAAGCAGTTCCTGATTGATTGCTTCCGCTGCGGCCCTGACTTGTTCGTCGTGCTGTAGATTCGCCGGAATCAGGTCAAGAAGATTGATTTGCCTGATTTCAATCATCTTCAAGCCCTCCATAAGTAACGTTCGTGTTCACCGCAACAGCAACCGCCGTTTTGTCCATAACCTGATGTTCTGGTTGCCCAATGACTACGCGACGCGCCCCGGCATTCATAACCCGTCTGGTCAGCTCTGACGGGTTCAAGTCCCGTCCAATTCGCGACTTTTGCCACAGAACATAATCGCGGACAGCAGCCTGCACGCCAGCTTGAATGGTCATCGCGGCTGTTGCAGACCGGCTGTCAATCCAATAGGTAAGATCGACATCATAGGGTACCCGATCTGGAGCAAGGACCGCTACCCGGTCGGTCAGTGGCCGAATACGTTCGTCGTTGCATACGCCATATACCGCGTCTAGCGTGTCCTGAGTCGGCAGTTCTCCACCGGCCATCAATACTCGTATTTCAACTTCTCCCGGCGCTGGAGACCATACCAGCACATCCGAAATGTCAGGGCTGGCTGTTTTTGCCCAATACTCATAACCTCCAGTTGGCCCGGCAACGGAAAATCGTTCCGGAGAGGTGTATATGCGCTCACGATAACGCTCGTCCGTCTCAACGTCCGTGCCGCCAGAACTCTCCGTTAAATTGGCGATATCCGCTATATACGGCTGTGGATCAACGAGTGTGTTAATCTGCCCAGGCAGTAGCCCATTGCCAATGACACCCGGCGTCAAGCACACACACGGCAAGTCAATGCTCAACTCTCCTGCCAGTATCTCCGCATACTGGATGGTCGCAAAAAACAGATCAGCTCCTGCTGTCACGCGAATGCCCTCGGGTATACTTACCGGACCAGCTTGGGGAGCTGATAGAGTAAAGCGGACGGTCGTTACTGCCGTCCCGGCTGGCGCTCTTACCGTTTCCACCAGTGCGCCCAAGTGATCCAGGTAAGCACCGCTCGCGTAGCGCAACAGGTTTTGCTTTGCGCTATAGTTGATCAGCGCCCGCTGCTGAACAATGATACTGGCCACAGCGTACAAAAAAAGCCGTACCGGATCGCCGGGGAATAACTTCCGGCCCGATATGGCTTCGTACGCTGTGATGATATTCAATTTGACTTCTTCCGGATCGGAGTTCACAAACTCAATATCCGGCAAATCGGGAAGGCTCAAACTCCTCACCTTCTTTCATGCGAAATTTGACGATGGGAATCAAAATCCCTTCATTATCGTTGTTGCTGTACATGACAGACACCACTTCAACGCGGCTCTCATATTGTTCGATTGCTTCGATTATGTTGGCTGTCAGTAGGGCTTGAGCAACCATAGCCGGTTGATCCAGCGGAACATCCACGCCAAATTTTCGGTCAAGCGGCACCGTTCCGGAGATGGTTGTCAAAATCGTTTTTATATTTTGCAAAATGGCATCTGATCCAGATGCCCCAAAATCAACCGTGAACGGATCTCCTGTCACTTCGTATTCCATTTGATCACCTACAAAAATTCTTTTAGTGTCACTGTTGCTTCAGCAACCAACAACCGGCCCCTGTTATCCATATAGGTCCAAGTCGAATTGACACTCTCAATGTACCATTTTCCCGATCCTTCCGGAGCGCCACCAATAATAAGCTTCTCCACGCGCCCTGACTGGCAATAGGTCAGCAGCCGGTTAAGCTCTCGCCGCGGCCTTACGCCATACTGCACATCAAAACGCATCGTGAAGCTAATCGTATCTTGACCCGGCCCGATAAATACAGCCTTTGGCTTCGCCCGAAGCACATCATGAGTGGCCCAGCGTGCTGTAGTGGACCGTTGCAAATCGTCAATGGTCCGAACCGTGTTTTCCCGAACCACAAATACAATCCCGCCGAACGAGCCGATCATGGTTCATCAACGCCAATTGTGCCCAGGAAAAACCCCGTCTCAATCCCGTTACCCAGAAAGACGCACAGCACGGCGTCTCCAATCTCCGGCATCTGGATGCGCACATCATCATTTAATTCGATCGGAGGCATGATGGCTGTGAGCCAATCGGATACCTGGTCCTCACGATCCGGGAATGTGACCCGGATGGCCAACTCGTCCTCGTCTACATCTGACACCTCACCAATGCGAATGATATCCATCAGTATCCCAGCACCTTTCTTAATTCAAGGCGTACATCATACCCGCTGCCGCTTACCGTATGCGTGGCCGTCTCAATAAAATATTTGCCGTTAAATCCGCCAAATCCGGAAAGATTGACGGTAACACCCTGAACCAGCACGTAATCTCCCATCAAAGTCAAGCTTCCCCGCTCCACCTCTTTATTCTTCTGCCGAAGGGCCTTCTTCGCTTTTTTGATGGCCTCTGCCACCGAAGCAACCCGCTCGTTAAGTTTCAGTTCTGGCCCGATTTTTCCGGGAATGCGATATGATCCTTTGATCATGAGTTTCGCAGGCTTCGTCCTTTTCTTGGTAGGTCTCCTTTTTCTTTCGGTCGGCTTGTCCTTTGCATTCTTTTTAGCAGGCTTGACGGTGGTTAAGTACGAAACCGTACAAGCTGCATAGGCAGCGTCCACCGTATTTAAATCAAACGCATACGACAAGATATCCGACTGACCTCGCTCAATCTTGCGAACCGGCACCATGGACTCATATTTCAAATCGTCAAAGAGGACGATGGCGTCATTGGTTACTTTGACGCTCACGCCCTCCTTGTCAGCAATGTCCACCAAAAACGCAATATCGGTTTGATTCGTCTGATCAATCCGGTCATACGTCACATCGTCGGTCTCAAACAAAACCTTCAGCTTAGCGGCCGCGCCGATCCGCTTCGCGATTTGAGATAACGTCACCTTTTCCCAAGCCTTAGTATTTCTTTCGTTTTTCAGCCTGGAATTGCTCGGCAGGCTGGATGCGCGGACTGTTACGGATTCTGGAGGAGCAGAGATGTTGATACTGTCTACCTCGAAAGTCCCACAAGGAACGGAATGCACACTGCCGGGACGATACCAGCTGTACAAAATAATCTTCGCCGTGATTTTATCCCCGGCTTTTGGCAGCCATGGATTACTCCATTTGCCTTCGCGGTCCTCTAGGACAATCTGTAAATCATCCGCCTTGCCCGTGTTGTCTGTAAACGACAGAGATACTAGATAAGGGGAGATATCGCGGGAAATGTTCTTTCCTTCGTAAATCAGCTCTATTTCCGCTCTACGCGGCTTCATTTGATCACCCCATTTTTGGAGGAATATTGCATGATTCTGTCGAATATTGCTATTTGTCTCAATCTAAATTCCCGATACGGAGGTGAATTCAAATGACAGATAAGGAAATCGCAAAAGAGATTATTCTTGCTATGATTGAGCATAAATATCTTTTACGATCTGAATATCCTCAAGTCAAAACAGTATCCGAAATGGTAGGATTGGCTTACAACGAAATTCTCACTGCTTTGCAGGATGAATAAGACCACTTAAAATCTCGATAGCTTTAGAGAGGACATCGATTCTTTCTGGAGCTATCGGAGTTTCCTTTAATTCTCTTTCCAAAGCATTTAGAGCCGCGTCTATCACCTTTTGAGTAGTTCCCATCGCCCTCACCCTTTCTTATCTTCTCCATGGCGGAAGGTCCTCCGCCACTGCCGGTGCAACCTCCGGCACTTGCAGCAACACGCCAGCTCCAAATACGACTGTACGAATATGAGCCAGATTAGTTTGCATCAGCAGCGTCATGCTGCTTTCATTCTGAAACAGCTTATAGGCGATACCATCCCAGGTATCGCCTTGAATCGTCGTATACGTCATCACCGGAAGCTCAACCTCTTCTCTTGTTGCAGCATCGCCTTGAAATCACGCACGAATTCATTTTTGGCCCGCTGCATCGCCTGCGTGATTTTCCCATCTACATCCTTGGAATCGCCGCCCCCATGCACAGTAATGGTTGGATTGAAATGAACTTGAACGTCTCCGGCGTTATGGTTCGTCGTGGAGTTAATCATTTGTGATGCCGCCTCTGCCCGATCATACCCCATCATGCGATTGGTCTGTTCCAGGATCGCGTGGGAACGTGGTTTGTCATTAATCGGGATGGCCGCCTCTAACCCAGCTTCTCCAAAAATGGAAGGCTTGCTTGCAAAGCCACCTTCGGCATATTCATCTATTCCCGAAGGGGCCGTTACCTTAAAGCCAGGATTCCGGATGGCGTCCGCAATGCTTCCGCCAATTTCTGACCAAATTACTTGAATGTTGACTTTGTGGTCGGTCGGAATTTGCGACATCCTTTTATTGACCTCATCAATTTTAATGACGGCCTGGTTGAAGCGGGCTTGTTCTTCTGTTGACATGTCCTTAAACTTCTTGGCCTGTTGTTCTAACGTCCCGCCTAAGTCCAACTCGATAATTTTCTTTTGGGAATCGTAGAGTTCTTGGTAGCTGGACTTTGCAGCCCTGAGTTCATCATCCGACTTCATTTTCTTGTTTACTGCTTTTGATAAATCTTCGTTTAATTTTTGCCTTTTACTGTCTAATGCTCCAGCAGATGCTCCGAGAATCTGGCCAGCATTGTTAAAAGTAAGTCCGACCGTACTCCCCAGTTCATTCGCTTTTTCGAGAAGGTTCTCTATTTTTGCGGTTCTTTCCTCTGCTGCATAAAGTTCAAAAATCCTCCGTAACTGCACCTCATACTGCTCCATAACAGGAATTGCACGGTCGACAGCATCGCGCTCCGCCACCAAGGATTTTACATTCTCTTCCCGTTTGACAACCTGAGCTTCCAAACTTTTAATCTCTTTTTCCAGCTTCGGCTGTTGGGCTCTCTTTTCAGCAACGGCCCCCTCTAAACGGAGCCGTTCCAGCGCCATTTCTGATTCACTCATCTGATCTAGCAAGCCTAGCCGCTCCATAATTCTGCCGTTCTCGATGTCATAGTTCGTCAGCGTTTGCGGGAACAACTGCTGCAGCTCCACGACGATATCTCGCATACGCTGCTGTTTCTCGGCCAACTCTTCCGCCGATCCTGCATTTTTCCGAACGGCATCGTATAACTCCCGATATTCCCGCGTTAAGTTTTTCGTAAAGTCGGACTTTTCGGACACATCCTTATAATGCTTGCTTGCCTCTTGCAGCGAGCTGCCCATATTAATAAGCGATTGACGCGCCTGCTCCTGATGCTTTTTATACGCAATGACGCCTGCGGTCAATAAACCAATTCCGCCGATAGCCAAGCCTACGGGACTTGTCATCATGGATAACGCCGGCCCGAATAGTCGCGAAGCCTTTGCAGCCTGGCCCACGCCACTGGCAGCTTCTCCTGCAGCTTCCCCCGCTTTCGCCAACCCTTTGGCCGCTTTACCGGCTCCTTTTTCCGCGCCGCCTAAAAGCTTCGTGAGGACGGCAATGGACTTCGTAGTCTCCAGCGTGCCCTTCCCCATTTTGAAAGCAGGAATCGCAAGCGCTCCGGCTGCCAATAAACTCGACGTTCCGTTGAACGAAAACGCCTCATTGACCATACTGCCAAACAGTTTTTTTGCTGTACTGCCCATGGTGTTGATGATTCGCACAAACTCGCTCTTGCCGGATTGCTGCCACCAAGCGTCGAAAGGTTGAGAGATAAGCCGATCCCAAGCAATCTTGATTTGACCGAGCCAGTCCGTATTTTTCCACACCGGGCTTTTCGTCATGGCGTCATACTCTTTTTCAAAGCGATTCATGACTTTTGGAATGTAGGCTGTCAACTGATCTGCCGTGCTTCGAATGGTAGGTGCCAGCTTGTTACCGATGGATATTTTAAATCCGTCGACCGCCGCCTTTAACAAGTTCAACGATCCCAAGTAGGTGTCCATTTGCGTTTTAGACATGTCCATCAAAGCGCCGTCCGCGTTAAGGACGCTCTTTTTAAGCGCATCATACTCGTTGCCAAGTCCGTCCAAAATACCCGTGAACGTTTTTAAATGCTCCTTACCCGCAATCATGGCAATGTACTGCGCTTTTTGAGCATCGGTCATCGGATCAAGCCTGGCTTTAATATCCCGGAACGTCCGCTCCAGTCCCTTGAAGTTCCCTTTGGAATCAAAGGCAGATAGCTTCAAATCTTCCATGGCCGTGCCTGCTTGTCCCAACCCGCTTGTAAGGTTGGTCACAATGGCATTCATCGCTGTACCGGCCTCAGTACCTTTAAAGCCCCGGTTTGCCAAAATACCGAGTAGCGCATTCGATTCTTCCAGCGGGACTTTGAACGTTTTGAATACGCCACCGCCTATAACGAAAGCCTCCATGAGTTGCTGCACGCTCGTATTCGCTTTACGCCCCGTTTGGGCGACCATGTTGAGATAGGGCATAAGCTCATTGACACCAATCCCCATCGCGGCCATCGAATCCGTCGCTAAATCGGAAGCAAGCCCCAAATCCATCGTGCCCGCTTCGGATAGCCGAAGCACAGGCTCAATTCCGGCAAGTACCTGTTCAGTATTCCAGCCTGCAAGCGCCAAATATTTCAACCCTTCAGCGGCCTCTGTAGCTGTTTTAGATGTTGCAGAACCCATTTCCTTGGCCTTGGCCGTCAGAAGCTCGAAATCCTTGCCCGAAGCCCCTGAAACCGCCTTAACATCCGCCATCCCTTGTTCGAAGTTGGCAAAGGTCTGCATAATGTCCTTGCCTGCCCCAACAATCTTGTTGACGGCAAAAACACCGGCTACCGTCGCCCCTGCCCGTTTAATAAAGGAAAACACCTTATCCGCTCTCTGCTGCATGTTCTGTAGTTCTTTTTGCGTACGCTTAAGGTCATCCCGCAATGGACGCGTGGTATTGGCAGGTCCGGTTTCTTTATTCATCCGCTCAACATAGCGCTGAAGCTCCTTGAAATCCTTCGAAGCATCAGAAAAAGAGCGCACAAAGGAAGATTCCATTTGTGCGCCCAGTTTAAAGGCGATTTCATATTCCTTACTCATGGTTTACCTTTGCCCTCCTCCCTCATGTCGATCAGCGTATCCTGCCAATCAAAAAGCTCCCGAAACGGGAGCTGGAGCCAGTACGAAACCGGCGTGTGCGTATGGTGGGATAAGGAGAGCGAAATGCGCTTTATTAGACCTGCCGGAGTTATTCGGTTTCCAACTCCTCGGGGACCGAAACCCCATTCATGAAAAAATTTCCGACTTGGACAGTAATTCGCGAAAAATCAAAAGCACTGACCAATTTGAAAAATTCCAAAGGCAGCTTACTTGCACGTGCAGCGAATTGGATCTGATATTCCTTGTTGAATTCCTTCACGACCAGGAATTCATGTCCATTCCCCGCCGCCAAAAATCTTCTTTCGATTGCAATCATATCGTCGCCGGTAACGGAATCAAAGTCCAAATTGATACTTTCAATCGTCTGCCCTTCGAACTCCACCGGTTTTTTTAATGTATACTTCGCCATTTCGCGTCCCTCCTATATAATTACAATCCAAGATTAGCCTTGGTTTTTGCGAGATAGTCCACACCGTTGACTTTGTGAACGTAATTGTACTTATCAATCTCTAGCATTTCTTTGTTTTTGATCATGACTTTGATGTACGTGACGCTGAATGTGTTTGTTGTATCCATGGTGGATGCAGGCTCCAAATTACCAAGAGACAATCCAAGAGGCCGGGCACGTACCGTCACCTTAAATGGGTATTCATCAAAGGCATTGCCAGCCGGATCAAAGGATTGAATCGATGCGCGTAAGTCGATTGCATGAACAAGCGGGGCCATGAGTTTGGCAGCCGCCTCTTCGATGGCGCTCCAGTTGAGTGTCAAGGTCATCGGCCCAGTTTGACCGGGAGCAGGAGCTTCCACCTCACCTGAGATGCCCCCGCCTTTAATCGTATCCGTTAAATAGTTGATTTCCGGCAAATCTGCCGTTGCCGTCCCCAAATATTCGGTGCCGTTCAAGAACACCGAATAATCAATGACGCGCTCTGATCTTTTAGGCATGTGTTATCTCCTTCCTGCGCTATGCGAACAGCGCACTTAAATAGCTGGTGTCGTATTCGAGAACGAAAGCAATTTCTTGTGCCGGACCCGGTGGAGTCAAGAACAAATGGAACGTGATTTTGCCTGCCATTAAACTGGTGTCGGGATTTTCGGATTGATTGAATTCGACCCGGCCTCCCAGCAGCGCCCCGGTCGCCGTCAGACCGTTGAGCCAAATGTTGATGCTGTCCGTTACAGCCGCAATCAGACGCTTATTCATCGGATCATCCACTTTTTGCATATACGTGAGCATCAAGCTGTTTCCGATCCAGT
Source organism: Paenibacillus roseus (assembly GCF_016424485.1). GTDB lineage: Bacteria > Bacillota > Bacilli > Paenibacillales > Paenibacillaceae > Paenibacillus_D > Paenibacillus_D roseus. Next base: position 96,430 of record NZ_JAELUP010000065.1, read on the forward strand.
TAAACATGCGCCGAACAGGGATAAAGCTGTCTTTCGGGTCCGTGTTGGCCGGGAATGCCCCGGTCGTATTGCCCCAAGACTTCCAACCACTCGTCCCCAGGTTCAGGGCGGTCATAATCCCCTGACTGTTCAGGTAGCTGGCCTGGTCGATCCCTAGGTATTGACCCGTACCATCAGCCAGCGCCGTGCCGTCTGCCTGCAGCGACTTATTGGACGGCGATACATACGGGATGCCGCCATTATCTGCATCCGTCTGCGCGATGAGTCCGGCCAATTGCGTCGAAAAATGGAAGCGACGTCCGCCCAGTGTCAGCTTGGGATACGTGGCAATCTGCAAGGTGCCCGTGTAGTTATTGTTCGACTTCCACGCGCCTGCATCTGTATATTTTTTCTCCGGATCAATATCCGTCAGGGCCATCGCCTTAAAATTTCCGTTAATATTCCCGGCCTTGGCTTTCATGACCGCTGCTATTTCCGGTTGGTGGGACCAGCCCGGAGAAACGAGCAAGTCCGGCAGCACACCAAAGCGCGGATAAACTTGATTGACAAGCTCAAACCCTGTATAGGCACCGGCTGCTGTCACGCCTCCAATGATATCCGCCGCATTCACAGCGCTCGGATTCAGTTTGTTGTAGCCCATCGAGAGCTGTGTTGCATTCGCGGCAATAGCTCCGCTGGCCAGCGTCGTGACTACAACATGACCGGCATCGTCAAAAGCGGCCACATAGTCCGTGTCCTTGATGTACGTCGTCGCGCCGTCTTGAGACTTGACAACAAGGGACGGCAGCAACACGCCGTCCACCGCAATGATGGCTACCCGATTGCTGACCGCAACACTAGCCGGAGCAACTGTCGTTTTATGCTTGTCCGGGTCAAGTACATTGACCAGAATTAAAGGCGATTTTTGGTAAAGCACGAAATGCGAATAAACCATTTCGGACAAGGTATAGTCCTTCCAGTTATCCGCATAACCCAGCGCCTTTACCGCTTCGGCGTAGGTAAAGGCCAGCACCGGCGTATTCACCGGTACAGCATCTGAAGCGAGATGTACCGGAGCCGTCCCAACGACAAACGGAATCCCCGTCGCCGCTTGCGATGGCGCAAGAACGGAAGTCGGCTGCTCAATAATGGTTACACCATGTTTAAATGCCATTTTCTTTGACTTCCCCTTTCGCGAGTCGTTGATAGGCTACGTTTTCTGCCGTACCGGTCTTTTGAATGCGTTGCTCAACGTCCGCAATTTGTTCCAGCGAAACAATAAGACTGGCGACGTCCGGCAACTCTTCAAGTAGAGATTGCAGATAGTCCGGTACGCCATCGCGAAAAACCGTGGACTGCAACAAACGTCCGCCTCGCAAGTTTGGCCCCAAATAGATGCTCATTCCCAGCCACGGCCCTGCTGCTGCTTGAGCAGCTTCGAATGTGACTCGCCCCGTCTCTTTCGCCGCATCGTCAAGATGCTGAAGCTCTTCCTTTTCTTCTTGTTCTACTTTTTTTCGATCAGTCATAAATGATCGGCACCTCCCGTTTAATTGGCGGCAACTCCCATGTTGTGATAGCCTGCCCAACCCATAGCGGGTAGGGCTGCTCCTCTGGGATATGGGCCTTGTATGGTTTTTTCAGCCGGAATTGTCGGTTAATGATCCCTTTGCGATAAAGCGATTGCCGAACATGCTCCATTAAATTCAGCAAGTCGTAGGCACCGTCTGGATGGACGCGCTGACGATCCGCGTTATCGTCGATTCCATCATGATACACGCCAAAGGATAGAATAACGGTGACGCGTTGCTGATCATCCGTTTCCTCAATGTCGACAATTTTCGCGGTGACATACGGGAAGTCGGTTTTTTCCGCATCTCTCCCGCTTTTAAATGGCAAGTACCAGTCAAAAACTTCCGGCACCCGGTATTCGCCGCTTTCGCCTTTTGTAGCAGCGTAGTCATCAACCGCGCTGCGAAGAAACTGGACCAACTCTTTCAACAGCAAAACGGGTGTCATGTTATCTTCAACCTCCCCAGCACCCGGCCTACTTCATGGTCCAGGCGCTTATTCATTCGTTTGTTTGCTTCATCGTTTAGATGCTCGGCTATGCCCGGCTCTCCCATCATAATCGGGACGGCTGGACCGTACAATTCCTGAATCGGCGTACGTGCTTTCCCTTGCCGCTTGAACACGCCGACATGCCCGCTCCCCATCGAAGAAACGAAAGCGCCGGGAATTGGCCTACCGCCCGAACGCTTGACCGAGGCTTTTAATACCTTGGGTGGGCGTGACGGCGGTTTAGACGGGTTTGTTTTAAAGCGAATCAAAGGAATGTTTGGTCCTCTGGATGTCAGCAACATCTCCATCCGGGCTGGATTGGCCTTTGAAACCTTAATGTTCCCGTACTTCACAATGTCCTTATGCTTGATGTCGTAAGTCTTCCGGATTTGTCGGGATGCTTCCGTCTTGACTCCCTGTCCCACCCGGTTAAGGGCAGCACTGAATGCTTTGGGAATGTTTTTTTGAACAAACTCAATTCCGATGGTCGCTTGCTTCAGTTGCTTGGAGTCGATTGAAAGCTTCATGATTGATTGCCCTCAAGCGTGATTTCAAGGATGCCATCAGCACCTGACACTTTGGCGATCATGTAGGAGTACCCCTTCTTGTCAACATCTCCGTACTGCATCCTTTCCCCCTCTTTGGGCACATAGCCCAAATCCGACTGCCGGACGAAAAAGGTGATTGTCGACAGGTAGACACCCTCAGCCGTTACATTGTTCATCCCATAGGCGGACAAGCTGTTGCGCTCGTTAATCAAATCATTGTCGATCACAACCGATAACTCGACCCCATCAATCATCTTCGGCTCCCCGAACTCATCCGGGTTGATAAAGACCCGTAGATTGTCCTGGGCAATCCAATCTTTAAAGCTCATCGGTGCTATCCGCATTCGTGTAGTAGTCGGTATACTGCAGCACGCGCTCTTCGGCATTGGATGCAGGGTCGATTTCGAGTTCCTTCAGCAGGCTTTTTTGCTTGTCGGCTGCGAGCTTCGCGAACTCTTCCAGATCGGGAAGTTCCACGACATCCTCATCCGCAGCCTTAAATTCAAACGAGTCCGGGGCGACCGGGCTGAACAAATCGATTTTTCCTTTTGCCAACAAATGCGAAACCTCGCTTTCGTCGGCATAAAAAAGGGAGCCGCGTCCGTGCATGGCTCCCTCGTGTAAAACATATCCTTTTTTGACCTGATATTGTGGCATGTGTATTCTCCTTCATTTTCCCAAGCGTTTGGGATTATTCTCTGACCGTATCAATAACGGACCACGAACTAACGTCGAAAGGTTTTGGAAGCGGCCTTGATTTTAAATGAAGCTTTTTCACATCATTTTCGCGGTTAATCGTCACTTTTGGAACACGAGGAGACTCGTAAGTTGCGAAATCGTTAGAACCCTCAGGGATCATCGTAATCGCGCCGTACAACATCTCACCCATATTTCTGGTGCCGACAATAACCTTATTTGGTTTGATGTAAGGTTTTAGCTTTTGGTCCACCTCATCGAAATACCAAGCGATATACGAGAACAAATCAAGGCCAAGCTCGGTTAACCGTCCAATATAGGCATACCCGTTACCATTTTGCAAATTCAATTGAGGATTAATCGACCCAAATTGCGCAAAACGTTTGTCCATGTAGTGATTCATAAATGCTTCGTCCGCCAATAGATTCCGAGTAGCCATTTCACCAAGAATAGCAATCTCCGGGTTGTATCCGCCCTGGCGGACCAATGTGACTGCTTCATACAGATCGTTATACTTTTTCGAGGAGTTTTGATTCCATTGCCCGCCGCCTGACAAGTCAATCAGGTTGTCAAAGTCATAATCCACGGTATCTGTCCGCACTTTAGTTGCCGTATCGTCCACAAACCCGGTCACCGTTGTACTACCACGCTGCATCACTTCCGCGACCATAACCTCTTCTTTTCGTGTGATCCGATCATCAAGTTCGTTGTAATCTTGCTGCATTAGCCTTAACGCACGTTCTTCTGGCGTTAACCCGCTATTAAAGACGCTCTCACCCGGCAATCTCCCCTGAAGCAAATTGACATCATAAGGGGCTGAAAGGCTAATATAGGGGGCTTCATAGATTTTCGTTTTGTACCCTTGTCGCCGGATGTTAATCGATCCGGAGCCTTCCGCGATAAACGGGGCCACGGACTGATTGTTTTTCACAAAATCCATCAACACATGTTTGGTCGAAAACGTTTGATACCCAGGGAAGAACGTGTCTCTCAGAAACGTGGTGACTGGCATCCGTTTTTGGAATGGCTGGTGCAGCGTTTGCGGCTCATAAATGTCTATATTTGCCGCTGCGTTGTTCACGACAGGAGCACTTGATTGCATGTAATTCGCGATAGCATTTCTCTTCAGCTTCATAGTTACACCCCTTTATAATCTGTTTTGAAATGAATATTGACCCGGCGAAGTTCTTCTTCATGATCCTCTACCGTGTCCCCTGCTGCTACGTACAAAGCGTCGTAATTGTACACGCCGGTTTTATACGCTAAGACAGTTAAATCATCTGTCGATGTGTCAACCTTCGGAACTGCCAATACCACGCTGGCAACCTTACTTCCATCAGATGCCGAAGAATCAACCAGTTTATATGTCCCGCCTTCGGTTAATTTTCCAAGCAGCGCCCCTCTATAAAGAACACCTTGATTCGCAGCCAGCGTGACGGAAGTCGTCAGCGCAGAAACTTCGGTGCCGCCAAAAAACGAATGGTCCTCAAATGAAGAAAAGTCAGTTTTAATTACACCCACGATAGTTACCTCCTTTGAATGTTATGTGGCCGCCCTTGTTGGGATTGGGATGCAAGGGCATTAAAAATTTGGTTGACGTCTCCAAGATTCTTTAAATCAAACTCCTGATCCGAACTTTGCGAAAGCGCTTGTGGCTGAACCGCTTCCGTTCCAGCTGCTCGGTTGGCTTCAACGGCTTCCTGGAACAAACCCGCATTCAGGAGTTTGCCTTCCTTCATCGCTTTGAAGGCAAGTTGTTCAGCTGTAATCGGATTGATGTATTTGGCCTCATTGACTAACTCCTGGTCAATGTTTGCAGCAATAGCATCAATCGCTTGCAGGCGCAGACGCTCCTGAGCAGCAAAATCAATGGTTGCGACCGGAGCGACAGGGGGATTCGAAGCCGCCTGCGGTGCAACTGTAGACACAGGCGTCACCGACGCTGCTACAAGAGGGGGTACGGCTACAGGTACAGAAGGCGGAACTGCATTTGTTGGGGGCTGAATTTGGTTATTTGACATGGAATCATCTTCTCCTTTTGATGCATTCGGGATTAAATTAATAATTTCATTCTGGAATTTTTCAATGACGCGAACAGGCAACTCCCCCTCGTCGTGGAGACTCGCCACTGCGCTAAATTGATTTTCAGCTTCGAACATGACCCCATCTGCGAATCCGTGTTTGACCGCATCGTCGGCAGTAAAAAACGTGGTCTTGCTCATTAAGTTCAAAATTTCATCTTGCTTTTTTCTTGTTTTGAATATATACGCATTGGCAATTGCCCGATCCGTCACGTTAAGCATGTCTAAGGTTAATTGATGCTCGTTCTTATCCCCCCATGTTCCGGTAGCTGCATTGTGAATCATCAGTTGAGCAGGGGGAGAGATGAGAAGCTTTTTTACGCCCATCGCTGCAACCGATGCAGCGCTGGCCGCAATACTAGGGATTTTGCCAACAGATTCCCCTTTGTACTCTCTCAGTTCCGTGAAGATTTCTGCTCCCGCGTAAACATCGCCACCGGGGGAGTTGAAATAAACCTCAATTGGCTGCCCTCCGGCTTCTTGAAGCATTTTTCTGACTTTTCCGGGCGAGGTTGCATCATAACCGTAGTAGTCATAAGCTGGTTGTTCATTGTTTCGAATGATACGACCCGAAACATCAATCCTGATCATTGTTATCACCTCCTCTCCCGTTCGGCTTCACAGTTGGGGAAATGGGGAGGTCTTTTCTCATTTCCCACTCACGCCGAAGCACATCAATATTTCCGTCCCAATCCATGCCGGTTAGCTCACTTGTTTCTTTTTCATGCGTTGAAAATCCATTGTTAATACGCATCACCGAAGCTTGAACTTCTTTGATCGGATCAATCTGGCCGGGGCTTGGACCGATCCAGATGGCCTGGCTCCACATTTTGCGTTTGGCAGGATCACTGAAAAAACCAGGCGCTTTAATCCGGCCAGTCGCTACGGCCTCAAACAGCCAAGACTCATAGATCGGTTGGCAAAAGTCGTTTGAAAACCAGTCTCTTCGGTCACGGAAGGCCCGCCATGCTTGCAGCAAAGCCGCTCTACTGGCTGAATAGCTGGAATTAAATACGCTGAGTAATACTTCATAGGGCATATCCAATGCACTGCCTGCCAGCTTTGCCATCGTCATCGTAAACGGCTCAAAGCCCATTGTCGGGTGCTTCGGATCGCCAAAGGTAACATCTTCTCCAGCGCCCAGAACATTAATGGTTCCAGGTCCCATTTCATAACTTGCCAATCTGTCTTCACGAGACATTTCAATCTGATCTTCTGGCGCAATGGCGCTGCCTAGCGGAGCTTCATTTTTCGGTCCATCTACTTTAATAAAAGCCGCGAAGAAGCTATTTACAATAGCAGCCGTTATCTCTGCTTCCGCATACCGGTTCATTTGTTTGATGTGTTCGATAACAGGGGCCAAGTAAGGAACGCCCCTGTATTGCTCCGGGCGCTCCGGATCAACCACATACACACAGTTTGGCAATCCGGTAACCCAGTTAGTTGCCTGAACACGCGCCCATTCCATCGGTTTTGAAAGGGGAAATACAGAGTTCGGGTGCTTATTGCTCAACCAAAAGGCGACCACCTTACCGCTCCAGTCCACTTCCACTCCATTATGAATCGCCCCGCCGCTCTTGAGTTCCGCGTAGCTGCTTGTTTCATCACCATCGCCAAGCGCTGAAGCGAACGAACTGTTCCCCAAATTCCGGTTCGGGGTATTTAAGCGATCCGCTTCCACTACATGCAAACGGAGCCGATAGGGATTTAACCCCTCTGCTTTGTCTGTATATTTTTGAATTGCAATGGAATCCCCGTTCAGCAGCCAGCCCGTCAGCATAATCCGCTGCGCGTCGTAAAAATCATTTAGACCCGTATGGTCAATCTTCGAAGCAGCCCAAAGATTAAATTCAAACTCCGTTTTTTCTTCCCATTCTTTGGCCTGCTCTGCTGAAAGTCCCAGCATCCGGTAGTTGAGTTGGCACTTGAGTGTCAAGCCTGAACCAAGAACGTTACTCTTATTTTTATTGATTGCTCCGGCAGCAAGTCCACCGCTCATGTACAAGTCCCTTGAACGCTCACGCAGCAGCCGCAAGTTATTTCCAATGTCCTCCTGCGGGCTGCGGCTATCGCTTGTCCAACCTTGCATGGACGTCTTGCGCCTGCTGGCTCCGCTATGACTATACCCGCTGTTTGTAACTTCCCTGAGCATGGATAGTTTCATTCGAGCAGTCTCACGCCTTAGAGCACGACCCGGCGAGACTCTTTCCACTGCCCAATCTACAGCCCTGTCAATGATGTTCACAAATCGGCTCCCTCCTCTCTTAATTCTTGCTGAACAGCTTCGATCCGCTGTTTAGATACTTCATACCAATGAGGATCAATTTCGAACGCGGTCAGTTCTCGGCCACTCCGAATCACCGCCTCTGCAACCGGACCTGAGCCTGAAAAGAAATCGACAACCATTTCCCCCGGCTCACTGCTGTTCAGAATCATCTTTTGCATGACTTCCACCGGCTTTTCGGTCGGATGGATCGTCTTGTTCCCGCTAATTCGCGGTATAGACCAAATATCCGTTGCAGAACGAGAACGTATACGGCGTGCTTTCTCACCTTTTACAGCAAAAATAATAAATTCATGTTGAAATCGGTATTGATGCCCCATGCCCATATGAACCTTGTTCCACGTAATACAATTCTTAATGACGAAACCTACACGCCTCATCCATAAAGCCATGTACGGGTACATACGCCAATCAATGCATACATAGATATGTCGACCTGGTTTTAGAATTCGGTAGGCTTGACGCAGCCACTGAAACGTGAACCGCTGATAGTTTCGATGTGATAGTTGGTCGTTTGCTATAATATTGAAGCGCGGCTTTTTTGTTTTGGTATGCTTTGTTCCTCCAAACCCAAGATTGTAAGGAGGGTCCGCAATCAGTAAATCTACGGATTCGTCATCAATAATTTTTTCAGAGCCGTCAACGCAGTCTAAGTTGTATAAGATAGTATCACTCCTAAAATTATTGATCGTCACAAAAGAAACCGCTACAGATCACGCATAACAACCCGGAACGCTTTTCGCTGGTTCGGGCTGCTTCCGGTTGCCAACGCATTTTCAAGCTCTGTCTTCCGATCCTGCAACCCTTGAATCTCAGCAGCAATTTCTTTTAGATCACCACGCTTGAGACTGCGTGTGCCAATCCGATATTCTTGTGAACCGGTTAATATCGCTTCCTCAGCCTTGTAATAGGACGCAAGGCGTTGAACGATAATCTCCAATTCATCTTTCAACCGTTGTTTCATTGCTGGACGCATCTGCTCACCTACCATAGCTTGGACTTTTTCACAAAACGTTTCTTGTTGATCCGCTTCGAAGCTGAGGCATTTCTATTGTCATGAATAGACAACGGTACATCTAACTGCGGATTCAGAATTTCAAGCGCCGCCGTGTTGTATACCCGTAAGTCCAACGGCTCATTCCGATCACGAACCTTTTTCCAGACACGATAAGCGACCCCTGACTTGTAACGAGTCTGAAGCTTTTCAGCGGTCAGCCCTTTGAAATACTGTGCATTATAGCCGTTACCACTAGGGAAGTGGCAGTAACCCGGCCCGGCATCCTCAATTTTCAAGCTGCTGAACACCTTACCCTTCCCTTCGTCAACGCCGATTTTAAAAAGCACAGCCTTTTCACGGGGCGTTCGTGAGTTGCCATTAATTAAAGGCACATACTCACCGTTCTGTGCCCCTTGCCCCTTTATCGCAAACACCCGTCGCGATTCACGGATCGCACAGAAACGGTATACCTCTGTCGTATAGTGCCCGCCTGAGTCCATACAGGTACATGCAATCGCAAAACGTAGGCCATTCTTGTTTTCCCAAGTTCTCAGCAGAAACTGATCCAGCTCCGCCCATATTTCAGGCTGCCTTAAATCACCAAATATCTTATGGTAGGTGATTCCCCACGACTCCTTGCCCGCACCCCAACCGATGACCTCTATTTCAAAACGATCATCCTGCACATCGACGGCTGCCGTCAGTATCTTCACTGCTTCCGGGACATCCGCGTTGTATTCCTCACAGCGCTTCATCAGCTCTTCTTCCTCCAGCTGCTCGCCCTCTTCCTCCCAGGTCTCGCCCAGAACCGTATTGACAAAGGACTTTAACATCTCCGGACCGCCCCGCTTGGCCTCCTTGAAATCTCGTATGATTTCCGACCAACGCTTCCACGGGCTGGCTAACGCGTTTAGATGAAAGCCTCTCACTTCGCTTTCTTGACGCGCTATCCACTGACCTTTGCCGTCTTTCCACTCCTGTTCTCCGTGCAGCGCTCCACACTCCTTGCAAGCCATGTGTACACTGTCGAAGTCCAACTGCTCCCACTTTAAAGGCTGGGACTCCCCGCAACTTGGGCAGGGTAAACACCACTGCTCCATTGTGCTGTCATTATAAGCGAACTCAATCCTCGAAGCCCCTTTAATAGTTGGCGTTGAAACCAGCACACGCTTACGGTTCCAGAACGTTTCTGTCCGTCTCGTAGCGAGTGAAACGGGGTCGCCCTCTGTACCAGCCGACACCGGGTAACGGTCCACCTCATCAAGCAGCAAAATGCGGATTGGACGGCTGGCAAGTGAAGCTGGAGAATTTGATCCAGCCATTGTAATGTGACCACCGGGAAAAATCTTATGAAGCAAGGTGTTGCCTGAATCCTTGCTTTTAACGTCTTTGACTTTTCCACGCAACGCTGGACTGTCACGAAGCATTGGGGCAAGACGGTCCTTGGAATAGGCTTGAGCCAAATCTAAGGTAGGCTGTACGAGCATGATCGGAGCCGGATCATAATCGATATGAAATCCGATCATGTTGAGCAAGAATTCCGTTTTCCCGACTTGCGCCGAAGACATCACGATAACGGTCTCGATATAAGGATCATTTATCGCATCCATGATTCCGCGCTGATAGGGCGCACGGTCTGTCCGCCATTGCCCTGGCTCCGATGACGCTTCAGGAGACAACCTGCGGCGATCATCTGCCCATTCGGACACCGTGAGCAAGGGAGGCGGTGCAACCAGGCGAACAGCTGCTCGGAAAATCTCCCGTACGTTTTTCTTAATCCTCGTCATCTTCCGAACCCAGTTCCACGTATTCTCTACTTACTTCCCGAAATTTGGCCGGATCATATTCGGACAACTCAGACAAGGCCGTTCGCACCTCATTGGCCAACAGTTCAAGAATGACCGGTATTTCGGTTTTGCCGACAAGCTGCGGCGAAATTTTTGAAGGCATCGCCAAAATCTTGGAACGGAATGAAGAAATCATGTCGTTCATGATAAACATCACATCATCAGAGCGATGCAAGTCTCCTTTCATTTCCGCGAGTAACAACTCTGTCTTCGCCCGCTTTGCCCGCTCATGAAGCGCCCTTTCATAGTCCAAATCAACGGTTCCGCCCCCCGTTTTGGTTTGGAGGGAATTAATGTAATTTTTGATGCAATCAATGGCTAAATATTTGCCTCTGCCTGCCTTGGGGAAAACTCCCTCCTCCGCAAGCTGCTGTACCCTTCGTGGAGTCATATCAAAGGCATCGGCAAGCTGCTTGGTGTTAAATACGATTTCGCTTTGATCGGCAGGCACCGCATCACCTCCCTGAATAATCAACCTTCAGAAACACGAAAAATCCCTTATGCTGTAAGGGATCGAGGTCAATGTATAGACATGTATAGCGCTGTATAATAAACAATCGCGAAGCGAAATGACTAAAAAAAATTTGTATCTAGCTGAAAACCGGGGTCGCTAGCACCCGTACCTATTTTTGACCCCCCGGAAGTACCTTTTTTGTGGCCATCCCGCTCGAAATCGGGACCAAAATTGACCTTTTCAACACCTTATCCACATTATCCACGAATTCCCCTTAACCTATATTGTGGGGAACTCGCGACACCCCAACAAATCCAGTCCTACCAAGGCTTTCAGACGCCTCGGGAAAAGGAGTTCATCGTTGCTTTTTTATGGGTAATTCACAGCCGGAATTTCTTGGTAATTGAACCCATGATGTCCTGTGTATACCCAATGTACCGCAATGTGATGCTGGGGTCAGAGTGGTTGAATATCTTTTGTAAGGCGACAACATCCTTAGTAGCCATGTAGAAATGATAGCCATATGTCTTCCGCAAGGTATGATTCCCGATGCTTCCGTCTATGTTGTAACGCTCCGTCAGCTTACGGAGAATCTTATAGGTCATGGATCGGGTCAGAGGCTTGTTCACGCCTTCGCGACTTTTAATTAGATAGTCCATGTCGTCCCAGTCCTTTACCAGATCAAGAAGCTCGCGGCGTACCGTCGTATTCATCTCAAAGGTTTTCCATTTTTTCGTTTTCTTCTCTCTGATTTGGAGCGTCCTTTTCTTGAGATCATAGACACGAAGAGGCAAGATGTCAGATATACGGAAACCACAGTTGATACCCAACGAGAACAAGATGTAATCTCTTTTGTTGTTTTTCGCAAGCAATCGTTTCCTGATGTCTGCGATTATTTCTTTGTCTCGTATGGGTTGGACAAACTTCATAATCACCACCTCGCATTTCAACGCTTTTTCAAATTCCCAAGCGTTTGGAATTATCCAAAAAACAAAAAAAGACCAGCATTCAGCGCCTGTATTGGCAAACTGAACACTGGTCCTCTAGGGGTCTCTGGTTCGAATCTTATTTTGCATTGTCTTTGAATCGACTCTCGAGCAGATTCATTTTTTCAGATAACTCTTTTTGCAGGTGGCTAACGTCTTTTTTTCTTGAAACATAATAGCTAATCTTTTTTTGTAAATCTCTGATTTCAGGATTTGTGTAGTAGGCAGTATACTCCGCCTCGCAATGGCCGCAAGAAAACCAAACACGATCAATGCTATCTTCCATTCGTGAAGTGTTTAACTGTTTAATACTAAAATCCTTATTGCACCCTGCATTACATGAAACTACATTGGTATTTGACGGGCTTTGGCTCATTTCAGAGTCATCTCCTTCCCATCTGTTATTTTATTTACAAAATCAAACGCCTTTTCCGAAGACAGCGGCAAGTGAAATGCTATCAGCTCGGCTAGTTCTTCATTGTCTAAAAGCATCGATTCGTTGAGTTCGTCGCATTTGGGGCATTGAATTGAAAATGCACCAAGAATCATGCCCAGCTTCTTTTTACATTTGTTGCATCGAAGCTCTTTCAATCTCGTTGCCCCCTACTAATTTATTGCTGTAATTGCGATCAATTTAATCCTCATCGCCCTTGCTCTCTCGTACAAACGATGAAGCTCCCTACCTTCAACACAATCAGCAATAACCGTTTTCACATTAGGCTTCATCCCGAAATCAATGGAATCAGCATGATGCCAATCAACATCCGGAAACAAACATCTCCATTTGTCAGGTAATTTTGCCACCAATGCAATTGAATCGTTGTTTTTTGCTAAATTAACAAGTGCTGTCGTTGCTCCTTCTTTCCGATTGTAAAACGCTTTATGAAAATAAAAGTCATCTTCCAAGGCCGCATTAAGTCTCTCTGTTATTGAAGGAGCTTCTGCTAAAAAGTGTAAGCTCATCTTATCGCCTCCCATGTCTACGTTCTTCTCGGTTTCTCGGTTGAACTGGCTGCGGCCCTGATCGTGGAGCCATCCATTTCACCCATCTCATGAACCAACTCATCCTTTATACCACCCCGGAGGTTTTGATGATCGTTCCTTTTTAGCAATCTTTTCTTCGTAATTAAGGCATGTACGGCAATAAAAAATATCTATAAGCATGTACAAATTCCTGACGTCCCCTGCCTCCACAGAAAAATCCGATCTCAAATATTCATAGTCATGTTCATGAACTAAAGGCAGCATTTCACTATCTAAGAGCAGTATTTCACTATCTATTTCACTATCTAAGGGAGAAATCATTCCTGGCTCTAGCGAAAGGTATTCTTTTATTGGCTTCATTATCACTTTGATTCCCTTTAATGTTTTCACCTTTCGGACACCTCACTCGGCTGCAAAATTGTACTGACCCTTCCCAGCGCCCCCACACACATCCACGGCATTTTTCTTGCTGGATGACTGGCGGCGGCACTCTTACTCTTTTCTTAATCCCTGTCCCCTCCCTGACGATGTTACGGGTTATTTGCCCATGCAAAAAAGCCGCCCAATCGGACGGCCCTTGCGCACACCTGCTATTTAATTGAGAGATTATCCCCTCATCTGCGAACCGGCAACAACGCTGCCGATGCACAGAACAAGGGACAAGTCACCTCGTAACGGGTCTCGAGCCCATGCCCATCTCCACACGCTCGACGATTAACGTCTAAGGATGTAAGCATCCCACCGCATGACCGGGTGCCTACAATGATAGAGGTATAGTAGGCATTACCTGAGCTTATCAGCTCTTTGTAATCCCACTATACCTCGGTTATACTCGCATATTTGACGCACGAAACGCGCATTTTACACGCATTTTTTAACTCCATAGAAGCAAGGAATTCGCTACGGATTCCAGACCTTTGTTAATTCGTCTGTCCACCGTCGAAGGGTGAATAGACCAATTTTGCATGACCAAGACTTTGTGACGTTCTCCTTGTATATATCTAAGTTCGATCATCTTTCTAATTTTCTCGTTTTCGATGATCCGAACCGCTATATCTATCAGAGCAATCTCCTCTTGGTATGCATTGTACACGTTTGTTTGCTTCGGAGCAAGATTATCTATTCCGATACGTTCAAGTTCTTGTGTAACAAGTTTCATTCTCCTGTAGCGCGACAGTTTGGATTTAGTCTTTTGTATATCCTCTTTTGTCGCTTTTGGAAACAACTCCGTTTGCACACAATCGGCTAAAGCTGCCATCCATTCCACGCTCCCCTATGATATAATAATCATAGGTAAGTTCGATAACCCTCCGGCCGTTCCCCAACGTTTTAGGAGGGTTATCTATTTTAGATCATAATTGATCATCGTAGCATGGTTGACATAAATGATGACTTTTTGATTCTTCGCTTTATCACTAGCCCAATGCCAAATGTCGGTTACTTTGAATCGGAGATGGCCGTTCTTCGTTTCAATTCCTAGATGTTCCCCAACTCTAGGTAGCAGCCTCAAAAATAATTTTGTTACTGAAGGTTCATCTTTAATGTTTATCTTGACTTCACATTCGAAATATTCAAACATTCAAATCACTCCCTTAACTTGTGAAATTTATAATGATTTCATGACGCCTGATGCGACCGATCCAAACTCACAAACTTGCTGAACTGTTTCAAGAACGCCAACTCCACCATGCCAACCGGTCCATTCCGTTGCTTTGCTATGTTGATTTCAATAATGTTCTTCTTCTCCGCCTCCTTGTCATAGTAATCATCTCTATATAGAAAGGCGACAATATCAGCATCTTGCTCGATTGCGCCGGATTCTCTTAGATCGGACATCATCGGGCGCTTGTCCTGGCGCTGCTCTACACCACGACTGAGCTGCGACAATGCAATTACCGGAATATCCAATTCACGCGCAAGCTGCTTGAGAACGCGGGATATGTCGGCCACTTCTTGCTGACGGTTTTCCCCGGACTTTCCCCGACCAGATATCAATTGCAAATAGTCGATTAGGATCATGTCTAAACCTTCGGCTTTATGCAATCTCCGACATTTGGCAGCAATTTCTCGCACCGTTTGCGCCGGACTATCGTCTATAAAAAGGTTAGACTCCGCAACCTTGCCGATAGCCATGGTAAGCTTTTCCCAGTCTCCTCCGCCCATATATCCGGTGCGGAGCCGGGTTGCATCAACATTACCCTCGCTACTCATCATCCGTTGCATCAGCTGCACTGCTGACATCTCTAAACTGATGATTGCGACATTTTTACGCTCGACGATACTTGCTGCCTGCGCCAAATTGAGCGCGAATGCCGTTTTACCAACTGAGGGCCTGGCAGCAATAATGATCAGGTCGCTATTTTGCCAACCGCTTGTGAGTTTGTCCAAATCCCTATACCCTGAAGGTATGCCAGTCACCTCGTTGCCAAAATTGGCAAAACGTCTTTCAACGTCATCAAAGACTTGCATCGCTACCTCTTTCGAGGTCTTGAAATCTCTCGTCTTGACAGACTGCTCTGACAAGGCCGCAGCAGCGGACTGAATCTCTGCAATCAACTCTCGCGGATTATCCGCCTCCCAGGCTGTTTTGCTCATGCGATGCAGCATACGAACGGTTTCACGTAGAAGATATTTATCATGAACAATGTCCACGTAATGTGCTAGGTTCGCCGCAGTCGGCATACTGCCTGCAAGCTTGGCAAGATAACTGACCCCCCCAACATGATGCAAGTTGTTGTTATCCTCAAGATGTACCGTTAGCGTGACAAGATCAATAGGCTTCCCCTGTTCAGTTAATTTGCGCATATGCTCGAAAATGGTCTGGTTTGAAGGGTTGTAGAAGTGATCCCCTTGCAGTCTCTCAGTGCCGTCCAGGCCGTGAATCAGCAATGCGGAGCCAAGAACTGCCTGCTCTGCTTCCAAGCTATGCGGGAGTAGCTGCTCAAACTGTTCGTCCACGAATTTCCGCCACCTTTCTACGTTGTTCGTCTGTCGGGCCTACCGCTTCACGCCGCATCTGCTCCCACTGCTCTAACGTATACTGCCCTTCGGCTTGCTGACGCTCAAAATAGCGATCCATGTCGGTTTCGAGCGGCTGTGCCAATGCGCCCGGATGCGGAGGATATCTTTGACCAGGGTCAAGCACGTAGCGCTTTAAGTTCTGCGCTGCCTGCTTGAAAGGGATGTCGACAAGGTAATCATGCCAGTCATCCAGTATGGCCTTTAGTGTCTCGATTTCGCTAGGATGGTCGGGAAGATAAAAGTTTGAGTAGGCCCGTTTAATGCGCTTTAACAAGTCGCTTAGCTCTCTCCTGTTCACTCTCCGTCCCCCTCTTCGGCAATTTGGTCGAGCAAATCAAACGCTCTTTGTTGCTTGCTGGAATGGATTCCGTGTTTCTGTTTGATTTTATCGACAACCCATCTTAAAATGGCGAGGTAATCGTCTTTGTACGTTTTTCCGCTAGCTCCCTTGTAGCTGTTAAGTTCGGCAATGCAAGCATCGGCAAACTCTTTGCCATGATCGTCAGACAGGTTTTGATATTGAGCTTCGGTCATTTTGACGAATTGTGCATAACTTTTTTTCGTTTTAGTTTTTTTAAGAGATTTATTATCTTTAAAGGCGTCCATTTCGTCGCCTGTTTCGTTGTCTATTTCGCATCTCGTTTCGTTGCTTGTTTTGATGTTCATTTTGAACGCTCGGGAAATAATTTTGTAATTTCCCGCGCAGTTCATGCGGTTCGATTTTTTATAGTGAATGAGACCGAAACTGACAAGCTGCTGTCTCGCTCTCTCAAACTTGCCTCTACTTACCCCGGCATTCGCCTGCAATACTTCGCTGCGGAGAGTAAATTCCTCCGGCCATCCAGCCTTATTGCAAGCAGATACCAACTCGTACCACAATGCAATTGCGCTGGCAGGCAGCGGATTTACTTCTTTCCATCGGCTAAAACCGACGATCAGCTCAAGATAATTCATATATCCACCTCTTAGCTGTATTTCATGATTTCATGCGGATATAACCTTGCATCCCGCATTTTAAGCATCTCTTGCGTGCGCTCGTAGAGCGGCAAATAACGGTGCTTGTTGTCATCCGTACCATAACCGGCAGAAGCCGAAAACAGGAACGCTGACGGACTCTCGTTGTCTCTGACGGGTAGTCCGAACATTTTGCATCGGTTGGCCGTCAAAAAGACGGCGTGCGCATAAGGCTGACTTGTCCAGCGCTTGGATCGCGGAATGTAATAAGGAAGGCCGCTTGCGGCGACCTCGGATTTGCAGTACCTTCCTGTAGCGTTAGGCATGACACTTCTCCTTCACTAATATTTCATATTTCTGTACCTTATCCCCTGATCAAACGGACATCCAAGTTCCTCGTGTTCGTCATCGCATTCCTTACAGCAGGCAAACTGCTGCATCGCTCTATAGGTCTTATAATGATCCCAAGATATTGCGATGGACATAACATCCCTGTCAGAGTTCCCTTGCCTGCACAAAGTAATATTTTCTCTCACTTTATTCGGGACTTACTGCGCCTCTTGTGTCTCCCCTGATAGGGCATCCTGAGCAATTCCATTAATGCGAGTGATACAGGCGTCTTCCCGGCTGGATTCGTCCTCTATTTCACTCAATGCCGTCAGTTGACGGCTGATTTCTGCTTCCTTGGCTGCCAGTTCGTCAAGCAGCTGGCGCAGCCATGTTGGAGCGTTAGCGATAATGTGTGCGTCTGGATGATTTACTTCCACGAACTCATTTTTCCGATGCTCCTGCCGGAAGCGTACCATTCCGGGTTCGTCAATTCGCTTCATGCCGTCCTCAGTTCGGAAGGACGGTGCTGCCCCTCCCATTCCCCAGCGATTAAAACTCATAACCGTAGGCTGCCCTGAATGCCTGGCGCAAAGATCAACATATTTTGATTTCATGTATCCGTTCCAGTACCACGGCCCCGGCGTAGCAGCTGCAAGAGCCTTTTCTATTTCTTCTTTCATGGTTATTGCTCCTCTCCCGGAATGTCCCGAAGGTCGTGAATATAGGTTTCTAATCTCCAAATGGTCCATTTGTCAGAACGGATTTTTCTTCCCTTATTCCATGATTCAATTTTTGCAATGACTATCGAAGGGAACCGCTGAAAAAGCATATTTGTTAGGAGCCGCCGATTATTCTCAGTGTCCAACACATCCCATGACCGGCTATTCTCGCTTTCCGGCTCTAAATCAAATCCCCGGTCGATCAATTGCTGAATCTTTTTTGCCTTATTTCTAGCATCAGTTACTGGATTGTCACACAACAGCGAGCTATCTCCTGAACTGAGCATAAACGAGAACTCTACCTTCATACTGCCATGTCCTGTATAACCAATCTCTGAAACATGACGGAATCCTTCTTCTTTCCACCAGTCATACACGATTTTTCTGAGTCCTTCCAGTTGCTCTGCAAGCCCGTCAATAGGTTTGCTGGATGCAAGTTGGCGTTCAAGGTCCTGAGCACGCTGGTTTGCCTTACGGATTTCAACGTATCGCTCTTCATGTTCTTTCGTGAGATGACTTTCGTAATTCAACAGTTTGGCGATGGATGCGAAATAACTTTCGATTAGACTAGGCAGGGTCTTTGACATGTCCTGCGCCAGCTTATCCTCCTTAATTCGTTCGTGCAGCTGCTGCGCAGCAAAATACAAATCCTTAGTCTCCTTCAGCAAAACTGCTTTTTGATCTTCGTTCAAATTGATTGCTTTCATAGTCTTCGACTCCTTTTTGAATTGGCTGGCATAGTGCAGCCATTCAATGTGCAAAAAAAACTCTCTCAGGCCCGGCAAAGTGCCGTGCGCAAAGCTACCTTTCTCGATCCCCATTACCTCCCCAGGCGTTTCTGTCTGTATTTTGCGCCCCAGCCGTCTTCCTGCAAGGGAATTTCATTTGTTACTTCGAGTTCGTCCCGGCTATAAATGGTTGTAACACAAGCCGGATCGAAATCTATCACCCTATCGCCTTTTCTATTAATTCTGTGGCGCACTGGGCGATTCTCGTAAGCCCAGTACGTTTCACCAACTATCTTATCGACAACCACCAGCAGGCCAGGAGAGCGCCGCCAAACACCCTCCTTAACCCTACAAACAGTACCCGGTTGAATTTCCTCTACAAAGAAAAAGAAGAAGAAACACACGGCCTATTACTTAGCCTTTTCCGGCTCTGGCGGCTGGAGCCGGTCAAGAAGCTTTTTAATGACTGTTACCGCAGCATGGGTCAACTTGTCCTGCTCGGCCTTATCGCTGACCTCGGCAATTGCTTTCACCACTCCGTCTCCATTTGTGACAAGCTGCTGCATGAACATCTTGCCCCGAAGGAATGGTTCGTTATTGCTGCGCTCAAGTTGCTGCCGAACCTTGTCCAATTCGGCCTGCAAGTCTGCTGCTCTCTTCGCAGCCTCATCAGCAAGCTGCTGTTCGCGCTGCTTTGCTTGCTCGGCAAGTTCCTTTTCTCGCCTTTGAAGCATTTCTGTAGCAGCTTTTTCAGCTGCTGCTTTGAAATTGTCTAGCTGCTGCTGCAGTTCGGCAGCCTTTTTTTCCTCCGTTTGCCTGGCCTTATCAGCCTTGCGAAGGTCTGTCCGCAGCTTGGCAACCGCCTTATCGTCGCCACCTTCCTTCGCCTTATCCAATTCGGCCTGCAGGTCTGCAACCTGTTTCTCGGCCTGTTCCTTCAGTTCAGAGCTGAGTTGGTAGCGTTCCTCCAGCTCTTTCTGAACTTGTGCCTGATCTGCCGCCCAAGCGTCATATTCAGCCTTTTGTTCTGTTTGGCGCTGCTGCTCGGCCTGAAGCTGCTGCTCCAGCTCTTTCCGGGCCTTAATTGCTTCCTGCAATTCACGGCTGGACATCTCGGAAGCATTATTGTCCTCGGCAAACTGTTCACGATCCTCGGAAGGAACGGACAGAAGGGCAACCGCTTGGCTATAACTCAAATTTGCAATAGCCTGGCTTGTCGACGAAGCGTACTGATCGGCAACACGCATAAAGTTATTCGCTGTAGACTGACTATAATTCACGTTGCTTTTCAGCCAATCCCCCCATTCGCCATGAGTGACCAGCTCTTTGGCCTCCGTCAACCGCTTGCCAATTTCGATAGCTCCTTGCAAGGCTGCCTGGCGTGCCTGCTGATCGATGGTCCGAATCTCGGCAGCAATAACCTCCGGCGTCCGATTGGAAATGACCGTTTCTGCTGCTGGTACAATTTCAGCTGCTGGTTTTTTTTGATTACTCATACTGCTACCGCCTTCTCTTTTTTATTTTTTTTAAGAATGGTTCTTTCAAACTCATGAATAAATTCCTTAACCTCCTTAATTGGGGATTGATGTTTCAGCCCCTGCGCCTGAATTATGGTTTTCTTTCTGATTTCTACCGTGTAGAACGGCCGATTCGGCGCAGCCTTTTTTCTGATTAGCAAAATGATCGTTTCGCCATTTGCGTATCTTTCTGCATAACTTCCGACACATATTTCCAAAGACTTTCCTTCTTCGATTAGTTCCCAGCATCCTTCTGCTGGCCTAATTAAGAATGATTCATTTTCGAAGAAATACCCTTTCAAGCTGCCAAGCCTCGACGAAATTTTTCTTTCTAAATCTGGATTCTGCTTATGACTTACTAATTTCATCGTCTTTTGATGAGACTCGAAAAGATTGGAAGGTCGGACAATACGATCATCCGTTAAATCATATCCAAGTGTTTTACATTCGATAATATAGTCCCGCCAGGCAATAACGACGCTTTTTTCTGTGTTATAGGATTCTTCGTATTTGTTCACTTGACCAAATACGTAACGGATCATCCTTGATACTGATACATGTTTTAAAATCGTCTTTAGTTGATCCAACACATCACCCGTAACATGATAAAATGCGTCTATGTCTTCCAAACTTGGTCTTATGATATCTTTTCTTGACATTTGGAAGATACGCAGAACTATAGGGTGGACTTCCTTGTTATATGTGCGATACTCACTAAAATCCTGCTTGTTCATTCTTAGGATTGCATTAACGTCTTTTTTGTTCCAGTTGATGCATCCATATGTTTTTTTGTCAAACAACTTCGCATGGACGAAGTAAGAAAAATTAAGCTTTGTCAAATATTCGATTGAAGGGTACTTAGCAAACAATCCGAAAAATTTAACATAATCGCACTGAGGCTGCTCATGCATATCCCAGGTGCTATACTGAAACGGCGTTCCTTTGATTGCCTGAACAATGCTCTCTCTGGAACAGCAGTTAAGAGCATATTCGGACTTACTTTCAAAAGAGATAGGGGTTTTTCTTTTTTCCACGTTTCCCTGTTCTGATTCGACCACCACCAATTTTCATACATTTGGCTGTTCCCTATTTCAAACAAATACATGGCTAGTGGCGCGAATCTGGTGTCAATATCTATGTAGTTCCCGGAATAGTCACGGCTGACTCTGAACGCACGAGCCACGATTGCCTGATCATTGGCCTTTGACTTCTCGTAATAGACTACGAAGGCCCAGTCTGTTAGGTATTTGCGACTTATACCATGTGCCTTTACCATGCAACGAGAATTGCAGTTGGGGCATATCGAGAAATCATTGTGTTTCAACCCATCCGTTCTGAATCTGGTTCGGCAATGGGTGCAATACCCAAATTGGACTCCAACTGTGCGCCGAACAAAAATATATCTGCTTTGCAGTAGTACATCGTTGTTCACGTAATCAATGATTTCTTGACTGATCCCGTCATCAAAATGAGAGCGGAAGACTTGAAATTCCCTCTCCTCAGATTTATTCATATGCACACCCCCCTCACAGAAGATCATCAATATCGACATTGAAACCAGTTAGCTCCAGTTCCGGTTCAGGCGCTGCTTTCGGCTGTTGAATGCCGTAATACTCCAGCACAACGGCCATACCCTCATTAGGGGTCAACATCGCCATATTCCCTGTTTTCTTCTTCTCGGCAACCTTTCGCATGGCATAAATGCTGCCTATGATCGATTTCCCTTCGGCCATGAACAGTTCGGCCTTGTCAGGATTTTCGCGGGCAAATCGCATCAACTCTGCGCCAATGTAACGAACGTACTGCTCCATGCCAAGCCCCATAACAGGTTTATTTTTCGGCTTACTCTCAATCTCCGACTGCAGCTTTAAAAGTGCCTCTTTTACCAAATCAAACTCCCCCTTGAAAGGGCGGAACAGGTCCGCCCAATGAATGATTTAGGAATTAATTAACCTACGATGACGATTTCTCCGCTTTCAACTTGAAGATTTAGAGCTGTGCTTAAATACGATTTAATTTCCTGAACAGCAACGACTTTCCATGCTCCCCCGTCAGCCTCGAACAAGGATGCAGAAGGCCCGTCCTTCATTCGGAAGACAAATGCACTTAGTGGCTGCTCAATCTCCACAAATGTTCGGAATGGTTTGAGCCATACCGGATTAGGCAGCTTAACCGGCCCGACTGTTGCAACCCCGGTTTTCGCTGTCACTTGCTGGCTGACTCCATCGTCGCCAAAGTTTGTTACATTTTCATCTTTTACATTGCCTACAATGCCTAGCAATGTATCGCGCAGCTCCGTTTGCACAAAGCAGCTCTGAAGCAGGATGTTGAAACTCTCGATATCATAGTACCTACCGAAAGCAATCTCCGGCGTGAACGCATGTGCCTCGATTAACGTTGATCTATGCAGGTCGCGGTTAAATCTAGTTAAAACGTTAACTCTGGTCGGCGACTCAACATGAATGAGGACAGGGAGCTTGCTGTCAAAGTTGTTTTTTAAATAATCAACGATGCCGCTCAAATTTCTTACTTTCAGGATATCGGTTACTGCATCCTTGACAAGCTCCAAATCGCTGTTGGTGAATATTTGACTACCAACGATTTGAGTTTGAATAGATGCCAAGCCGAGAATCTTTTCAATCGCTTCTTTAATCAACGGAATTCCTCCTCATTATTTATAGACTGATTGCCCGAACGATCCGTTTACTACATTTCCCTGTGGCACGGGTGCGCCGGTGCCGTCCATCACGCCGCCTTGGTTATTAAAGGCCAACTGGTGACGGTCTTTGGTAATCAGTTCACCGATCACGGCGTTACCATCGTTGTCGTAATCAAAAACGAACGACATCGGAATGCCTTTTGAAGGTGCGAGAGAAGATGTCACAGATACTTCGGTCTTCCCTATCTCTCGCTTTTCATCCGGCTTAACCGCAATTTTGATCGTAACCGACCGTTTTGCTTCAGCTTCGGTGTTGGCGTCGAGAACGTTAGCAGCGAGTTTTTGCAGCTCGATGTTGATTTTTTCTGATAACGCTCCCCCGGCCAAATCATTGATGTCAAGATACATGCTTGGCATATGGCTACCTCCTCTCTTATGTACTGATGCTTCAGCAGCATCTCAGGACACCAAATTCATTTTGATGGCCTGAGATAGGGCCGATAGGGGCCGCACGGCTACCGCGCAGCCCACTTCTTACTTTTGCTTACGGGTCTGTGGGTGATTTCCTCAACCTCCCTTTCGAAAATGGGAAGCTTTTTCCCATCAGGAAGCCGAATCTTCAAAAAACTTCTCGCAAGCCCCCACAGCTCTATGACCTCTCCAGTCTCACCGGAAGCTGTGCGCACGGTATCGCCTTTGAGGACAATTATGCCAATCCCTCCTTTACTGGATGCTTGTCCGCATCTCGGGATGACTGATCCAAGGGGGATAGATCAGTCATCCCGAGACAAGGACAATGCCTTGTCATAATCCCAAGCGTTTGGTGTTTTACACTCTTGGCGGCCAATTCCATTGACCGGGTTCGTTACCTTGTCGGACATTCAGCACGTTAAATTGTTTGCCGAACTCATTCCAGACACTCAGATTAACTACCCCATCAAAAATGCCAACAATCAAGGCAGCGTAGGTTTTTCCCTCTTCGTCAATATAGTGAACAATTCTTCCGATACTTGGATTCATTTTGAACGCACCTCATTATTAGATTTCATGGACAAAGCCACGGCGGATACCCGCGACCGTCCCGGCCGTAGCCGGTAGGTTTCGGCCTGCTCCGCAGCAGGCCATCATCAGGCGGTTGTTCAAGGTTTAATTGGCTTGGGGTGCGATGAGATGATTCCATAGCCCGGATACCGATGCTCGAAATCCTCTCTAGCCTCTGCCTCTGTTGCGGCCACAATCTCAGCAAAGCCCGCTCCTCTCTCTGGATGCTGGAATCTGATGATATAGGCTCTATAGGTTGTCATGGGCCGCCTCCTCCACTAGGTATATTGCTGCCATTTGTTCGTATGTAGCAGCGTGAAACGCTTGGCGTGCTGCCATGAATCGATTCGCCTCAATCAGCAGCTTGCGCCTGTAATATTCGGAGGAGCTGTTTTCCGCTTTTTCTCGAAGAGCCTGCTCTGCCAGTAGCATTTGCTCTCCGTCCATTAACAGAGCGTGTTTACCCGTCATGCCTGATCACCTTCCCAAACAAACTCTCCGTTAAGCACGGAATCAAGCACATTGTGTAAACCATGCAGTTTATCCTCTGGCCAGTCGAAGAATACGAGACTGGACGTATAAACCCTTACTAAAAGATTTTTCTCCATAAGTGATTCTTTGGTGTAAATCTGAACATTCACAGCATTTGCAATTGCTGTGAACTCGACCGAAGCGACGAACTCTGTCCGCTCCCCGATGTCTAAACACTTGTTTAGAATGGAAATACATTGTTTGCGCTTATCCATTTTGCCGCCCCTCCTTGGCAGTAGTGCTGTTTTGTGCTATACTGAGCAAAATGTTTTTTAAATGAGTTCCGAGTGACACTCGCCCTGGCCGGCGGGTGTTTCTTGATTCTTGCCTTGAAAAAGCAATCAACATATTTAAGTATGCAATCATGTCCGCCTTTTTTGCTTGATTAATCCTTTCTGGATAACGATTCATCCATCTCAGGTTATGCATAGCAGCAGCCCCAGCAACTCGTGCCTGCCTTGCAAGTTCTTCTCGATTCACTTTTTCATCCTCCTAAAAATGGCATGATATTGGTTATGATGCTATGAATATCTACCCCGAACAGATAGGCTGCCAACACTTCCTGCGAATTGGTCAATTGGGACCATTTCCTCGCTGTTTCAACATCCCATTTCATGCCCGATTCCAGTCGGGCAACGGCGCTGCGCGAAATATACATTCGCTCTGCTATAGCCTCTTGCGTTAGCTTCGCCTTTTCGCGACAGGTTCGCATCAATTGCGCGAAACTCATATCCACTGTTCCTCTACCCTCCTTTGAAGGGATTGCGCCCTTTCTTGTCGAATACTGGCAGTGTTCTCGTCGTATCAAGGCAGAACCCTCCGGGCGGAAGGAGTGATGCTCTGTGTTTTTCTTCTTTTTTCACTGTGATTTTCCCCAGCGGCTAGCATCCGCTATGAAAGATCGAGGAATAGATGCGCGTTTACTTTCCGAAATAACCGGCGTTTCGCATTCCACTGTAGAACGCTGGCTAAACGGAACGTTTGAACCTAGGCAACGAAACTTGTTAAAAATCACAAATGCTCTTGATGTTTCTAACGATTATCTTTTAGGCAAAGCCTAATTTAAAACTGGCCCGGAGGGTTCTGCCTTGATACGACTGCTGAGTAATCAACAGCTTTGTCCGAAAATCGGACAGACAACTTATAACTGATAAGCTATAATTTGGCTATACCGTTCCCCATAGCCGCCGCTCACTACATTTGAACGGCGGCTTTTTTATCCAAGTTGCAATTTCTGCTGCTTCGCGATCCAAGCACGCTGTGCAGTCCGGCAGACGTTTTTCCAAATCTCTTCATTCTGCTCCGGCGTGTTTTCGCGATATGCGTCATCGCAAAACTTAATTGTTGTATTCCCGATTTCAATGGTCTTAACTACGTTTCCAGGCTGCACTGTCTTTTGCATTGAAACATCCCCCCTATCGGAGAGTTTATGCGCGGTCTGCTTGGACAAATGAAGCACCTCCAATACTTTTGAGGATGTGATTTTGTGGTAACAATAGATATTAGGAAGATTGCTGAACAACTTGGATTACTTAACAGCAACCAAATTAAGCATTTCGCTTACTTTTTGAGAAAAAGAAAAACTAACTTCTAATTCTAATGAGTTAGCTATTGCAGATACATCTTCCATGTAAACCCTCCGCCTACCTTTTACAATATCAACATACCAGGCAGTAGTTTTGCCACAGTGACTAGCAACATGTGTTTTGGTTATTCCTTTTCTCTTTCGAATTTCTTCGAGTTTCAAAATGACTTCATTCATTTTCTCACCTCTCAACTAAGCGTTTCGCTTACCTTATGAGATGAATATACATTAAGCGAAACGCTTAGTCAATATTTATTTTAGCTTATCGCTTAATTTATTATTCGATATGCTTAATTTTGATATACTGAATTATTAGAAAGGAGGAAGGTGTTAATGGTTAGTTTAGGAGCAAGACTAAAAAAAGCCCGTGAACAAAAACGCCTTACTCAAATGGAAGTTGCTCAAAATCTTGGGATTTCCAACGGAACTCTATCAGGATATGAAAGAAACTATCGTGACCCCGATACAAATACATTAGCTAGATTGGCAACGCTATACGGTGTAAGCGTGGATTGGTTAGCAGGGGCAAAAACAGAAAAAAAGGATCTTTCTAACGAAGAAATGATCCTCTCTTTGCTTGATGAAGCTGGAGAGCCTAACAGTTCTGAGAGAAGAGGATTTACTGCGCGTTTTCTCAAAGAATTTGACAAGTTACCGGACGATGTTCAACAGAACTTGTACGATCTAGTCAAGAGTATGCCTAAAAAGTAAATTAACTAATTCCTCAGAATTATTTAAAATCTCTCCAAGTAATCGCAGGGATGATTCATTTATTATTTGTTCAATCTCAATTATTTCTTCTTTC
Source organism: Paenibacillus roseus (assembly GCF_016424485.1). Taxonomy (GTDB): domain Bacteria; phylum Bacillota; class Bacilli; order Paenibacillales; family Paenibacillaceae; genus Paenibacillus_D; species Paenibacillus_D roseus. The sequence continues at coordinate 123,237 of NZ_JAELUP010000065.1, forward strand.
TTCAATAGCAGCACACCCGCCTTTATGTGATTTTTGCAAGATAGCATGGCAGTAGGGACATCTTTCCATAGATATAATTATTTTAGAACAAATGTTCGTGTCCCGCAAGAGAACACTTTAAAGGAGAGTAACGATGCGGTATGAGCCGGATCGTTGTCGCCTCCATCAACTCTACAAAGAAACTGGTATATCTCAAAGAGACCTCCATATACTTACAGGATTATCAGAGAGTCAGTTGTCTGATTACGCACATAATCGCAAAATAATGGGACTAGGAATAGCTTATACAATTTCCAGAGCTTTGAGATTGCCTAATATAGACCCTATCTATACATGGCGTAGAGTAGATTGAGACGCGGAGGAATTTTTCCTCCCGATCCGGTAAAAACTTCTACTGCGGTAGAAGTTTTTAATGTTCCACATCGTGTAACCTTTTACTATATTATATATGCATTTGATAGATAAATCTGTCGAACCATGTCGTAAGAACTATGCAACTTAGGGGGGTTCAAATGCACACTTTCCTTATTAATAAAGGCTTCTCGGAGATACGACAACTTCGGAATTATCGACAAATTTCACGATTCGGCCTTTTCTTGTGTTTCGAGTGTTAATTACTCTATTCGTGTTGACTATCGTTGACTTATCATATAGTTCAAATCCATGCGGCCTATAAGCTATACTAATGTCCCTCAACGTAATGAGCGGCGCAAAATCTCCATAGGATGTATGGTAAACTGGAATCGCATCCGACCATTTTTTAGGACGGTACAGGGTTATGTAATTCACTTCTTTCAATTTAACAACTTCATAGTCTGTCTCGTCCCACGAACGGTCCGATATCTTGATAGCTAAAAATTGCAAATCCTCACCTGCTCTCTCATGATGTCATAGATATTTTGGTTGATTATGGAGCAGTTGTCATTGCATAAATAATTACAATTGGAGGCTGGCTAATGGCATACACACTACCACCAGGAGACTACTGCGCTTACCTTCGCAAATCTCGCAAAGACATAGAAGCGGAAAAAAGTGGTGATGAAGATACATACGCACGCCATGAGCGTATCCTGATTGATCTTGCCAAACGGTACGGAATTACTATTAAAAAGATTTATCGTGAGCAGCCGATCAGCGGCGAGAAAATAAAAGCCCGCCCTGAAATGCAAGAATTGCTTTCAGATGTAGAGGACAATGAGTGGAAAGGGGTTTTGGTGGTTGAAGTTGAGCGACTTGCCCGAGGCGATACAATGGATCAAGGGATCGTAGCCCAAACATTTAAATTTTCTGACACACTAATCGTTACGCCTATGCGGGTCTATGATCCAAATAATTCAGACGATGAGGAATATTTTGAATTCGGTCTTTTTATGTCGCGCCGGGAGTTTAAGGTAACCACCCGCCGACTACAAAACGGCCGAAAGGGAGCGGCTGAGGAAGGGAGATATCCCGGTAACATTGCTCCTTATGGTTATGATAGATACAAACTTCCGAGCAAGGGATTTTCCTTGAAGCCAAATCCTCAAGAGGCACCGATAGTGCAGTTGATATTTGCGCTATACACTCACCCGGACCCAGAACAGCGCATGGGTACCTCAAGAATTTCCAGGCATCTCAATGAAGTGCTGCAGATACCTACAAGGACAAACAGCATGTGGATAGTCGCTACGGTTAACGGGATACTACGTAATCCTACTTATGCAGGTTTTGTGCGCTGGAATAGCAGACCATCTGTTAAACGTAGAGATGGAATAAGCAGGCCGCGCAGAGCACGGAAAGATTGGAATGAATATAAGGGCCTGCATGATCCATTAATTAGTATCGAGACATATGAATTGGCTTTACAACTACTGGCTCAAAACGGTCACACTCCTGCTCCAACAGGGAAAATAAGCAACCCATTTGCTGGTCTAATCCGCTGTGGTTATTGTGGGGGGGCCATCGTCAAAAAACCGGATAAGAAAACACATGATTTTGTCCTGTGCATCAAACCGGGATGCAGGAATGTTTCTTCTTACTATCATCTCGTTGAAGATCGTGTATTACAGGGGTTGGCTCAATGGCTGGAGGCGTATAAGGCAAGTTGGGACAATGATATGTTTACTGGTAGCAATGACCAACTGAAATTGCAAGCTTTGCAGGAATCATTAAAAAATGCAGAGAAGAAAAGGAACGAAATTGCAGGGCAGCAAAACGAATTGCATGACTTGCTGGAAAAAAAGATTTACACTGTTGAAATGTTTTTATCCCGGTCTGCTACACTTGCTGACCGGCTCTCAGATATTGAAGAAGCGATTAAGAGGACTAACGCGGAGATTGAACTAGAAGGGAAGAGACAGGAAGCGAGAGTCGAAATCATTCCCCAGGTTGAGCATGTTTTGAGTATTTATAAAGAACTTGATGATCCGGCCCAGAAACAAGCACTTATGAGGTCTGTGTTGAGCAGGATTGTGTACAGAAAGGCCAGCGGCGGGCGCTGGAGCGGAAAAGAAGACAAATTCGAACTTGAACTCACACCTCTAATCCCTTGATTTATAAGGGTTTTTCATCACAGATAAGTATAGTGCGCAAAGGAGTTCGCCCATTTGGAAATGATTGCCACCATGGTCTACAAGCTGACGAAGGACGCTACGCCGCAGCAGCTTGAGGAAGCAGGGCTGGGGGCGCATTTCGCCAATCATGACGGGGCGCTGTTCTACGAGAATGCGGCGGGCGTGCCTTGGACCGCATCCTATATTGCTGCCAAGGGCGATCCGCTGGCCGATCTGTACGAGGATATTGCCGCAGAGGAAAAGGCCCGCGCCACTTACCAGTGGCTGATCGATATGACCGATGACGTCGATCTGCAAGACGGCTTGAAATTTCTGCGCGAACGGGAAATTATCCACGCGCTCAGGTTCCGGGAAGCGGTGGAAATTATTAAGGAAAAACGTGAGGAAAAAACGTATTATTAGACAGGAAACCGCGCTGCTTCTTCCCTCATTTGAAGACTGAAGCCCCTTACTTTATGCTTCTGCTCTATTGAAGTTGTATAACTATTGCTGTCCGCAAATAAAATTCAATAAGCTGGCTTGGGTTAATTCCGACGCCAGCTTATTGAGTAGGATTTTTCTAATTGTCCATTAAAATAGGGCTTGATCAACTCTCTTCAAAGCTTTTTCAATTTAATGACTATGAACTAACTTCCAGATGCCTGGCTATCAGAGAGTAACTTCAACTTAGGACCTTCAATAGAAAGGTTACCATCACTTAATTTAAATACTTGAGTGTTGCGAAAATATTGTCGTCGACGAAGGTCGTATAAGATCAGAAATATAGAAGCTTCGTCGAATGAATGAACACAAGAAGGACATCGCCTTTGAATAGAGAAATTTTGGGTTACGACGCCAAAATTTTCAGTTAAAGGAGATGTCCCAATCCTATGGTATCCCTCTATTTGCCGATCGTCAAGTTCATTTTAGCCTTGAAGCTGGAATTCTCTAAACCGCAGCTTGGTCATCTGTTTACCCTCGTTCACGGTATCATTCTTTGTGCCGGGCGTAAAAATATAACTCAAATCCAGCATGCTGCTAGAGGAGAGCGACACCTCAGTAATGTCACGAATTTTTTGAATCATTCTCCGTGGTGCATCAATCGCATGCAGCGCCGACGCATGCAATTCGTAATGGATAAGATCCGCACAAAACGAGCAAAGAGCGGTGATTCCCGGCAACTTGTAAAGAATAAACTAATACCATAATAGGCTCAAAACCAAAATTAGTGGTTGCCCTCTAGTAAGGAGGGAACGCTGCGTGGCAGAGGATTCTTCCGATCGCTGTTAAAGCCCGATTCCTTTATAGGATGGAGACTAGCAGGGGGAATCCGGCTTTAAAGGCGACCACTAGCGTTTCTCCAGAATTCCTCTGCCCCTTCGCTGCTATCTCCTCGATGTCAACCACTAATTTTTAGATTGAGCCCCATAATAAGTACTAAAATAATTTTATTTTTCACTTATGCTACTCCTCTTAATTAGTCTCATAACCTAGATTTTTGCATTCATTAATTGGACCACAGCCAGTAATAGTATTTTTATTATTTACGTCAAGTGCCAAACTTCCATATCTATTTTCAAAAAAAAGAAACAAACTATAATCTAAATTCTTATTCTTAAGCGAGCGAATTTTTACTAACAAATCAATTTCATTTCGTTTAAAATCTTCATTTGTTGTTTTTACTAAAATTAATGTAAGCTTTCGACTACGACTAGTAGAATGTTTACTTTCTTTTAAATTTATTTCATACGGTAGCCCATACTCACGAATAATATTTTCTACTTCACTAAATGTTTGCTCTTGAATACTGTCGTGTATAGGAGGTTCATAACTTTTAATTTTTGCTATCTGGCTTTGAACAAATGGAGTAAAAACTATGGATAAAATAAATATAAAAATACATGCAATTACATAGGCTTCCAACTGTTTTCTTAAAAAGTACAATACTGATGAAAACACAGCCATCAGACTTATAAAAATTAATAAAGCTTTTTTAAACTCGCTTCCATTTGAAAAATTTATCCATCCACTAGCACTGTCAGTTGGATAAGTCAAAAGTATTGTCATTATTAAACCAAAACTATAAACCCCCAATACGCCGCTCAATACAAGCATCACCGTGATAAGCAATCCCTTTAATGTAATTTTGAGCTTTCTCTTTTCCTTTTCTATAACTTATTCCCCCTACTAAAGAATTAAATAAAATATTATTATTTCTCTCCTCTCAATTGACTACAGTATAATCGCAATTACAAGTCGAATGCTGTGTAATTATGACATTTAATGAAACTTTATAAAATCTTTACATTCTTCCGCTTAATCTAGGTTTTAATATTCAAAAAAAAACAACCCCGGCGATCTCATCAAGAGACTGCCAGGGTTTGCTTCAAAATACGTTTATGCTTATTTTTCCGCTCTGTAAGCGTTCAGGAATTCCTTCACTTTTGCCGCATCAGCTACCAGCTCATTGCCAGTCTTCACGATTGGGCTTACAGTGGATACAGCTTTAATTTTGTTGTTTTTGTAAAATTGCAGAATCTCATCCTGGTTCACAGAGTACAGGACGGCTTTACGCAGATTCTCGCTCTTGGCTACATCTCTGTTGGCGGTGTTGAAGAGCAGATACGTTACGGCATTGCTCTCGATCGTTACGAGCTTCAGCTTGCTGTCGCCGTTGACAATATCATATTTGGTCTCTGGAATCGCGAACAATTGGTGAATTTCACTGCTGCGCAGCGCGGAAAGCGCACTGTCGGCATCCGAGATGAAGCGAACTTTTACTGTCGAGATTTTAGGCTCGAATTCCGATCCTTTACGGTAACCCGGATTTTTGTAGAAGGTACCCTCATAGTCATTTTTGGAAGACAGAATGTAAGGGCCGCTGGTGTACAGCGTATTGTTGTACTTGTTGCCTTCTGTGACGGTGTTCTGGTCTCCGTAAGGAATATCCTTGTTCACATCGAATTTGGCTACGTCATACGTATTGATGCTCTCTACCTGCTTCTTGGACACAATACCAGCGGACTGGTGAGCCAGATAGTTCAGAACTTGCGGGAACGGCTCAGTCGTTGTCAGCTTGATGACTTGGTATTTTCCTGCTTTGCTGTCAGCTTGATTTTTATCGGATACAAGCGATTGAATTTTCGTGTCCAGTCCAGCTTCCAGCGCTTCTTTGACCGATTTGTCGCCTGCAGCTGTCTTCAGACCTTCAAGCGCAGACAGGTCACTGACTGTCTCTACAGTTTTAATGTGCTCGTGCAAGGTGAATGTGCGGTGATCCGGTACGGAGTTTTTATCCTTCGCACGGTTCAAGGAGAAGATAACATCATCGGCCCCTACACGCTCGCCGGAATCGACCGCTTTTTTGTTTTCAATTTTGGCGAAGTTGATATCGTCGCGCAAAATGAAATAGTATTCGGAATTGCCTTCCGCAATCGTATGGTTGTAAGACAAGGAACCGTCGGATGTAATGACATCATCATCCGTCAGGTTAATCAGACGAACATACATATTTGTGTTCAATTGGTTGATCGAACCGTCGTTGCCTTTGATCGGGTCAAGGGAAGTCAGTACGGAAGCGATCTGAGTCAGGTTCAATGAATCTTTATCCCGCTTGGAAGTGTCATTGAAATCAATCGTTTCCCATGTCAAAGCGCGAGATTTAGACAGTCTGACGCTGTCCGGGTTCAAAATATCTTTGTTGATCGCCTGGCTTTTCAAGGAAATATAAAGCGGTGCGATATAAGCTTTGTCAAATACAAGGCGCTGTTCCAACTGCTTGTAGGTTTCGGTATACTGCTCTTTGGTTTCTGTAGCCGCTTTTTCGATCAGCGCGTCGATTTCCGAATCCGCCAAAATGCTGTAATCGCCGCCTGTTTTGAACAGGGATCTCACGGCATAGTCAGGGTTTCCGGTAACAGTTGTCCAGCTTGATACAGCAATGTCATAGTTGCCCGCATCCTGCTGGGCTTTGAAGGTGCTGTAGTCCGGCTGGATGTTCAGCTTAACGTTAAAACCGTTTTTGGTCAACTGATCCCGCAAAATATTGGTATCTGATTCATTAGAGCTCATTGCGAGCAGTTCAATGTCTACCGGTTTCTGGTTCTTGGTATCCTCCGTTGCAGTCTCTCCATCCTTGACTTGAACGTCGGTTTTCGTTTTAACGGAGCATCCGCTAAGTACGACCATAAGTGCAAGCAAAAGTGTAAATACAGTGCGTTTCTTCATTGCTGTTTACCTCCATTAATTTATATATATAGTCGGTTTTCGCGTACGAAAAACGTGGACTAGCTTTTTTAGGATACCCGTCAGCCCAGCTTCGGATCAAGCGCATCCCGAAGTCCGTCTCCCAGGAAATTAAAAGATAAGACAAGGGCAATTATCGCCACTCCCGGATAAATTGCCAGATAAGAATGCGACTCCAGATAGGCGCTTCCCAGCTTCAAAATGTTGCCCCATTCCGGAATATGCGGCTCTACGCCTAACCCAAGGAAACTAAGACTGCTCGTTGAGATGACCGCAGCGCCAATCGTCAAGCTAGACTTGACAATCATAGGAGCAACCGAATTGGGAATGATATGCTTCAAGAGAATCGTTGAATCTTTGGCTCCGAGCGCCCGCGCAGCTTCGACATATTCAAATGTCGAGACGAGCAGCACATTTGCCCGCATCGTTCTGGCAAAGGTCGGAATCGCACCGACGCCGAGCGCGATAATCAGGTTTACCGTGTTAGCCCCAAAAGCGGCAATTATCGCAATCGCGAGCAGAATACCAGGGATCGCGTACAAAATATCCAGCAGACGCATGATAATATTATCGGTCCTCCGTCCGTAATAACCGGATATGGCCCCTAGCAGACCGCCTGCAACAACAGGCAGCAACGTCGAGAAAAAGCCGACAATCAGGGAAATGCGCGCTCCGAAAACAATGCGCGAGAACAGGCAGCGGCCAAAATTATCTGTGCCAAGCGGATACGCCAGACTTGGATGCTGGAGAATCGCACCGTAGTTGTTCTCGGTCGCCATAGCAATATCAAAAGTAAAAAAGCTGCATATCGAAATTGAAAACAAAAAGACGATAAATGACAGCCCGACCATCGGCATAGTACTCCGGGTCAGCTTCGTCCATACATCTGCCCATCTGTTGGCAGCCAGATTGTCTTTGCCGCGGTATTTCACCAGCAGATTCAATCCGAGCAGCAGAGCGAAGAGATTTCCCGTCACAGAGGTTGCAATGAGCAAGCCGGCTACCCATGGCAGCCATGGCGCCGGTCCGCCCCGCTTCACATGACGGTTAATCGGCAGCAGAATAGCCAGATGGAACAAGGAAATCAGTGTCAAGCCAAACATCGACGGCAAGAAGGTGTCCGAAACATAAGGCTTGAACATGTTTAATGCCGATACGGCAATAACCAGAATACCGTTAAGCAGCATATAGAAAGCCAGAATGGATTCCGGGCTTCTTTGCTTCTTGGCAAAGGCCGCCGAGATGGCAGGATTTCCGGAGCCGCCGGTCGATTGTATACGGGTTTGAGTCATGGTTGCACCTGCTTTAGTATTGTTTCATCTTGGTTCGAATTCTGGGATCAAAAAAGGCATACAGCACATCGATAATGACATTGACAAGCGATATTGTAATGGCCGTATAGACGACGCCCCCCATAATGCTCGGAATATCGGGGATGAATTGCTTGTCTATAATATAGCTGCCAAGCCCGCTAATGTTGAACACTTTTTCCGTTACCGCGGAACCGCCCAGCATACCGCCAAACTGCAAGCCAATCACTGTAATGATCGGAATAATCGCATTGCGTATGGCATGTTTCATCAGCACTTGCCGCCTGCCAAGACCCTTGGCTTTGGCCGTAATCATATAATCCTCACTAATGACCTCCAGCATGGAGGATCGCGTCATCCTCGCTACAGCCGCCGTCAGGCTTGTCCCAAGCACAATAGTCGGCATGATGATGGACAGCCAGTTCTGCGGATTGAACGTAGCCGGAAGCCAATGAAGCTTGATGGAAAAGTTCAAAATAAAGATCAGACCCTGCCAGAAGCTCGGAATCGACAAGCCGATCAGCGCGATGAACATAAAGCTATAATCCCACAATGAATTACGACGGGTAGCTGAAATGATTCCCACCGGGATAGCAATGATAATCGCCAAAAGAAGCGAAATCAGCGTCAGCGTAAGTGTAATGGGAAATTTCCTGGCGATCGTCTCGGTGACTTGTTCATTGCCGGCAAAGGATTTGCCCAGATCGAAGGTGGCAATGCCTTTGATACTGTTCCAAAGCTGCACGAGATAAGGTTGATCAAGCCCATACACATGGTTGAAATTGGCAATCTGCTCTTTGGTTGCCGTTTCCCCTAGAATATTGGCAGCCGGATTCATCGGCGACACATACAAGATACTAAAGACCAACACCGAAACACCGAAAATAACGAATACGCTCATCACAAATCTTTCAAAAATATATTTCAAATACGGATTGCTATATAGTAAAATTATAATGTACATCAAAAGTCCGGGCACAAAGGAAAGCGTCAGGAATAACCGCTGTTCTATCAACGATTGAGCTGTCGTCGTGAATGTAAGCTTCTGCTTTTGGCTGATCTGAAGCTGCCGCGACATCTCCTCTTCTACCGCCTCGCGAAAGCGTGCTTTCGCCAATTTTTCAGTATGGCGTTCAAGCTCCCCTTGGCTGACTTTCTGACCAAAAAAGTTGTACTTATGGATCAATTGCTGGCGGCTCTCTTCCCTTAGTCTGTCAAGCAGACGGTCTTGCAGCAATTGAGCGCGTGTCTCCTGCAATAGAGTGTAGTAAGTGCCCTTGCTCTTTCTTAAAAGGTAGACCAAATATATAAAGATGGTAACCGGAGCTCCTAATGCCAGCACAACAACCCGATAAGACGGATTTGTAAGCATTTTGGCAAATGCGCTGCTAAGGATACCGCTAAATGATGTATCTCCGCGTTGCTCGCTGGTTATCCGCGCTGCGTCCACAACATTCCTTGCCCCCTTGATGATCAAATTGCATTATTCCGATGAATATAGTATATTTTATTTTAGAATACAATATATTTTATTTAAGAATAAATTTTCTGTCAAGCTTATGTCTAAATAATCGTACAACTGGCAGGTGTAACAGATGGAATCCATATTGCAAGTTAATAATTTGAGCGTCTCCTTCTTCAGCGGAGACCGGGAGACCGAAGCCGTCCGAAGTGTAAGCTTCGAGGTTGGCAAGGGCGAAACGCTTGGTATTGTAGGAGAGTCCGGCAGCGGCAAAAGCGTGACGGCCCGCTCGATCATGCGGCTGCTGCCTTCACCTCCTTCTCATATGAAGAACGGTGAAATTTTGTTTTTCGGACGCAATCTTTCCGCCTGCTCCGAGAAGGAGATGGAAAGCATCCGCGGACGGGATATCGGCATGATCTTTCAGGACCCGATGACTTCACTGAATCCGACGATCAAGATCGGGGAGCAGATCGCAGAGGTGCTGATCAAGCATCAGAAACTCTCACGCAAGGAAGCGAAAAAAGAAGCGCTGGAGATGCTGAAGCTTGTCGGCATCCGTAATAGCGAGACACGATATAATCAATATCCCCATGAGTTTTCCGGCGGCATGCGCCAGCGGGCGATGATTGCCATTGCCTTGGCCTGCCGTCCCGCGCTCCTGATCGCGGACGAGCCGACAACAGCGCTGGATGTGACCATTCAGGCGCAAATCCTGAAATTGATGAAAAATATTCAGGAGCGCTTTGGCACCTCCATCATCCTGATCACGCATGATCTAGGCGTTGTGGCAGGCATGTGCGACCGGGTAGTTGTCATGAAGAACGGAGAGATCGTCGAGCGCGGGACGACCCATGATATTTTTGAGCAACCCCGCCATCCTTATACGCTCAAGCTGCTGAACTCCCTGCCCCGGCTGGATGAGAAGAAGAAGGCGAAGCTTGTTTCTCCTTTATTAGCCGGACGCGACACTTCACACCCGTTGATTGAGGTCAAATCGTTAAAACAACATTTCGACCTCGGCAAAGGGAATGTGCTGAAGGCTGTTAATGATATCAGCTTTCACATTAAAGAGGGAGAAACGCTGGGGGTAGTCGGCGAGTCCGGCAGCGGCAAATCGACAACCGGACGCGCCATTTTGCGTCTACACCAGCCGACTGGCGGCGAAGTGCTGTATCAGGGCATGGCGGTGAACCGTCTGACCTCATCCGAAATGAAGATCATGCGGCGCCATATGCAGATGATCTTCCAGGACCCGTATGCTTCCCTTAATCCGCGCCTGAAGGTGGTGGATATTATCGGAGAGGCGCTCGATTTGCATCAACTCACCGGCAGCAGCTCTCAGCGACTCAAGCGGGTCGAAGAGCTGCTTGATATGGTCGGCCTTGATCCGGCCTTTGCTCTGCGTTATCCACATGAGTTTTCCGGCGGCCAACGTCAGAGAATCGGAATTGCCCGCGCGCTCGCTGTCGAACCCAAGTTCATTGTCTGCGACGAGCCGCTCTCTGCGCTGGATGTCTCGATCCAATCCCAGATCGTCAAGCTGCTGGAAGAATTGCAGCAGCGCCTTGGGCTTACGTACCTGTTCATTGCCCATGATCTCTCCATGGTAAAACATATCAGCGATCGGGTAGCGGTTATGTACATGGGAAAAATCGTCGAACTGGCCGAGAGCGAGGAGTTATACGCGAATCCGCAGCATGAATATACGAAATCCCTTTTGGCCGCCATTCCCGTACCTGATCCGACAATCGAATCCAAACGGTTGAGAGCGCCGTTCAAGGAATACGCAGACGCGGACAAGTATCAGGTGGAAAATTCCAAGCTGGTCGAGGTGTCCCAGGGACACTGGGTAGCCATGCCTGCAGGCTGACAGAAGTTAAGAAAAGCCCAACGTAAAACAAGCCAAGCACCCCTTTCCTCACAAGAAAGGGGCGCTTGGCATATCTGGAGTTAACTCGTCTTCAAAGGAACTACAAATTGCGCGGCTTCGATCCATTTGCCTTCTGCAAAATCTCTCCCCTTCACAAGTACACGATCCTCATATACATCGACATAGAAGCCTTGGCTTCCATCCTTATGTTCATCTTCGTCCGTCCACAGATAAGCTGTAGAAGCGGCATTGAAGCAGGTCGCCATATGATCTCCGCCTTCGAACATGATCGCCTTTGCTTCCAGCTCCCAATGCGTATGTCCGGTGAACAAGATCGCCTGCGGATACCGGGACAAAATCTGTCTGAGTTCCTCATCCTGTACAACCCCATACCATTCCTGCTCCTCCATGGAACCGGCAACCGTGTTCAGAAGCGGCTGATGGAGGAAGAGAAAGATCGGCTGATGAGCAGACGCCTGCTCAGCCAGCTTTTCTTCTAGCCATTGCAGTTGTACCGGGGACAGGTCGCAGTGGAGCCTCAAACCCTTCTCTGTGCCGAGGAAAATAAAGTGATAGCCGTCAATCCAGTGATCATGGTAAGGACTGTTCGTCCCGCAATTCTTGAAATACAGCGAGGAACGCGCCTGCCAGTCCCCTAAGCCGACGTCATGATTGCCGAGCGTAAAGCGAATATTCGGCAATCCCTCTTTGTTCTCAGCGATGATCCGGTGCAGCTCCATATACTCCTCCGGATGCCCATGGTCCGTAATATCGCCCGCATGCATAATGCCGCAGCTGTTGTCTGCATGTTGAATAATATCTTTGAGCGACCGGTCAAAATTGACATTATGCACATGCTCCGAATCTATAGTCACATGCGTATCTGTAATCACCTGAAAAGAAATGACTGGTTTGTCTGTTGACATGTGTCTAAAAGCTCCTCTCTATATAAGCTTAAGCCGCTTCATATCAGCCAATTCACTATTGAAGTCCCGACCCTGCTGTCAATGAACCTTTGCACTCAGATTCAGTCCCACAACACCAGCCACAATGACTCCACTCCACAGGAGCGAGGCCAGTGACAGCCGCTCCGAGAAAAAGAAAACGCCTGCCACTGTAATGAGAATGATCCCCGCACCCGACCAGATCGCATAAGCAACACTTATCTTGAATGAGTGCAATGCAAAATTAAGCGATGTAAAGCTGATTCCGTAGCAGACGAACATGAGAATGGACGGCCATAATTTCGTGAAGCCTTGGGACAGCTTCATGGAAATGGTTCCGGACAGTTCAAATCCGATTGCCAGGATCAGAAACAGCCAGCCCCAGCCGATTCCATCCTTCATCGTTCCATCCCTCCGAATTCCATTTCCTCATAGGAATGCACGATAACATCGGCATCCTGCAAATTACGGCTTACTAAAACGGCATCTCCTGAAGTGTCGATTCCGATGGCAGCAGCCGCCCCGGCCGCCTTGGCCATAATCATATCGCCATTCGTGTCGCCGATAATAGCAGTACGTGAAGGCGCAATCCCCAGTTCGCTGCAGGCGAGCAGCGCCAGATCTGGAAACGGCTTGCCGCGCGCCGCCTTGTCCGTACCTAGTACGACGGCAAAGTAATCGCGAATGCCCAGCCATTCCAGATGCCGCTCGGCAGGTTCCGTCTCGTCTGCCGTAACTACCGCAAGCGGAATGCGCAGCTTGCGGCACTGCTCAAGGAAGCCAACCACGCCTGGAATGCTTAATACCGGGCGCTCGCGCTCCAGCATCTCGTCAGCAGATATCCGGCAGGCGTGGGCCAGTTCTCTGGCCTCCGCCCACGATAGTCCTTGCGTATATCCCTGCCATGCCAGCAATGCGAGCAGATCGTCCAGTGTGCCCATCGCCAGCGGGCCATTGCGGTCATAATCAACCGCAACACCCCGAGAGTCTTGAATAAGGCCCCACAGGGACGGAGTAAGCTCCGCGGGAAGGGACAATCCCCGCAGCTCAAGGGCAGTAGCGAATCGTTTGATGATTCCCAGGCTCCAATTTCCCCATAGCGACATAAAATCAAGCAGCGTCCCGTCTTTATCCAGCAATATGCCGTCGACCATGTAGCGGCCGGTACCCATTCTCAGCTCTGGCATTGCGCCTCTCACCTCTACTTCAATTTATCCAGTTCTTTTTGCGCGATTACTTTCGCAGCTTTGAGCGCTTCAGCAGCCGAAATGTTTTCGATTTGTACTTTGTCCGCCGCAATTCTCAAAGCATCATTGATTTTACCGCCGGTTGGGTCGCTGAATGGTTCAGAACCATGGGACGCCTGACGCAGCGGAACACTGATTTGCGGGTTGGATTCACTGAATGATTTGAATTCAGGATCTTCAAGCGCAGAATGACGCACGGCAATATATCCGTTATCCATCGACCATTTAGCTGTGTTTTCCGTGTTGCTGAAGAAAGTAAACCATTTATATGCCGCTTCTTGCTGCTCCTTGCTTGCTTTCGCCGGAATCCCCGCCAATCTGGCTTCTGCAACCGGCTTGCCTTCGCCTTTACCTTCCCAGCCCGGTTGCTCCATTGCACCCAGAATATTAAAGTCCAGATCGCCCTGGTCGCCGCTGGAGCCTGTATAGCCTGCAGCTTGGCCCTTCATGACGTCATCAATCGTTTTGTACCAGTACTCCCAGCCTTGGCCTCCGGAGTGAATACGCATGATTTTATCTTCATGAATCCACTTGCGGAATTGCTCCCAAGTCTCGACCCATTCCGGAGAATCGATCAGCACCTGCTTGCCGTCATCGCTCAGCACTTTGCCGCCCTTGCCGAACACGGCATCCATCATGTTATCCTTGCCCCACATTGGCTCCCAGCCGTAGAACGTTGTTTTGTTGCCCTCTTTTTTCGTCATCTTGGCAGCAGCGTCCGCCAGCTTTTCCCACGTAGTCAAGGAAGCAGGGTCAATATTTTGCTCTTGGAACGCATCTTTGCGGTAGTACATCACCTGAGTTGTACCGTACAGCGGCAGGAAGTATTGAACGCCATCCACTTTACCTTGGTTCAGGAAAGTTTGAACGAAATCTTCGCTTTTGAAGTTGGGGTCGTTCTTGACCAACTCATCAAGCGGTGCAAAGTAGCCCTTGCGCGCCCAATCAACGTTGGAGCCCAGAACAGCCGCCGGGACTTGACCGGATGCAATTGCTGCCTGCAGCTTCTTCTCTGTCTCTGAATAGTCGCCCTGCACGATTCCTTTGACGATGACATCCTTCTGGGAAGCGTTGAATTTCTCAATAGTTTTAGCCATATTCTCGCCCAGCTTGCCGCCAAGCCCGTACCAGAACTCAATGGTTACAGGATCTTTGCTTGCCGGGATTTCTTGCTTGGCAGGTTGTCCGCTGTTAGTTGAAGCTTCTGATCCGGGTTTGGCCGTACCTGTATTGCCTGCACCTGTATTTCCGCCGCACGCCGCCAGAAACATCAAGCTGCACAGAACAGTCATTGCCCACCATTTTTTCATTTTCAACATGCTTTTTCTCCCCATTTCCATTAAATGTCGGTTCTCTAGCTTTTTCATTTAGCCCTTTTGCGAGCCTGCTGTCATATTAACGCTTTGCATAATGGTTTTTTGCGTGAATACAAAGACAATCAAAAGCGGTGCGATGGTGAATGCGCTGGCTGCCATAATGAGCGGCCATTTTAACCCGTAAGCACCTCCTTCAACGAAAAAGCTGCGAAGACCGGCGGATACAAGCATCATTTCCGGGCTCTTCGTTATGAGCATCGGCCAGAAATAGTTGTTATATTGGTCGATGAACGTAATAAGTGCCAGCACTGCAAATGAAGAGCGCGCAATCGGAGCAATAATCGTCCAAAGAATGCGCATATGCGATGCCCCGTCAATTTGTCCGGCTTCCACAAGTTCATGAGGAACCTGCAAGAATGCCTGGCGAATCAAAAAGATCGAAAATACACTCACGCAGTTGGAAATAATCAGACCGGTATAGGTATCCAGGAGCTGCAGCTTGGACAACACCAAATATCCCGGCAAATAGACCGCCGTACTCGGAACCATGTATCCGAGCAGAACAAGCGCCGACAATGCTCCTTTAAGCCTGAATTTCATATGCGCAAGCGCGTAAGCCATCATGCCAGAGTTAAATATCTGGATCAGTACAATAGCAAAGGCGACATAGATACTGTTGCTCATGTATTTCCAAAAAGGAGCAGCGGCCCAAGCATCTGCAAAATTGCTCCACAGCGGAACCTCCGGCCATAGTGTGGGCGGGGAACGCCAAATTTCGTCGTTCGTTTTCAGTGCGCTCGTGACCATCCAATAGAATGGGAAAGCCATCAGCAAGGATGCAACTGCAAAAATCAGATGTTTGACAAACCGGCTCAGCGGTCTTGGATTGGAAGCCAAGTCAGGTTGCTCCCCTTTCATCGCTTCATGGAATTAGTAATGTGTAGTCTTCCGGCTAACCGTCATCGTCAGCAGGGAAAACAGCATACAGATGATAATAAGTATGGTTGCTACAGTCGAGGCCTCCCCGATGTTGAACGACTCGAAGGCCGACTGATAATACATATACAGCAGCGTCCGGGTTGAACCGGAAGGTCCGCCCTGGGTAAGGACGTTAATTTGGTCATAGGCTTGCAAGGACTGGATCATCAGGACAACGAACAGGAACAGTGTCGTTGGCGAAATTAGCGGCAATGTCACCCGCATAAATCGCTGGAACCGGTTGGCTCCGTCCAAATCGGCAGCCTCCATCAAGTCCTCCGGCACATTGTTCAACGCCACCATGTAGAAAATCATCGCCCAGCCGACCAATTTCCATATGGTCACGATCAGGACGCCGACCAGCGCCCATTGCGGGTCTTTGAGCCAGCCCAGTTCCGGCAGTCCGAAAAATTTGAGGACAGTGTTGGCGAATCCGGCTTCCGGCTCGAAAATCCACGACCATACAATCGAGACTGCAACTGTCGGTGTCACCCAAGGTGAGAATAGCAGCGTCCGGTAAAATCCCCTCCCTTTCATACGCGTGTTCAGCAGCAGCGCCAGTCCAAGTCCAATCACGATGACCGGCACAACCGTCCCGATACAAAAAAACAGGGTTACGCCAAGCGCCTTGTAGAACGCCGGATTCTCAAACAGATAGCGATAATTGTCGAGCCCTACAAACAACTTGTCCGGACTCATAAAATCCCATTCTGTAAAACTTAAATAAAACACGTAAACCAGTGGCCCCAACCAAAAAATTGTGAATGGGATCATAGCGGGCAATGTAAAAAGTATCGGCCTCAGCTCGCGTACCCACGTCGAACCTTTCAATGTTGCACGCCCCTTCCAATGTTCTGTTCAAAAAAAATTGTACACTAAACCTTGCGCCGATTGGTTATAGCCGCGTAAAATGGACTTGCGACTTTTGTAAATTTTTTTGACGCAGCAGGAACAGAAGCTTTTCGCTTGGAATAGTAGTACACTGGACATTGAAATCTATTGAAATGCGGTGAGCCTGTGAAACAAGCAGCATTTGGTGAAAATAACCCGGATCTGTCGCCGCGCGAGCTTGCGCTGCGCCAAGTCATTGACGCAATTGCCCAAACGATGGATCTGTACGGAGCCAACTACTCATTCGGCCAGCTTTATGGCATTATGTTTTTCGAAGATCATCCGATGACCCTTGAAGATATGAAGCAATATATGAATATGAGCAAAAGCAACATGAGCTATGGCGTACGCTCGCTCATTGCTTCCGGCATGGTCAGTAAATTGGAGGAAAAACAGGAGCGCAAAGACCTGTACAAGGCAGAGACGAATTTCTTCCAAACCTTCAAGAGCTTCTTCACGATGAAGCTGCAGCGGGAGGTCGATGTGATGACAGCCGCCATTGAGGAGGCATTCCCGGAGCTGAGAGCATTGCTTGAATCTCGTGATGTGTCCGAGGAAGAGAAACTACGCATCGCGGGCGATCTGGAGAAGCTGAACCATGCAATAGAGTATTATGCCTGGCTTCAGCAGTTTGTGGACAAGCTGCAGGGGGACGATTATTTTCCGGTTTGAAAGTTTCAATTTGGCGAAGCTGCCGGTAATAGCGAAAATTGGGCGAAGCTGCGGGACAAAGGGGTTCTTCCGATTGCTGTTAAAGACCAATTTCCCCTTATTACATTTTTCATCTGTAGGAAATCGCCCTTTAAAGGCAACCACTTACGTTTCTCCAGAACCCCTTTATCCCTCCGCAATGCTCCTTTGCCGCGCTGGCGCTAAAGAACTGACAGAACATTTAAAACTTAAAACAATTCGTTTTACAAACAAAATGACCCGCGAGAAAGGACTGAATCAACCAGCCCTTCTTGCGGGTCATTGCGTTATGCATGACAGGATGCAGGAAGCAAACGACATGCCATAAGCTCGTCTGTCTTAGACTTAAAGCTTAATCTTCGTCTGCAATAATCCAGCTTCCCTGGCGGCGGTGTAAATAATGACAACCATAGGTCCGAGAAATACCCCGATGACGCCTACCAGCTTGAAACCAACATACAGACTGATAAGCGCAGACAGCGCCCCGATGCCTACGGCGTCGCCAAGAATTTTCGGCTCCACGACGCGCCGGAAAATCGTGATGAGCAGAAACAGCACCACAAGCCCTGCGCCTGTATAGGTATCCCCTGTACCCAGCAAATAAGCGGCCCATGGAATGAGAACAGCGCCTGTCCCCAATATGGGCAGCAAGTCGACGCATACAATGAGCAAAGCGATAGCAAGCGGATATTTTAAGTCCAGAAATAGAAGCCCTACCAAAGTAATCACATAGGTCATAAGGCTTAAAATCAATTGGGAACGAAGAAAGCCAAAGATAGAGCGGCGGAGGCTGGATAATACGTTATCAACTTGTTCACGGGATTTGGAATCGAATAGTGTGAGGAAGGTGCCCTTGAGCGTGTGCAGGCTGTAGCTGAACAAATAGACGGCTACCAAAAACACGATGAAGAAAATAAACAGGCCGGGTATCCCTTTGGCAAAAGCAACAAAAGAAGTGGAAACACCCGTCACAAGCGATGAGATGGAGTTGGAGAAGGTTGATATCCAGCTTTGAAGCTGGGATTTGGTATCCGGAGACAGGCTCGTGTAATAGAGTTCAATGTCCGCAATGGTATCCTGCACGAACAGATTGGCATCTCCCACATATTGAGGAACCTTATTCCAGAAATCAATCAACTCCGCAACCACCTTCACGCCAAGCAGCACCATCAAACCGATCAATACAATGGTAAATACTGTGCTGGTCAATGTAGCGGCGATAAATCTGGGGAGCCGGAATGAGCGCATCAGCAGCATAATCAGCGGCTCCATAAAAATTGCGACAACCAAGGCTAGCAGGAATGGCGCGCCTGCCGTAAACAGCAAATAAAGCAGCGCCAGTCCTACTGCCGCAGATACAATCGCACGGACCGACATTGGAGTGCTTCGCCTCCCTTCGGCTGTTCTTTAGAGAACAGCGTGGCGTGTAGTAAAGTCGGTGTCCTTGTAGTACATATCCTTCACCAGCAAATTCGGTCCGCAGCATCCGGCGGCAGGACAGCTGCAATTCACGCTCTGCGCAAGCGGATGCTCAAGCCAGCGGTCGAATACGTCGCTCAGCCGATCTTCCTTAATGTTGCCAAATGCCGGCACATCGGAGAAGTCCGTCACAAATACGTCTCCTGTAAACAGATTCACATTGAGCCGGTTCCGCCCGTCCGGGTCATTACGGACCGTCACATTGCGCTCACGGCGAAGACGGCCAAGCAGCCTGCGCTCCTCCTCATGATCGCTGCAAGCGAAGAACGGCAATGTCCCGAACAGCATCCATACATCCGGATCGCGATGGTCCAGCAAACGCTCAATTGCCGCTCTCATTTCCTCCTTGGACAGCATCGGCAAATTAGCGGCAAAGGCGCTCGGATACATCGGGTGGACTTCATGACGCTGGCATCCCATCTCCAGAATGAGCTTATGAATCGTATCGATATGCTGATGAGTGCGGTAGTTAATCATCGATTCTGCTGAAATCAGCATCCCATTGCTGCTTAACCGCTGCGAATTTTCAATCATCCGGTCATACAGCTTGGCTGCCGCGGCGACAGGCATTTTATGCGGGGATTTGGCGAAGCCGATTTCCAGAAAATCGTGGACATCCCTATAGTTAAAGGATATGTGCATCACGTCCAAATATGGCAAAAGAATTTCATATCGCTCATAATCAAGTGTCAGATTGGAATTCATCTGCGATTTTAGCCCTCTCTCCTTCGCATAGCGCAAAATCGGCACAATATAATCCCGTACCGTCTGAGCAGCGAACGAAGGCTCGCCGCCTGTGATGGAGATCGTCTGCAAACTATCTATTTCTTCCAGCCTGTTCAGCATTTGCGTTACCGGGAGCTTGCCCGGTTCATTGTAAACGAGCGTGTCGCCTACTGCGCAATGCTCGCAGCGCATATTGCACAGGTTGGAGACCGTCATCTCGACACTGGTCAAACGATGACGGTCATAGCGCTGTAGAGAGCGGATCGGGTCCCACGGATCTGTAGAAGGAGACAGAACAAGCGGATGCTTCGGTTGTGTATTGCGGGTCAAACTATTCATGTATATCAACACCTTTTAGTTGGTAACCATACTTTCTTATTGTAATGAACAGCACAGTCTCTTGCAATCAAAAAGCAGCCCTGTCCCTGAATGCCTGCAAACCGGCACTTTCAGATGAACAGCTAGCTGCTGCTTCTAAAACCAAATTTATCATACTTTTGCATCGCTCTGCTGCAGGAAATATCTGGGTCGATTCCAGAACAAATTTGAGGCAGTAATTGGACACAATTTGTAACATCTTAAATTTTAGCCGTCATCCCGGTATCGCTAAAGTTTACCTGGATGATCATCGTACTCAAATGCTTGGACAAGTCAATCTCATAAGGCGCAGCGAGTATCTCTCCAGCCTCGTTGTAAAGCACCCGGATAATCGGACGATGCGGGAAGGTCGAATTCGTATCGACAACTACCCCGCTCTCACCGGTATTAAGCTGAACCGTCAGGCCCACCGGATAGATGACAACCTTATCGCGGAACAGTTGTACCATACTTTGCTCATACAAGGTTCCCGTGCCCACATAAAGCTCCTCAATCGCCTGATGGGGCAACATCGGGGCCCGATATACCCGAGAGGTTGTCATAGCGTCATAAGAATCGACAAGTCCGATCCATTTCGCATACTCATGAATTTCATGGCCTCGGATGCCGCGCGGGTAGCCGCTCCCATCCAGCCGCTCATGGTGCTGGTAGGCACAATGCGCCACAATCAGCGGAATGTTGGGTTCATCCTTAAGCAGATAAAAGCCATGATCCGTATGCCGCTTCATCTCGTCGAACTCTTCATCGGTCAACGCTCCGGGCTTTAATAATATTGATGCCGGAACCTGCGTTTTGCCGACGTCATGAAGCAATGCCCCCATGCCCAGCTTCATCAGTTCTTCCTGATTATAGCCATGAGCCATCCCAAGCAGCGTTGTATAGATGCATACATTCAGCGAATGCTGAAACAGGTACGAATCTACTACGCCAATATTCATAAGCATGATCATTGCATCCTTGTGACTTCCGATCTCATCCATGACCATCGTCATAACTTGCTTGAACTGTTTGGCAATATACGGATAAGTCACGCCGCTTCGCAGCTTGGGAGCATTCATCATATCCTTAAAAGTCGTACGTATTTTATCAAGCGCACGAATGCGCGTCTCATCACTGATCAGTTCCGGGACAACAATGTCCGAGGTAAGCGAGTCTTCAATATATACAAAATTAATCCCGCTTTGGCGAAGACGGAAAATCAGCTTCTCTGTCAACTCCATATGCTCCCCAAGGAGTATAATCCCTTCTTCCGAAATAATTCGCTTCCCCAGCCGCATCCCCGGACGGCATAAAACTATGGGCACCAAACGCATATTATCGACTCCTGCCCGTCTTCTATTTGCTTCTTCCTGAATATTATACGCTCTATTAGATGAACGAATGGATGTCGAACAGGGTCTTCATGTGAACGCTCCAAAATCCTTTCACATGCTGGCGATTCGACTTCTGCTTCTTTGTTCAACTTATATCGTAATGTTAATGTAAGGCATTTTCAAGAAAAGAGCAACCTAAATAACGGGAATTTTCGACAACAATAGCAGCAGCAATCAAATTTCGACAATCAATCATCATTCATTTTGCATAAAATTTGAAGACCATCTGTTCAAAAAGCAGTGTTCCAACTCGCTTTCCTGTTGAAGCTGGGAAGCTAATACATCCCGAATGAACTCCGGCAAAAAGTAACGAAGGTTAAGACTATTCTTCAAGCTGAGATAGCCGACACCGAACGTAAACATATCAATTGTGCCGACTAAGTAGAAGGCGTCTGGTTCAAGCGCCTTGCCGCCAATTGTAATCTTTGTAATTCGAGCGTAAGGCGGACGGCCCCAATCATAGACAATCTGAAGACCATCAACAGCAAGCGACCCAAGCACCTCGCCGCGAAACCCAAAGCCTTTGATCGGTTTGCTGCGAAACTCATCCAACAGCGATTCCTCCAAAGCCTGGAGCAAATCGGCTCCTGTAAGCTGCATCTGGCAAGGATTGATGGGGGACGGACATAGCGCATGCAATTGCCCGGCTGTTACGCGCCCTGTCGCAAGGCCGCCCAGCAGTTGTCCCGTATTGACAAGGCCAATATCTGCACCTGCCCACTTCCTCAATCCGGCGGCCAGCAGATTAGCCAGCGGAGCATCTGTACCGTTCCCGGCAGGCAGCGGCTTCGCAAGCGTCACAACTTCCCGATCAAGACGTTGGCGGCCCGTATCCAAAAAGCTGCCAATAATAGCTGCCGCTCTCTCTTCCAGCTTCTCTGCCGCCATCGGCACGCAACTGGCGCGGATGACGGGGCGGCCTGTATCCAGATCCAGGTCAAGCTCCACCCGTCCCAAATATTCGCCAAACTTCCCCGCCGCGCATATAGTCGTCGTCCCTCTGACGAGCGGCTCCAGCAGAAGATGATGGGTATGAGCGCCGAGAATCAGATCGACGCCCGGGACTTCTGCAGCGAGTTTTTCATCGGAAGGCAGTCCAAGATGAGACAGTACAATGACAATATCCACTTGATCCCTTAAGGTGGCCACCTGCCGGCGCAACTCCTCAAAAGGCTCTGTGGCCTGCCAGCCTAACAGGCAATAAAAATCGGCAAACGCCGCGGTCACTGCCGTAATCCCGATTCTCAATCCGTTTTTAACGATTATATATGAAGGCAGCAGCCATTCAGGCCTTTCACCTGTTTCCATATCCAGCATATTGGCGCAAACCACCGGAAATTTCGCATGCTCTCGATACGCATAAGCCAGCTCTTCACGGGTATACGTCAATCCTTCATTATTGCCCAATGTAACAGCGTCGTACCCTGCCGCATTCAGAAGCTCAATATTGACAAGACCATCGCTGCCTTCGGTCTCCATTCGCATCCTGTCCATATGATCCCCGCAATCCAATACAAGCAAACGATCGTCCCCATATATACGGCGCTCGGCTGAGATATAAGAAGCGATTTGGGCGGCCTGTTCCAAACGGCTGTGAAGATCATTGCTGTGCAGCAGCACGACACGCAGAGCATGTTCTGCTTTTGTCCCCAATGCCAACGCTCCTCTCCTGAATATCCGAATCTGTCAACGCTGCACCAAGCAGCACGCCTTATTAGCATACCACTATTATACCGATTGGGATATCGTTCAATCTAGTGGTGCTATTAACGTTTTTAGACAGTTATCTAAATGATGGGCAGGATCGTTTGCATACAAAATAACAGAAAGCCGTCAAAAGACAACCGTCCCGGACAGCTTTCTGTTATCGTGTTTTAATTGCTTAATCCAGAATTCTTTTGGCATACAAAAAGGTCTGCTTCCAATAATCCTTGTTGATCTCTGAGATTTGGACACCATCTTCAGGCAGCGGACTGGAGTGAATCATTTTCTGATTGCCCAGGTAGATGGCGACATGTCCCACCTCTTCATCGCTCTTGAACCGTCCCGGAACATAGAAGAACATCAGATCGCCAACTCTCAGCTCCGAGCGTTGTACAAAGGTTCCCCTTCCGGCTTGAGCGCGAGCTGTACGGGGCAGGCTGTAATTGAATTTCTCAAACACGTACTGAACGAAAGAGGAGCAGTCGAAGCGTTTAGACTGTTCGTAAGGCTCCGTTCCAAACAAATAAGGCACACCCATAAATTTTTTGGCTTCCTCGGTAATGTCGCTTCCAGTGCCCGTCAAGGCTTGCAGAGCAACTGTTGCACCGTTTTTTCTTTTGTCGGAAGTTCCTTCGCCCTTCTTGATCGGTTTGACCGAGGGGTCCAGAGGATCATCCTTGAATTCTGCGGCATGACCGGACTCAGGGTCGATATAGCCCGGAACCGGGAAGATCGTAATTTCCGTTTCACCGATTTGGAATACTGCCTCATCCTTGAACAGCGTCTCGATCGTTTGCGTAGTTACCATTAAGCTTTCCTGCTGCTTGCGTGCAGGCGCGTCCATTTCGATTTGCCTTTGGCCCTTAACAGCCGTCTTCGTATCCGCTTGGAAGGACCATACCACATCATGATCACCGATTAGCAGTTTCCTATCCTTCTCTGCCCAGCGGGTCTGAAATCCAATCTGTCCGGCCATCCGCCCAACATCTACATAGGAGCCGCCGTCCAGCTTGACAATGGGAACAGGAGACTGCCCTTCATCCAGCTTGGCAATATGCTCCTCGACACTAAAGTTTTCCACCCTGTTAGGCTCGCTCGCTCCCCTGCCCAACGATCCGCAGCCGGCTAGCCCTATTATAATCGTCACACCAATGATCAAGCTGAACAACCGTTTCATCCGATAGATCCCCTTTGTACATTTTGGTAATTTCTAACGTTAGGATGTACAAAACTGGATGGATTATTCTTACAAGCGCAAACGTCTTTGTCTGCTTTTAATGCGTAGAAACTTCTTTCTGGTTTTGGAGAGTTATGTATTCGGGACCATGCGAGTCTGATATATCCTTGCTAAAAAGATAGCGGGTGTCCCCGCTTGCAGGGAACACCCGGTAAGACATGCTTCCACTCTGATTCAATCAGACACAAGTGAACGATTCAATCCGACCCAGGTCAAAACCAGAGAAAGTCCAAAAAAATCCATTCCAACGGAAGCCCGAGACGGATGTCCGTCCGACGAATACAGGGTAGAACCAGAAGCCCTGACCGCCTCGCGGCCAAATGTAGGTGTAGCGGAACAGACAGCCGGAGATTGCTCCAGGGTCAATGGCAAATGTGGATGTGAAAGGCATTGCCGGGATTGTAGATGGCGGAGGGGCAGAGGGAGCCTGCAACTGCCCTTGCTGTCCCGGAACGCCTGGAGGGCCAAATGGGGGGAGAATTGCCAAAGGAATCACTCCTGTCGAATGTTAAATGACCTTATGCACTCTGTATAGCTTATAACAGTGAAATCGTAAGCAGGTTGAACAGCACTAGCGGGAGAATAAAATTGCTATTCGGATTAGACCCAGGGAAACCAAAACCCGGTACAAACGCACGGGTGTAACCTGGATGAGACAGATTCAGGTAGAGGTAGCTGTTGTCAAAATGCGCAACATGTCCTTCAAAGACATCACCGTCTATCGTTTCAATTTTCACCAAACGGTGGATATGTTCATTGCACAGCTGATGAAGCTGGCTTCTAACCGAATGCAGCACTTGATGAACTTCGGAACAACAATGGTAAATCGGCGTCACCGCAGGTTGTGTTTGACTTGGCACGTTCATGATGCAGACCTCCAATTTGAACTTCCCGTTATCCTATGCATCAGCCTAGTTGAGTGTTACTGGAGGTGCCTCTCGTTAAAATAACTTGACTAACCCACTGCACAGAAAACTCAGATTACCGATCCTCAAGAATTTGTTTTATCAAAAAAAGTTCCCGGCAGACTGGTCCGCGGGAACTTTCTTAAAATTGCCCAAGTTGAGCAAATCCATTAAATATGAGTGGCCGCTGATTAGGGGTCCAGCGGACCGAAACCTTTGTAGATCCCAGACATTAAGTAAAGGATACTTTTATTATACCCCAAGATAACCAGATGTCAAACATTTTGCCAAAAAACAAGAACATTAGTTCCTTTTATGTGTTATGAGACCAAATCGGACTAGCCATTATTTTTTGCTTAACTTCATCAGAATCAATAACATACGCGGTCACGAAGATAAACTTTATTTTTGATGCTTTTCTTAGTACAACGACATAACCATCGTCCGTAACAAGGCAGACGCGCCTGGATGCGTCGTATTTTTTTCTTGTTGTATCCCAGCCTGCATATAATGTCAATGTAGCGTCTTCCAACACTTTTTTAATCCACAAAATCCTGGTGGCCCTTTCGGTATTAAAAATACTTTTATCACGAACTCGTCGATTGGAACTGCTGAAGAATGCATGGTCAAAAGTCTTAGGAGAGAAACTAACAACGTATCCATCATAGGTATATATTGTTTCCTTACAGTAAATTTTATTATAGAGCTCCCGATATTGCAATTCATCATCTAGTTGAACTAAAGGGCTATACATATAATCAACCCCTTAGATTAAGATTTATTTTGAAAACATTGAATTTTCTTTCACTTTTAAAAGTACTTTGTATTTCATCTTCAATGTATGTCTCAAGTCGCTCAATAATTTTTAGCTTAGCCTTGCTTGTATTGCAATTGTGAAATTTGTATCCTACGGCACCAATTAATACATCAGCTAATTGAATCATTAGAGAGTCCCTCGAATTTATAGCTTGTATTTCTTGAACCTTTCCCGGAACAGTTTTTTCTAGTACACTTTCAAGTTGATGAAGACGATCAGGAAGTTTATTCTTTTTGTAGTCTAGATAAATCCAATATTTCTCTCTTTCATCAATCCAATGCTTTAGCAGCTGATAGTAAAATTTGTAAAAACCGAGTTCAGAATCAGAATCATGAAATTTATCAAGATCTACTTTCTCGCAGTCTACAACAATACATCTAAAACGAATTGCATCAAATTTAAAGAAAAGATCAATTAGCTCTAGATAAAAATCAATCATTGAAGGGCTAACATTTTTCCATTTAATTTCATTTTTATAATTATAACGCTCTTTCAACTTCTTGATGTTTGCTTTCAAATCTTCCCGAAACAAATATGAAATCCAAACCCCACCTATAACCATATATCTTGCAGTAGTTTCTTTTTTTTTATAGAGTAATTCAGGCCTGCTTTCATCACAATAGACCTCTATCATGTTATTAGCCCACCCCTATCTATTCGTTTTATTTGGTATATTTAAAATCCATCTTATCATATTTTATATTACTTAGTTCTTCCAATTCAAAATTATATTTGAGGTAACGGTAGTAATCCAGATTTGCCGTAGCCTACTGCTCACGCCGTTTGATTCATGCTGTTGCCACATCGCCATAGTTCATGTTAGCGAGCAGAATTCATATAAAGAATCCCAAAATTAAGCAGATGAAGGCTATTGCGCGGCTGCACATTAAACATGGCTTCGAGAACAAAAATCACGAAAAATACGTGGAACATTAAAAATTGGATACAGAAACAAACCTCGTCTCCATGTCAAAACAGTACAAATGAAGGATGATCAAAATCATCGCTAATATTTACCTTCCAAATCACAGAAAAAAATTAAAGGGGCTGTCCCAAAAGTCAATTTGTGATTTTTCTAGCATCACTTAGAATTGAATTTCATCGAGAAAAAGGACCTCAACCTTCACTTTGCAGTGGAATTTGAGGTCCTTTTCGCTTAAAAATTGGGGTGTTGCCCTACCTAACCGATCGAACCTTCCATTTCGAACTTGATCAGGCGGTTCATCTCGACGGCGTATTCCATCGGCAGCTCCTTGGTGAACGGCTCGATGAAGCCCATAACGATCATCTGAGTCGCTTCCGCTTCGGACAAACCGCGGCTCATCAGATAGAACAATTGATCCTCGGATACTTTGGATACCGTCGCCTCATGCTCCAGAATGATGTTATCGTTCAGAATTTCGTTATAAGGGATCGTATCGGAAGTCGATTCATTATCCAGAATGAGCGTGTCGCACTTAATGTTGGCTTTGGAGCCCTCGGAGTTGCGTCCGAAGGATGCCAGTCCACGGTAAGTTACTTTGCCGCCGTGCTTGCTGATCGATTTGGATACAATTGTCGAAGTCGTATCGGGAGCGAGGTGAATCATTTTCGCACCAGCATCCTGATGCTGGTTTTTGCCCGCCACTGCAATCGACAATACCATACCTTTCGCCCCGCGGCCTCTGAGTACAACAGCCGGGTATTTCATCGTCAGTTTGGAACCGATATTTCCGTCAACCCATTCCATTGTCGCATTCTCATCAGCAACCGCACGTTTAGTAACAAGGTTGAAGATGTTAGGCGCCCAGTTCTGGATGGTTGTGTAGCGCACACGCGCATTTTTCTTGCACAGAATTTCAACGACTGCGCTGTGCAGGGAGTTTGTGCTGTAGACAGGAGCTGTACATCCTTCTACATAGTGCACAAAGCTGTCCTCATCGGCAATAATGAGTGTACGCTCGAATTGTCCCATGTTTTCGGAGTTAATCCGGAAGTACGCCTGCAGCGGGATTTCACATTTAACGCCCTTTGGCACGTAGATGAAGCTTCCGCCGGACCATACTGCGCTGTTCAGAGCAGCAAATTTGTTGTCATTCGGAGGAATGATGGTCCCGAAGTATTCCTTGAACAGCTCCGGGTATTCGCGCAGCGCGGTATCGGTATCGGTGAAGATAACGCCCTGTTTCTCCAAATCCTCTTGCATGCTGTGGTAGACAACCTCAGATTCATACTGGGCCGACACCCCGGCCAGGAACTTCTGCTCGGCTTCCGGAATTCCCAGCTTGTCGAATGTTTCCTTGATTTCAGCCGGTACTTCCTCCCAAGTCTTCCCTTGCTTCTCGGAAGGACGAACATAATACTGGATATCGTCAAAATCCAGATCATCCAGCTTGCCGCCCCATGTAGGCATCGGCATTTTATTGAATTGCTCCAGCGATTTCAGACGGAACTCCAGCATCCATTCCGGCTCGTTCTTCATTTCGGAGATCGTTTTAACGATTTCCGGGGTCAAGCCTTTACCGGACTGGAATACAGCCTTGTGCTCATCACGAAAGCCATATTTATACTCTTCCATTTCAGGCATTGTTTTTGCCATGGTTCGCTTACCTCCTTGTACTTCTATCTAGCGTTATATTTTAAGACTTCGCTTCGATTCCCTTGCGTAAAGCGTTCCAAGCCAGTGTTGCGCACTTGATTCGCGCAGGGAACTTCTTCACACCAGCCAATGCTTCCAAATCTTCGTATTCTACGAACTCGACCTCGTCGCCCTTCATGAGAGAAGAAAATTTATCGGCCAATCCAAGCGCTTCATCAAGTGTTTTGCCGCGCACAGCATCGGTCATCATCGATGCCGAGGATAGGCTGATCGAGCAGCCCTCGCCGGTAAAACGAGCCTGCTGCACTTTTCCATCCTGCAGTTCAAGCTGAAGTGTAATCCGGTCCCCGCAAGTCGGGTTGTTCAGATTCACTGTCACAGCCTCTTCATTAAGAGTACCACGATTGCGCGGATTTTTATAGTGATCCATGATAACGCGACGGTATAAATCATCCAATTGCATGACCGAAGAACTCCTTTGTTTTTAGTAGCGAGCTCACCAGACGGTCTACATCCTCTTCTGTATTGTACAGGTAAAAGCTCGCTCTGGCTGTTGAAGAGACCTCAAGCCAACGCATAAGCGGCTGGCAGCAATGATGTCCTGCACGAATGGCAATCCCTTCGGTATCGAGCACGGTTGCCACATCATGCGGATGAATATCTCCGATATTGAAGGTGACCAGCCCTACGCGTCCTTCACGGGGACCATAGATCGTCACATCGTTGATTTCGGATAGCCGATCATAGGCATAAGCCGCAAGCTGCTTCTCATGACGGTCAATCTCATCCAGTCCGATATCCTCCAGAAAATCAATGGCTGCGCCAAGACCTACGGCTGCAGCTATGATCGGGGTACCCCCTTCAAATTTATAAGGGAGATCCTTCCAAGTGGAATCCTGCCAATCTACAAAATCGATCATTTCTCCACCGAATTCAATCGGCTCCATTTTCTCAAGGAGCGCTTTCTTGCCGTATAATACGCCAATTCCGGTCGGTCCGCACATCTTATGGCCAGAGAAAGCGTAAAAGTCGCAATCCAGATCACGAACGTCCACCTTCAAATGAGGCGTGCTTTGCGCTCCGTCCACGACCATAACGGCCCCATTGCGATGAGCAATGGCTGTAATCTCCTTGATCGGATTAATAACTCCAAGCACATTGGAGGCATAGACGACCGATACGACCTTCGTACGGGAAGTAATGGTCTGCTCCGCATCTTCAAGACGAATCGTGCCGTCTGGCTGAAGCGGAATATATTTCAATGTGGCGCCTGTCGCTTTAGCAGCCTGCTGCCAAGGAATCAGATTGCTGTGATGCTCCATTTTGGAGATGACAATCTCATCGCCCTCTTGGCAGACAGATCTGGCATAGCTGCTTGCCACAAGGTTCAGTGCTGTCGTACTGCCTCTTGTAAAAATAATTTCTTCTGTATTCGCAGCATTGATGAAGCGGGCAACTTTCTCCCGAGAGCCCTCATATGCATCCGTAGCACGGGAGCCCAGTGTATGAACGCCGCGGTGTACATTGGCATTATCCCATTCATAATAGTGTTTGACCGTCTCAATGACCGACTGCGGCTTCTGTGAAGACGCGGCACTATCAAGGTAAACAAGCGGATGTCCGTTTATTTCCTGACGGAGGATGGGAAACAGCTCGCGAATCTCCCGGGCGTTCATGATCCTAACTTCCTTTCAAGAAGCTTATGCAGACGCCCTCTGACTGCCTCAATCGGAATTTCGGATACAACCGGAGTCAGGAAGCCATGAATGATGAGGCGCTCTGCTTCCTGTCTGCTGATACCGCGAGACATCAGATAGTAAATTTGTTCTGGATTCACCTGTCCGACACTCGCAGCATGACCGGCGGTAACATCATCCTCGTCAATCAGAAGAATCGGATTTGCGTCCCCGCGCGCCTGAGGGCTGAGCATGAGCACTTTCTCCGTCTGCACGCCATTAGCCTTTGTTGCGCCCTTCTCGATTTTCGTAATTCCGTTAATGATGGCAGTTCCCTGCTCTTTCATTACAGCGCGGGTAACCATGTTGCTGTCGGAGCTCTTGCCAAAGTGAACCGCTTGAGTAGTCAAGCTCATCTTCTGGGAACCGGAACCGATACTGATTACTTTCGCATCTGAAGTAGATCCATTGCCTTTGAGCAGAGACAACGTATCGGACAAAATATTGCCGTCCTGCAGGTCCCCGACAATCCACTCGATGCGTCCGTCATTCTCAATGACAGCGCGGCGCAGGGTCAGGTCGCTGACAGTCTCGCCCAATTGGTGAATCGTAGCGAACTGAACCTGGGCGCCAGGCTTGACGACCACTTCCACAATCGACTGGTGGATGGAAGCCGCAGCTCCTTCACCAAAATTCGTAATGACATGGTCCACATATGTTACACGGCTGTGGTTGTCAGCTACAATCAGAATATGCGGCGCAAATGTCGCCTCGGCATCGTCGCTGTAAAGCAAAGCTTGAAGCGGAAGTTCTACCTCCACATTTTTCGGAACGTAGACGAAGACGCCACCGCTCCACAGCGCTGCATGAAGAGCTGTCAATTTATTTTCATTTTTATTGATCGTATTGAACAAATGTGGCTTTACCAGTTCCTCATGCTCGCGGACTGCTGTCTCCAGATCTGTGAAAATCACGCCTTTGCTGCGCAGTTCTTCGGACAGTTGGGTCAAGACAACGCCAGAATTGTGCTGCACCAACAGGTTCGCAGACGATTCTGCTACAAGTTCCCGGATCGCTTCCGGAAGCGCAGCAATTTCTGCAACTTTGTCAGATGCCTTATATTGCCCGAATAAGTCGAGATTCCAACGTGCAATGTTCATTTTTTCTGGCTTGGGCCATTCCAAAGTCTGAGCAGCCTCTACAGCTTCCGTTCTGAACGCAGTCAGCCATGCCGGCTCCTGCTTGCTTCTGGACAGCGCTTCTGCCAGACTTTGATTAACCGGAGAATTCGTTTGTGTACTCATATTTAGCATTAGGCTCCCTTCTTTGCTCAGGCTTGGCCGACAGTTTCATCGGTAATTCCAAGTTCTTCCTTAACCCAGTCATAACCTTCGTTCTCCAGACGCTCTGCAAGCTCCGGTCCACCGGACTTCACAATACGGCCTTGCATCATAACGTGAACAAAGTCAGGAGTAATATAGTTCAGCAAACGCTGGTAGTGTGTAATGATCAAGAAGCCGCGATCCTCGGAACGCATACTGTTCACGCCTGCAGCTACGATTTTAAGAGCGTCGATATCAAGACCGGAGTCGATTTCGTCAAGAATAACCAGCTTCGGATCAAGCAGCAGCATTTGCAGAATTTCGTTACGCTTCTTCTCGCCGCCGGAGAAGCCTTCATTCAAGTAACGGTGAGCAAACTCCGGATTCATATCCAGCTCTTTCATTTTGCTCTCCATCTGGCGGATGAACTTGATTAAAGAGATTTCGTTGCCTTCCTCACGGCGGGCATTGATGGCGCTGCGCAGAAAGTCGGAGTTGGTTACGCCGGCAATCTCACTTGGATACTGCATAGCCAGGAACAGACCAGCGCGCGCGCGCTCATCCACTTCCATCTCCAGCAAATCCTCACCGTTAATGAATACTTCACCGTCTGTTACCTCATATTTAGGATGACCCATCAGAGCTGAAGCAAGCGTACTTTTACCCGTACCGTTGGGACCCATGATCGCATGAATCTCGCCGCCCTTGATTTCAAGATTGATCCCCTTCAAAATTTCCTTGCCTTCAATTGTTGCCTTCAGATTATTAATAAGAAATTGTGTAGACATGTTCGAAAAGCTCCCTCCAGTAGATTCCGTTATTTAAAGTAATTGTTATTTGATTCTCAATGATTCTCAATAATCATTCTATCTTAGTTCTTGCTACAAAGCAATCATGACGTCAATATTAGGCGCAGATTCCTGCGGTATTTTGACTTCATATTCGGTGTCTAGTTTTGCGATGCCATCGCTCCCGACAAAGCTTGCTTAATCGAGCTTACGCGGGCGTTGTAGTCCATGTCATTCAGAACAGGAACAGCCTTCCTTGCTATTGTTCCCTGTTCCAGAGTTACCCATGATTTACAGCCCGCATACTCGGGCTTCATCGGCACCGTCAACTTTTCCTCCAGCCTGTAAACTCTGACCAACAGCAAATGGAGCGGTTTTTGGCGCTTCCACTTCAAACGTTCCTCCGCAAAGGTATCCGTCCAGATATGAAAACTCCGCAGCCTCTCCAGTGTCTCTTGATCCGTAATTTCGATATCATCGGTCACTTGCCCGTAAGCCTCTATGGTCAGCTCAGGCAAGTCCGGACGCCAGCCTGCAAGTACGCGTTCAAGTCGCGATTGATCGTCCGGCTTTAATAAATGAAGCTTCTGATGCTCATAGGCAGGCATCAAATAGAAATGCGGGCTGATTAATTGAAAATCCCGGGTTTCCTCAATGATTCCTCCCTTGCGGAGCAGCAGAATCTGGTCTCCCTCCAGCAGCGCCGATATGGTCACCGCCCAATCCTTCAAAGCTACATGATTCGACACAACTGCCGCCTGAACAGACATCCAACCCCTCCTTTATTCTCTCTTTACAAGCTATTATAGCAAAAGCGGGTATTCCAACGCGAAAAAATATTCGATATACTTAGGTGGAGAAAGCTTGGACGGGCTTGACTTATTTGTAGGATAGACCCTGGTTTGGCCTTGGAGCACTATACTCTAATGGAGGTGGACTGCTATGTCTGCTTATCACCCTTTAACGGAACAAGAAGCCATCGACATCGCCCGGTCTTTATCGGATTTTTTTCCGCAGGATGCACAGCTTGAGAGCCGTGAAATCGGCGACGGCAATTTGAATCTGGTCTTTCATATCAGCGACCCTGCTAGCGGGAAAAGCCTGATTATGAAACAAGCGCTGCCCTACGCCAAGGTTGTCGGCGAGTCATGGCCGCTCACGCTGGATCGCGCGCGTATCGAGAGCGAAGCCCTGATTACAGAGGCAAAGCTTGCCCCTGGACTTGTCCCTCAGGTGTACCATTACGATGCGGGACTGGCGCTGACCATCATGGAGGATTTGAGCGATCATGTTATTATGCGCCGGGGATTGATGGAAAACGGACGCTATCCGAAATTTGCTTCGGATATCTCTGACTTTATGGCGGCGACGCTGTTTTACACCTCTGATTTAGGCCTGAATCAACAGGAGAAAAAACGAAAAGTCGGCCAATTTATTAACCCGGAGCTATGCAAAATAACCGAGGATTTGATCTTTGACGATCCGTACGCGGATTCCCCCAATAACAATTTCGAGGCCGCTATAGCCGATGAAGCAAGGGCGCTGCAAACCGATGCCCAGCTGCATCTGGAGGTTGCCCTGTTGAGACAAAAGTTTCTGACCGAGGCGCAGGCGCTGCTACATGGCGATCTGCATACCGGCAGTATCTTTATTACGCCGGAATCGACCAAAGTGATTGATCCGGAATTTGCTTTTTTCGGACCCATCGGCTTTGATGTAGGAGCAGTAATTGCGAATTTCCTGCTCAACTATGCCGGTCAGGAACATTGGAGCGAGGCGGATGCACGCGAGGATTACCGGGAATATTTGCTTGGCAGCATTGTGGATATATGGGAGCAGTTCGAACAAAAATTTCGCAAGCACTGGAATGATTACGGCGTAGACCGTTTAGCCAATTCCACTCCAGGCTATCAGGACATATATATGAAACGGCTGTTGCAGGATACGATCGGCTTTGCCGGTTGCAAAATGGTCCGCCGCATTGTCGGCTTGTCTCACGTCGCAGATATCGATAAAATACCGGATGATGCGAAGCGTGAAAAGGCTCAACGGCTGGCGCTGGGAATAGGCAAATCGCTAATCAAGTTGAACCGCCATGCAGAATCCATTCAGGAGCTTGTGAACGTCGTCAGGAAAGGACACGGAGGACAATGAGTACAGAAGCTTCGGAATATGCAGGGTTGCAATCTGTGATATGGGCGGGAGAGCATCTGGACCTGCTCGATCAGCGGCTGCTGCCGGAGGAAATTAAATATCTTTCTCTGCAAACCTCGGAGGAGATATGGGAAGCCATTCGCCAGTTGAAGGTGCGCGGAGCTCCGGCAATCGGGATGACTGCAGCTTACGGTGTCGTGCTGGGGAGCCGCGTGGAGGAAACATCGGTGGAAGCATGGCATCGGACTGTTCATCAGCAAGCGAATTATTTGGCCACCTCCCGTCCGACCGCTGTCAATCTGTTCTGGGCGCTTGACCGGATGAAAGCCAAAGCCGATGCGATTGTGCAATCCGGCACAAGCCTGGAGTTGGCCAAACGCGGGCTGCTTGAAGAAGCGCTCGCCATTCAGAGCGAAGACGAGAAGACATGCCGCCTGATCGGCGAGCATGGACTGGAGCTGTTCAAGGACGGCATGGGCGTGCTCACGCACTGCAATGCAGGCGGCCTTGCTACGGCCAAGTACGGGACAGCGATGTCGCCAATTTATCTGGCAAAGGAGAAGGGGATCAATCTGTCCGTATTCGCTGACGAGACCCGCCCGGTGCTTCAAGGCGCACGGCTGACAGCTTTCGAATTGCAGCAGGCCGGAGTGGATGTCACCCTCATCTGCGACAACATGGCAGGCATGGTCATGTCCAAAGGCTGGGTGGATGCAGTTATCGTCGGCACTGACCGCATTGCAGCCAATGGCGATGTCGCCAACAAGATCGGAACATACAGCGTAGCTGTATTGGCTAAAGCGCATAACATTCCGTTTTATGTTGCCTGCCCGCTGTCGACAATTGATTTGCAAACTGAATCCGGCGCCGAAATTCCGATTGAAGAACGTCCGGACGAGGAGATTACCGAAGGCTTCGGCAAACGAACGGCCCCTCGCGGCGTCAAAGTATTCAATCCGGCGTTTGACATTACGCCAAATGAGTACGTGAGCGCTATTATTACGGAGAAGGGGATCGTATATCCACCGTACAATGTGAACTTGAAGAAGCTTTTTGACGTACAAGCATAAACGGCTTTGCCATCCTTTGACGGGCAAAAACTTCGTTTCGCGGAGAAATATAAGCTATTTATAAAAAGAAAGTTTAAAAATGGCTCAAAACCAAAATTAGTGGTTGACCTCTAGGTGGAGGGGACGCTGCGAGGCAGAGGATTCTTCCGATCGCTGTTAAAGCCCGATTCCTTTATAGGATAGAGGCTAGCAGGGGGACTCGGGCTTTAAAGGCGACCACGTTCGTTTCTCCAGAATTCCTCTGCCCCTTCGCTGCTATCTCCTCGATGTCAACCACTAATTTTCAGGTTGAGCCTTAAAAAGGCTTGTATTTTAAAAAATGAGCGGCCTAGTCCGGCCACTCCATTCTCTCGCAAGCCAATGCGCTGCAAAAATTGGCTGTGCTTCCCATTCACGAAGCACAGCCGATTTTCACTTATTGCATCAAGACCAGCGCTTCGTAACCCCGCATGCCGACCTTGATTCCATGCTCCTCTGCTGTTAAAGTAACGGATTCCAGCGGCGCATCCAGCAGTTCATCCAAAGTTTTCACGCCGACGGCCCTGCCGGCGATAATGCCTCTATCCTTCAAGCGATCATTGAGCAGGCTAACGTCCAGAGCGCCGCACATAATATAACCTTTGTCTGTCGACAAGGTGAGCAATGTTGTTTTGGGTAGCTTGACCTCAACTCCAAGTACCGTGATGTTCCCGACTGTATAAGGGACCATTCGAATCATCGGTTCATCTCCCTTTAATATCTGAATAGTAACATGCTAATCGAGTCTGCTTGTTTTCAAGCAGAAATGATGGGCTCTTGAAGGCTCCGATCTTGCATCCGCCATGCTTTCTTTAACACTATATGCATAGGGACATTTTCCGTGTGTATCCGTATTCTCTTCCTTCCGCTTGCCTTACTTCCTTAAGTGCCGGTTATTATCTTGCTCATCATCCCCGAGTTCCGTCTTGGTCTTAACTGCTGACACGAGCTTGTTGAGAAACCCGAGATTAAGCCCCATTTTGTTCCCGTTCTCAATGATGCTGATAAACTCAATCACGCAGAACGCGCCTGAAATACTGTCCGTAATCACGCCTTTGCTTTTGAGCACCGCAATTTCAATGAGCAGCACGGAGCCGATTAGCAGCATCGTATATACCTTTTTCAGCAGTCCCTTGTAGCCCTTGGAGCTTTTGAGACCTTCTGTCACATAAGCTGCAATAAGGCCAGTCAAAAAGTCGACTGCCATCAGCCCAAGCAGAATCGTAAACACGACTCCGAACAATCCCGTAAAAATAGATAGGATACCGGCAAGAATACTGCCAATGGTCTTAATAAAAACATCCGCTCTCTCCATAAAAGCAACCCCTATATTTCATCTATTCCTTCCTTTGCTCTCCGCTGCAACCAAGCAGGCCGGATGAATGTTGGTATGCAGTTCTAGTTGCTCCAGCCCCCTTTGAATTGTTCCTTTTCGGAACTATATAATTATATTATACGAATATACGTTCCCTTTGTCCACTAATTTTTGCTATTTGAAGTGATCACCTTTGTTCGCAGGGACAACAGCTATCAGAATTACAACAAAGAAGCGAATACATTGCCTGCTGTTCAACATATTGACAAAATACAACAATAGAACTAATCAATTAGCATTATGTACAAAATGATTTTTAGTGATATAGTAGGATTAGCGTTTTCGAAGGAGCGGATATAGGGATGACATTCTTTCAAGAAAAGGGACTAAATACCCATTTGTTTAATGTAGAGATATTGATTGAGGGTGAGACCAATGCAAAAGCATTTGAAAAATTGTTGCACATTCTGAATGAATCCGGCGCAGCTGACTTTAGGGTCACATCCGGCATAGCGCTCGGAAAAATGATCGAACAGTTGACGGAGAATGAAGTTGTAAAAACGGTTAAGACATCTGTTAATGGGGCAGTCAAAACCCTTCAGCCAAAGCCGGCAAATGCCTCAGGACCTGCTTCAGCCAAAACTAGGAAAACTGCGAGTCAGGAGAAGGACGAAGTAACCGTCAGGATATTGAAATATATTCAGGAGAACCGTCTCATTCGTCTCCATGTCAATAAGGGGCGTGGAAAGCAATTGAGCATTCCGTGCCGCATTATTAGCCTGGATCAGAACACTCATATTCTGACCGTCTACCATGTAGATGAAAAACAGGTCTACACATTCTCCCTTTATGAAATCGATGATTTTATAGAATAGCTGTATGTAAGAAATAGCCGCTGGCAAGGTGCATGTTCGGCACCTTCGCCAGCGGCTATTAGGCTTGTCCTAACTATTAGTATCAGGATATGAAGCTTTTGTCCGCGTTTGAAGCAAGTATTCGGGCAACTTGATCTCCAGGCAGCGGAGGACTCCAGAAATAACCTTGAATTTCATCGCAGCAGTGCTGCTTCAGGAAGGCCAATTGCTCGGCGGTCTCTACGCCTTCTGCGATAACCTGCAGATTCAGATTATGCGCCATGGCAATAATAGCTGCCACAATCGCTGCGTCGTTCGGGTCCTGCTGAATGTCTCTGACGAAGGAACGGTCAATTTTCAGCCGGCTGATCGGCAAATTTTTCAAATAACTAAGCGAGCTGTAGCCAGTTCCGAAGTCGTCAATGCTGATTCCAACACCAAGCCGGGTAAGCTCCAGAAGAGATTGCGTCGCATGCTGCATATCCATCGTCATCGTCTCTGTAATTTCCAGCTCCAAATATTTCGGAGACAGCCCTGTTTTCTGTAAGACCGTTGCGATCTTGTCGGTCAGATTCTGCTGTGTGAACTGCCGAATCGATAGATTCACGGAAACAGGTACAGCTGGAAGACCCTCATTCTGCCAGCATTTATTCTGCCTGCATGCCTCCTCCAACACCCATTCGCCAAGCTGGACGATCATCCCGCTTTCCTCGGCCAGGGGGATAAATTGTCCGGGATTGACAAGCCCGCGCTCCGGATGTCTCCATCTGACCAACGCCTCCAGACCGACTATCGTGCCTGTAGACAGATGATATTGCGGCTGGTAATGGAGAAAAAATTCATTGCGCTGTATCCCTTGTCTCAACTCATGCTGCAGTGTAAGGCGCTCAAGAGAGGAATTATTCCACTCCTCAGAGTAGAGCAAAATATCGTTGCGTCCCTGCTCCTTCACTCTGCCAAGCGCCATGTCCGCCTTCTTGATAATACTGCCTGCATCGCGATCTTTGCGATTGGTCGCCATACCGATGCTGGCCGTGACATGGAAAGGAAAGCCCTGCATTTCAAACGGCTCCTCCAGTGTCATCAGAAGCGCTCTTGCCTTCTCCACAAGCTCCTCCTCCGACTGCAGCGACACGAACATAATGGCAAATTCGTCCCCTTCCATCCGTGCGCCCATATCCTCTCCCAAGAGGCCTCTCGTGAAACGCTCCGCTACCTGGAGCAGCAGCATATCGCCAAATTCACGCCCGAAAGAATCATTAATCAGCTTGAACTGGTCAATATCCAAATAGAGCATTCCGATGAACTGGTCCCCCGGCTTCTCCAGCATTTCATTAAAATGCATCATAAACATGCGCCGATTGGGAAGGCCTGTCATATCGTCATAATAGGCCATATAGCGGATCCGCTCGTTATTGCGCTTGCGGTCGCTGACGTCTTGTACGATCGCAAGCAAGCCTGTGACGGTATCGCCCTCGAACAGAGGAAGAAGAATTAGCTGAACTTCCAGCGGGTAGCCTGTTTTATGTATCATTGTTGTTAGTCCTTGCTGCATGGCCCCGTGCATAACCAGCTCCAGCTTGTCAAGCAACTGATGGTTTCCTTGATCCAGCAGAATGAAAAAATCCTCCCCCATCAACTCCCCTCTCCGGTAGCCTAACAGTTGAGAAGCGGCGTCATTAATCGTGACAAGACGGCCTGCGCGATCTAGGACGGCCATAGGGAACGGACTGTATGTGCTGATAGACTGGGCAATTTGAGCACTTAAATCTGAGGTGTGAATTTGACAGCTTCCTCGGCTATACTGCTGCTTAAGAAGCACAATCATACCAATAAAGCCTCCGATGCATACGGCGACGGAGACTCCTTTGGCATACAAAGGGGATAAAAGATAGTCGGCAAAAATGATCCAGCCCGCGACAGCGGTTCCGATTCCAATGACTGCCATCCAGACGGCTCTCGGTGAAAGCCTGTAAACAGCCCGCCGACCATCTCTCGAAGCGATTTCCGTTACCGGCACAAGCGAAACATCCTTCCTCATTCAGACTTTCATAACTTCGCCTAAAGATGAATGTCAGGCCATAGGCCTGTAAATTGCTAAATTTTGAGAGACTCTTTGTATCTCAATTATAATCGAATTCAGCAATTCGGTCATTGGTATTTTCATAAATTATAACTTCATCTTATGATTTTCATCATTTTTCGACATTAAACGACGGTAAAAAGTTCAAACAAGACATTCAGGAAGTTTTTCCTTGCTTTAATGCTGCAATAATCACGAATGCCCAGCCGGCAATAAAGGCCGCCCCGCCAAGCGGCGTAATTATCCCCAGCTTGGTGAAGCCGGTCAGACTCAGCACATACAGGCTGCCGGAG
This sequence comes from Paenibacillus roseus, assembly GCF_016424485.1. Taxonomy (GTDB): domain Bacteria; phylum Bacillota; class Bacilli; order Paenibacillales; family Paenibacillaceae; genus Paenibacillus_D; species Paenibacillus_D roseus. Next base: position 163,494 of record NZ_JAELUP010000065.1, read on the forward strand.
AAAATTACGATTCCGGTCTGCAGCATTCTTCCCGCCCAGGATACCAGACCGGCATGGCCAAGACGGTCTGCGACGGCTCCAATCAATAAAAGACCAAGCGCATGATACATCTGATAACGAACGCCTGTCTCATAGACCTCCAACATACGTTCCGTCAATTTCCCCTCAAGTCCATGAGCGCCGAAGGCGCCCAATGCTACCCCGAGCAGCGCATAGATAGCGCCATAAGCGATAAAGTTTGACCTCATAACAGGTATGCACTTCCTTTTTTTTGGTGTATAATTTTACAAAGCTTTTCTCAAAGGAGATTCTACTATGGAAAATGAGGAACATTACTATCCGCACACCGAGCCGCCGTCTGCCCGGAAGCCATCCGGTCTAGGGATCGCTTCCTTCATCATCGGATTGATCAGCATTCTTGGCGTGGTGGGCGCCGTCCTGTTGCTCACAGCGTCCATTCCGTCTATTCTGGAGACCGGGGGAGCGATTCCGGCGGTCACACCGGAGAATGCCGGGGAATACATGCCCCTGATCATATCGTCGTTGCTGCTCATGCTCGTCCTCATCCTCGGCTTTATCGGTCTGGTACTGGGGATATTCGGACTTATCATGAAAAACCGCCGCAAAGCCTTTGCCATTATCGGTGTCGTACTGAACGGATTGCTGCTTTCCGGTTATGCGCTATTAATAACCATGTCCAGATTTTTAACGGCCGCGTAGATATAGAAGCAAACTCGCTTTTACGATTCTCCTCCTTCAATGTTCAAATCCAACAGGCGCATCGCTTCGGACTTTTGCAAAGTCAACCTGTGGCCGCCTGTATTTTCTTTACCACTCTTGTCCCCTCCTTAATAATTATAGCCCAGAATATGCTAAAGCCCAACAGCTACAAGAAGACTTTCACAGCTTCTCCATGTATAATGCCTATCCGCTATGGACGGCTTTTCAAGCCAGAGCTTCGTTGCTGTATTTGGATGGGCAAAAGCTTCGTCAGCTTAAAATTAAAACCCCGTATCAAGGGGGAAATTTATGGCTCAAAACCAGAATTAGTGCTTGACCTCTAGGTGGAGGGAGCGCTACGGGGCAGAGGATTCTTCCGATCGCTGTTAAAGCCCGATTCCTTTTTTTCAGAATTCCTCTACCCCTTCGCTGCTTTCTACCGTCTGTCAGCACTAATTTTTCACAGTCATCACCAGGATCGTTCTACCCTTTGAGCTTTAATCGGGCGCGGCTGTGACCTTCTTTCGTCTTGGTAATTTCCAATACTGCCGGGGAAGCTTGTTTCAACTCGGGAACATGAGAGATGACCCCGATCATGCGTCCGGTCTGCTGCAGGCCGACCAGCGTATGAATCGCCTTATGCAGCGACTCCCCGTCAAGCGAACCAAATCCCTCGTCAATGAACATCATCTCAATGGAGATGCCCCCTTGATGCGACTGGATAACATCGGTCATACCGAGCGCCAGACATAGTGAAGCATTGAACTTCTCACCGCCGGAGAGCGTCTTGACATCCCGGGTCTGTCCGGTGTAAGCATCGTACACATCAAGGCCCAATCCACTCTGGCGGCCGCGAATTTCCAGCCGGTCACTGCGCTGGAGCGAGAACTGGCCGCCTGTCAGCTCATGCAACCGTTCATTGGCCGCTTGCAAAATCTGCTCCAGAAACTCAATTAAAATATAGCGCTCGAAGGATATTTTCAGCGCATTGTCACCCTTGAGCATCTGATAAATATCGAGCAACTGCTCCAGACTCTGCTCAAGTTCGGCAGTCTGCCGAGCCGTATCCGCTATTGCAGCACTCAGCCTCTTGGCAGCTTGTCCATGCTGGATAGCCTCGGCAATCGCCGCGGTTTCTTGCTCCTGCTCCTGCTTGAGATGGGCAATCTGTTGCTCCAGCTCTTCCAATGAGGTCTCTTGCTTGCCGGCAAGCTCCAACTGAAGCTCCTTCAATTGTTGAGCCAGATAGGTTAGCGAATCTGCGTAAGCCTTCAGTTCATTCTTCAGTTCCGAAAGCTGCTGCTCAGGCAGTTTGGCTGCCGCATAGTATTCACGCCGGTCGAAGCCCGCCTTACGCAGTTCGGCCCCGAACCGCTGCGACGCTTCCCCACTTGCAGCTTCCGCCTCCTGCACCTGACGGGTCAATTGCTCGCTCCCTGCACGCTGCTCTGCCGTCTGTGACATTGCCCGGGCAAGACTGTCCTGCGCGCTCTTCCAAGCCGCAGCCAGCTTCGCCTCGCGCTCTTCCAGCAGACGATGCTGCCCTGCCAGCCGCTCCGGGGTCGCCAGTTCCTGTGGGATACGCACCATTTCTTGTTCCAGCTGCAACTGCAGGCGTCCCGCCTCAACCGCGGCGCGGCGCTGCTCCGCATCCTGCCGTTCGCGCTCCGCCTCCAGCCGCTCCAGCTCGCGTTCCAGCTGCTGCGCTTCCTTGCGCAGCTCGCCCAGTGCAGTTGCAACCTGCTTCAGACGATCCGTCTCCCCGCGCAGCCGCTTGCCTTCCTCCTCAGCCCGGGCCAGTTCGGCAGCATCCGGCTTTCGTTCCAGCCCATGCTCCGCCAGATCCGCATCCTTGCGGGCCAGCCCGAGTTGGGCCGCTGATGCTTCGGCCTTTGCCTGGCTCAGCTCGGCTTCCGCCCGCCGCAGCTGCTCCTTTGCCTGATCCAGCAGCCCGCGAGAAGGCAGTTCTTGCGCATGCTGCGCCTTATGCGGATGATGCCCGCTGCCGCATACCGGGCACGGCTTGCCGTCTTCCAGATGCATCGCCAGGAAGCCGGCCTGCCCTTCCAGCCACAGGCTCTCAAGCCGGTCATGATCACGCTTGACCTTGAGCAGCGCCGCCTGCTGCTGAGCCTCCAGCCTGCTATGCGCCTGGTAACGCTCATCAAGCTCCAACAGTTCCTTGATCAGCTTGTAGCGGCTGCGCGCCTGATCCAGAAGGGTCAGCTTCACGGGCAGCTCACCCACCGCCTGCTCCTGCTGTGCAATGAGCGCCTGCTGCTCCTTGCGGCGCTGCCGGAGCGCCTCCTGCTGCTGTAACGTTCCCGCCAGCCCGTCGGCAGCTGTGCGCTCCAGCGCAAGCAGCCGTTCCAGTTCCTGGCGCCGTTGCCCGAGCGTGGCCACAATCGGCGTCCACTCCGCAAGCCGCTCCAGTTCAATCGCGGTCTGTCTCCGCAGCGGCTCCTGCTCCTCTTCGCGGCGATGAACCTCGCGCGCCTCCAACTCGGCAAGCTGGGCCGCCTCCAGCTGCTGCTGACGCGCCGCTGCTTCCTGGCGCTTCTGCGCAAGCTGCGCCGCAAGCCGCACAGCTTGCTCCTCGTACGGCTCCAGCCGCGCCGCGCGATCAGCAGCGGCAAGGCGCAGCTCCTGCTGCGCCATCTCCGGCTGCCGCAGGAGCAGTTCTTGCTGCTGCCCCTGCTTGCGCGCAAGCTCGGCAAACCGTGCATTCACTGCCGCGGCGGCGCGCAGCGTCATCTCCTGTTCCTCCAGGCGGTCTGCCCGCTTCTGCTGACGCCGCCTGCCGTCTTGCGCCAGCGCTTCGTAATGCTCCGTCTCCAGCCGCAGCCCTTCAAGCACTTGCAGCGGACTGTGATGCTCTTGCAGCAAGGTTTCCCCCAGCGCGCTTCCCTCACGCATTGGCAGCGCCTCCTGCGCCTGCTTCGCATAGACATGAAGCTGTAGCTGCGCATGTTTATGCTGTTCTCTCAGCTCGCGTGTCTTTTGCTGAAAATCATCCTCCAGCTTCCGGTACAAGCCGGTACGGAACAGTCTGCGCAAAATTTCTTCCTTGTTTTCCGTATCCGATGTCAACAGCTTGCGGAATTCGCCTTGAGGCAGCATCACAATCTGGCTGAACTGATCCTTGTTCAACCCGAGGATGCTCTCCAGCCGGCCCCCCACATCACTAACCGTAAAGCGATCGACTGCTGGCACTTCCTGATCGCTTGTCAGCTCGTAGAGCTCAATTTTGCCCCCGGTCTCGCTCTTATTGGAGCCCTTGCGATGCGGCATCTGGCGGAATACGCGGAAAACCCGGCTTCCAACCTGGAAGGTAAAATCGACAGCGGTATGCTGCTCCTCTTCGGCGAAATGGCTGCGCAGCATTCGCGGCTCCGATCGATCCTCGCCGCTTGCCGAGCCATACAACGCATAGCAGATCGCATCAAAAACCGTTGTCTTCCCTGCACCCGTATTGCCAGAAATTACAAACAGCCGGTATTGCCCCAGCTCGCGAAAATCGATTGTCTCTGTGTCCCGGTAAGGTCCAAAAGCCGTCATCGTCAACAAAATCGGCTTCATAAGGCACCTCCTTCCTCACGAAGCACCCTAGCATAGGCGTCGGCAAACAACTGCTTTTTCCCGCTGTCAAGCTTTGCGCCCTTGACCTGCTCATAGAAAGCCTCGAACAGCTCTACCGGATTTGCCTTGCGCCTCCCGGCGGCCGTGCGCTCCTGCTGCATAGCTGCTGCCTCCGCCTTGGCCCGGCGCTCTACATGGAGCGCATTCGGGTAGACGGCACGCACTTTCTCCATCGGGAACAGCACCGGATGGTCGCTAATGAGCGTCACGAATACATAATCGTCACAGCGCGGATGCGTCTCCAGCTCGTCCAGCGCAGCCGTTACCCGGCGCATATCGCGACGAGGCGCAAGCTCCCTCTTCTCCACCACAACCGCTCCCTCGGCTGCTATATGTACGATATAATAGCCCTTATTGTGGTTCTCCTCGGATATCGAATATTTCAGCGGCGATCCCGCGTACCGGATGTTCTCCCTTGATACATAATGCGCCTGGTGGAGGTGGCCGAGCGCCGTATAATGGAACGGGTGAAAATACTCCGCACGCACATGTTCGGCCCCGCCGATCGACAACGGCCGCTCCGATTCGCTCGTATTGTCCTGCGGCTCGCCGCCCGGCGTAACGAAGGCATGTCCGACCAGCACATGTCTTGCCCCGGGATCAAGCTTCTCCACGATCTTGCCGACAATAGCCTTCATGCCCTCATCATGCGTGCGGATCGACTCATCTTCCAACACATAGCGAGCCTGAGCCGGATCGGCGTAAGGAACCAGATAGAAGTGTACCTCTCCCGCCTCATCGCGCAGCACGACCGGCTCGATCTCCTTTTTAAGCTGCCCTGCCAAATAAAGGCCCTGCCGCTGCATCATTCGAGTGCCGAACCCGATCCGGTCCGGGCTGTCATGATTGCCTGATATCGCCAGCACCGGCGTATCCAGTTCGATGACGAGCCGCTCCAACAGCTCATTCAACAGTTCGACCGCTTCGGTAGGCGGGATCGCCCTGTCGTACAGATCACCGGCAATTACAACCGCGTCCGGCTTTTCCTCCCTTACCGCCTGAATGAGCTGCTCCAGCACATAACGCTGATCTTCCGTCATATAAACACCCTGAACAAGCTTGCCCAGATGCCAGTCAGCTGTATGTAATACTTTCATCCTTCTACTGCTCTCCTTCCATCCTCAACTCCAACACTTGCTTGTATCCATGATTCAGCCTGCACCGACCGCCCCCCGCGATGGACAGCGGCGGAAAACTTGTCGCAATTGTTTTTTTCTTACTATAGAAATTCGCCTTTTACGGGTCTGAATCCTATCTGAACGGGAAACTTCGCAGAGAGCAACATCTTCCAGCCCTTGCTCCCGCAGCTCACATTGGACGGACGGCCTCACATAACTGACCGCAAAATGAATATATTGATTACCATACTTTTATTTTTACGGGAGGGAATCACTCATGGCAGAGCCGCTATTTATTGTATCGCGCGAGGACTGGTCCTTGCACCGCAAAGGCTACGAGGATCAGGCCCGTCATCAGGAGAAGGTGCGGGAGGCCATCAAGCAAAATCTCCCCGACATTCTCACAGACGAGAGCATTATCATGTCCGACGGCCGGCAAATTGTCAAGGTGCCGATCAAAAGTGTGGATGAATACCGCTTCATATACAACTTCAACAAGCAGCAGCATGTCGGGCAAGGCGACGGCGATTCGCAGGTAGGCGATGTGCTCGGCGTCGATCCGCAGGCCAAAAAAGGGCCGGGCAAAGGACAGGGCGCGGGCGACCAGCCGGGAGAGGAGTATCTGGAGACGGAGATCAGCATGGCTGAGCTGGAGGATCTGCTGTTCGAGGAATTGGAGCTGCCTAATCTCGAAAACAAACAAAAAGAACAGATGCAAGCCGAGGACATCGTATTCCATGACATCCGCAAAAAGGGCATTATGTCCAACATCGACAAGAAGCGGACGATCATGGAAAATTTGCGACGCAATGCAAGCCGAGGCATCTCCGGCATTGCGGGAATATCCCCGGATGACTTGCGGTTTAAAACATGGGAGGAGGTCACAAGACCCCACTCCAATGCCGTTGTGCTGGCGCTTATGGATACATCGGGCAGTATGGGCTCATTTGAAAAATATGTCGCCCGCAGCTTCTTCTTCTGGATGACCAAATTCCTCCGCCGCAAATACGAGCACGTAGAAATTGTTTTTATCGCCCACCATACGGAAGCCAGGGAAGTTACGGAAGAGGAGTTTTTCACGCGAGGCGAGAGCGGCGGCACCATCTGCTCATCAGCTTATCAGAAGGCGCTCGATATTATCGACAGCCGCTATCCGGTGGCCAGTTGGAACATCTACCCCTTCCACTTCTCGGACGGCGACAATCTGACCTCGGATAACGAAAAATGCGTCAAGCTTATTGAACAGCTGATGCAGCGGACGAATTTGTTCGGCTACGGCGAGGTGAACCAGTACAACCGCAGCAGCACCTTGATGTCGGCCTACAAACATATCAACAACAAGAAATTTATGTACTCCATCATTCGCGAGAAAGGCGAAGTCTACAAGACGTTGAAAACATTTTTCTCCAACCCGGCGCAGGCCTGACTCCCCCTTGCTTCTTTAGTTCGAACAAAAGCCAGCCCGCTACCGGATGGAACTGCCCTCGTAACAAAACACCTTCAAGCGAATACCTTCATGTCGTAGATGTTAAAGACAACTTTGGAGGTGTTTTTACGTTGGCAACAAGATTACATTAACTATTATAAATGAGGGGCAGTCAAAACGAGAAGTGCCCCTTGTAAGCGGTCTATATATGTCTCATTTCCCTGGCACCCTTCCCATCTAAAAAATGGCCGGACCGTTTAATTTTAGTGTTGATGTATTTTTCATTGTATAGGGTCCGATCAGCCCATAATGGTGTCCTATTAGTAATTTTCAATCCAGATTCTTGCAGTGCCTTAACTTTTTCAGGATTGTTCGTAATTAAAGTAATAGATTTATTTCTTAGATAAGAGAGAATATTACAAGCTTCTGTGTAATCACGAGAATCATCCGAATATCCTAATAATAAATTTGCATCCACGGTGTCTATTCCTTGTTCTTGTAGCAAATAAGCCATTGCTTTGCTAATTAATCCGATTCCACGTCCTTCTTGATTGGCAAGGTAAAAAAGAGCACCTGTCCCGTGACTGATCATCATTTTCATAGACGTACGGAGTTGAAAACCACAATCGCAACGCATGCTGCCAAATATGTCACCTGTATGGCAAATACTATGCATACGAACAAGAGCATCCTCGCTATGCTGAAAATCACCATAAACCAATACGCTTGAATGCTGAAATTCAGCCAAATTTAAAGCAGCCAGTTCTTCTAGAACGCTCCCCATATTCCCTGCTTTGTTTATTAGACTGGAGGCATCTCCTTCGCTTACCTTTAACCAACAATACAATTGGAATAAGTAGATTTTATTATCAATATCGATTGGCAGTTGGACCGGGCCCACCAGTATGAGTCGGGACTCATTATAAGGGACAATTTGAACTTTCTCCTCTAGAAGTAAACTGACGTCGGGTGGAATCACTAAGCGCACCTTCCTAACTTAAAGCAGTTCAATACGGGAGTCTTGTAAAGGTCTATATTCAGATTTTACTTTTTGAATCATTTCACGGTACGTATCGATGATTGAATGAGAAACAGGATCAAAAATATAAATGGCCCCGTCATAAGAGGAAGCTGCAATATGACTCCCAATTTTTGCAACACTGCTTATCCCGTTTTGAGCAACATTTATTGTATTTAAGTCGCCGGTCTCCAAGGATACAACAATCAGATTCCCCCAGTAATCCCCTGCTACAATTATGGAATCACTATAGAAGGACACCGATTTTAATGACTTTCGGCCTAAGCTGACTGTATGAATTGGCTGAGCGGTATCGAAATCATACACTCTTAGTGTAAAATCTCTAGAGACCGTTGCAATCCGACTGCCAGATTCTGAAATATCCAGGTCGTTGATAATCGCCGTATGGCCCAGATACGAATTTTTCTTGTTTCCATCAAAATCCCATGAGATAATCTCTCCGTTTGCAGAACAACTTACGCCTACAGTTGAATTTGGATGTAGTCTTAGCGCTTTAACAGCTCCGTCATGAGGATAAAATTTCCGAACCTGCTCTCCCGAAATATTCAATTGCACAACGGCTCCGCTATAACAGCCAATAAATGAGTAATGATAATAATCGGGATGTGAGCTGATACGAATTGAATTTATCGGCCCTTCCCCAATCAAAACCTCTTTGCTGTGTGTAAGTCTATCCATTTCATAGTTGAAATAGTGAACACGCTGATTATGTGCTCCCGTAATTAAAAATTTCTCATGGGCAGCAATTGCATTCATTAAAAACCTTCCGCTTGTAGGGGCAGCGGACGTAACACGGACAGGATGGGAATCTTCAATCGCAACAACACGGACATATCCGTCATCGCTCACTGATCCAACTTTCCCCCTACTTACTTCCGCAATTTCATTAAAGCATGCATTTCCATTTGTTTCATCTATTCCTATTTCATTCATGAATTTTCCTGTCTCTGCATCCCAAACTAATAGTGTACCGTCAAAAGTACCGGCAAAAATATGTGTGCTATCCTCAGACCACACTAAAGACCGTTCCCATTTGCTCGGGAAATTCTCAAGCTCTATTTTCTCTTCAAAAGTATGAGCATCCCAAATTCTTACTCGCTGATCATAAGCAGCGGACAAGATTGATCCGTCAATGAAAGAACAAGATACTTTCTTTATACCGGAAGAATGAGCCTTGATCTCGTGTAGCATGGTTCCGTCTTCAATGTCGAAAATACGTACATAACCATCATCACATCCAAGTATGACCCTGTGTTGAATTAAATCTATTGCACAGGTATCCGTTTCAACATCAAAGGGACCCCATTGATTTAACAAATCCCCTGTATCTAAAGACCATACCCTTAATGTCTTATCATCGCCCGTCGAATATATTTTTCTATCATGATAGGCTAACGATAAAACATCCTTGCTATGGCCCTCTAAAATTTTTATGATTGCACCAGTAGTTAAGTTCCAGACGATGATTCTACGGTCTCTTGAAGCAGATATGCCTATATTCTCCTCTGCAAAAATAAAATCCTCAACGTCATCATAATGTCCGATTAAGTTCTTTATGAATTTCCCTTCTTGAATATCCCATATTCCAATTGAATAATCTGAAGAGCATGATGCAGCAAGTGTTCCTGCCCGATCTATTGTGATTCGATTCACTAGATGCTTATGATACCCTAATAAGCTTATTTCGCCAGTTATATAATTATATTTTGCCACAGCACCATCATAAGCAGAGGTGACAAGCCAAGGCGAATCCGGTATTTGCACAACACTTGTTACGGGGCCTCTATGTCTTGTAAAAACCCTGTTTTTTTCCTCTATACTCAAAATGCTCATGCTTCATCCTCCCTTGTATCTGATCTGCTTTCTCTAACCACCCTAAAACCGGTAAATCGAAACTCCGGCGAGGGAAATGGGCCGTGTCTTCTAGCTACTCTGCATAAGTCGCCCCCTCTTGCAAATGACCCTCCCTTTAGAATTTGATATCCTTCACCTAGAGCATAATGAATATCATCATCTATGTACTCACCGCCAGGGTATGCTCCATATCTGGTCGACACCCACTCCTCAACATTCCCCGCCATATCGTAAAGACCAAAAAGGGATTTGCCTTGCTCAAAATATCTGACCGGGGTCGTAGCTCCTAATCCCGATTCAAATGAGTTACAATATCCAGGTTCCCAATTGTCTCCCCATGGATACTCCCTTTTTGTGGCGCCGCGGGCCGCATATTCCCATTGAACTTCAGAAGGCAAGGAAACTTTAAAGCCGTTTTGTTCACCAAACCATAGGCAGAAATCCTCTGCTTCTATGTAGCTGACACCCCATACCGGGCAGTCAACTCCTCCGCCAAGTTCACGATTGCTTAGGCTCTCAGGCTTGCTTTTATTTCTTTCTTCCACATAACATTGATATAATCCATTTGGAATTAATACATCAGAAATTTCGAATGCGGGGATGGATAGCTCTCTTTGAGGATATTCTTTCATCAAAAAACTTTTAAAAGATGGAATGTAACGATCATCCAGCAATTTATCTTGCCAAAACAAAAAAGCCCGATTTATTTCTTCTAATGAACTGCCTATATAAGCATTCCCCGACGGTATTTTGATCCACTCAAGCATCATATCTACTTCCCTATCGTATTTTTTGATCGTACAAACGAGAGGCTTTTTCTTTTAATAGAGCCATAATAGATTGCGATCATGAAAATTAATCCTGCCGATAGTATTAAAGTTACAGTAAGAAATGTCTGCCTGGCTCCTGTATTTGTAATGGTGAATGTGAAGAAGGCAACAATTATGGATTGCATGAGTAAACTAAAGGAATTGAAAATTGAATTAACTTTCCCAATCAGATGGTTTGGTATATGTTCCATCATAATATTTTTGCGCAAGACTCTCGTAGCTGAGTTCCCAATACCAGCCAGGCTCCTTAAGGCCAGGAAGGGAATCAATGCAGGAAATAAGTAAACACCCAAATTAAAAATCAGATATAGCGTAAAAGTGACAAAAATAGAATTGAAGCTGCCCATATACTTAGCCAAATATGAAGCTATAATACCGCCTAACATAGCACTAAATGCATAAATAAAGCTTGAATAGCCTTGAACATCCGGCAGTTGATTCAAATCTGTATACAAAAATATAGGGTTAACATAATTTCCAATCAAAACCATTATACTCGGAAACAAAGCGACCATGAGGAAAATGATTAGATAACGGTTATTTTTTACATAACCCCAGGCTTCAGATACATCATTCCTGAGTGTTTTTTTAGATTTTGGCTCTGTCGAACTATCTTTATCCTTTAATTTATACGGAATAAAGAGGAACCAGATGATTGCCATTACCGACGAAACCATATCGAGCATTAGAATGGTGACGACATTTAGAGTCATGATCAGAACACCGACAAGACCGGCACTGATAAAGGCGGCTGCCTGGCTTTGTACTTCTATAGCGCTATTTATTTTCCTGAATTCATCTTTATTGAATATTTCTTGTGTAAACGCCATAAGTGCAGGAAACTGAAGCGAATAATAAATAGTGCTTAGAACGGATTGAACAGCAAGTAATGAAAAAGGGATGGAACCATATATGAAATGGCACCCAACCAACACACTGGTAGCAGCAATATTTTGCAACTCGCAAAATATAAGAACTTTTTTTCTGGAATATCTGTCTACGATTAAACCTAGATAAGGGGATAAAAAGAAAACAAGCAAATTAATCGCAATAAAAAGATAACCAAATTTTTTCGCTCCATCATGCATGTTAATAATCAAGTAAGGGATTATAAACGCAGTAATGCCTGAGCCGATTGAAGTTACGATGTTGGCCCCGAACAAATGGATCAGTTTGTAATTGAATGTAATATTAATCTCTCCTTGCTGAAGTTCAGACATTAAAGCTTAAATTGTTTAATCGGTGAAATGTCTATACCGAAGATTGGACTAATTCTTCGGATACGGATTCGAGGCCTTATACATACTAATTAGAATTCAGGTAAAACTCTCTAACTTTTATAGGTGAGCCCTCGATAATTTTATAAACATTTATGAATCCGCCGTTTCCGCCAACCAGTAAGATTTTATTTCCTTCATGATCCACTTTACCTGCCAATCCTTTCGGAAAATCGTAAAGCGGTTCAATTAAATCTACCATTTCCCCGCTTTCATACTCGAAAGCTCCAATCTGTTTACCATAATTGATTACAAAAACAAAATCTCCTAATTTGATTCCATTTTCTTTCGTATTCCACAATAACTCATAGAAAACTTTTTCAATTTTCATATTGTTAAAATCGATCTCCGCGAGTCCAAAGGAACCGACTATAAAATATTTATTGTCCGACTTGATGAACCGCTTTGGATAGCCTCCCAAATCAAGGTGACCAACTTGCTCAAAAGAGGTATTATAAACATATAAATCACCTTCTTTTGTTCCCACTGCTTTATACTCTTCTGTATATCCAGTTACATAAACTGGAGCTTTATATTGTCTTTTATGAATCACCGTTCCATTATCCGTATTCAACTCATACAAGACACCGCTATCCAGTGCGATCAGAGCAGATGAAAAGCGTGCATCTACTGCAATGTGCTTTGGTAAATCCTCAAGCTTCTTATACCACTGGACATGACCTTCTTTAGTAGCTTTAAATACATTATAGGTTTTTGAAATTGCAATATAAGAACCGTCAGGGAATGGGCATACCCGGAGCAAGATTCCAAATGCATGTTGGTGATGAGCAATTTTTTCAATTTTGACATTGTTAAATTTTGCAGTCTGATAACTAATAATATCAATATTCCGTCCGGAAGAAATATACAGTATGGAATCATTCTCAGGGTGAGGTTCAATAGCCCAAATACATTGGTAGTCAAACTGTCCGGATGCTAAAATTTTACCTCTATTATCAGTTTTTATAATTTCCCCACTTTGCATAAGTAAATATAAATGCTTCTTGGCGTAAACACCACCAATTAATTGATGCTCAAAAGGACCTACTGCTGCTTTAAGTTTCAAATCCTTTTGCTGATTATCAAACACGTACAGCTTTCCATCAAATCCGCCTGTATATATTTCCGTGTAATCTTCATTAAATTGCAAAAACTCTACATCATCTGTAGTAAACGGGTATTCTTTCTTCTCAAGTGTATCCTTCTCCAAAGTTACAATGCCGTTCTTGACGTTGCGGTCTTCATCCAGACCATAGTCTTGGGTAGCGATGAATCTATCATGCCTCTTGTCATAACGAATGATGTGCACGTTGCCGCTATCAACTGCGATATTCTCTTTAAATTCTAAATTCTCAAAATCCGCCATGTGAACCATGCCACAATTCTCAGAAATGATTTGCACTTCTGGAGATTCTGTACAAACACAATCAACAAAAGAATCCTTATTGAATCTAGGTAAAATATCAAGAACTTCAAAACTCTCCTGATCAATAACTACAAATTGAGCATAACCGTTATTAGTATACAACTTCCCTTTATACGTTCCAATGCCGCGTGATAGAGTGGGCGAGGGCACTTCATCCAAAGACTCCAAATATTTTTCTTCCCTCAACGGGTAGGCATCATGAAAATCTAATGGCTTTAACGTAGCCAAATCCCACTTGCCTACCAATCCCGTGATGTCCTTGGTAAAAATGTATTGATTGTCAAAGGTGATTGCATTAATCATGTTATTGGCATGAGTGGAAGGAGATGACTTGATGAGGTTTAGATCAGGGTCAAGATAGTGAATTCTCCCTCTAATGTCAGCAGTAAGAATCAGGTCCATACTTTCTACGTATAAAATTTTTGATAACCGATCAGCTATATTCACAAATGTTCCCCCTGACATAGGCATTATATATCCGAAAACCAGCCTGCTACGCTTATTCAATTAAATCTTGAACCCCCTGCGGACAGGGGGTCTGGAAAATCAAAGAAGAAACCATTAAGCTTACTTGTCCATAATAATGTTACCGCGTACAGGCTTGATAAAAACTTTTCGCCGCATAAAAACACCTCCTTGTTCCAATATTATATTATTATACCTTAAATATATACATTTTCAATATATTACAAATTTTTATATAATCGCAAAACTTGACCACACTTGACATTGCACTTGATGGCTGGATGTTTATCTCAGTTCCGATTGGGCCTGATAGCAACCAGCGATATTCCTCTGAACAAACTTACCATTTGTTAACTATATCATTATAATCTACCAATTGTCAGCAGAGAGAAAAATGGTTTCCTCAACCCAAAATAACGTCATGCTGCTCCCCCACCGCATATTCCCCCTGCAAATCCCATACATATATAGCAAAAAGCCTTGCCCGGAGGGATGTCAAAGATGAAGCAGGACGAAATACGCCAATTGGAGAGAGCCATCAGTGAAATTACGGAAATCGCCACCGGTTTTGGACTGGATTTCTATCCGATGCGATATGAAATTTGCCCTTCAGATATTATCTATACATTCGGAGCTTATGGGATGCCGACCCGATTTAGCCACTGGAGCTTCGGAAAAACGTTTCACAAAATGAAACTGCAGTACGATCTGGGTCTCAGCAAAATTTACGAACTCGTCATTAACTCCAATCCCTGCTACGCTTTCCTGCTCGACGGCAACTCACTCATCCAGAACAAGCTGATCGTCGCCCATGTGCTCGCCCACTGCGACTTCTTCAAAAATAATGCCCGCTTCTCCCGCTCGAACCGCAACATGGTGGAGAGCATGTCAGCTACCGCAGAACGGATCGCCAGGTACGAGCTTGAGCATGGCTCCCAAAAGGTGGAACAGTTCATCGATTCGGTGCTTGCAATTCAGGAGCATGTCGATCCTACCCTGATCAAGCCGTATCAGCTCGACAAGAAGCGTTACATTGAACTGCTGGAGAAAAGACAGGAAGAGCGCGCTAACTATTCTCATCTGGAAAGCCCTTATGATGACCTGTGGTCGCTGGACAATCAGGAAGAGGATGCTGAAGGGAACGAAAAGACCAAGCGCTTTCCCCCTTCCCCGGAGAAAGACCTCGTCTGGTTCATCCAGGAGTATTCGCCTTCTTTGGAGGACTGGCAGCGTGATATTATGACCACCATGCGGGATGAAATGCTCTACTTCTGGCCGCAAATGGAGACGAAAATCATGAACGAGGGTTGGGCATCCTACTGGCACCAGCGAATTATCCGTGAATTGGACCTGACCAGCGAGGAAACGATTGAATTCGCGAAGCTGAATTCGGCTGTGGTGCAGCCCTCCCGCAACAGCCTGAACCCCTACTATCTGGGTCTGAAAATATTCGAGGATATTGAGAAGCGCTGGGATAATCCGACAGAGGAGGAGCGTGAGCGGCTGGGTCGCAAGCCGGGAGAGGGACGGGAGAAAATATTTGAGGTGCGCGAGGTGGACTCCGATCAGTCCTTTATCCGCAACTACTTGACCAAAAAGCTGGTCGAGGATCTCGACCTGTATGTATTCGAGAAAAAAGGCCCCGAATGGAAGATTACGGATAAAGCGTGGGAACATGTTCGGGATCAGCTCGTCAACTCTCGGGTTAACGGGGGCTTCCCGAATATTAATGTGATCAACGGCGATTTTAATCGCTCCTCCGAGCTTTATCTGAAGCATCACTATGAGGGGGTCGAGCTGGATTTAAAATATGTAGAGCGCACGCTTCCCTACGTTGTGAGACTGTGGGGCAAAAATGTCCATCTGGAAACGGTTGTCGAAGACAAAGCGATCGTATTCAGTTGCGACGGCTTTAAAACAAGCCGGAAGTTTCTATAAAATATAAGGCGGCAAAGATCCTCTCCCCCGTAACGCTCGCCGCCTCCCTATAGATAGAGGTTAAGCACTAATTTTGGTTTTGAGCCGAATAACGATAAAAAAGCTTAACGGACAGCGGCGCCAGCACAATGCGGGCCCCCAATCCGTCAAGCTTTTTTCTACTTGGCCTTTGCGCCGATATGTAGCCATTTAACTCGCATAACGGGACACGCGCAATCAGCCAGGCATCGATTTCTGTCTAAATTAATAAGATATCTCGGATTCCTTAAGTGCTTCCAAATCCCTCGTCACCCGGTCGATCATCTGGACGAATGAGGCCAGCTCCTGCGAACTTGCAGCCTGCTGCCGCGCTTGAATGCTTGTCTTCTCTGACTCCGAGCGGACGCCTGTGACCTTGCTTTCCAGCGCGTAAAGCTTCGCTTGGATTTCCTCCAGCGTCGAACGGGAATGGGCCGCGAGCTTGCGAACCTCATTTGCTACGACTTCAAAACCGCGCCCGTGTTCCCCGGCCCGCGCCGCTTCAATCGCCGCATTCAGTCCGAGCAGATGCGTCTGGTCGGAAATCCCTTTGATCAAGGCCCTCATCTCGGAAATTTCCCCGATTTCATCCTTCAGTTCGCCAAGCAACTGGTGTGAGCTTTCCTGAGACTCCGCCGTTTGGGTTGCCGTCTGCGCAATAGACTGTGTGCTTGCGTCCAACTGGACAATCATGCCTGCCAGTTCCTGAACAGCGGAAGTTACCGTCTGGAGCAAATGCTGCTGGTGATCAGCCAGGGTCTGCAATTGCTCCTGTTCCTTTAATTCATACGCTTCCAATACCAACTGCGAGTCGAAGTTGAACATTTTGCTGAGTGTGAATACAACCTTTTGCCAACTATGCGGCAGCACACGGGCAAAGACCTGTGTCGCAATATCCAGATAGATCATATAGGTCCCCAAGTACCACTCTGTCTTGAGCCCGATCCGGGAGTGGACTTGTCCAATTCGAACTCGGTTCTCAATGAAAGATTGATCAATGTAACCATCTGTCAAGGACAGCCAATATTCCTTTTGTGTTCCTTTCAGACGCTCAATCGTGCTGACTCGCTCAATGATGGCTACCAGCTCCGGCTCCTGAACGACCCGGTCGTAAAATCGGTCGATGACCTCATCCACCACTTCTTTGAAGATTTCCTTGTTGTCCGCAAGCAGTTTTAAATCTTCTTCAGATATGCCTGTATATTTCAATTGTTTTTCACGGTCTGTTGTAACATTAATCATTGACATTATTCACGCTCCCCAGGAAGACTTATGAATTAGATAATACTGGCATTGTGCCCTAGAGATCATGATCTGTCAATAGATGCACTACTTTTGACCTATCTTCACAAAAACAACGGAGCTTCTGCATCCCGCAGAACGCCCCGCTGATCTATCTTACCGGTTCAACAGGCTTCCCACATACCTCAGCAACTCGTTGGAGCATACCGGGCAGTAGCCGTGGTCATCTATCAACCGCTTCGTTACCTCATTAATCCGCTTCAACTGGCTTTCATCCGGCGTCTTCGTTGAAGTGGTAATTTTTACAATGTCTTTCAAATCCGTAAACAGCTTTTTCTCGATCGCTTCACGCAGCCGATCATGGCTGGCATAGTCGAATTTTTTGTTCTTGCGGGAATACGAAGATATTCGAATCAGAATTTCTTCCCTGAACGCCTTCTTCGCATTTTCAGATATGCCGATCTGCTCTTCGATAGAACGCATCAGCCGCTCGTCCGGGTCAAGCTCCTCACCGGTAAGCGGGTCTTTAATCTTGCTCCAATTGCAATACGACTCAATATTGTCCAGGTAATTCTCGAACAGCGTACGGGCAGACTCCTCAAAAGCATAAACAAACGCCTTTTGAATTTCCTTTTTCGCCAGACTGTCATATTCTTTGCGTGCTACCGAGATGAAATTTAAGTATCGCTCCCGCTCTTCCTTTGTAATCGACGGGTGCTGATCCAGTCCGTCCTTAAGCGCCCGCAGCACATCAAGTGCGTTGATGCACTGCAAATCCTGCTTAATTAAAGCGCTGGATATGCGATTGATGACATAGCGGGGATCAATGCCGGTCATCCCCTCTTCAATAAACTCATTTTGCATTTCCTTCAAGTCAGCTTCCTTGTAGCCTTCAACCTCCTGACCGTCATACATTCGCATTTTCTTGACCAGATCCATTCCTTGCTTTTTGGATTCCTTAAGCCGCGTCAGTATGGAGAAAATCGCAGCCGAGCGCAGCGCATGAGGAGCTATATGAATATGTTTCATATCGCTCTGGCCGATCAGCTTGGTGTAAATTTTTTCTTCTTCCGACACCTTCAAGTTATAAGGCACCGGCATGACGATCATCCTGGACTGGAGCGCCTCATTTTTCTTGTTGCTAATGAATGAACGGTACTCTGTCTCATTCGTATGCGCGATAATTAATTCATCGGCCGAAATCAAGGCGAAGCGACCGGCCTTGAAATTGCCTTCCTGCGTCAGCGACAACAGATTCCATAGAAACTTCTCGTCACATTTGAGCATTTCCTGAAACTCCATCAGTCCCCGGTTTGCCTTGTTCAGCTCCCCGTCAAACCGGTATGCCCGCGGGTCAGACTCCGAGCCGTACTCGGTTATCGTTGAGAAATCGATGCTTCCGGTCAAATCGGCAATGTCCTGCGATTTTGGGTCTGACGGGCTGAACGTACCGATCCCGACCCGGTTATCTTCCGAAATTAAGACCCGCTCGACCCCGACCCGGTCGATATGGCCATCATATTCCGTTCTCAATCTCAATTGGCAGGATGGGCACAAATTGCCCTCAATTCGTACGCCCAGCTCTGCTTCAATTTCAGGGCGCAGTTCATGGGGGATGAGGTGCAGCGGCTCCTCATGCATCGGGCAGCCCTGGATTGCATATACAGCTCCCTGCTCCGTTCGCGAATATTGCTCCAGCCCCTTCTTCAGAATCGTGACCAGCGTCGATTTCCCGCCGCTCACTGGTCCCATCAGCAGCAGGATCCGTTTGCGTACATCAAGCCGCCTTGCTGCCGAATGGAAATACTCCTCGACCAATTTCTCAACCGCACGGTCAAGGCCGAATATTTCCTGTTCAAAAAACTTGTAGCGCTTGACGCCTCCGGATTCCTCAACTCCGTAAGATTTAATCATCTCATAGACTCTTGCGTGTGCTGTCATGGCCGGAGTCGGATCTTTTCTCAGTAATGCAATGTAGTCTTTAAACGTCCCCGTCCAAGCGAGTTTCTCGTTCTCTGCTTTGTACGCCGATATGCGTTCGAAAATATCCATGCGCCTTGTCTCCTCCCATCGCTCCCGCTCTTGCACCAATGTGTCTGATAGCTCCTGGCCGCCATTTCGGGCTCCGACTGCTTGATGCTGTTCCCAACGGACTGCCAAATGGCTTAAAACCTGTAGTCCGCTTTTGCCGCCACAACCAGCCATCCCACTGTATCGCAATAAACCTCACATTTAATCAGGCTGAAGCCTAAAATGTTTCGAGTAATACATAACTATGCATTTAAGAGGGGGAAGTTGCCCCATTTTTTCAGCTTCATTTCATCAATGTTCGACATTGGCACTGGTACCAGACCTTGCACTTTTGTTTAAAAACATGGCCTTTTCCGCCTGCTTCCCTCTTTGCGCCACTCTCTTCCAACAGAGCTGTGATATAATAAGATCAACCATTCAAGCATGAGAAACCGTCTGTACAGGTGCAAGCGCCAGCCTGCAACAATCGGACAGTACTGAAATCCCCTGCCTAACCTGAGGCAGCTATAATTGAAATCTTTAAATGAACGATTCACCAATGCTGCACCATTGAAAGGAGAGAGCGCTCAAGTTGGCCATTAAGCAGGAAGCCGAGCTGTATGGGCCGGTCAAGCATTTTTTTGAAAATCGGGGATACGAGGTCAAAAGCGAAATTATGCATTGTGATCTTGTCGCTATCCGCAGCGATAGCTCCGGGGGAGAGGATATCCTGATCGTAGAAATGAAAAAGACATTCAACCTGGCTTTGCTGCTGCAAGGGGTTGAACGTCTTCGGCTGGACGGTCATGTCGTGCTCGCCGTAGAGCGAAATCGCAAAAAAAGCGGCGCTCACAATCAGCGCTACGGTGACTTGACCGAGCTGTGTCGTCTTCTTGGAATCGGACTAATGACCGTCACCTTTTTCAAGACAAAAGCACCGCTGGTCGAAATGCTGTGCGAACCTGGCGAGATGCCCCGCAGATCCGTGCGCAAAAGCAGGCAAGCCCGCATGCTCACCGAATTTCGCGAACGAACGGGGGATTACAACACAGGGGGCATTACCGGACGCAAGCTGATGACCGCCTACCGCGAGCGGGCGCTGCGTTGTGCCTGGGCGCTGCAGCAGAGCGGTCCTGCGGCTCCGAGGACTGTTGCCGCATTGACTGATGTCAAGCAGGCAGGAACTGTGCTGCGCGACAACTACTATGGCTGGTTTGAGAAAACCGGCAGAGGAATCTACCAGCTCCGTGAGCCGGGTCTTGCCGCGCTTGAGGAGCATGGCGATATTATTGCAGCCTGGCTCACCGCATCCGGCCGAAAGATCGGATTGGCATAGCAAGGGTACACGGGAGTCCCTGCCAGGCCTCCATTTGTTCAACTTATATACTACGGGCGGTGAAGGCATCAGCGGCTTCAGCCAGCCTCCTGATGCCTTCCTCCATCTCTTCTTCTTTCATTCCGCAAAAATTCAAACGCGCGGTATTGCGGCGGGCTTCACTTGCATAACATCCGGCTCCGGGCTGAATGGCAACACCCTGCAAGGCCGATGCCCGCTGCAACGCCTCTGCATCCAGCCCTTCCGGAAGCTCCACCCACAGAAACAGTCCTCCCCGCGGCTCAGTCCATCTTGTCGCCGGCATATATTTCGTCAACAGTCGCTTCATCCGTGCCAGCCTTGCACGGCAGGCGGCTGCCAGCGCGGCCTCCATTACTTCCAACGGGAGCACCTGCGAGAGCCGGCTCAGTTCCGCCTCTGACACCGTAGGTCTTGCTCCAGAATCCACCGTCTGCTTTGCCTCTAGAATTTTCCCAATCAGCTCGGAGTTAGCAGTTATCCACCCTGTGGGCCATCCAAATTCATCTGCCGACAGGCTCGGAATTCCCCCGATATAAATAACCCGTCCCGCTTTAATGTCCCCATCCAGTTCCAGCAGGGATGGGATTGGCCGGGCAGACTCCTGTTTCATCAGCTTCCCGTCTTCCACAACATCTCCAAAATTCAACCCGCTGTAAGTGTCATCCTCAACTACAGGAATGTCAAATTCACGAGCCAACTCCAACAATTCCTCTCTGCGTGCCTGGTTCCATAAGCGTCCGTCCGGGCTCCCGTAGGTTGGCATGGTATAGATGAAGCGCGGCCTTCGAGCCTTAATTTGTGTCCTTGCCGAATCAATGCTTATCCCCTCATGTTCACTGGAAGCAGCCACCGCTTGAAGCCCGTGGGTCTTGAACAACCCAAGACTCTCCGCGCTCGTCAGCGCTTCGACAAGCACCGTATCTCCAGGTTTGGCAATGATGCGAATTACTGCGTTCAAAGCCGTGCGTGGAGAAGATAACCAAAGCATTTGCCCTGGCTCAGGCACCTTCATTGTTCCAACTGATCGCACCATCCGCCGAAGGAGCTGCTCTCTTAGCGACACCTTCCCTGCCATTGCATCGTCTGGCCCCACGCCAGGACAGTACCCGGCTTGCAACTGGTCGCGCGCCTCGCGAATCGCCTCCAGCCCAAGCATTTCACTGATAGGCAGATAACCGGCAAACGAGATAACACCCTTGTTCCTATCTGATCCTGCGAAGCCGGACAATTGGAATGGCAGCATCCCAGCTGTATGAAAATCGTTCATTCTGCAGTATGCCTCCTCGCTTCAGATAAGTTAGTT
Organism: Paenibacillus roseus; assembly: GCF_016424485.1. Classification (GTDB taxonomy): domain Bacteria; phylum Bacillota; class Bacilli; order Paenibacillales; family Paenibacillaceae; genus Paenibacillus_D; species Paenibacillus_D roseus. The sequence continues at coordinate 185,156 of NZ_JAELUP010000065.1, forward strand.
TACGCTTAGCATTAGCCAAAGGAACCTGTCCAGCATGGCTTGCTGTAACAATCTGTTCACATTTTTATGCGTTTTCTTTTAATCCTCAATTGGGTATAATATAGGCAATGATCTGGAGGTGTGCAGGATGAAATTTGAAATTACATTAAATTTCATCATTGTCATGACTATTATGGTGCTGTTTTTGACCGCCATGTTCACAGCGTCGTACAATGATGACAAAACCAAAGGTCTATAAAAAAATGAGCCTCCCATCGGGAAGGCTCATTTTTCTTTTCTGATTGAAAGGCTAAACTTTCAACAATGCTGCGCAAAAGCAGCGGCCTATCTTCCATGAATGGACAAATTGCCGGCATCGTATCCACAGGCCCTTATTATGCCCGACGGAGCTGAGTCATATCCTGAATGCATGAAGCACACAAATAACGCTCTTTAAATTCCCGGACATCCTCCATAGAACTGCAAAATACGCATCTTGGACGATAGCGCTCCAGAATGATATGGTCGCCCTGAACCAAAATTTCAACAGGGTCTCCCTCATTCATTTGGTACCTTTTGCGAAGCGATTTGGGCAGAACAATACGCCCCAGTTGATCCACTTTTCTTACTACTCCTGCTGGTTTCAATGATTTTCACCTCTCCTGTGTCTAGAATTGCAAGCCATTTCTGAGAAACCATTGCTATATTAACATTCGATGGCGCTGGCTAATTTCCTTCCTGATAACTATTTTTTCTTCGTTTTTTTCAACTTTACAGAAGAAAACAACCAGTTACCCCATGTAAATCTCGTTGGAATAGCCTAATCCAAATTTATCGGACGATTTATAACCAACATGCTAATTCAAATTTGCAAATCCGGTTTGTCTGAGCGCCTCATAAACAATAATAGCCGCGGAATTAGACAAATTCAAGGAACGAACTTTGTCAGTCATCGGCATTTTTATCAAACTGCCTGGGTTTGCATCCAGCAGTTCCTGCGGAAGTCCTTTCGTCTCTTTCCCGAACACGAAAAAATCTCCGTCTTGAAAACGGAAATCAGCGTATAGCTTGTCCGCTCTCGTACTTGCATAAAAAAAACGGGCCTCTCTATGCTGGTCTATCACCTCCTGAAAAGAGTCATAGTAGTGAACCTGAACAGCATGCCAGTAATCCAAGCCCGCCCGCTTGAGCGTACGGTCATCGGTGTCAAAACCCAGCGGTCTAACCAGGTGCAGATGCGAACCCGTAGCAGCGCAGGTTCTTGCAATATTTCCGGTGTTTGCCGGGATTTCCGGCTCCACCAGCACAATATGAAAAGCCACACTAACATCTCCTTGTCAAAAGGTACTGCTGCCGCTTGCTCCCGTTCTGGAGAAGCGTAATATCCCGTCAATGCTTAAGATTCTGATGGATCAAAGCGCTAAAGCATCAATGTATCGCAACATGTATTTGAGGCTCAAATGCCCCTCACAACGCCCCTTACAGCCTGGGAAAAAGCCGCCATCCTCTTTTTGCAGGGGACCAGCGGCTCAGACGATCATGTTAACCGTTGCGGCGTTGGAAGTCCTGCATGAATTCAGCCAACGTTTTGCAGTTCTCATGAGGCACGGCATTGTAAGTGGAAGCGCGAAGTCCGCCTACACTGCGGTGACCCTTCAAGCCAACAAAACCCTGTTGCTCGGATTCTTTCGCAAACTGCTTCTCCAGTTCCTCAGTCTGCAAACGGAAAGTAATGTTCATCGCCGAACGGCTGCCTTCCTGTGCAAAGCCGCGATAGAAGCCGCCGCTCAGGTCAATCGCATCATAGATCAGCTTTGTTTTATCACGATTGTACTGCTCCAATGCTTCGACGCCGCCTTTGGATTCAATCCATTTGAGTGTCAGATTCACCATATACACGGAGAAGGAAGGCGGTGTATTGTACAGAGAGTCTGTCGCTGCATGTGTATCATAGCGAAGCATCGTCGGGACATGCTTCAGGCTGTCGGATACCAGATCCTTGCGGACAATGACAATGGTTACACCGGAAGGTCCGAGATTTTTCTGGGCCCCGGCATAGATCAGACCAAATTTGTTAATATCAACGGCTCTGGACAAAATATCACTAGACATATCCGCAACGAGCGGCACATTATCCGGAACATTCGGGTAATCGGCAAATTGCGTACCTTCAATTGTCTCGTTCGAAGTAATATGAAGATAGGACGCATTCTCCGGTACCACGATGCTGCTTAAATCAGGGATGCGGTTGTACTTGTCCGATTCAGAGCTGGCCGCAATAGTCGTCTCGCCGATCAGCTTTGCTTCCTTGAGCGCCTTGCTCGCCCAACTGCCGGTCATTACGTAAGCCGCGGGCTTGCCGGCTTGCAGCAGGTTCATCGGCACCATTGAAAACTGGGTGCTTGCGCCTCCTTGCAGAAATAATACGTAGTATGAGTCCGGAATACCGTACAACTTGCGCAGAAGAGCTTGCGTTTCGTTATTGACCTGTTCAAATGCGGCACTGCGGTGGGACATTTCCATAATAGACATGCCGGCGCTGTGATAATCAACAAACTGCTCCTGCGCCTGTTGCAGCACCTCAAGCGGCAAAGCCGCTGGTCCGGCATTAAAATTTAATGCTCTGTTCGCCAATCGAAACACTCCTATCTTTTCTATAAAATAATGAATGATATGGCTATGATAGCAAGTTTAGCGTATTGCATCAAGTAACTGTTTCAAAGCAATGCGCTGCAGCAACATTTTTTGAGGGAGGTCGAACATGAATCATCACACTGAACGGCTTTTTCTTGCTCTGCCCTTTGATAGCCGTGAACAAAAAGAATTTTTGAGCATGAGCGCTTCCTGGAAACATCATGCGGAGTTTCGCAAGTGGACCCATCCTGATGACAGTCATATTACGCTGCACTTTTTGGGCGATATATCGACTGAACACCAGACTCTGATCGGCCCGGCTGTCCGCAAGGCTGTAGAAGACATCACCGCCTTTAACCTCTGTTTAGACAAGACGGGAGTATTCGGGCAGCCGACTCATCCTTCAGTGCTCTGGCTCGGCCCCACACAGACACCGCCCGAACTTACCCAGCTTTATGCTGCGCTAGGACAACAGCTTCAACAATCGATTGGCTATATGCCCGAATCCAGACCATACAGTCCTCATCTGACACTGGCAAGAAAATATGCAGGTGAGGTTCCCTTCCATTATGGCCGGCTTTCAGTCCTCGAACCGTTCTGCTGGGAAGTCAGGGAGGCTGTTTTATACCGTTCGAAGCCGGGACACCATCCTATGTATGAAATTATAGAGCGCTACCCCTTCAATTAAACCTTTAGGGAGGCGGGGAGCGCTACGGGACAGAGAATTTTCACAAGAATTCCTCTGCCCCGTAGCTACTCTAACCAGTCTGTCAAGCATTTCTTTTTAACTTAGGCCCTTTATGTTTGGGGCAAACACGAAGTAGGCCCCCGCCGGGGGCCTACTTCAAAGCTTTCATTATAAAGATTAGCAACCAAAATAAAGGCTGTATTCGTGCGGATGAATACGGATCGCTACTGCTTTAGCCTCATGACGTTTTACAGCAACATAGTTGTCAATGAAGTCTTGGGAGAATACGCCGCCCTCTGTCAGGAAGCCGGAATCTGCTTCAAGAGCATCAAGCGCTTCATCCAATGTGCCCGGAACGCTGCGGATTTCTTTTTTCTCTTCATCAGACAGATCATAGATATTTTTGTCATATGGACCATAGCCAAGTGCAGAAGGATCAAGTTTACGCTTGATGCCGTCAATACCAGCTAGCAGCATTGCTGCAAATGCAAGATAAGGGTTAGCTGTGGAATCCGGCGTACGGAATTCGATGCGACAGCCTTTTGGCGTAACAGCAGCAACCGGAATACGAACTGCAGCAGAACGGTTACCTTTGGAGAATACAAGGTTAACCGGCGCTTCATAGCCAGGAACCAGACGTTTGAACGAGTTGGTGCTCGGGTTGGTCAAAGCGATCAGCGCAGGAGCGTGATGCAGAATACCGCCGATGTAATGCAGCGCCATTTCGCTCAGGTTGGCATATCCGCCTTTTTCGTAGAATAAAGGTGAATCTCCGTTAAAGATGGATTGGTGAACGTGCATTCCGCTTCCATTGTCGCCAAACAGCGGTTTTGGCATGAATGTAGCTACTTTGCCGTATTGACGCGCTACGTTATGCACAATATATTTATATTTCAACAGGTTGTCGCCTGTTTTCGTCAGTGTGTCGAAGCGGAAGTTGATTTCGCCTTGGCCCGCAGTTGCCACCTCATGGTGATGACGCTCTACGCGAAGACCGGACTCTTGCATCAGGCGAACCATCTCGCTGCGAATATCTTGTTGCGTATCTACTGGCGCTACTGGAACATAACCGCCTTTTACGCCTATTTTAAAGCCCAGGTTGCCGCCTTCTTCTTTGCGGCCAGTGTTCCATGCCGCTTCTTCGGAATCAACAGAGAAGAAAGAGGTGTTCATGGAGCTTTCATAGCGAACATCATCAAAGATGAAGAACTCGGATTCAGGAGCAAAGAATGCTGCTGTTCCAAGACCTGTGGTTTGCAGGTATTCTTCAGCCTTTTGCGCGATACTGCGCGGGTCACGGTCATAACGCTCCCCGTCTGGTGTATGAATGTTACACATAATGTTGAGTGTAGGATGATCTGTGAATGGATCAATGTAAGCTGTTTCTGTATCTGGCATCATAACCATGTCAGATTCTTCAATGCCGCGGAACCCTTCAATGGAAGAACCGTCAAAAGCCACACCGTTTTCGAACGTTTCAGCTTCCACCTCTGTAGCAGGAAGAGAAATGTGGTGTGCGCGACCTGCAAGGTCAACAAAACGGAAATCGACAAATTGAATATGATTTTCCTTGATTGTGTCTAAAACTTTTTGAACTGACATCTAATATTTCCTCCATTTCCGAACGTTAGCATTGATATGAACAGTTATTGTTCAAGTTTTGCTTTAACCATGTCGTTATTATAAAACTCTGTTTGAACCTTCGTCAATAGCTATGTAAGGTATTTTTTGAACTCATGTAAGGTATTCTCACACTTTTATTAATTAATTCACAAATTAGTCATATGTGTGGCTTGACTTTAGATTTCAAGATAATTTGGTAGCGATTACATGACATGAAAATTTATTATCCTTCCTTAAATATCATAAATTGGAACCTTCGAATCGTTTTCCGAATGTTCGTTTATGGCAGAAAAAAAGCAACCCTCGCGATTTGATTCGCTTCAAGGTTGCTTATTGTCGAATTAAATTTTCCAGGTTGCAAAGTCTTCAGCGGAAGCTTTCTCGGTGTCAAACCGTTTGCCGACGAGCGCCGCCAGTTTTTCCAGATCCTTGAGAAGCGCTGCGAACTGATCCGGGAATAGTGATTGTACTCCGTCTCCAGTCATCGAATTGTCCGGATCTGTATGCATTTCCACAATTAATCCATTCGCGCCGGCAGCGACAGAAGCCTTGGACATCGGCTCTACAAGCTCTCTGCGGCCTGTGCCATGACTCGGGTCAGAGATGACAGGCAAATGACTGAGCTGCTGCAGGACAGGAATTGCCGTCAAATCCAGTGTATTGCGCGTATATTGCTCAAAGGTGCGAATACCGCGCTCGCAGAGCATTACGTTCGGGTTGCCGCCAGCCAGAATGTACTCCGCCGCATTCAAGAATTCATCGTAAGTCGCGCTGAAACCGCGCTTGAGCAGTACAGGCGTCTTGATTGTCCCGAGTTTGCGCAACAGGTCGAAGTTCTGCATATTGCGAGTGCCCACTTGCAGAATATCTGCATACTCGGCGCAAACATCGACGTACTCCGGCGTCATGACTTCCGTAATGGTCAGCAGGTCGTGCTTCTTGCCCGCATCAGCCATCATCTTCAGCCCTTCTACGCCGACTCCCTGGAAGCTGTAAGGTCCTGTGCGCGGCTTGAATGCGCCGCCGCGCAGCACCTGACCGCCTGCTGCCTTGACCAGACGGGCAATCTCGTCAATCTGATCCGGAGACTCTACTGCACACGGGCCGCCCATGATGACGAGATTATCGCCCCCGATTTTAACCCCTTTAATATCAATAATCGTATCGTCAGGATGAAAGTCACGGCTGGCAAGCTTGTAGGATTTTGAAATTTTAATGACATTCTCTACACCCTTGAGCTGGCGCAAATGCTCGGACAGGGTGGGCTCCGCTTGGCCGATAATTCCGATTACCGTTCGGTCTGTCCCTCTGGATACATGCGCCTGCACGCCTGCATTTTCAATATGCTTAACGATTTCTCCAATACGCTCTTCTGTTGTTTCCGGTTTTATAATTACGATCATGATTACACATCTCCTTTTCACTTCAACGCTTGTTCGCTTTCAAGCTTTTATGCTTCTATGCTTTTTGGCTTTTATGCTTTTAATGGATAAAGTAAATATACAAGAAAAGACCGCCCCCGTCAACATCTAAATTCAGATTCGAACATGAACCGACTCGATGAATCAGGGACGGCAGAACGCTCAACAGTTCGATGAGCATCTGTCCTTATACGGCTACGCCTGTGTCTTGGTACGCAATTTCGGGAGCAGCTTCTGCGGATCGACCGTCCGCTTCAGCTCCCAGGTGGACGGCACAAGTGGATGATATTGCTCCAGCCAAGCAATAACCTCCTTGGTAATCGGTGTAGGCGTGGAAGCGCCGGAGGTCACGGCAACCCGCTCCACACCGTCAAGCCACTCCCGCTTCAACTCGCTCAGATCTGAAATTCGGTACGACTTGACGCCAGCAATCTCCTCGGATACTTGAGCCAGCCGATTGGAGTTGTTGCTGCGCGGATCGCCGACAACGATACACAGATCAGCCTGTCCAGCCTGCCCGGCAACAGCTTCCTGCCGCACTTGCGTGGCCAGACAAATCTCGTTATGAACTTCAGCCTGCGGATATTTATCCAGAACCCGGCTAATCAAATGTTTGATATCCCACTGCGACATGGTTGTCTGGTTAGTAACCAGAATACGATCGCCATCAAGTTCAAGCCTGTCGATTTCCTCTTCCTTCTCGATCAGGTATACATGCTCAGGGGCAATTCCGAGCGCACCCTCCGGCTCCGGATGCGCTTTTTTGCCGATATAAATAATCTTATAGCCCTCTGCCGTCTTCTCGCGGATCAGATCATGTGTTTTGGTAACATCCGGGCAAGTCGCATCAACTACAGTCAATCCTTTTTCCCTGGCCCGCTTGCGTACTTCCGGCGATACGCCATGAGCTGTAAAAATCACCGTACCCCGCTCAATTTGCTCCAATATTTCCAGGCGGTTCTCCCCGTCCAGTGTAATAACGCCCTCTCTCTCAAAGGCATCTGTCACATGCGAGTTATGGACAATCATTCCTAAAATATAAATCGGACGCGGCAGTTCGGGATTTTGGGCTGCTTGCAACGCCAGCACCATCGCATCCACAACGCCGTAGCAGTAGCCGCGCGGCGATATTTTCACAATTTCCAAGCTTGCCACCTGCTTTCCGACCGGATTTCCGTTACACCAGCTTCCGGTCTGATGGCTCCATTATACCCCAATCCATTGATCCAGGAAAGGCAACCGGGAGCCAGATAATGAAGGTCGTGCCGTCTCCCTCCCGTGTTTTGACCTCTATAGAGCCGTTATGCTCGTCAATAATCCATTTGGCAATTGACAGGCCAAGGCCTGTGCCCGCCGTCTTGCCCCGGGACAAATCGGCGCGATAAAAGCGTTCAAAGATATGAGGAATTTCGTCGGAGTTCATCCCGATTCCCGTGTCGCTTACAACAATTCCCGCCTGTTTGTCCATCACAATGGACTTGATCTCCACATGACCCTCCGGTGTGTATTTGAAGGCATTTTCTATAAAGATAAATAAGAGCTGCCGCAAATAATCGGCATTGCCCTGCACATACACACTGTCAAGCGATGAAAGGTCGTCAATTTGCAGCTCTACTGTCCGCGGCAGCAATTGGGCACGGCGGGCCACCTCTTCTACCAGCGGCAGCAGCTCTACAGACGTCTTCTCCATCACATATCCAGCGTCGGCGCGGGCGAGCGAGAGCAAATCGCTGACCAGACGGGACATCCGCTTTGCTTCGTCAGAAATATCCCGCATCGCTTCCAGGGACATTTCCGCCTTGCCCTGATGCAGCACAACCAGTTCGCCTTCCCGGTGATTGCCGCCAAGCTCCGGTTTCCACATTTTCTCCAGCAGATCGATGTTGCCGCGAATCGTCGTCAGCGGAGTTCTAAGTTCATGGGAAGCATCAGAGACAAAACGGCGCTGCGCTTTATAGGCTTCATCAAGCTCATTATAGGTCGTCTCCAGTCTCTCGAGCATTCCGTTTAACGTATCGGTCAGACGGCTCATCTCATCATTGGGATTGCCCCTTGGAATCCGGACGCTCAAGTTCGAGCCATTTTCAATTTTATTGGTTGCCTGGATCACGTTCTCAATCGGCTGGAGCGCTTTGCGGGCCAGGAACAAGCCGAAAGTAAACGCAATCATCAACGCCGCAATGGATGACGAAATCAATATGGTCTTCAAATGATTGAGCAATCGCTCCTCGCGCCCCGTATAGGCAGCTACCTGAAGCAGCCCTACCATCTCGCCGCTATCTCTCAGAATAAGCGGTCTTTGATATACCAGGAAGGAATTCCCATTAACCTCTGCGCCCACATAGCCTTCCTCCGGTTGGTTGGCCTTTCCTGGAAAAGGAAAATCGGCGCCGGCCAAATTCATCGTTGTTGTCCGGTCGTTGGTCTGATAGTTGATAACCTGAATGTAAAGCTCCTCGCCCTTGATCGTATTGGGGTTTACGTTCAGTCTCAGTCGCTCCCAAAAATCCTTGCTAGGGGAAATAACAATGCTGTTCACTTGCTGCTCAATCTGTACCTTCACCGTGCTATACGTAAAATAATGAACAAGCAGGAAGATCGATACTCCGAAGCCAATCAGCGTAATCGCCAATAGCCCGGAATACCACAGTGTCAGCCTCAGGCGAATGGACATCTATTACCCGACCTCCCCTTTTAACACGTAACCTGTGCCGCGTACCGTCTGGATCAGCCGCCTGCTGCCCCCATCCTCTGTTTTTTGCCTGAGCATGGCAATATACACCTCGAGCACATTGGACTCCCCGCTGAAGTCATATCCCCAGATTTTTTCCATAATCATCTCCCGGGTCAGCACTCTGCGCGGATTCTGCATGAACAGGTGCAGCAGGTCAAATTCCTTGCTTGTAAGCTCAAACGTCCGCCCGGAGCGAATCGCCTCTCGCGAATCAAGATCAAGCGCCAAATCCTCATAAGCGAGTCGGCTTGTGCTTTCTTCAGACTTGTCCGATTTGCGGCGCAGCAGCGCCCTTACTCTGGCCAACAGCTCCTCCAATGCAAACGGCTTCACCAAATAGTCGTCTGCCCCCAGATCGAGTCCCCGAACCCGATCCTGTACATCATCCTTGGCCGTCAGCATCAGAATCGGGACCGCACTTCCGCTTTCCCGCACTCGCTGAGCCACTTCCCAGCCATCTACCTGCGGCATCATGATGTCCAGAATGAGCAGATCAGGGTCCGCGCTCATCATCTGCTTCAGTCCTTCGATCCCGTTTGCCGCTGTAACTACCTCATAGCCTTCAAAAGCGAGACTTCTGCGAAGCAGGGATGTAATTTTTTCATCGTCGTCAACAACCATTATTTGCGGTCTCACTATCTCGTTCCCCATTCCCGTTTTTCCATCATTATATAAAAGTCCAAAGGTTATTTCAAAAGAAAAGCAGACAGGACCTTTGCCTGTCTACTTTATCTTTGATGCAGCTCATTACTGCGGTTGCTGTGGCTGCTGCGGCGCGTTAAAGGTGCTGCTGTCGCCAATTTCTACTTCCAAATTAAGCGACTTGCCGTTGCGAATAATGTTTAGCGTGATCTTGTCGCCTACTTTATTTTTCTTGATCTCGGTAATTAAATCTTCTTTGGTTTTGTAATTGGTGCCGTCAATACCGACGATGACGTCAAATTGGCGCAAATCGCCTTTATAAGCTGGAGAGTTGTAATAGACATTGGTAACCAGAGCGCCCTCCGTTGTATCCAGTCCAAGTTGCTTCGCATAATCGCTGTTAAGATCCATCAACACAGCTCCGATGAACGGTTTTGGGATTTCCTTGTTTGCTTTCAGGTTATCCAGCACCTCCTTAATTGTGCTGGTCGGAATGGCAAAGCCAATTCCTTGCGCCGACGAACTGATTGCTGTATTGATTCCGATTACTTCACCGTTCGTATTCAGCAGCGGACCGCCGGAGTTGCCCGGATTGATGGAAGCATCAGTCTGCAGCAGATGTTCATAGTTGCGGGTACCTTCATCATCGCGAATTGAAATCGGACGCTCCTTGGCGCTCAGTACGCCAACTGTTACTGTATGGTCAAAACCTTGCGGATTGCCGATAGCGACTACCCAGTCCCCGATATTAATGGAGTCGGAACTGCCAAGCTTCAGGCTAGGGAGATTATCTCCTTCGATCTTCAGAACAGCCAGGTCGAGATTGTAATCCGAGCCCAGCAACTTCGCTTCGAACGGCTTGGCGTATCCCTGAACCGTTACTTCGATTTTCGCTGCGTTAGCAATAACGTGCTGGTTCGTCAGAATGTAGCCCTCTTTCTCAAAAATAAATCCGGAGCCAAGGCCATTCTCGACAAGTCCGCCATTATTTCCATTACCATCACCATTACCATTCCCATTGTTGGTACCGCCCTGACTGGAATCCGGCGCATTGAATCCGTCGCCGAAGAACTGGCGAAAGAACGGATCCAGACCGTTGTTGTTGGAATTTGATCTGGCATTGACAAAGGTGTTGATTTTAACCACAGCCGGGCTGGACTTCTCAAAAATCGCCGCAATATTATTCGGTCTTGTGCCATCGAATGTATTGGCAGCCGAACCGCCAGGACCGGCGCTCACATTGACAGCCGGTTCGGAGTGAGATCCGGATACCGCCTCATTTCCCCCAAAGGTAAACCAATTGCGATTGTCGGCAACAGCCATCAAGCCCCCGATAACGACGATCCCTGCCATAAAGGACGCAAACATTGCACGGAATGAAGTTCTTCGCTTTTCTTTAACCTGCCAGTTGTTCTTCGGAGGCAGTGACGGAGCTTCCGGCGTATACACTCTTGAATGATCCGGCGGCGTCACCTGAACCTGCGAAGGCGGAATTGGCTGTGCGTGATCTATGAACCGGGAGGGTGAGCTGGCACTTAAGCTGTCTGGCCGTTCCTGACTCTGATCATCGGATGCCGAACGTTTGAACGGCCCGTAAGTATAGTAATACGAAGGCTTCTCTTCTTCACCCGGCGAAGCGGAATGCTCTTGCCGTCGGTCGTTGCGCTCCTGTTCACCGCCGTCGTTGTTGCTGTCAGTTGGACGTTTGCCGAAAAAATCGTCGTAAGAGTTTTTATTGTTATCGTCCATGTCTCATTCCTCCTCTATCTATTTGAACCATGATAGCCTTGTTGTTGATGTCTCTATCATGCACAAGTTACCTTAAAAGAATCTTAAAAGAAATTTAAGCCGAAATAAAAAAGAATTTCCTGTACAGACAACGGGGCTAAGCCCTGATAGACTGCAATCGAAATTCTTCACGGACGGTGTTAATTCGGGAAGAGGCGCTCCACCTGCTCCAGCTTTGTTTGGGCTTCATCCAGCCAATGCTGTTCTATTGGAGCATCGGAATCAACAGGAGATTGGAACTGATTGATCAGCCCGCCCAACGTTTGCACCTGCGCTTCCGGGTCCAAACCTTCGTTATAAACATGCTTCAGGACATAAGGCTGTCCGATTCGGATCGTAGCATCATTTACCTCTGCCTGATCATCCAGGTGGCCGTGAATGACGCTAAACGGAATGCGCAGCCAAACTTTATGCGCCTCATCCAGATAACGGTCAAAGGAGCCATGCTGGTAATCCCAATTTCCGCCGAGGGAGAATTGATGCTCCTCCAGCAGTTTCATTACATCTACGAATTCCTGTTCACGAGATTCAAGCTTGGACGATAGTGGAATCATACGGTTTTCGCTCCCCTCACAAGGTTTCTTACCAGTATGTCCAATAAAGCTCCAACTTATGTGCTGCGCACCCATCCTTTGCGATGGGCGTAGACAGCCAGTTGCGTGCGATCCTCGACTTCGCATTTCATCAGCAGGTTGCTGACATGAGTTTTGACAGTCTTGATGCCGATATGCAGCTCCTCGCCGATTTCCTTGTTATTTCGCCCTTCGGCAATGAGGTAAAGCACTTCCTTCTCCCGTTCCGTCAAATTTTCATCCGAGCCCTGCGCTGTCCGCTGCCTAAGTCCTCTGGTCAGAGCTTGAGACACATCGGAAGTCATTACCGGCATTCCTTTTACCGCTCCATTCAAAGCATAGATGAGTTCCTCTGCAGATACCGTCTTCAGCACATAGCTGACAGCACCGGCTTCAATTGCGGCTACAACCTTCTCATCCTCGAGAAAACTTGTGAGCATGACGATTTTCAGTGCGGGATATTGGGCAATCATCGCCTTGGTCGTATCCACCCCATCCATTACCGGCATCATGAGATCCATCAGTACAACCTGCGGCCGCTGTTCCTCCGGGCATTTCGCAATCCAATGAAGCGCTTCCTGTCCGTTGGAAGCTTCTCCAACAACCTCAAAACGGGGCTCCAACATTAAATATGTCCGCAAACCCGCTCTGACCATATCGTGATCGTCGACAATCATAATTTTAGATATCTCGTTCTGACTCATGCGCACTCTCCTCTTTGCGGATTAATTTGGGAATCGTCACTCGTATCCTTGTACCCCCGCCCGGCTTGCTTATAATTTCGGCATCCCCGCCAAGCCGCTGTGCCCGCTCTCTCATTGTCGACAAACCGTACGACCCTCGTTCGACCTGGTCGGGTCTGAATCCTGCTCCGTCATCCTGAAGGATCAGTATAAACTGACGCTCGGTTTCGCTGATGGTCAACGTAGCTTTGCGGGCTTCAGCGTGCTTGACAATATTGGCCATCCCCTCCTGAATGATCAGGAAAAACTGATGTTCCTTTGCTTCAGATAGCTGCTCCGTAAGCTGCCACTCCAGAACCCCCTGCAATCCGTTTTGCCTGCAGTAATCGGGAAACCACTTGTCAAGAGCTTGCTGTAGGGATCGTCCTTCCAATTCCAAAGGACGAAGCTTGGCAATGAGACCACGCATCTGCTTCTGAGCAAGAGAGGACATCTGAATAAGCTGGTTCATGACCTCTCCTGCACGGTCCGGATTCAGTTCGAGCAACTTGGGCAGCGAAGAAGCGGACATATGAATGGCAAATAGCTGCTGGCTGACCGTATCGTGCAGATCACGCCCCAGGCGCTTGCGCTCCTCCATCACCGCCGCTTCTACCGAGGCCGCCCCTCTCATTACCTGTTCTTCGCCGACCTGTTGAATAATTTGCAATCTCTCTTCCATCGCAGCCACCATGACATTAAACTCCCGATATGCGGACGTAAATGAACTTCTCCCGTCTTCCGGCAGTCGCACTCCCAAATTGCCGTTTGCAGCTTGCTTAAGCGCCACATGCAGCGTATCGATATGTCTCAAGACGCGTTGCGCGGCCCAGTAGCCCGCCCCGATGTTGAGCAGCAATATTAATGCAATGGATATCAGATGCTTGTCACTCGGCCTGATCGAATCGGGCAGCCAGGACGGCAGGCCGTTGTACAAAATCAGCGAGACCGCTGCCGCTACAATAAAGAAAAGAATGAGCTCCCATTTGGAACTCCTTAATAAACGAACAACCACAAATGATCTCACCCCACCTTGGTCGCAACGACATCACCGATAAAACTGCTGACGACCAGCCGGATTTTTTTGTCACAATCTTCGTAGGCCGGACTGTAAACATTGGTGTTGCGGAACATCCCGCCGTCCCTACGATCCATCACTTTAGTATCGCCGATAAATGTACTGGTCACCACATTAATGCCTACGTCGTAATCATTCGGCAGAAAAATCTTCACATCTCCGATAAAGGAAGAAATGGTCAGCTTCGTCTCGCCGTAAGGAATTTCAGCTTTGGTCAGATCAATAACCGTATCCCCAATGAAATGAGAGATATTCATCGGTCGCAGCTCAAAATAGTCTGAGCCGACGTATATATCCCCGATAAAGCCAGAGCGGTTTTGCGCTCCCGGATCCGAATTCCACCACTCTGTGCGTCCATGATCATGGTGGTGATCATGATGTTTCTTGTAATTTTTATATTCTTTTTTGTAATGCTTATATTTTTCTTTGTAAGATTTATAGTCGTCCATATGAGAATCTTCTGTAAAAGGCTCGTAATAATCTTCCTGCTGCGAAGATGTATGTGCTCCCGGCCTAGTTGGATCAGGATGAAGCGGCGGCGGCGGCGGAATCGGCGAGTGCTTCGGATACGACTGCCAGTTATCGTTATCTTGCGTTTGTGGCCGGCTACTACGCTTTGTCTTAAAAATCATTTTTAATCCGAATAAAATGACCACGACCGGTATCGCATAACGGATGATATCCCCAATGGAAAAAAAACGGTAACCGATTGTGCCGGAAAGGAAGTGCACGCCCAGAACAATCAGAATAATCCCCCACCAGCCTGAACCGCCCCGCTTGAACAAGGCATCAATCCCGATCAAAATTAATATAACCGGCCAAAAAGTAGAGATTATATGTCCGAGCGTAAATCCTCCCCAGCCGAATTGTCCCATAAGCAAATTAAGCCCGACAAACACAATGATAAGTCCCCATAAAAAACGTCTAAAAAAATGACTGTTCATACGATCTGCCTCCATCACACTGATTAAAGATTGATTACTTGTAGTATAGCCGACAGAATGACTTGTTTAAAACGGACGCAGGTTTGAAATTAGCCTCCGTCTGAAGACGGAGGAGTTGCAAAAAGAGACCGAGTCATCCGACTCGGCCCCGTGTAGAAAATCCTTATTTATTTACGTTTTCAGTAGCAGCTCTAGCAGCCTGTTTAGTCGTGCTTTGTTGCTGATTCAATTCTTCAGCAGCAAATTCGGCATTGTACTGATTATTGTTTTGGTTGTTCAATTTGTTGTTTTTGTTGTTCTTAGCCATGGTTCATTCACCTCCCCGTCCTTAACTAGTATGGAAGATCGGGGAAGCCTTTATGTAAAACAACAAAGATACAATTTGCGGAATTAAATCCAATGTTTGAGACGTTCGCGACTTCGATGAATCCGTGCTTTTACTGTACCAAGCGGTAAATTCATTGCATCTGCAATTTCCTGATCTTTAAAGCCGTAATAGAACTTATAGAGCATCATTGTTCTGGAACGAGGGTCCAATGCTCCAAGCAGTTCAGAAATCTCCAATAACAATTCCGCCTCAGTTGGAGAAGATGATGATGGCTCCTGAGGTTCAAACCATCCAGTCGATGACTTGCCGTTACGACGGTTCACATTATAAGCGACATTTGCTGTAATGGTCTTGGCCCACGCGGTCAGCTTACTCTCTTCCCTGAGCGTATCTTGCTTCGACAATATCCGCACCCACGCCTCTTGCACGACATCATGAGCATCCGATTTGTTACGGACTTTGGAGTAAGCAACACGAGTCATCTGATTATACAAATCTCGCAGTAAAATCTCGTATTGTTCAAGCTCCATCCCCATCGGATCATGACTTTGAGACAACCATTTTCTCATCCATACCGCCTCGCAGCTGATAACATTTACAATTCGATATAAATTATACCACAAAAAACCAGAAAAAAAAAGAAGATTTGTCGTTAATTGTTCAAAACTTTTTCTTGCGACAATCTTCCTATTAAAATTTGATATAAGCTAAGTCCTTTGGCCCATGCGGCCTCTTAACTGGCAAACATGGATTGCGGAATGCGCTGCTCTGCTTTTACAACCTGGTTGATTTTCTGGAGCCATGCTTCCGTCATTTTTCCATCGCCTTGATGAATCACTTGTACAGTAACGGAGCGCTTGCCCCATTCCTTATATACCTGCTTAATCGTCTCGAAATAGAGATCAATTTTATGTCCCTTTATTGCCGATCCAGTATCCGCCACAACGCCATAGCCGTATCCGGGAATATACAAAATGCTTCCGATCGGAAATACCTTCGGATCAGCGGCAATCGTAGATACATAATCCCGTCTGACTTTGACCCCGCTGTAGGTAATGCCATATCCAGGATTCCCCGGTCTCTTTCCTGTTGATTCAACACCTGCGGTATAGCCTGTTGCCATTACCTCAACTGATCGGGCATTGCCATGATTCGGATTGCTGTCAAAGGGCAGTAGCCCTTGCCCGGCCACAAAGCCGGATGATGCCATCGCCACTAAGGGCTGAGTGACAATAACTATAGCTGCAATAAAAAGCAAACTTGCTTTTTTCAAAAGGTAAACATTCATGCTTCTCATTCTGGAGAGTCCCCCCTGCATAGAAGGTTCCCCCCAGAAGAGCGCAATTATACCGTCAGCTTAAATCTCTTTGTTATGGATTTCCTGTTGAAGTTGTCCGGCTAGTTCTTCCACGGATTTGGAGCCGATATCTCCCTCGCCGCGTTTGCGGATCGATACAGAGCCACTGCCCGCTTCATTTTCACCGACAATCAGCATATACGGAACTTTCTCAAGCTGGGCTTCGCGAATCTTATAACCAAGCTTTTCATTGCGCAGATCAGTTTCCACACGAATACCCGCAGCCTGCAACTGTTCTTCCACTTGTTTTACATAGTCTGCGTACGCCAGTGAAACGGGAATCACACGGGCCTGGACCGGAGACAGCCAGAGCGGAAGAGCGCCTGCAAAGTTTTCCAACAAGAACGCTGTCATTCGCTCCATTGTGCTGATAATGCCCCGGTGGATAACGACCGGACGATGTTTTTTCCCATCATCGCCGACATATTCCAATTCAAAACGCTCCGGCAGCAAGAAGTCCAGCTGCGCTGTCGACAATGTCTCTTCCTTGCCTAGCGCGGTCTTGATCTGAACGTCCAGTTTAGGTCCGTAGAACGCTGCTTCTCCCTCCGCCTCAAAGAACGGCAGTCCAAGCTCCTCCACAACTTCGCGAAGCATTCTTTGAGACATTTCCCACATCTCGTCGTTCTGGAAATACTTCTCGGTATCCTTAGGATCACGGTAAGATAGACGAAAGCGGTATTCCTTGATGCCAAAGTCTTCATACACCTTGCGGATCAACTGGATAACACGGGAGAATTCTTCCTTGATTTGATCCGGACGACAGAAGATATGCGCGTCATTCAGTGTCATAGCGCGTACACGATGGAGTCCTGTCAATGCGCCTGACATCTCGTAGCGGTGCATCGTTCCAAGCTCTGCAATACGGATCGGCAGATCGCGGTAGCTTCGCATGTCGCTCTTGTACACCATCATATGGTGCGGACAGTTCATCGGGCGCAGCACCAGTTCCTCATTGTCCATTTCCATCTTGGGGAACATATCCTCGGAGTAGTGCTCCCAGTGGCCAGAAATTTTATACAACTCGACATTCGCCAGCACAGGCGTGTAGACGTGGTCGTAGCCGAGTTTTTCTTCCAGGTCCACAATATAACGTTCCATAGTACGGCGCAATTTGGCGCCGTTAGGCAGCCAAAGCGGGAGACCTTGCCCGACCTCGCGAGAGAAAGTGAACATTTTCAGTTCGCGTCCGAGCTTTCTGTGATCACGCTTTTTCGCTTCCTCCAGGAAGTGCAAATGCTCATCAAGCTGGGCCTTTTTCGGGAATGCAGTACCGTAAATCCGCTGCAGCATTTTGTTCTTGGAATCGCCTCTCCAGTAAGCGCCGGCCACACTGAGCAGCTTGAATGCTTTGATGCGTCCAGTGGACGGCAAATGCGGACCACGGCACAGGTCAAAAAATTCGCCCTGGTCATAAATGGTCAGCACTGAAGATTCCGGCAAATCGCGGATCAGTTCCAGCTTCAATGGATCTTCAAGCTCCGTAAAAATAGCAATGGCTTCGTCCCGACTGACAACACGCCGACGGATATCGAGATTTTCTTTTGTAATTTTGTCCATTTCCTTTTCGATCTTCTCCAGATCGTCAGGCGTGAGCGATTGCTCCATGTCGATATCATAATAGAAGCCATCTTCGATAACCGGGCCAATTCCCAGCTTAACAGCCTTTTCTCCATAGATGCGTTTAATGGCCTGCGCCATCAAGTGAGCGGTACTGTGACGATAAACCTCCAGTCCATCCTCTGAATCAAGAGTTACAATTTCAATCTTGTCCTGGTCTTCAATCGGCGCATACAGGTCAACAACCTTGCCGTTAATTTTACCGGCCACAGCATTCTTCTTCAGACCGGAGCTAATCGATCCCGCTACATCCTCAATTGTTGCTCCTGCCTCATATTCGCGGACCGCGCCATCGGGCAATGTAATTTGAATAGACATTTTTTCATAATCCTCCCTTTGTACAAATGCAAAAAAGCCCCCGCCCCGTAAAGGGACGAGCGCTTGATACTCTCGTGGTTCCACCCTCATTTAATACAACAGTAGCACAAAGCCGCTCTTGTATCCTTGAGCCATCTGTTAACGGAGATGAACCGTTATAGTCTACCACTCTGTCCAAGAGCTTCAACTATCCAGCTACAAAGGGGTAGCATCTGCCGTGTCATCGGGGGGAAATCGCAGCCAAGTTTCCTCTCTCTGAGCCGTGTCTTCGGCAAGCCGTGTCTTTGTCCTCGCTGTTGCAGACTCCACAAAAAGTGAAGATCCTATATGCTTCCCATTATACTTGGCCGCTTTCCATCTAGTCAATAGCTCGACATCAGATTTCACTGCTGTACGGGGCTTCCCCGATTACGGAACCTGCCGTCTCCATTTGTTCGAAAAATCTGCTGCAATTGCCACAGCCGCTGCATACCTGCACCCGATCCCCGAATATGGATTCAATTGTACGAATAACCTGCTGGTTGGCAGAGCGGGTATGGATCAGGATTTGTCTCGGCGAGGCGGCAATCAGGGTACTGACAACCCGGTCCTCCACATTCATTTCAGCTTCCAGCATATCCGCTACAATGCGATCGGAATTGCGATATTCAAGCGGCAGCAGCTGAGAGTTGCACAACTGAAACTGTCCATCATCCATTTGGAACAGATGAACCACCGATGTCTTCGTATCTTGCATGGCGACAAAATAACGAAGCAGCGAAATAAAATCCTGATACTGCTTCTCCATAACATATTCGTCAATTGCGTACTCGGCCGTTTCCCTCAGAGTGTCCCAATAACTTGCAAGACGAAACGTTATAAATCCATGCACATGTACAGTTGTGTTCAAACTCAAAAATTCCCCAAGCTCTTCAGATATTTTATTATGACGCTTTCGCCAGTCAGCGAGCTGCTCTTCATTTATAGACAAAGGCTCATGGTTCTCACCGTACAAGAGCTCCCTGCTGATTGACTCAATTTTTTGCAGCTCCGTAGTGTCCGTGTAGCCGGATTCCTTGTGCAGCAATGAGCGCAGCAATGCGGGCTCCAACTCATACAATATATAATCCGCGATGCCTTTAGCCGCTTGACGGATAACATCCGCTCTGGCCAGCGACTGCGAAGAATTGCCCGGCAGCTCGAAGCAGCTTATTCGTCCCTTCTCCGCATCAATATCCCACCCCAGTATATCTGAACCTGCAGCCATATGTAACGGTGCGAATGCTTCACTTAAATAACGGGACAGCTTCCAAACCTCCTGCTCATTGGAGGGCAGCAAACAAGCAGTAAACAGTTCCATATCCACACTCCCCTTCTTCATATTCAGTATATGGTCCAAAGATGCCGGATATACGATGAAGGATGTGGCAACAGGAGAGGAGTGTGGACAAGCTCCCCAATAAAAATAACCAGTAAAATCACTCCGAATTGAGCCGAGTGACTTTACTGGTTATAGAAGTGTACCCTAGTTCTGCATCACGAAATCCTGCTTTACGCTATCATTTTCATAATAGGTCTTCAAAATTTCATAACGGGTATTGCGTTGTGCAGGCACTTTGCCAGCTTCACGGATGAGCTTTAAGATCAGTTCAATATTGACTTTATGCGTCGTGCCCGCAGCGGAAACGACATTCTCCTCAATCATTGTGCTGCCGAAGTCATTGCAGCCATAGGATAGCGACAGCTTGCCGACCTCTGGTCCCATCGTAACCCAGGAAGATTGGAAATTGGCAATATTATCAAGCGTAATCCGGCTGATCGCCAGTGTCTTCAAGTATTCCTCCGGCGTAGCCTTCTCCCGCTTCATATTCGTATTGTCCGGCTGGAATGTCCATGGAATAAATGCCAGGAATCCCTTTGAATCATAGCCGTTTGCCATACACTCATCCTGGGCATCGCGCACACGGTGCAGGTGGAGCGCCCGCTCCTCCATCTCTTCGCCGAAGCCAATTACCATCGTCGCGGTCGTATTCATGCCGATTCTGTGGGCAATCTTCATAACGTCCATCCAGTCCGTCCATGAGCCCTTCAAGCGGCTGATCTTGCGTCGGGTACGGTCATCCAGAATTTCTGCGCCTCCTCCAGGGAGCGAATCAAGGCCTGCTACATGAATCTGGCGAATGACCTCCTCCAGAGACAGTCCGTCAGAAACATCCTTCATCTTATGAATCTCCGCAGGCGAGAAAGAGTGCATCGTAATTTCCGGGAATCGCTGCTTGATTCCGCGCAACAGATCTGTATAATAAGAAAATTTCAGGTTTGGATTCGTCCCGCCTTGCATCAGAATCTCTGTTCCGCCTACATCGATAGTTTCCTGAATTTTACTGAAAATCAACTCATCCGGCAGCACATAACCTTCGGGAGATCCAGGTTTGCGGTAAAAGGCGCAAAACCGGCAATACACGTCGCATACATTCGTATAGTTTATATTGCGGCCCACTACAAAAGTGGTAATCGGCTCCGGATGATGCCTCAGCATAATTTGATTGGCCGCATGGCCCATTTTCTCAATCTGGTCCGATTCAAACAGCGTAATTGTATCTTCCAGTGTCAGTCTTTGCCCTTGCAGCGCTTTATTTAGTATACCGTCAATAGTCATTTGTACAGCACTCCTTCCTTCAATCCCGTTCCTGCATTTATAAAGATAAGTCAAATCATTCGGCTCTTTCTTAACATGCTGGATTCTGCCAAATGAGCTGGTGAAGAGATGAAGGGTTTCTGGAGAAGCGACAGCGTTTGCCTTTAAAGACCGATTTCTTACTTATGGAACCTGTAATCGAAGAAATCGGTCTTTAACAGCAATCGGAAGAAACCCTTCATCTCACAGCCTTTTGCTCGAAATCAGCTTTTAATAAAAACCAAAAGCATAATGACGTTTGCTTTTTAAACCAAGCCCATAAAATCAGTGTAACACAAATGGCGAACCCCCGTCACGCACAGGGATTCGCCATTTTAAGCCTAGGAACGCAAGGATTGTGCCAAATCATGAATAAGATCGTCGATATCTTCAAGTCCTACGGAATAGCGCAGCAGACCGTCGGTAATTCCCCGTTCATGGCGTACTTCCTTTGGCATCGCGGCATGAGACATCATCGCTGGGTAGGAAAGAATGCTCTCTACAGCACCCAGGCTGACAGCAACGATCGGAATCTTCACTTTGTTCAGCACTTCCTTGGCTCGGTCACCGCTTCCTACATCAAAGGATACCACTGCACCATAGCCGCGAGATTGCTTCTCATGAATTTCCCGGCCCGTATGCCCCTCTAGTCCAGGATAGAACACCTGGCTGATTTCTGGCTGCTCCACAAGCCAATGGGCCAGTTTGTGCGCTGCCTGCTCGCTATGCGCCATACGCGCTTGCAGCGTCTTCATGCCGCGCATCAGCAGCCACGAATCCTGTGGTCCGAGTACAGTGCCCAGTCCGTTCTGAAGCTGCTTCACACGGCGGCCAAGACTATCGTCAGCTGTCACGATCAGACCGGCCAGCACATCACTATGACCGCTCAGGAACTTGGTTGCGCTGTGCAGGACCAAGTCTACCCCGAGTTCGATCGGGCGCTGATGATATGGCGTCATGAACGTGTTGTCCAGCATTGTCAGCAGACGATGCTCCTTCGCCCAGGCAGTAACCGCTGCGATATCGGTAATTTTCAGTGTCGGATTGGATGGCGTCTCCATCAGCACCGCTTTCGTGTTTGGCTTGAGCGCCGCCTTGACTGCATCTAGATCCGTCATATCCACAAAAGTAGTTTCAATATTCAAGCGGTTCAGTACGGTCGTCAACAAGCGGTACGTTCCCCCGTAGACATCCTCGGTAACAATGACATGGTCGCCTGCCGAAAGCAGCAGGAAAGCTGTCGATATTGCCGCCATCCCGGAAGCAAACGCAAAACCGCGTGTACCGCCTTCAATCAACGCGATATAATCCTCCAGAGCTTGTCTGGTCGGGTTGCCGGAACGGCTGTAATCAAACTCGGGCGGATTAAAAATATCTTCATGATGGAAGGTGGAAGCTTGATAAATCGGCACGCTGGAGGCGCCCGTCGTCTTATCAATTGCTCCACCGAAATGTATTAGTTTGGTAGCAAACTGCTTGTCCCGATTTTCTCCTGTATAGCTCATGCCCTGCTTATACCCCCTCAATTTCCAATCTCGCCGCCTCAAATGCCTGCTCCAAATCTGCGATCAGATCATCCACATGCTCGATGCCGACAGAAAAACGCAGCAAACGGTCGTCTACGCCAAGCTTCTGCCGAATTTCCAGCGGGATATCGGCATGTGTCTGCACAGCCGGATAAGTCATCAGCGATTCCGCTCCGCCCAAACTTTCCGCAAAAGCAATCAGCTTGATATGTCTTAAAATCGGCTCCACATAACGGGCATCCTTCAGACGGAAGGAGAAAATGCCGGTATTGCCGGAAGACTGCTCATTTTGTATCTCATGATTCGGATGAGTCTTGAGCGCCGGGTAGTATACCTGGTCCACTGCTTCATGCTTAAGCAGGTACTCCGCAATCTGTGTCGCATTGGACTGATGGCGCTCCATCCGCAGCGCCAATGTTTTCATCCCACGCATCAATAGCCACGAGTCCTGCGGCCCAAGGACAGCCCCAATCGAGTTGTGAAGGAAGGCCATCTGATCAGAGAGTTCCGCCCCTTTGGTCACAATCAGTCCGGCCAGTACGTCATTGTGACCACCCAAATATTTGCTTGCGCTATGGATGACGATATCCGCTCCAAGCTCCAGCGGGCGCTGGAAGTATGGCGTCAGCAACGTGTTGTCCACGATAGTCAAAATATTGCGGCTCTTGGCCCAACCGCATACCCGCTTCAAATCGGTAATCATCATAAGCGGATTCGTCGGAGTCTCAATGAGCAGCGCCTTCGTATTGTCCTGGGTAGCCGCTGCAATCGCATCCAGGTCATTGGTATCGACATAGGATGCCGTGATCCCGAACCGGGACATAATCTGTTCCAGCAGCCTGTAAGTGCCGCCATATAAGTCAAGGGATACAACCATATGATCTCCCTGACTCAAGAGAGCAAAGATGGTTTGCAGCGCCGCCATGCCGGAACTGCATGCAAAGCCCCTGTCACCGGACTCCAGATCCGCTGCCGCCTCTTCCAGCACGGCGCGGGTAGGATTCTTGGTACGGGTATAATCAAATCCAGTGCTTTCCCCAAGCTTTGGGTGACGAAATGCAGTTGCATGGTAAATGGGGTAGCTGACTGCTCCCGTTGCAGGCTCCTTCTGGGAACCGATTTGTGCCAAACGGCTTTCGATTTTCATAGAACTGAAGCGCTCCTTTTTTCCCTCAGATAGTTTAAATTCCAGCCCCAAGCTCATACGGAGTTTCCTGATATACATAATAGTTCAGCCAGTTGGAGAACAACAAATTCGCATGAGCGCGCCAGGTAGACAGCGGCTGTCTGGTCACATCATTGCCAGGGTAATAATTTTTCGGCGCATTCACCCGCAAGCCCTTGGCAACGTCCCGGTCATATTCGAATTTCAGCGTCATCGGATCATATTCGGAATGTCCGGTGACAAAAAATTGCCTGCCGTTTCTGGAAGCTACAATATAGACGCCAGCTTCATCAGATTGGGACAAAATTTCCAGGTCGGAAATCGCCTCAATATCCTCGCGCTTGAATTCGGTATGGCGCGACTGCGGCGCGTAGAACAACTCGTCAAAGCCTCGCAGCAACTTCACATTCTGCTTCTCAACCGTGTGTGGATAGACGCCGAAGATTTTCTCATCCAGCTCATGCTTTGGAACCCCGTAATGGTGATAGAGCCCTGCCTGCGCCGCCCAGCAAATATGGAAGGTAGAGGTTACATTCCGTACGCTCCAGCTCATAATTTTCTGCAGTTCTTCCCAGTAATTTACGTCTTCGAAAGGAAGCTGTTCTACTGGGGCTCCGGTAATAATAAGTCCATCATACCGCTTGTGTTCAATTTCATCAAAAGTCGTGTAGAACATATCCAAATGCTCGGCAGACGTATTTTTGGACACATGGGTTTTCGGATGAATGAATGTGACCTCAACCTGCAACGGGGTATTGCTGATCAGACGCAGCAGTTGCGTTTCTGTCGTCTCCTTCGTTGGCATCAGATTCAAAATGGCAATTTGCAGTGGACGGATATCCTGTTGATAAGCCACGCTTTCGTCCATGACGAATATGTTCTCGTTATTCAACACTTCCTTTGCAGGAAGGCCGTCCGGTATTTTAATCGGCATATGCTTCACTCCCTCGTCATGCGTAATCATGTAAAAAGCCCCTTCTCCAAAATGAGAAAGGGTCGTATGGTTGTCGTCATGCGCCTCTCTCATCTCTCAGAAACATCAAAATGTCTCCGCAAGAATTAGCACCGTGCTTTATGCCGGTTGCCGGGCTTCATCGGGCTGGTCCCTCCGCCTGCTCTTGATAAGAAAAATGCCTACTATTCAATTTTTTATACTGCTTTTCTTATACTGCTAAACATTACTTTATCCTATTCAGGAATACTCGTCAAGAACCGTCTGCTGGTTTTTGCAAAATTGCGCGAACCCCCCTGCACATAAGCTTCATCTGGGCATAAGATAGTACTAGGAAAACCTAGTATTTAGGCTTGAATGTCAAGCAATGATGGGAGTATACTAGACAAGGATTATAAATGAAAGAGGTGCTTGATTCGCATGGAAAGCGACGGACCGAGGCCCAGGTACAGTAACAATTTTATAACCGGTACGAAACAGCTGCCTGGAATTCTGCGGTCGCCTGCGCCTGTACTCTCTTTTCCAATGTGAGTGCCACGGACCGCGATTTCACTGTGCGCTGATTTCGTACTGCTGCAAATCATGTAGCAAGAAAGAAGCGAAGGAGTGAGATCCGTGAAAATCCGTCTGGTGCACAATGGCGTATTTGAAATTATCGATCAAATTGAGGAGGCCGTGAAGCCGCCGGAACAAGGCTTTTATTGGATTGACGCGGACGTCGAAGATCTGGTTGTGCTCCAGCCGCTATTTGGCATGCATGATCTGGCCGTTGAAGACTGTATGCATGACGAGGAGCAGCGTCCGAAAATTGAAATCCATGAAAGCCATTATTTTATTGTGATGAACAGTATCCGCTTCGATGATGAGGAAATTTTTCTGCGTGCGCTGAACATTTTCCTTGGGAGACATTACATCATTACCGTAACGAAGCAAAGAATCAATGAACTGCGCTCCCTCAAGCCGATCCTGCTGGAGCAGGAGGTCGACCGTCCTGACTATTTTTTATATCATTTTATGGACCTTGTCGTCGACAACTATTTCCTGGTCAGCGACCGGATTGAGGCCCGCATCGAGAAGCTGGAAGAAGATATATTGATGAACACCAAGAAGACGCATTTGAATGAAATTATCGGTTTGCGAAGCGAAATTCTATGGCTCAAAAAAGTGCTCGGGCCGCAGAAGGAAGTTATTGCGGCCTTGAATAAGAAGGAATTGAAGCTCATTGATGTGAAGCTGCAAAAGTATTTTGGCGATATCTTCGAGAATACCGTCAAGATCAGCGAGACCTTTGAGACGTATCGCGATTTGATGGGCAACTTGCGCGAAGCATATCAATCCTCGATCGCCAGCCGCGCGAACGAGATCATGCGTGTCTTTACCGCGCTCACAACAATATTTATGCCATTAACGTTCATTACTGGCATCTACGGAATGAACTTCGATTACATCCCGGGATTGCATTTTTACGGAGCTTCATACATTTTGCTTGGCTTCATGCTGCTGGTGGGACTAGGGATGTTTTTTATTTTTCGTAAAAAGGATTGGCTTTAAGCCAATCCTCAATGACTTCAATATTAAATAAAAGGAACCGAAGGCCTTCCGCTTTTGGTTCCTTTTGTTTATATAAAGTCGGTTCTGATCCGATGTGAAAATTTTTGGTCTGGCCCTACTTTGCTGTAACGGGGGCTTTATCCTATAATAGATAGTACTAACCTTCGATGTACGTCGGTAATCATACTAAATCACCGGGAGGAGTTTAATGAATATTAGTCAGCTTGAAACGCTGCTTGCCATTTCCAAAACGATGAGTTTTCGGAAAGCGGGCGAGCTGCTTAATTTGACGCAACCTGCCGTTTCAGCCCAAATCAAAAGCCTCGAGGATGAATTTAAAACCGTATTGATTGACCGCAGCCAGCCCGTTACACTAACTGACCGGGGACAAGTCTTTCTTGAACATGCCGAGCGCATATTAAATGTGGTAGAAGAACTGAAGCAGAAGCTCTATGATCTTAATCAGACACCGCAAGGACATATTGTACTCGGTACGACCACTTCAATAGCTATCCAAATCCTGCCCCGGGTACTTTCATACTTTCAGGATCAATTCCCGCTCATCAAAACCACGATACAATCCATGCCCTCTTCCCATGTTATCAACAGTGTCGAGAAAGGAACCGTGGATATCGGTATTACCTATTTATCAGAACGCAATCCCAATATCGAAACATCCATTCTTTATTATGATACCTATGAGCTTGTTGTTTCCCCGGATCATCCTCTCAGTGCCTTAAAACATACAACTGTGGACAAGCTAAAGGATGTCCCCTTCATCATGCTGTCACTGGATACTTTTGGCAGACGGTTCATTGACAAAATGTTCCGCGAGTACGGGATTGAACCCAACATTGTGATGGAACTGCCCAGCAGCGAGGAAGTGAAACGTATGGTTGAACTGAATCTGGGCGTTGCTATTGTATCCAAGCTTTCCATTGGCAGCGAACTTCAATTGGGGACACTGAAAATGATCAAAGTCAATGAGCTTGAGCTGACCCACCCGGTTGGTGTTGCTTATAAATCCGGGCGCTATCTGAGCTCCGCCATGCATCAATTTTTGAGCGATTTGAAAGGCATGCCGGAGAATCAGTTTATCGGCAGCGAGTAATTGTACAGGAGGCGTACCTACCGTCATGAAATTTGACTTGCATACCCATCACGAGCGCTGCGGACATGCCGATGGCGTCATTGAGGATTATATCCAAAGCGCAATTAAGGCGGGATTTCAAGTTGTGGGCATTTCCGACCACTCCCCTTATTTTTCCAGCGATAAGGACCAGCCCCAGCCCAAAATTGCAATGGCCCGCAGCGAGTTTCCGAATTACATACGTCAGGTGCTTGAATTAAAAGCTAAATATGAAGGTAAAATCGAAGTGCTGCTTGGTGTCGAATCTGACTTTTACCCGGATTTGTGGCAGATCTACAAGGCGGAGTATGATAAGTACCCGATGGATTACATCATCGGCTCCGTCCATCAGACAAGGGGGATCAGCATCTTCAACCGGAACCGCTGGAAGAAGCTGAACACCAAGGAGCAGATTAAGGAGAAAGAGCACTATTATGAGCTTATTGCCCAGTCAGCTCGCTGCGGCTTGTTCCAGTCGCTCGGTCATATCGATGCAATGAAAGGCTATTACCCTGCGTTCTCCGACATTCCAGCCGCTGCTGCTATAGATAAGACGCTTCAGGTCATTGCAGGCGAAGGAGTTGCCATTGAGATCAACACCTCCGGCAAAACCAAAGATGTCGGCGGCTGGTATCCATCCGATGAAATTTTGGAGAGGGCGCTCCACTTTGGGGTTTCCGTAACCTTCGGCTCCGACGCTCACAAGCCGTCCCGAATCGGAGACGACTTTGAACTCGTAAGCAAAAGGCTGAAGGAAATCGGCTTTACAAGCTGGGTCTTCTTCCGGCAAAAGAAGCCGGTAATTGTTCCGCTATAGGATGGATGAGGTTTTATCGGGTCGATGTACAAAAAAAGTGGACCCGCTTATAGGCAGGTCCCAAAACATTCTATATTAAAAAAGGGGGTCTTGTTAATTATAATAGCCCACGAATGTAAACGAATGATAACAGAACCATTTCATTTGTGTAACAAATTTGGCTCAACCTTAAAATCAGTGCTTGACAAACAGGAGAAAGCAGCTCAATATTAACGATTTCAATCAAAGGATGAAGAATCACATGTGGCTTTTTATTGCCATTGGCAGTGCGGTCCTGTTCGGCCTCGCCGGCCTGGGGATGAAAGTATCCCAGATGAAGCAAGGGTCGGTCCATATGCTGCTGCTCGGCTTATACATAACAGGCACGCTTGGTTTTGCCGCTCATTCCATTTACCTGGACACGGACTGGAATGTGATGCTTGATTGGAAGTATTGGGTCGCAGGAGCGGTCATCGGAGCAGGTTCTGCGTGGGGCAACGCCATTTTTATGAAGGCGCTGGATTACGGTCCGGCTGCGCTAACTTCACCGCTTACGAATGTGAACATTGTACTCGTCGTGCTTATGAGTACTCTTTTCTATAAGGAAACACTTGCTATAACCGAAGGGCTCGCGATTGCACTGCTGCTGTTCTCGGTTGTAATCATTTCGGCACGACGTCAAGAACCGCTCTCTGCACCGGAAAAGAAATGGTTTGTCTACATCGCCGCAGCCATCATCCTGTTCGCTTTCCGCAACGGCGGTCTGAAAGTGACAGAGGAACTCGCTATGGCAAATTCCGCTGTATTATTTATCGCCTATCTGCTGTCCATCATCTGGTTCTTCCCGCCAGCCCTTAAGGAGTGGTCGGAGCAGCGCACACTGACCTCCGCTCAAAGCCAACTGGAAGGAGCCCGCAAGCTACGCACAGGAGTGGTCTGGGGATTGCTCTCCGGTCTTTTCTCCTATGGCGGACTGCAACTATATGCGGTGGCGCTGGAGACCGGAAAAGCAAACCTGGCTGCTCCAATCTTCGCCACCAATAGCCTGGTTGTCGCGTTCGGAGCAATCCTGCTGTTCCGCGAGCGTCTGACGCCTTTGCAAGTGTTCTCGCTAGTGTGTACCATGGGCGGACTCGTCATGATCCGACTTTAGTTGAATCTCAATGATTGTATCGGCATTCTTGAACGGATATCATAACATCGCCCCGGCTGACTCATTCCAGCCGGGGCGATTTCGATTAACGAGCGCGAGCAAGCAAGTACAGGAAATATGGAGCGCCGATTACAGCGACCACAATCCCTGTAGCAATCTCGGAAGGCGAACTGATCGTTCTGCCAATTGTATCGGCAACAATAACTAGCAGACCTCCGACAAGAGCGGATGCTGGCAATGCATACTGGTACTGCGGACCTACCAGCCTTCTGGCCAGATGGGGAGCAACCAGGCCGACAAAGCCTATTCCTCCGCCTACAGCTACACTGCTCGCAGCAAGGCCTACAGCGGCAGCAAGCAACAGAAGACGCTGTCTCTCCACCGGCGCTCCCAAGCCAGTCGCCGTCTGTTCACCGAGCGTCAGAATGTTCATTACCTTCGCTTTGGAGAAAGCAAACGGGATCAGAACGATAAACCATGGCAGCAGCGCGAGAACAAACTTCCATGTCGTCCCCCAGATAGTGCCGGCAAGCCAGACTTGGACGAATTGGAATTGGTTCGGGTCCAACAAAATCGTCAAGACGATCATAGCCGCTGAAATCCCTGCCGCAACCCCGATCCCGACGAGCAGCATACGAGTTGGCGATAGCCCTTGATGACGTTTATAAGCAAGCAAATAGATGAGCAAAGCAGTAAGCGCTGCTCCAATAAAGGCGAGGAACGGCATCAAAAATGGTGAAGCTGCTGTTTTAACCGGAAAAAACGAAACATACAGCACAACAGCCAGACCGGCTCCGGCATTTATTCCAAGAATCCCCGGATCAGCCAGTGCATTGCGCGTTATCCCCTGCATAATACAGCCGGACACAGCAAAACAAGCGCCAATTAAAATGGCAATCACGATCCGCGGCAAACGGAATTCGAATAATACCAACGATTGCCTGGCATCCCCGAAACCGAACAACGTCTTGATAACTTGAAGCGGTCCCAGCTTGATTTCACCTGAATTCATGGAAATGATAAACACCACTAAAATTAGCAGACCAAGTATCCCCATAACCAGCGCAGCCCTTCTGGCACGCGCTTTATCTGCGCTATGTATGGAATCCATCTACATCTCCCTCCTTTGTTGCCTGGCAAGATAGAGGAAGAATGGAACGCCAATCACTGCAATTAATGCGCCTACCGGCGTTTCATACGGCGGATGAACCAATCTTCCCGCCAAATCCGCCAGCAGCATCAGCAATCCCCCAAGCACAGCAGAGCACGGAATAATCCACCGATAATCCACCCCGACCAGAAAGCGGGTCAAATGCGGAATGATCAAACCTACAAAGCCGATAGAGCCAACTAAAGCCACAGATGCTCCGGCAAGCACAAATACAACCACCATCCCGATAATTTTGACAACCCCGGTGCGCTGTCCCAGACCTGTTGCGATCTCCTCCCCGAGGCTGAGCAGAGTAATCGAGCGAGAAAGGGCCATGGCAACCGCAAGCGCCCCAAACACCCAAGGCAAAATGAGCTTCACATGCTCCCACTTGACTCCGGCAACACCGCCTGCGTAGAAGAACGCCAAGTCTTGTCCGATACGGAAATGAATCGAAATTCCTTCTCCCAGCGCGGATAGCAGCGCACTGACTGCTGCACCGGCCAGTGCAAGCCTCACCGGACTTAAACCTCCGCGCGACAGCGAGCTGATTCCGAATACAAGTCCGGCCCCAAGCGCGGCGCCGCCAAAGGAAAACAGCATCAACGCAGTAAACGAAAGGCCTTTCATGAAGGCAAAACAGATGACAATGACAAAAGCTGCGCCTGAGTTAATTCCAAGCAAGCCGGAATCGGCTAACGGGTTGCGCGTCATTCCCTGCATAATGGCGCCTGACACTGCAAAGCCTGCGCCTACCAATGTAGCCGCTGCTGCACGAGGCATACGCAGCTCTCGAATAATCTGATGTTGCGTCAGATCGGGGTTGAATCTGAATACAGCTTCCCAAACCGTTGCCAGATGAATATCAGCCGCTCCGAACGATATGGACGCTGCAATCCCTAACAATAGACCGGCAATCCCCATCATTAATATGAGAGAGGCTGCTACAGGTCTTGACTTGATGGGAGGCCTCGATGAAGATTTGTCTACTTGTATTGCCATGATGACCACCTTTACTAAATGACTGTTCCCTGCGATAATAATTCTCAATCTCATTATATAGCAGAAAAATCAGACCGGCAATCACTGATAATCATTTTGAAAATAAAAAGAAGCCGTACAACAGAGTTATACGGCTTGTTCTATTGCATTTGCATCAGTTGGTGGCAACAGCTTTGTGGCGCTGCCCAGTGTAGATTACATGCCGAGCCATTTTTTGAACATCTGTTTTGTCGTATCTTTGTTGATCGCAGCAATAGACGTCGTCAGCGGAATTCCCTTTGGACAAGCGCGTACGCAGTTCTGCGAGTTGCCGCAGCCCTCGATGCCGCCATCGGACATCAGAGTCTCCAGACGCTCTTCCATATTCATCTCCCCTGTCGGATGCGCATTGAACAAGCGTACTTGGGAAATAGCAGCAGGACCAATAAAGGTATTGCGCTCGTTTACGTTCGGACATGCTTCCAGACAGACACCGCAAGTCATGCATTTGGAGAGCTCATATGCCCATTGGCGCTTAGCTTCCTTCATGCGCGGACCAGGGCCAAGATCATAGGTTCCATCGATTGGAATCCAGGCTTTAACACGCTTCAGGGCATTAAACATACGTTCACGGTTGATCACCAAGTCGCGAACAACAGGGAACGTACTCATTGGCTCCAACCGGATAGGCTGCTCAAGCTTATCGATGAGTGCCGTACAAGCCTGTCTTGGCTTGCCGTTGATCACCATCGAGCATGCGCCGCAGACTTCTTCCAGACAGTTGGAATCCCAGCAGACCGGGGAAGTTTTATTGCCGTCGTCTTTAACAGGGTTACGCTGAATCTCCATGAGCGCGCTAATAACGTTCATGTTCGGCCGGTAAGGAATTTCGAAGGTTTCCTTATAAGGCTGCGCGTCCGGTTTATCCTGCCGGGTAATTACAAACTTGATTGTTTTTTTCTCCACAGTCGTTTCAGCCATCTTCTTTCTCCTTCCTTAAGCTTCGCGCTTATTTCTTTTTGTCAGTTGTATAGTCGCGCTTGCGCGGTGTGATCAGCGATACGTCGATGTCATCGTACGAAATTTCCGGTCCGTCCGCCGTCCATTTGGCCCGGGTCGTCTTCATGAAATGGTCGTCGTCACGCTCAGGGAAGTCCGGCTTATAGTGTGCGCCGCGGCTTTCATTGCGAAGCAACGCTCCCTTTGTCATGGCCTCGGCTAGCTCCAACATGTTCCAAAGCTGACGTGTGAATGCTACGCCTGCATTGTTCCAGCCGCTGGTGTCATTGATGTTGATTTTGGTATAGCGCTGCTTCAGCTCTTTGATCTTGTTGATTGTCTCTTCAAGTTTGTTGTTGTAGCGCACCACCGTCATATTATTGGTCATCCACTCGCCAAGTTCACGGTGAAGGACATAAGCGTTCTCGTTGCCGTCCATTTTGAGAATTTTCTCGTATTTGTCCGTCTGGCGCTTCTTCTCGCGATCGAATACAGAGGAAGAAATATCCTCGGCAAATTTGTTCAGGCCTTTAATATATTCCACTGCCTTAGGTCCGGCGACCATGCCGCCGTAAATGGCGGAAACCAGCGAGTTCGCGCCCAGGCGGTTCGCGCCATGGTACTGATACTCGCATTCGCCAGCAGCGAAAAGGCCTGGAACATTCGTCATCTGATTATAATCTACCCACATGCCGCCCATGGAGTAATGAACAGCAGGGAAGATTTTCATCGGAATTTTCCGCGGGTCATCGCCCATGAATTTCTCATAAATTTCAATTATACCGCCCAGTTTGACGTCCAGCTCTTTCGGGTCCTTGTGAGACAAGTCCAGATACACCATGTTCTCCCCGTTAATGCCGAGCTTTTGATCCACGCAGACGCTGAAAATTTCACGTGTTGCAATATCACGCGGTACGAGGTTTCCGTAGGCCGGATATTTATCTTCCAGGAAGTACCATGGCTTGCCGTCCTTGTACGTCCAAATGCGTCCGCCCTCTCCGCGCGCCGACTCCGACATCAGACGCAGCTTGTCATCACCAGGAATCGCTGTCGGGTGAATTTGAATAAATTCACCGTTCGCATAGTCAACACCTTGCTGATAAACCGCACTTGCAGCCGTACCTGTATTGATAACGGAGTTGGTGGATTTGCCGAAAATAATACCAGGGCCGCCTGTAGCCAAAATGACTGCATCGGCCGACACTGTATGAACTTCCATGGAACGAAGATCCTGTGCGGATACGCCGCGACACACGCCATCATCATCAATAACAGCGCCAAGGAA
Source organism: Paenibacillus roseus (assembly GCF_016424485.1). Lineage (GTDB taxonomy): Bacteria > Bacillota > Bacilli > Paenibacillales > Paenibacillaceae > Paenibacillus_D > Paenibacillus_D roseus. The sequence continues at coordinate 218,947 of NZ_JAELUP010000065.1, forward strand.
CTCCCAGAACTCATATTTGGTTACAAGACCGGCTGTCTCCCAGCGGCGCACCTGCTCGTCCAGCGCATACAGCAGCTGCTGTCCGGTAGTTGCCCCTGCAAATGCTGTCCGGTGATGCTTGGTGCCTCCGAAACGACGGAAATCAAGCAAGCCTTCAGGCGTACGGTTGAACATGACGCCCATACGGTCCATCAGATGGATGATTCCCGGCGCAGCATCGCACATTGCTTTAACCGGCGGCTGGTTGGCCAGGAAGTCTCCCCCGTATACCGTATCGTCAAAATGTTCCCATGGTGAATCTCCCTCACCTTTTGTATTTACAGCGCCGTTAATTCCGCCCTGCGCGCATACGGAGTGAGAACGCTTTACCGGAACAAGAGAAAATAAATCAACGTGTACGCCGGCTTCGGCCGCTTTAATGGTTGCCATCAGGCCTGCCAGGCCGCCGCCTACGACAATAACTTTATTTTTAGCCATGATCTGAATCGCTCCTTGTCTTAAAACTGCGTCTGCATCGCCTTAAGCTGCCGTATGGGTAAACACATCAAGAGCTGCGGCTGCTTCCTTGAACTCATCCCCGCGGAATGCGTTAAGCGACAACAGGAACATTGCCGAAACAATAACAAATACCACCATCCATATATAAGAGGAAATCCGCTGCGCACGCGGTCCGACTGTAATTCCCCAGCTCACGAGGAACGCCCACATTCCGTTGGCGAAGTGGAAAGTTGCTGCGATGACTCCGATTACATAAAAAGTGAAGAAGAACGGACTGTTGGCAATATCATGCATAGATGAACCAAGCTGCTCATGAGTTACATTGCCGAGCGCAACCTGGAAGCGGGTCTGATACACATGCCAAAACACAAAAATAAACGTAATAACACCGGAAATCCGCTGCAAGGCGAAGGCCCAGTTACGTCCATAAGAGAATTGCCCTGTGTTCAAATTGGATTGATAGGCGATATAAAGCCCGTACACGCCATGGAACAACAACGGGAGGAAGATACCGAAAATCTCAAGGAAAGTGACTAACGGCAAACCGTTCAGAAATGCTACAGCATCCTTGAAGCCCTGCGGTCCCCCCTCTACGGCCGCAAAGTTCGTCAGCGCATGTTCAACGATGAACAGACTGAGCGGAATCACGCCAAGAAGCGAGTGAATCTTGCGCGAGTAAAACGAGTTTCCTTTCATACCTTTTGCTTTCTCCTTTCCAGACTGAACGTACGATTTAAAACATTCCCATAATTAGCATAAAACCAACTTCCATTGTACCTTTGCCCCTGACAAGCGTCAATAAAGCGGGCCAATTTTACCATTCACACAATAGTCACAGTTCCTATCGTACTCCTTTTTCGCTTATAATGGAATTGCCTATTCTGTATAATCAGTTATAAGTAAAATGCATAAGCGAATCATATTATTATCACATACATTAAGGGGGACCATCATGCTCGAAGACATGCACGTGTTTGCGACTATCGTCGAGCAGTCCAGCTTGAACCGCGCCTCGGCATTACTGAATGTCACTCAGCCCGCACTCTCGCGTAAAATCAGCAAGCTGGAGGAAGAACTGGGCGTCGAATTGTTCAAGCGGGTCGGCAAACGGCTGGAGCTGACGCGAATTGGAAAGGTCACTTATGAATTTGCGCTGGAGATTCGCAAGCTTCAATTGCGTTATTTGCAGAGTGTCACCGAATTTAAATCTGCCGGACGCACCCTGCTGACCATAGGAGCCAGCCTGACAACATTGCAGACGACCTTGCCCGATTTGATTCAAGTGATGAGCAAGACGGCGCCGGACTTGGAAATTAAAGCGGTCACCGGAAAAACACATGAAATTGTATCGCTGGTAAGGGAACAAAAAATTGACTTGGGCATTGTAGCTTCGGATATCCATGAAGCGAGCCTTCATTGCATCCCTTTGTTTGACGATCATCTTCAGGTCGTGGTGCCGAAAAATCAATTTGTCATGGACAAAGGCGCAACCGATATCCGTATTCTGAACGGCCTGCCGATGATCCTGTTCTCCAAGGGTACGTGGTACAGAACATTAACCGATGAGCTTTTTCATACCCATAACCTGTCTCCGGATGTACGGATGGAGATTGATTCCTTCGAGGCCATATTGCGTTTGCTGCACACATGCCGTTCTGCAACTTTGCTGCCTAAATCTTATGTACGCGAGCAGTTGCTTCGGGATAATGACCTGAGCATACTGCCTGTGCAGGGACTGGAGCATACACGTCGGACGACCTCCCTGATTTACAATCGCTCTGCCGAACTTCCGGGCGCGCTGCCGCTATGGGTTGAAGAGATCAAGGCTCATTTTTCAGATGGACTGGCTATAAAGCCGGAAATGTAAAAAAAGGGCGACTGCCAAACCCTGCTTCTATATTTACCATTATAATAAAAAAACATCCGAAGATCAGGCTACTTGATCACTGTTTGCTCGAAGTCCTCGATCTGTGCGTTCGTTCCGATTATAATCATCACATCGCGTTCATGCAGCACGTCCTCAGCCGCCGGGGCTATAATCATCCCTTGCGGTTTGTGGATCGCAACAATGCTGCAGCCGAACCGAGCCCGCGGATTCAATTTGTGCAGGGAGATGCCGGCAAGGCATTTGGGCACTACAAGCTCTGCAATCGTATAATCTTTTGAAAGTTCAATGTAATCGAGCAGGTTGGGCGATGCCAACTGGTGAGCTACCCGAATGCCCATGTCACGCTCCGGGTAAACGACGCGATCCACACCGAGCTTCTCAAGCACACGACCATGCAAATCGCTCATCGCCTTGGCTACTACCTGTTTGACACCCAGATCCTTTAACAAAATCGCTGTCAGGATGCTGGACTGAATGTCATCACCAATCGATACAACACCACAGTCAAAATTACGCACCCCAAGTGAACGCAGCACTTCTTCATCTGTTGAATCGGCTACGACCGAATGGGTCAAAATAGGACTCATCTCGTCCACACGTTCCTCACAGCTGTCAATACCGAGCACTTCATGACCCAAAGCGATTAACTCCTTGGCGATACTCGATCCGAAACGGCCCAGACCGATAATGACAAATTGACTGGATTTCAATACATTCGCTCCCCTTGGCCAGACTAAACATTGTGCCGATGCTGCTTTTTCTCTGAACGTGTTCGATTATACAATGTGTAGTCTGTGGAGTACAAAGCGTATATACTTGCAAAAATAGCGCCTGGCCGCTCGAATTCCGGTTAAAATCGCAACAAAAAGCCGGTTTAACAGATTTATGAGCTGTTTTTCTTCAAAAAGAGTTAAAAATCGGAGCGTGGAATTGTGAGGATTAGCAAAAACTATGTTATGGTTATTATACGCACGTAAACGAGGCTATATCGGCTGCAACCGTTGTTGAAAAACCAAACTCATCACCAGAGGTGTTATTATGAATTCGCTGCACAACGACTGGCCCCTGAAAAAATGGGCCTGGGTAAGCTTGTCCGGCTTGCTAATTTATATTTTGCTCCAAATCTTGCCTTCAATAGCGAGCCCGGAAGCTTCCGGCTTGCAGTTGAAGCTGATTGAAAAATCGGAAGCAGAGAGACATGCCAAAGACTTCATCCTCCAGGAATTCGGACAATCCGTCCTTTCTTCCCATGCCATACATCAGTCCAGCAAATCGTTAAGCGGCTATTTGGCCAAAGAAAAGCTGACGGATACATATAATAAGGAATATGACAAACAATTTCCGGTCGATACGTATCAGGTTGAAGTCACCTCTCCCAGAATTAACAGCGCTGGCGCGGTCACGCAATATTATGTGTATGTTCATATGCAAACTGGAAATATCGTCGCCTGGAATAGGCTTGGAGCCCTGATTGATGAGGAGCAGCGCATCACGAATCCCGATGAGGCCAGACAGGCTGTTATCGGCTTCGCGCAGAAGCGTGGTTTCAAGCCGGAACAGCTTGATATCTTGTCTCAATCCGAGGACGGCAGCCATACGACTGTTATGGTATTGGACAATACTAGAATCGGGGAAGCCAAGCTGCAACTAAGAATTCAGCCGGTCAAAATGCCTGATGGGCGGACTCAAATCCTAACCTATAAGCCTTCCTTCAAGGTGCCGGCAAGTTACACTGATCTGGTCGCCAGGCAAGACAAGCAGGCCAACGCCATGGCGTTTTTCGGCAACCTTGTGATGAGCGGACTGCTGTTTGTATTGTCCATTATCTATGCAGTGCTTTATCGTCAACATTCCTCGTTCAAACGAGGATTAATCATGACGATTGTATTCGCCGTATTCTATATTGCCTCCAATTACAATATGGCCGATGGGGTCATGTCCATTATGGGGGAAAACCCGGATGCAGAGCTTAACGTATCGGTCAAGCTGATTATAGCAAGCCTCCTGTCTCTGATTCTGGCTGTTTCGGTCTATTTTGCCCTGATCGCAGGGGACGGCCTATGGCGCCAGATGGGCTTCAAGCTATGGCCGCGCTTTGGCGAGCAGGGCTTTGGAGAAACCGTATGGAGAAGCATGAAGCAGGGCTATTTGCTTGCCTTGATGCTGCTGGGAATACAAACGCTCATTTTGCTGGTGCTGCAGTATGTCCTTGGCGTCTGGACAACCACTGATGTAACGCAATCACCGTACAATATGAAAATGCCGTGGCTGTTTCCGGTTATCGCCTGGTGCGCAGCGATTTCGGAGGAAGCCATATATCGGCTGTTCGGTATCGGTCTGCTGCGCAAATGGCTGAAAAATACATTTATCGCGTCGCTGATTCCAACCGTCATTTGGGCGATGGGACACGTAACGTATCCGCTCTATCCATCAACCACTCGCCTGTTCGAATTGGTCATTATCGGTCTGATTTTCAGTTACATTCTGATCCGGTTCGGATTCATTACCGCCGTATTTACCCATGCGATATTCAATACGGTCATGATGTGCGTCATGCTGTTCTTCCTGGGTGATGCCGTCAATATTGCCGCCGCGCTATTCTATCTTGTGCTTCCTGTCATTATCGCCTGGCTGTTGCGCGGGTTGCACCGCCGCTTCAAGCCCTCACAGGCAACGTAGCTTCAACAATGACGCAATATCAAGTGTAACCAGCTTTGCTCATTGATCGGACAAAAGCTCCGTTTCGCGGAGATATATAAAATCTTGCATGAAAACAAAGGATGAGCCGCTTACGACTCATCCTTTAATGCTGCAATAATTTGTGTTGCCAGCTTCTCTCCAATCGATACTGCCTTAAAATCCTCTACACGGGCCTCTTTAATCTTCTTGATCGAGCCAAAATGCTTGAGCAGCGATTTGCGCCGCTTCTCCCCGATCCCCGGGATGGAGTCGAGCTTGGAGGCGATCATAGACTTGCCGCGCTGCTCACGATGGAAGGTAATCGCAAAGCGATGCACTTCATCCTGTATCCGCTGGAGCAAATAAAATTCCTGGCTGTCCCTCGGCAGCGGCACGATCTCCGGCGGGTCCCCTGTCATCAACTGGGCTGTCTTATGGCGTGCATCCTTGACAATGCCGCACACAGGCACAAACAATCCAAGTTCATTCTCCAACACGTCGATCGCCGCAGAGATTTGTCCTTTGCCGCCATCCACTACGATCACATCCGGTAGCGTCAGTCCTTCCTTGAGCACCCGTTCATATCTGCGTCGAATGACTTCGCGCATCGTCTCATAGTCATCCGGCCCCTGCACAGTCTTTACCTTATATTTGCGATACTCCTTCTTGTCGGGCTTCCCGTCAACGAAAACAACCATGGCCGATACCGGGTCTGTACCTTGAATGTTGGAGTTATCAAAGGCTTCGATGCGGCGGGCTGACGGTATATTCAGATACTCTGCGAGTCCGCTGGCCGCCTTGACGCTGCGTTCCTCATTACGGTCAATAAGCCGGAACTTCTCATCCAGCGCAACCTTTGCATTCTGGTTGGCCATCTCGACGATTTGCCGCTTGCGCCCGCGCTGCGGCAGAACAACCTTGATATTCAGCCAGCTTTGCAACAAAGCGCCTCCTTCCTCAGCGGTTGGGGCTGTATGAGCTTCCTCCCCCGCCGCTGTATGGAGTTCCTCTTCCCCTGACTCCCCGGCGGTTTGTCCCTGCTCCAGCGAGTCCTGCTCAGGGCCCTGCGGCAGGAAGATTTCCTTCGGCAGGGCAGGGTTATCGCTGTAATACTGAGCCACGAACGACATAAAATCATCATGCGAATTTCCATAATACGGGAATGTCGTCGCATGGCGCTCGATCATCTTGCCGGAGCGCATATACAGAATCTGTACGCACATCCAGCCCTTTTCTACTGCATAGCCGAACACATCGCGGTCGAGCGCATCCGACATCGTAATCTTCTGCTTTTCCATAATCGCTTCAATAGCGAGAATCTGATCGCGGTATTCCTTTGCCCGTTCAAATTCAAGCGCTTCGGCAGCAGCCTCCATCTTCGCCTGGAGCTGTTTCTTGACCTCATTCTGTCCCCCATTCAGGAAACGAATAATATCCTGCACCATTCCATCATAGGTAGATTGCTCCACCTCGAACTCGCATGGCGCTACACATTGCCCCATATGATAATACAGGCAAACTTTGTCGGGGAGAGTCTTGCATTTGCGCAGCGGATACAGGCGATCCAGCAGCCTCTTGGTCTGCTGGGCGGCAAAGGCATTCGGGTACGGCCCGAAATATTTGCCTTTATCCTTAATGACGCGCCGCGTAACCTCCAGCTTCGGATGCTTTTCATTCGTAACCTTGATATAGGGAAAGGACTTGTCATCCTTCAACAACACATTATAGCGAGGATGATGCTGCTTGATCAGATTGCATTCCAGAATCAGCGCCTCCATATTGCTGGCGGTGACGATATATTCAAAATCCCGAATTTCCGATACAAGACGCTGCGTCTTCCCATTATGGCTGCCGTTAAAGTATGAGCGTACACGATTCTTCAGCACCTTGGCTTTGCCGACATAAATAATCGTGCCATCCCCGTTCTTCATCAAATAGCAGCCCGGCTGATCAGGCAGCAGCGCCAGCTTGTTGCGAATTATCTCCTCCGTCAGCGCCAGCCCTTGGTCTGTTGTTGACCCTCCCATGATTTTTCCCCTGCCTTCATCAGTAGTTCATCCATCTATATCCGTAAACTCGTTCCGTAACGCGTCTGTATGTTCGCACTTTACTCCTTTTATTGTATCACAGGAATCAAGCCCGGGGGCAGATCAGCTTGAAAAGGTTGCACGTTCTATCCATAAAACGCCTTCATTTTGGTTAATTATTCTTTACAATTGCTCATGAAGTTGGGTATACTAGGATAAGCTAAAACTGAGACATGAACAAACTGGACGACAGTGACGCTGAGGAGTCAGACCGGACAGACGCCGCAGGCTCCTTGCGTGGACATTGGCCTTGCAGCAGGTCATACGCAGCCATAAATACGCTACTGTCGGGCCGAGGAGGATATAGAATGGAAAATGTAAGAGATCCGCGCGAGCACTATAACGAGGAACCACGGCACGACTTTTCTGATGTCGCCATGGGCTTTGCCGGCATGGCAGGCTTTATGACAGTTATCTTCGCGGTCGCGGTTATTATCAAATTCGTCATTTCCTAGTCCATCCACAAACATACAGGCCAAGACAAGCAGCTGCTTGTCTTGGCCTGTATGTTTGTGACCGATAAGCACTATTCAGACGACAGATGATCCGCCCAGGAATATTGCGGCTTCCAGTTCAACACCGATTTGGCCTTCGCATTGCTCACCACTGCGGTCCTGTCGGCAAAAACACTCCGCAGTTCTGTCACTTCCGGATAAAATTCCGCCAGCAGCTCCTTCGTCTCCCAATGGCTCAGTGTATCATCCGCTGTAATATTCAGACTGACAGCCCCGCAGTTCTCAGCCTCAAGCGAAGCAATACACGCCCGAACCGCATCACGGATATCAATATAGCTCCACAGAATCGTCTTGAAAGACTTCGGGTCACGCCTGGCAAATGAGGGATACTCCTCCGGCCTGGTAATCATCGAGAAGCGCAAAGATATAACTTGCATGCCCGTTCTGCGCCAGAACATCTCTGCTGTGGTCTCGCCTACAACCTTGGACAGCCCATAGCATTCCTGGGGCTTTTGCGGATGAGCCTCATCGAGCGGCAGGTAATCCGGGGAAAAGGGCTCAGGCGCCCAGGCAAAGCCATAAGAGGACTCGCTCGATCCCATGACGACTTTGCTGATTCCAAGCACGGAGGCCGCCTCCAGAATGTGATAGCTCCCAAGTACATTATTGGCAAATATATAAGGATACGGATGAAACAACGGCGCCGGTATCGCGGCAAGATGAACAATGGCATCCGCGCCATGGAGTGCGCTTGCCACTTGACCAAAATCATTCAAATCAACCTGAATCTTCCGGCAATGCAGTTGATCAGACATTCGGTTGTCCAATGAAGTGACCTCATAGCCTTGCTGCTGAAGCGCATGTACCAGTTGTGAGCCGAGCTTTCCGCTGCCTCCGGTAACGGCAATTTTTTTCATCGCTTTTGACCCTCCTGTTCAATATGCCATTACGGACGAACAAGCGTCCCGTCCGCTTTACGGTCCAATGGATATGGATTGAAATATGCTTTCCTGTTCCAGCTTTCCCCGACAAGCTGCACGGCCTTGACTTCGTCCAGATCGATCCCAAGCCCCGGCTTGTCGGAAGGATACAGATAGCCGCCGATTCTTGTGATATGTCCGGGAAAGGTCTCCAGTTCCTCTGGTTTGAAATGATTGATTTCCTGGATTCCAAAATTCCAGATCGCCATATCCAGATGGACAGCCGCAGCCTGATTAACCGGATCATTCTCTCCGCCTTCCTGCCAGGCGGTACGTACGCCAAAAGCTTCGCACAGCGCCGCTATTTTCCGGCAGGCGCTAATTCCCCCAGCCTTGGAAACACGGACGCGGATGAAATCGATCAGCCGCTCCTTGACAAGTTCCGTCCATTCCTGCGGGTGAATGAACAACTCGCCCACCGCCTGCGGCGTAGAAGTCTGCTGTCGCAGCTGCCGATACCAGCCGGTTTGCTCTGGAGGAAGCGCATCCTCCAGGAAGAAAAGGCTGTAGGGCTCCAGCCGCTTGGCCAGTGAAATCGCATGAATCGGCGACAAATGCTCATGAACATCATGCGTAAATTGGACGTCAAAGCCGAATTCCAGCCGGAGCTGCTCGAACATCTTCGGAATGCTGTTCACATATACATGCTCGTCAAAGACCGCTTCGCTCGACCATGCTTTTACCGGGAGCCTGGCCTGCTCCTTCCCGACAAAGCCGCCTCCCCCGTAACCGCCAAGCTGGGCGCGAATGACAGTATAGCCTTCTTCCACATAACGGTGAACCTCTTCCTTGAGCTCACTAATCGAAGATCCGCCGGCATGACCATAACAAGGCACAGCCGCGCGGCATGCTCCCCCAAGCAATTGGTAGACCGGAAGTCCGGCTTCTTTCCCCTTAATATCCCACAATGCCATATCAATGCCGCCGATAGCCGTCTGCAACAGCGCCCCATTGCGCCAATAGCCGCTCAGATGCATCGTCTGCCACAAATCTTCGATATTCGCAGCCTCCCGGCCGATAATGACAGGTGCGAGCAGTTGCTCAATAATGTGGACAACCGCATCCGGATTATACATATCAGACGCTGAACCGATTCCGTAAAGCCCATCCTGATCCGTCGTTACTTTAACAATCGTCCAGACCCCGTTCTTCCTGGTACGAATACATGATACACCTGTTATTTTAGCCATGCTTCTCCTCCCTTTGCCCCTTTTATTTCCGATAAACGAATGTTTATCCCACTTATTTAAAGTGTAATGGAAACGCCGAGACTTCTTAATGAGACAGTTTTAAACTTTATGCCGCATTATTATATAGTTTGAAGAGGGAATGTCATAAACGGCATTTAGTGATAAAATCAGACCATAAACAAATCCACTCCAACCCTGGAGAACGGCATAGCTTGAAAACCGGGCAGCGGATAGCAAATTGACAAGGAGGCCTGTCCATGCTGGACGAAAAAGAAAATCCGTGGCATGAAAAAATAGCAAAACAACAACATGAGCCCTACAACGTCATTGTCAGTTCGGTGGAAAATGGCTTCTCCGCCCACTGGCACAAGGAAATCGAGATCGTCTATATTATCGAAGGCAGCATGCAGATCGGGCTTAATACAGTTCGCCACACACTGAGCCGCGGCGATCTTCTGTTTATCGGCTCCTGTGATATTCACCGCTACTATCCGAACCCGCTCGGCTGTACCAAAATTATCTTGCAGCTGGATAAATCCATCTTCGGAGATTACGCTGATCAGATGGTGAATCGGAAATTCAAAATACCGCAACTCCCCCCTGACAGTCTGCTCCCTGCAAATGAGCATCGACTTCTGCATCCTGTGGTGGAGCGCCATATTCTTGATATCTATCAAGAAACAGAGCAAAAAATGCCGGGCCATACGCTGGTCATCAAAGCCCGTTTTCATGATTTGGCCGCCGCGATGATCCGCTACTTGCCCATGGAAGCCTACCCGCCGGAGGAACGTTCCCTCAGGCTCCGGCAACTCGAACGGCTTGATCAGGTGTTCAGTTATATCGATCAGAACTACCAATCCGAAATTACATTACAAAGCGCCGCACTTGTCTGCGGTTTCAGCATTCATCACTTTTCACGGTTTTTTAAGGAAACGGCGGGTATGAATTTCATTCATTATGTAAACGCCTTCAGAATTGACAAAGCGAAGCTTCTGCTGCAAGACCGTGAGGCCTCTATCACCGACATTGCCTACCAAGTCGGGTTCAACAGCATCGAAACCTTTAACCGGGTATTTAAAAAACAGAATAACTGCACACCTACAGCATACCGAAGCAAAAAATGACAGGTGCCGATCAATCTGTGACAAGAAAGATCGGCGCTATTTTTTTATAGTAAAGCTAACAGCATTATTGAATGATCAAGATGAATCAGGACTTAATATATAAGGAGGAAACAAGCTATGATCCAAGCAGGAAATGAAACGCTGCTCTATAAAGACCCTGCCGCTTCGATAGAGGACAGAATCCGGGACCTGCTCCAGCGGATGACGTTCCAGGAGAAAGTTCGCCAGCTCGACCAATACTTTGGCGCATCCTTCATGAGCGCCGCCCACCCGCATATGCATACCGTTATGGCTGACGACGCTGAAATCCGTTGGGACAAAATCAAAGAAACCATTGGAACGGAAGGGATCGGCTGCATTCATGACCTGTACGGGACGGTTGAGGTGAACAATGCCATACAGCGCTATTCGATCGAGCAGACAAGGCTAGGCATTCCGATTCTTTTCAGTGAAGAGGCTCTTCACGGCTTGCTGCGTCCGGGCTGCACCGTCTATCCACATGCGATAACGATGGCTTCCACATGGAATCCCGAGCTGGTCGGACAGGTTGGCAAAGGAATTGCTGCGGAGACCCGAAGCCTGGGCATTCATGAGACGTTCGGACCTGTCCTGGATTTGGCGCGGGAACCGCGATGGGGCCGTGTAGAGGAAACATACGGAGAGGACACCCATCTGGCCAGCCGAATGGCAGTTGCAATGATTCGGGGGCTGCAGGGAGACAACCTCGCCTCAAGCAGCAGCATTATTGCCGAGCCGAAGCATTTTGCCGTTCATGGCATCCCCGAAGCCGGACTGAACCACTCCCCCGCTTCCATCGGTATGAACGATATGCGGTCCTATCATCTGCCGGTCTTCGAAGCGGCATTTGTCGAAGCTGGAGCGATCAATGCAATGTGCTCCTATAACTCGATTGACGGTGTTCCGTGCGCGGCCGATTACAGTTTGCTCACAGAGGTACTGCGGGATGAGTGGCATATGCCGGGCTTTGTCCGCTCCGATCTTGGCGCTATTTCCAGACTGGAACATGCCCATTTCACAGCCAGTTCCGGGAAAGAAGCAATCCGTCAAGCGCTGCAGGCTGGAACCGATATGCAGTACTATGACTATCCGCATGACGTCTATCAGGGAGCCATTATCGAATTGATAGAGAGCGGTGAACTTGATATCGAAGTGGTGGATACCGCTGTAAGTCGTGTATTGAATGTAAAATTTATGCTCGGGCTGTTCGAAACCCCCTATGTTGATCCTCATCTATCGCGAGAGGTCATTCGCCATAACCGGCACCGGCAGACAGCGCTCCAGGTGGCTCGCGAAGGCATTTGCCTGCTGCAAAACAAAGGGCAGCTGCTTCCGCTAGGTCAGACAACGCCGGTGATTGCAGTTATCGGCCCGAGCGCGGACCATGCAAGACTGGGAGACTATACCCCTTATATCCAGGGTTTTGTTCCGACAACGATACGGCAAGGCATTGAAAAGCTGGTTTCACCGAAAACCAAAGTGCTGTATGCCAAGGGGACAGGGATACTGGCCGATGAACTGGAGCCGATTCCGCTGGAGTGCCTGACAGACGGCGGCGGCAATCCTGGGCTGCTGGCCGAGTATTTCAATAATCCGAATCTTGAGGGCGAGCCCGTTCTCACCAGACATGATGCTTCCATTGATTTCAACTGGGTCATTACAAAGCCCGGCGAGAACGTCCATACCTCCGGTTTTTCAGTTCGCTGGACCGGCAAGCTTATTCCGAGGCAGACACTGGACGGGTATATTGGAACGGTCAGCCAGGACAGCATGCGCTTGTGGCTGGACGGCCAACTGATCATAGACGGCTGGGGCCAGGGCAAAAGTGCGAGAAAGAGTGTCCCGGTAACGTTTGAAGCCGGTAAAGCGTACGATGTTCGCGTCGAATACTGCAAAGATACGAATGGAGTTGAAATTATGCTGGGCTGGAGCCATACGGCAGAAGGCATTCAGCAGGCTGTTGCCATTGCAAGTCAGGCAGATGTCGCCATTGTTGCCTTGGGAGACAATGAGAAAACCTGCGGCGAAGGCGTTGACCGCGACAGTTTAGATCTGCCGGGCAATCAGCTTCAGCTTCTGAAAGCCATCTATGATACGGGCACACCGGTTGTCCTGGTGCTTCAGAACGGACGCCCTGTGACGCTGGATTGGGAATCCAAGCATATTCCCGCAATTATAGAAGCCTGGTATCCGGGCGAGCTTGGCGGCCAAGCGATTGCCGAGGTTCTGTTCGGCGATTATAACCCGGCAGGCAGACTGCCGATCTCCTTCCCCCGGACAATCGGTCAGATTCCGGTCTACTACAACCGCCGTCGGGGAGGCAGCAAGCACTATGCCGGAGGCGATAACAGACCGCTTTATGCTTTCGGGCACGGGCTTAGCTATACGACCTTTCAATATGACAATTTACTTATCCACGCCGACAGAATGATTCGACCGGGCGATGATGTATCCGTCACCGTTGACATTACGAATTGCGGACAGCGCGACGGTGATGAGGTTATACAGCTGTATATTGCAGATGTCTTCAGTTCGGTAGCCCGACCGGAAAAAGAGCTCAAGCATTTCAAGCGAATTCATCTGAAAGCCGGCGAGAAAAAGACCGTCAGCTTTACCATAACTCCCAAAGACCTCAGCACGCTTGGCAAGGATTTGAGATGGACGGTTGAGCCGGGCACATTCCAGGCGCTTGTCGGTCCAAGCTCCGACCGCATCGCGTTGCAAGCCGATTTTATCGTGGTCTGACACGACCCGAAGACGGTGAACCCCCATGAACATGACTTGCCCGTATAACATTTTCGTATTATAGGTTAGCCAGAATTACTGGCTGGCCTTTTTTTTTCTCAAACGAAAAAAATTAAAAAACCTAAAAAAAACCAAAAACTAACGATTCCTCAACTTTCAGTTTGCTATACTTCATTTACAGGTTGCGCAGCCTATTACAGAGAGAAACCAAAATCAAACATAAAAAGGAGATATAAAAATGGTACTTACAAAGAAAAAGGTAATCGGATTGACACTAGCAGGCGTTTTGGCATTAAGCGGCACTTCGGTATTTGCAGCGTCAGAGGCTTCTTCGAAGGATGTTCAGACACCTACCCTTAGCGCAACGAAAGCTGGGAAGCCAGGCAATGGTGTTAAAGGCGAATTAAAGGCTAGGGGAGAAATTCCTGAGTCCGTGCGTAAAGGATTGAATGGCCAAAAGACAGGCACTGCAAATGCAGATAAAGCAGGTAAAGATCAGGTTACACTCGAGGAAGTAGAAGGCGTGAATGTGGAAGACATTAAAGCGAATGCCCAAGAAGGAAAAATATTAAAAACTTCTGAAATTCCGGACGCTGCTAAAAAGCAGTCGAGCGGAAAAACGACAGGTGTAAAAAAATAAACCATCATCAGATGGGGATGTCCCATAAGTGTTAAAATCAAAAAAGTTGGGCGGAGCATGGTTTCCGTCCAACTTTTTTATGTATTTGTTTCTGTTAGGAAAGTATCAGGCAGCTTATCCAGACCCCGCAAGGATAATCTACGGAACACCAATTGCCCTTAACTTTCAATAAAAACGGGGCGTCCAGGAGTCAGGTTTTACTGACGTTCCGGACAGCTCCGTCGTTTTGCTTCCTGTGCATCTTTTGCATGAAATGATCCGTTGGAACCGCAACTACAAGTTGGCTCGCAGGCGCACTGTATAACGATAGATCATATCTTCACCAAACCACATTCGGAAATTTGTCCCCCAAGTGTTGTTGTGCAAATTAAAATGAATGCCGCCGTCCAAATCGGCAAAAGTATTATCGAACCGGACCAGACGAGGCTCGCCTGGAGACACAAGAGGCGAATCAAGCGACTCGACTCTCGCTGTGCCGTCCGTCCCTTCATACAGAGCACCAGTATCCGTAGCGTGCAGGTTGCGGTTGCCGTCCTTAACCACACGCAGCGGAGAGATCCAGCCGCCGATCTTATCCAGCAGCCACAAGTTCGGATTATCCACCTTCACATTAATGGACAGCCAGCTTGCTTCCGGCAGTCTGCAATCCTGCTTGCCGAACGTATGCAATTGGATTTGCAACTCGGAGCTATCTTCCGGCTGAAGGTATACCAGAACCAGCCTTGACGGCACACCATACAGGCTCACAGCTTCTTGCGGCATTCTCAACTCTGCAACGACCGTCCCGTTATTGTCCCCTCCGATCAGCTTCAGGCTGTCCAGAATAGGCCGGTATTCCCGATGTGTTGGCTTGGGGACCGCGTATTCAAAGCCCGGCTTGCCAAAATCCGCGTCTGCCCACGGATGGGTCTTGATCAGATTCTCCATATAGTCCCGGAACCACGCATCGTAATTTTCAACACCGAATAATTCATGTACATAAGATGCGATGCGATGATCGGCATCCGCCCATACTTTGCCCTTGCTATCTTTAAGATACACGATCGAGCCGTCTGTACCGAACGCAACCTCATAGCCGCCCCATTGAAAACGCTGTTCCGCACACAGAACCTTAGCTTCCCCTTGTGGGACCTCAAGCGGTTTGAGCCGTGCTTCCGCTTCCTTGCGCAGCTCATGTGGGAGAACATCAAGCGCAGTCGCCATATACTCACGCTGCTCGGTCCATGAACGCTCCATCTGGGTGTAGGAATTGATTCTTCCTTCCGAAGCGAACAGGCCGGCAGACAATCGATCATCCTCATTCATCGCGAAGGCGCCGATATAGCTGTACTTGTCCGTTACCGCTTCATCCGGGATGATATCGCGCTCTCTTGCCTCATTGAACGCTTCCTTGGAATAATGCTTGAAGTCCGGAAGAAATTTCTTTACGTCCAGTCCCCAGGTGTGCTCAGCTACAAGCAGCAGCGCATTGCTGAATTTCTCATGCGCTTCGGAATCTTTCTTCAGCACGCCTTGTTCAATCCATTGCTTGCGAAGACGGGACAGCTCCCGGAACTGGGCCGTTTTCAACGGATCTGAGCCAACGCCATGAATCCAGGTATCGCCAATTTCCTCAGTTACAACCGGAAGCACATGACGATGCGCCCACAGACTCTCCGCGTAGTTGTCCAGTGTTGAAGCTACCACCTGCGCTCCAGGAAAGCGGGCGCGAATACTTTCGAACTGCTCGACAATTCCGTCAACGGAAGGTGGTCCGCAGTTGTCTCCTGTATGCGCAAACACAAGCGCTTCCTCAAATCCTTCGAGAAGGAAAGTCTCCCCGTAGTTGCCTGCATAATGAACAATAATTTCCTGCCCGTCGACTTTCCACCGGAACATCAGCGGTACCGCCGGGTTTTTGGAGGTTGGATTGACACCCAAATGCATATATTTAATGCCTGACTCAGCAAGCAGCGGCACCATGCTGATCGTGTGGCCCGGAACATCCGTCATCTTTGCCGAAATCGTCTTTTTGCCAAATTTTTTGTCCAGTCTGGCCGCAATCGACATGCCGTATCGGAACAGCGATTCATCCAGCAGTTCGGTATGCAGGGTAAAAGGCAGGCCATGCCATGCCAAGCGACCTTCTTGCATCGCCTTCTGGGCACGTTTTGCGCCCTCTGCGTCCGCTTGAATCAATGCCTGGTCCATCAGCCAGGAGCCGGTTGTCCAGATAAAGCGTTCCTCGCCCCCGCGAGCATCCAGCCGTTCAGACAATTCAATTGCCTTTGGGATAAATTCATTCATATAACGATCGACAACCCGATGGGCCAGATCGGTAAAGCCGATATCCAGGTGCGTTTTAAAGATAACATGCACCTTTTTAATTTCGCTCAATCTAATCCCTGCTTTCCTAGAAACTATAGTCACTGAAACGATCAAACTGACGATAACATATACCGACAGCAGCATGAACTCCCAATGGAATTTAAAGAACATTAATCTTCAGACAAATCGGCTTTTCAACTTTGGGAAAGCGCTTGACCACCTAAAGAAAAAATCCGCTCATGCATTTAGTGGAAGTTAGCCTGATTATAGCAACTTTGTCGCTAGACAGCAACGTTTAGCTTGCATAACAGGAAAACTATAAAGATCCTGCTTAATTACAAGAAGCCCGTCATTATCCTTGTAACGGAAATGACGGGCTTCCAGAAGTTATGCTCTCCAGCAATTGATGGGTTAGCGTCGACGGATTTACCAGCAGCTCCTCCAGCCTGCTTGCCAATCTGTTATAGGTCAACAGCGCCTGATCATTTTTGCCTCTCAAATGAAAGGCCTTCATAAGCAAGCGATAAGCTTCCTCATCATAGGGGGAATGGCTAATAATCTGCTCCGCCATCTCAGCCGCCCTCTGATATTCCCCCGCTTCTATCCAGCGCTCAGTAAGCAGCAAACGCAGCTGTATGGCTGTTTGGTCCAATATTTGAGCCTCCTGCCCGACCCACAGATAATCCTGCTCCGCCAGCAAGATCCCCTGGTAGAGAGCAAGCACTTCTTCAATATCTTCCGGAGCTGCATACTCCTGCTGTCTGATCCTGATCAGCCCTGCTTTAAAATTGCTGATATCCAGTCCTATCCTGCTCATGTCCAGAAAATATTTTTCTTCCTCATAGTGCAAAACATTGTCGAAGCCGAGTTGTTTCATATGCTTTCTAAGAAGGCTGATACAGGTGTGAAGATAAATTTTCGCCTTATTGTAATTTTCATCCGTCCATACATCTTCAATAATCTTGTCCTTATGTACTTCCCCATGCAATGCAAGGTAGGCCAGAAGCTCTCTTTCCTTCGAGATGCGCCATTTGATTTTCTCTCCCCCTGCGATTCCCATCGACATCTGTCCTAACAACTGGATTTCCAGTCTCGCTGCCTTCATGTGTTCATCCGCCTGCTGGTTGTTTGCCGATATGGTGTTTTGCAACTCAAGTTCCCGCTTAATTTTATTTATTGTCTTGGAGAGCCGTTCCATCTCCAGCGGCTTCAAAATATAATCCAGCGCTGATTGCTCAAATGCAGTGATGGCATATTGGTCATAAGCTGTCAAATAAACAATGCTGACATTGGGGGTTCTACTCTTGATGACCTCAGCCAGCTCAATCCCGTTCATCTCGGGCATCTCAATATCAAGGAACAGCACGTCCGGGCTTAGCTTCTCCAACTGGTGCAGAGCGTCGAAACTGTTGCCCGATTTTCCGATGACCTGTACCTGACCTGTTTTCTTCAAGAATAACTCCAAAATGGTTAACGCATGCTCTTCGTCATCGACCATAAATGCTGTAATCATTGTTCCTGCCCTCCCTTGCTCACGACGTTACTGATCCGCGAATAAAAAACCCGCCATTATTTGATTTTAGCCAAATCGCCCGTTAAGCTTCATTGTATCAAACGACGGTAAACAAACGCTTAACATAGCGGGATCATCAATAAGAAAGCGGAAGCCAGATCGTAACTTTGGTCCCAATGCCCGGCTCGCTTTCCACAGCCGGTTGTTTGCCGGACAAATAGGAGACACGCCGCATAATATTTTGAAACCCTACTCCCTGTCCATGGCCCTCCCTGTTCAAAATGGACTGCACCTGCTCAGGCAGCATACCTGCGCCGTCATCCTCGACAATGACTTGCATATATTCATTTTCCTTGCGAATAATGAGTTTTACTGTACCACCGCTAACTTTCCTGGACACACCGTGGCGGATCGCATTTTCCACAAGCGGTTCAATTGTGAGCGGTATAATCTGGCAGCCATACAACTGCTCATCCACATCGTACTCAAATTTGATTCTGCTGCCGAACCGTTCTTTTTCAATGTTAATATAAGCTTGAATCAGCTCCATCTCCTTGCGCAGCGGCACCGTCTCCTCCGTGTTATCCATATGAAAAATAATGCGCAAATACCGGCTGAATATGCCCAAAAGCTCTCCTGCCCTTACGCCGTCCGTATAACAAAGAGACATGATTGTGCCGAGCGCATTGTACAGAAAGTGCGGCTTGATCTGGGAACGCAGAAAGGCCATCTCATTGACTGCAGCCTCCTTAACCAAACGCTTCATCGACAGCAAAGTATGAATTCTTACCCGAATTTCACCCGCATCAAGCGGGCGGGCAATGAAGTCGCTCCCGCCTGCGGCAATTGCCGCTTCAATGTCGGCCGGCGTGCTGCGCGCCATAATGAACAGAATAGGAAGCTCCACTTGTGTGAAGATTTCCCGAATTTGGCGGCACAGCTCATAACCATTCTCGCTTGGAAGCATGACATCAAGCAAAATCAGATCAGGCCGATCCAGCCGGGTGACCATTTTATAAGTATCCTTGCCTGTTCCTGTATATTCAACGCGGAAACCTTCATTTGTCAGCATTCCGAATAGATACTCCACATTAACAGGGTCAGCGGAAGCAATCAGGATTTTAGGCGATTCCTGCACATCCCGGACGGTATCCGGGTACTTTTGCTCCCTGGAATCATTAACATGGGTCACCCCGTCGACCGCCGGAACTACATCCGCTGCGGCGGACGGCAGAACAATTGTAATCTGCCCCTTGTCGTCGTCAATGTCCAATTTGCCTGCCATAAGCGCCACCAATTCGTAGACGATGGACAAGCTGGTCGCAAACGCGCCTTCCTTGTATATGTCTCCTTCCGCCTCATGACCGCTCCCTTCGGCTGACTGACCCGTCAAAGTAATGGAAATCAGAGTCAGCTCGTCCTGATTGCAGCTCGCAATCATCACTTCGCCATTCTGAACATGGCGGAGACTGTAGCTTAATGCACTGTACAGCACCTGCATCAGCCGGTTCTCATCAGCGAGCACATATCTCGCGTCGGGCTTTATCCGTTGAATCAGAAGTGTATTTTTTCCTTTTGCCAAAAATCCGAAGCCCTCAATGACCAACGAAATACAAGTCAGCAAGTCTACCCGCTTGATACTTGTCTCCAGTTGCCCTTCCTTGATCCTGGCTGCGTCAATAATGTTGCCCACCATATTGGACATCCGAAAGGCCGTATTGCGAATTAATTGCAGCCTTTCCTTGATGCTGCTCTCCGCTGCCTTGCTCACAGGCACCTTGAGCATGGACTGCGACAAATGAATAATACCGTGTAATGGCGTATTCAACTCATGGGAGGTTAGCAGCAAAAATTCATCCTTCATCCGGTCAGCCACTTGAAGCTGCCTCGTGAGCGCCTTCATTGAAGTATAAGTGCCGACATAATGATGGAGCATCATCATACATATTGAGAGGACAAACATTAAGACCGTCAGTTGGCTCAGAACCATCGATATTGCATTCCAATTATTCAGAATGGTAATCACACCTGTATATAACAAAAACCAGGCCGCATACAAATAAAATTGGAATTGCCGCTTGTTGAGCATGCCATATCGGCCCTTGACGTAGGAAACCAGCAGCACTCCAATAATGATGGCATAAATGAGATTTTGAAAGAGATAGAAGGCGCCCTGAAGCGAAGAATACATATGAAACGGCAAAATGAAAATTAATGCACAATAAATAGCCAAAACAATTGCTGCAAACAGGAAAAGCTTGTGGACCCCTCTTTTCCCCATTATCAGCCATGTAATATAAAAATGAAGAGCTGGCGTGGAGTAGACGGCTATGCATTTAATCTTGAAAGCCAGTTCAAATGAAACATTCGGAAATAACTGCAAAAACAATCTGTCCCCGTTAGTGAGAACGCTGAGGGCAAAGCAAAAGAAAAAGGCTCCAAAAAGCAAAAACAGCCTGTTCCGCTGAAAACCTACATATAGCCAGGTGTACAGGAGGGCAAAAAACAACAAAATCATAGCGCCCATTAGCTCCAGACCGTTCTGCAGCTTCTTCTCAATCGCAATCGCATGTCCAAGTCCAAACTGCAGAGAACTATGGATTCCTCCAGCTTTGTAATCGAAATTGGCAACCTGCAGCAGCAGTTCGACTTCGTCTTCAGCATGGAAAAAAGCCGTATAAGGGACGTTTCTCGGTTCATAGCTTGACCGAGATACACCCGGTGATCCGGATTCTCCCATCAGCTTGCCGTTGATATAGAGCCTGTCCGAGAAGCGGACATACTCCTTATACAAACCAAGAAGCTGATCCTTTGGAGCATGGCGAATAAGCAACCTGTATGTCCCGAACCCATAGCCCTTCATAATTTGGTCATCCCCGGCCCTCACGCCGTTCCAGTTGCCCGGAACTTTGATATACTGACGTCCCTTCAACTTTTCAGGCATCTGCTCTGGAGAAATCAACTGCTGTGGATAAAACTCCCACTCCCCATCCAGATCAAATACAGCCTGAGCAGCCGGGTCCCAGCCCTGCAGATCAAGCACACCCACCTTGATTTCAGGCCCTGTCTGCTTTTGCACTACAGACAGCCATATTCCAATAGCCAGCAGCAGCGTCAGTACAAGTAAACTCAACAGAAACTTATCTTTCAATATGCGGCCCAATGATGCTTTCCCTCCATGCAAGCGATGCGTCTAAATAATGCTTATGTTCTTGTTGTATCACAGTTTGGCGGGAAATGGTTATCAAATTTCGGCTTCTATATCAGTTGAACTACAGAAACGGAAGTG
Source organism: Paenibacillus roseus (assembly GCF_016424485.1). Lineage (GTDB taxonomy): Bacteria > Bacillota > Bacilli > Paenibacillales > Paenibacillaceae > Paenibacillus_D > Paenibacillus_D roseus. Next base: position 240,360 of record NZ_JAELUP010000065.1, read on the forward strand.
GGTAGCCGGAGTGTGAAAGGATTCTGGAGAAGCGAAGCGTTCGCCTTTGTTCCCGGATTTCCCCAATTACGACCATTCATCCAAGAAATCCGGGAACAACCGCGATCGGAAGAACCTTTCACACACAGGCCTTGCCCGACCTTCTTTCGTTCAACTTATACATAAGCTTTTGCTCGTCAAGGACGGCAAAGCCTTACTCTTGATACTCAGTGAATGGATGCATACTCCAATAAGGATTCAGCCTGATAAATGACAGGGGTATCCGGAGCAGCATCGCCAGCGAAGCAGACCGCGCAGGCATAATCGCCCTCCCAGGGAAGCGTGTGGACGCTGCCTGGGTGGACGCTGCCGTTTTCCAGAATATGATACTGACCTGTGCCGGTACTCTTCTCCTGAAAAGTGAACGTATGAAGCGGAATGTTCAGCCCTGCTCCCCGCATTTTCACATAGGCTTCCTTCATCGTCCACAGCCGGTAAAACTCACGCCGCCATGCTTCTCCCTCAAGACGGGAGAGCATGGCGCTCTCCTCCGAAGCAAAGAAACGCTTCGCCACATCCAGTTCTATCGGGCGAAGCTGTTCAATATCAATGCCGGTCTCCTCCGTATGAAACACAGCGCATACCCAATCCCCGGCATGGCTGAAATTAAAGCGCGGCCCGCCGCCTTCAAGAGACGGCTTGCCATGCGTCCCCGTACGGAACACGATATCTGCATTCGAAAATGCATATCCGGTGCAAAGCACATGACGGATCAGCAACTCCCCAAGCAAGGAGCGGTATTTGTCCGCCTGGAAATGAAATCTGGCAATCCGCCGTCTCCGTTCCTCCGATATGAGGCTCATGCCGCGCTCCAGCAGTTCCGGGCCGATTCCCCCGGGAACTTTAACGGCATAAACAGCCGGGGAAATTGTCATCTTTGCTTAACTCCTTCCTAAGGTAGCTTTCTAAAAGATTGTGGATAAATATAAGATTTTTTAAAATAATAGGAAATCAGCTTTAAAATTTCCGCGGACTGCTCCCGGATAAAGAAATGGTCTCCCGCAATTGTATGGGAAGTGAAAAGATCTGTCGTATAATGGCCCCATCCCGAAAGCTTGTCTTGATTTAACGTGTAGTCATGACTGCCACCTGCATATATTACCACTATCAGACTTGTTCTCCATTTTGTCAACTTTTTCCTACTTCAATTCCTGGTCAAACAGTAATGGTTGTCACCGGACAATTACGATCTCAACCCATTGCAAAATATGTCTTAAACCAACAAACTCTCCCGCATTCAACTTGATGAATGCGGGAGAGTTCTATTGCCTTTTCAGTACTCCATGAAGCTGTTTACTTCAATTGATCGCGTACCTCAAGCGTGCGCTTGTTCCATTTGTCCGTCTCCGGAATCAGCTTGTTGATGTCCGCTCCGTCGAATACAATTTCATTGACGATGTTGTTCCAGTTGTATTCGGACCAGGCCGGAATTGTGACACCAGGCTGAATAACAGCATTTTCTTTGGCGATTTTGACCGCCTCAATGTTTTTGCCCTGCCACATCGGCGTCTGCTCATAGTAAGCCGTCAGCTCCGGATCGATAACCGATGCATTCGCACCCTGGTCGATCTTCCACTTCTGGGCTTCCTTGCTGAACTGGAAGCTGATCCACAGGAACGCTTCTTCTTTATGCTTGGAGCCGCTCAAGAGGGACAGCGGGCCGTAGATGCTGTAACCAGGCTGGCTAACCTTTCCTTTCGGGAACGGCAGAACATCCCACTCGAACTTGGCGTTTTCTTTCAGGTTCGGCAGCACCCAGTCGCCGCCGATGGCGAATGCGGTTTTACCGTTAATGAATTCGCGCGTCACATCGCCTTGCTCTGCCGCTTTGGCATTGCTCTGCATCGAACCGTCTTTGGATACAAACTCAGCCAGCCAGCGGATATCGTTCATAACATCCGGCGTGTTCAGCAAGCTTTGCGTCAAATCTGCATTCAAGTATTGCAGATTGGCGGCGTGGCCGTCTGCAATGGCCTTCGTGCTCGTCAGACGCATCTGGAACTCCGGCTGGGTCGTGAGACCATACTCGCCTGCATCCGGGTCGGTCACTTGCTTGGCGACGCTGCGGAAATCATCATACGTCCAGTCGTTGCCCGGCATCTCTACGCCATGCTTATCCAGCAACGTTTTGTTGACGAGAATCCACATCGGCACATCAACGAACGGAACAGCCAGTTTTTTGTTCTTGTAAGTCATTGTGTCATAGAAGCCGTCCGGCAGCTTGACGGATTGGAATGTCGAGTCCTTCTCAATATAAGGAGTCAAGTCTTCCAGCAGTCCGCTCTGATCGAAGCTGATCAGATCCGTATCAATCCATGTCAAGTCGGCAGGTGTTCCGGCCGCTTCCAATGCTGCGATGATTTCCATAATTGGCTGTGAATTCACCGGAATTTGTTCAATCGTAATCCAAGGATATTTCTCGTTAAACTTTTTGTACAGTTCGGTATACGAGTCCGACCAGGAAATGAGCTTGAGTGTGACCGGGTCTTTCTTTTCGTCCGGCGGCGGCTGCTTGTCGCCCTCCTCTGTCTTCACATTATTGCTCTTGGCAGGGGGATTGTTGGCAGGCGTATTGCCTGAAGAACATGCCGCCAGGAACACAAAGATAAGGCACAGCAGCATAAGCTTCCAACCGATATTTTGCTTGTTTGTCATTGTTTAAAACCCTCCTAATGAATGTGTATGTGATGGATTTCTCTCTACTCCACAATCCCGGTTCTTTCAATACCGCTTACGAACCACCGCTGTAAAAACATAAAGATCAGAATCGGCGGGGCAATTATCAGAAAAGCGGCAGCCATCTTCGTGCTCTCTGTCACCGGATTTATAATTGTCCGGGTATTGCCAAGAAGCGTCGGATTCAAGACTTCCTCCAGCATATTGAGGCGGATGGACAATGGCGTAAAACCTTTGGCCAGAAACATCGACGGCTCATAGTACATGTTCCAGTACCAGATGAAGGAGAACAGAAAGACGACAAGGCAAGCCGAGCGAGCAAGCGGCAGCATAATGCCGAAGAACAGCCGTGAGGTCGATGCCCCGTCAAGCTTGGCAGCTTCCTCCAGGCTCGGCGGCTGCGATTTGAAGAATTGCATGAAGATTAGAATGAACAGTGCTCCCTTCAGACCCTGCCCGAATATGGCCGGGATAAGGAAGACGAAAATTGTATTGAGCAGCCCCAGCTTGCTGAAAATGACATACAGCGGAATGATAATAATTTGGGGCGGAATCAGAAACGTCAATATAATAAGCGCCATAAATAGTCCTTTGAACGGCAGAGCAAGTCTGGCGAGCGCATAGCCGGTCATGGCGCAGACGAGCACCTGAGCAATCGAACAGCTAAGGGCAATGATCGCCGTATTGCGCAGAGCCTGCGGATATTGCAGGCCGTTGATCGCTTTGCTCACATTTTCCCAGGTTATCTCGCGTGGAATCCATTTGACTGTTGGGTCAAGCAGATCGCTAAGCGTCTTGAACATTGTGCTGACCATATAGAGAATCGGTTGCAAATACAGGTAAGCGACAATCGACAGCAGCAGATAGATCGCCAGCTTGAACAGGAGACCGTCGGATAAGCTGCGCCCCAGGATAAGCATTTTGGCCTTTTGTGTCCGGCGGCCCCACAGGCCCGCCTTGGCGATACGGCTGATTTTTTCCAGCCTGGCATTCATGAGCGAACCCTCCTTTTATTGAGACTGCGATTGAACAGCCACAATACAATGGCGATAAGCGCGAAGATGAAGGCAAAGTAGACCCATGCAAGCGCGCTTGCATAACCGTAGCCGGTATCCACCTTGAACATGTTGTCCCGAATATGCTTGAGCACCGGGTTGAGCGGGAAGGTGAACAGGTCAATAATCGTATACAGCATGTTCAGACTAATAAACGGAATACACGCCGGAAGCGTAATTTTCCAGAAGCTGTCCCAGGGAGACGCCCCGTCAATGCGAACGGCCTCGTAGATGGTCGGCGATATCGTCTGGAAACCAGCGATAAAAATCAGAATCTGCACGCCGGAGTACCATAAAATAAGCACCGCCCGGCCGAGTACCGCCATCACGGTTTCGGAGAATTGCTTGCCTACATATTCCTCAACCATCGGCTGCAAATTGTATTGGTCCAGGAACGGGATATCTCCCGCCCCTTGCAGAAACAGCTCCGAGAGTACCTGACCGGTTGCGAAGATAACCGGAAGGAAGAACAGCGCCCGATAAATGAAGCGTCCCGGAAACTTCTGATTGAGCATCAGGGCAATCAGAAGCGCGAAGATGACGATGATCGGCACCATGAGCAGCATTTCCTGAAAGTAGGTAATAAGCTCAATAGGAAACACGTTATCCTTCAGGAACGCATCGCGGAAGTTGCGCATGCCGATCCATTCGTACTTCAACCCTCCTGCCGCGACCTGCACCTTGTTGAAAGCCATGAACAGCGACCAACTGACCGGAATAAGCACAAATGTAGCAAAGCCAATGATCCACGGCAGCATGAACAACAGACCGGTGCCGTACCGTCCCATGATATACAGGCGCTTGGCGCGCACTCTCTCTTTTGCCTGCATTAGGCGCCAGCTCCTTTCTCCACCTCGAACGTTTTACGGCCGTAATCCACAATGACGCGGGTCCCGTCCTCATAGGTTGTTGCGAACCGATCGGCTGACAATCGCTCATGATTGACAATCTGCTGGGCGTACAGACCGGCTAGAGCATCGAACGCCTCATATTCCTCCTGAATGCGGTCCGCCCACTTGTCGTACCGGGTGCTGTACAGATACCCCGATGCCGAATATCTCAGCTTCCTGGAATCATCATGCGTCAGGAAGTAGGACGGTACGGCTCCATATTCGATTGCCTTCAAAAACTCCTCCTGCACGTCATTTCGCAGGTTGCTGTCATCAAATGAATACGGGACGCGCCCATGCAGCACAATCGGATAGAACGGCACCGTCTCATCCACCATAAAATCGTAGCTCGATTCATAAGACAGATTCGCAATATAATCCGTCTGGTTCAGTGTGTAATCATTGCCCTGGTAGACGGATGCCTGCCCCAGCGTTCTGCGCGTATAACCAAGTAAGCCGTTATACATCCCGATTGTATCGGCACGCGTCGAGATACCATGCACATCGTAGTCATGGAATACCAGCTCTCCGATCCAGTTGAAATGGATGCCTGATACGCCGATATCCTTGAGCTTGTCAATCGTCTCGTAGGCCATGGCTACGGTGCGGGCCGGTTTGCTGATATACCAGTCTTCATCGACGAATACCGTACCCTCAATGCCGCGAATGCCGTTTGTTTTGCCGGAAAGACTCGAATACGGGTCCAGCCAGACAAAATCCTCCTCGAACAGGACCGGGACACCTCCAGCCTTCATCTTGCTAATAAACTCCCTCGCGGCCTGCTCGCCTCCGAGCGAGGACTCGATGGGGAAGCGACGATACTTGTCATAGTCGCCCTTTTGCTGCCAGCCGTAGTAGATAACACTCAGATTGGCAATGCCGCGACGCTTCAAGTCGTCCACGATATCTCCGGCCTGGGAGAAGGTAGTCGCAGTAATATACCGAATTTGACTGAAGGCCTGCGCATAATTGCCGCCCATGATTTTCAGTCGCAACGGCATATGATCTACCGACGCCAGCGGTTCGGCCAGCTTGCCATGCTCCGTCAAATAATCCCGGTAGGCGTTCGCCATACCAACGTAGCCAGCATCCTTACCGCTTAAGAACCGGAACTCCACCTCGCGGTCCGTATCCAGCCGCTGCTTCTGCACCGCCTTGAGCGGAGCGGCCAGCCGGCTGGTGCGATACAGATATTCCTCGCGGTAAATCTGGTTGGAATAGACATTGTATAAGGACGATTTCAGTCCCGGCGGCATAGCGGCAATGCTGGCCGAATCTCCTCCGGCGCTAAGGACCGCCATAAAAGCATGATCTCCTCGCTTGACGCCAAAAACGGGATAGGCAATGTTCTCTCTCCTCTCGCCCGAACGGCTCCAGTTGGCTACATTCGTAATCTCCAGCCCGTAAACCTGATGGATGTAGCCTTTGGATACATTTGCACGGTCTCTGTCGAAATAAATCAGTCCGCCAGGGCCGTCCGGCACGAACAGATACCCGTTTTCTTCCGGCGACGCCGCCCCGAAATAAGGCAGAAGATCGACAGAAAATACGGCGAACTCTCCCTCCTCCTTCATTCCTTCTCCAGGCAGACGCGCCTTGAGCCCTTTATCCGTCAGCTCATATTGAATCGTCAGCGTTATGCCCTTCTCGGGAAATTGATATGCAACCTGCAAGCCCTGATCGGACTTTACCATTGTCGTCTTGACTTTGGGATCGAGCGCGTTCACCACCTCGCGGATTGTCTGGTCCTTTCCTTCCGTACGGACATACGTCAGGACGAATGGCGATTGCAGGTTAGCAAGCAACCCGCCCTTCACCTTCTCCCGTTCAAGCTGCTCCTTGGACGGATTGCTGGTCCAGCGAAATCCTGTCCGCTTGTCAAGGACGGCAATCCGCGAACTGGCAGGTTCCGCATACAAGGCATAAGACGCATTCTCCGCCGCCAGCGCATACCCGTCAGGGCCGGCTGCCGGCTTCCACTCCTGCCCCTCGTACAATGGCGCGCGCACAGCCTGCGGCTTGGCAATGCCGGTCTTCTCTAACGCCGTCTGCATAGGCATTTCTCCGCCTTGCGACAGGATGATAAGCAGAAGCGCGATCACAATCAGCAAAATCGCTCCCGACAGCTTGATCCACACAGGAGGATGCCTGACAAGTTTAAACATAGAGCATAACCTCCTTGTATAGCTGGTAGAAGAAATCGTACAGATTGTAGGACAAACCGAACACGATAAAGACAAACAGCCAGATCAGCCCGATTGTAAAAATGGTAATCGCCGTGTTCTTGATCGTCTCCAGAAAATCAAAATTATGAATGACCTGTGTCATGACTAGCATCATGACACCCATCCAGATATACATGATGACACTCAGGGCATCGACAATGACTCTCTCATCCAGCGTCACAACGTTAGACAGAATGAGAATCGGAATAGAGAAGAACAGATAAGGAGCCAGCGCATACGTGCTGCCCTGAATGACCTCTCCGAATCTTCCTTCACCGTCCTTGACGCTGCATACCAGATAGTTCGCAATGACCCAGGTTACCCATGGCAGAACGAACAAACCGAGACTGCCGTAGTAGTTGATCAAGGACAACTCCACGGGGTGAAATAAGAATCCTGTATAGTACAAGGAAACCAGTTTCAAAATCAACGTCAGGGCGAGGACGGACAAAATTACGCCCGGAGCCATCCGCTTCTCCTTTAGCCGATAAAATCCCTCATACGGGTGCAGCATCACATGCCAGAGCTGGCCAGGCACTGAGAGCCACCCTTTCAACCGTTGTGATGGCGGATACCGCTCGAGCAACTTGCGAATCAGAATCGGGATTACGCGCAGCAGCGCAATCACCCCGATAATTCCGGCTATCAGCAAGATAAAATGCTCCTGTATCCATTCCAGCCGTATTTGCCAAAACGCCTTGGAATAGCTCTTGGTATCGAACGCAACCTTCAGGAAAGAAAGTGCTTCTCCATGATCCTCCTCATGAAGAAATACCTTGCCCAGTCCCTGGAAGACGCCGTTGTACATATCATTGCGCGCATAAACTTTCTCCCAATACGGCTTGCTCTGTTCATATTTTCCTTCCATATAAAGAGCAAGAGCATTCAGTACATCGCTGCCAAAGCCCGTACGGATGAATTTGTGAACAGTTCCCGTACGGCTGTCGGACACCCACAGATTGAACTTGGAGTCGACGCCGATCGCCGTCGGGAAGCCAAGCACCCCATATTGCTGGGTCTCATTATCGATGAACCCGAAGGAGAACAGCGCCTCCGCGTTCTGGTCATACACATTAATGGAGGCTCTATCCATATCGATGTTGTAGATGAATCCGTTCGCATCCATTGCAGCATCCACAATGCCATGGCCGGCAATCAAGGTTTTGTTCTTGAAGGAATCCACGCCCCCGGCATTCAGCTTGCGGATGGCTCCTTTGCCAAAGTCGCCTGCGGTCATGGTGAAGATCATGCCGTCTCTATCCAGCGCCACATTCGTAATCGGGCTCGGGAGATTGGCCAGTTCCTTGGCCATTTGCTCCTTGTTCAGCAATGCCCTCTTCAGCCAGCTTATCACCGTCTGCTTCGCTTTGTTGGCTCCGAAGTAGCCCATGAATTCCCCATCCTGGTTAATACGCACCAAGCCCTGATAGGAGGAATTCAAATTGACATACATAACCCCCCTGCGGTCTACAACCAGCTTCGTTGGAACAAAATGCTCCTGCCCAAGCAACGGGGAATCCGGCTTCTTGTACTCCCTGAGAAACGTGCCGTCTGCTCCGAACACGGCAATTCGCTGGTTGCCGGAATCGGCGACATAGACCTGATGGTCAGGCGTAACAAACAACCCTTCCGGCGCGCTTAACTGGCTGATGCCCTCCTCGCCTCCCATCGTTCCAAGCAAGGCTCCCTCGTTGTCCAGGACCACGATCTTGCCAGCCCCTTTATCGGCGATATATACCTTGTCATCGGCCCCTACATGCAGGTCGGCTGGTTCCGACAGCCTCGCCGTATTCGTATGCACCGGGGTATACACCGCCTGGATACGCAGCCATGTGCTCAGGTTGCTGTCGTAATAAAAGGTGCGGTAGGGAAGCTGTGCATGGACCGCTTCTGGCAAGACAAGCATGGAGGTCGCCGCAAGAAGCAGGAATACAATCAATCTCTTCATGTTCACGACTTCCTTTACTAATTGGAATTACTTGATCCCGGAATGAACCATCGTCTCAAGCACTTTGCGCTGGAATAACAGGAAAATAATCAGGTTGGGCACAAAGATGAGCAACGCAGCAGCAGCGGCCATGTTCTGTCCGGCCACACTGTTCTGCAAGCCGCTTAGCAAACTGTTGACATAGAAGGCCATCGTCCGCATCGTCTCCTCCTGCATGAACAGGGTCGAAGTCTCTACATCGCCCCATACGCCCTGAAACGTAAAAATCGAAATGGTGGCGACAGCCGGCATCGAGAGCGGCAACACAATCCGGGTGAATATGCCAACCTGACTCGCTCCGTCTATCTTGGCGGCCTCAAGCACCTCCCCGGGAATTTGCGAGATGAACCCGATCAGCATGAATACGGCAACCGGGGAAGCAAGCGCCGGCAGGATGTGGCCAAAATACGTGTTATTGATGCCAAGTCCGCTAATGATCAAATACCGCGGAATGCCGACCGTCTCCGGCGCGAACATCAGCGAGAGCGTGATCAGGGATAATACAAGCTGCTTGAAATGGAATTTGTTCTTCGCCAGCACGTACCCCGCCATGGTACTCACGAGAATGACGCATACGAGCGTAAGCACAACGACGATCATACTGTTGAACAGGTAACGGGTGAACGGCACCGTCGCATTGGAAGCATGCAGCAGCAGCGATTCCAGATTGCGCAACGTCGGATTTTGCACCAGAAACCTCGGCGGGAATAAAAACAGCTCATTTTGCGGCTTGAAGGCATGGTTCAGAATAAAAATAATCGGCAGCGACATAAAGGCCGCCAGCGCCGTAAAGCTGGTTACCAAAGCGACTTGAAACGGCGTAATTTTGCGTAGTCTGCGCATCATGATCTACAGTTCCTCCTTTGAGCCGAACAGCCTGTAGGCAAAGCGCATCGCAAAGAAACTGATGATCAACAGAATGACAGACACTGCCGACGCATACCCTAGCTCGAACCGGATAAAAGCATAATCATCAATGTGGTTGATGACCAGATGCCCTGCGTAAGAGGGAGTAATCGCCATACCCGTCAATTGGGTTGAGATGCCGCCGGCCTTGAGTGTTCCCACAATCGCCATGACCGCGCTGAATAGCATTTGCGGCCGCATCGACGGGAGCGTAATGTAAAAGACCTCCTGCAAGCGGCTGGATATGCCGTCAATGCGCCCGGCCTCATACAGTTCCCGGTTCACCGTTTGCAAACCGGCCAACATGGACAAAAAGCCGACGCTGAAGCTGGTCCAAAGCGATACGATAATCATGATGTTCAGCAAATATTTCTTATCCTGCAGCCAGATAATCGGGCTGTCGATCCAGCCCATATCCAGCAGAAAATTGTTCACATAACCGACCCTGTCGCCGCTGAAGGCGGCAATCCAGACGACGGATAGCGCAACCCCTCCGGCCATGGAAGGCGCATAAAAAGCAAGGGTGTAGTAATCGCGTATCTTGATGGGCAGCTGATGAATCAGCCATGCGAACAGGAAGGAAAGTATATAGCCGCCGGGACCGACAATGAGAGCAAACAGGAACGTATTCGGGATTGCCTTGGTCAGAAAAATAATGTCCTGTGTGAACATCACGATATAATTTTCCAGACCGACAAACCTCGGCACCCCAAAGCCGTCATAGGACGTGAACCCGAGCAACCCGGCCATAATAACCGGAATCACGATAAAGAGCAAAAAGCAGATCAGAAACGGCGCCAAAAACAGATAGCTGACCCGGTCACGCCAGATTTGCAGCCAAAACTGGTTCCACTTGAGCCGAATTGCCGACGAACGCCGCCTTTGCGGTAAACCGGGAGAAAGCTCTATTTTCATTTTGCGGCATCCTCCCATTCATAAGGTCTGTCGATTTGGGGAATATTCAGGTTCTTTCCCTTGACTCCAAAGTCATTCTGCTTGCGGATCATCTCTCTCTGCAAGGAGAGGTCGGCCTGCTCAAGCGATTCCAACGGCGGAATACCGTCGAATACCGACCGGTTCCAGGCAAACTCCATTTCCCGCCCAAGGAAGTAATAACCGGGAATATAAGGCGCATTTTTCGCCCACCGCATTTGTTCCTGAATCGCCTTCAGGTCCTCGCTCGGCCAGGCCAATGAGCCCATGGCATTTACGTTGGCCGTATTCCAGCGGAATTCAATACCGTAGAATGACTCGATATCCTTGGCGTACTGTGACTGAACCTCGTCCGAGGTCCACCACTTCAGGAATTCCCATGCCTCGTTTTTTCGCTCGCTCTTCTTCATCACCATCGCCCCTGTAATGCCTTGGGGCGACCATCTTTCGACTTCCCCGCTACTGTTCTTCACGCCGGGGAGCGGCGCCATTTTCCAATGCCCCGTAATCTCCGGAGCGGCTACGAGAAGCTGCACATACGTATTGAAATCTGCGACCCCGATTGGAATATCTCCATCCCGGAAATGCTGGAAGAATGCCGGGATATCAATCGGCAGGTTATATTTGCGGAACAAGTTGACCCAGCGGTTGAACGCCTGCTGGCCGCCCTCGCTCATCAGATTGCTTTTCATACCGTCCTGTGAATAAAACTCAGCCCCCTGCTGGAAGAACAATGTAGAGAAGTCCCCCTTCGGGAAGTTGATCGTCATCCCGTTCTCCTGAAGCGTCGGCAATATCGTAAACATATCGTCCCAGGTTTGCGGAACTTGAAGACCAAGCTGTTCCAGAATATCCGTCCTGTAAAACAACATCTGAAAGTTCTGCACCTCCGGCAGACCGTATACGCCGTTGTCATAGGTTACAGCCCTTCGAACACCCGGAATAAAACGGTTAAACACCTCTTCAAAATCAGGGTAGCCCGACAAGTCCTCCACCGCTCCCCTCATGGCAAAGTCGGCAGGCGAAGCTTCAGCAATACCAAGCGCCACATCGGGGACCTCTCCAGCTGCGTTGCCGAGGATGAGAATGTTCGGGTTGGTCATGAGATTAATATTGACTTCAATACCTGTTCGCGGTGTAAAATCCTGATCGACCATCTCCCTCAGCAGTTCAACATAATCCCGCCCCCGCTGTACCCAAACCGTCAACGCCTCTTTGCGGTTATGCTTGCGGACATCGTAGTCCAGGATAAAGGAGTTCGCAAATTCGTTAAAAGAGTACGGGATACGTGAGACCCAAGTAGCGGTCTTCAGCCCCGTTTGCGTACCCGGCGTTTTGACGACAATGTAATCAAGCAACAGCGGCTGCTGGGTCAGCGTTGCCATCCACGTGCCAATATTGTTCTGAATGGTGGAAAAATCATTGATCTTGTTCGGAATTTCGTCCACATCCACCAGCATCTTCTCCAGCAGCGCGACCGAAGAGTTAATCGCCTGTGACAAATCCGAATTTTTACGGTTCATCCCATTCATATAATCCTGAATTTCTCTCAGCCTGTGAATGAAACTCTCGATCTTGGCATGAATGTCCGGCTCCAACCGCAGCATATTCCACGTCCTGGTGGAGTCCGTATTGCTGTCGAAGGCCGATTTGCTGTAGTTGCCTGTCAGCAGACGCAAATGCCGGTCGAAGTCAGCCAGATCTTCCAGTGTAGCCTTGAGTGCCAGGAAAAGCGGCTGCACGGTCGAGGAGTCTGCCGTCATCCGCAGCGTGTGCTTGCCCTCCTCAAGGTAATACCGATACGGCACACCCTCATCGTCAGCTATCGGTACAATATCAAATTCCTTCATATCATCCACACCGTAATGAAACATCTCGCGGTAAGGAACAGCGCCATCAATCTCTATGGTCCGGTATGCATAGAAACCGTTCCGGTAATTCTGGAAAGCCTTCAGATCCAGCTCATACCAACCGCTATTCGGTACGGAAAACTCCCACTCTACCCACTCGCCAGGCAGACGCCAACGGTTGCCGCCGAGCACATTATAGGTGATGCGACCTTTAGGGTCGGGTGAAATGTTGGGCTCCGACCAGTAATCGGTCTGGATCGACAGACTGGATTTTTGCTTGAACTGCTCCGCCTCAATGACTTGAAACCAATCTGGCGCAGCGCCATTCTCAGGGTGCGAAGCCTTATAGCTCTCGTAGTCAGCCAGTTGATTTCGCGGATGGAAAGCAAGCTGGCGCAGCGACACGCCTTCCTTCACCCCGACCAGCCGCAGCGTATGCTCGCCCTGTTCAAGACGGAAGAGCAGCGGCTCGGAAGAGGCGCTAAAGCTGTCGGCCCTCTTGGTAAACCATCCCCTGATTTCCTCCTGAGACGGTCGAATTTGCTGGCCAATCTCATTGCGGTCATAAGGGAATTTGGAATCCTTCCACCGACGTTCCAGTTCGATCCGCTCGGCTTCGACGAAGGGGTATCGGCCGTCAATCTGGACGCCCCGGATAACCGAGCTGTTGCCGCCTTCGCGCGGCTGATACTCCACTTCCAGTTCATACCACCCGGCGCTTGGAGACTGGAAGGTCCATTCTACCCAACCCCGTTCATTGTCCCAGTTCAGCGTCTGCCTCTCCTCTCCGCTTCCGGCTCTCAGGGCAGCTTCGGGAGCGGCAGCCGTGTATGCGGCAGGATCCAGATGGACTATTGCTGTGGCGCTCTTGTTCTCGAACGCTTCCGGATGCTCCAGCATCAGCTTCGCGTAGGGGAGACGACCATCCCTGGCTTCATAGGACAATAATTGCTTGGCCTGGACATTGCTGCTGTAAAGGACGGTCTTCCCGGCGGAAGCCCAGTAATATACTCCGGCGATAACCGCTATTGCCAAGGCAAGACGAATCGCAAGTGATCTCGCGTTGCGCTTTCTCATTTTGCATCCCCTCTGAGCGCAACCGAGTCGCCGGACTGTTCGTCAAAGAAATGAACCTTGTTCATCGAGAAGGAAACCAGAAGTTTGTCATCCTTCCTGTAGAACCTGTCGGGATCGGTACGAACGATCACCGTCTGCTCCCCCAGCCTGACGTAGACATAAGAATCAGCGCCGGTAATTTCTGTCATCTCCACCTCGCAGCGAATCCAACCTTCCTCCTCCGTGCCTGTATCCGCTTTCAAGAAAACATGTTCAGGGCGCACGCCCATAATAAAACTGATGCCATTCCTGTCCCGATTAAAGTTCGGATAATGGTGCTCGGGAACCGGCAGCTTGAGCCGTTTGTTCACAAAATAAAAATAGCCGTCCTCTCTTGTAACTGAACCCTGGATAAAATTCATTTGCGGCGAACCGATGAATCCGGCAACAAACAGATTGGCCGGCTGTTCATACAGTGCGCGAGGCGGTGCTACCTGCTGGATAACCCCGTCCTTCATGACCACAATCCGCGTCCCCATCGTCATCGCTTCCACCTGATCATGCGTGACATAAACCGTTGTCCGCTTCAATTCACTTTGCAGCTTGATAATCTCCGCACGAGTCTGGGCGCGCAGCTTGGCATCGAGATTGGACAGCGGCTCATCCATTAGAAAAACCTGCGGTTCCCTGGCAATCGCCCTGCCGAGCGCCACCCTCTGCTTCTGCCCGCCGGACAGCTGGTTCGGCTTGCGTTCGAGAAGATGGGAGATCTCCAGAATTTTCGCTACCCGGTTGACCCGCAGCTCAATATCATGCTTGGCGGTCTTACGCAGCTTGAGTCCAAGCGCAATATTCTCATAGACCGATAAATTCGGGTAAAGCGCATAGTTTTGGAACACCATCGCGATATCTCTATCTTTTGGCGATAAATAATTGACGTATTTCTCATCAATATACAAATCCCCCTCTGAAATCTCCTCCAGACCGGCCAGCATGCGAAGCGTCGTGGATTTTCCGCAGCCGGAGGGACCGACAAGTACAAGGAACTCCCCCTCTTCAATGGACAGGTGGAAATCGTTGACCGCAGGCCGGGCTTCACCCTTATAGTGCTTGTAGACATGATTGAACGTGATGCTTCCCACCTTTGCTCCTCCCTTCCAGAACCTTTAATCTAAGGTCGTTTTTCTTTTAATGCTACCATTAAAAAAGGAAGTAAAAATATAAGTTGATCTATGCTTTTCCAGTCAAAATTTATCTTTATCCCCGGTTGGGCACATAAAGCTTGCATAGCTTGCCCCCAAAGTAATAGCAAAGGGCCATTCGTTCCAGATCTGCCTTGAACGAATGGCCCTTTTAGTTCTATTCATTTAGCACAGCTGCCCGCAATGATTATGTGTCGGCTGCTTATCCCAGCGGAAATCGGCTTTCCTGCAAGTCCTATTGATGACTCGTCGGATGCTGTGCGGTCAGCGGAATTTCACCGCGGAACAGTTTGTGAATATCGCTGGTCAAGCGCAGATAGAAGTCCGAAGAGACCGCTACCCCGTCGGCATCCAGCGTGAGGAAATACTGGTTGTTCGGAATCATGGAGCTGTTCTCGGCAGCTTTGGCAATCGCAGTACCTTCATCATACTCGTCGAACATCGCGACATAACCGGTATTGACACCGATGCTCTTCAGATTATAAGCCTGCCGCCACATGAAGTCACCGTGCAGACGCGGGATTTCATTGATTGGCCCGTTGTGCAAATTCTTCCAGGAGAACCCCGGCCAAATGACAGGCTGGTAGACGATGCCGTTCTGGTTGGTGAAAGCAAGATCAGGCTCCCATTGGTTCGTCTTGTAATGATCAGCTCCGGCAGTGCCGCTGAAACGGCCAACAAACCATGGAGACAGCATATCCAGTGATTTGTACACATCCAGGAAACCAGATTTGGAATCCCCTGTGCCTGTGCGCCAGTAAGTCGGTACGCCGCCAATGACATAGAAACCCTGATTTTTGAACCATGTAATCAGTTCGGCTGCCTCGGTTGCCGTACCCGGACGGTCATTAAAGCCAATGCCCCAGATACAGATGACCGGCTTGCCGTCCTGTCTGGCATAAGCAGTGGAAGCAGGGAGATTCATGGCATTCTGAATATTCGTCGTAAAGTCATTTTTGACGGCGTTTACCCAGGTGCTCGGATTCATGTCCGTAATGTCATACATCACATAAAATTTGCGGTTGTATGTTTCAGCCGCATTCTTTACCTTGACTGCCACACTGTCGCGATTCGTCTTCCAACTGTTGGGCGTATTGCTTATATCGGCTCCGAACCGCTGCAGCGCCGCACCGGCAATATTATAGGTCTGCATCCACTCGAAATGCTTGTTCACCGTAGACTGGTCATACGAAGAGAACAGTTTGGCCTGTTGTCCGTTGCCCAGATTTCCCAGGTTCGTCTGGTACAAATTCGTATACTCCCGAAGGTCTGGGTAAAGTTCAAAATTAACGTTGGAATTCGGGGTCGGACTGGCTCCGTTCTTGGTCCAATGCGTCCAGTTATTCAGCGGCGATCCGTCCCCGCCAGCTGTGAACCAGCCTTGATATCCCGCGAAAATATGGCCAACGACATCCCCGCCGGAAGCGCTTGCAAATTTAAATGAATAGACATTGAACAGGTTGCCCACACCTCCCGTAAATTTCAGGAACACATGATGCGTTCCAGTAATATTGCTGGTCGCGCATGTTCTAGTAATCCAATTCTGCCAGCCTCCGGTGTTCGGTACGCTGCAGGTTGCGGCCAATGTGCCGTTAAGACTTCCTAATCTTACTTCAATATTCCCTCCAGTCGTGTTGCTGGCTACGCGGAACTGCACAGATGTTGCACCGCTTCCAAAATCAATGCTGTCAAAAGCAATATAATCGCCATTGTCAATATAGGCCACGTTCTGTCCGCCCTCGGTTGAGGACTCTAGCTGAATACCGGATTGCGAGGTGAAGCTTGATGCAATAATCGTATTGAAGGCGGAGAAAGAAGCAGCCTGGGCAAATCCCTGCGGGAAGGACGCCACTACGAGCAACAGGGCCAAAGCAATAAAAGCAAATCGTTTTCTACTTTTGTTCTTCATTTTTATCCTCCTTTGTTAGGTGGGTTTGGAGCCTGCTTTTGCATGGCAGAGGCCGCCTGAAGAGACAGGCTCCAAAAAAAATGGTTCTGGCCGTTAGTTCTGTGCTTGTATGCGGAATATCAGTACTGCTGCTTCAGCGCGGGTCAAGCTGCCCTGCGGATTCAGCTTGATTCCATTTCCTTGAAGGAGCCGCGCCGCGACCAACCGCGCCACGCTTGCCTTCGCATAAGCGGATAGCTTGCTCGCATCGGCAAAAGTCTCCAGTGCGCCTTCAGCTTCCGGCAGCTCCGCTTTTGCAGCCTGGAGCGCGCGGTCAATAAGAACCGCAGCATCCTCTCTTGTTAGCAGCGCATCCGGGCCAAAGCTGTTGTTCCCGTAACCATTCACAATGCCAAGCTGACGTGCAATGCCGACTGCTTCGTAATAGTCCGCGCCCGGCTTCACATCGTTGAATGCTTTTCCTTCCGGGGCGCTCAACCCAAGACCGTCTACCAGCAGCTTCAAAAATCCGGCGCGGTTTATTTGCGTCTGGGGATGGAACAAACCATCCTCCTCAACCGGAAGAACACCTTGCGCAGCCAGCGCTTCAATAGCTTCTGTCGCCCATGGCACGCGATCCAGATCACGGAAAGCCGCATTCAGGAAAGCAACGGCATACTGACCTGAGCGAGTCCATTCAAATGCAATGCGATTTTCCTGTGCATCATGTTTATTTCCCGGAATCGATACGGCTTCGCCCTTATCGTCCCTGAACCAGACTGCAAGACGTTCCTTATTTTTCTGCTCGGCGGCCGTAGGCGTATAAGCCAGAGATACCGTAACCGGATATTTGGCATTATTCCATACGAGCGCTTTTCCATTCGCTGAAAGCGTAACGTCTACTGCCGGCCTGCTGCCGATTTGTTTTGCGGCCTTCTTGCTCCAGGAACTGAGGTCGGTTTTGCGGATTGCTACAGTAATAGTGCCGCCCGATTGTTCTTTGCCGGAAGCAAGTATAGCGTTTGGCAGCGTGATGACGCCAATCGGAGTCACAACCTCAATCCATCTCTCCGGCTGATCGGAGGTCAGCGCAACTGAAGGGAGTTCAAGCGAATATCCCTCGGCATTCGCCACTTCCTCCAACTGAATGGAAATCAGTTGCTTGCCGCTGTCCGATGTCTTGCTTCCCCTCCACAGCTTGCTGAGCAGAGAATTAGAAATGGTGCTTTTGGCTAAGGAGCTGTCTTTATCAAGCTCCGCTTTCAGTTTGACCTGTACCGAACCATCAGAACGCGTCGTAATGGACGGATCAGAAGATGAGGGGTAGTAGCCACCGGAGCCACCCGGATTCGGATTGGATACATCCGTCAAATTCGCAAGCCGATGTTCCAGCCCAGATTTTATCGAACCTGGTGGCAGGATGCGGACGAAGTTAGTCGCACTGTCAATTGCGGTCTTCCCTCTGTTCTGCTCGGCCCGAACGACAGCTGCTTCCGCCGATTGCCCCAACAGAGCGGAGTACTCGCCTTGCAGCAAGTAGACGTCCCCGAATTGCGTAGCATCCTTGGTCGAGCCGATACCTTTGTTATACTCAATAAAGCCCGAGCGGCCATTGCCGTCATTCTCATTGACGAGCAGAGCGAACCCGATCGTTTGCCCCGGCGTGTAAGCAGCGTTAGGACCGTGAAGCGCTGCGAACGGAATGATAAGATCATAGAGCGTCGTCTTGTCATTCTCATTTCGGGTAATCGACGCCTGAGCTGCGTTCAACGCTCCTCCTTCGACCCCCTCCGGCGCTCTCCAGCGCCATTTGACAACTGTACCCTGATTTGTACGGGCAAAGCCCAGTTCATTTACGTTTTTGCTCGCAGAGCCGTCCTGTCTGGATAGATCAATTCCGAGCTGAAGACTATCTCCTTGCCAGATATCTCCGCTCGACGCGGTCTGGTGATGGATATTATCCTTTACTGTTACCTTCACATAAAGGTTTTCGTTATCCCACTTCAATCGGGCTTTCGCGCTCAAATCGTTCGGGCCGCCCCACTCGCCGCCAATGCTTGAATAATGGTGCGGACTAGTGACCTCAATATCCGGCCATACGTCCGAATTAAGGTCTGACTTGGACGCGAAAGATTGCCCCGTACTGACGGATGTCTTATACGTAAATCCACTATCCAGCGTAATACGATACTGCAGCGTATCCGCCGAGATAAATGGCAGCGGGATATCCACTGTACCCAGCAGCGGGATATTCTCGAATCGTACGGGAACCATTTGGCTTGCATAAGCAGCAGGCTCAATCAGTTCCAGTTTGCCGCTGATCGGTGTTGCCTCCGTAGCATTTGCAA
Organism: Paenibacillus roseus; assembly: GCF_016424485.1. Taxonomy (GTDB): domain Bacteria; phylum Bacillota; class Bacilli; order Paenibacillales; family Paenibacillaceae; genus Paenibacillus_D; species Paenibacillus_D roseus. Next base: position 259,415 of record NZ_JAELUP010000065.1, read on the forward strand.
GTTTCAGGACGGCTGCCGGATGTGCAGGCTGCCCCTCATTGAATGCTGTTTTCTGAACACTTAGCGATACCGGGGTAATATCTGTTCCCGATACTTTGCCAACAGACTCATTCACTAGCTGCATGCCGCCATGGTACAGATTATTGGATACAATGAGCTTCTCAATGTCCGGCCCCGCATAGACATGGGTCGTGCCCGACTCCTGGAAATACGAATTATACAGCGTCGTATCTCCGCCAAGCGCATTAATGCCCCGCTCTCCCACCTTGGCAAAGTTGTTCTGCTGCAAACGGAGCTTGCCGCCAAACACATCGACTGAGCGGGTTGTGTCTCCCCACATCGAGGTATTGAAGAAGGTAGCCTGACTGTCAAAGTCCTCGCTTGTAACAATGTACACTTTATCCGAAGTACTCATGGAGACCAGTTCTGTATTAATGAAGGACAGTCCGCCAGCTCCGGCGCCGTCAATGACAACACCTTTCTTGCTGCCGTCTGTGCCGTGCCCGATTGTCAACGCCTCGGGACCGGTGCCTTGCTGCTTCTCAAAGTGAATTCCGAATTCCGAACCGTAAACAAAGGTGTTGAAAATAAGCTGCTTGCGCACATTCCCGATTCGGAATGCGTCCAGATTCTCCTTCTGATAGTCCCATACTTTATTGAAGTCCTCATCGGTGGACGGATGATTCGGATAGAAGTTCCTTCCGTAATAATGCGGGTTGAACTGGACGTTCCTCAGGAATCCGCCCTCCGCTCCTCCGCCCAGGAAGATGCCTTCCTTCAATGGAGAACCTGCTACATAATCGATGTAGTGCCCGCTTGTATTATAAGTGCCGAAATCAACAGCCTTATACGGATTAATAAGCGTCGTGTCAATCAGATATACGCCGCTGCCCTTGCCTTGAACGGTCCAGGCATAAGGCTTGACGACATTCCAGCTTTGCTTGTCGTAATAGACGGATAATCCCCGAATACCGGCGGAAGCCTCCAGCGAAATGAACGGTGCTGCCTGCTCCTGGTTCTCTCCGTGATTGGTGAACAGGACGGTGCCGCCCCCATTGGTATGATGCGGGACATCCCAGGAGCCGCGCAGTTCAACGCCAGAAGGTACAGTGAGCGCCTGATCGACACGATAAATCCCGGCTGGCAGATAAACCGTTCCTCCTCCTGCCTGCCCGGCTGCTGTCAGTGCTTGCTGTATAATGCTGCTTACATCGGTCTGTCCCGTCTTATCTGCCGAATACGGCGCCTCCGCAACATTGAACAGTTGGTTTGTTGCCGGCCTTGGTTGGCTGGCTATGTCGAGCGAGGATACGGACGGCAGCTGTTCCAACTGATAGCGCGGATCGTGATGCTCGCTAATTTCCCCTGCTTCGCTATCGTCACGAATGTCCAGTTTGCCTGCATTGCCGGAGTTGATGGCTTTCAATTCAGCAGCCTTGCTGCCTAAATGAATATGATTCGCCTCCAGGGCAAAGGAAGACTGTCCGAGAATAAGCGAGCCGTTCCGGGCATCAATTGCATAGCCCCCGCCCTGAGCGTTCCAATTCTCAAAGCTGCTGTTCTCGAACGACAGTACGCCGCTGCCTTCATTAAGCACGGCATGATGCGGATTTCCGCCGACTGCAACCTTGTTGAACTGGACGATAGAAGTAAAGCCTGGCGTGGCATGTATTGCTTTCGGCTCAGGACCGACGCTGGCTTTAAAGCTGCTGTCCGAGATCAGCAAGCCATAGCTGTTGACGCCTTCAATCTTCAAGGCCACATTAGAATCTTCAATTCGGATCTTGTAGAGCTGGGCATTGGCTGTCTCATTGCTGTCCGTCCGCGTCGTAACCCGGAGTCCATTCTTGAAGCCGGAAATATAGATGTCGGACATATACTCCCAGTCGGACCGGCCCATGACGATCCCTTCTGCATTCGCAGTCATGTACGCAAACAAATCTGTTTTTGCCGGTGCATTGGGAAGCTTCGATTTGACCCAGTAGTCGGGCGACAGCTTGATCTGCTCCAACCTGCCGATATCGGTTGTGAAGTCAAGGAATATACCTGTTTTCAGTACCGTCCCGTACAAATTCCGCACATAATGAAGTTCATTCCATACCGGCCCGATCTTGATACCGTTATAAGCGTTGACAAGCGTCACATTTTTTACGGTGGCGCTGTCACCGCTGAGCTGCTCGATGGTCCATGGATAGGGTACGGGATTGTCAAGCGTCTGCTCCGGGTACCAAATGGACAAATTCGTCACGCCACTTCCCTCGGCAAGACGAATGAAGCTGAGTTCCTCGGTATCCCCTCGTCCGGCATATGCAGCCAGAATCGTTCCTTGGACTTCCCCATTTACAGAATCCGGGTTTACCCAGTCCCCGCGCAAGGTAACTCCAGTCGGAACAAGGAGCGTCCCTGTAATTTTGTAGGTTCCCGACGGCACAAATACAACGCCGCCTCCACGGTCTCCCACATAGCTAAGCGCCTCCTGAAAAGCACGAGTATCATCGGAAGCCCCGTCGCCTATGGCTCCGGTATCCGCAACACTAATATTCGCAATAACGACATCCGATGTTGCGTAATCCGTCTCATAGACCTTCGTTGTCGCGCTAATATTAAGTTTCGGCAATTTCACAACCTTGACAGAAGCGACATGCAGCTCCGGATTTTGCCCGGTTGGCTTGGAGCCGCTTACATGGAGACGAAAGTCGGAGCCATTGGTCCGGTTGGCAAACCAGGCATCTCCAAGCTTGAACGTCTCTGTTTTCCATGTTTTCGTATCCTTATATTGAAATTCCGGTGCATCCTTGAAGCTGGCATTAAGGGAATCATATTGCAATTTCATGCTGCCGTTCCCGCTATCGTAATATTCTACTGTGACAAATACGTCATGGGTTGTATTCTCGAACAGGAAATCATCTCTGACATTAAAGTAGAAATAGAGAATATTGGCGCCAGGATCGGTCTCACTCACCGTAGAGTTGGTTTTCCAGTAGCTCTTGCCATTAATCTCTCCGGTCTGCAGATGCTCTGCCTGCCCATCACCCGGTCTTGGCGTGATTCCGTCTGCAACCGGCGTTTCCCCAAGCGCAATACTGACGCTTTCAGGAGCAGCGGCATCAGCCTTGTTCGGTGTCAGTTGGCTGAAGGTTGGCAAACACAGCAACAAAGAAAGCACAAAGACCATAAATTGTCGGCCTCTCGTGCGTATCCCCTCACTCATCATCCTTGTCCCTCCATTTAATAATAGATTTGTTGTGAACGCTTACAATTTGTCCTTAGAAAGGAACCCGCCCCAAGTCTGCGGCCGGTTCCCTGTAAGATCATGATGCGGATTTTGAAGCCAAGAATGCATCAATTTGTTTTTGTGTTTCCGAAATAATTTTATCGAGTCCATTTTTCTTTTGCGTCTCAATATAATCTGCGACTGCTTTATCCACATCTTTGACAAGCCCGAATTCGATTGGTCTTTGCAGCTCCTCAATCGCTTGGTCACGTTTGGCGATCTCGTTTTTGACCGTATCCTCTGCAATAAACAAACCGTCAATCGGTGAGTTCACGTTTATTGGCTCACTGGCGAATTCAGCTTCCCTTACCCAGAAGTCCTTGGCGTATGTCATTGTCGGGCGCATGAATTGCGGCTTCCAGAATGCCCACTGTCCTCCCCACTCCATGTAGTTGCTCGTTGTGGTCTGCATGCCTTGCGGGTATTCGGCCGTCTCGCCGTTCAAAACATAGGTTTTGCCTTCAATACCGTATTGCAGCAGATCATACAAGGTTTGATCGGTCTCCACCATATCCAGGAATCGCAGGACACGGTCTGGATTTTTGGAATTCCGATTGATTGCAACTACGTTAGCCAGAGCAGTACGGTTGACATATTTTTTGTCCGGGTAGAGCAAAGACATATCCAGAGCAAACGAAGGATCAGCAAAACCAGGGTTGGCATATACCCACTCATGCGACGTTACTGTAAACAATGTCTTCCCGTTGCGCCACTGGGCAGCCCCGTCTTCTTTGTCAATCATCGCATCACGATTGATCAGTTTGTCGTCGTACCAGGTTTTAGCCAGCTTGGATGCCTCCAGATAGAACGGCTGCTGTTCAACGGCCTGGACTTTGATTGCAGGGTCATTCAAATAAAAGCCCAGTCCATGGAAGTTCAGATCAACCCACTCATCGCGAATGTAGTACAGCGACAGCGGTGATGTACGCGAAAGCTTTTCATTCGGGTATGCTTTTCTCAGATCGCGCAGCAGCTTATCTATGTCCTCAATCGTCTTAATGGAGTTTGGCTCAATCTCAAGACCTGCCTTCTTCGCCAGATCGGAACGCCAGGCTGCGAATTTGCGTTCATTCATCTTCATCGTCCAAGGCAGACCTACAATCTGTCCGTTCACTGTTGCAGCTTGAAGCGTGCCCTGCTCCTGATATTTCTTGTACAGGTTCGGCGCATACTCCGGCAGCAAATCATTGATTGCCATGTAAGAGCCTTTAGCCGCCATTTGCTTATAGGACAGCCAGTCGCCATCAAAGTTCATATCCCAACTGTCGCCAGATGCCGCCATAACGAGCATTTTGTCCTTAAAGTCACCAAACGGAATGAAATTAATGTCAAATTTGACGTTCAAGCCTTTTCCTTTCACATACTCGCTAATCTTGGACCATACCTCATCGGTCGCCGCTTTCTTGTCCCCGCCAAAATAAAATTTAAGTGTCACCTCCCCCTCAGAGCTGGCAGGCTGCTCGGAATTGTTCGCAGGTTTTGGCGAGCTTGACTCAGCCGGTTTGTTATTTGTTTCCCCGCTGCCGCAAGCTCCAAGGACCATAACCATCAGCATGGTTGTTACAATAGCAAGCGACAGTTTTTTTAATGTGAATTGCATCTGTTCTTCCTCCCCCTGCAAGATGTTTTATACTATACGGCCGAAGCCGGGATAGTCAGCCTTTCACCGCGCCTACCATCAGGCCCTTGACAAAAAAGCGCTGGACAAACGGGTATAAAAAGACAATTGGACCAATGGTAACGACGGTCAGCGCCATCTTCATCGATTCCGACGGAATCTGCGCCGAGATTCGCTGCATGGCGGCGGCATTGCTGGAACTTCGCAAAAACTCTACGTTGGAAACAAGCGTCCGCAGCAATAGCTGCAGCGGTTGAAGTTCCTGCTTGTCGACGAACATCAGTCCGAGGAACCAATCGTTCCAATAGCTCAGGGATACGAACAAGCCCACAGTTGCCAGGACGGGAAGCGCCAGCGGACAGATCAGCCGGTAAAAAATCAGGAATTCCCCCGCCCCGTCCATCTTGGCCGATTCATGCAAATCCTCGGGGATCGAAAGCATAAAGTTGCGAATCAGAAACATATTGAATGCATTGGCGAGCATGGGCAAAATCAAAGCCCAAAGCGTATCTTTCAAATCCAGATAACGCACGCAGATGATATACCAGGGTACGAGCCCGCCGTTAAACAGCATCGTGATGATGACATAAACGGATAAAATGTTCCGATATTTAAATGAGCGTCTCGCCATCACATAACCGCCCATCGCAGTTACAAACAGGGACAGCGCGGTTCCAACAACGGTTACAAATATGCTGATTCCATATGCATCAATAATCCGGTTGGAGCCGAGGAACAAGATTTTATAGGAATCAAAGGTGATTGTTTTGGGGAACAGGCTGTATCCATACTGCATAATGTCCTGCTCTGTGCTAAGCGACCCGGAGATGACCATCACAAAAGGCAACAGACATGACAAACTGAATAGTGAAATCAACAAGATCATGATCCATTGAGAAAATGACGTTCTTTTGCCAAGCATAGGCTTCCTCTCCATCCGTGTTGGTTTTAGAAAATGGCCGAGTCCTTGTCGATTTTACGGGCCGCGTAGTTGCTGCCCAGAACAAGCACGAACGCGATCATCGACTGAAGGAAACCGGCTGCGGAAGCCATACCGATATCTCCTGATTTTCTCAAGCTTCGGTAGACAAAAGTATCAATAACATCGGTTGTCGGGAACAGCAATGAAGCATCCCCTACCATTGCATAGAACATACCGAAATCTGCGTTCATAATTCGTCCGACTGCCAGCAGCGTCAGGATGATGATCGTCGGCCTGAGCATCGGAATGCTAATGTATCGGATTTGCTGCCAACGACTCGCTCCGTCAATAGAAGCCGCTTCGTAATAGGAGTTATCAATAGAAGTCAGCGCTGCCAGATAAATAATCGTACCGTAGCCTGTTACCTTCCAGCGGATGGCAATGGTCAAAATAAGCGGCCACAAGCTTGCTTCGCTGTAAAAGTCGATCGGGCTAAAACCGAAGATCTCCAGAATACGGTTAACGGCCCCGCTCTCAAAATTCAGAAGATTATAGGCGAATACGCCGACAACGATCCAGGAAATAAAGAACGGCAGGAAAGTCAGCGATTGGGTCACCCGCTTGAAGTATTTGTTGCGAATTTCATTAAGCAACAGAGCCAGCCCAACCTCGAAGATAAGTCCTACCACAATAAATAGGGCGTTCAGCAAAATCGTATTTCGGACCGCCCGGAATGCCGAGTCGGAGGAAAATAAATAATCGAAATTGTCAAACAGCGGATTCATCCAGTCACTTCCGAATATGCCCTTGGAAAAATCAAAGTTTTTGAAAGCAATGATAAGACCGGCAAGAGGCAAGTAACTGAACAGGAATAGAAGTACCGCGACGGGCAGGAACATAAGCAGCAACGTCCGATTATGAAAAAGCTCCTTCAATACTCCGTTTGTTTTCATGTTCATGTCCCTTTCATGAGTTATGCTTTTATTGTAAAGAGAGATGAAAAAGCTTGCCATGAGCCAATCTTATCCTTTGCAGTTCAGTTTTATCCTGCTTTGCCATCGGTTACAGACCGTGTCCGTCACGAGCAGACACATCGACACCTTCCTGGAGCACCGGATGTTTGATCATAATTTTGGTGCCGCGTCCGGGCTCTGTCTCGATCTTGAGCCTGTAGTTCTCACCAAAATACAATTTCAGCCGGTCATTCACATTCCGCAGTCCCACGCCTCTACGCATGACCGTGCTTCCCCCATTCTCTTCTTTCATCTCATCAAGACGATCGAGAATCTCCTGCGGAATGCCATCGCCGTTATCATAAATTTCGGTAATGATGTCGCCCACCTCACGCCTGACCGAAATAATAATTTTGCCCTTCTCAAAATTATCCCGCACACTGTGCTGGATGGCATTCTCTACAAGCGGCTGCAGCAGCAGACGCAAGAACGGCAAATCCAGCAGAATTTCGTCGCAGGCGTACATAATGCGCACCTGCTTGCCCATGCGTGCCTGCTCAATCAATACATATGCTTTGACTTGCTCCAGCTCGCGGCGCAGCGTCGTAATTTCCCGCCCCTGGTTCAAGCTGAGACGAAGCAGATTGCCCAGGGCAGACACCATTTCGCTAATATCGCTCCGACCGTGATTTTCTGCCTTCCAGCGAATCGACTCGAGCGTATTGTACAGAAAATGAGGATTAATCTGGTGACTGAGTACCTGAAACTCCAACTCTTTCTTCTTGCGCTCTGAGCGCGATGCCTCTTCCACCAGCCCCTCAATTCTCTGAACGAGGCTTCCCACCCCCCTATACAGCCATCCCACTTCATCCTGACGCGAAGACCAGGGCAGCAGCTTGTGCAAATTGTCTGACTCCAGCCGTCTCATCAGTCGGACGAGATGGGCGATTGGCTCGGTGAAACGGGCCGTAATATAAATGACCACACCAATGCAGCAGATCAAATAAACGATCAGAAAAATAATCAGCAACCGGTTAATTTCGTCTATAGTCCCGGTTAATTCATGAAGAGGCGTCAAACTGACGATTGACCAAAGCTGACTCTCCATCCGTAGCTGAACATAGGTTGCCAGATAAGTTAATCCTTCGACCGTGATCGCTTTGGAGCCTTCCCTGCCATCTTGAATAAAGCTTGTAAACTCCAAAGAGGGAAACGGTTTGCCTGTCCATGCGTTGCCGGAAGAATCATAACTGACCTCGCCGTTCTGGTTGAGCAGCAGCAGTTTTTGATCCTTGAGTTGATCGGTAGGGGAAAAGTAACGTTTCAGATGGTCTTCCGACAAGTCTGCTGCTATAATTCCCCGGGGGTTGCGGTCATAAAGTCCGGTGAATCGCTTGACGAATGTAAGCAGCGGCTTGTTATATTGGCCCCGCTCGGGCATCGTCAAATACCAGGTCGGGCTGACCATCTCCCGGGAATTGCGGAACCAATCCTGCTCAGCCAGTTCTACCGAAGCGTCAATCGTCATCATATAAGCCGGATAACGCTCCGGTTCAATCGGATAGACCCTGACCCGGAAGGCATCAATTGAAGGCGTCTTTTCGTAAAGCAGCGTAATTAGATTCACAGTAATCTGCTCCTCTTCAACCTGTGTGCCAGACATGTTCAGCATCAGGTCCTGAAGCTGCTTGTTTCCGATTAGGTCATTAATCTGATCGCTTAGCTTAGTCAAATAGTTTTCAAAGTTCTTTCTGGCTTGAAGCAGATAGCTGAAAGACATTTTGGAGTTGGTTTCCGAAATGCCCTCTATGGACTTGATATGAGCATAATAAGCAAATAATAGAAAAGGCACGATAATTATTAAGAAAAAAATAAAGATAACCCGATTTCGAAAGGAAGAGAACAATTGAAAGGTGCTGGTTTTCATCGATAATCCCGCCTTTGGCAAACGCAGAAAGGCTGCTGACAGAGACAGGAGGCGGTTCTAAGGGCGATCACTCTACCGCTTAGAACTGCCTCCTTCTTCTACGTTTGAAGTCTTTAGTGTATAAATTCTGAGCTGCATCCGATATTATTCGTCGGACAGCCCTCTTTGTCTGCGGAACTCCTTGGGCGTGCATCCAACCTGCTTTTTGAACAGCTTGGAAAAGTGGACGGGGTCCTTGTAGCCAACCTGGTACGACACCTGATATACCTTGTACTTGATGTCCGAAAGCATTTCCTTCGCCTTCTCAATCCGCACTTCCGTCAGATATTCCAGGAATGTCTTGTGCTTCTCCTTCTTAAACAGTTTGCTCAGCCAGACCGGCGTGACATGAACCGATGAAGCCACGCTTTGCAAAGTCAGGTTATCGGCATATTCGGAACGAATCATTTTTTCGGCTTCCGATACGATCTGGCTTGGCGAAGCAGATAGCTTGCGGAAGTCTATCGCCAAATTGAGCAAAAATTTCTCTGTTTGTTCTTGCAAAGACTGCAGCGTATCATACTGTTCCAGCAGTTCCCACATTGTAATTGGATTGCTGAGGGAAGAATATCTCGGCACTCCCGCTGCGGCCGCAAGGCGAAAAATTTCAAATAGCCACTCAAATATCCGCTGCTGAATATCGCGAAGATGGGTCAGTTGCCATGACTGTACCAATTCCACAAAACCGTTCATAGCCGCGGAGATTTCCTCGTCCGAGCCATATTTAATAAAATCGATCACTTCAGCCGGGTCCTCCGGCAGACCGTTTTCATATTCTTCACTGTCATGCAGCAGACCTTTTGTCAGCACGCGGTTGCCGCCGTATACAACTTTATGCTCGAGCAAATCCGTCGCCTCCAGGAACAGTTCATGCAGTTGTCCGATTGTTCCTGCTGCCCCGCTAATGCCGGCGCTTGCATTCACTTTCACAAAATCATTGATCCGCTGCAAGCACAGGCTGGCGATTCCGCGGGCCAGATTGGATTGTTCCCCCGGACTGCTGCGCAGCAGTATAACCCATCTGTTGGCGCTGTCCATGCAAAGGGTAAACGGATAAGGGTATTCCTCCTCCAATGTCTGATTCACCACATTGCCGATTCCGAAAATAACCAGCTCTTTATCATGGCCGCGCCGATTCCCGATCGCTTTCAAATCATCGGCTTCAATTGCAATCAGTGTCATATACTCCTGGGTCATCCAATTGAGATTCAATGTATGGATGCGATGCTGAATTCTCATAATCCGGGAAGCATCATAATTACGTTCAAGCAGTTCCCTCAGCAATTCCTCCCTCATTTTGGGAATGGCAAACCGGATTTGGCTAAGCATCTGTTCGTTTTGCTGATTCATTCTTTTTTTATGGATAATATCGACCGTTTTGCGTACAATTTCCGACAGCTCATCCAGGTTGATCGGTTTTAAAATATAGTCCAATACCCCTATTTGCATGGCCTGCTTCACCAGACCAAAGTCGTCATAGCCGCTGACAACAACAGCCTCTGGCTTATAGTCCTCTGCCTCCTGCAAGTAACGGAGAAAATCGAGCCCGGATTTCTTTTTCATCTTAATATCAGTAAGGATCATATCGGGACGTTTATCCATTGCAATTATTAAAGCCGTATCGCCATCATCTGCTACAAGCACCTCATTGAATCCGAAATTCTCCCAAGGAAAGCGATTACATAATCCGTTACGAATTTCACATTCGTCATCTACGATTAAAGCACTTAGCATTTGATCACCTTCCATATTAAGGTTAATGGAGGAATATTCAGTCTCTTCTAAATTAATATTACATCAACCTCTTTTAGAATACACGGGTGTAATCAAAAATTTATTAGGGAATTTTTAAACTGAAACAAGATAGAGATCGATTTGATGCCTAATCAAGCCTGAATAGTTTTCATCGATCTCACCTATAATATTGTCATTCGTGTTGATTTCGCTCAGCCTGATACGCAGGAAAGGTGGGACATGGCATTGGAAGCCAAAAAGAAGTGGGATCTAGCAGCAATCGCATCAATTCCTGTCATCATGACGCTGGCCAATTCCATGTTGATTCCGATACTCCCCCTGATGGAGAAAAAGCTGAATATCAATTCGACACAGGGAAGTTTGATCATCACAGTTTATGCGGCTGTAGCCATCATTTTTATCCCGATTGCCGGATACTTATCCGATCGTTTCGGTCGGAAAAATGTCATTATTCCTAGTCTGATTGTTGCTGCCGCCGGCGGTGTGGTATCAGGCCTCGGGGCTTGGTGGTTCCAAGGGTTTACGGCTTATTGGATTATTCTCGCAGGCCGATTCATTCAAGGAATCGGGGCGGCTGGCGCCTTTCCGATCGTGCTGCCGCTTATTGGCGATATGTTCCAAAATGAAGAGGATGTAAGCAGCAGTCTAGGCATTGTGGAAACCTCCAATACAATGGGCAAAGTGCTTAGCCCGATTGTTGGTTCCGCTCTTGCCCTCGTATTATGGTATTTGCCTTTCCTGGTTATTCCACCCTTCTGCTTAGTAGCAATAGCCGCAGTAGCACGGCTGGTCAAAGTCCCAAAATCAGCCTCAGACCGCGATAGCAAAGTTGCTTTGGGCGATTTTATATCCGGGGTAAAGAAACTGCTGAAGGACGAAGGGAGATGGCTGTACGCGATCTTTGCCATTGGCGGCATTGCAATGTTTGTACTGTTCGGTTTTTTATTTTATCTCTCCAGTATTTTGGAGGACCGCTATCATATTAAAGGAATTTGGAAAGGGCTTCTTCTGTCGATTCCGCTTGTAGCTGTTTGCCTTTTTTCATTTATTGGGGGCAAGTTTGTCGGCAAAAACAAACCACGCATGAAATGGACGACCGTTGCTGGCATCGTCATTCAATCCGCTGCGCTGCTTGCAATTGCAATATGGAATCCGGAGCAAAAGTTGAATCTGCTTATACTGCTGTCCGCTTCTGGAATCGGAATCGGCATATCTTTGCCCTGTCTGGATGCCCTGATTACTGAAGGGATTGAGAAAGAACAGCGGGGTACAATTACATCGCTGTACAGCAGCATGAGGTTTATCGGGGTCGCCAGCGGACCCTTGATCGCCGCGCTGATTATGAGTCATATCCCGGCCCTGTTCTATACCTTTGCCGCAGTATCCATTGCCGCAGGACTAACCGCGCTCCTGGCAATCAAGCCGGCAGATTCCGATAATAAGTCCGCTAAGTGAAGCCTTTCAAGCCATCTCTAACAAAAAAAGATTGACAGTTTCCGAAGGCGATGATAGTATTTTCCTTCCCAATACAAATGTGGAGGATTTTTAATTTGATTACAGTCCGTGGTTTGCACAAGACCTTCCGTGTTGCCAAACGCTCAACAGGGCTTGGACAAGCGGTCAAGGCATTGTTTCATCGGGAATACAAGGCTATTGAAGCGCTCAAGGACATCTCCTTTTCTATTGAACCAGGAGAAATTGTCGGATACATCGGACCGAACGGAGCTGGAAAATCAACAACAATTAAAGTCATGAGCGGCATCCTCGTACCGGATAGCGGCATATGCAGCATCATGGGGTATACACCATGGGAGCAGCGCGTCTCCTATGTGAAGCACATCGGCGTTGTATTCGGACAGCGGTCACAGCTGTGGTGGGATGTCCCCGTTATCGATTCGTTCGAATTGCTGCGCGATATTTACAAGGTGCCAGAGACAGAATATCAGAGCAACTTAAGCTTGCTGACAGAGACGCTAGATCTGCAGGAACTGCTCGGCATACCAGTGCGTCAGCTCAGTCTCGGTCAGCGGATGCGCTGTGAAATCGCCGCCTCTCTGCTTCACAGCCCAAGCGTGCTCTTTCTCGATGAGCCAACGATTGGGCTGGATGCCATGTCCAAAATCGCTGTCCGGCGCTTTATTCAAACGATTAATGCAGAGAGAGGGGTTACTGTCATCCTGACCACTCATGATATGAGCGACATCGAAGCTCTTGCCTCGCGAATTATTCTGATCGGCAAAGGACGGCTTTTGCATGACGGAAGTCTGCAAGGACTGCGCAGCCAATTTAGCACGCGAAAAGTAATTACGGCTGATTATCGCACTTGCCATCGCCCACTTGCAATTCCCGGCGCTGCGATACTGTCCTGGTCGCCGGAACGGGCACAGTTCTCCATTAATACAGGTGAAATCGTTGTCTCTGAGGTACTCGCCGCACTCTCCAGCCAGGTCGAACTGCTGGATGTCACAATCGATGGGCAACCGATCGAAGATCTGATTATCCAGTTGTATAAAGAGCACCAGTTATCATGAGGATGTATTGGTCTGTCTTCAAGCTCCGCCTGTACAACGGACTGCAATACCGCTCCGCTGCACTGGCCGGTATCGTCACGCAATTTTTCTGGGGATTTATTGCGATCATGGTGTTTGAAGCCTTCTACAGCCAGGCGCTGTCGCAGCCTCCCATGTCCTTGCCCGAACTTATCTCTTACATATGGCTGAAGCAAGCCTTTCTGATATTGGTCATTCTCTGGCTTCGTGATAGTGAACTGTCAGACTTGATTACCAGTGGCAATATTGCCTATGATCTGTGCAGGCCCAGCGGCATCTACAACTTCTGGTACGCCAAGCTGCTGGCTCAACGGCTATCCGGTGCAGCGCTCCGCTGCTCGCCGATTCTGATCATTTCTTTTTTCCTGCCGCATCCTTATCGTCTTATGTCGCCGCCTGACAGCTTCGCATTTTGGTTGTTCATCATCTCGCTCCTGCTTGGCTTGCTGCTCGTTACCGCCATTTCCATGTTAATCTACATCTCCGTGTTTGCTACATTGTCCCCATCCGGGTCGTTTCTGATGTTTGCTGTTCTCGGAGAATTTCTGTCCGGAATGATTGTTCCGATCCCGCTTTTGCCGCAATGGCTGCAACAAATACTTTACGCGCTACCCTTCCACTTCACGGCTGACTTCCCGTTTCGCGTCTATTCGGGACACATCCCCGCTTCTGAGGCACTGGTCGGTATCGGAATACAGATGATCTGGCTGGCCGTTCTTTTTGTCGTGGGCAAGTGGCTAATGAGCAGAGCGCTCCGGAATATTGTTGTACAAGGAGGGTAGGTTGTCCATGAGACTCTATTGGAAATATGTATGGATTTTGTTCAAATCCCAGATGCAATACCGGGCTTCATTTTGGCTGCTTACGCTAGGGCAGTGTTTGACCCCGCTTGCAGTGTTTGCCGGGTTATATTTTTTATTTGAACGGTTCGGACAAATCAGAGGCTGGAGTTTTCCTGAAGTCGCAGTCTGTTTTGCAGTTATCCATACTGCTTTTGCAATCACGGAATGTTTCGCGCGAGGGTTTGACCTGTTCTCCACTATGGTTGGACAAGGCGAATTTGACCGCGTGCTTGTCCGTCCGCGCGGCACTATTCTCCAGGTGCTCGGCTCCAAATTTGAATTCGCCAGGGCTGGGCGGCTGCTTCAGAGCCTGTTAGTATTGTTTTTCGCCCTGAGCAGCCTGACTATAGAATGGACACCTCTAAAAACAGTAACACTGATCCTGATGATCAGCTGCGGTGTGTTTATTTTTACAGGTATTTTCATACTGGCTGCGACGTTTTGCTTCTGGACCATACAAGGGCTCGAGGTCGTTCATATATTAACCGACGGCGGCAAAGAGATGGCCCAGTATCCGCTGAATATTTATCAGAAATGGGTCGCCCGCTTTTTCACCTTCGTCATCCCATTCGGGTGTATCAACTATCTGCCGTTGATGTACATTCTGGACAAAACGGAAGGCAACGGCATTCTGTATATGCTTGCCCCCACTGCGGGTATTATCTTTCTCCTCCCTTGCCTGCTGGTCTGGAACATCGGCGTCCGTCATTATCGGTCGACAGGCTCCTGATCTAAAAAACGTCCGGCAGTGATTTGCCGGACGTTTGATTTATTTTTTTAGCCAAAACCAAACTCAGTGCTTGACCTGGAGAGTGGAAACGCTGCGTGGCAGAATATTCTTCCGATCGCTGTTAAAGCCCGATTCCTGTATTAATGGGGGGTTGCAGAGGGAATCGGGCTTTACAGTTTTCTATTATCTTCATGAGTAGATTTTTCTCTTGCTCAAACCACTGCCCTACTTCCAGTTGAAGAGCCTCAACGCGGTGATACTTCCCGTTTATAGCAATTTTTAAGTACTTATTTCTTAACATGAGCAGTTTCTTTTTTAGACACTCATATTCTGCATGAAATGTTGAAGGAAAAGTTCTGTCCAAATAGCCTTTTTGCTCCAACTGCTCAATTGCAAGCAACATTACTTCTTTATGATCGCAAATAATCGGAAAAGCTACCCGGTCAAAATGCTCTCCATTGCCAAAACGCGTTAGCTCAAGCTGCAGACGATTCGCGATAGCATCCAGGCCGAAAGAGAGACGGGAGTTAAAGTTATGAAATCCAAGTATGGTATTTTGCGAGGTGGCATAGTCTTCAATCATGGTGACGAGTCTTTCGTATTCTGGAGCATAGTCATCCTTGTATGAATATTTGAAAAGTCGATTCCCCTTAAACCAATAGTCATAGCCGGCATAATTCAGCCACCCGCTGCGAATTTCCTCAAAGGACGCCGTCATGAAAGAAAAATTATTAAAGTCAAAAAATTCGCCAATATGGAAGGTCTCCGTTTCCTCACAATAGCCATAAATAAATACGGGGTGCGGACGGGGAACATTTGTGTTCGCTGCTTGGATTTGGGAGGTCTCAAGCAAAAGAAAAAGATAATAGTCCTGATTAATGGCATGGATGATAAACTGTACGGGGTCCTTAAACAGATGGTCGACAAGCTCATGGTCCATGATTTGATAATGTAAAATCGGGCAGTTTAAAGGCGGTTCGAGCCCCAAAAAATCAATTCCGCCCGAATCAACAACCGAAAGCTGCAAATAGTTGTCGAGCAGCCATTTGATTCCTTGTTCATGTTGCATCACAACTGAAAGAACAGAAGCATGTGTCATGTAAGTGGTAATCGGGGGAAACATAACTTCCAGAACCTTTTTCATAGGCATCCCTCGCTTCAGGATCGTCTCTTCGGGGCAATAGGTTTTGTATACTATCGTAGCAATCATGCGAAGGAATACCTATGGGAGAAAATTAAATTTTATAGGTTTAATTTGGCTCAAAATCCCTGTATTTAATAGGTTGAGCTTTTAATTAGCTAATTTCTATCCTGCTCCAAGTTTTACAAATAAAAAACTCCCTATTGAAGGCTGCTGCAAAAGTAGACTTTTGCAGTACCCTCCTAACGGGAGCCTTGTTGCGTAGTATGAATAATGGCTAAATTGCGCTTGTTTGCTGATCGTGGGTTTTGCTTGTAACAAGACGCACGATTTCTTCAAATTCGTCCACCGATACATCCAGACGGGTACGAAGCTCCTCGTTCAAAACAGCGACTCCATGTTCATCGCGAGTAATCTGGGCATCTACTGCAAATACGCCGGTCAGCAAATGTCTTGCTCCAAGGGAGGACAACACTGGCTTCAGTGCGTAGTCAATGCTCAGGAAATGGGCAATCGTGCCTCCGATAAACAGCGGCAGAACAGGCTTGCCCGTCAATCCCTTTTGCGGAAGCAGATCAAGCAATGTCTTTAGCAAACCAGTATAGGCTGCTTTGTAGACCGGACTTGCCACAATAACGGCATCGGCGGAGGAAATTTCCTGTACGGCCTGTTGCACAGCCGGACTGTCAAAGCGGGCAAACAACAGATCCTCTGCCGGCAAATCGGTGGCATGAATGGCAGAAACCTCAAAACCCTTTTGCTCAAGAGCTTGTATGGCGTAATCTACGATACCGAACAATCTGGAATTTCTGGATGGACTTCCTGTAATGACAACAATCTTGGCCATTATTGCTCACTCTCCTGTAAATAATCATTGTTGATGTGTATGTGGCTTCAAATGTCTATTTAACCGATTTAATAGGATTATCGCTACTACGCCGATTCTCCGCCGAAGCAGGAGGATCAAACCGCTTGCGCTCTGTCCGGTCGATTTGTACAATTCTGCCGTCATGGACGGTAATCAATACCGAGCCATATTCAAGTCCATTTAATTGATCGGATATTCTGTCATTCCAAAATTGATCAATTTGCAAAGGCTTTGGCATGATAATCTCTCCTCTTTTCTTTAAATATAATAAAGCGCGGTGTGAGCAAGAAAAGCGGTGAAGCTAATCAGGATAATGCAGCTGCTGCGCTGCTCACACGCTCTAAATCACCCAACCATTCCAATCTCTTTTCTTTCTCTCCAATTCCAACAGCCAATTGACTGTGCTGTTCAGCAATACAGTCAAGCTGGCCTGTGAGGAGAAAGTATGATCTCCTTGCAAAATAACCTCTTTGTCGCATTGCCCATCATAGCGGGTCCAAAACAGCTTCTGATATAAAAACGTGTAATCAACCGGAATTACATCGTCAGAAGTACCGTGAACGAGCAGCACATCGCCATTGAAATCTTTCAGATCACGCAACGGTTGGTATTTGGTCAGGGATTCAAAGAATACCGGACGCAGATTATAGCCGAGATAATCTGCCTCCCCCTGAGTCATTGCCTTATCATGTACATCTCGACCCGTAATTTTCACAATATCGGTGTACGGATGCGCAACCGGCGCCCACAATAGCAGCGTCTTGACGCGTTTGTCATTCACTGCTGTCAACAACGCTGACGCTCCGCCAAGGCTATGACCGAGCAGGATGACGCGTTCAGGGTCTACACAGTCCATATCCAAAGCGTAATCCAGAACATAGCGGGTCTGCTCAATAAATGAATCAAGCCCTGTCTCCCCGTATTCCCCGTCGCTCTCGCCGCATCCGGCATAATCAAACCGCAATACCATAAACCCGTGCTTGCTGAACTCGCGGGCCGCTTTAACGAATAGCCGGTCCGTTCCAATTCTGCTGCCTACAAAACCGTGGCATATCACAATAATGGGATAACGTTCTCTGTTATGACTATTATCAGTTGCCTCCGGATAGTGCAGCGTTGCTGCCAGATTCCATTGTCCACTCTTAATTGTAATTGTTCTCTCCATTCAGCAACGCCGCCTCCTGTTAGAAATGTTGTAAACATATAATTTCGTAGTCGTTAAATTTATAATAACACTTTTCCTACCGAATTACTATGTTTTTATTTTTCTGATTTCCATTCAATTACCGCCTTCGCTACCAGCGTAAGAACAGCCAGCAGCAGCAATAAAGATGCTACTGCAAACGAAGCGGCAAACTGATACTCATTATACAAAATTTCCACGTGAAGCGGAAGAGTGTTCGTCTGACCTCTTATATGACCGGAAACAACGGATACGGCGCCAAATTCGCCCATTGCGCGGGCATTACATAGAATAATGCCGTACAATAAGCCCCATTTGATGTTCGGCAGCGTAATCCGCCAGAATATTTGCCACCCCCTGGCTCCGAGACTGGCTGCAGCCTCTTCTTCCTGGGTTCCCTGCGCCTGCATCAGCGGAATAATCTCCCGTGCTACGAATGGGAACGTTACGAAAATCGTTGCCAATACAATACCCGGAAGCGCGAAAATAATCTGAATACCTTGCTGATCCAGCCATGGCCCTAAGAAACCTTGGGCGCCAAACAGCAGCACGAAAATCAGACCGGCAATAACCGGGGAGATGGCAAACGGCAAATCAATCAAAGTGATTAAAATATTTTTGCCGCGAAACTGGAATTTGGCGATCGCCCAGGCAGCCGCAACGCCAAACAAAGTATTCAGCGGAACTGCAACCACTGCCGTGAGCAATGTCAGCCTGAGGGCCGATAATGCGTATGGCTCGGTAATCGAAGCCACATACACATCAACACCCTTTTTGAAAGCTTCGATAAAGATGGTAACTAACGGCAATACGACAACCAATGTTAAAAACAACAACGCAATTGCAATCAGTATTATGCGCATCGGCCCGGATTCATTAATATGCTGCGGTCGCTGCGCTGCTTTGTGATCCAAATGAGCGGTAACTGTTCCTGCCATTTTCTGCCCCCTATCCTGCGATAGCGCGGCGGCCGGACCACCACTGCAGTACATTAATAATTAACAGCATAACAAAGGCAATGACCAGCATGACGAGCGCAATCGCTGTTGCTCCCATATAGTCAAACTGCTCCAGCTTGGTCATAATTAATAGCGGTGCGATCTCCGTCTTGAGCGGCATATTGCCAGAGATAAAGACGACCGAACCGAATTCACCAAGCCCTCTGGCAAACGCCATTGCAAATCCAGTGAGCAACGGCGGAATCAGTTCCGGCAAAATGACTTTGATGAACGTCCGCAACCGATAAGCGCCGAGCATGACCGCCGCTTCTTCCGTATCCTTCTCCAAATCCTGAAGCACAGGCTGGACAGTCCGAACTACGAAAGGCAGCCCGATAAAGACCAGTGCGATGGTAATCCCAAGCGGTGTGAACGCAACCTTGATGCCGAGCGGCTGCAGAAGACTTCCAATCCATCCGTTCGGGGCATAGATTGCCGTCAGAGCGATGCCTGCTACTGCAGTGGGCAAGGCAAACGGCAAATCTACCAGGCTATCGATGAGCTTTTTCCCCGGGAAGTTGTATCTGACAAGCACCCAGGCGACCAGCAGCCCGAACACGACATTGATTAGCGCTGCAGCGAAAGCTGTCAGAAAACTGATCCTATAGGAGGCGAGCACCCGAGGATTGGTGATCGTCTCCCAGAACTGCACCATCGTCATGCCTGATGTCTTGATAAATACTGCAGACAACGGAATAATGACGATAAGGCATAAGTAAAAAATCGTAAAACCCATAGAAATCCCGAAACCCGGCAAGACGCTTTTGGCTTTGGCTTTTGGTTTGGAACCTTTCATGTGAAGTGAGTCCCCCCTATGTACGAGCCGCCATGCTAGGAGCCCGGAGTGTAAATTTGGTCAAATGTACCGCCATCATTGAAGTGCTTCTCCTGAGCAGCCTTCCAGCCTTGGAAATCCTTATCGATCTGGAGCAGTTCTACTTCCTTGAACTGACTCTTGTATTTCTCCGCTGCAGCAGGCAAAATCGGACGATAGAAATGTTTCCCCGCAATGTCCTGCCCTTCCTCACTGTATAAATATTGGAGATAAGCTTCCGCAACTTCTCTAGTTTCTCGACCATCCACAACTTTATCAACGATAGCTACCGGAGGCTCTGCAAGAATGCTGATCGAAGGCGTTACAATTTCAAATTCGCCTTCTCCGAATTCCTTGAGCGAGAGCAGTGCTTCATTCTCCCAGGCTAGCAGAACATCCCCAAGCTTCCGTTCGACAAAAGTCGTCGTTGAACCGCGGGCTCCCGAATCCAGAACCGGAACGTGCTTGAACAGTTCCTTCACAAATTCCTTGGCCTTCTCTTCATCATTATTGTTATGTTTCAGCGCATAACCCCAGGCAGCCAGATAGTTCCAGCGCGCTCCCCCAGAGGTTTTCGGATTCGGTGTAATTACCTCTACGCCATCCTTGATCAGATCATTCCAGTCAAGGATGTTCTTCGGGTTGCCCTTGCGCACAAGGAATACAATCGTGGACGTATAAGGCGAGCTGTTATGTTCAAATTGTTTCTGCCATTCGCTATCTAGAAGTCCCGGTCCAACCAGAGCGTCGATATCGTAGCCGAGCGCCAATGTAACGACATCGGCCTTCAGGCCATCAATAACTGAACGTGCCTGCTTGCCGGAGCCGCCGTGCGACTGCTCAATCGTGACATCCTGCCCGGTCTCGGCCTTCCAGTGGGCAGCAAAAGCCTTGTTGTATTCATCATAAAGTTCACGTGTAGGATCGTAAGAGACGTTGAGCAATTTAACTGGCTTCTTGGCCTCATTCTGTGGAGTTGCCTTCTCTTGTTGCGGGGTGCCTTCGGATGTACCGGTTGTGCCTCCTCCACCGTTGCCTGAACCGCAGCCCGTAAGAGCTAGTGTAAGAGCTAAGGCAACTGTGAGAATACGGGATGAAAACATAAGCGTTTGTTTCATTTAATAATCCCCCTCCATATTTGAACCAACGCACAGGCTCGTCCAGATTTACTCCAGTTGTTCTGGGCGTAAACTTCCTGTCAATCCCTACCTTTTTAGTTGGTTATGGATGGATAATATCAGGAGATGGGTCTAGTGTCAATATATTTTTTAGATTTATTGAACAAATGGAGACATAATTCTTATATGATTTAGTCATGTAAAAGATGGGATTTTAATACACTTATAAGAAGCTGAATGACCAACTTAATGGGCTATTGAACGTGCAGGGAGGGATGGCCGCTTGCCAAAAGTCAAGACAGCATGGAACAGCTGCAAGCAGCTGGTAGAAGGAAAAGTATGGATTGGCGGTCTAGGCGACATGACTTCGTTGATTGAAAAAGAACATTGTCAGGTGATCGTCGATTTGAGAGCGGAAAAGGTGCTTACCGGCAAAGAGCATCCCCTGCACTACGTGCAAATTCCAATTGCCGCTGATACGGAAAATCAGCAACAACGCATCCGCCAAGCCGTCGATTGGATCGGTGAGATGGCGGAGACTGGCTACAGGCTGGGGCTGCATTGCTCGGAGGACCGAAGCCGAACCGCCTGCGTTGCAACGGGAGTGCTGATCAGGCTCGGTTGTGCGGCAACGATTCACGAGGCACAGAAGAAGCTGCACAATCTCTGGCCGGACTGCGGTACGGATGTGAAGCTCCTTGCTTCCCTGCACGACTTGTATCCATAACAGGCTTCGCCCGCAATCTTATCGAGCGTAACCGGATTTGCCGTCCTTTGAAGGGCAAACGCCTTGTTTTACGGGTAAAATAAACAGCCGTCCTGCATCAGCATATCCGGCAGACAGCAGAGCTTTCACAGCGCTGTCCGTTCCATGCTGCGGGACGGCTTTATTCTTGTTGGGAGAGCAACCTATCAGACAATCAAGTCAAGCTTCGCAGCTTCTTCAACAGACTTCATTTGCCTCGTTTGTTTTCACCTGATACAAGCACATAGTCTACAAATGGGCGAATACGGTCCATCAGGCGCTGCCCTTTGTGAAGTTCATCGCCGTCCTTGCTGGTAAAGCTGAAATGCTTCTCCAGCATGTCCAGGTCATGATTCGAAGTGTAAAAAGTCGGCTTGCGGTTCATTCGATAATTCAGAATCGTTCCCATCACATGATCGCGAACCCACGGGTTCAGATTTTCCGCGCCAATATCATCGAACACAAGCAGATCGGTCGATTTCATCAATTCCACCGTCTCCTTGAGCTTCTGCGGCTCCTGAAACATCGACTTCAAATCCTCAACGAATTCCGGGACATAGACAATAACGCCTGAATATCCGGCCTTCGCCAGCTCATAGAGCATGTAGCACATGAGGAAAGTCTTGCCCGTTCCGAACTTGCCGCCCAGATACAATCCGCGTGTCTGCAGTCCCTCCTGCTTGGTCTGGTCAATATACCCCATCACCTGCTGGGCGGACTTCAGCCGCTCCAGGTCCTTGAACATAATCTCCTCGGCTGAATACCCCCGCGAGAGCGCCAGATCATCCACATAGAAGCTGCGCACCCGGCTGCGAACTTGCTGCTCGCTTTGGCGGGCAAGGAACTTCTTGCACGGCACCTTGCGGTCGACCAGTTGTGTGACACCACCCTGATCTTCCCCCGAAAGCATCGTATAATGGCCTTCAAAGTCGTTCGGGCAAAGGTCAAGCCCCGGGCAATTGGAGCAGTTCCCGTGTTCTTTCGTATATTGGTAGACCCGGTTCAGATTGAGCCGAATACTGTCTTCATTCAACTCCGGATACTTGGCCCGCAGCTTGATGACGAGCGGGTGATCCAGCAGCTCTTCCTGAAGCTGCCTGGCTTTGTCCGACATTTTATTTCCCACAGGCCACTGCTTCAGCACTTCACTAAGCGACTCCATGCCGCTCACCTCCTACTCCATCTTTCCGTCCAGTTTGCGCGCAAGTCGGAGCGCCGCTTCCAGTTCTTCCGGCGTAGGAGCGGCCCCCGACGGCACATCTTCAACGATCGGCATGCTCGGCTTGCGGCTTCCGCGGGTTCTCTGGGTGCTCGCCCTTGGGGCAGCCGCACGAGTGTCCGTATGTTTCCGGCGCTCCTCGACATTATCCTGCTCCCTCACGTAGCTCACCGCCTTCTCGAAGGTGTCTACCTGCTGGACGAGCATGTTGCCAGCTACAGCATCGATAAAGGTTTTGCTGACACGCTGCGATTTCTTCTCGCCAAGCACATAATGAATGAGCACATTGATGACAGCGCCCGGCAAGCGATAATTAAGGTCGATTCGTTCGAATACCCGTTCCATCCACTCCGGCACAGCACCGGGGAAAAAGCGAGCCAGAAAGCGCGTATGCGGCTCGTTGCGCATTAGCATGTTGTATTGGGCCTTATCGCAGCGACCGGCAAGCTGCACCGGCACCTCCAGCCAATTCTCGGCCTGCACTGCATGCTCCTGAGGCATGTCCTCCTCGACGTCCCCCTGCTGCATGACAGCCATCTTGGCAAGCTTGCGTTCCCGCTCGTCCCCCCGTTTGCGATCTTGGCGATAGAGTTGATTGGCGCGCAACTGAAGCTCCTCCTCCATCAACTCTCCTCCCCGGGAGAAAATCCCGTCTTCATCCAGTAAGCGACATAGATCCACTACATTGAGGTTGTACTTGTAAGCGACGTAATTTAGCCTTGCAAGCTGCTTCTGATCGCCTCGCAGCCGCTCAACGAATGGACGGTTTACCGAATGGCGGGGAAAACGCAAAATAATCTCGCCGTACTGGATACCAGCAGTCTCCGGGCTATCCGGAATAGCCCTTGCAGTTTGCCTGGAAGGGGCTACTTCGGAAAGCGCCTGCTCCAGCTCACTGTCCACGGAATGAGTGTTCAGCGAGAACAGTTCGTAGAACGGAATTGAGATGTTCTCCTTCTCCAACTGGGCATGCGCCAGCTCATCCGGTTCCCTCGATACAAACTCCTGCCGCAAGGAGATCAGCGCGAACTTCCCGATTTTATCCCGCAGATACATCGTCAAATGCTGATTCTCAAAGAACTCTTCCGGCCCCAGCGGCTCTGCAAGCTCATATTCAAAGATGGTATCTTCCCCGTGCGGTAAAGCCAGTCTTGATGTTTGCAAAAGACCGACAGCTTCAAGCCGAGAGGCATAATCGATCAAGCTCCTGCGGCCATGCTCATTCATCTCCAGCCCGAGGCTAAGGAACAGTCGGCGCTGCGATTCCAGCTGCGAATAGCCTACCTGGTCTGTCGGAATATGATGGTATAACAGTTGATAGAGACTCGCCGCTGCCGCCCCTACCATAGGCTGGTAAATCATCTGAAGCACTTTTAAGTCCATGCTGCCGATTGAAAAATCCCGGTATATGTAATAACGGTGATGCTCCGTGAAATGAAGAATGTTTCCGATCCGCACCCCGCCCACCTCTTTCATTGTCTTCATATGCACTCGTTCCTAGCATCGTCTACATAGTTTAACATAAATTACACGGCCTTACGATGCCCAAGCGTAAACGGCTTTGCCGTCCTTCGGCGAGCAACCAAAAGGAAAAGCCCTCCTTCAAGCATCGGCATTAATAGCCGCAACCTTGCTTAAGGAGAGCTTTCTGATTCAATTGTAGTTTGAACTAGAACATCTTATAGCCGCCGCGGCGCAGCGCGCGAATCGTATATCCGCTCACGAAGGCGCCGATCAGAGCCGTGACAGCCGGAGCGATATCTACATACGTGTAGGCTTGCAAGTTGTCTACAAAAGCCAGTGAATCATCCCATGTGTAATAGATTCCGATCGGGAGCAGGACGATGACGAACAGGTATACCGGAAACCAGGTCGTCTTCATCAGCATATTTAAAATAAAGCCAATGCCAAACATCATAACGAAAAACAGCATCATGGCAATAATCATCTGGAGCATTCAGCGCTTCTCCTTTTCTACGGTCACGTTCTTGTACATGCTATACTGTAGTTTATAGAAACGCTTGCGTGAAGTCAATTGCGCCAATCCAATTGTCACAAGACCGCCATTTGCCCTCATTTCCATATTTAAGCTACAATATGAAATGACGTTATTAGGCCATCTGGCCGGATATTTCGGCATTATATACGAAGCAAGAGGAATATAACCGACAATTGCAGGCCGCAAGTGTACATCCCTACCGGCCGAAGAAGGAGAGATTTCAATGAGTGAAGCAGCACAAACACTGGAGGGCTGGTTTGCGCTCCATGATTTCCGCACCATCAACTGGTCTGCGTGGAAGCTGGCAAGCCAAGATGCGCGCCGTCAGGCGGAGGACGAGCTCAGGTCCTTTATTGGCGAATGGTCCGCAACCGAGGACAGCAAGCTAGGCAGCACCGCTGTATACAGCATCGTTGGCCAAAAAGCCGACATCATCTTCATGCACCTGCGGGAAACGCTGGAGGAACTGAACGAACTGGAGACCGCTTTTAACAAGTCTGCATTCGCCCAATTCACAACACCCGTCTATTCGTACGTGAGCGTAGTTGAACTGAGCAACTATATGGCGAAGCCGGGCACGGATCCTTCGGAAAACCCTGAGATTGCCGCCAGACTCAAGCCGATTTTGCCAAAAGCAGCCCATATCTGCTTCTATCCGATGAACAAGCGCCGCGAAGGCAATGACAACTGGTACATGCTGAGCATGGACGATCGCCGTAGCATGATGCGGAGCCACGGCATGATCGGCCGTTCTTACGCCGGCAAGGTCAAGCAGATCATTACAGGCTCGGTTGGCTTTGACAAATGGGAATGGGGCGTAACGCTGTTCGCGGATGACCCGATCCAGTTCAAGAAGCTCGTCTATGAAATGCGCTTTGATGAAGTGAGCGCCCGCTATGGCGATTTTGGCGACTTCTACGTAGGCAATTTGCTTGATTCGGACAAGCTTGGCAAACTGCTAAGCATTTAGAGCGCCAACGGATTCCAGCTACTGCTTGTTGTTGCTCTAGCGTCTTTTGATTAAAATTCAGCCCCGCCAACCTTCACCATGAAGGCTAGCGGGGCTTTTTGAGGTGCTGCGCCAAAATCATCAAGCGATTCTGCATTTGAACAAAAAGAGGAAGCTGCTATTCAGCTTCCTCCTTATTCATTTCCTCCAAGTATTGCTGTGTGGCACGATCACGCTCACGGCCCTTTTCCTTGAGCCGCTCAATGCCGGGTACAATCAGACGATCAATCTCTTGCTGTACGGTGTAAGCCAAATCATACCGATTCTGCGATTCCAGAAACGAGCCGACCTCCATCAAGGCATTGTAGCGATCAAGTTCCTCTCTGGTCAGCAGTCCGCGTACCTGTACGCTGCAATGTCTCATTACAGAAACTTCCCTTTGCGCAGGACGAGCGGTATCCCGCCGATAATGAACAGATATCGAAGGTCAATCAGCTTTTTCAGCCAGGCTGCCGTACTGCCTTTATACTTCTTGCCGAAAGCAATCCCGATTGCTTCTCCTTTGCCAAGGGAAGCTACCGTGCCTTTGTTTTTGAATTCGAATGATTTGAGCGACTGGTTGCGGATAGAAGCGACCAGATTATGGGCGCATACGACGCCCTGCTGCATCGCAATCTGCGCAGTTGGCGGGTATGGGCGGCCCTCCGGATTGAATACGAGCGAATTATCTCCGACGATGTAAATATTCTCACTGCCGGGAGCACGCAAATATTCATCAACCTTGACGCGTCCGCGCATCGTCTCAAAGCCCGCTTCCTCGATCAGACGGTTGCCGCGGATGCCTCCGGTCCAAATAACGGTCTGGGAACGAATCTCCTCGCCTTCCCCTACAATAACGCCATCAGGCGTGCATTCCTTGATCGCTGTGCCGATTTTGAACGTAACGCCTTTCTTTCTCAGCACTTCCATGCCGTATTCAACCAGTTCGGAATCGAAGCCAGGCAGAGCGGTTGGAGCCGCTTCTATGTTATAAAGTTTCACGATAGACGGATCGACATCGAACTGCCTGCACAGTTCTGGCAGACGGTCTGACAGTTCGCCTACAAACTCAATCCCTGTAAAACCGGCGCCGCCTACGATGAATGTCAGATAGTCCGAACGATGAGGCTCACGCTTGTAACGGGCAAACTGGTATTCAATGTGCTCACGGATCAGACGAACCGAGTTGATGCTGCGAATATTCATCGCATACTCGCTCATGCCGGGGATACCGAATGTTTCCGGCTCACCGCCAACGCCAACGACCAAATAATCGTAAGAGAGAGTCCCATCCTCCAGAATAACTTTCTTATCTTGTGGACGGATTTGAACAACGGTTGATTTTACAAAATCAATCTTGAACTCGTCAATAAGCTTGGAAATGCTGACTCGGGCATTTTCCGGGTTATCCGTTCCGGCAGCCGGCATATGCAAATGGGTCGTAATGTAGTGATAGTCGTGCTTGTTGACAAGGGTCACGTCGGCTTCATTGTAATTTAATTCTTTTTGCAGACGAAGCGCTGTAAGAATTCCGCCGTACCCTGCTCCAAGAATGACAATCTTCGGTATGCTACTCATTACTTAATCCCTTCCATTCCATGTGAAAAATTACACAAACCAGATTGTAATTCTATGTCTCCAGGATCTAGTTTATGTCAACCGAACCGTGCTTATCAGCATCTTGTTAGTTCGATAATGGTCTCCGCGTATATACATCTGAAATCATATCGGCTTTTCACTAAAAGTTCAAGAGATAAAAATACGAAAAACTTTAGAGAAACATACAAAGTTTTATTTTTTAAACTTTTTTGTTAATATAATAGTGTTATTACCTAACTTTATGGAGGTGCAGTTTGTTAATGAGTCATTCTGAAGCTTCATCAGATCATATAGTGGACATTGCCATTATCGGCGCAGGCCCGGCCGGGATGTTTGCAGCTTTTTACGGAGGAATGCGGCAGGCTTCGGTAAAAATTATCGAGAGTATGCCCCAGCTTGGCGGGCAGCTTGCAGCACTATACCCTGAAAAATATATCTATGACGTCGCTGGCTTTCCCAAAGTAACGGCCCAGGAACTGGTTAATCAGCTTAAAACTCAGATGGATCACTTCAAGCAGGAAATTTGCCTGGAAGAAAAGGTGCTCAATGTCATCAAAAAAGGTGAGCGCCACTTTGAAATTCATACGAACAAGGCTATCCATCACGCCAAGGCAGTGATCATCTCGGGAGGCGTCGGCGCTTTCGAACCACGCCGTCTGGAGCTGGATGACGCCGACAAGTATGAAGGCAAGAACCTTCATTATTTTGTCAGTGATCTGCATCAATTCAAAGGACAGAACGTTGTCATCAGCGGGGGCGGGGACTCCGCTGTCGACTGGGCGCTGATGCTGGAGCCGATCGCCAAGAGCGTCTCCCTCGTCCATAGACGCGACAAGTTCCGTGCCCATGAGCATAGTGTGCAAAATTTGATGGAGTCTTCGGTCCACGTACTGACACCGACGGAAATCTCTGCCCTGCACGGTGACGACCGCATTCATGCCGTTACAATTCGCGATGTTAAGACTCAGGAAGAAAAAATTGTGGATGTCGACGCTGTAATCGTTAATTTCGGGTTCATTTCATCGCTGGGGCCAATCTCACAATGGGGACTTGAGATTCAAGGCAATTCCATCGTTGTGGATACTCGCATGGAGACTAATATTCCGGGGATTTTTGCCGCAGGGGACATTACAACTTATCCCGGCAAGCTCAAATTGATCGCTGTCGGATTTGGAGAAGCGCCTACCGCCGTCAACAATGCCAAAGTATACATCGATCCTTCAGCCAAGCTTTCTCCGGGTCACAGCAGTAATATGAAGCTATAATACCTGTTCCTTTTTAATATTTATCGTCAGGGTTCTACGTTTCTGAATAACCCGATGTTACAAGTACGGCCCTTGTCTCCCTATATAGGAATCAAGGGCCGATTTTGATTGAAAAGTACGACCACGACTCTACGCTATGGTCATAATAAAATAGGAGGAACTGTAGGGGTAGGAATTTACCCGATTGGACTAGCCGTTACTCCTGGAATTACAGTTGATACGCAAGATTATGGGATTGAATTTGACTTGTAATCAACATAAGTTTAAGTCTGGTAGGGGCCTTACCAGACAATTTCTTGGAGGTAATTTAATGATTAAAATCATAGGTACAATGATTTTAAGTATTATAATTTCACTTTTTATTTATATTTTGTTAATAAACGTATTCGGGTCATCAGGAGGGTTAGAGGATGTATTTGTTGTACTAATAATAATTTCAATTCAAGTATCATTTGTCACAGGGTTAGTCATACATTTTATTGGTAAAAATAAAAAGAACTTGTAAGAATTAATTCATTTAATTAGTGATATTTTTTTAGAAGCTCTACCTCCCCTAAGAAAAGTTTAAATGGTTAGATTAAACTTTTGATCACGTAGATAAAATCATAATTAAAGGCTTCACTCAAAAGTTAATGATTGTGTTTTTCCAGCCATTACTGTTAAGGGCAATATCACGCTATGTTGCATTCAACCAAAAGTCCTCAAACTTTTAAATTTCGGTTACTCGTAAAATAGTGCCTAAGCTGAAAAGCTTTCAACCGAGCGCTGGCCCAGCGCCTTTACCTTTTAGTTATAAATTCCGGATTGTAAAATGAAACGCGACAACTAAATTTTACAGACTCCAGGGACACGTCAAGACAAAAGGAATCGGCAACCCTTCAGGGTGAGGCTGCCGATTTCTTTCTTGCGGTTTCAATAATGATTTTTGCCCGCTCCAACTCTGCCGCTGATGGTGTCTGTATGCCTTCCAGCGGGTAGCTGCGCCCAAGCTGCTGCCATTTGTACACGCCCATCCGATGATAAGGAAGCAATTCGATCCGCTCGACCGAATCCAGTCCGGAGACAAACCGGCCGAGTGCAGTCAAATCCTGCCACGCATCTGTAATTCCCGGGATAAGCACATGCCTGATCCACATCGGCTTTTTCAGCTCGGCCAGCCATGAGGCAAACTTAAGAATCCGCTCATTGGGCTGGCTTGTAAGCTGCTGGTGCCTGGCACTGTCCATCTGCTTCAAATCGAGCAGCACCAAATCCGTGTGCGCAATCAGTGACTCGGCGTTCGCTGGTTCGCAAAAACCGGAGCTATCCAGCGCCGTATGAAGGCCGAACCGTTCTTTGACCGTCTTGAACAGTTCGGCAACGAAGGAAGCTTGCAAAGTCGGCTCTCCACCGGTCACGGTTATGCCGCCTCCCGATTTGCGGTAATACACCAGATATGGCTCCAGCTCCGCAATTACCTCGTCGACCGACATTTGACGCCCTTGCGCGGTATCCCAGCTATCCGGGTTATGGCAGAATTGGCATTGCAGCGCGCAGCCCTGCATGAACAATACGAATCGGATGCCCGGACCGTCTACGGTGCCGAACGTGTCCATGGAATGAATCCGGCCTTTCATAACGAACGCCCCCTTACAAATCCTTGCTCCCTATACAAGTTGAACGAATGCGAGCGCTTCGCTTCTTCAGAATCTTTCACACTCCGGCGATTTATACAGAACCGTGGAAGGTCCGGTTAATAACATCAAGCTGCTGCTCGCGGGTAAGCTTGTTGAAATTGACAGCATAGCCGGATACGCGAATCGTAAGCTGCGGATATTTCTCCGGGTGCTCCATCGCGTCTATCAAGTGCTCCCGGTCGAATACGTTGACGTTCAAATGGTGCCCGCCGCTTGCCGTATAGCCGTCAAGCAATGAAACGAGATTGGAGAATCGGGCTTCCTCCTCCTTGCCAAGCGCCTTGGGAACAATTGAGAAGGTGTTGGAGATGCCATCCAGACTGCAATCATAAGGCAGCTTCGCAACCGAGCTTAGAGATGCCAGCGCCCCTTTACGGTCACGGCCATGCATCGGATTAGCGCCTGGCGCGAACGGCTCGCCCGCCTTTCGTCCGTCTGGTGTCGTCCCCGTCTTCTTGCCGTATACAACATTAGACGTAATTGTCAGCACCGACATGGTCGGTATTGCATTGCGGTATGGCTTATGCTTGCGCAGCTTCTCCATGAAGCCCTCAACCAAGTGTACGGCGATGCTGTCGACCTGATCGTTGTTGTTGCCATACTGCGGATATTCCCCTTCGATTTCAAAATCTACCGCCAGCCCCTGTTCATTGCGTACCGGACGCACCTTGGCATAACGGATCGCGCTCAAGCTGTCGGCCGCCACAGACAATCCGGCGATGCCGCAAGCCATCGTACGTACAATATCCCGGTCATGCAGCGCCATCTCGATACGCTCGTAACAGTATTTATCGTGCATATAGTGAATGACGTTCAAGGTGTTCATATACAGCTTTGCCAGCCATTCCTGCATGACCTCGAATTTTGCCGCCACTTCTTCATAATCAAGCACCTCGGAGGTGACGGGGGCAATCGGCGGCCCGACCTGAATGCCGAGCTTTTCATCGACACCGCCATTAATCGCGTACAGCAGCGCCTTGGCCAGGTTAGCGCGTGCTCCGAAGAACTGCATTTGCTTGCCGATCCTCATTGCCGATACACAGCAGGCAATCCCATAATCATCTCCGAAGCGTGGCCGCATCAAATCATCATTTTCATATTGGATCGAGCTGGTCTCCGATGAGACCTTGGCGCAATAGCGCTTGAACTTCTCCGGAAGCTGCTGGGACCACAGCACGGTCAGGTTCGGCTCTGGCGCCGGTCCCAGGTTGTACAGCGTATGAAGGAAGCGGAAGGAGGTTCGCGTCACCCGCGTCTTTCCGTCCAGCCCCATCCCGCCAATCGACTCCGTTACCCAGGTCGGGTCGCCGCTGAACAACTCATTGTAATCCGGCGTACGTAAAAATTTCACGATCCGCAGCTTCATGACAAAATGGTCAATTAACTCCTGCGCCTGTTCCTCTGTCAGTATCCCTTCGGTCAAATCCCTCTCCAGATAAATGTCCAAAAAGCTTGATACACGCCCGAGGCTCATCGCCGCGCCATTCTGCTCCTTAATGGCCGCAAGATAGGCAAAGTAGAGCCACTGGACCGCTTCCTTCGCATTGCCCGCAGGCTGTGAAATATTAAATCCATAAGAGGCCGCCATCTTCTTCAGTTCATTCAGGCTGCGAATCTGCTCCGACAGCTCTTCGCGCAGCCGGATGACCTCCTCGCTCATGGCATCAACCTCAAGCTGGAGCAATTCCTCCTGCTTACCTTGAATCAGCCGATCTACGCCATACAGCGCTACTCTCCGATAATCCCCGATAATTCGTCCACGACCGTAAGCATCCGGCAGTCCCGTAACGATCCCCGCTCTGCGTGCGGTTCGCATCTCTGTGGTATAAGCATCGAATACACCCTGATTATGTGTCTTGCGAACTTCGGTGAACAGCCGCAACAGTTCATCCGGCAGCTGGTAGCCGTAAGCGGAGCACGCATCAGCGGCCATCCGAATTCCGCCGTAGGGCTGAATCGCTCTTCGCAACGGCGCATCGGTCTGCAAGCCGACAATGGTCTCTTTGTCCTTGTCAATATAGCCTGGAGCATGAGAAGTAATCGAGGATACCGTACGAACATCAATATCCAGCACTCCCCCATTGTGCTGCTCCGCCTGGAGCAATTCTCTCACACGCTGCCATAGCTCCTCCGTCCGAGCCGTCGGTCCTGCAAGGAAAGACTCATCCCCGGCATAGGGGATGAGATTGCTTTCCAGAAAGGCATTCATATCAATCTTTCTTTTCCATGACAATCCTTCGAATCCGCGCCATGCCTGATTTCCTTGCTGAGTCCGTGCGGCAACTTCCCGTTCCTTCATCGCCATCTCAATAGCACCTCCAAGGTTGAATGGATTCAAATCCTTAAAATTTGCCATAAAACGCATTGCGGTAAACATCTGCCAGTTCGGTCACGAGCGGCATTTTCGGATTGGCAGTTGTACACTGGTCTTCAAAGGCGCGATCTGCCAGTCCAGCAACCTTCGCTTCAAAATCCGCCTTGTCAAAGCCCAGCTCACTAAAGCTCTCCGGAATGCCAAGCGAGCGGTTCAGCTTGCGGATCGCTTCGATCAGACTGCGGACACCCTCCTCCTTGGTATTCGCCGGCAATCCCAGCATCCGGGCAATCTCCGCATACCGCTCATCCGCGATAAAGCGGGCATATTTCGGGAACGAAGCAAATTTCGTCGGTTTCCCGGCATTGTACTTGATGACATGCGGCAGCAAAATCGCATTGGTGCGCCCGTGAGCGGTATGGTATTGACCACCCCATTTATGCGCGAGGCTGTGATTGATGCCGAGGAATGCGTTGGCAAAAGCCATGCCGGCTATCGTCGAAGCATTGTGCATTTTTTCCCGGCCCACGGGGTCCGCCTCATGATACGACTGCTCCAGGTATTGGAAGACGAGCCGGATCGCCTGCAGTGCCAAGCCGTCCGTGTAGTCGTTGGCCATGACCGACACATACGCTTCGATGGCGTGAGTAAGCACATCCATCCCCGTATCCGCCACCGCTGTCTTCGGCAGGCTGTAGACAAAATCCGGATCAATGATCGCCACATCCGGCGTCAGCTCATAATCTGCCAGCGGATACTTCGTGTTGCCCTCCCGCTTGTCGGTAATGACGGCGAAAGAGGTCACCTCCGAACCGGTACCCGAAGTTGTCGGGATCGCTACGAATTTGGCTTTGCGGCCGAGCCGCGGATATTTGTACACCCGCTTGCGGATATCAAGGAACTTCTGCTTGAGCGAATGAAAGCTAGTGTCGGGATACTCATAGAACAGCCACATTGCCTTGGCCGCATCCATTGGCGAGCCTCCGCCGAGCGCTATAATACAATCTGGCTGAAAGTCCTCCATCATCGCTCTGCCCCGCTCCACTGTATCGACCGACGGGTCCGGCTCAACATCCGAGAATACTTCGATATAGACCGGATTCGGACGTTTGCGCAAATAATATTCCAGCTTCTCCACATAGCCCAGTTTCACCATCGTTGCATCGGTGACAACCATGACCCGGGAAATATCCAGCATCTTCTCCAGGTACTGCGTCGAGCCTTTCTCAAAATAGACTTTAGGCGGAACCTTAAACCATTGCATATTAACTGTCCGGAAGGCGACGCGCTTCATATTCAACAGATTGACGGCTGTTACATTAGAGGTTGTCGAGTTTTGCCCGTACGAGCCGCAGCCCAGTGTGAGCGATGGCAGATTCGTATTGTACAAGTCACCAATCGCTCCGTGCGTCGAAGGCGCATTGACGATGACGCGACCGGTTTTCAACCGATTCGCGAATTTATCGATGACTTTGCTGTTGCGCGAATGAATGACCGACGAGTGGCCCATCCCGCCAAAAGCGACGACTTCAGCGGCTCGTTCGATGCCTTGCTCCGCCGTTTTTACTTTATAGCAGGCGAGTACAGGACTCAGCTTCTCGGCGGACAACGGGTAGGCTTCCCCGACGCCTTGCAGCTCTGCGACTAATATTTTTGTATCGCTTGGCACTTGAATGCCCGCCATCGCTGCAATTTTCACCGCGCTTTGTCCAACGATAACGGCATTAACCGCACATTTCTCCTTATTAATGACGAGCCCCGAAACCTGTTCTGTCTCCGCCTTGGTCAGAAAATAGCAGCCGTTTTCCTTCATTAGTTGTTTCACCTGATCATAGACCGGCTCCTCGATGATGACGGATTGCTCCGAGGCGCAGATCATGCCGTGGTCGAACGTTTTAGACAGGATCAGATCGGTCACGGCCTGCTCCAAATCAGCAGATTTCTCGATCAGGCAAGGCACATTGCCAGGTCCCACCCCAAGCGCTGGCTTGCCGGTGCTGTATGCCGCTTTCACCATCGACGCGCCGCCTGTTGCAAGTACAAGGGAAATATCCGGGTGATTCATTAATAGCTGTGTCGCTTCCAGGGAAGGGGATTCGATCCACTGCACACAATGCGCTGGCGCTCCGCTTGCCACAGCAGCTTCAAGCAATGTTTTTGCTGCCGCTGCGCTGCACTTCTGTGCTGATGGGTGGAAGGCGAAAATAATCGGGTTGCGCGTCTTCGCTGCGATAAGTGTCTTGAACATCGTTGTCGATGTCGGGTTGGTAACTGGTGTAACTCCGGCAATGATACCAATCGGCTCCGCCACCAACTGATAGCTTTCATAGGAATTTTCCTCAATAATGCCAACCGTTTTGTTGTTTTTAATATTGTGGTAAATATACTCCGTTGCAAAAATATTTTTCGTGATTTTGTCCTCATATACGCCGCGTCCCGTTTCTTCAACCGCCATTTTAGCAAGCTCCATATGACGGTCCAGTCCTGCGAGCGCCATGGATTGGACAATCCGGTCGACTTGTGCCTGATCCAGTCTCAGATACGCCTCCTGCGCGCGCTTTGCGCGTGTCACTAATTGATTGACTTCCTCCTGTGCAGGCATGGAATTCAAATTGCTCTCCTTAACAGCCATGATAATTCCTCCTTTTGAGTATGCGGACATCCTGCTAGGGCCGCTCTAACATGAAGCCTGGACCTTGTGACAAGATTGCTGCAGCAGTCTCTGAAGTGGGATCACTGTTGTTACCCTTATCGTACATGGGATAGTTTTATTTGTATGTGATTTATTTCACATAAATTGGTGCTAAAATATGTTCCATTGTCGAAGCATCAAATCTGGAGGGAGTCGAACTCGTTTGGTTTAAAAATATAAAGACAGGGCATCCTGCCTTTGGCTTCAAACGACGTCAAGCAAGCGCTTAACGGCCAAAGGAGAACACCCTGCCGATGCTATGTCCGGTGTGCAATGAAATTCATGTGTTGACAGTTGAATGTCCTGCATGTGACGGCATGATGATGGAAGAGGCCAAAAAGAACGGGGCCTACGTTCCCTATCAGCCTATGAATGATTGAAGCGGGACACTTGTCCAACCCCCGCAATCCATTCTACTGCCAGCATCATTGTCACTGCGAGAAACGCGGGAATGTGACGGAAATCATGGTTGCCGAGTGGAAATCGTATGGGATATGACCCCCTACCCCTTACGCACCCAGCCGATACTTTTTGGGCTCAATATCTCTTTTTGTAATTTCCTCGAAAAGCATGCCAATAAATTCAGGGTCCAAGTCCAACTGTATCGCCAGATTGTAACTGTCGACAAGCATTTCATCTGAAAGGATCTCCATGTCCAACACATCCTTCCCTTTTTCTTCCTCATCATCTTAACATGTCCTATTTATCAGAACAACTGTTCCATTTATCCACATTACCATGTGGAAATCATGTGCATAGATTGTGGACAGACGTCGAATTGTGAGGAAAATCCCTTGGGGATGATGTGGATAATTTTATTCACATGCTATTTTCAGAACAGTTCCATAAAAAAATCAAATGAATATCCAATCTTTGATAAATTTTCCTGAATTAAAATTCATCGTTCCCTGCGCGTTTCTTCTCTATTATTGCGGCCGGGTATTGACTTCAAAGATCCATATCTTCCCGTTTTTGTCCAAACCGTAGTCGAAGCCAAGCTGACCGATTCCCGGATATCTGCTCTCCAGCACTTGTGTGGATATTCGGGTCAGTTCCCGCATTTCCCGCTTCTTGCGCTTGACCAATCCAGCCGAAAGCGACCCCCTAATCCCTTGAGCAGCTGTCAATCGTGTGCCTCCCCGGCACAAATTGGTGACGAACAGCCCTTGACGCGCCAGACGCCCAACCATGGAGCGGATAGCCCAGCCTTCTCCTGTCTTGACGTTCTTAACCCGATAGTCAATCGGCCTGCCGCTAATAGTAGCCAGGTGAATGCCGCGCTGGATCAAATACTTGCGGTTTTTCTTCGTGCTCGCCAAGGAAGAGGTCAAGGCTTCAAAGGAGGAGAAGCTTTTTCGGTGAGAGTAATACGTATAGCTATAGCCCCCCTGTGTACGGCTGACTTTAATAACGCCATGTCCCCCTGCCCCCCTGACCGGTTTGATGACGACCATGCCATAGGAGGAGAGCATGCTGCGCAGA
This sequence comes from Paenibacillus roseus, assembly GCF_016424485.1. Taxonomy (GTDB): domain Bacteria; phylum Bacillota; class Bacilli; order Paenibacillales; family Paenibacillaceae; genus Paenibacillus_D; species Paenibacillus_D roseus. The sequence goes on from NZ_JAELUP010000065.1 coordinate 296,125, forward strand.
TTTTCTTTCGTATACATTCGTGTCGGAGGAATATGGGGAGCAATCCGCGGGTGCGACAGCAATGCAGATGTCTTAGCCCATTTGCTGGCAAGTTGCCTTCCGATACCTTCGCCCATCTCTTCAAGTCTCCTTTCTTGGGGTTATACTCTATATGTATGTATGAGAGACAGATGTCTCTTGGATGATTGACACCTGTCAGACGCCTTAAAATTGGCTATGCTCGACCACCCGTAAGCGGCTCTTGCCGTTCTTTGACAGCTAGAAAACTTCTCATCATGTCGAGGAAAATTTATGGTTCCACACCATATTGTGCATAAAGCAACGATACTGGTTACATAATACTCATGAATAAATCAGGAGGTGGATATTATGGCAAGAAACCGTTCCAATCAACTCCTCGTTCCGCAAGCGCGTGCAGCACTGGAGCAAATGAAATACGAGGTCGCGCAGGAGCTCGGCATTCAAATTCCTCCGGACGGCTATTATGGCAACATGGCGACCCGTGACGCCGGGTCTCTCGGTGGATACATCACCCGCCGTCTGGTGCAGATTGCTCAGGAGCAACTCGGCGCCCGTTCCATCTAGGCTCTGCTATGGACAACGAGTATCTTCCGGCCAAGCTCCCTGACTCCCTGTTGGAGGAATTGCAGAAGTTTGAGGCGCATTGCCGGGACATCACAGGCGAGGACATCGTCGTGATTGCCTATCAGCAGCGCGAGGAGCAAGAAAGCTGACCCCTGCTCCTTTTATGAGAAGTTTATAAAATCTTTATTAAAAAATACCCGGCGGCTTTGGTGAATTCCTGTTGGAATCCGCCTGAACCACGGGTATTTTTGAAACCTTTTCGACTTGTACATCGTCTAATACTATGAAAAAATTGTAAAAAAGCTCGAAATGAATCAAATTCAGCCTATTTTCAGCGATGAACGTGCAGAGAGACCAACAAACCTCAACAAATTTCACTTTTCAAGCGCAATGGGTTTTCCGTTCTTTGACGGGCAAAAAGGAATCTTATAAGAATAGGAGCTGATCCTTATTGTTTACCTGGCTTCATTTTCAACAGCATTTGCAATTGTTCTTTTTCTGATTCCTCCACTTAGCAGGCTCGCGTTTCGTATTGATTTCCTGGATAAGCCAAGACAAGATTCTGAACGAAAAATACATAAAGAGCCGATTCCGCTTACAGCAAGCTATGCTATATTTTCAGGCTTTTTTATTGCGTACTTCATCTTTACACAGAAAATTACCCCCGGGACGTACGCTATTTTGGCGGGATCTGTGCTGCTTCTGACAATCGGTACGCTCGATGACTGGTACAAGACACGCGGCAAAGACTTCCCGGCGCTGCCCAAATTTATTGTACAAGTCATGGCAGCCGCAATCGTTTTTTTCTCGGGCATCGCGTTTGAAGGCTTTATTAATCCTTTTACCTCTGAATTTATTCATCTTCCTTATATGTTGCAATTTATTTTGACGATCGCCTGGATATTCGGCGTGACGACTGTGATTAATTTCTCTGATGGGATGGATGGTCTTGCTGGAGGCTTATCCACAATTTCTTCTGCGACGCTGTTTATTGTCGCCCTTGCAATGGGACAGACAGAATCAGCGATTATGGCGATTATTTTGGCAGGCTCAGCATTAGCTTATCTGCGATACAACAAACCGCCTGCACGGGTATTTATGGGGGACGCGGGAGCGACGTTCCTCGGTTTCATACTAAGCGTAATTGCCTTGGATGGCGCGTTCAAGCAGGCAACTGTACTCTCGCTATTCATTCCGATTCTGGCGCTTGGCGTTCCGATCTTCGATAATCTGTTCGTTGTGTTCAAGCGGCTCATACAAAAAAAGCCGATTTATAAAGCGGATGCCACCCAAATACATTACCGGCTTTTGCATACAGGACTCAAACCTGTACAAGTGATTTCATTTCTGTTCCTGATCAGCGCCTGCTTCTCGCTGTCTTCTATTATATTGCTGTTAATTGATAGTTAAATGCACGCAAAAAAGCCCCGTAACCTTCGTAGACCATTCGGATCGTATCCGTTTGATTACGTTGGGGTTACCGGGGCTAGTGGTTAAATCCATTTTCACGAATGTATGAGAGCGCCGCTGATGCTATCCTAAGAAACTCTTCTTCTTCCATTTTACCTATAGGTTTGCGTAGGACATTCACAGGGAGAAAAAGTTTTTATTCACTCTTGCATATGACATTTTTGTTAAACCACTTAGTTGCCAATGATTTATCGGTTCACGAAATTGATCGTAATATCCTGGGGGAAACTTCGGCCCTTGCCCGGTGATTTGCGTCATCAGGCCAACTTCTTCATCATTATGTGTTACTACATCAATTAAAACCATTCTTCTGAAATTTTTTTTAGAAGAATCTTGATATTGAAACTCTCCCTTATAGACATTCCCCGGCTCGTGCAAACTCACTCTTCATTTTCAACATCTTCTGGTTCCAACCAATCTCTGTGTGTGGGGTTATCTGGGTTTAGTATGATGGTTTCGCCCTTTATTTCCGGAAGCTCGAATTCTTTAAGCAACTTAGCGTAATCAACTTTGACGTCAAGATTTGGGTATTTCTTTTTGAGGGCGCTCTTCACACTGTCTCCCTCCTTATATGTATTAGAATCAGATGACATTTACCAAGCCTCCACTACAGTTTTAAACGTAGTGTATGCCACTAATAAGTTAATTATACCACTTTTTACAAGAGTTTCCACCTGTAACCCGGGACAAACAATTAGTTAAATCAACGTCTTGGCGAAGGAGCTATACGCCAGCAAATGATTTCCCCCTATCAACCCATCTCGTTCTAGTTATCTCCGTGCCTCATACTTCATCCACGCAATATGATCCCGAAAAATTGCAGGAGATAGAACCATTGTTATACCCGGATGATATTTAGTTAACCAATCAGTAAAGTAAACGAACCTTTAACGTAGTCCCTCACAGTACGTTCTCGAAGACCCTCCGCCTTTTTCGTAGCCATTACCATATCCAATGCTTCTTGGAACGTTAGTTCGGGAAACTCTTGTCAGGTAACTTGAATCTTTCTCTTACATTTCGCTAAAGCCAAATAAAAACGCCTCCTAACGGTTATCTGTACGAGACAGATCGTCAAAGAGGCGTAATTGACAACCCTTAAATGAATATTTAGGGATTGTTATTATATTCGGGATTTATAACGTTCAAAAATCCGTTGTAACTATCAACCCTAAATCGTCAATGCCAACGTTAAGCAATCCGGTATAAATCACCGTGAAAACCACCGTTAAAAATCCCGAAAATCTTGGCAGGCTCTTCAATTAACACTCGCCCGCAGGAGCCGGTTTGCCCGCATCGGCAGCCGTTCTGAAGCTGGAGCCGCATCCGCAGGTAGCAGTAGCATTGGGATTCTCAATTGTAAACCCTCCGCCCATGGACGATTCCTTGAAGTCAATCTGCAGGCCGTTTAAATATTTTAAGCTGTCATCATCCACGACCACCTTAAGCCCCTCAATGGACAATTCTTTATCGTTATCGTGCTGCTCGTCGTCGAATCCCATTCCATAGGAAAATCCGGAGCAACCGCCTTCTTTTACGCCAATGCGGAGAAACAGACCCGGCGTGTCTTCCTCCAGCAACATATCTTTAATTCTCGATGTCGCAGCTGAACTGATTTCAATCATGGATATCCCTCCTGACCTGACTGTCTTGCCCCTTTAGTATACTGCACATTTTCATTTCTCTCAACCGTTCCAAATGACACCGGTCACTACTTTCTTGTTGCTGCTGCTTGACAAGAGGTTTATAATGAGGACAGTTAATTCTTTAAGGTATTGCTTGTTACTTTTTTCACAAACCGCATCCCTGCCTGATAGCCTGATATCAGTGTAGAGATGACGGTCTTATTGCTTTGGTCAAGCGCAAACGGCTTTGCCGTCCTTGGACGAGCAAAAACTTCGTTTCGTGGTGAAATATAAGCTCATTTATAGAAGGAACTTTATAAATTCTTATATTTTCAAAAAGAGTTAACACTGAATGAGAGGTCATTTTTGAAGGAGGTTTTGGTCATGAACATCGTCGTGACTACACCAGAAAAGCGATTTCAGGAGATATCCGAGAAAGTTCGTCATGGCGAACGCCTGTCATTAGAGGACGGTATATTTTTGTACCAAACCGATGATTTATTGTCTGTCGGACAGTTGGCCAATGAGGTCAATCTTCGCAAGAACGGCAAGAACGTTTATTTTATAGAAAATATGAGCCTGTACTTCACCAATGTCTGTGAAGCGCACTGCGCTTTTTGCAACTTCCGCAAGGATCAGGGCGACGAGGGCGCTTATACGCTGAGCGGTCCCGAAATGATTGATTATGTAGAAAAGCATTTCCACCCTGGCGTACGGGAGTTCCATATTGTCGGCGGACATAACCCGCATGTGCCTTTCCAGTATTATGTCGATTCGCTCAAAGCGCTGAAGGAGCGTTTTCCTGAAGTTACTTTGAAGGCTTACACGGCGGCGGAAATTGATTTCTTCTCCCGTATTAGCGGCTTGAGCTACAAGGAAGTGCTGCAGGAATTGATCAATGCCGGACTTGGCACGCTCACTGGCGGTGGTGCAGAGATTCTATCTGACCAATACAGGAAAAAAATGCGCGTCAACAAGGCGGATGTCAGCCAGTATTTAGAAGTTCACCGCACTGCTCATGAACTCGGGCTGCGCACGCATACGACAATGCTTTATGGCTCAATTGAGACCCATCAACAGCGCATTGAGCATATGATGCAAATTCGCGAGCTGCAGGATGATACGAATGGCTTTATGGTGTTCATTCCACTGTCCATGCAGCCGATCAATCCGAAGGCAGGCATCAGACGCCGCAACTCGGCTTTTGAAGACTTGAAGACAATCGCAATCAGCCGGCTGATGCTTGACAACATTCAGCATATCAAAGCCTACTTCATCAACATCGGAACACAGCTTACTCAAGTATCCTTGGCCATGGGAGCCAGCGATGTCCACGGGACAATTGTTAAGGAACGCATCAGCCACGCGGCAGGCGCTCTTACGCCTGAGGGCATTACTCGAGAGGATCTGATCTGGCTTGTCAAAGGCGCAGGCCGGACACCAATCGAACGCGATACCTACTACAACGTAGTGAAAGTGTACGAGTAATTCAGCACATACTAATGCAGAACTGGCCGGAAGTCATGAAAGTAATTCATTAAAGCCAAACAAGATAAGGTTGGGATACGCATGAAACGGTTTGTAATTTTAGGAGGCGGCTACGGCGGACTTACCCTCGCCCAAAGTTTGCTCGAAGATACGATTCCAGATGATGTGACAATTACCTTAATCGACAGAATGCCTTTTCAAGGACTGAAGACAGAGTATTATGCATTAGCAGCGGGGACGGCCTCTGATTTAGAGCTAAGAGTGGCGTTCCCGTCTGATCCCCGTCTGAAGCTTGCTTATGGGGAAGTAAGCGGCATTGATTTTAACACCCGTACCGTCCACATAGAAGGGCAGGACCCGATTGAATATGACGGACTTGCCATTGCCCTCGGCTGTACGGATCGTTATCACGGGATTGAAGGTGCAGAACAGTTCTCTACCTCTATTCAGACGTTCTCGGCAACACGGGAGACCTACCGTCAGCTATGCGATGTAAAGCCTTATGGACAAGTCACGATTGTCGGGGGCGGACTGAGCGGCGTCGAAGTTGCCGCCGAGCTTAGAGAAAGTCGGCCTGACCTGAACATTCGCATTCTGGACCGCGGCAGCAATATCTTGTCCGCCTTCCCGACAAAGCTTCAACACTATGTTGCCTCATGGTTCTATAATCATCATGTGGAGATGTGCGGCCATGTCTCACTGACCAGACTGGAGCAAGGCGTTCTATACGACCAGAACAAAAGCATCGAAACAGATGTCACAGTATGGACTGCCGGCATCCAGCCGGTTCCTCTCGTTCAGCAAATGGATCTGCCCAAGGATTCGCAAGGCCGGCTGATCATAAACGAGCTTCACCAGATTCCCGATCACCCGGAGGTGTTCGTGCTAGGAGATTGCGCCAGCCTGCCATTCTCGCCAAGCGCTCAGGCCGCTGAGGCGCAGGGCAAGCAGATCGCCGAGGTTGTACATGCCATCTGGCATAACAAAGAGTGCAAGCTTGGCGAAATCAAGCTGAAGGGCGTCCTCGGCTCTCTGGGTAAAAAATCAGGCTTTGGCCTGATGGGCAAACGGACCATTATCGGCTATGTGCCGCGGGTTTTGAAAAGCGGAGTGCTTTGGATGTCGAAACACCATCTTGGTTAACAACTTGCATCGGCTGGATTATAAATCATCAAGCAACTTGTCCAATGCTTCCTGATCGTCTGTTTGCCGTTTGAGTACTTTCATAATTTGATCGTATAGCTCTTCAACATTCTCGACGGCTACGATCTCGCCTTCGACCAACGCATAAGGCGAAAGATAGCACTCCCCGCAGTTGCCCAGACAGCCGTATTCAGCGACTTCAAACTCCGGTTGCTCTTCAAGCTGTTTCATAACCTGATACGTGCCATGATGCATATTGCTGGCGCAAAATTCAATCATTGGCTTAAGCATATTTGTCACCTGACCTTGTTAGTTCCATTTTCATTTGACTTGCTTTATACTATAATAAAGAAAGAAAGGAGTGAATGGCAATGAGCGAAAACGCACAAAGCACCATGTATGATGAAGTATTGGACGTTCTCGACAAGCTGCGCCCGTTCCTGCAACGTGATGGCGGCGACGTTGAATTGGTTGATGTAGAGGATGGCATCGTAAAGCTGAAGCTGGTTGGCGCCTGCGGCAGCTGCCCAAGCTCAACAATCACCTTGAAAGCCGGTATTGAACGCGCCCTTGTTGAAGAAGTAGAGGGCATTCAAGAGGTCGTTCAAGTATTTTAATGATATGCATGTACCTGACAACGGATCATGCTCAGCTTTAGCAAAGAGTCTGGTCTGCACAGCCCCCTTCCGAGGCGATATTGCAGACAGACTCTTTTTTTGCTTTCTATATTTAGAGCTTGATCTATCCTTTAAGCGTGCGCTTGATCGGATCAAGCCCGCCTGTCACATCCAGGATATTGCCCGTAATAAAATCCGATCTCGAATCGCAAAGAAAATAGATGGCGCGCCCCACATCCTCACCCGTCCCAGGTCTGCCGCGAGGCGATTCTTCATCGATTTCCCCTTCCACATCATCAATGGACTTTTCTTTGTTAATGCCGCGAATGTCACCCGGGCATATCATATTCACCGTGATGCCGTGCGCCGCTTCCTCTACAGCCAGCGTCTTCGTGAACGATACAAGTCCTGTCTTTGCTGCGGCGTATACGGCTCTATGGGGCCACGCTCTTGCCTCTCCGGCATGACCGAATCCAAAGTGAATAATCCGCCCCCATCGACGCTCACGCATTCCTGGCAGCACATGGTGGTCGAGCAGCATCACGCCCAGCAAATTTCCATTCAGCATTTGATAAATCTCATTCGTGCTATAATCCAGGAATACTCTCCGTTCCCTGATGAAGGGACCAGCATTATTAATGAGAATATCAATGCTACCGAAGGTCCTCTCTGCCTCATCCGCCAGAAACTTGACCTGCTCGGGGTCGGAAATATCCGCCTGAACCGCCTCCGCTCCCACACCCAGAGATTGAATGTACGCTTTAAGCTGGAGTGCTTCCTGCTCGCTGTGGACATAATTTAATACAATATTGCAGCCCTGGCTGGCAAGAAGCAGCGCCGTGCTTTTTCCAAGCCCTTTGGCACTGCCGGTTATTAAAGCTGTTTTCCCCTTTAAACCCACGGAATTTCTCCTCTCCACAGCTTGATCGCCAAATAGCCCCTGTGCCATTAGCGAAATCTGGCGTAAGCATAGTCAAACGTATGGTATAAGGACTCCACAACCATTTCACAGCCCTTGTCCAGATCAATTAGCTGCTCTTTGACGTTCTCCAACTCCGCTTCCTGACTGTTTATGCTGTCCAGACGGCGTAGATCATCCTGCATTTCGGGGTTCATGTAGTGAATTTCAGTATTGCGTCTTTTGCGCAATCGAGATAAAGGTTCTTTATAGCCATCCTTCAGCTCATTCAGTATTTTGGATAGAGGGGGGTGCAATTTCTTCTCTCTCATATTGCGCAGAACGGTAAAATACGAAAAATGCGGCTTAACCCGCTCTGTTTGAAGTTGGAACATATCGTTCATCAAGGTTCCCAGTTTATCCAACAAGGAAAAAACGCGTATAAACGCATTTTTATCAAAATAAACATGACGGTAATAGCTAAGCAAATCCTCTTCCGTCATCTCCGCCATGGATGTTGTCTTGATCCGTTCTGCAAAACGATGGGCAGCATACTGGCTCTCTTCCAGCTCATCCAGCGAAGCCAATAGTCCCAGGGTCCAGATTTCATACTTCCGCAATTTATGCTCCTGCCGCGGGTCTTTCTCGATCCGCTCCTGCATTAGGGACACGAAGCGCCGGATCAGATGAATGGTCTCTCCCAATCGGCCTTCGAGCTTGCGCGGCGGTTCACCAAACATCATACGAAGCATCGCAAGGCCACCTTTCCTCAACTCTGTTGCTGCCAACAATTTGCGCCTTACTTAGGTAGTATGGTGAAGCAAGGTTGAAATATTCTTCATCACCAGCCACAACCCTGCACGGTATCCATCCTGTTTATTTTATCATGTACTGCTCCGCGCAGCTACATCAGTGACATGTCTTGCTCAAACTCAGGACCTTGCATGTCCCACTTTGGACCTCCATGCCTGAATGCATATATCGATTAGAAGTGCAAAATAGCCGCATATAATCAGGTTATGAAGCAGACCTGTGAAGATAAACACATTCTCATCACCAATCGAATACGTCAAAAGCGCTCCGCTGAATACTTGCACAACGACCAAAAATACGGCCCAGCGACTGACCTTTAGCAATCCTTCATGAGCGGTGCGCTTGTGAATATGGATGGTCAGCAAGATAACAAACAGCACAAGAATTAATGCGGCAATACGGTGCAGGAACACAATCCCGGATGCCCCACTAAGCTCAGGGATCACTTCTCCGTTACATAGCGGCCAGCCCAAACAACCCCCGCCTGATTTGGTGTGCCGGATATAGGCTCCCATGTAGACAACAATATACGTATAAACAAATAAAGCAAACGAAAGCTTGTAGACAGAGGCTGGCACCGTATTCCACTGGGCTTCCGTCTTGCCCTTCCTGAAACGCGATATCCAGATGACAAGCAGCATCGTGCTTGCAAATGCCATAAGCGAAAAGCCAAAATGCAGCGCCATTACCGGCGGTGTCTGCGGCCACATGACTGCAGCAGCGCCAAGCAGCGCCTGCAATACGGTAAAAAACAGCGCGCTTCCGGAATAAAGGACCGCTTCCTTGTGACTGCGGAATTTGAGCAGTGTATATATAAATACCAATACAACGACAATTCCTACCATCCCGGTAACCAGGCGATGAGAATATTCAATAAAAGATTCGAGCGTATAGGCAGGAATGAATTTGCCATGACAAAGCGGCCAATCATCTCCACATCCTCTGCCCGAACCTGTGTTGGTTACTAGCGCCCCGTTCAATAGTACAAGCAGCATCCCTATGCAGGATACAAGCGCAAGCAAGCGGTAGCTTTTGGGTACCAAAACATTCACCACTTTTCGTATAAATAATTACAACCCATTATAGCGATAAAAAAGGGCAAAAGCCATGTTGAAAATGTGACAATCCCCGTCAAATCAACGGTTTTCGCAACGTGTCAATACCCTGTCACACTTCATGAGCACGTAATCCATACCAAATGAAATACCCGCAGGACAGCCCTATTTTTACAGGCCGCACTACGGGTATTCTTACTATTCATCCCAACTGCGCGAGTCTTACTTGCCGGTCAAAGCACCTTGCACCTGAATGGCCCGGTCAATGAATTGCTCAATTTCGTCGCGGCTTTTGCGAAGCTTATTGACGAAGCGCACAAGTTCCTTGCCTTCATAGAAAGCAATAAAACTTGGAATCCCCAAGATATTCAGCTCGCTGCACAGTTCAGCCAGATCATCGCGGTCGATTTCTACGAAGGTTACCTGATCCTTGTACTTCTCTTCGACCTCCGGCATAAAGGGATCAATGAAATGACAATCCGGGCACCATGTCGTTTTGAATACTGCAATGGTTAGTTGTTGCTTGCCCGTTAGTTCACGAAACTGCTGCTCAGTCTGCAGTTTTTGCATGGTCTACAGCTCCCTTTCTGCAATCAGGATTCTGTAATCGTCTCCCCAATCCTCCCAATGCAGCTTCCCGCCCAAAGCCTGAATCAGATCACGCGCAGGCACATAGAGCGTTCCGTCTACATTGATTGTTGGTGTGGACCATTTTACCACATTTCCATTCACAGTCAAAGAATCGGAACCTTTAACAAGTGAAATTCTTGTGTTGGTCGGTTTGTCATAAATCTTGAATGTCGTATCATCCTCTGTGTAATCGAGACTGGCGCCGAACTGATCCAGTGTGTCGCGCAGAGGTAGCAATGTAATGCCTTGCGGCAGCAAGATTGGCGGATTATAAGCATAATTGCTGAAATACAAGGTTTGCTTGTTCAGACCAAACTTCTTCATCAAGTTATAGACCGTGGAATACTCATTGAAGTAATCCATCACTTGGAAACTTTCGGCATTTACAAGATTTTCGAGGCCATACGAAGCCAAAGTTTCAGCAGGTTTAACAGGAGTTACATTGCCGTTCACATTCCATGCTTCACTTGTAATATTAAGACTGACCCCTTCAAATAGATTGCTCAGCTCATCATCTTCCTGCGGGATTTCAGGCTTGATTACTGCTGTGAAGGCGGATTTGCGAATGTCCAGCTTGCTATCTACAAACAGGTTGAATTTCAGATAGGAATTGGCATTCAGAATTTCCGCCAGCTCTGTATCGCCATCCTCGATTGTGCTGTCCAGCTGGGATTTGATTTCCTGGAGGAAGTTGATAATCTGATCCGCGATTTCAGCAACAAATTGCTCTTTTGTTTTTCCTTCCAGATTTTCTTCGGAGAACGGATCTTCAAGACCAAGAGAATCCAAAAAATCAGTTTGCTCGGATGTAATGCGAACCAGCTCCGTCAGCAAATTGCGAATCCCTTCAGGGTCAGAGATGAGTGCGGACAGGAAGTTTTGTGCCCAAGGCAGCAGTTCAGAGCCGTCAATTTCAGCCTCAACATGCAGACCAGTCAAATTTTCATTATGAACAGTTTCAGACCCTGGCTTGACGGAAATCCGTTTCGGATTCGGGAGTTTATCAATAATAAAACCGCCTGCAGTCTCCGCGACCTTTCTTTGGAGTTCAGCAGCCTTTTTTTGCACTTCCTCATTCGAAAGCTCATTGGCCAAATTCTCCTCTTCAGGCTCCAGTCCATAGCCGTAATTGGCAATGTCGCTCAATGTAATCACAAATGGGCGCTTGGCCCCGTCAATATGTACCACTGCCTGCTTATTGTCGCTGTACACGGAGAATGCAACATTCTCGCTGCCCAGTGAAAGAACACCGTTTGTGGAAAATTGCTGCTCTTTACTCAACTTAATATCTTTCAATTCCAGCTTTATATTGGAGAACAGTTCCATCAACGCTGCTTCATCAGGATCAAGCCCTTCTGCCGCGTTCTCCTTCAACAATAGCTTGAACTCTACATTTTGGCTGCCCTCAGAGGATGTCACCTTTAAGGACTGCTTCAGAACCGCGTTAAAATCCAACCCCCCTATGGATTGGCAGCCTGCTACGATAATTAATACTAATGAAAGCAATAATGCAATGAATCCTTTTTTGCTTACCCGCTTTTTATTCAAGTTTCTTTCTCCTTTCGATAATAAATGATAACAGCACTAATTGTAGCATATCCACTGTTTTTTGGTAACGGGAATTTAGGTGTACGACTATTATATAACCAGCTGAATAATGGCTGTAAACATCATGGAGCCTTTATGGCTGACCCGGTGACGGACTACCTCCCAAACGGCGAAGAAGCAGCGTAAATACTTTGCGCAGCGGTCCCGGAAACGAAGCCACATCCTGCGCAGTGACAATTTTAAGCAGTACAAGCAGGATCAAATAGCTGGCAATCATGGCAAGACCGGAACATGCCGCCGACAGGAAAAACTGCAGCTTGTTCGGCAAAGATTCCAGCAATGTCCTTCCGCCAACGTCCACCGCATAGCCCAGAGTACCCGTAATCGCTACCGTCAGGATATACCGAACCCAGCGCCCACCCAGCACATTAAGACTGACCTCCTTGCGGATAACGCCCAGGTTCAGTGCAGTAATGATAATAAAGCACAATGTAGAAGCGATAATAAGACCGTATACACCAAGAAAAGGCCCAAGTACGATGCTGCCGATCACTTTTACTGCGATGCCTGCAAACGTATGCCGCAATGGACTAGTCTGTTTGCCGATGCCGAACAGCATGGAGTTCGTTGTCATCATCGTAATCTGAAAAATGGTCCCGGCTGTAAGGGCCGCAACAACGGCGCTGCCGCCGGTGCCTTCAAATAAAAATCCGGTGACTGATACTGCGGCAACAGTAAGCGAGAGGGCGGCAGGAATGCCCGTAAACAACACCATACGCATTACGAGCGAGCTTTGGCGCTGGACCTCCGTCATATTGCCGACTGAGTACGCCGATGAGATAACCGGAATAATCGAGGTGCTAAGCGCAATGGCCAAAATCGGCGGGATGCCCGCAATCCCCTGCGCCCTCATCCCCAGCCAATTGAGAGCAGCAAGCGCATCTTCCGGAGAATAGAAAGCACCCGTCACACGGTTGAACAACATGGTGTCAAACATATATAACAGTTGCACGGTCATCGCTGTAATGACAATCGGCACGGACAGCCGAAACAGCTCGCCATAGATTGTTCTCAATTTCAGCTTGGCGACACCGGCGTTTTTCTCATGTTGTATCGTCGCTTGCATAGTCTTGTCCGCCGCATCCTGACGGCGCAGTTTACGGGCATACCAGAGCATGACAAGGAAAGCGCCTACGCTGCCGAGCACGCTGCCAAACGATGCTCCTGCTGCTAGCCATTCACTGTTATAACCGATGGACAGCAATAACAGAGCCAGTCCAACTGCTGTAATCACCCGGAAAATCTGCTCTATGATTTGGGAGATAGCCCCCGCGCTCATGATCTGTCTCCCCTGGAAATAACCGCGCATCATCGCAATCGCGGGGAACAGGAGCAATGAAGGGGCAATCGCTTGAAGTGCCAGCTTCGCCCCTGGATAACCGGAAATCTCAGCAACAATAAACGGTGACAGCACATACAGGAGCACAGCCATTACCATGCCGGAGAGCGCGCCGAACAACAGCGCGGCCCGATATATCTGCTGCCCCTCATGTACGCGTCCCTGCGCATAGCGCTCGGAAACCATCTTGCTGATTGCACTCGGAATACCGCCTGTTGCGATAATAAGCAGAAACAGATACACGTTGTTCGCCTGAGCGAAATAGGTTCCGCCCGCCTCGCCAAGTATACGATCCAGGGGAATTCGTTGGAACAAGCCTAAAAAACGGGCGACCAGAGCGGCGGCCGCCAATATAAGAGTTCCTTTGAGAAGAGAATCTTTCTTTATCATTTCTTATTCATTACCGCCTGTTCTTGCGTCCGGCTAGCCTTTAATCGGCTCCAGCGCTTGATGATGGCCTCTGACAGGGGCCGCCGCTCCCGATGGAGCTGCCCAGCGGACTCCATTGCGGATAACCTGGAGGACTTCAGGATGGTAATAGGTTGGATAAGTCTCATGCCCCGGTCTGAAATAAAAGATTTTGCCCTGTCCGCGATAAAATGTGCACCCGCTGCGGAACACTTCCCCTCCTTCGAACCAACTGACAAATACGAGTTCGTCTGGAGCCGGGATGTCAAAATGTTCTCCGTACATTTCCTCATGCTCAATGGTAATATATTCAGGCAGTCCTGCAGCAATCGGGTGGGACGGGTTAACAACCCACAGCCTTTCCTTCTCGCCGACTTCACGCCATTTCAGATCACAGCTTGTTCCCATCAGGGACTTGAATATTTTGGAAAAGTGTCCCGAGTGCAGCACAATAAGACCCATGCCAGAGAGTACTCTTGCTTTTACACGCTCAACAATGGCATCATCGACCTGATCATGGATTCGATGTCCCCACCAGATCAGGACATCGGTCTGTGCCAGCACTTCCTCCGTCAAGCCGTGCTCCGGCTCGTCCTGCGTTGCGGTTCGAACTTCAATCCCGCCCTCTGCAATTCCTTTGGCAATCGCTTCATGAATGCCGTCCGGATAAATTTTCGCAACAGCTTCGTTGTTCTTCTCGTGGTGGAATTCATTCCATACAGTCACTTTAATCATTGAAGCTATACACTCCCAATCCTTAAATTAGTAAATCAACAGCCACACTACAAACAGGATAATCATCATCAACTGCAAAATAATCTTGACCACTGTACTGGAGAACAGGCCAATGACTGACCCGTACCCGACCTTCAGTGCCTGATTCGAATTGGAGCCGGCAATCAACTCTCCAATAACAGCGCCTATGAAGGGACCAATGAGCAAGCCGAAGCCCGGGATGAGAAACGGTCCAATCAGGATGCCAATCGTACTGCCGATTACGGAGGCCCTGGAGCCGCCGTACTTCTTGACACCCCAAGCGTTGACCGCGTAATCGGCAACAAACAGCACAATGACAATCAACGTCTGCACGGCCCAGAAAAACCAGTTAAACGGTTCGAAGCTGATCATAACTCCGTATACAAAAAAGGCGCCGTAAATGGCTAGCGCTCCAGGTAAAATCGGAAAAATCGCGCCCGCCATTCCGATAGCAAACAGGATGACTACCAGAACCCATCCAACGATTTCCATCATCCCTGCTTCCTCCCTTCAAGCTTCATACTGGCATATGCCTTGTGTCTGCCCGGAGCCTGACAACCGTACAGGATGGACAGGCTCGGGCATCGACTTTGAAGAGTATCCGTTTAAATTTTCACGATATGTTCCAGCACATGAGCAATGCCGTCCTCATTATTGGATACAGTAATGGCATCAGCAGCCTGCTTGACCAGATCTTGCGCATTGCCCATCGCAATGCCGAGTCCTGCTTCCCGGATCGCTGCGATGTCATTGAGACTGTCCCCTACTGCAACCACCTGGGACATATTCAAATTCAGCAGCCCGCATAGTTCTTGCAAGGCGCTGGCCTTGGAGATGCCTCCCGAATTAATCTCCAGATTGGTCGGGGAGGAATTCGATATTTCCAGTCCCCCCCAATTGCTGATTTCCTGAACGATCTCCTCACGCGCTTTATCATCCTTTGTGTCATAACCGAATTTCAACCAATGCAGATCATCCGGCGATTGCCCCGGCTCAAGCCAGTTTTCTCTATTGTATACCTTGTCCACGGTATAGCCCCAAAACCAGGTATCGTACTCTTGTGCCAACTTCAAGAGCGGGCCTATAATTCCTTCATTCAAATACGTACGGCGATAGAGCACATGCGGCCGGTGCCAAATTTCACCGCCATTTACGGTAATCATCGGGGTATCCAACTGCAGCTGCTCTGCATAAGGCAGAGCGCTTTGAAAGCCGCGGCCGGTAGAGAAGCAAACGATCATCCCCGCCTCTCTCGCCTTATGAATCCAAGCTGCATTTTTACTGCTAATTTCACTTGTATCATTGAGCAATGTCCCATCCATATCCAACGCAATCAATTTATATGTCTGCATGAAGCTCCTCCCTCACCTTGCTCTACAGCCATTTTAGCACACTTGCCTAGGTTTAAAAATAGCAAGGAATGCCTCGATTCGCATCAGAACAGGCTTGACTCCAGAGAGAGGGAACCCTGCGGCTGAGAGGATTCTTTCTATATTTAAAAGACGCTCCCGGATAACGTTCCGAAAGCGTCTTTCTCCACTCATCTACCCAGAAATTAAAGGTCTAGATTATACATCGGCAATATGCGTCTCATGGAAATCAGGCGTGTTGAACCAATCCCCCGAGCTTTGCCATGTCGCATCAAGCGGAATCCACTTGTTCTGTTCAGACAACAACACCTCATTCCACGCATGCGGTCCCCAGCCGCCCCGACCGTCGGCGCCGAGACCGGTGACAACGCGCACCTCAAGACCGGAGCTGCGGGCCATCATGGAATAGAGACGCGCCACATCGATACAGACACCCTTGCGCGTGTCGAACGTCTCTTGTGGTGTCTGCTCCTTCCAGACACCACGCTGCTCATAATTGTTGGCTTTGTCCCAATCATAGGCAATTCTGGACCCGATCCATTCATAAAGCGCTCTTGCCTTGTCCTCCTCCTTGTCGATGTCTCTGGTTATATGGAGGGCAGCTTCCCGAATCTGGTTCGGAACATCATAATCAATAATCTCATACTTGCGCTGCAGAACACGCTTGAATTCCGCTTCGACCGCCTGCGCAAGTACCGGTCCCTGCTTCGCCAGCACCTGGCCGGCTGCCCGTTCCATCAGTTCTGCCGACGCTTTCTTATAAAGGGGAGAACTGCTAATATCTGCGACCAGCGGACCGGAAGGAATGAGCGAGACATAAATGAACAGGACCGCCATCAGCATCAGCCCTCTTCCAAGACCATGCAATCCGCCAAGCAGCGCACCGACAATACGGCTTGAAAATTTTGATCCTGCATCTCGCCCCGGCTCCCTGCTTCTTTTCGGGCTGAAAATCAGAGACATCAGCCAAGGAATCAGCTGATTTAACAGGAGGCGGATTACAAAATAACTGATCATAAACAAAATGCCAAAGCGCAGCATGGAGAAATCTCTGATGCCTGTAATGAGCGTATACCAAAGCTGGGTCAGCCCTCCAATTTCACCTTGCGGCAGCTCAATATTGCGCTGAACCAGCCAACCTTGCACAGGGGAGGACAGGAATGAGGCAGCCCTGCCTGCCAGAAGCAAAGCAGCTACCATCCAAATGACATCCATGATGAAAAACACCAGATGCTCCGCCGAGCCGGCCGCCCCGCGCCGAACCCCTTGAAGCAGAGAGAAACCCAAAATAAGGAGGACGATCACAGAAACCAGGTCCACTGTCGCAACCGCCTGAATCCAGTCTTTCATGATGCATCTCCTCCCAAACTGTAAAGCATCTTTTACTTCTTCGAGGCTTCAATCAGACCTTTGATTGTATCGTCAATTTTCCATTTGCCAATCGGAAGGCCTCGCAGGCTTACAGCTACCTCATCTTCTCCTGTTTTGCCGCTCAGTTCGATATTTTTGGTCTTAACCGAGAAGCTGCCGTCGGGATTGGAGGTATAGACCGCCTCACCTGCTTCCTTTTCCATCAAACTCAAGGCTTCCTGCTTGACACTGCCCGTCAAGCTGTCGGTGAACTGATTCCCCATTTCCTTCAGCCCGTCCATGCCGTTCTTAAGGTCTTGAAGATTGTAGCCGCTGTAAACAATGACCACCAAGACAATCACCGCAACAATCGCCCACTTCACAACGGTCTTAACAATTCGCACGACAATAAATAGAATAACGAGTGCAACAAGCAGCATAATCCAATTCTCTTTTAAAAATAAAGACCATGTTTCCCAATTGTAATCCAAGGTTTATATCCCCCTATTTCCCTAAAGTTGCCTAGTACACATTATAACCCACCCGATGCTACCCGTAAACGGACCCAGGTCCAGGACGGACAAGTCTGATCCCGGCAGGCAAAAAGGCGTTTGAACAGACAGTTGGCATAACCCGTCCATTTGCAACGTACAAGTTAATATCTGAGAGGAATCTGAGGAGGGAATTGACTTGAAAACCGCCATCTGGCTATATTTGTTTCTGTTTGTCGCTTTTTTTGATCTCCATGCCCAATACCCGATTCTAACTCCATTCGCCCTGTCTCTAGGCGCGGCCCCGTCCTTTATCGGATTGATGATGGGCTTGTATTCCATTACACATCTGCCTGGCAATCTGATTGCGGGCTACAGCGTAGACCGCTTCGGCAGCCGTCTGTTTATTGTCTTCAGCCTTCTGCTTGCGGGCGTCATTTTGCTGCTGCAATCCCAGGTGACCAATCCTTGGCAGTTGCTCGTACTGCGCTCAATCAGCGGCTTTGTGCTTGCCTTTCTATCCCCTGCTTGCATGGCCATGCTGGCCAAGATGGCAAGGAATCAGTTGGAGCAAGGAAAACTGATGGCCGGCAACGGGGTCGTTCATAATCTGGCCTCCGTTGTGTCCCCGGCGGCAGGTGCTTTCCTGGTCGCCCAAATCGGATTTACACAAGCCTTTTACCTGCTGGGCTGGATACTGATTGTCGTCTCGCTGTGCGCACTGCTGTTTCTGCGTAATGACGCAGACTCCCCTGCCCCATCGGAACCCATGTCGCATACCGAAGCGAAGAGCAAAGCAACGCGCCCGGCTACAATCCCTTGGCTGCTATACAGCTTGCCTGTCGCTATGGCCTGTGCCCAAGGCATTCTGTCCTTTGAGCTGCCGCTCATGGCGTTCAAGTCCGGCGGGCTGATGACGACCGGACTGCTGTTTTCTCTAGTAAGCTTGGGCTCTCTAATTACGCTCAGTATGTTTTTTCTGAATCGCTATTCACCGTACTACCGTTCGATCGGTGGAGCGGTTGTCCTGGCGTTAACCTATTTTTTAATGGCCGCTCATCATGAACTCCCATTATCGGTGATGCTGTTGATGCTGGGCATGGCCAAGGGCGTCATTTTTCCGGCATTGTCTTCCTTGCTTATTGAGCTAAGCGGGGGCCAGCGCTATGGACGAACGTTCTCCATTTTATCAATCGCCTTTTCAATTGGCGCCTTTGCAGGACCGCTGCTCGCCGGACAATTCCGGGAGCTGATATCGCCTTATTTTATCGCCTTCCTTGTTCTGATGGCCGCCATTATAATACTGCCTTTTCACCGGAATCAAGCGGTCTCCGCACGTACCCATTTTACATAATCTAGGTGTTTTCACCACACAGTTTTGCATGACATTCATAACATATCGTATGTTCGATGGACGCAAAGCTTAAGGCAAAGCGCCAACGACAACAACATCTGTTATGAGAGGGTGACTTAAATGTCTTACGTTGACGGTGCTGGTGTTGGTGGAGCTTTCTGGACATCCACAGGTACAATCCTTGTTCTCTTCATTCTGTTGGTCATTATCTCGCGTACAATTTTCTTGTAATATCCCCTATCTCCCTCAGATCTGAACCAAAATGTTCCACCCCCTCTTGGTCTGCTCCGGCAGACCTTTTTTGCCGTTTCGAAAAGAGGCAAGCTGTTACGCCAGCCCAGCGCATTAGGGTACAATAAGGATTACAGGAGGGGTTTACTTATGGATATTGCCATCATCGTGGAAGGAAAAAACGACCGCAGCCGCATACGAAAAGTTCTGCATCAGGACGTTGCAGTCTATTGCACCTACGGGACACCGGGCACCAAACAGATTGCAGTCCTCCAGAAGCAAGTAGGGGATAAAGAGGTTTATTTGTTCATGGACAATGACGCCTCGGGAAAAAAAATCCGGGGGATCCTGAGGGATACCTTCCCTGACGCTATACATATTTACACGCGCCGAGGCTACCCTGGTGTGGAATCAACACCGGAATCGTACTTGATCGAGCAGCTTGAGAAGGCGGGGCTTGAGGAGTACATCCATTATCCGCCTTCAGATGCAAGCCAGCTATGGAGCAAAGAGGATCAAATATGAAGCAGGGAAATAACGAGCGTTACAGAGAAAATAC
Source organism: Paenibacillus roseus (assembly GCF_016424485.1). Classification (GTDB taxonomy): domain Bacteria; phylum Bacillota; class Bacilli; order Paenibacillales; family Paenibacillaceae; genus Paenibacillus_D; species Paenibacillus_D roseus. Next base: position 315,912 of record NZ_JAELUP010000065.1, read on the forward strand.
TAAGAAGCGTCGAAGCAAACACAACCTGCGATGAAAATTCAGGCTCATTATCAAATTCAACAGCCAGCAGCACGCTGCTGAGCGACGTCGGGACTGCAGAGGATACGATTAGGGCCGATGCCATCAGCGGCGAAATATGCATCCCGAGCGCATTCATTCCCCACACCACTAGGGCTGCCAGCGCAGGGCCAGCCCCTAGCCGCAGCAGACAGGACAAACCGATATCAACGAAAAGCGGTCTGCTGATCCGCCACTTCATACTGCCAAGTTGTACGCCCAACGTAATTATAGCTGTTCCCAAAAAAGCATTCGCCAAATAATCGATTGGCGTCTGTACAAAGACCGGCAGTTCAACATTCAGGCCGCGCATGGCAAAGGCAATCGGAATGACGTATATAACAGGCATTGAAGCAATCGTTTTCCAAATAAAGCTAGTATTTTTGCGATGCGAATTTACACTGTAAATGCCATATGTATTCGGAATGAGCGACTGCATCATCATAATGAGCACCTGAATTGCCAATGTTTGTGGGTTGCCCGCAAACGCAAGCTGATTCAGCGGAATTCCGTAATTGGCGCTGTTATAAAACAACACGCTGTTGCGCATTGCCGCTCGCTTCCCGCCCTCAAAGCCCCGCAGCCGAATTACAATTTCCGTAACACCGTATTGAAGCATCATAAATAAAAAGAAAAATAGCAGCACAAATCCGATCACAGCCCAGGATACTTCAGTCTCATACAATAAGTTGAAAATGATTGCCGGAGAAAACAGATAAAAGTTCAATTTGGACAGTGTTTTGATATCTAAAGAAAAAGACCGTTGCAGAACGATCCCGATAGCAATCATAACTGACAACGGCAGCAAATTATTTGCCCATATATGTAAAAAAATTTCCATTAATTCGCATCCTGTTCCTTTAACAGCCTCTTGATATCCTTGACCACATCGCCGACCTGAAGCTCCTCATTGGCCTGGATATACTTGCGAACCTCTCCCTGCTGGTCAACCAGAATGAAAAAATTAGTATGCGAAAATTGCTGATCGCTCGTCTTGATCACAGATACACCGTACTGCTGGGCGAGTTCGTGGGTAAAGGCTTCGTCTCCCCGCAGAAACTTCCAGCCTGTAAAATCCGCGTCAAACTTGCCGGCGTATTGTTTAATTCGCTCCGGTGTGTCCCGATTGGGGTCTACTGTAATCTGATGAATTTGAAAATCCTTGCCGAAAGCGCCTTCCTTCACCAGTGCATCTTGGATCTGTGCAAGCTGTGCAGTGGTTGGCGGACATACGTCCGGGCAGTAGGAGAAATAAAAATAATGAAGCCGTACTTTTCCTTGCGTATTCTCAATCGAGACTGTATTGCCATCTGCGTCAGTAAGCTCATAAGCAGGCGCCTGGCCGAGCTTGCGAAGCGGCTCTCCCCCCACATTCAGCGTAGTCAGCAAATAGATGGCCATTAATGCGCATAAAGCAAGAACGGCAATTTTGAATGCATGTTTTCTCAAAAAAATCACTATACTTCAAACCCCTTTCAATAATTCAGACCCATGCGGTATCCAGAACCATCACCAAAAAAGTGACCATCAAGTAGTTGATGGAGATGATAAAATTCGTCTTGGCCCATCTATCCGTATCGACGGCATTCCGGCCGCGAAGCGTATGGATCAGCCATACAATCCCCGCCAGCAGTGTAATCGCCAGATATACAAGCCCAACATGCCCGAAATAATACAAGGCAAGTCCCGACGGAATAAGCAGCAGCACATAAGGAATCATTTGCAGCTTGGTTCGGTCAATGCCTTTCACCACGGGCAGCAGCGGGAAACCCGCGGCACTGTACTCCTTCACGCGGCGGATTGACAATGACCAGAAATGCGGCGGTTGCCATAGGAAAAGCAGCGCGAACAAAATAATAGCGCCGGCGTCAATCGTATTAGTAACCGCGCAATAGCCGATAACAGGCGGCATCGCGCCGGATACTCCTCCAATAGAAGTACTCCAAGTAGAGGTCCGCTTCAGCCACATCGTATAAATGACAATATAGACGAACATGCCGAGCAATCCGAGCCATCCGGTTAACGGGTTGACCAGCGTAAACAAGACAACAACACCCGCAATCCCAAGAATGATGCCGTACCATAACACGACATTCGCGCTGATGCGGCCTGCCGCAGTGGCACGGTCACGCGTTCGTTCCATTTTTTGATCGAGTTCCCGATCCCAGTAGTTATTGATCACGCAAGAGGATGCCATCGTAAGACCGGACCCGATCAGCATATAAAGCAGCAGCAGCCAGTCGATATCCCATTTGGATGCCACCCAAAAGCCGCCAAATCCCGCAATCAAATTCAAGCGAATAATACGGGGCTTCGTCAGCAATATAAAATCCCTTAACACAACGGCGAGCCTCCTAAGCACATACACATTTATAAGCAGAAACGGCCTCCTATTAGGCCGTGCGTCTTTGAACGTACTTAATCATACCGAAAAAACAAGGCTTTGACAATGTTCAGCCCTCTTGTTCATGATTTTGCCTTACTCCTTGTTAACCTGCCGAATGTTTGAAGGAACTTTCGACTATAGGGTGGAACCAATTGGGAGCAGCTTCATACAATAGCATTGTGGTCATTCGCCTATCCTGAAAAAGGGGATTACGATGACGAAAGATTAGCAAGGAGGAAAGCTATGGCGGTTATTCAGACCAACTCAGAGCATGTTAAATTGCTCGCCCGGCTGATGCGCGCGGAGGCTGAAGGCGAGGGCGAGTTGGGAATGCTTATGGTCGGAAACGTCGGGGTAAACCGGGTACGAGGCAATTGTCTTGATTTTCGGAATATTCGAAATATTGAAGATATGGTATACCAAAATCCCGGCGGTTTTGAAGCGACGCAAAAAGGGTACTTCTATCAACCGGCCCGTGACAGCGATATTCGGCTGGCCAGACGCGTCATTAACGGCGAACGCCAGCATCCTGCATCCAACGCGCTCTGGTTTTTCAGACCTGCCGGGGATTGTCCGGACACATGGTACGACCAAAGCAATACCGGACGCTATAAAGCCCATTGTTTTTTTGCTCCAACCGGAGAAGATTGTCCGAACGTTTATTAGTTCGTATTCACTTGAATTCAATCTGTTTTGCCTCATACTTACAGTCCGAAAGCGAGGAAATTGATTATGACTCACGCATACCCATTCCGAAACATTCAGGGAAACTGGGGTTCGCCCTCCTACCATGGAGGCTACTACTCCGTGCCTTACACTGCTCCGACAGTGTCGCCACAATCGGCAGCTGTACCAGTTGCGGCGCAGTCTTCCGCACCGCCTCTTGTTCCAAGCGGAGGAGTCGTCACACCATCGGGGGGCAATATCGTCACTCTCCCTCCTGTTGAGGAATCTTATGTGGAAAATATTCTCCGCCTGAATCGCGGCAAAGTCGCAACCGTATATATGACCTATGAAAACAACCGCGAATGGAATGCCAAAATATTCAAAGGCGTTATACTGGCAGCCGGACGCGATCATATTATTCTGGCCGATCCAACAACAGGCATGCGCTATCTGCTGCTGACCATTAACTTGAACTACATTACATTTGATGAGCCGATTAATTATCAATATCCATTTCAAGGTGGAGTCATCACCAATCAAACACCTATCTCCACAACGAATGCTCCTTCACAAAGCTAAAAGGGCTTAAAAACCCAGGCATGCAGCTTGGAAGCGCCCCCGGATATCCATTCTCCGACAGCCGCAAAGGAAGAATGCTCACTGCAGCGTTCTTCCTTTATTTGCTGCGCTCCCTCCCCCGATTCCGATTGCCACAGCTCAACAAACAGCCCGTGCTGGTCTGTCCCTTCATATATATTCATATTGCTGTACTGACCTTTTGCCTCTTTCATAAAATCCCGGTAGGCATTTAAATAACGATCTTCAATTTTGTATTCTACAAAGCAAATGTACATCAACCTCTTCCTTTCGCTTCATAATCCCTGCCCGAATTGAAAATACTGAAGTTATGCCATGTGTCATTGTACCATGATTAAGGACAAGAAGGAGGCTGAAACGTATGGATTCCGGAACACATCTTGTAGTAGGTCTCGGTCTGGGCGGCCTTGCTACAGTTGATCCGGTTGTAGCCGGTGATCCCATTGTATTCACAGCCGTAATGGCAGGGACGATCATTGGCTCACAGGCCCCTGATCTGGATGGACTGCTTAGAATCAAGAGCAATGCCGCTTACATCAAAAATCACCGCGGGATAACTCATTCCATTCCGGCCATTGCGATCTGGACCGTTCTGATTACTGTCATTCTGCAATTGCTCTATAAAGGCGCTTTGCCTTGGCTTCATGTGCTGGGATGGGTACTGCTTGCCGTTGTCCTGCATGTTGTGACCGATCTATTCAATGCCTATGGCACCCAGGCAATGAGACCTTTTTCGGAAAAGTGGATTTCTTGGAACATCATTCATATTTTTGACCCGGTTATTTTCGCTTCGCACGCCATTGCATTGCTGTTGTGGGCTATCGTAGGAGCCGACCCGCAAATTGTCTTTCCTCTGCTGTACACAGGGCTTGTCATCTATTATATTTGGCGGACATCAGCCAGGCGCATGCTTATGGCAGAGCTTCCGAAGCTTGACCCTGAGCATCAGAGCGGCGAGTCCTATATTCTCATTCCAACCATATCTCTGCAGCGATGGAATTTGATCAAGGTACTTCAGGACAGCAGTTTTGCGATCGGCGAAGTGACCAAAGGCAAACTGAGATGGCTGGATTACGCCAGGTGCTCTTCCCATCCGGCCGTTCATCAGTCCAAAAGCGATTCTTCCGTACAGGCATTTTTATATTTGACCGCCTTTGCCTGCGCAGAGGTCAAGGAGCATCCCTGGGGCTTCGAAGTGCGATGGGCCGATGTGCGCTACCGCCACCGTCAGCAATATCCATTCATGGCAACACTGCTGATGGACAAGGATTACAAGACGCTCGGCTCCTATGTCGGCTGGCTGAGCGATGAGCGGCTGGAGAAACGATTGCGGATGAATACGTATTGACTTCATAAACAAATGGCAAGCATCGGTCTTATCGGGCCAATGCTTGCCATTGCTTTACTAACCTTGGTTTTCAAAGTTACTTCAATGCATAGCTTACGGAATATTTATGGAAACCGTCTCTTGCTCCTAATTTACAAAATTTACCTTAAAATGGAGCTGTAAGAAAGCGTCTCCCATTTGGCCCACATTTCAACTGGGTTAAGCTCGTAAATTTCACGCTCTCTGAACATAAACTGATGCATAATGAACTCCCGCCTGATGGTGGCGAAATCGTCATGGAACTGCTTGATAAATACATTGATTTCTTCTTCGCTGTACTTGCGGCCCTTCTCCAGCTTGGATGCCATATAGGACAGCACAATAAGTTTCTTCTTAAGCTGGGACGGAATACTCTTCAACCTGCCGTCCGCCGTATAGAAATTTTTGATGACCGATTGCTGAATCCGCTGATGTTCTTCCTGCAAGGTGTCTGCCCCTCCTTTATGCTCTCTGTAAATCAGTTCACTGGTAGCTGTTGCGCTGCTGGTGAGAAAATAATGATTGAGGGAAAAATAAATCGTATTTTTAACCCTGCGCTCGTTAATCAGACTGGCTTCCCGCAGCTTGGACGCATGATGCGTGATCGTGGCTGGAGTGACGCTAAGTTTCTCAGCCAGCACCTGTCCGTTCAATTCGCCGTCCGCGAGCAGTATTAAAATCCGAATTCGGGTGGGGTCTGCCAGCGCTTTGTGGTAATTGACCACTTTATCCAATTGCATAAAGAACACCTCTTTAATAAATTTATATATCGTCTAATTAGATATTATTTAAATTAGATAATAAATAAAATTCCATTCGCTGTCAAGCGCTACCCTCTGAGGAACGTCTCCACATTATGTCGAAACATTATGTCGAAACATTATGTCAAAACAAAAACTCCGTCCCGGTTAAGGAACGGAGTTTTTTTGTACCTGCTGCCCGGCTTCTTCCTTGACGGAAAGAAAGACGCAGTGGTACGCTTTTAACAAGATCAAAGCTTGTCAAGCAACAAGCGGCCCCTCTTCATTCTGAAAAGGAACCGTCATTGCTAACTGCTCTGATTATATGGCTTTTACTTAACGGGATTGACCCGCCAGTTGCTGTTCAGCGATTTGTACAAGCTTTCTTGTGATGTAACCACCAAGAGAACCTGCATCACGAGTAGCAACATTACCATAATAACCGTCAGCTGGAATTTGAATGCCCAGCTCTTGAGCTGCCTCATATTTCAGTTGGTTCAGTGCTTGAGTTGCTTGAGGTACTACCAATGTGTTGCTGCTGCGGTTTCCTGCCATGGTAAATTTCTCCTTTCATCCTCTGCAAAATATTGTGATGCAAGCTTGCAAACTTATTATGGTTCGGATGAAGAAAGAATATGCTTGCGAATTCGAAATACTTTGAAATTTTTTTGAGGAGAGATTCAAATGCCCAAATCACTGTCATTATTGTTTGCTGGAGTGTCCGTCATTTTCATGAGCGCGACGGCAGTTTCCCTGAGCCACAACCGCTGGCTTGCCCTGCTTTTCTTCGCTCTGACGATCTTGAATATTGGATACGGATTTGTTGTCAAAGCACGCTATCGGCGCAAACAAGAGCCGCAGCAATAATATTGCCCGGCTCTTGCAAGCTTCCTTCACTATTGTTTAGGCAGTACAAAACCCATCCGTTCCTTCACATCAAGTACAGTCTGATCCGCAATAGCCGCAGCCTTCTCGGCGCCGCTGCGCAATATGTCATGCAGTTCTCCTGAGCTTCTAATCTCATGATATCGCGCCTGCAATGGCTCGATTACGGATACGACATATTCAGCCAGTTCCTTCTTGAACCCTCCGTACCCCTGACCCTCGTAACGAGCTTCAATCTCTTCAATGGATAATCCAGAGCAGTGGGAATAGATGCTTATCAAATTGCTGATTTCCGGCTTTTCTGCCGGGTTGTACTTGACCTCCCGACCGGAATCTGTCGTCGCACGGCTAATCTTCTTGCGAATGACATCCGGCGGATCGAGCAGTGCAATATAGCTGCCTGGATTCGGATTGCTTTTGCTCATTTTTTTGCTGGCGTCATCCAGAGACATAATTCGGGCTCCAATTTTCGGTGTGTACGTCTCCGGCATGGTGAAATAATCGCCATAACGGCTGTTGAAGCGCTGGGCCAAATCTCTTGTCAGCTCCAGATGCTGCCGCTGGTCATCACCTACAGGCACAAGGTCCGCATTATAGATGAGAATGTCAGCCGCCATTAGCGTCGGATAAACGAATAATCCTGTCCCGACAGAGTCCTTGCCTGACGATTTATCTTTAAATTGCGTCATTCTCTCCAGCTCGCCCATATAAGACAATGTAGTAAACAACCAGCCCAGTTCGGCATGCGCCCGCACATGGGACTGCAGGAAGACATTCGCTTTGGCTGGATCAATTCCTGCCGCGATGAACAGCGCAGCTACCGCTTCCGACTGCTCGCGCAATGCCTGCGGCTCCTGCGGAACAGTAATCGCATGCAAATCCACGATCATAAAAAAACACTCATGATCATTTTGCAGCTTTACGAAATTTTGCATCGCTCCGATGTAATTGCCCAGCGTCAGTTGTCCGCTTGGCTGAATGCCGGATAATACCCGTTTCATTTGTTATCAGCCCCTCCATTTTTTTGAACACAAAAAAGACCTCTCGCAAGGGACGAGAGACCGTGGTGCCACCCTTATTCACCTGCATTGGACAAAAAGCCCAAAGCAAGCCTTTATGCTTCATAACGTGAAGCTTCCGGAGAAAAATCCCAGCTCAAGGCCCCATTCAGCAATAGCCCTCTGCACCGGCTCGCAGCATCCGCCGGCTCTCTGCTTGCATCGGAAAAACTATGCCTACTTATTCCTGTCATTGCCATTGTCCAACATTATAACTGCTCTACTCAAATTGTCAAGCTCAAACCTCCTGAACGATAGCAGATGCGAAAGTCTTTTTTTCACAACTAGTCCTATATGCAAAAGAACAAGCATAGGCTATAATAATTCGTAATCTTTACAGTAATAATTACGAGAAAGAAGGGGTTTGTTTGTCAACTTTTGTGCTTCGCTGGGCAACACCTCTGGTTACACTGACCTGCATAGGTCTGATGCTGCTTATTGTGATGAATCGGGATATCAGCTTTCTTCGGTTGGATATGTCGTCGCTTCACTCCTTCAAAATTTTGTTCATTAGCCTGATTCTTGAAGCCTTCCCGTTTATTCTGCTTGGTGTATTCGCATCCTCCCTGCTTCAGGTATTTGTATCCGATCGAGTCATACAACAGCTCGCTCCGAAAAATCCGATTGCAGGCGTACTGTTCGGCAGCTTGCTTGGTATTTTGTTTCCGCTCTGCGAATGCGGCATGATTCCGGTTGTGCGCCGACTCATTCACAAAGGAATGCCGGCCTATATCGGAATCGTATTTATTTTAGCCGGCCCCATTCTTAATCCAATCGTCTACACCTCTACATATACCGCATTCCGGTCACAGCCCCAGATTGCTTATTCACGAATGGGACTCGCTTTCGCAGTCACCGTAGTCATTGGTTTGCTGCTTTACCGGTTTATGCGGGAGAATCCATTGAAGGAAATCCACAGTCATCGCCATGCCCATCATGGATACCATCATTCAGACCATCACTCCCATGGTCAGCATCATCATGATGGCGGCTCTGCACGAGGAAACCGCATGGGCTCCATACTGGCTCACGCATCGGATGAATTTTTTGAGATGGGCAAATATTTGCTGTTTGGCGCCTTGCTTACAGCGTTTATTCAACTCGCGGTAAGTCGGGAAACTCTGCTCGGTATCGGCGAGCATCCTATGCTGTCCAATTTGTTCATGATGGGATTTGCTTTTATTTTATCGATCTGCTCAACCTCCGACGCCTTTGTCGCCTCTTCCTTTAACGGAACCTTTAACGCCGGATCACTGCTTGCTTTCCTTGTGTTTGGGGCAATGATTGATTTCAAAAATACGCTCATGCTGTTTTCCGTATTCCGGGCGAAAATCGTGCTTTGGATTATTGCCTTAACATTCCTGCTAGTGCTTGCCGGCTCTTATTTGTTTCAATATTTTTTCTTCTGACCGGACCATAGCAAATTGCTGAAAGGAGCGTGCACATGCTTGTTCATCACCTGCTTCGCGGAACCATACTATCGGGATTCGCTTTTCTGATTGTATATCTGACCAAAACCGATCAGCTTGCGCTATACATTGCTCCCCGGATGGCCACCTATGTCAAACTGTCGGCCATCGGCTTGTATGCAGCGTCCATGTACCAGTTCTATCTCGTATTTCGGATATGGTCAGGCAGCCGCACTGAGCCGGACTGTGATTGCGACCATACTCCCTCTCCCTCCCTTACAAAAAATACGATGATTTACGGGTTGTTCCTGCTGCCGCTCTGCCTCGGGTTTCTACTGCCGAACACGATCATGGACAGTACAATCGCCGCTAAAAAAGGAATGAGCCTGAACGGAGCAATCAATATTGCCAGGCCGTCTGAAGCGAAGGCTTCCGGTACGGGAAATTCGCCGTCGCTGGCTGATGCTTCCCCCAGTAACAGCACTCAAGGCCGGGCAGCACCATCACCGGACGACATGTTCCCGTCTGACGTATATACTGAAAGCTATGCCGCTTATGCCAAAAAATTATATACCCAAGACCTCATTGAGGTTTCAGAGAAACAATTTATCGAGATTCTTACAACACTTGACCTCTATCGGGAGCCATTCCTCGGCAAGCAGGTCGCACTCAGCGGATTCGTGTATCGCGAGCCGGAGATGTCTGCATCCCGATTTGCGCTGAGCCGCTTTGCCATGAACTGCTGTTCCGCTGATGCACTTCCCTACGGTCTTATGGTCACTTATCCGAAGGCAGAAAAGTACAAGAATGATACTTGGCTGAAAATTACTGGAACGCTGGAACTCTCGGAGTATAAGGGCAACCCTGTGCTTCAGCTCAAGGCTGCCGAGTTGGAAAGTATTCCTGCCCCCGACTCCCCTTATGTATATCCTGACTATGATTTTGGGTCTTGATTGCAAATCCAACCGGTTCTATATAAGTTGAACGAAAGGAAGTCAGGCAAGGTCTGCGTGTGAAAGGTTCTTCCGATCGCTGTTGTTCCCTGATTCTCCAGAATCCTTTCACACTCCGGCTGCCCACTTCCGTTTCTTTAGTTCAACTTACATAGACATCTCAGGAATTCCTCTTAAAAAAGAAGCTGCTGCGAATACATCATGTTTCGCAGCGCTTCTTTTTTAATCCAAACCTTCTTGATCAATTCGTATCGCGCAGACCTCTGTTTTTTGGCTGGTATCTGAACAGCCAGTTGGCGGAGTTATAATTCGACTCATATTGAATGCTTGCCGACCAGGTTCCGGCATTCGGCCGTACAGAGAAGTCATACATAATTTCCCCATGCGTCCAATTTCGCTTCATTTTGAGCGCGTCAACTGCCATTTGGCGGAATGCCCTGACCTGAGGGACGGTCAACCCAGCGCTCTGTTCAGGCTTTTTCAGCTCCCCGTTGCGGCATTCGATCGGATGATGCTTGATTCCAAATTTCCCTATGGTATTATTGCGAATCTGAATTGTAACCGTCCCTGACATTGCATGCGTCAGCTCATCCTCCAGTTCACGGAATACAAAATCAATCTGCCGGGCTAATGGCATTTCCTCCAACCCCATCATTAATACACCTCTTTATCCTTTATTTCTCAATGCTACCAAATAGGTAGCAAGACTCATTATAAAATCAAAAATCAGAAATTTCAACTATTTTAGACATTATGTCAGTATAAAATAGTTCTTTTTTCCTTTATTTTTTTGATTTAATATAGAATTATAGACCTACCAATCAGGACGATGCTATAATATGGTTAATCAACTAAAGGGGGATGCAGCTTATGCAATGGCTTAATTCATTGTCCATCCGCAATAAGATTTTAATAGGAAGCTACTCGATTGTTATTTTATTTTCGATTGCTATCCTCGCCATTACAATTATTGCTGGCGCTCCATTTCATGTAAGCCTTCTCATTATTGTTGCCCTGGCAATTATTGCGTACCCTGTTTCAGGCTTTATCGGCAAAACAATCACCCACTCTATAAGTGAATTGACCGACGTCGCATTCCGTATTTCCAAAGGAGATTTCTCCCAGCGTGTCGATGTGAACAGCACTGTCGGCGAGTTAGGCCATTCCTTCAACAGCATGATTGACAAACTGAAAGATATATTGAATGAGTCGCTGAAGATCTCGCGTATTGTGTCCGACTCAAGCGGCAGCATTCTGGATAAAAATAAAGAACTGAAAACTATTATGGAACAGGTAACGCATTCATGCGGGGAACTGGCTGTAGGGGCCAACGAAATCTCCGATGATGTTTCCGGCATGAGCGACTCTATTCAAGGAATTGAAGAAAAAATTGCGGCCTATGCGGATACAACCAGACAAATCAACTATCAGTCGGAGCTGACCTTGTCCCTTGTCGAAAAAGGGCGTCAGTCCGTTGAGAGTCAAAGTGAGAGTATGCGTCAGAATGTTGAGGCTACAGCTATTGTGTCGGAGACAATTGAAGAACTGTCCCGCAAGGCCGAAGGCATTACGAAGATTACGAAGACCATCTCCGAAATAGCCGAACAGACGAACCTCCTGTCCCTCAATGCTTCCATCGAAGCGGCACGGGCCGGAGAGCATGGTCGGGGCTTTGCCGTTGTTGCTCAGGAAGTGCGCAATCTGGCCGAGGAATCCTCTGCTTCGACAAAGGAAGTATTTGGTCTCGTTCGGGGCATTGAGCAGAGCGTCAAAAACGCAATCGAGAAAATACATGCCAACGAACAAATTGTAAAAGAACAAAATGAACGTTTGAAAGAATCTGAGCAAGTCTTCCATGAAATTGTAAGCAGCGTGCAGTTCATTACCGGACAAATCTCCGCGTTCTCCTCGGAGATGGAGCAGATGCTCGACAGCGCGCGCAGCATTTCCAGCTCCATTCAGAACATCTCGGCAATTACCCAAGAATCAGCTGCCGGCACTCAGGAAGTATCAGCGTCCATGAATGAGCAGATTACTTCGGTGCAGGAAGTCGTGGATGAAACCGAAACCATGCAGCAGATGGTGACCAAACTGCAAAAAACAATTCAGGTCTTCAAGTTCTAAATAGTTGTTCCTCTACTCCTATGAGATGTGTCAAATAGTACATAAGTATAAACGGCTTTGTCGTCCTTTGACGGGTAAAAACATCGTTTCGCGATAAGGAAATAGAAGGGGCCTCCGTGTGAAATTGAATCTTTCACACGGAGGCCCTGCTCTGTTCAATTGATATAACGACAAATGAGATTTTTTTAATTATGGCGAATTAAAAATTTTTCATCTTTTGATAATGTCCTATCTGATAATTAGCCAGTGAATTCCTGAACCCATTGGCCATTGTAATAACCAACGCCGATTTTGGTGTAATTGGCGTTCAGAATATTGGCGCGGTGTCCCTGGCTGTTCATCCAGTCGTTCATTACCTGTGCAGGGGACTTTTGGCCGCTGGCAATGTTCTCCCCGGCATAGGAATACTTGATACCGTAACGGGTCATCATATCAAATGGCGAACCATAAGTTGGCGAGGTATGGCTGAAGTATTTGTTGTCGTACATATCCTTCGCCTTGTCTTGAGCTACCTTAGCCAATGCAGAATCGGAGACAAGAGCCTTCAATCCCGCCTTGGAACGCTCTACATTCACAAGTCTGACAACCTCCGCCTCAAACTTGCCTTGCTCGGTTTGAGTCCCTTCGTTAGGGTTGGCTGGCTTGTCAGGTGTTTCGGGAGTTGTTACGGGCTTGGACGGCGCTGTTGGGGCATTTCCATTGCCTGATTTTGGTGATTCCGGTTTCACAGGGGGCGTAGGAACTTCCCCCTGGGAAGAGCCTGAACCTGCAGACGGAAGGTTTTTCAGAATATCCTGCAAATTAAAGTTGAAGCCCGGGAAGGAACCGTCGCTAGGGATATTGAAAAACTGTGAATTTGAATTCAGCAAATCTTCTAAAGAGACGTTCTGGCTCGAAAAAACGGTGATTGTCTTGCCATTCACCTGAAATTTCACTGGAATCGTATTCACGTCCGGCGCAGCCGATGCTGTGCCTGCACTTATTCCTCCTGCTGCGATCAATGCTGCTGCCAGTGTTCCGGCAATCGTACGGTGAAACAAACGCTTACTCATGAAATCATCCTCCTCGTGTTTTGGGTGCTTTTGGTGACGTGTCCCATAGTAACACGAACAAGATATGATTTCATTCCATAATTATTGGGAGATTAAATATTTCTCATGCAGAAAGTCCGCCATTTTGTTATGCTTGCGCATCGATTTCTCATGAACCAGGTTGATTTTGCCATTATCGAGTTTTCCGAATCTCTCTGCCAGCTCCTCGTTATCATGCGACCAGTCGATGCCATCGAGAGCTGTCAGACAAGATGTCCATTCCGGATTATACACGCCGTTTTTGTACAAAAATCCATTCGCATACAATGCGATTGCTTCCTGAACGACACGTGTCGAGGACACATACTGGGATAAGCCTGGCTGTTCAGGCAAATGCGGCAGAATACCGTTCAGATATTGATGCAATATTTCGATATGGGCCGGAATATCCTTGCGGATCTTGCGCGCCATCTCATAGGAAGGCTGCATTTTGCCTGTATACAACAAGGTTGCAGTGGAATAGAGCCAGCTGAAGCAAGTGAAATTTTTATTGAACGCAGTCAGGTTGTTGCGACGCTCTATGCCTGCTGATTTCAACAGTTCATTGTAATCTGCGACCTGCTGCATGACGAGATTAAGCGGATCGGTGGAGTCAAAGGAATGGCCCAGTTCCTTGCTGACCAGTTGCACTTTGGAGTTGATATCGCCAAACAACTGCTTCTCTTCTTCTTCATCCAATCCAATGTAAAGCTGAACGGACAGTTCGCTCTCCATCAGGTCCAGACGGCGCGCTTCGATTTCAGCCAGCAGACCTTCCGTCTGTTCCAGCTCCTCAACAAGCGACTTATCCTCCGTATCTCTCCTGGATTTTACCTTGAGCTGTGCAGCCTTTCTCTCGACCTTGCGAACTTCCTTAAGCAGTTGCTCATTCACATAGCCGAGCGCCTGAATCCGGTGCTGGCCATCAAGAATGCTCAGCTTGGAGCCATGACGAAGAATAAGGTCCCCCTCTTCTCTGGCAAGCTGTTTTACCTGACGCAGCGACAACGTTACCGGACCAAAAAATACATGCTCCAGCTCCCGTTCCTGCAAATAGTTCGCAATTTTGCGACGCTGCATCGGACTTAGTTTCCGCTGCACCATCGGATCAATCGCGGTATAGTTCAACAAATCCTGAACGCGAAGCGAGACGGTTGCTACCCCGAAGCTCTCGCAGTAAGGATGAATGGTCATTTGTAAACGTAAGCCGTCCATTATTCAGCTGCCTCCTTATCGGAAATCAACAATAATTGATGCCCATTATAAAAATCACGAATAAAATGATAGGCCTTCATAATCCGGCTGCGGCGTGGCAGACGGTCCTTCTCATCGTCCTTGTAGATTTCATTCCATTCCACATGAGGCAAAATCTGCATCGCATGCTTCAAGTTGTAGACATTGAACTGCTGCGTTTTGAACGCTTCCTCATGGAGGAACAACGACAAGGCAATCTGAACGTTCTCAGTCCAGCATATTTCCGATTTGCTTGGCTGCGGCAAATAGTTGAGCATCAGCTCAAAATATTCCGCTGCCTGTTCCATGCCTCGCGTCAGATCCGCCTCCGTATAATGATAGCCGTTGTTTCTGGCAGCGGATTTCAGACGACCCTCGAATAGCCCGACCATCAATTCGATCAACAGGTGATAGCTCCACAAATATTCCGGCGCCTTCCCCCGCTCAGAGTGCATATCAACCCGAATGTTTTCCATGACGGGATATTCCTGCACCAGTCTGCTGGCCATTACATGATAAAATCTGCGCTGATCGCGCAGCACAGCCAGATTGCCCCCAATTTTACGCGGAAGTTTATTAATATCGGAGAATAATTGACGTTCCTGCTTCGCATTAATGTCGAGGTAAATCATCACGGAAATCGGAAAATCATACAATCTGCGCAGTTTCTTCGTAATTTCCTCCATCCGCTCGTATTCCCGACGATCCTTGGCACGCGCCATATTGCTTTGAAGCGTTTCCATAAGACGACGGAACGCCGCAAGCCTGTGCTGACCGTCAACGACATAACATTTTTCCATCGCCTGGAGATTCAGGGTCTGACTGGACTCATCATACTGACCTGCTCCTCTGGCTGACAGAATAATGCCTGGGAAGTATACGGTTTGACCATGATCCAGATAGAGCAGGACATAGTCCATCAACTTGGATAAATTTTGCGGGATAAGCTGACGCTGCACTTCAAGATCAATCTCATAGATGGAAAAAAGCTTGCTCATCGGCAATGTTGTCGATAGTGTTGTTTGTCCGAACGTTCGGGCCAGCTTCCCCGGAATCTCAATATAGGAAGGGCTTTTGTGCTGTGAAATCAAATCGGATAAAGATTCAATCGTATCCACTTATCTGTCACTCCTTTGTTATATCATCATAGCTCACGGTGATACCTAATTTATAAGTATATCAAACTAGATGCAAGATTTACATGAGCAATTTTGTTGGATCATAGCCGATCTTATGGCAATTTAAACCTTTTTATGACATTTTCCTAAAATTAATGTCCAACTTTGTATAATTATCTTGCAAAAGGTATTTTCTCGTCTATTTCCGGAAGACATAACAAAACGAATCCCCTCGTCCTGCGAGGAGATTCTCCATAGGTTTATCTGTTCGTCAGTTTCGTCCAAAAGCCGCCCTTGAACTGCTTCGGTTCGTGAGAGATTACAAACGCTTTCGGAGAAAGCTTGTCAAGGGTGCTCATCAGCCTCTTCTCATTGCTGCGTTTCACGAGCACCTGCATGACCAGACGCTTGCCGTCTCTCCCGTCCGCAGGCCACGTCGTCACGCCATAGCCGTGATCGCGCAGTCGGTTCGGGAGATCGATCGAAATGGAATCAACGATGACCTGTACAACGAGATAGCCTAGGGCAAGGTATTCTTCTATCTTGCTGCCCACATAGACCCCGACGCCAAAGCCAATGCAATAGGCGGCCATATTGACCGGACTGTCCAGATTGCTGAGCACTAGATTCAGTCCGATCAAATAGATGAACACCTCTACCATCGCCAGCATGGAGGCGCTTAGCTTCCGCCCTTTCACGACAAGAATAAGACGAAGCGTAAAGCAGGCTACATAAACAATATTAATAGAAATAATCGTACCGACAAGCGTCCAGGAAATCATGCCTGTTCCCGTGCAGCGATAAATTCCGGTCTCGGCGCCTGGCCGGAGTAAGGAGCCTGAAGCCGGTTGTCCAAGCTGTTATAGACGATGAATACATTGCTGCGCGGATATGGGGAAATGTTGCTCGCTGAACCGTGCATCAGATTGCAGTCAAAGAGCAGGACCGATCCAGCTTTGCCCACCGGCATCTCGATAGAGCTATTATGAGCAAGCTCTGTCAGGCTCATCTGATCAGGCACGCCGTATTCCTGACGACGCAGCGAATCCTTGTAGTGATTCTCCGGCGTCTGCCCCACACAAGCAATGAACTCCTTATGGGAGCCGGGAATAACCATAAGCGCCCCATTGTAAATAAAGTTATCCTCCAGCGCAATGGAGCAGCTTAAAGCCCGCATGGATGGCATTCCGTCCTCGACATGCCAGGTCTCAAAGTCCGAATGCCAGTAGAACTCTTTACCGGTAAAGCCTGGCTTGTAGTTGATCCTCGACTGATGGACGTAGGTCGGCCCACCGAGCAAGTAGTCCACGATTTCTTTCAGCTTCGGATGGTCGGCTGTGCTGCGGAATACTTCATTGTTGCGATGCACGGCGAAGATGGACCGGACCTCATCGCCTCCCGGCTCGCGGATCACTTCCTCTGAGGAGAGCGTTAAATAATGCTGCTGCAGCCGTCCCAGTTCTTTGCGCCATTCCCCGATCTCCCCGGCAGTGAAGAAGCCTTCCAAAAACAAATAGCCATGTTTCTCATAGAATTCCAACTGCTCGCGAGTAAGTGGATCATTGTCGCTCCACTGCGAATAGACAACAGGGTCCTGGCGTTTGACCCGATGCGGCTTATCCGTCAATCTTGACGGGTATTTATCCTGAATTTGATTCAGTCTTGTCTGATCGGAAGTTTGCATATAAATCGTCCTCCCTGATTCATTTTATAAATGGTATCAAAGTTATACTGTCGCCTTATCTGCAAGCAGCGGATAGACGCCCTCCTCATCATGCACCTCGCGCCCGGTTAACGGCGGGTTGAACACGCAGATCATCCGCATTGTTTTGGTTGCGCGCAGCCAGTGCTTTTCATGGCCATCCAGCGCATAGAGCGTCCCCGGACGAATTGGATACACTTCGCCCCCGACCACCTCGATTTCACCCTCGCCTTCAACACAATAAACAGCCTCCACATGATTTTTATACCAGATCCATGTCTCGGTCCCTTCCTTGATCAGCGTATCATGCATGGAAAAGCCCAGGCCGTCCTTCGCCAGCAGCAAGCGCCTGGAATTCCAGGTTGGCGTGTCAATATCGTCTTCCGTACCCACCACTTCATTCAATTGTTTGACAATCATAAACTCAGCTCCTTCATTGCTTCTTCCAAATGGGCAAGCCCCTCATCCAGCAACTCCGGCTCAATCGTAAGCGGAGGCATCAACTTTGCTACTTCATCACGAGGGCCGGAGGTTTCCATAATCAGTCCCCGGTTGAAGGCGGCAGCGCACAGGCGCGATGCTTGTTCCGCATCCCGAAAAGCCAGCCCCTGAATCAACCCTTTCCCGCGAATTTCAATGTGATGCTCCGGGTAATTCGCTTGAATTCGCTCCAGTGTGGCCTGTATCTTGTCGGCCTTGCTAGCCAGTTCCGGTTCAAATTGACCCCCAACCCAGTAGTCCAGTGCCGCCGTAGCAGCAACGAAACCCAGATTATTGCCTCGAAACGTCCCGTTGTGCTCACCCGGACTCCAGATATCATGGACCGGCTTGATCAGCGTCAGCGCCATCGGAAGTCCGAATCCGCCTATCGATTTGGATAGGCAGACGATATCCGGCACAATGCCGGCCTGCTCGAAACTGAAGAATGTCCCGGTACGCCCGCAGCCCATTTGCACATCATCGACAATGAGCAGGATTTTACGTTCCCGGCATATGCGGGCAATCTGCCTTAGCCACTCCTCACTAGCGGAATTCAGTCCGCCTTCCCCCTGGAGTGTCTCCAGCAGCACCGCTGCAGGCAACTCTACGCCGCTTCCCGGGTCGTCCAGGAGCTTTTCCAGATAGGCTGCCGTATCCACCTTATCGCCAAAATACCCGTCATAAGGCATAAACGTTGTATAGGGGAGCGGGACACCGGCTCCGCTGCGCTTGAACTGGTTGCCGGTCGCGGCCAGGGAACCGAGAGACATGCCGTGAAAGGCATTGGTGAAGCAAATGATCTGTACCCTTCCCGTTACCTTCCGCGCCAGCTTCATCGCGCTTTCAACTGCATTCGTACCGGTCGGACCAGGAAACATGACCTTGTAATCGAGCTTCCTTGGCTCCAAAATATGTTCCTTAAAGCGGGTAAGAAAAGTTTCCTTGGCGGTAGTCGCCATATCCAGGCTGTGAGTGATGCCATCGTCATGCAAATAATCGATCAGTCTTTGTTTGAACATGAGGTTGTTATGTCCATAGTTGACAGCCCCTGCACCGGCGAAAAAATCAATATACTCCCTGCCTCCGCTGTCCCATAGTCTGGCGTTTTGCGCCTTTTCGAAGACAGTCGTAAAGCTGCGGCAATAGCTGCGCACCTCGGATTCCAACTGATTGAACACCCTCATTGACGGACTTTTTTGCATAAGCTGATTCATCTAATCCCTCCCGGAATAATTTTCAACAAGCGTTTTTTGAACAAGTGTAAAGACTTTTCCTTCCTTTGACAGGAAAAATGCCTCATGTTGCGGTAAAAAGTTGCAATTCGCCTTCTACCGCAAAGGCCCAATGACCACAAGCGGCTCACTCTCATGATGCTGTCCCTGCGGGAATAATCCGGCAGGATATCCATGCTGCTCGCTCACCCGAAATGTACAGCCAAGCTCTCTGGCAACAGCCTTGAACAGCCTGAGCGACGCCGTGTTGGAAGGGCTGACAGTGGCCTCAATGAAGCGGACAGGTGCTTCCGCCGCCACCGTGGCGAGCATCCTCTCCAGCATAGCCCGGCCAAGCCCCTTCCCGCGCTCGCCGGGATCAACGGCAACCTGCCAGATGAACAGACGGTCATCAGCGCCAGGAGGTCTGAGAGCGGAGACAAATCCGACAATCCGCCCCTCCCGCTCGGCTACCAGACAAGTATCCTTGTATAAATCACACAGCAGAATGTAACAATAAGCGGAATTCAAATCGAGTGTTCCCGCTCTCTTGATCAGCTCCCACACGGCAGCGCCGTCCTGTTTGCGGGGCTTGCGAAGCTCTTGCTTTATTGCTGCTTTCTGCACGATCATCGCTCCCTCATCTGACAAGGACCCCTTTATTGGGCATACCTCGGCATACCTGATCCTTGCCATTATTCTTGCTTCGCCACTCGAAGCGTTTACAATTGCCCGCCAACAGCTTCCCACTGCTACACAAACCGGCTCAGGAACGACTTGAGACGGTCGCTTTTCGGCTGCCCGAACAGCTCCTGCGGCGGGCCCGTTTCCACAATTCGACCGTCCGCTCCGAATATAACCCGGTCTGCTACATCACGAGCAAAATCCATTTCATGCGTAATGAGCATCATCGCCATTTCGCCTTCCTCGGCAATTTCCTTGATTACCGACAACACCTCCCCGACAAGCTCGGGATCAAGCGCTGAGGTCACTTCGTCAAACACCATAATTTTAGGACGCATGACGAGCGCCCGGGCAATGGCTACCCGTTGCTTTTGTCCGCCGGACAGCTTGGACGGATAGACATCCAGCTTATCTTCAAGACCAACCTTGCACAGCATTTCCACAGCACGGTCATGCGCTTCCTCCTTGCCAATTCCAAGCACCTTTCGTGGCGCCTCCGTGACATTGCGCAATACCCGCATATGCGGAAACAGATTGAAATGCTGAAAGACCATTCCGATTTTGCTGCGCATCCGGTGCAGATGATGTTCATTTGCACGAACAAGCTTGCCATTTCGCTCTATTTGCCATAATGGCTCGCCCTCTACCTCAATGATGCCGGATGTCGGTTCCTCCAGCGTCATCAGCATTCGACCGAGCGTTGTTTTGCCGGATCCACTGGGACCGATCAACGCAATCTTTTCCCCGGCCGCAATATCCAGATCAATGCCGTGCAGTACCTCCAGGTCTCCGTACGACTTCTTCACATTCCGATAGGAAACGACCGGTGTCACGGGTGCAGCCGGCTCCCTTTGACGGGGCTTGCTTGCACTCCCGGTATCGGCGGGCTCACCCTTTGTCACTGTGTTCATCCCTTCCTCCTTTTACGGCCAAGATTAGCTATATAAGTTGAACGAAAGAAAGTCAGACAAGGCCTGCGTGTGAAAGGTTCTTCCGATCGCTGTTGTTCCCGGATTTCTTAAATGAGCGGTCGTAATTGGGGAAATCCGGGAACAAAGGCGAGCGCTTCGCTTCTCCAGAATCCTTTCACACTCCGGCTACCTGCTTCCGTTTCTTTAATATATATGTCGACCGTTTAACGTGAATAGCGATGCTTGATCCGGTTCTCCAACCATCCTGCCAGAAAAGCGACAGCCAGGCTGATCAACAAAAACAGCACGCCTACTATTGTGTAAGGCTCGAACGGACGCCAATCCCTTGCATTAATATTTTTGGCTGTCGTCAGCAGTTCCACGACTGTAATGGCGGCAAGAAGCGGTGTTTCTTTGAATATAACAATCAAATAATTGCCCATAATCGGCAGGATCGGCGGCACGGCCTGCGGTAAAATAATCGCGCTCCACGTGCGGACTGGCGTAAAATTAAGCGCTTTGGCTGCCTCCCACTGTCCCTTGTCAATGCCTTCAATTCCAGACCGGTATACTTGGGACATGTACGTGCTGTAGTGCAGCCCCAGTCCGATAATTCCTGTGGCGAGTGCAGAAAGCGAGATTCCCGTCAGCAGCGGAATACTGTAGAACAGGAAAAAGATCTGGACGAGCAGCGGAGTTCTGCGAATGAATTCCGACACTCCGTTAACCGTCAGCCGGATGACGACAAATCGCGAGCGGGATAGTACGGCAAGCACCAGGCCAAGCGTACAGGCGAGTACGAAGCTCCACGCTGTTGCGACAAAGGTCACTTGCAGCGCAGACAGCAATCTGGGCAAAATAGAAGCGGCGTAGCTCCAATCCCACATCTTCTGATCACATCCTTCCTGCGGTCAGCTTCCGCTCAAGCATGCGGGCGAGCAGCGAAATGACCGATGCGATGACAAAGTAGAGGACGAGCAACAAGCCAAAAATTTGTGCGGTTTGCGGAAGGTACAGGCTTCTTAAAATCATCGCCTGATAGGTTAAATCTGTCAGTGTAATAAAGTAAATGAGCGAGGTCGCTTTCATAAGCTCAATCATCAAATTGTTCAAGGGCGGGAGCATTCGTATTAGAGCCTGGGGAAAAACCACTCTAATCATCCGCTGGGCGGATGTGAAATTAAGCGCTTGCGCCGCCTCCCATTGACCCTTCGGTACAGCGAGAATCGAGCTTCTTACAATTTCGGCGCCGAATGCCCCGTAGTTAAGTCCAATGGCCAGCACCGCTGCCGCCAGTTTGGACAGCTCGATCCCAAGAAAGGGGAGAACAAAATATACCCAAAATAACAATACCAACAGCGATACGCCCCGGAATAACAGCATATACACATAGGCCAAGCCTCTCAGCCACTGCAACCGGGATAACCGGCATAATCCGGCTGCGACGGCAATGATCAAGGCTACAATGGCGGACAGAAAGGTTACTTCCAGCGTTATAAGCAGCCCTTCCCACATCAGCGGCATCCATTCCAGCCATTTGGATATCATAGGCTATCCGCACAGCTCCGCTGCTGTCATATCGCCCGGAAGCTCAGCATCCGTAAACCCAAACTTCTCCAAAATCGCGAGCAGTTCGCCGGATTCCTTCAGCTTCTCCAGCTCCGCATTAAAAGCTTCCACAAATTGCGTATCTGCCGGACGGAATGCCGAAGCGCCATAGCCCCTCACGCTATTGCCGTCGACAACCGGCTGCTTGAAATCCTCCACCCGCTCGATTTTATCATCTTGCGCAGAAGCAAGCCGTGAACGCAAGGCCGGGTCCGTCATCGTCATGACATCCGCTCTGCCCGATTGCAAAGCGTTGACGGCTGCATCCTGATCAGGCGTTATGACCATCTGACTGTCCTTGACCCCTGACTTTTCAAGATATTCAATTTCCACTGCGCCGGTCATCACCGCGACTTTGGCCCCGCTGCTGGCAATATCTTCATAGCTCTTTAAATTCAGCGGATTACCCTGCTTTACTGCAATCGCTTCGCCAATACTATACTCCGGATTGGCAAATGCGACCTGCTTGCAGCGATTCTCGTTGATAAACATGCCGGCGGTAATCATGTCGAATCGGCCCGCTTGCAAGCCTCCGATCAGACCGCCAAACTCTGTCAGTTCCCCTCGCATCTCCGAGATGCCGAGACGCTCCAGAATGGCGCGCGCGATTTCAACCGCTTCACCGGTCAAGGTCCCATCCGCTTCCTTGTAGGCATAGGGATTCTCATTGGCAAATCCGACGGTAATGTAGCCCTGGCTGCGGGCCTTCTCCAGCGTTCCGCCTCCGGCTTGATTGCCGTCTCCAGGCTTGCCCGGACTTCCATTCGTGTTCCCTGCTCCACATGCGGACACTAGCAGCATACCAGCGACCAGCATCAGGAGCCAACCCTTCCTCATTATGATTCCCACAACCTTTCTTTGTTTTTTCCACGCGACTCATGCGCCTCGCGCACCTTTCTTTGTTATGCGCCCTTAACATGGCGTTTCTGCGGGTTACTGAATATGCTAACATGAAAGGCTGAGGAGGTCATTTCCAGTAATATTCCATATTCTAGGGATATTCCGGCTCATTTGGGAAGAAAGCAAATTAACTGGCCTAGGCTCTTTATTCCTCCTGTATGTTCCAGCATATGGATGTATACGCCATTTTCATCTTTGGGTAATCTGTGTTATAAACAGCAGAAATTTTTGTGAAACAGAAAATATAAAAAGTTTTTAGCCGGATAAAGCTTTCCACCGATTTTCCCCGATAAAATGAGCTACATTGCTATTAAACGAGATTATCCAACTCAGAATTTTAAATTTACACATAAAACGTTCATTTCCCACCAATTTCGGCATAAATGGTAGTCTCCTTTGGAATAAGTTCTATATAACAGTTCTCAAAAACGATTATACAGACGATCCTCGCTAGCAGATGTCTGCTCGGTAGCAGGAGTTATGGCGTCGCGCACATGAAGCAAAAAAAAGCAACGGATGCGCTCCATACCAGATGCACACCGTTGCTTTGATCCTGCTAAAATATCCTGCTTTACCCTGCAAAGTGTAAAGCCAAGCATACGTCTCCCTGCTGCTAGTTACCACGGCTCACTGCGACGCCTCTTTTTTTCAATTCGAATTATACACCGTCATGATGTAGAATGTCCGCTAGAGCGCGCAATCGTACCGGATCAATACCGGCAAGAGCCGATGACCCGCAGCGAACTGCCGTTCCGAAATGAACTTCCTGAACACCGGTCGCCGCTACAAAATCGGCGATGCCTTCAATATTCAATCCGCTGCCAGCCAAAATGCGCAGCGGGCTGCCTTCGGCTGCTGCAACCAGCGCCTTGATCCCGTCTATCGCCTGTGGGGCCGGCTTAGGGCCGCCGGAAGTCAGCACACGATTAATTTGCGGATAGCGCAGAAGCGTCTGAATGCCCGACAACTGGTCACCAAGCTCGTCAAATGCGCGATGGAAAGTGACATTCATCCCCTCCGCCAGAGGCAGCAACTCTGCCAGCCCTTGCGTATCAATCTGCCGATCTTCCGTGACCAGTCCGATAACAATACCAGCTGCGCCCGTCTTGGCGATTGCCTGGATTTCCTGCGCCATTGTATCCTTATCCAGCCGGTCGTATACAAAGGAGCGGCTGTGCGGCCGGACCATGACATGAACCGGGATGCTGACCGCAGCCACTACGCATTGCACCATTCCGATGCCCGGCGTCAGCCCGCCTTCCGTGAAGGCAGTAATCAGCTCAATGCGGTCCGCGCCGTTCTTCTCCGCTTCAATGGCATCCTGAACACAGGTTGCAATAATTTCCAATACCGTATTGGAGAACTGCATAATTACGCTTTCAAATCCAGCCACTTGATTTCTTCTTCCGTCAGTTCAATCGCTGCCGCATCGCGGCATGAGAGCAGCTCCGCCTCATTTTGCGGACCAATAATCGCTGCCGTATTGAAGGGCTGATTGAGGACATAAGCAAGTGCAATCTGAATTGTGGACACGCCTTGTTGCTCCGCCAGCTTCTGCGCTCTGTCGTAGCGCTCCCAATTCTCATCATTATAGAAGACACGTACCAGATCCGCATCCGAATGATCATCCCGCGTGAAGCGTCCGGTGAAGAAGCCCCTTGCTTGCGATGACCAGGAGAAGATCGGAAGCCCGGATTGCTCATGCCATTGCAGCGTTTCTTCATCTACGCTGATGCAGCCCCCCCAATACGGTTCCTTGGCCTTGGCCAGCGCCAGATTCGGACTGTTGAACGAGAAACCGATCAATCCGTGACTGTCGGCATAGCTTTGCGCTTCTGCGAGCCGTTGCCAGGTCCAGTTGGACGCCCCGAAAGAGAGTATTCGGCCAGCCTCCACCTGCTCATTGAGAATCTCCAGTATTTCCCCTACCGGAACATCAGTATCATCACGGTGCAGTGCGTAAAGATCGACATAATTCGTGCGAAGCCGCTCCAGGCTGATTGACAGCTCCTCCTGAATAGCCGCGCGGTTGACGCGATTGCCATCATGGTTCGGGTGAGCGCCTTTTGTCCAGAGATTGATGTCGCTGCGGTTGCCGCGCTCCTCGATCCACATACCGATGGCTTGCTCGCTTCTGCCTTCGCGATAAATAAAGGCCGTATCAATCGTGTTGCCGCCCACAGCTACGAAGGCATCCAGATTGTGACGAACGAGATCATAAATCTCGGGAGAAAAATAGTCGGAGCCCATAATGAGCCGGGATACACCTTTGCGAAGCCCTGCAATTTCAATCTGCTTCATCTTTTCACCCCTCCTGGGAAATCGTAATCCGGTTACGCTCATGAATCGACTGAAGACAAGCATCAATAACCTTCATATTGTCAATCGCGTCAGACGGAGCGAACTGCGGCGCTTTCTCCCCCCATACAACGGCGGCAAATTCATCGATCTGCAGGGTGTACGTATTCAAATCCGGTTGCTCGACCTCCCTGCGGCCATCCCTCGTAATAACATAGTAGTTCGGGTTACCGATAAACGAAGAAGGAACCTCAATCCGGCCGTCGGTTCCCAAAATCTCAAGTGTATTGCGGAAATCCGCCCACATCCCGCAGCCAAAGTTCAACGCTACGCCACCTGAAAACTCTAAAATGCCGGACGCCATCATGTCCACATTGTCATGCTCCGGCGAGAGCAACCCGTGTACTGTCGCTGCTTGCGGCTCCTCATCAAGCAATAGGCGGGCCACACTAATCGGATAACAGCCTACATCATAGATGGAACCGCCTCCCCAGGCCTTGCGAAAACGGACATTGGAAGCGTCTCCAGCATTGTTGAAAGTAAAATGGCTTTGCAATCCGCGAACCGCCCCGATCTCGCCCGATTGAATGATTTTCTTGATCTCTTCGTAGCGTGGGTGATGCCGGTACATAAAGGCTTCGGCCAGATGCACACCCGCAGCGCTGCATGCCTCCACCATTTTGCGCGCTTGTTCTGCGTTTAACGCGATCGGTTTTTCACACAGCACATGCTTGCCCGCCTCCGCGGCCTTGAACGTCCACTCCATATGCAGATGATTCGGCAGCGGAATATAGACCGCATCAATCGACGGGTCGGCAATCAACTCTTCATAGCTGCCATAAGCTGTCGGTATATCAAGACTTCTGGCCGTCTCTTCTGCCGTACTTAAATTCCGGCTTGCAATTGCAGCCGCCACTCCGGTCTGTGAAGCGATAATTCCTGGAATAACTGCACGCTTGGCAATACCTGCACAACCGAGTATACCCCATCTTAATTTCCTGGACATTGTTACACTCCTTAGCACTTGGAATTACACTCAGTATAATGCATCTTTCTGCCCGTTGATATAGAAAGGTTTTCAGGACGATATAACAATATTCATGTGGAGATTGCAATGGACGAGTGTGACAGAGGGGACATCTTATCTATGTTAAGGGTTGAAACGAAATAGCGGTAGACTGCCAGCGAGGGGAAACGCAACAGGGCTAGAAGTTCTTACAGATCAAGATTAAAGCCTGGCTTCTCCTTCCTGCCAAGTTCTGATTTTAAGATTGAAGCTGTTTAAAAATAGCGTGAGCGAACTGTAAAAAGGCCCGAACCTCTTTCGAAGAGGCCCGGGCCGAAGCGGTTATGATTCTGCAGGAAAATCCAGTTCGCCATTGCGCTGCTGTCTCTGGAGGGACAGCCTAAGCGGCAAATGCCAAGCCGTAAGTACCGCAAACAGGACAAAAAGAATATCCATTTTGCCAAAAAAACTGATGAAATTCTCTGTGAAAATTTGAAATACCACCTTATTCAGCATACTGCCAAACACGTCTTTCATCATATAAGCCACAATAAAAAACTTGCCCAGTACAATACCAAGCAGCGCAGAAATAACTGCGGTTGTCTGATTGGCTTTCGTCACATGTTGCGTGAGCAAATAGACAACATATCCTGCAAGCCCGCCAATCCCCCAAGCTATAAGGCCAAGCTCGTATTCTGTGATCACAAGGATCAGCGCCCAGACCGCGCCGCCGATAATAGAGGCAACTAGCGCTCCTAGTGCAGGCAGAATTATTCTGTTATTGTCCTGCATGTCTTGAATTCCTCCGTTATTATATATTCTCTCTCTTTCTATGAACCTCATCATTCGCCTATCGGCCGAATAGACGGACAAATTTGGAACTTTTCCATAGTAGCACATCACATTGTAAAAAACACCAATTATTTGATGCGATTTCGAGTCCTGACATACTAGCATGATACAAAAGCAGGTAAAGAAATTTAAAGGGTCATCTGAAAGCCGCTTAAAAGCAGCCTGCAGATAACCCTTCAGTTTATCCACTGTCACAGCGGCAGAGTCGGGTTAGAAGTTTTTGAGAAGTCCTATCAAAATCAACCTCCTCAATAAATTTACTAACTTCCCCGTTGGGACTGTGAATGGGAGCGTTCTTTATAACAAGGAGCGGTTCGCCAAGAGAAAGGTGAGCCGGCTCGATACAAGCCTTTGCTCCATGAGCAACAGTACAGTAGATATGGTGGGAAAGTTATTCGTGGGATTGCGGCCAGCACAGAGAGCAACTTTTTGAGTAGCTCTGGTCATTATGTTTATCTCGCTGGTCTAATCCGTTATAATACAAGTACAGAAACTAACTGGATTAATGGGTATAGTTATACTTCCCATCATAACCTGTAATAGAAGTTTACTTATTGACTTTTTTAAACATTTTTCCACACAGTCGACTTGAGAATATTGACTGTGTGGATGATGTATTTTAACAGGTAGAGCAGAGAGGAATTGTTATGAAAAAAAATCCTTTATTGTATTGTCCTTAATATGTGTTATTTCAATTTCAATAAATGTACTGTCAGCAGTAAATGATAGTAAAGCCAAAAAGTCTTTTTTATTTGAAACTTACAGTCACTTAGTTGGTTTTTTTAAAACATTGGATAATTTAGGAGAGTCAATACATGACAAGGACAATGAAAGAATTGCTTATAATATCTCGGAGTTAGCAATAGTGAGTGCAAAGCTCGACAGTTCCATTTCCACATTAAGCACGCTCTCTCGATCCAATTATATTCAAAATGGATTCCAAGAGTTGTATAAAATAATTTCGACGGCAGTAACAACAAGAGATAAAAAATCCGAACAGGTCAATTATCAATTATCGCAATATAAAGAGGAAATTTAAAAAGTAATTCAAAAATTATCTCCTAACGAAGAACTACGTGATAATGGATACGGTGATCTTTTAATAAACCCTAATTATTCGCTGAGTATTAAGAAGGTTCTTCATGCAATTAACGAAACATTGGAGAAATTGTCTTCTAGCCGTTAAAATCTTGTTTGAGTTGGTTTTTCTATTGCTTCATAGCAAGTGTAACGAAGGGAAACATTCGAGTTGTCAAAAAAAGGGGTCTGTCAAATCTTTTGTGTAAACTCATTTAAAAGACTTCTCCCCTCGGGGCTCTGGCGGATACTTAAAAAAGGTAGCCAGTTCATCCCAGTTTATTGCGTCAAGAGCGAAGGATGAGGGGATACTTCGTTCCCCAGGCTTCCTCGAATCGATTGAGTTCGACAAGAGCCATTTCTTCCGATACAGCTTTGTAAATGGGCTTCAGATTCAGATCGGCAGTTACCTTTTTCAAATCCTTGTAACAGAGATAGCGCGTGGAGTTGCAAATTTGGTAGATGATGCATTTGCTTTTCATTTTCTTTGCTCAGTTGCTTCAACTTGTCCAGTACTTCCTTCGTACAATAGCCTAACGAAAATACTCGCATATCCGCAATGCGGGAAGTCAACTCATCGGAAGTCGATGAGCATCTTCCGTACATCGATACCCATGGTTGACGCTGAACTCTTCCTTGCATATTTGATTATCTAAAAAGAGGTGCGACATGAGTGATACCTATCAAGTCTATATTGCCGATGGTCGGAAGCATTTCCTTCATGGTACTGCTGGTCATTCATGTTCAGCATACGCATTATCCATTGTCCCCACCGTATTGGAGTGGATGGAGCTTGACGTTAAGCCGACCTATGACATTACAGAACGTCTTCAAACCGTTATACAGCAACTGGAAATTAGAAAACAAAACGGCTGGAAAAGCCGATCTTAGAAGGGGTGGCTTTGCTAAACAGCTACCAGCCCTATTTTGCTTATTTACTTTTGGAATGGACAGAAAGGCTGAAGCAGGCGCGGCAGCAAGCGTATGAGGATGTGGAGAGGTTACTTTCCACCGATGAACCGATCCAACTACCTAAAAAGCTTGAAAAAACACAGCAGCAACTACGTGTGCTTTGGTATGATGTGCTAGATGTGGATGTAACTGATGAGCCAATTCAAGATAGGCTGAGTAGCTTCTATGCAGCTAACAGCAACAATTCCTCCCGCTTTGCCTTTCGGTCATTACAGCTTCGCTATACCCCAATGAAAGAAGGAACGTTTACAGAGTTGCTAGAGGTTCAGAGCCTGTTCGATATACCTAACTTTTTTGTGCGTGAATGTCTTCGCCATGAGTTGCCTTTTCGGATATGCTAAAATTGTGGTCGCTACTTTGCACTGAGTCGTAACAAAAATGCAGAATATTGTGAGCGTCCATTTGCCATTCCTACGAAAACCTGTAAGGAAATCGGCGCACTTAGCCAGTGGGAACGAAAAAAGGCGGATTCACCCGCACTCAAGGCATACATACGAGAATACAAACGACGCTTTGCCTGGATTAGATATGGAAAAACAACAGAGGAACTTTGCTATCAGTGGGCTGAGTTTGCGAAGCTCAATCGGGATGCTTGTCTGCGTGGAGAGTTCACTGTTGAAACTTTTTTAGAGTGGTTAAAGCTAGACATGTAGCAAATCTGAGCGCTATTGATTAGGCTGTTCCTTGCGATATTATTGTGTTCTGACCGGTGTCGTTCTAAAGCATAAAAGGCTCCCAAATATGTGGGAGCCTTCAGTAAATGTTTATCCAGTTTTAATTTAAACAAACGACGGCTTTCTTGAATCAACGTTTCCTGTAAGAACTTTTACGTATTCTTTATCTACACCTTCAACTGAAGGACCAACGTAGATAACGCCAACTCCGCCGTTTTTAGTAGCCAATAACACTTTTGATGCTTGATCAACATGATCTTTGCCCTTAGTGTCAATAATTATTGATTGAGATAGCAACTTTGACATTTTATAACCAGGAGCGACCCCATGTCGACGATTACGTCTGCTATGCTTCATACAGAATCCCCTCCTACTAGAAGATTAATCGTTCGTAAAAGCTCATTATTATTTGTAACGATAGCACTCAACTGATCATCATCCAGTGTATACCTGCCTGAAAAATGAATGGATAGAACATGCTCTTTACCTAAAGGATAGCATAAAATATATACCCGTTCAACTTCAATCCGATTATAAAAAGACCATTTTGAATTCAAATAGGCATCTAAAACATATATAGGTTGTTGCCCCGACTCTGTTCGTTCTTGGTTTTCACTAAAAGCAAAAAAACGCCCTCTTCCAACATTGCCTCCAACTTGTCCAATTCCATCATTTCCTTGTATTTTCCAAAGTGCCGCACCTGTAACAATACATTCCGTTGGTGGAATAATAGACGTTCTGATTGCCTCACTCAGCGCATTATAACGCTCCTTTTCATCAGGAATTGTAGCATTTTTGTTGTACGTCCAAAAGAAATGTAAAATCCGTCGTTTACGTTCATTTTCTTCTTCAAGTTTCTTTAATTCAACACGAGGGTCTAAATAATAACCTTCAATCTGAATTCTCTTTATCAGGAATTGGCAAGCCACTGAAACAGCAGACTCGTAATTCTCATCAGTACGCACCTCATATTTAAGTAGCGTCAGACCTTGAAGATCAGTCAGAATATGAAAATCACTAACCTTCTCTTGGTTTATGAGATCATCTCGTTCTTTTACTTCATTGGGGACAATTGCAAACACACGTTGCCGTCGCAGTCTTCCCCAAAATAATCCCATTTCAAATATCGTATTGTCTCGGGTAATAAAAAGATACTTACCTCGATGAAATGCAACATCATCTGGAGCAAAAACGAATACCCCAAAGTCATTATTGTCCAATTGCTTTTCCAGGGACTCCATCGTATATTCATTGCCTTGAAAAGCACCACTATACCACGAAGTCACCTGAGCATGGTAACTGATTTGTGAATGAATTGCATTGGCTAAATCCATCGCTTCTCGTGAAGATCCTATAAAAACATTTGGCCTTGTCACATCCACAACTCCCCAAAACACAGTAAATGTCTTCTAATTATACCATAATTACTTTGAGTTCAGTTACTATATTAATAGTCAATAGGATTATTTACTTGATGATTGAAGTAGATAGGGGTATCAGGGGCAGACCCTGACAAACGAATTTTGGAGACCAAATTCAGTGCTTGCTACAACACGAGACAGTAGTCGCGTGTTGCTTTGAATATCTACCAGCGGAGAAAAAAAGAGAAGCAAACAAGCAGCATTTCGCCTTTAACAGTAGCGGGATAGTGGTAAATAATACCCTCCACATTAATAACGGTCAGCATGTCGGTATTATCATCATAATGGCATGCTCGAAGCTGCATCTGGAGCCAACTCCTCCCGATTACTCATGACCTCAATAAGCAGGTTCGCTCCAAGTCTGAACCCATGGAGAAAGGCAGCTTCCACATGCATACTACTTGCATTGAGGCGATGCTTAATAACAGAAAAATAATAGATCTATAAAAACCTTTCCACTTCATTTTTTAAACATAATGTGTAACAAACTTAGGTCTTTCTTATAAAGTCTTAGAAGTCTGTCTGCCATTGTTTTCTCCTTTAGTCTTTCAGATAACGTTTTTGTATTCACAAACCCTCATTCGGCACTGGGAGAGACAACCTTGAGGATTTCCGCCCTCAAGGTTGGTAAAATACTTATTATGAAAACTGCTTTAGAAAAGCATATATCCAATCAATATTGG
This sequence comes from Paenibacillus roseus, assembly GCF_016424485.1. GTDB lineage: Bacteria > Bacillota > Bacilli > Paenibacillales > Paenibacillaceae > Paenibacillus_D > Paenibacillus_D roseus. The sequence goes on from NZ_JAELUP010000065.1 coordinate 348,053, forward strand.
AGTTGTATTCCTTTTGGTTACGTTCCCACTGCTCAATAAATCTTTGTTTGCAACTTTCATCGTAGGAATATACTATTTGAATTTTCTCCACAAACTCTTTGCTACCACCCAAGATTGCATGACCTTCGTGTGAAATTAATATTCCCCAACTACCATTAGTTGAATAAATTGCGCTTTCTAATACGATTGGTAGATTTGTATACTCCTCATAACTAGATGAATTTTTCCCCACCCAATGACCAGATTCGTATGAATCATTTGATAATAAAGTAGAAAAACAATCCCCTTCAATTTCAGAGATATAAAATTGTTCTTCTCCAATATGAGTAATAGATTGAATAAGCGCCTTAAACTGCTCTTTTTGAAGATAGTACCCTTCTGTAGGGAACAAAAGCAATTTAGCTTGAATATTATCAGCATAAACATCATCATCAAAAGGATCTTTATTCTTAAACACTTTTAAGAAATTACTCTCAAGAATCTTAACATTCTCAATATTAACGATTTTTTTCATATCATTTCTCCAAGAATTTGATTTTTCTTACTCCACTTATTCCGTTTACATCAATTGTAGGAGGGCCAGATTTGGAAGCTGCACGATAGGTGAAGGTGACACCATTAGCATCTTTACCAACAAAGACCCCTGAAGAGACTTCTTTATAGCTACTAACCTGCTCCTTGAAGAATCCAAAAGCATCATTAGCATTTCCAATATTTTTTTAATATCTTTTTGATCAGCTTGGGATAATTTCTTTAAATCCCCCGAACTGAGTTTACCCCAACAGTTCGTATTATGCACCCATATTCCAATATCCGTCACATAATACGTATGGAAGTCCGCAACGGTAAAATTGTAGACCGTACCTGGCTCATCAAGCTTAACGAACTCAACCTTGTCAATCGTCAGATAGCTTCCATCAGCCTTTTGGAGTTTGTCACCTACTTGAAGTTCATCGGCGAAGACCACCCTTTACCTTCTACCCAAAACGGATGATTATCGGTCGTCTCGATGATTTGCTCCTCAACGTACAGCTTGATTATATCATCCCGTTGGTTGCGGTATAAAGCAGTTACTTCTTTGTATGCCAACTTGCCGTTAGAATCATATTCAGACTTAGCAAGAACCTTATCTCCGACCTCAATGTCTTCAATATTTTTCTCCCCTTCGTCTGTAAGAACTTTTGTTCCCGCGGTAAAGCAATTACAAGCCTTTATTGCGTTTTTGAGAAAATCTTGACCTTTATTCGTTAACTTACTCACTTTCCCCTGTGGGGTTACTTCTATAAATATCATTCCTGCTGCCAAAAATTGCTCTAATGAATAGGGATTTTCTTTTGAAATTCTGTAGTATTCATTTAACTCCGACAGGGTTCCCATTGACCAGTAATCAGCAGCTGAATAATAGGAGGAATGTGCTTGTTTTAGAAATTCCCACTCTATTTTTGCCTGCTCTTTTACACTTTCCCAAGCGGCTTTACAATACTTCTTCCCTAGCCATTCTGTAAAACAATGTCCAGATGGATCAATATACCTTAACGGGTTATTAGCAGTATACGTATACAGGTTTAACGTCAGCGGATTCGTGATATCCCCTTCATACGTATCCTTACTTATAAAACGTCCTACACTTGGATCATACCATCGCGCTCGCAAATATTGCAATTGGGTTGTCCGATCCCATAGTTCCCCTGAATAGCGGAACGAGTTGTCCACCGTCTCCTGTTCAATCAGCTTACCTTCATGGTTATATGTCATCGACTCCAGTTGCTGATACTGCCCACCACGCCACATTTCGCTTCGAATGATTTCCTCTAGCACATCGCTCGTACTGCGTGTCCGATTTCCTTCGGGATCAGCGCTTGTCATTTGCCGATTAATATAATTGTCAGCAGAAAATAAAGTCTTAGACTATCGCTGTGTTTATTGAACTAAAGTTCTTCGTTAGTTTAATGAGTATTTGTTATTTCCGTGGTAAGAATGGCTGATTCGGGATTCTCAAATAACGGCACAATATGCTTTTCAATCAATTCAATCCTGTTCTGTGCACGTGGCATAAAACGAGAAGCGATGGAAACTACCATTTTCTTCTTGGCATTTACGAAAATCGCATTTCCACTGTCGCCCAAAGCTGCATAGCAACCGTGTTCCTTGTTGTCAACAATCCACCATAAATAACCGTATGACAACTCTCCCCATCGACTGTTTTCTTTGGTACTTTCCTCGATCCATTTTGAGGATAGAAATTGCTTTCCGTTCCAATATCCTCCATTCAAGTATAGCTGACCGATTTTTGCCATATCCCGTGTCGTTAAGGTTAGCCCCCAACCAGCAGTGTTCGTGCCTTTGGAATCTACCACCCAACCACGAACATATTTATCCTTAAGAAAAGCAAAATACTCCTCTTTGCAATGTACGCTCGCATTATGTGGTGCTTTGATTCCTAGTGGTTCAAACAGATTTTCTGTGGCAAAATCACGCGCAGATTGGCCTGTTGCATTAGTGAGAATCCCTGATAAAATCTGCATACCAATGGTTGAATATTTAAACCCTCCAAGACCGCTCTTACCGCCCAACAAGTCCAGCGCAGCTTTTGTCCAATCATCGCTTGCATAAACTTTTGTATATGGCTCCGACTTGTACTTATACGGTGCTGTCATTGTCAGAATATTTTTTATTGTGACATTCATTATCGTTTTTTCCCCGCGTTTGACCGTGTAATCGGGGAAGAAGTCCAATACTTTCTGATCTACGCTTTCAATATAGCCTTTATCTATGGCAATGCCAATTAAAGCAGAAACGACGCTCTTTGTCACGGATGCAATATGAATGGTATCGTCAGCGGTATAGCCGTCAAAATAACCTTCATATACCCTTTCGCCGCCCTGCATCACCACTATACCAGCAATATTACCATAGTCTGTTTTAATAAGATTTTCGAAATCTGTAATGCTTTTATTCATAATTTTTCTCCCCCTAAAAATAGATATATCGATGTCTAAGAAGAGCATATTATGGAGTGCTACGATAAAAATGTAGTCGAAAAACACCCTCGGATGAAATAAAATGAAAGCAGACGAGGGGACGAGAAACAATGAAACGATCTTCTTTCCGGATCGGGTCGGGCAACATTTAAACTGAGACGCATGTTGCCCCCTCGAGGGCCTCATCCTCTAACTACGTTGTAGAGTAGAAGAGCGCCTTTCCTTTCAGGATTGTACACTCCCCCCTCGCAGAACCGTGCTTGCGCTATTTACGCACA
>NZ_JAELUP010000066.1 GCF_016424485.1 Paenibacillus roseus
GGTATATCGGTTCCGTTTTTCCATGGCTTCATTATAACTTATTTTTTCCCCTCCCGTGTCTCAACCTATGGGAGCATTATAGATCAGCTCACCGCGCCGTTTACTTCCAATCATCGCTCCTAGAACGAACAATCTCCATTTACGTGCTTCTTGATAAAGGGCAGCTATTACTTCTCGGGCTTCCTCTTCATCGTAAAATTCAAATTCCGTTTGCTCAACCTTCGGCTTTTTCACTTTGGTCATAGTATTTTCTTTAATGAGTCCCCATTCTTCAACTCGACTGAGAATGTTTTTAAGCACCCGATGGATGTATTGAATCGTACCAAGCGACAAAGTGTCTCCTTTCCCGTCTTTTCGAGGACAGCGGGGGACCATCAATTATTAAAACTCACCACTATATTATCATAATGAAAGCGGTGGGGATACAATGCAAAACAGACAAGACATCTATAAGGTTGACGAGGCGGCGACCCGGGCGGCGGTCGAGGAGTATCTCCTGCAGGCCCGGGAGTACACCGTTACCGAATATATACCGGAGGAAGCGAACGTTACCGCTTCTTACAGCAGCATCCCCCGCAGCACTACCAATGTTACCAGTGACCAAACGGGGGATCTTGCCAGTGCTAATGTGGACGAGCCAGAGCGCCGCCGGCAACATGTGAAGCGTGCGAACCAAGCTATTGATCGCCTGGGAGCACGCCAGAAGCGATTGATTCGTATGCGCTACATGGATGATGATGACGTTCTTGATCTGGACGTTGCAGATGAGATGGACATGAGCCCGCGGCACTATCGACGTATCAAATCAGTAGCGCTCTACCGACTGGCTACGGCTCTTGGTTTGATCGTTGTAATCGACTAATCCAATGCAAAAATAAACTTGAGGTTGTTCGGTGCGAGGCTAAGGCGTTGGTTTTTAACTCCCTCCTTTGGAGTTTCTTAGCGACCATTCGTTTTTAAAGACCGCATTTACAAGAATTAGTATCGCAATTAAGTATAATAGATAACGTAACGAGTGCCAGTACACAAAAGGAGACGGATCAATAACAGTTGTATCTTTTAATAAATAAGGTATAGCAATGTTAAGAATAGAGCCTAATAAGAATAAAGAGAATACAATTAACATTGTCCAATTCTTTTTTTTGATGGTTAAAAAAACTCCAAAAAGTAGGGCCAAAACATATAATCCTTGAAAAACAAATATAAGCATATTCTCCTCCAATAATTCATTAGTAAGTTGAATAGATATACTCGCAGTAAAGATAAATCATACAAAGAGTCGTTTTATTATAAGTAGGGCTTGCTGAATACTGAAAAAAGTCTTATTTCACAAGGGTTATCAGGCGGTTTTGGCGAATATAACTGCAAGGGAATTATGCAAAAACGCCCAAAAACCTTGCAGACGGAGTTGACTGAACGTGTTTGTGACAAACCGCGATAGGGATGATCTTCTGAAAAACTTCCACCTCCCCTTCGGAGGAAAACTGAATCCCCAGAATCGCTGGGTGAAGCTGGCGGCAATGATCCCTTGGGATCAGGCAGAAGAGAAATACGTGGACTCGCTCGGATCGCCAATGGTTGGTCAACGTGCGTATTCGGTGCGTATCGCGCTTGGTGCGCTAATCATCAAGGAGCGACTTCGACTGAGCGACCGCGAACCAACACTTCAGATTGAGGAAAATCCATATTTGCAGTTCTTTCTCGGCTACACGTCCTATGTAGATCAAGAGCCTTTCCACCATTCGCTTTTCACGCTTGGGTTTATTAAACCATAGCCGTGAACTCCTCGAAGCCATCATTGATGAGCTGCATCGTCCACACATTGGAACGCTAGAGAAGCCGCGTACGTATCGTGAGAAAGCTAGAAAACAATATCTGCTTGTGTCCAAACAGCGTAAAGCATCAGGCAAGGTCATCCGTAAGGCGATCCGCAGACAATTGGGTTATGTCGGTCGGAATCTGAGAACGATCGCAGTGCTCATGGAACATACGCCCTTGTCGGAGTTAAGCAGAAGACAGTATCGCCAATTGCTTGTCGTCTCGGAGCTCTACCGCCAGCAAAGAGAGATGGCCGTGATGAAGCGCCATGCTGTTGCTGATCGGATTGTCAGCATTGAACAGCCGCATGTCCGCCCCATCGTTCGTGGCAAAGCCGGAGCGAACGTGGAGTTTGGAGCGAAAGTCGCGGCTAGCCTGGTGAACGGGTACGTGTGGTTGGAAACAGCGCAGTGGGACAATTTTAACGAAGCCACAACGCTAATCGCCTCTGTCGAGGGTTACAAGCAGCGGTTTGGCTGCTACCCGGCAGTCATTCTGGCAGACAAAATCTATCGAAATCGCGAGAATCTGAACTTCTGCAAGGCGCGTGGAATTCGAATGAGTGGACCTAAGCTTGGTCGACCGACCAAGCAGCATTCGGAAACCACAGACCGCAAACAAGAGTACCAGGATGCTTCACAGCGCAATGCCATCGAAGGCAAGTTCGGTGAAGGCAAACGCCGTTTTGGTTTGGACTGCATACGCGCACGCGGTGCTCAAACCAGTTTGTCCGTCATCGCCATCCAGTTTTTGATTAGGAATCTGGAGAGGCGGCTACGGAGCCTCTTTGCGCTTTTTTTCGGTATTCTGCGTTTCTACGGACTACGCCTTGCGTAAAGGGTTGTTCAGCAAGCCCTAATTATTGATTAAAAGATTGCTTTACGGAGCCTTTGCCATCTTTTATTTCAATCTCAGCATATGCCCCGTTTATAAAAGTTATTTGTGGTGGAACATGACCACAATCAATATCGTAAATTATTGGAATCTGCAATTCCTCATATAGCTCTTTGTAAATATCCTCCGCTGTATAATTGTCAATAGGTTGATTTGCATCGCTTCTTCCAAACAGAATACCCGAACAATTATCAAACCAACCTGCTAACTTCATCTGAACCAACGTTCTGCGTAAATCCGTTGTCGATAGTTCGCAATTCTCTAAATACCATAAGATGGGTTCATTATTTACACAATTCTTTTGAAAATGTGGTACATCACCAAACGGTGTGCCAATTAAATGTCTTATCACATCGATACATCCACCGAGTAAGCGACCGTGTATTTTTACATTAGTATCTTGAATAGTCTTCCAACACGTTTGTTCTGTTAAATGAAAGACACATGGCGAAGGATCAGCGTGTTTCCATTCCTTTTGATATTTCTCCGATGAATATTGAATGATTGATTCGCCAGTTTTAGTTGATAAGACAGATTGCCACATTGCAGTTGTGCTATCAGAAAAATCTCCACGTAAATCAACAAGATTTGTACCATGAGCAGTTGCTATGCCTGTTTTTAAGGTGATTGCTAACAATAATACACTTGTATCTGAATAACCTAAAATCCACTTAGTCTTAAAATTTTCAAAATCAATGTATTCAAGAATTTCGATTAAAAGTTCGCCACCCCAAGGTGGGATGATAATACTAATGTGATCATTTCTCATCATTTCATTGAATTCAGTAGCACGTAATTTAGCTGGTGAAGACTTTGCCTTTTCTTGAGTCCAAACCGTTTCTCCACAAGCAACGTTGAATCCCTTCATCTCCATACGTTTGAAGGAAAGTCTGAGCATATCGTGTAATTCGACCTTTACCCCTGACGAGGGTGCTGTTACACCAATTGTTGTTCCTTCTTTCAAAAACGGATATCTAATCATTTGAATCAGCCTCCCTAATTTGAGTTATTATATTGTGAAAATTTGTGTGATGCAATATCTTTTAACGTTTCATATTGGGTTGAAACGGTCTGATTCTTTTAGTTTTACTATAAATGAGTAAATTTTCTTCCAGTAAACTGTAAAATCAAAAAGAATAGAGACAAAGCGTTCTCCTTGTGGTAAAAAGTAGTCACCACAACAACCTATACCTCAGGAGGATTAGCTATGTCTCATACCGCCATCGTACCCGATCATGCCCCGTTACGCAATTATTTGTTGCCGCACCGGTTGCCGCTTTATTATTCCAAACCGGTGATGGTGCATATTGAGACGTACATGGCGGCCGCCACGGCGAAAGGATTTCGCGGTAAAGTGGTCGATCTGGCCGAATACAGTGATCGCCATCGTACGACACTCGGTCATTTCTGGCGGAAGGCAAGTGGGATGAAGCGGTGCTGCAAAACAAAGTCAAGGCGGAATCCCTTCGCCAGGTCGTTGAAATCGCCAACCGCACGGGTGAGCCGTTGTTTGTGATTCATGAGGATACGATTGTGAAGAAGACCAAGCCTTCGTCACGGGCGGCGTCTCCGATCGAGCGAACCGGCTTTCATCATTCCCGTTTGGAAGGCAAAGTCGTTTGGGGTCATCAAGTGCAAGCCACGGTCGTCCAAAGCAACGGTATTTCATTGATCCATTCGCTTGATTTGTACGACAAAACGAACGCACATCCCGATGGCACCGTCTACATGAAAATCGATCGCCTATGCGACATGGCGTCAACGCTTCCGCTTCCCCCGCACAGCGGCTATGTCCTGGTGGATGCCTGGTTTACCACCACGCGCGTCATCGACCGTTACGCCGCCGCAGGTTATCACCTGATTGGCGGCCTGAAGACCAATCGGATCCTCTACCCGCAGGGCATTCGCATGTCCGTTCAGGAGTTTGCCACGCACATCCGGAAGGAAGACGTTCGCCTCGTGACCGTGAACCATGCTTCCTACTGGACGTATCGGTATGAAGGTGCGTTGAACGACATCGACAACGCCGTTGTTCTGCTGTGCTGGCCGGAGCATGCTTTCGGCGAATCGAAAGCGCTGCGTGCTTTCCTGTGCACAGACGTTTCTTTGGAGACGGAAACCATTTCAGCTTATTACGCCAAACACTGGCCGATTGAGATTTTTTTCCGCTAGTCCAAGAACAACCTGGGCTTCGATACGTATCAGGTTCGTTCAGCCACCGCCTTTATCCGCCTATGGGCATTGTTGGCTTGGACGCATTTATATTGCACAACAGGCTTGGGGCAACTTAGTTCGTTTGGCGACCGAATTGCGTGCCGTTCGTAAGCAAATCCAACTGATCGGCTTCAGTTTGTCTACGATTGCGAACAAAGAGGCGTTCCTTTTCACATGGTTCGTGAAAAGTTTAAGTTGGCTTAACTCTAATTGGATATTTTTGTATCCTTTTTTGCTCATTTATAGAAAAAATAAGTAAGTGGAGCATAAGGAATTGTATTTAGAAGACACAACAGATATTTTCACTTAGATGAGGTCTATTGCTTTTATGGATAAGAATTTTGGATTTCAAAAAATAAATAAATTAACTTTAAATGAGACTTTTTTCATTATTAACAAATCATGGAATCTATGTTATATTAGAAGTATAATATTTAATTCTAAAGTATTAAGGATTGAACAGCTGGCCAGCTTTCAATATATATGAACTAGGGGATGAATATAAAATGAAAAAAAATTTCTTCAATTAGGCTTAGTTACATTGTTATTTGTTAGCCTTATCGCACCTGTCAGTGCCCAAGAACAAGTTTCGGGAGATTTTGGTTTAAGAATCGTTTATAAAGATGGGGAAAAGGTGTTGGTTGACGACAAAGAGAACTTAACTTATATACAGGCATTTTTAGCCGACGGAACTCCAATTACGCTAGAAGAATATAAAGTGGAGCTAGAGAAGGGGCGTTTATTTCAAAGTCAGAACGAACCTGATTTTAGATTTGAAAAGAATAACAGTAAATCTAGAGAGATTAATCCTTTAAATGCAGTAGATATGAGTTACTTTACTAAAACGGATAGTTGGTCTGAGCTTATGACACCTCAAAAAGCCAGTGCCACAGTGGACTGCAGAAATTCGGCACAAGCATGTCCAATTTCGAGTTCAACTTCAATTACTTCTACTGAGACATGGACAGCTGGTCTAACAGCAGGTGACAAGTCTTATGTAAAAGCAAGCGCTGGTTTTCAATGGGCTAGTTCCTCGTCTTCACAGTTAAATTATACCTTATATGTTCCCAATACAAAAAAAGGGTACCTTACTTTTGCTCCACGCTATAATTTTGTAAAGGGGGATATCACTTATATAACTTGTGTACCGGTAACAGGATGTCAAACATATGGGAACAAAAATGGGGTATGGGGTGGATCACCAGCTAAGTTGTCAAGCGGACATGCAGATGGGGTATTTGCACTAGCTTATGAAAATTAAATAATTTGTACTGCAGGATTGGGATATTACCCAATCCTGTATATCTATAGGAAGGAGAATACATGATGTTTGTAGCCTTGATAATCATTGGTTTTCTAATGGTCACATTAAGTGGATTTGAGAAAATTATAATTTACTTGAATTTTGCTGATAGAGTGGGAGATATTGCGGCTTTGAAAAATGTAGTCCCCGACTATATATGGTTAATTACAAATTTAACGTTTTTCTGCGGTGTTGTTTTAATAGTAGCTGGATTAGGCTTTTATATAGCAAGCCCGAAAAACAAGAAATAAATAGTTGTATAGGATACTGCTGTGCAGATTGATGTTGGTATGAATTGTAATTTGAAATAAGTAAATCAGGGGGCCATCCTGTAACCATGGCCCTACTTCAAAACTTCATCCATGCCTTCTATTTGAAAAAATACTCTTGTCCCGTCCGCGTAGTTCTCGAGCTTGTTGCCGACCCATGAGCCTGCTCCGCGATTGTCCGCAGGGCTTATGTATTCAATGTCTGCCCCTTCCCCGCCTTCTGTACACATCGCCATTGGCCACTCATCCCGGTCGTGTCCCTTTTTTGTTGGGACCCCTTGAAGCGACTTTCTGCGATTTTCCTCTGCGCCCTCACGATCGATCGTACATATCGGTGAGAATCCTTTGCTGACAGCACTTTGGATATGGGCAGCAGTCTCAGGATATTTGTCGGAAGGAAAGTCGATCCATACATCATATTCAAGATTCCCCGCTGGTCGATGGACAGATACGGGGTCTTCCAGTTCAGGAAATACCGTTACACCTAAATAAACCGATGCTGCGGCAAGAATGACCCAGATCAGTTTCTTAAATTGCAATACAAATTCACCTCCTATTCATGTTGATGTAAACCCTGCTGCACAGGAGTCTATCATAAGTTCTTTGATCAGGAACATACGTTCTAGCATATCACATTTCAGAGGGAAGTAGCAATGAAAGAAAGACCGCGTGCGATATCATTGTCCTGTTACTCGCGCGTTATTGTGATTTCAAAAGTAAAGCCGTATCCGATTCAAGTTAGCGGACACGGCTTTCTATGTTTAACCAAAATCGCTGAATTTGCCCGGATTTGCTCCAAAATCAAATACGATGGTATGACTCGTTAAGAAGCGGCGATGCCGATTTCCTTGCAAGCTTCCGCGAGTATAAGCAGCATCTGATCGATGTCTGCTGTTGCAACGGTCAGTGCGGGCATTAGTCTGATCACGAACGGGGAAGGAGAGTTAATGATCAATCCTTTATGCAGACACCGCGCGACAAGTTCCGCTCCGACGGGAGCGGGAAGGTCAAAGGCAGTCAGCAGCCCCTTGCCGCGAATTTTGGAAAGCCCGAATGTCCCGCTCAAGCGTCGGAGCTGCAGAAGTAGATACTCCCCTTGCATATGTGCGTGATCGCCAAGCTTGCGGTCAATCACTTCTTGCACAACAGCCCGCCCAACGGCCATAGCAAGCGGCTGCCCACAGTACGTACCGCCCTGGTCGCCTGGTTCAAACAGATCGTACTGCTTCTTGGTCAGCATGGCAGACAGCGGAAACCCACCCCCGATCCCTTTCCCCAAAGTCATAATATCCGGTTCGACCCCGTAATGCTCATAGGCAAACATGCGGCCTGTTCTGCCGATTCCGGTCTGTATCTCATCAATAATCAGCAAAATTCCATAAACATCACAGGCTTTGCGCAGTGTCTGCAGGTAGCTCTGATCGACAATGTGGATGCCGCCTTCCCCCTGGACAAGTTCCAACATAATCGCACAGGTATTTTCGCTGATCGCTGCAAAACAGGCATCCAGATCATTGATTGGAACATGACGAAATCCGGATACTTTCGGCTCATACAGGTGATCCCATTGGGACTTGCCGGTTGCTGACATTGTGGCCAGTGTGCGTCCGTGAAAGCTGTTTGTGAGCGTAATGATTTCGTAAGCGCCGTTAAGCCGGACTGCTCCGTATTTTCTAGCCAGCTTGATAGCACCTTCATTCGCCTCAGCCCCACTGCTCGCGAAAAATACTTTATCAAAGCATGATATATCGGTAAGCAGCTTGGCGAATTCAAGCATCGGTTTATTATAAAAAGCAGGACTGGAATGAATGAGTGTTCCCGATTGCTCTTTCAGTACATCCTGAACGACCGCAGGGGAGTGTCCCAGACTAGTGACCGCCCAGCCCCCGGAAAAATCGAGGTACGCATTCCCTTCCGTATCCCACAGATACATGCCTTCTCCGCGCTCCATAATCATTTTCGGCCGATTTGCGGTGAACAGCAACGATTGTTCTGCTTCCTCAGAAATGTCTTGTTCCTTTTCCTGTGTATCTAACGTTTGAAGCATAGGATAAACCTCCCGCCAATTCGTTATGTATAAATATACATCATTATTAATTAAAATACAACATATTGCGCAAGAGATTTTAGATCCTGCCACGCTCAAAGGCCGATCTATGTTTACATTCGGTATTTTATTCCCCATTTACGATGATGGATATGTACGTGGAGGCAATCATTGTGTTAGCTTCTGAGTATCATCAAAGGAAGCATCAAGCTTGGGAGATAAGTGTTCAGCTTTTTCCCGAGGGGCGGCAAGTGCTTTCTGCTGGAACAAGTCAAATAAAGCCTTTTCAATCAAGTGCGGGGGAAGCTCACGAATTTCAATCCGGATCTTTTCGGATTTTTTAATGCCGGATTGCGGTTTCCTAGTTTTCATTTTAAAAAATCCTCCTAAATAGTAGTTGCAGTAACAATTGTCACACAAATAATTGTGAAAAGCTGTAATCCAAGTTACAAATTTACTTGATTCCTAATTCGCTCCGAAATGCACCAAATTACGATTCCGCTCTATCCGTGATGCGATTTGTGTACAATCCTGCTACAATAAGAAGACAGCTTACAACAAGAAAGGGGTATTCAATACATGCTGATCGGAATTCCGAAGCAAATATCACCGGAGCTTTTAAAGGTACTCATGGAGATGGGTCATGGGGATGAGATTGTATTGTCAGATGGGAATTTTCCCGCCGCCAGTCATGCCAGACAGTTGGTCCGCTGTGACGGTCAAGGCACAGCCGAACTGCTGGACGCCATATTGCACTTATTCCCGCTCGATCAATACGTTAGCCAACCAGTGGCTTTGATGGATAAAGTAGTCGGCGATTCAGTGGAAACACCAATTTGGAAGCGATATCAAGAAATTATTGCTGAGCGAACAGGTCAGGAGCCAAGCTTCGAGATGGTGGAACGATTCGCCTTCTATGAACGGGCCAAATCCGCCTACGCCATTGTTGCGACGGGGGAAGGCGCGCAATATGCGAATCTGATTTTGAAAAAGGGTGTCATCACCGGACAATAAGAGGGGGCTAGCTACAAATGCGCATTGATGCTCATCAGCACTATTGGAAAGTCAGCAGGGGAGATTACGGGTGGTTAACGCCGGAGCTGTCGCTGCTGTACCGGGATTACTTGCCGGAGGATTTGCGGCCGCATCTGCGCAAGCATGGGTTGGACAAGACGATTGTCGTGCAGGCCGCCCAGACGCTGGAGGAGACGGATTATCTGCTGGAGCTGAGCAGCGCTGAGGATACGATTGCGGGTGTTGTTGGCTGGCTGGATCTGAACAATCCTAACTATCAGGACCATTATGAGCGCTTTAGCCGCCATCCGAAATTTGTCGGCTTCCGGATCATGATTCAGGAGATGGCGAATGCGCAGGACATTTTGCAGCCGCATTTTGTGGAGGCGGTCCGCTATTTTGCGGAGCGGGATATTCCGGTGGATCTGCTCGTTCTGTCCCATCAGCTTGATCCGCTGGTGAAGCTGCTGGAGCAGGCGCCGGGGCTGCGGGGGGTTATCGACCATATTGCCAAGCCGAAAATTGCCGCTGGCGAGCTGCTTCCCTGGAAGGAGCAGATGGCCGTAATTGCTTCGCATCCGAAGCTGTACTGCAAGCTGTCGGGCATGGTGACGGAAGCGGATCATCAGCAGTGGAAGCCGGAGGATTTTACCGCCTACATCCGACATGTGCTGGAACTGTTCGGTCCGCAGCGCTTGATGTTCGGGAGCGATTGGCCGGTATGCCTGCTTGCGGCAAGCTATGATGAAACGATGGATGTGCTGCAACTGGCGCTGCCGGATGAACTGAGCGCTGCTGACAAGGAGCGGCTGTTCGGCGGTACAGCGGCGGAATTTTACAAGCTATAATCAAAAACAAGCATCCCCTGATCCAGGCCGGGTGGCCGGGCGGGGGATGCTTGTTTTTGGAAGCAAGGGATTTGCTTCAGTTATGTTTTAGTATAGAGAAATCGTCAATGTATCTTTTTCATTGATGGCATGCAGGGTAGCTTCGCTGCCTACAATTTCAACGCTGATCAGGGAGCGCAGACAGTTTTTCAACGCATTTTTGCCAGTTTCCCATTTGCGGTTCAACGTTTGGGCCAGCTTGTCCAATGTTTTTTTGTTCGATTCGGTAATATAGACAGGGATCGTTTTATTTTGAAATAGAATCATCGTTCTCATCTATCATTCACTCCAATAACTATTTAATAGGATTTGAGAACAGTATAAAGCTTGAATATTAAAAAAGCCTTAAATTCGGTTTACAAAATTGTGATAATTCTGAAATATAACGCGCAATTCAAGTTGGAGCGAGCTGTGATGTTGTGTGGGATGATCACGATGAGGTCAGGATGTGCAGTTTTCGAAATGAAATGTACAGGCGCCGAAAAGAGCTGGTAGCGGGGATGCTCTTCTCGGCTTCCTGTGTGCGGTGTTGCGAAGACTCTTCTATGCTGTGAGGATGTCCGGATTCAGTTATTCGGCAATCAGGCTTACATCAATACGTGTCTCGGCGCGGACCTGATTTCCCGGTGCAAGGGCACGGAAACCGGTTAGCTCATCAGGCAGCTGAAGATGCGGAGCATTCGTTACCCACGTATACGGCTCCGGGCACAGGTAGCCGGCTCTGGAATCATTGTTGTAGACAACCCACTGTCCAAATTGGCTATCGCCGCTGTATGTAATTTGCAGGCCGGTATCCGGGTCGGTAATAACGGCTTCGCACTTGCCGTTCTGCGGGATCTGGAAGACTGTATCGAGCGGCAGGCCGTTGAGTGACATGCCTTTGTTCAACTCTTCCCCATAAGGAATAGCTTGGAGCTCTCCGGTTGGCAGCAAGCGGTCGGTCAGCTCCCAAATCTGATCGGTCTCCAGCTTGAACGTGCTGCGGTTGTTTTGTGTGTTTCCGTTCAGTGGAAAGTTGAAGGTCGTATGGTAGCCAATTCCCCAAGGAAGCGGCTCTTCATCCAGGTTGTCCAGAATGAAGCGCTGAGTAACGGATGCGCCTTCGAACACAAATTGCAATTTGGCTGTGAAATGATGCGGCAGCGCTTCAAATACAGCGGGAAGCTCTGTGGAGTCCACGGTTGTTTCCACGATTACTTGCTCACCTTGCACCTCAGCCAGATGAAGCGTCCATGGCTCATTGATCAGCACACCGTGAATGTGGTTGCCGCGATGGGATTCGTTTAGCGGGAAGCGATACGTCCGTCCGTTGAATGAAAATTCCCCGTTGTCAATCCGGTTTGGCGGGAACAGCACCGGCGTGCCGTACAGCACGGAAGCAGACAGAAATTGCTCGCGTGTTTGCGGGGAGCGAAGCAGTGCCGTTTCACTTGCCCGCCACTTCAGCTCCAGCAGATTGCTGCCCCACGAAGGTACGATAACCGCTTCTAATTCAGGAGTCAGCACATGAATTGCTTCTTCCCCCAGATAGTTAATTTTCTCAACTGACACTTTGCTCATCCTTTAATCAACCTTTCTGTGCAGTTCTGTCTCTATCTTAATTCGATTCCTGCCGGTCATATTCCTTTCATTAGCATACGAGAATTTGAAAAGATTTAAGACGAGCAGACTGCATTTGGTTGCCTTCTATTCTATAATGGGAGAAGGGTTATGATCATAAGGAGGCTGGATGGTGTGATAAAGGGATTAACGAGAGCAGGAACCGGGCATGGAGAAACGGCGGAGCAGTTCATCCGCAATGCAGCGTCCTATGGTTTTGGCGCTGTAGATTTGGGCGGAGATGAGCTAGAAAGCTGGGCGCAGGAGGCTGGCTTGGAAACTGCGAAAGGGCTGCTGAAGGAGCTGGGTGTAGTCGTAGGCTCGATTCATCTCCCGGTAGACTGGCGCTCCGACGAGGAAACATTCCGCTCGGGACTCGCTGATCTCGCCAGACATGCTCAGTGGGCAGCGAAGTTTGGCGTGGACGCTTGCTGCACCTATGTACTGCCGGCAACCGACTACAAGTCCGCGCATTTTACGGCGCTTGCCACACGCCGCCTTCGAATTTGTGCAGATATCCTGGACGGTTTTGGAGTGCGGCTTGGTTTGGAATTCGTCGGTCCGCATCATTTGCGTACGAATTGGGCGAATCCGTTCCTGTGGACGATGGAAGAGACGCTCGACTGGATTCAGGCTATCGGCCGCGCAAATGTAGGGCTGCTGCTCGATGCTTACCATTGGCATACAACAGGGGGAACCGTGGAAGATCTGCTCAATCTGAAGCCTTCGCAGATTGTCCATGTTCATATTAATGATGCGAAGCCGGTTCCGGTAGAGGAAGCGCTTGACAATGACCGTCTCTATCCGGGAGAAGGTGTGATCAATCTGGCAGCATTCGTCCGTTCACTTGCGCAGATCGGTTACCAGGGGGCGGTCTCCCAGGAGATTCTGACTTCCGGGCCGTCCGGACAGACGAATGAAGAGCTGTATATCCGGTCTGCGGCTGGCTTCGCCAAGGTGTTCCAGGCGGCTGAAGTGGAATAGGCCAAGCTTGGAAAATAGCATACGGGTATGCGAAAAAGACGGGCAAGGGCGATCAGGCGTGCTTGCTGCCCGTCTTTATGGAAATAGGAGTCTACTGATTTTTAAACGGCATCTATTCCTGCGGGAAATGATATCCGGCAATCAGGCGCGTCCCGCCGAATAAACTTCTCTAATGACTTCGTGAGAAGGAACACGATTCATATTTTTGGAGATGACACGCGTCTTCATGGGTTGAAATTCCCGGGAAAGCTCTGAGGCAAGAGATTTTTCCCCGGTAAAAATCAATTCCTGCCACTGCTTTTGCTTCTTGAACCGTTCAATAACGGGAACAAGTCGCTTCATCCAGCGTTGGCGATGCACATCCATGCGATCATGGAAGCGTTCTCTCTGTGAGCTGCTGGAAGCCTCACGGATGGTGGCCGCCACGCCTTTATATTCCTTCCAGTCCTCATTATCGGCATTCCATTCGAAATATACTTCTTGCTTGATTTCCCCTAGTATAGTGTCGATGACCGCTACGGAATCATGTCCCACTTGAATGATGCCGGCAGCAGGATAACGGCGGAGCAGTTCTTTCAGTTCTTGAAGGCGAGGTTCTTTTTCCCAATAAAAACGGTTAGGCAGCGGCGCTTGAAGCGACTCGAAAAATAGCAGGACACCGGAATCTTCGGCAACGATCACCAATCCATTTTTAAATTCCTGCCTTCTGTTATCCAGTTCGGCCTCAATCTGTTTTTGGATATTCAACAGCTGCCGGACTTGCTTATCGTCCCCTGCTGCCTTTGAATATTCAATCAGCTTCTTCATGCCGTTCTTCAGTCGGATTTTCCATTGTTGCGGCTGGTTGCCTGTAGGCGCTGTGTTCAGGTACACGGTCAAAAAACGTTCCGATGAATGAGTCGGGTAGCTCTCAAGCTTTTGGCACTTCTCAACTAATTTCATTGGACTTTAACCTCCTAAGGGAAAGTTACAATCTATTACCCTTTCTGGACGGGGTGAAACGCTAGAATTCCACAATAGACAGCGGGTTAACCGTTTGTTATACTCTAGCGAGAAAAGAAAATTTTGTAACTTAAAATCGCGAAAGGTGGATGAAACATGTCTTTTACATTGCCAATCGGCGCACAAGCACCTGATTTTTCTCTACCTGCCACAGACGGTAAAACGTATTCGCTTCAGGATTTCGCGGATGCCCGTCTGCTGGTCGTATTTTTTACGTGCAATCATTGTCCTTTTGTTGTCGGATCAAATGAAGTAACCAGAGAAACTGCCCTGAAGTATGCGGATCAAGGCGTGCAATTTGTAGGTATTAATTCGAACAGCGTGAATACAAAGCCGGATGACTCGTTTGAGAAGATGGTGCAGGTGATAGAAGAGGAGAAATTCCCATGGGTGTACCTGCATGATGAAAGCCAGAGCATTGCGAAGGTCTACGGCGGCCTCAGGACGCCGCATTTCTTTGTGTTTGATGAGGAACGCAAGCTGCAATATACCGGGCGCGGAGTAGATAACCCTCGGGAAACAAGCAAAATCACAGTGAATGATCTGGACCGGGCTATCTCCGAGGTGCTGGCTGGATCAGAGGTATCCGTGCCGCTGACGAACCCGATCGGCTGCAATGTCAAGTGGGAAGGCCAGGACGAGCATTGGATGCCGGCTGAGGCCTGCGATCTCGTATAGTAGAACTCATATAGTAAAGATGGCTGTGCTCTTTTTAGGGCACAGCTTTTTTGTATTTGTTCGCGAAACGCCGCTGTGTCTGTTAGAAGCGAAACAATCGTTTACGATTGGAGTCCCCTTAGAAAGGTCCGCGAGATTTACAACTGAAGCCTTATTTCACAGGTCGATTATAAATGTTAGAATAGGAACAAATGTTCTTATTTTGGTTGTGAATTGGAAGGCGGATTTTCCCTATAAACAAGAGAACTAACAGGAAGGGGCGGATGATTAGTGAAGAAGCAGCAGACGGTCTATGAGCAGTTCAAGTCAGAGGTGTATCGAATCGGATGGCGGGTGCAATATCGTGCGAAGAAAGTTCGGATTAGGGAAACTTCTTTTTGCGATAAGGAGTCGGCGGCAGTGGACAACTTTACGATGAACAGTGACAACAGGCTGTTGCTAGAGCAGTTAATGGATACGTTGCCGCCCCGGGGCCGGGCGATTATGTACAGGCTTTATATACAGGAGCAGACCGAATCCGAGGTGGCGAGGCAGCTTAATTTAAGTCAACAGGCGGTGAATAAATGGAAGCGAAAAATGATTCAGCAATTATCCCGGACCGTGAATTTCTAGCGCTGCTGCACGCTGCGAGAGAGGATGACGAAGCGGCCAAGCTGCAACTGATCGAGCTGTTCAAGAAGGATATTATCGACTTGAGCCGTTTCATTCATTTGCCTCAGGAGGATGCGGTGTCGGAAATTGTAATGGAGATTTTAGCTTATATTAAAGATTGTGTGTAGTAGGTAATATGACCTATTTTATCTTTAAAAAAATTGGTGTTTTTTACAAATTGATATGCTATCATATAAAAGTCCTAATTTTATCTAGTATATTATACCTATAAGCGGGTGATTGATCTCATCAATGGAAAATGTGTAGTAACGAAGGAAGTATGCCTTTGAGATGCTGACTGCCATTGCCCGAAGGGATGGCAGCTATCGTGCGTTCATAGCAGCGAATAAAGTTTGAGAGTGAAAGAATCGGAGATTTCATCGATGTAGCGTTTGTTGTTTGATCGGATTATTGAAATGGGATGAGGTACTGCTCGTCCCATTTGCCCAGGCGAACGGCGATGGGCAATTGAATTGTTCAGGAGGAGATTACTTTGGATTCATGGCGCAATAAGCAGAGGTTTCTAGGATTATATATGAGTGCTATTATCATTTGGTCAGGTTTCTTCACAGGGAACACAACGGCTTCAGCATCTGAATCTTCTCAGCCTGAGGGAGTTGTTTTCAATTCTACAACATCTACACTGGATGTTGGAAGTGAGCACTCTTTATTTGTACATACAGATGGAACTGTGCGGGCGTGGGGGAGAAATAATTATGGACAGTTGGGTAACGGTACAAGAATAGATAGTCAAGGTCTTGTGCAAGTAAGTGGTTTGACCGATGTAGTTGCTGTAGGAACAGGAAGAGAATTTTCGGTGGCTTTGAAGCAAGATGGAACGGTATGGGCATGGGGGATGGATTACTTTGGTTTTTCGAATGGAACTACCTTTAAAACTGAGGTACCTATACAAATAACCGGACTAACCGATGTTGTTGCAATTGCGGTGGCGGACGAGCATACTTTAGCTCTAAAACAGGATGGGACAGTGTGGGCATGGGGCTTTAACGATTGGGGACAATTAGGAATAGGGAACACGACTAGCAGTTCGACCCCCGTTCAAGTTACAGGATTAACTGATGTAAAGCAGATTGCGACGGGAAGAACCTGCTCAATGGCAATCAAACAGGATGGTACGGTGTGGGCATGGGGATCAGGTTTGCTATCAGGCAATGGGGAACTAATCCATCAGTATGCCCCTGTTCAAGTAATCAATATATCAGACGTAGTAGACATTGCGGTGGGAACCTTGATTGCTTTTGCTGTTAAGCAGGATGGCACAGTGTGGGCATGGGGAGCGAGCCAGCACGGACAATTTGGTAATGACGGAGATTTGTCCATAAGCCTTTTGCCCGTTCAAGTAAGCAATATAAGTGGAGTAGTCAAAGTAAGTGCCGGCCACGATCATGTTTTAGCTCTGAAGCAAGACGGTACATTGTGGTCATGGGGGAGGAATAAAGAAGGACAGCTAGGACACGGAACATTGACCAATAGCGAGTCCCCTTCTCAAGTCTTAGGGATTTCCAATGTCCAATCGTTTGCAACAGGCCCCAAGCAATCTGCGGCTATCACACAAGATCGCAATTTCTGGGCGTGGGGAAGCGATGTTGCTTCACTGTATGCAGAGCGTAATGTTTATCAGGCAACCCCAACTGCATTGTCCGGATGGTTAACAAGCACCGAAGGTCCTACGGCTCCCGATTCATTAAGCGTAACTGATTTCGATCATACCAGTGTGAGTCTGAGCTGGGGGGCGTCTACTAGTAGCGTGCCTATTTATGAGTATGATATTTATATTGGCTCAAATTTAGTAGGTACTACAAATCAAACCTATACGACTATAGATAAACTTGATGACTCCACTTCGTATTCTTTTTTTGTCAGGGCAAGAGACATCGTGGGTAATCGATCCGTTGGAAGCAATGTTGTCACGGCAACTACGAGTGAGATGAATCCGACTATTTCCCTTACTGTAACGAATCGAACGAGTACGAGCGTTGAACTGTCGTGGTCATCAACTAATTACTGGAAATATTCAGAAATTTTAGTTGATGATACACTGCTGACTACGGTTGAGGAACCGGTGAAAAAGTATACGGTTACCGGGCTTAGCGAAAATAGCACGTATACTTTCAAGATCAGACAAAAACATTGGGACCGCAGTCTAGTAGCTGTAAGTGATCGCGTGAGTTCAAGTACCGATGTCGTGCCTCCAACGGCGCCACAGCATCTGAACGTGACGGATCGGACAACCTCATCCATAAATATTGCGTGGACGGGGTCTACAGATAATGTTGGAGTGAATCAATACAACATATACAACGATGGTTCTCTGTTCGCTTCGGTTGCCGGGACGGAGACGAGCTACCAGTTGGCAGGGCTTGAGGCCAATCAACCATATTTGTTGTCAGTTAAAGCGCTAGATAAGGCTGGGAATTTATCAGTTTCAAGCAACATAGTAAGAACGGGAACAGATTTGATACCGCCGACCAGGCCAGAGTCGCTGACTGTAACCAATCGCGCGGAAACCAGTATCGCTCTCTCATGGAAAGAGTCTACAGATAATAGGCAAGTCGCAAGTTATGAAATCTATAATGGAGAATCTTTGTTGGCAGTAGTTCCAGCAAGGCTAACGAAGTATGTTTTAACGGATCTTGAGACCAATACAATGTACAATCTTACGGTACGGGCAGTAGATCCGTCTGGAAATGTATCCTTGCCCAGTAATAGTGTTTTTGTCAGTACAGATGTAGTGGCCCCGACAGCGCCTTCTTCGCTGACAGCCATCGGCTGGGGACCGACAAGTATAACTCTTGCCTGGACAGCATCTATAGACAACGTAGGAGTGACAGGTTATGAAGTTTATAGAGGGAATATACTCCTGGGAGTTGTCGCTGGAAATATCACGCAATATACAGTTGAAGGCTTAAATGGTAATTCAATGCATACGTTCACTGTAAAGGCAAGGGATGCTGCTGGCAACGTCTCGGCGGCTAGTCAAAGTATCGTTGCCAGTACCGATGCGACTCCGCCATCTGCTCCCTCCTCATTGTCAGTGACTAATCGAACTAAGACGAGTGTTTCACTTTCATGGACGGCAGCAACGGACAATATAGGGGTCGCATCCTACCATATCTATAACAACGGAAGCGTCATCGCAGAAGTTCCAGGCACCGCAACCAGTTATACGTTGACTGGCCTTAGCGAGAATACAATGTTCACTTTAACGATTAAAGCCAAGGATGCAGCCGGGAATATATCAGCTGCGAGCAACGTCGTTTCGGTAAGTACAGATATTGAAACGCCCTCCTCGCCGGGACCGTTAACTATAGTTAGTCGTACAGAAACAAGTATTGCATTTTCATGGTTGCCATCCACAGACAACGTAGAGGTTTTAAAATATGAAATCTATAATGGAAACGTCCTTATGTCTACAGTGAATGGAAGCTTAACCAGTCATACATTGACAGGATTGATTCCTAATACAATCTATACAATTGGGGTTAAGGCATTGGATGCAGCCGGCAACCGATCTGAGTTCAGTAATCAATTATCCGTCAGTACTGATATTACAAGTCCAACGGTTCCAGGTTCATTACATGCAACAAACCGGACCTCGACGAGTATTGCTCTCGCCTGGACAGCTTCTACAGATAATGTGGCTGTAAGTAATTACAACATTTACATGGGTTCCACACTTGTGGGCACAGTTGCAGGAGGAGTGACAACTTTTATAGTAACTGGCCTGCAAACGAATTCTTCCTTTGTTTTTACCGTAAAGGCACAAGATGCAGCTGGAAATCTATCGTTAGCGAGCAATAGTTTAACAGCCAGTACGGATATTGTGGCTCCAACACCCCCTGGATCATTATCCGTAACTGATCGAACCGCAACGAGTATTTCACTTGTCTGGACAGCTGCGACGGACAATATTGGAGTAGTTGAATATGTCATTTATGACGGTGAAAATCAGTTGGTTTCCCTTCCCGGCATACAGACAAACTATGTGCTGACTGGTTTAAGCCTGAATACGATGCATAAGTTAACGGTTAAAGCGAAAGATGCGGCCGGGAATGTATCGGAAGCAAGCAATATAGTAATGGCAAGTACGGACGTCATCGCACCAGCGCCCCCTTCTGTACTTTCCATTACGAATCGTACGGAAACCAGCATTACTCTTTCATGGGTGGCGGCATTGGACAATGTAGGGGTAACAGGCTATCAGATCTATAACGGGACAACCCTTGTCGGTAGGGTAGAAGGCACGGCAACAAGTTATACCGTAACTGGACTAAATGTCAATACAACGTATTCGTTTCGGGTTAAAGCGAAGGATGAAGCCGGTAATGAATCGGAATGGAGCAGGGAGATCGTGGCTAGTACAGATGTGACGCTCCCAACAACTCCAACCCGTTTTGGAGTTGTAAAACGAAATTCAGATGTTATGGAGTTGCAGTGGGATGCTGCTTCAGACAATATTGGCGTGACGGAATACATCATTTATTTAGGGGATACTTTGCTGGGAACAACAGATGCCAATACAACTCACTACGTTGTACCTAATCTTCCGGTGAATACAACGCATGTTTTGGTTGTTAGGGCAAAGGATGCAGCTGGAAATTTATCTTTGCCTAGTCGTGCTATCCGTTTCATTAAACCATCTGGCCAAATTAAATATCATTACGACAGCCGTGGGAGACTGCAAAGAATCGAGTTGCCCGGAGGAAAAATGATTGAAATTCAGGTTGATGATAACGGAAATACGTTAAGCATAGCGATATAAAGCTTTATTAGGGGATGATTTCAATTTTGAAATCATTCCTGACACAGAGGAGAGAAAATCAAAAGGAGAGGTTTTACTTGAAAAAATATCTATCAATGTTGTTTTGTATAGTGATATTCATAAGCTCATTTCCTCCAGTTGTAGCTGGAGCAAGCAATCTGGATGTTCAGAAAGACGTTGGAAGCATACCTCCATACGAAAGTCAAGAATGGGATGGTTGGGAAGATTCGGAGTTCAATGAGACCTTTTTTCCAGAGGACTTCAGGCGGGATATGGGGACGGAGGAGCCTTATATTCCGCAGTTGGGGCCTCAGCTTGTAACGGAAGAAACAGCGGTTGATGGTCAACAAGAGATAAACATGCAACGAATGATGGCAAGAATGAGCAATGAAATTCCAGACCCCAGCATTATAAATGCAGTTGGCAATTTGAATGTGAAGACGCCGCAAGCGCCCTATTCCATTGCTCAACAGCAGGAAAGCATCTCCACGTTGAATGGTAATTTGACAGTCGAAACGACAGATATTTCCTTGCCAGGAAGAAATGGATTATCTTTTGACCTCAAAAGAATTTATGATGCCTCCAGTGCGGAATTTTTCAAGCAAGATTATGAGATGACAAAATTCTGCGTATGCAGAGTTGAACATTCAGGTATAAAATACCTGGAAAAAAAGAACATTCACACAGAAGAAACATCCAAAAATGTAGTAAGTAGTGGCCGATTTTATTTTGATCCTTATATTCGCCCGGATATAATGAATAATGTATTCGATGCCTTTGGACTGATGCGATATATTAATGCGATGGCCGGGAAAGGAACAGCCTTTGCTAATGACTGGTCATCTCCAGATGCCAACGGAATTCAGTCAAGATATATTTGGGAGGTCAGTTCGTACCCACAAGTAACATTTAATGATCTGTATACAGGTCCATTGCTAATTAATTGGCGGAATAAAGCAAAGGAAAAAACGTCCGAGGAACGGCTATATCCGATTGGAAAGGGATGGATGTGGAATATTCCTTTTATTAAATATGCTGAAGGCAAATCCTATTTGAATATGATGGATCAAGGTAGCTATGAAATCTCCGGAGCAAGACTAAAAGGGTATGCCTTCCAGGACCTATCCATTGCAAGCGATACTTCTGTCACTGTAAATGGAAAACAGTCGTATCTTGCTTTAAAATCGATCCATGGCCTCCATCATTATTTTGCAAGCGATGGCCGACTGATTCAAATTGCCGATCGTTACAATAACACGATATCTTTCTATTACAATAATCATACCACCTATGGCACTGTGCTCACTCGTATCATAGATGCTGCTAACAATTCAATTGAGATAACTTATAATGAGAATGAAGTAGAACTGAAGCAGGGAGATAAAACGGTCAAGTATTATAAATGGAAGTATGAATCCTACGATCCGCTTCCAGAGTTTGATTTGCTGGAAACCGAGATTTTGTACAGTGTATCGGACGCAGCCGGACGACGAACCTACTATAACTATGCATTTGAGAATGCTAGTTTTAATTTGATTCAAGGTGCCGAATACCAGAATAACATGACCGCTTTGCTGAAGGACATTCAACACCCGACAGGCGCAATCACAAACTATACATATGCACCCGTCACCCGGAAAACGGGCGATTATGCGTCACAACGCGCGTTCCGCATCACTTCACGGAAAGATATGGCCAATGGGAATACCTATCGCTTACAAAATTACACCTATACCAACCCACAAGGAGCAGCTACAGATTATGCAAGCACCTATGGCCAAAATATAGCTAACTTCTATGTCAATGTGGATGACAGCCTGACCCGCACTGTATATGACCACCGGAAGAAAGTATCGAATGCGAATGATTCGCCGGAGTTTTATACGAACCGGGTGACACAGACAGTTGGAGATGAGCAAAGGATAGCCACGTTTCAATATGACGAAGTGCGCAAGATCACTTCGCCTATTCAGACGACAACCCAGTATAAGAAAGGAACGTCCACAGCGGCGGCGGTTCAAACCTCGCGGACATTCGATAATTATGGAAATATTCTTACGGAGACGGACCCGACCGGCAATATAACCACGTATACGTACCATCCTACGACGCGGTTGCTCTCCAGCGTAATGAACCGCGTCAATGACGAGGAAAACCGGCTGACGGAATTTATCCGAAATCCGCAAGGGAGCATCATAAAGATTACGGTAAGGAAAAATAATGAGAACGGGGAACTGATGGCCCAGGCCTCCTATGAAAATATCGATGTGCACGGGAATGTGCGGCGCATCGTGATCAAGGATGATGGACGGGATATTATTTACGACACAGAGTATGGCGCTGCATTCCTCGGCGCATATCCGACAAAGCAGACAATTCGCACTACAAATGCAGACGGTGCAGCGCAAACGGTCGTGAACACGGTTGACTATTATACGAATACCGGGTTGGTTAAATCGTATACAAAAGGGAATGGCCACATCATACAATTGCAATATGACAAGCTGGATCGGCTAACTAAAGTAACCAACCCAGATGCTACGGTCGCGTCTGTTGTCTATACAGATTCAGCGAATCAGGCGGTGATCACCGATGAGAGCGGTATTGTCACTCGCATGAGATGGGACCGACTGGGGAATGTGATTGAAGAAGCGATCCGGGAAGGCTCTGCCTACAGGATTTTGCGTTCCTATGAGTATGACACATATGGACGACTGGATTGGGAGCGGGATAACGCAAATAGGATGACCGATTATGATTACGATGCCTGGAGCCGTATCATTAAAACTACGTACCCGGACAACTCGTATGCGACCGTCCAGTATGATGATATTAATCGGCAAGTGACAAGCACTGATCCCGAAGGAAATCGGGCACGCAGTACGAGCGATGTGCTAGAGAGAATCATCCGAAGCGAAATGTGGCGTGGCGGGCAGTATCAGCAACTGGAGTCGATGACATATAACCGTGAAGGTAATGTCCTTACGCGCACCAATGCCGCGGGGACGACGACTTATACGTACGATGTGTTAGGACGGATGAAATCGGTAACGGATGCGCAGCAAAAGAAATATCGTTATTCGTATGCCCTGTCAGGACCCATGACAACGGTGATGTACCCGGACGGCAATCAAATCCAGAAGCAGTATGATGAACGGGGACGATTAATCAAACAAACGAATGAATTGGGCCAAATCGATAAGTACTATTATGATGCGAATGGGAATGTCATTCAGCATATCGACCAGAAAGGCCAGTCGTTCACATACACTTACAACAATAGGGATTTCCTCACCAAAAAGCAATCGCCAGATGAGACATTGGTCTTTACCTATGATCCATCCGGGCGGCGGAAGACGATGAGTGATAGTATAGGCATCACTTCTTATGAATATAAAGCGGCCACGGGAGAACTACTGCGAATCGTGCTTCCCGATAACAGGGACATTCGATATACCTACAATACTTTGGGTCAAAGAACAAACATGACAGATCCGTTTGGTTATGCTATCACCTATACGTATGATAATCGCAACCGGTTGACGACAGTAGGGGAATCGGCAAACAATTCGGATGCTACCTATACCTATTATAAGAACAATTTGATGCGGGAAATTCAACTGGGCAACGGCAACACGTCATCCTTTGCATATGATGGGCTACAATTGAGTGGGTTGATCCATAAAAAAGCAAATGGCACGCTTCTCCACTCGTTCCAGTACGCGTATGATGATAATGGCAACATTACATCCCAGTCAGGCAACCAGGCAGGGGCTGCATTCCAGTATCAATATAGCTATGATTCCTTGAATCGGATAACGAACTCCAGCCAATTTAATGAAACCTACACCTATGATACTCGGGACAACCGGGCGACGATACAAGCAGATCGAGGATTCGAAGATATCTTTTTATTCGATAAACAATATGAATATGATTCGCAGAACCGGCTCATAAAAGCAACTGTCGAAGGAGCAGAAGTGACCTATCGGTATAATGGGGACGGGCTGCTGTATGAGCGAGTAGAAGGCAATCAAAAAACGCGATATTATTATGACGGCGATCAGGTCATTGCCGAGGGAAGCGTCAGCGGCACAGGGAATGGAGCGACATTCAAGACGCGCTATGTAAGAGGACAAGGGCTGGCTGCGCAGCAGAGTACGAGCGGAAAAGCCTATTATCTGTACAATGGGCATGGAGATGTCATCGAATTGCGAGATAGCACAGGTAATACAGCATTGAACAGCTACACTTATAATATTTGGGGCAAGCCGCTGATTGAACAGGAGACGGTGGACAACTCGTTCCGCTATTCAGGGGAATTATGGGATCGGACAACCCAATTGCAATATTTGCGAGCGCGATGGTATGATCCAAGTGTAGGACGTTTTATAAGTAAGGATACGTATGAAGGGGAAATTACAAATCCGCTGAGTTTGAATTTGTATACGTATACTGCTAATAACCCGTTAAGGTATATTGATCCATCTGGACATTGTTTTACAGAATGGCTAGGGAAGAAGTATTGTAAAGCCGCTTGGGAAAGTGTAAAAGAGCAGGCAAAAATAGAGTGGGAATTTCTAAAACAAGCACATTCCTCCTATTATGCAGCTGCTGATTACTGGTCAATGGGAACCCTGTCGGAGTTAAATGAATACTACAGAATTTCAAAAGAAAACCCCTATTCATTAGAACAATTTTTGGCAGCAGGAATGATATTTATAGAAGTAACCCCACAGGGGAAAGTGGGTAAGTTAACGAATAAAGGTCAAGATTTTCTCAAAAACGCAATAAAGGCTTGTAATTGCTTTACCGCGGGAACAAAAGTTCTTACAGACGAAGGGGAGAAACCGATTGAGGAAATCAAGGTAGGTGACAAAGTACTAGCCAAAGACGATGAGACAGGCGAGATGGCTTACAAGGAAGTCGAATGGCTCTTCCAACGTGATGTTGAGGAAACGTATAATATTACTGTTGGTGAAGAAGTCATAACTACAACTGATGAGCATCCGTTCTGGATTGTCGGCAAAGGTTGGGTAGAATCGAAGAATCTTGCGGTGGGCGATGTTCTTACAACTACGGATGGCAAGGAATTAGCCATTGAGAAGATTGAGGTTAAGAAGGAGCACGTCACAGTCTACAATTTCAAGGTGAAGGACTTCCATACGTACTTTGTTTCCAATCTTGGTATTTGGACTCATAATGCTTGCGGTGTTCACAAATGGGGCAATCCAAAAACGTTGCAAGACCATTATGATAGGCATGGTGCTGATTTTGGTGTCAAAACACCAGATGCATACGCTAAAAAAGCAAATGACTTTTTTAATGACCGAAAGAAATACCAAATCAAAACAGATACGGATGGAACAATCAGGGTGTATGATTCGAAAACCAATACTTTTGGGTCATATAATGCTGATGGTACAACGAAAACTTTTTATAAGCCTGCCTCTCCAACATATTGGAATAGGCAACCGGGGAAGTGAGTGAAGCGTGAAAAACCAGTGTTTAGTATGTAATTATGACGGGCTTTATGAATCACCGTACGATAGTAGAGGAGTACCATCAGATGAAATTTGTCCTTGTTGTGGATTCCACTACGGTTACGATGATGATGACATTGTTGAAAAAGAAGTAGTTTACAAGCAATGGAGAGCAAAATGGATAAATATTGGTTGTAAGTGGTTCTCAACAGGGCGCCGACCTCCTGAAGAGTGGAGTCCTAATGAGCAACTAAAGAAATTCAAGTGACCATTATTGACCTTGAGGGCGGCAATCCTCAAGGTCTTCTCTTTAACCGTCAACCAGTGCCGAATGAATCGGGCGGCACAGCCTGAAAGAACTTACCCCTCATCACCTCCGTATGAGTTTTCTCCGAAATAGCTGTACGCACATACAAAATGCTTGAGAATATAACCCCTTTGTCTTAATCTACATCCTCAACATAGCCTTAAAATCATCAGATTCCACCGTATTTGGATGCAGAAAACTTACCTTCGCTTTCTCACAGTTTTTTCAAAAAGTAATGAACGTACAAAAACTCATAATTGTCTTAAGATGAAACCGCAACTTTAGACTAAGGTAGACCGACCACTATAGTAAGGAGAAAAAATATTTGAATTTCCTCCGCAACGATCTGTCCATATGCCTCCATAGTTACTGTGCAAAAGCAATTTGGTGACGGCCAGGTAAGGTAACGTTCAGGCTAGCCGCCTTTCCTACTCTAGAGCCGCCAAGTTGCGGCATAACAGCATCAGAAGGAAGGTATTGCAGATGAAAACGAAGTACAACGACTTCTGGAGGACTAAGAATACTAAAGCCGCTAATGCGTACATGGACGAAGTTGCCAAGGAGAGCAACTTTACCGGACAGCATAAGGGATACACCATCCTGCCGCATAAAATCCATCGGTGTTACGGTCTAAGTCCGTATGAGAAGCTGATTCTTGTCGATATTGTCGCATATATGAGCGACCAGAGCCAGTACTACCCCACCATTGAAATGATTGCTCGAAATCTAGGATGTAGTTCCAAGTCCGTAGAGCGGCATATTACCACATTGGCAGAGAAAAAGCTGATTCTGGTCAGCCAGAGCAAGAATAATACGTACTACCTGCCGAACTATCTTCACGTTCATCCATACTTGCTTGTGTCAGAGAAGACACATGAATTCATTGGGAGCGTAAGGAAACAGGTAAACGAGAGATGACGCTGTGGATTCAAGAGACCGTCAAGAGTGACGACTACAAGGCATATACCGCCCGACTAGAAAAACTGCATGAAAGGCGCTTCACTACGGATAAATTCGCTGAAACGGAAACATTGGCTAGTTACACGCAATTCCTAATGACCGCATTTGCCAAGCGATTTCCGTCAGATGTCAACGGAGCATAGTGGAGAGTCTGTTATTTCAGCGGACTCTCTGTCCCAGATAGCCGACACACGGTCGGTTAAAGGTAAGAAATAATGGATCGTCTACACTTAGTTGGACAATAAAAATAAGGGTTTGTAGAATAGATCTAATACTATGAAGGAGCGGATCTCAACCATGTCCAACCAACCACGACGAACATTCACACCTGACTTTAAAAAGCAAATGGTGCAACTCTATGAAAACGGGAAGTCCAGAACTGCAATTGTGGAGGAATACGACCTCACTGCTTCGGCCCTAGACCGCTGGATCAAGCAATCGAAGGCAACGGGTTCCTTCAAAGAAAAGGACAATCGTTCACCTGAAGAAAATGAGCTGATCGCCTTACGGAAAGAAAACCAGCGTCTTCTGATGGAGAACGACATTTTAAAGCAAGCCGCGCTGATCATGGGACGAAAGTAGCGATCATCCAGAATAATCGTGATACATACTCGGTATCCGCAAGGTGTGACGCCCTCGAAATCGCCAAAAGTACGTTCTATTATGAAGCGAAAGAAAAAGCAAATGAAGATGAACTAACATAAGTGTTATTGAGGTGCTTACTGACCATAAGTACTAGAAGATGAGGTGAGTCAATGACTATCAAGCATATACTTTTAGAATTATATTGCTCTCAAAGTTCCATTGAAGATGAAGAGATTGGAGAAAAGCCTGCTTATTGTAAAAATGGGTTTGGTGATCCGGGATATCACTGTTTTGAGAATAATTGCAAGCATATTGGTTTTACTTATGCGCCTCATGAGATTGCATATTCAGCTGAACTTGGTGAAGTACCGGATGCAGATTCTTGGATTGGGTTTGGTGGTGAAATGGTCCCAAATGATGCGGATGAAGCCAAAATCTCACATTTGAAAAAAATGTGGGAAGACGTATGTCGTGAAAAAATCCACGAAGCCTATGATGAGTATTTTAAGAAAACAGGAATAGAAAAATAGTTATTCAACCTTGAAGGGTAACTGGGTCTGTCAAGAATTTTGTGTAGTGCGGCCGGGCAAGGTCGTTAATTCTAGTGGGTGGGAGTCCCATCAGGATAAAGCCTAACCAGCCATCCTGT
>NZ_JAELUP010000067.1 GCF_016424485.1 Paenibacillus roseus
CACTTCATATCATTTAAAAAAAGAATTTTTTGAAATAGAAGAATTTTTTGATTATTCGAGAAAAGATTTAATATTCAAAATGATAGAAAGAGCTACAAAGGGACAATTAAAAAGCATTGATAATTTAACATCTCAAAATTTACAAGCTTTAGAAGTTACATTTTCTAAGTATATGACTGATGAAGCACAAGAACTACTTATAGAACAATCTATAAATAATAAAAAAGATGATTTTGAAGATTTAATTTTATTTTGGAAAAAAAATTCTGAAAATATGCAAATTATCAACCAATTTTTAAAGTATTTGTTTATAAAAGGTAATAAAAATTTACAAAAAACTATATTTTCTTTAATTTTGGAATATTTAGAATATAAAACAAAAAAAAATCCTTACAATGTTTTTTTTACGGCTTTAAAAAATGTAACACCTCTTTATCTTAGAAAAGTTAAATATCATGGAAAAAGAAAATTATATTATTCAGGCTTTGAAACAAAATGGAAATCTCAAAAACTCGCAATGCGATGGATAATCCTAGAAGCTCGCATTAGAACAAAAAACATAAAAAAAACTTATAAACCTTTTTATATCGAAATTGCTAAACAATTAATAAATTCTTATTTTTGTAAAGGGGTTCCTTTTCAAAAAAAAATACAAGAAGAAATGGCAGCTTTTGGTCAAAAAGCTTCTTCTTTTTCTTGATTTCATTTTTTTATAGATTCTTCTTTACAATATTATAATAAAAAATTTTAATTGTAAGTAATATAAAGATTAAAACAAAATATATTTTCAATCAATTATTTTTAATTATGGCACGTCAAAAATTTCAACGAGAAAAACCCCATGTCAACATAGGAACTATAGGACATGTAGATCATGGAAAAACTACTTTAACTGCTAGTATTACTATGGCATTAGCTGCTTTAGGTAATGCTAAGGGTAAAAAATATGATGATATAGATTCTGCGCCTGAAGAAAAAGCTCGTGGGATCACGATTAATACAGCGCATGTTGAATATGAAACTAAAACAAGACATTATGCTCATGTAGATTGCCCAGGACATGCAGATTATGTAAAAAATATGATTACTGGTGCTGCTCAGATGGATGGTGCTATTCTTGTAGTTTCAGGAGCTGATGGTCCTATGCCTCAAACAAGAGAACATATACTTTTAGCACAACAAGTAGGTGTTCCAGAATTAGTTATTTTTATAAATAAAGAAGATCAAGTAGATGATCCTGAACTTTTAGAATTAATAGAATTAGAACTTCGTGATTTAGTAACAAATTACAAATTTGATGGAGATAATATTCGTGTTGTTACAGGGTCTGCTTTATTAGCTTTGAATGCTTTAACTAAAAATCCAAATATTCGTAAGGGCGCTGATAAATGGGTAGATCGTATATATGAATTAATGGATGTTATTGATGAAGCTATACCATTACCTGTGCGTTCGACAGATAAACCATTTTTAATGGCTATTGAAGATGTTTTTTCAATTACAGGTAGAGGTACAGTAGCAACAGGTCGTGTTGAACGAGGAACTTTAAAAATGGGAGATAGTGTTCAAATTTTAGGTTTTGGTTTAAAAAAATCAGCTGTAGTTACTGGAATTGAAATGTTTCAGAAAACATTATCTGAAGCATTAGCAGGTGATAATGTTGGTATTTTACTTAGAGGTGTTCAAAAAAAAGAAATTCACAGAGGTATGGTTTTAGCTCAACCTGGAAGTATTGTTACGCATACACGTTTTATCGCTCAAGTATATATTTTATCTGAAAGTGAAGGTGGACGTAAACATGCTTTTTCTGTTGGATATAAACCACAATTTTATTTAGGTACAACAGATGTTACTGGAGAAATTGTAGATATTAATTATGATGCTCCATCAGTTGAAGAAAAAACAAATGATTCTAAAATAGCAAAACCCGGAGATTCTATGTATATTGAAATTCAATTTATTCAACCTATTGCTATTGAAAAAAATATGAGATTTGCTATCCGTGAAGGAGGTAAAACAGTAGGTGCTGGTATTATTGTAGAAATTATAAAATAATCTAAATTAATTAAAATCACTATTTTTTAATTTTATTATGTCAAAATATTTTTTAAAAAATCAAACATATTTTATTAATTATTTTCCAATTGTTACACAAAATCAAAATAGTGATATTAATATTATAAAAAAAAAAAAAACTTTTAATCAAAAAGAAAAAAATTTTAACTTATTC
>NZ_JAELUP010000068.1 GCF_016424485.1 Paenibacillus roseus
ATTCTCCGATGTACCACTGCATCAGGTTGGCAAAACCCCGGCGGTATACGCTCGCTCCCTTCGGAAGTCCGGTTGATCCTGACGTATAAATCACATACATCAGATTGTCCGCACTCGCTTGGGCCTGCGGGTTCCCTTCCCGCTCCGCTTCCAGTATCGCCTGATCGGCATCCACACACACGACTGTCATTCCCGTGTCAGAATCCACGCCTTCGGTGAAGGCCTGACGGGTCACCAGCACCTTCAGTCCGGCCCGCTTCATCATATCCCTGCGCCGCTCCTGCGGAAGGGCAGGGTCCACAGGCACATACGCACCGCCAGCCTTGATCACGGCTAACATGCCAATCACCAACTCCGGGCTCCGCTCCAGGCATACGCCAACCAGCTTATCCGGGCCTACGCCCAAGGATTGAAGCCGATGGGCCAGACGATTCGCCTGACGATTCAATTCCCCATAGGTCAGTTCAGCTGTACCCCAGACAAGCGCCGTCCGCTCCGGTGTGCGAGCCGCCTGTTCCTCGAAGCGCTCTTGCAGGCTCCAATTCGGCAGCCGCTGCTCCGTCCGGTTCCATTCCACGGTCTGCTGATGAACCTCCGCTTCATTCAGCATGGCCAGACGCCCTACCCGCTCTTCCGGGTTTGCCGCCGCACTTTCCAATAGCCGCGTGAAATGTGCTGCCATCTGTTCCACCGTCCCCGGTATGAACAAGTCGGTGCTGTACTCCAACACCCCGGAAAAACCTTCCTCCGACTCTGTTAACTCCAGCAACAGATCGAACTTGGATGTGCCCCGCTCCAACTCCACTCGTTCGGATTGCAGTCCCTCCAATTCGAAGCTTATGTCCTGCTGCTGAAACACAAACATCGTTTGAAAAATTGGCGTTGCCCCGGCATCCCTGACTGGCTGAACAACTTCAACGACTTTCTCGAACGGCACTTCCTGATAACGGTAAGCCTCTACAACCGTGCTTTTGACTTGCCTGAGCAAGTTACGGAATGAATCGGCAGCCGACAGATGACTGCGTATGACCAAATTGTTGACAAGAAATCCGATCAACCCTTCCACTTCTTCCGAATCCCGTCCCGCAACAGGCGTTCCTACAAGCAGATCCGTCTGGTTCGAATAGCGATACAGCCATACTTTATACAAGGCAAGCAAGGTCATAAAGGATGTAGCGCCTTCCCTCCTGCTCAGTTCCTTGATCGCACGGCTAACCGCGCTATTCACAGTAAATTTGAACGTGCGGCCGCCATCACCTGATTTCGCGGAGCGGGGATAGGCCGTGTACAATTCCAGTACCGGCAGTTCCCCTGATAATTTCTCTTTCCAGAAGGACAGGTTCGCTTCGAACGCTTCCCCTTGCATCCATTCTTTCTGGAAGTAGGCAAAATCCGCATATTGAACAGGCAGTTCTGGCAGTTCTATTTTTTTCCCGTTGGAAAATGCTTTATAGAGCAGGGACAACTCTTGCATCAAAATCCCGGTTGACCAACCGTCCGAGATAATATGATGCAAATTGACAAGGAGAAGATGATCACTCTCCCCGATGCGAATGAGTCGGATACGGAATAACGGTCCCGTCTCCAAATCAAAAGGCGCTGTTGCTTCCAACTCAGCCAGTCCAACAGCCCTCTCCCAGCGTACATCCTCCGGAAGTGAAGCTAAATCTTCAATGGAAAGCCGCCACAAGATGCTTTCTTCAACAATTTGCACAATGTCTCCATCATTCTCCTTGAAGGTTGTGCGTAATGTATCATGGCGGTGAATGATGGCACGGAAGGTCTGCTCCAGCGCTTCATACTGGATGCTGCCTTTCAAGCGGATAGCGGCAGGAATGTTATAAACCGATTTGTCGGAGAGCAGCTGATCAACAAGCCACAATCTCTTCTGGGCAAAGGAGGCTTCGAAGACATATTTCGCACTGCTGTATTCAGTTTCCGTCACGTCGACGGATGAATGAGCCGATGAATGGGGTTTGGGATGGTTCATATTTTCTCCTTTCCTGACCCTAACCGTACGAGTGAAACTCTCAGTTTAGGCGGTGCTTATCGCGTGAAAGTCTGGTCATTTTCGGCCTTGAAGCTTGTGCGGACGGGATGGATTCCAGAACAACCGCTAATTTGTCAATTGTCGGAGCTTCAAAAAAGCAGTGTACAGGGAGTTCTTGCCCTAGCTGGGAACGCACCCTGGAAGCTACCTGTATCGCCAACAGCGAATGCCCTCCCCGTTCAAAGAAGTTGTCATGGATACCTACCCGCTCTACTTGCAGCACCTCTGCCCAGATCTGCGCAAGCGATGTCTCCGCGTCATTGCGGGGAGCCACATAAGGCCGCTCTTGCCCGCCCGTTGCGGCATCGGGGGCCGGAAGCGCCTTGCGGTCCACCTTCCCGTTCGACGACAACGGCAATTCCTCCAGCACCACAAATGTCCACGGCACCATATACTCCGGCAGCTTCCGGCTCAGTTCCTCCCGCCACATGAACTGCTGTTCCCCCGGGCGTTGTTCCTCTGGTTGCTGTTCCTTCGGGCGCTGTTCCTGTTGCTGCTCCTCCGATTGCGCTTCCGCCTCCGGGACCACATACGCCACCAGCCGCTTGTCGCCCGGATGATCTTCCCTGGCTAGTACAACGGCATCCTTGACTTGCGCGCAATCCCGCAGCGCCGCTTCAATCTCGCCCAGCTCGATCCGGTAGCCCCGGATTTTCACCTGGTGATCCATCCGCCCCAGGTACACGATTGTCCCGTCCGGCATATATTTCGCCA
>NZ_JAELUP010000007.1 GCF_016424485.1 Paenibacillus roseus
TGGCGAAATATATGCCGGACGGGACAATCGTGTACCTGGGGCGGATGGATCACCAGGTGAAAATCCGGGGCTACCGGATCGAACTGGGCGAGATCGAAGCGGCGCTGCGGGATTGCGAGCAAGTCAAGGATGCCGTTGTGCTGGCCAGGGAAGATCATCCGGGCGACAAGCGGCTGGTGGCGTATGTGGTCCCGGAGGCGGAAGCGCAATCGGAGGAGCAGCAACAGGAGCAGCGCCCGAAGGAACAGCAACCAGAGGAACAACGCCTCGGGGAACAGCAGTTCATGTGGCGGGAGGAACTGAGCCGGAAGCTGCCGGAGTATATGGTGCCGTGGACATTCGTGGTGCTGGAGGAATTGCCGTTGTCTCCGAACGGGAAGGTGGACCGCAAGGCACTTCCGGCCCCTGATGCGGCAACGGGCAGACAAGAGCGGCCTTATGTGTCTCCGCGCAATGACGCGGAGACATCGCTTGCGCAGATCTGGGCAGAGGTGCTGCAAGTAGAGCGGGTGGGTATCCATGACAACTTCTTTGAACGGGGAGGGCATTCGCTATCGGCGATGAGCCTGCTGAGCAAGATGAACAAAGCGCTGGCATGGAACGTCTCGCTAAGCCGGTTCTTTGCCAATCCTTCCATTGCTGCCCTGGATGCGGAACTTATAGGGAAGGAGCCGTTGGCGTCCATACCAAAAGCAGCAACGAGACCTTTCTACCCGCTGTCTCCGGCGCAAAGACGCTTGTTCGTTCTACACGAAATGGATCCTGATTCTACGGTATACAACATGCCTGTTGTATTGGAATTTGCCGGAACTCCTGATATGTTCCGTCTCCAGTCCGCGTTCATGCAACTAATCAGACGTCATGAAAGCTTGCGCACCTCATTTGCTTTGGTAGAGGGAGAACCTGTACAGCGGGTGGAGGATGAAGTCGAATTCAGTGTAGAGGTCTTGGAAGAAGCAACGGAAGCACAGGCTGCGCAGCGAATTGCGGAATGGATTCGTCCATTCAATCTGTCTCAGGCTCCGCTGCTGCGAGTCTTCGTCATACAGTTGGACAACGGGAATAGCCGCATTTTGTTCGACATGCATCATATCGTGTCCGATGGGGTTTCAATCGCGCTGTTGACCAAGGAATTTATGCGCCTTTATTCAGGGGAGACATTGCCGGAGCTTGAGATTCAGTATAAGGACTACGCGATATGGTATCTGGAGCAGTTGCAGGGAGATGAGGTGAAGGCCAGTGAGGCCTACTGGCTAGATCAGTTCCAGGGTAAAATTCCACTGCTGATGCTGCATACCGATTTACCGCGTCCTTCGACCTTGAATTTCCTTGGCGACCGGCTGAGCTTTGAAGTGGATTCGGCTGTAACATCCGGCCTGCGCCAATTAGCGGAAGAGACCGGAGGCACGCTATATATGGTTCTGCTGGCTGCCTATCACATACTCCTTTCCAAGTATTCCGGTCAGAATGATATTATTGTCGGGACAGCGGGAGCCGGGCGAAATCATTCAGACACCGAAGGAATAATCGGCATGTTTGTCAATACACTGGCGATTCGAAATCGGCTGCAGGGAGAAATCAGTGTATTGGAACTTGTGCAAAAAGTGAAGGCCAATGTGCTCCAAGCGTTGGAGCATGCCGCTTATCCTTTTGAAGAGCTGGTCAGACAGCTCGATGTGCAGCGCGATTTAAGCCGCAACCCGTTATTTGATGTCATGTTTGTCATGCAGAACATGGCTTCGGAACAACTCCAGTTGGACGGAGTTCAGCTGTCGTCTCACTTGATAGATCATGCCATAGCCAAGTTCGATCTGACATTGGAAGCGACAGAGACGAAGACGGGCTTAAGTTTGCATCTGGAATACAACACTTCTTTATTTGCAGCCCGGACGGCAGAACAGATGGCCGCACATTTTACACGGCTGCTGGATGCAATGGCGCGTTTTCCTTCGCAAGCGCTGCGCGATCTTGAACTCTTAACCGCAGAGGACAAAGATAAGCAACTGAGCATATTCAACAATACGGCGGCTGATTATCCACAGCATGCAACCATCCATCGCTTGTTTGAGGAACAAGTGAAGCGTGCTCCTGATGCCGTGGCGATTGTCTATGGGGAACAGTTCTTGACGTATGCCCAGCTTAATCGCCAAGCAAACCAGTTGGCTCGCAGGCTGATAAACGATGGACTGCAGGCGGAAGGTCTGGTAGGCATGATGATTGAGCATTCGCTTGAAGTGATCATCGGGATGCTAGGCATACTGAAGGCGGGAGGCGTGTATGTTCCGATTAATTCGGCTGATTCGCAGGAGCGGATAGAGGACAGGATAGCCGAGAGCGGTATCAAGCTCCTATTAACAAAAGACGACGGTGCAAGCCGGATATCCTTCGATGGCCGCCAGATTAATTTGTCAGCTTTAGAGTCTGCTGGAGAGTCTTATGAGGAAGGAACGACCGATCTGGAGCTTGGCATTGCCACGAACCATTTGGCCTATGTCATGTATACATCCGGTTCTACGGGCAAGCCCAAAGGGGTACTGATTGAGCATAAAAGCATCGCCAATTTATCGCTTTTGTTGAACAAAAGGCTTGCTATTTCCACAGAAGACCGGACGCTGCTGGTCGCAGGCAACGCCTCCTATACATCGGTATGGGAAACAATCATAGCATTACTCAGCGGAGCCCGGCTTTATATTGCTGACCAGGATACGGCAAATCATGCAGAGAAACTGGCTCAATACATTCAAGAAAATCAGATTACGGTCGCAACGCTGCCGCCTTCTACCTTGCTTAAGCTGGGCAATGGTCTTCATACTTTGCAAAAAATCATCTCAACCGGAGCGGCATTGCCTGATGAGACATGCCGCGCGCTAGGCCCGCAAATTGAAATTATAAATATGTATGGTTCTGCGGAAGTTGCCATTTGTGCCGCCTTGGGGGTATTTCAGCAGGAGCAAAGCCACTTGCAGCCGACCGTTCCAATTGGGACGCCTGTTTTCAATACAAGGGTCTATATATTGGATGCTGATCTTCGGCTCGTGCCTCAAGGCGTTGCCGGAGAACTATGCATTGCCGGAGACGGGCTTGCGCGCGGCTATCTGAACAGGCCGCAGCTCACAGCCGAAAAGTTCGTCGCTCTCCCGTTTGCTCCCAATGAACGGATCTATCGGACGGGTGATTTGGCGCGCTGGCTCCCGGATGGCAGGCTAGAATATATTGGCCGAATGGAGCAGCA
Source organism: Paenibacillus roseus (assembly GCF_016424485.1). Classification (GTDB taxonomy): domain Bacteria; phylum Bacillota; class Bacilli; order Paenibacillales; family Paenibacillaceae; genus Paenibacillus_D; species Paenibacillus_D roseus. The sequence goes on from NZ_JAELUP010000007.1 coordinate 3,233, forward strand.
GCTTGGCCGTCGGGGTCTTGAACTGGAAACTGGCAAGATCGAAAGCATGTTATTACGGCATGAACAGGTCCATGAAGCTGTTGTTATCGTGCGTGAAGATCAACCGGGCCAAACGTATTTATGCGCTTATGTGACGGGAAGCCCGGAGTTGAGGGGCGCTGGCTTGCGCGATTACCTGATTGCCAATCTGCCTAACTATACCGTACCGTCCTACATCGTGAGCATGAAGCAACTGCCGTATTCGGCAGCCGGAAAAGTAGACCGCACAGCGTTGCCCAAACCGGATGCAAGCGCCGGGCGGGTGAAGGGCTATGTCGCTCCCCGCAATGAAACCGAAAAGCGGCTGGCGGATTTATGGCAAGATATCCTGGGTGTCAAGCCGGTGGGAGTACATGATAACTTCTTTGAATTAGGAGGGCATTCCCTGACTGCGACACGGGCTATTTCCCGGATCAGGAGCATGCTGAACGCAGATTTTCCGCTGCGGCTGATGTTCGAAAATCCGACGGTTGCCAAGTTGGCAGCTGCAACATCCAGCTTTGTGCCAGGCCAAGACGCGAAAGGCAATGTCATAGCTTCAGGTAAGGAGACATCCGAAATTCCAAAAGTGCAGCGTGAGCATGGCGTGCCCCTTTCCTTTGCGCAGCAGAGACTGTGGTTTTTGGATCGGCTGCAGCCGGGCAACTCGGCTTATAATATTTACTCCGCTGTCAAGATGAACGGACAACTGCAGCCTGAGCTACTGAGGTATTGTCTGAATCAATTGGCGCAGCGGCATGAGACGCTGCGGACAACGTTCAGGGAAAAGCCTGAGCCTGTTCAATGGATAGCTCCCTCTATCGATTTGCAGCTTCCTATCATCGACCTGCGCCTAATGGAGGCTGGCAGCCGCGCAGCTGAAATGGAGAGATTGGCGCTGGAAGAAGCGGCACGGGCGTTTGACTTGGAAAGCGGTCCTTTATTATCGGCAGTCTTGCTGCGAATGGATGAGACAGAGTATGTTCTGCTGATTACCATGCATCATATCATCTCCGACGGGTGGTCAATCGGGGTGTTGATAAGGGAGCTTGGAGAATTGTACGCCGCCAGTCTGAACGGGGCGCCAGCAGCACTGCCGGAGCTGACCATTCAATATGCGGACTATACAGTGTGGCAGAACAGCAAGCTGAGCGGGGAAGGGTTGAATCGCCAGAAGACGTATTGGATGAAGCAACTGGGAGGCGACCTGCCGGTATTGGAGCTTCCTGCTGACTATCCGCGACCGGAATTGCAGACCTTCCGTGGCGGACGCCACATACAGCGCGTGGCAGAGAGTGTGACCACACAGCTTAAACAAGTAAGCAAGCAGGAAAATGTGACGCTGTTTATGACGCTGTTGTCAGCATTCAGCATGCTCCTTCACCGTCTTACACTACAAGAAGATTTGATCATCGGTACTCCTATTGCGGGGCGGAACCGCACAGAAACCGAACCGCTGATTGGCTGCTTTCTCAATACGCTGGCGCTCCGGGTTGATTTGGCTGGAAATCCATCCTTTGAGCAATTGCTTCAGCACACCCGTACGGTCTGCCTGGATGCCTATGCACATCAGGATGTGCCTTTTGAAAAGTTGGTGGAATGGCTGCAGCCGGAGCGCAGCTTGAGTCGCAATCCAATCTTCGATGTGATGATTAACTATGTGAATACCGGAAGCCTCGAGGCACAACTGCCGGGAATCGAAATTACTCCCATTGAGATTGGCGAGCCGCAATCCAAGTTTGCGCTGACCCTCTATATTTACGATAAAGAAGAGGGCTTGGAGCTGGAATTCATCTATCAAAAAGACCTATACAGCGGAGAAAGAATGGAAGAGTTCGCCCGCCAGTATGCAAGGCTGCTGGACCAGATCGGTATCAATAGCTCTGCGGCCATCAATTCGTATTCCTTGCTGACAACGGAAAGCCAAAGCTTGATGCCGGACCCTGCAGCAGTGTTGGAAGAGCCTCTGTATCCTTCTGTTTTGGAAATGTTCAGGGCGATAGTAGATCGAAGCCCTGATGCAGAGGCGGTTGTTCATCGGGGAGATAGAAGGACTTATCTGGAGTTGGGGAGCGCGGTAAATGCGATCGCCGTTCGCGGGCTGTCGGCAGGACTGGTTCCAGGAGAAGTTGTTGCCGTCTTCGGACCGCGAAGTTACGGACTGATTGCCGGAATGTTGGGCGTATTGTCCGCAGGCGGCGTCCTGTTGACTATCGACCCGAGTATGCTGGAAGACCGAATTCGCCTAATCGTCGCAGCATCAGGAGCCAAACGTCTTCTCTATGCGGGAAGCCGCCGAATGGAAGATGAGTGGCTGATTACAGATATAGACTGGGCCGATGTGCTGCTCGTCGATGAAGCCTTGGCATCTGCGCCAGAAGTTGCCGCCAGTAACGGGGCGACAGATCTGGCCCGGTTGCCGAGGTTATCGCCTGATGATCCGGCCTATGTATTCTTTACATCCGGGACGACGGGCGTGCCTAAAGGCGTGCTTGGCCGACATAAAGGCTTGTCGCATTTCCTCTGTTGGCAACGTGAGGAATTTGGCATCGGGCCGGGAGATCGTGGAGCGCAGTTGACAGGGTTGTCATTCGATGTTGTTCTCCGTGATGTGCTGCTCCCACTAACCAGCGGAGCAACGGTCTGTTTGCCGAATGAGGAGAGCGATTTGTCTGCCGCACAGATTCTACCGTGGATGGAGGGTGAGAAAATTACGTATCTGCATACCGTTCCTGCATTAGCTCAGTCATGGCTTGGAACCGGTCTGAAAAACGTCTCCCTGGCTTCGTTGAGATATATTTTCTTTGCAGGAGAACCACTTTCCGGAGCATTGATCACCTCGTGGCGCTCGGATTTTGGACACAATGCAATACTGGTTAACCTCTATGGTCCGACAGAAACAACGCTGGCCAAGTGCTTTTACCGGGTCCCGGATTCGGAAAGGCTGCCTTCTGTTCAGCCGATTGGCCGACCCTTGCCGCATGCTCAAGTTCTGCTGCTGAACGCCAACGGGCAGCAATGTGGAATCGGCGAAACCGGAGAAATTGTCATTCGCACCCCTTTCCGAACTTTGGGCTATATACAGCCTGAGGAAGGAAGCGTCCGTTTCGCTGCAAATCCCTTTACCAATAACGTGCAGGATGTGGTGTATTACACTGGGGATCTGGGTCATTATCGTCCTGATGGAATCTTGAATATAGCTGGCAGGCGTGACGATCAAATCAAGATTCGGGGCATGCGGGTGGAATTAGGCGAAATTCGGTCGGTACTGTCCGGGCATCCGCTGATAAAAGATGTAATTGTAATTGCAAGCTCGGTGGTAGGGGGAGCCAAGCGGCTGGCCGCTTACTTCGTCTCTCAAAACGATACGATGGATGTGGCGGAGCTGCGAGCCTATGCCAAAGGCAAAATGCCGGGATTTATGGTGCCGGGAGCCTTCATCAGACTGGAGCACATTCCGCTTACGCCTAACGGGAAGATAGACCGCCGCAGGCTTCCCGATCCGACTGCCGCATTTGCAGAGACAGTTGCTTTTGCATACGCGCCTCCGGAGACGGCGCTGGAGAAGACCATAGGAAAAGTGTGGTCGAAGCTATTGGGAATTAGCCAGGTTGGCATACATGATAACTTTTTTGACCTTGGGGGCCATTCATTGCTGCTTTTACAGGCCAAAACGATGCTGACTGAAGTGTTAGGGCGGGATATCCCCGTAGTAGATCTGTTCCAGTATCCAACGGTGTCTTCTCTTGCCAAGTACCTGAATAGCGGCGGCGAAGGTTCTGTCCTGGTGACGGAAACTCACCGCGAAAGGGCGAACATGCGTCAGAAAGCGCTGGAGATGCGCCGGACGCAGCGGATGAAGACCCACAACAAAATAAGTGAATAGAGGTATGCGCCCATGTATTCAAGAAACGGATCGGAAATTGCGATTGTTGGCATGAACTGTCGTTTTCCAGGAGCTTCTAATGTGGAGGAGTTTTGGAATAACTTGGTGCAAGGCAAGGAGAGCATCACTTTTTTTGACGATGGTGAGCTGGAGCTGGCCGGCATAGACCCGGCTTTATTGCAGAAGAAAAATTATGTAAAAGCGGGCGCCGTCCTGGACAATATAGACCAGTTTGACGCATCATTTTTCGGGTTCACCCCACGGGAAGCGGAAATTTTGGACCCCCAGCACCGCTTGTTTCTGGAAAGCGGATGGGAGGCTCTTGAGCTGGCGGGTTATGCGCCTGAGAAGTACGAAGGACGAATCGGGGTATATGCCGGGGTGTTTACCAGCTCTTACCTGTTCAATTTGTACACCACTCCAGGATTGGTGGAATCTGTAGGCGAGCTTTCTGTGCGTCACGGCAATGAGAAGGACTATCTGGCAACCCGGATGTCTTACAAATTCAATTTAAAAGGCCCGAGTGTAAGTGTGCAGACTTCTTGCTCCACTTCACTTGTTGCGGTGCATCTCGCCGTTCAGAATTTGCTCGGCGGCGAATGCGACATGGCGCTGGCCGGAGGCGTGTCCATTAGCGCACAGCAAAAGACGGGCTACTTGTACCAGGAAGGAGATGTGTTGACCCCGGATGGCCATTGCCGCCCGTTCGACGCCAAGGCAGGCGGAACGATCTTCGGCAATGGCGTAGGCGTGGTGGTGTTAAAACGTCTTGATGATGCAATCGAAGAGGGAGATACCATATACGCGGTTATTAAAGGGAGCGCCATAAATAACGACGGATCAGACAAAGTCAGCTTCATCGCCCCAAGTGTCAACGGACAAGCGGAGGTCATTGCGGATGCCCTGGCGATGGCTGATGTGAAGCCGAGTACGATCGGCATGATTGAAGCGCATGGCACAGGCACCATATTGGGCGATCCGATTGAAATAGCGGCATTGACCAAGGTCTACCGTGCAGAAACGGATCAAAAAAATTATTGCGCTGTTGGTTCTGTCAAGTCCAATGTCGGCCATTTGGGCGCTGCATCAGGAGTGGCCGGTCTGATCAAGGCCGCACTCTCCCTGAAACATAAAATCATTCCGCCTAGCCTGCACTTTGAAACGCCGAATCCCAGCATTGATTTTGCCAACAGTCCATTCTTTGTGAACACAGAGACAAGGGAGTGGAAGGAGCCTGGCGAGATTCCACGCCGCGCCGGCGTAAGCAGCTTCGGTATGGGCGGCACCAATGCCCATGTTGTATTGGAGGAATGTGTTGAATACAGGGAGCAGCCATCCATCCACCCCAAGACCGAGCAGCTGCTGGTTCTCTCCGCGCTTACGGATCAGGCGCTGGATCAGGCGGCAGAGCGTTTGCAAGGCTATCTGGAAAGTCAGCCCGATGCTCCGCTCGCAGATATTGCCTTTACTTTGCAGGCAGGACGGCGCGAGTTCCCGCATCGCACGATGCTGGTTGCCCGTACAAGTCAGGAAGCGCTTGAAAAATTGAACAATCAGGAGAACCGCAAGCTGTGGAAAGGGCAGGCTGCAACCGGACGCCGGATTGCCTTCGTTTTTCCCGGACAAGGTTCCCAATATGTGGGCATGGCGCAAGAACTTTATGAGAAGGAACAAATTTTCCGCGAAACATTGGACAGTTGTTCCGCGGCTCTGCAACCTTTGCTTGGGTTGGATTTGCGAACACTCCTTTTTCACCCGTCAAAATCAGAGGCGGCAAGCGAGCAATTGCAGCAAACGGCTATGGCGCAGCCAAGTCTATTCGCCATTGAATATTCTCTTGCCAAGCAGCTGGAAGCCTGGGGGATTGAACCGTCCTATATGCTTGGTCACAGCATAGGAGAATATGCGGCGGCCTGCCTTGCCGGAGTATTTTCCCTTGAAGATGCCTTGCGGATCGTTGCTGCGCGGGGACGCCTCATGCAAAGAATGCCTGCGGGCGGCATGTTGTCTGTACCGTTAACTGAAGCACAGGCCAAGGAACGGTTAATCGGCAGTTTGTCGATAGCAGCGGTCAATGCTCCTGAACTTACGATAGTAGCCGGACCTGTCCATGAGATCGAAGAGGTGCGCGGGCAACTCGCTGCCGAAGGCATTTCTACCCAGTTGCTGCATACGTCACATGCTTTTCATTCCGCGATGATGGACCCGATCCTGGATGAATTTTTTGAAGAGCTGTCCCGGATTGATATGAAAGCTCCAACGATTCCGTATCTATCCAATCTGACTGGCAAGTGGATTCAGCCCGAAGAAGCTGTAGACCCGCAATATTGGACAAGGCATCTGAGGGAAACGGTGCGATTTTCAGACGGCGTCCAAATTCTGCTGGACAATCCGGACATCCTTATCGTTGAAGTCGGTCCCGGACATACGCTGAGCGGGCTCATCAAGAAGCACGGACAATCAGATAGAGAGCCAATTGCTGTCCCGCTCATTCGCCATCCGAAGGACCGTCAGTCCGATCGCCTGGTTTTGTTGCAGGGCGTGGGACGGTTATGGCTGGAAGGAGCAAGTGTGAATTGGAGTGGCCTGCATGGCGGAAGCAAGCCGGGCCGGATTCCGCTCGTGACGTATCCCTTTCAGCGTGAAAGCTACTGGATAGAGCGCAAATCGGCAAGCCTGGCTTCCACTCAAGCTTCGGTTGTCCCGGATTCCGGACATGTGTATGCCCCGGTTTGGAAGCGGACTGCCGCCTTAGCCCCGACATCGGAGCTGCAACACGACGCCGTATGGCTGCTCACCGGCGATGTATACAGCGATGTAAGCCGTCTATTGTCTGACAGTCTGAGACAGCGCGGCGTTCGAGTGCTGTTGGCGGAAGAGGCAAAGCCTGCAGAAGCTTTACGGCAGGCAAGCGAAATTCCGGCTCGCATTGTCGTCATTGCGGATGGCAGCACAGGAGCGGCTGAACTTGAGGAGCTTGCGGCGGAGCTTGGTCGTCGTACAGAAGCAAACCTTGCTTCGGTTAGTGTGGTGTCGGTTGGCGCGTTGAACATTGCGGGCAGAGATTATCTTTGGCCGCAAGGTGGAGTGCTGCTGGCAGTCGCCAAAGATATAGAGGAACAGAATCCGGCCTTTGGTTTTACCCGGCTGGATATCTTCCTTGAGAACCCTCATGCGGCCTGGGCAGGCCGGGCAGCGCTGCATTGGGCAGACGAATTATTATCCGGCCAGCGTGAAGAGGCGGATGTCGCCTACCGGGGAGTGCATCGATACGTATTCTCCCTGGAGGCTTTGCCGGCTGCAAGCGGCTCGGATCGCAACGATGCGAGCGGCAAGGAAGGGACCCTATTGTTTGCCGGAGCGCCTGATGAATTCAGGCTTAAAGCAGCAGAAGCTCTGATCGGACAAGGGTACAAGAATTTTGCCTTCCTTGCTCCGGCAGATAGCCTGAACGAGGGAGCCATATTGCAGGATGGTGTTCAAAGGGCTGAAGCAGAGCTGATCCAGCAATTAAGGGATCAAGGAATTCAGTTGCACATCTATGAAGGAAAGTCTGCTTTGGCCGGGGATATACTGTCCCGGTTGGGTGAAGAAGGACAACGCTTCACGGCCATCAATGGTTTGTTGATTGGGCCGGGTTCGGCAGCGGAGGCGGAAGCGGAGTTGCGTGCTTTGGCGCCGTGGCTGGAAGAACATACCCCGGAGTTTGTCCTTTGTATAAGTGAGCGTATAGCTGAACTGGAAGCTCAGGAAAATCAGGCTGTGCGTGCTGTGTCTCCGCGACAGGCAGAAGCGGCTCTCGCTTCGCTGGCCGAACAGTTGGAGCGGCAGCTTGGCATTACGGTTTTGATTACCCGGCTGGTCAATAAGGAATGGACCGTGCAGCAGCAGGGAAAAGCGGTATCGGATGTAGTGACAGGGTTTCTCGCCCGGACGGTACTTGCAGCCCGCGAATCGTATGCGGCAGATTCTCCATTCGTCTATCCGATTGCTGATCAGGAAGCGTCCCTTGACCGTCTGGAAGCAGCGGCGACGAGGACGCCGGCTAATGGCGAATCTCGGGGTATCAAGGAGGAAGTCACAGCTATCTGGGAAGACTTGTTTGGCATTCAACCGATTGCTCCAGATGATGATTTCTTTGGACTTGGAGGCAATTCGATGCTGGCGATTCAGCTTATGACTCGGGTCCGCAATCAGTACGATATTGAATTGCAGTTGGAGAACATGTTTGATGATCCGACGGTCAACGGCCTTTCCAAGCAAATTGCCGAAGCATTGGGGCAAGGGGAAGAAGATGAAATGGAATCTCTGCTCAAGGAGCTTGAGGGACAGTCTTGGGAGGACATAGAGAAGGAACTTGAAAAACTAAACTCTTAAAGGTGGGCTAGCTATGATTGCAAAGCTACAATTGGAAGAAGTAACCCAAGTAGACCCGGTTCTTTTGGAACAATTGAGCGAGCTGTTGGTTGATGTTGTAGAGGAGGGGGCATCGATAGGTTTCTTGCCTCCTTTAAGCAAGGAGAGTGCAAGAGACTATTGGGAGGGAGTGTTGGAGGACGGGGTTATTCTATGGATCGCCAAGGAAGGAGACCGTGTAGGTGGAACGGTGCAGTTGCACTTGTCGCAAAAGGCTAACGGGACTCACAGAGCGGAAGTTGCCAAACTGATGGTCCACCCCCTTCAACGTCAGAAAGGGATTGGAAAGGCGCTAATGACGACTTTGGAGGACAAAGCCAAATCAGAGGGAAGGAGCCTTCTGATACTGGATACCCGGTTAGGCGATCCGTCCAACATTGTATACCGGTCGCTGGGCTACGTGGAAGCCGGATCTATCCCGCGGTTTGCCAAGTCAGCCAATGGAGATTTGGATGCGACGCTGTTTTTTTACAAAGAGATTTAATTCTTTTTGAGGAAGGATGTAGGAGATGATAAATCAGGAGATCGTAATGGAACGTGTATCCCGCAATCAATCTTTGCCTCTTTCGGTTGAGCAGTACCGGCTATGGTTCCTCAGCCAATTGGACCCTGACAGTATTCATTTCAATATTAATATGGCTTTCCGTATTCAAGGCTCGTTGCAGGAGGAATTGTTCGAGAGGAGCCTGAATGAGTTAGTTTGCCGTCATGAATCATTGCGCACCGTTTTTCATGTCAGAGACCAGGAGCCGGAGCAGGTAATTCTCGATCAGGTATATATTCCGATTGCGCAGACCGACCTTAGCCATTTGCCTGCAGAAGAGCGGGAACTGCGCGCTATTGATCTGATGAATGAAGAAATCCAGCAGCCGTTCTCTTTGGAAGCAGGGCCGCTGTTGCGCGCAAGAATATACAGATTAGCTGCGGAAGAACGGATCTTGTTGTTTACCATTCATCATATTATTGCGGACTTCAGTTCACTGGTCAAAATCATTCAGGAGTTGGGTGTGTTTTATACGGCTTTTATCAATGAAAAGGCTCCTGAACTGCCGCTGCTTCCCCTCCAGTTTGCAGATTATACGTACTGGCAGAAAGTGAAGATGCAAGGCGCTTCCTATGACAAGCAACTCCATTATTGGCGGGAGAAATTAGGCGGAGAGCTGCCTGTGTTGAGAATGCCTGTAGACCGTCCGCATTCTCCTGTCATGACTCACAATGGAGCAAGATTGCGTATTACGATCTCCCCGGAACTTACGGCCGAATTAAAGGCATTGAGCCGGAAGAGCGGCGTCACGCTCTTTAATACGCTGCTGGCAGCGTATCAAACGCTGTTGTACCGCTACACGGGACAAAATGATATTTGTATCGGAACATCCATCAGCACGCGCAATAAACCAGAACTGCAAGATATGATCGGCATGCTGGTCAATAATCTGGTTTTAAGAGTGAACCTGGCAGGAGAGCCTACATTTGCCGAAGTATTGAAGCTCGCACGCAAGACCGCTTTCGGAGCATTTGCCCATCAGGATATTCCCTATGAAAAGCTGATAGACGAGTTGCAGTCAGACCGGGATAGGAGCCGCAACCCCTTCTTTCAAACCATGCTCACCCATCTTCATGCGCCACCGTCCGATGTTCAATCGCTCCCTGGCGTAACCATCAAGCGTTTTGAATTCAACAAGAAGCCGAGTGCGTTGGAGCTGTCCTTCACGATTACCGAAAATCAAGATGTTCTGGAAGCGGTCATGGATTACAATACGGACTTGTTTAACGGGGATACCATCGAGCGGATGCTCGGACATTTTCAGCATTTGCTGCAGGAGGTTGTGCTTGATCCCCATCGCAGCATCCTTGAACTGCCAATAATATCAGAAGCGGAAAGCCAGCAGATTCTATACAACTGGAGCGGGAAAAGCAGAACAAGGCCTCTGCCTGAAGCCAGTGTCCACGATCTGTTCACCCGGCAAGCCTCACGTACACCGGAGGCTGTAGCGATTCGCTTTAAAAATCAACAGTACACTTATCGGGAGCTGGATGAGCGATCCAATCAGGTAGCCCATTACCTGATCAAAAAGGGGCTTGTACGCAACCAATTGGTCGGAATTTGCCTGGATCGTTCACTGGAATTGATAGTTGGATTGCTCGGGATTTTAAAAGCCGGAGGGGCTTATATCCCTCTTGATCCCTCCTATCCGCAGGAACGTTTAACCTATATGCTGCAGAATGCTCAAGCTCCTATCCTGATTACAACGGGTGAACGGAAAACAAGATTTGAAGGTGAATCCTGCTCTGTCATCGCATTGGATGAGGAATGGAAGTCCATTGCCCAGGAACCGTACACCGTGCCAGAAGGCAAAGCCAATCCCAATGATCTGATATATGTGATCTATACCTCGGGTTCTACGGGTACGCCAAAGGGAGTCATGGTGTCACACCAAGGCGTGGTCAACCATTGCTTTAATATAATAGACCGTTTCCAACTTACGCCTCGGGATCGTGTACTGCAATTTACGTCCATCAGCTTTGATGTGGCGGTTCAGGAAATTTTCCCGACTCTGCTGGCAGGATCGACACTCGTGCTGTGGAAAGACAAATATCTCTCTGAGGGCGGGGAGTTTTTGGCCTGGATTCAACAAGAGGAAATTTCGGTGCTCAATTTAACGACAGCCCACTGGAGCAATCTCGTATCAGACCTGAAATACGAGCGGGCGGAACTGCCCTCCAGTCTTAAATTGGTTATTGTAGGCGGGGAAAAGGTCTCTTATGAAACATTTCTCACCTGGAGGAGACTGACAGCAGGCCAGGTAAGATGGATAAACGATTATGGTCTGACAGAGACAACCATTACGGCGACGATGTTTGAGCCGGATATCAAATGGCAAGTGGACAAAGTCATACCTGTCGGGCAACCGCTTAATAACGTAGAGATTTATATTTTGAATCATAGACTGGAGTTGGTGCCTACAGGTGTTTTCGGCGAACTGTATATTGGCGGCGCCGGATTGGCCCTCGGTTACTTGGGACAACCGAATTTGAGCCGGAATCGCTTTATACAGCATCCATTCTCTGATGATCCGAATGCCAAGGTGTTCAAAACGGGGGATTTGGCGAGGTTTTTACCGGATGGAAATGTGGAATTCCTCGGTCGTCTGGATCATCAGGTCAAGGTGAGGGGGTATCGCATTGAAATTGGCGAGATTGAAGTACAATTGCAGCAATATGGCAAGCTTGCCCAGTCAGTGGTAGTGCCGCGGACAGCAGCCAACGGGGAGGTGCGGCTTGCCGCATACGTCGTGTTAGGCGATTCCAATGCCCGAATTGAAGAGTTAAAGAGCTTTCTAAAGAGCAGGCTGCCCGATTATATGGTTCCTTCCCATTATGTGGTGCTGGATCAGATTCCGCTTACTGTGAATGGGAAAGTGGATACGGCTGCACTTCCGAAGCCAGAACTGCTCGCTTCGAAAGATAAGGAATATCTGGCGCCGCGCACAACATCGGAAGCAACGGCGGTAGATATATGGCGCAATCTTCTGGAGAATCCCGCTGTGGGAGTGTTGGATAACTTCTTTGAAGTTGGAGGCAACTCGCTGCTCGCTACCCAGGTTGTGTCGCAAGCGAAAGCCCGGTTTGGCTGCGATATTCCATTGCGTTATTTATTTGAATATCCGGTTCTTGCCGATTGGGCAGCGCAAATTGATGGGATCAAACTGGCGCTGCATGCGCAGCCGGAATCAGAGCCGTGCATGGTCAAAATTCAACAAAAAGGGGAAAAGAATCCGCTATTCTTTTTTCACCCGGTCGGAGGAAGCATCACCTGTTATTTCACGCTCACCCGGCAGTTAGGGGAAGATCAGCCCTTCTATGCCTTCCAATCGCACAAGATGGTCAATTCCAGCTTGACTCCGGAAACGATTGAAGAGATGGCGAATGCCTATCTCCAGGAAATTTTAGCATTCCGTCCAGAGGGGCCTTATCGGTTAGGCGGGTGGTCAATGGGAGGATTTATTGCATACGAAGTAGCCAGAAAGCTGAAAGAAGCTGGACAAGAAGTCATTCAACTGGCCTTGATTGACAGCTACTTGTCCAAAACGACAGATGCCTCCGAGGAAACGGTTTTGTACCACTTCATTAAACAATTGGCTGCTGTTCCAGGATATACGATTTCGGACTCGATCCTGCTGTCGTGGAAGGCTATAGGGCTGGATCGGGATTCGCTGTACCGCGAGCTTCAGGCATTGGACTTGCTCCCGCCTGGAACTACCTCCGAGGAGGTTAGCCGCTTGTTCGACGTGTATATGAATACGGTGCAGGCGTTCCAGAAATATAACCCGGGGCCGCGGGAGAAGCTGGACATCGCGCATGTACAACTTTTTCGTGCGGAAGATTCTCATGAACAAGAAGGGGAATGGAGCCGCCTGGTCACGAATCTCTCCCTTCATCAAGTCAAAGCCGATCATTTCTCCATTGTGCACAATGCGGAAGTAGGAAGATGGATTGATATTCAAAAAAATCTATTGCCAATCGTATAGGAGGAATAGCGTTGTTAGTTTTCATAACTAAGCTGGTTGTGTATTTCCTTTTATGGACCTTGTACTCTTATACCATGCATGTACTTGCGCACATTACGCACAAAAAGAACTTTCTTCATAAAATTCATATGGCCCACCATAAATATGATTACGGCGAGTCGAAATGGCCTCCCCTGCATGATTTTTTCTTTTGGTTCGGGGGATGGAAGGAGACGCTGGACGTCTGGCTCACGTTCACCCTTCCTATCGTAGTTCTCATCTTCTTCGACCCCGTGTACGGTATCATTCTCTTTGTTTTCCATTACATCTATGAGATCTTCCTGTCCCGGAATGTACTCGATCATAACCCTAACATCAAGGGAAAGTTCACGAGTATCATCCCGGTAGGCGTATTTCATCTCAAGCATCATAAGCTTTACAAATGCAATTATTCATTCTTTATCTCCTTGTGGGACTATCTGTTCCGCACGAATGATAAACATATCACGAACAAAATAAAACAGCGGCGCAGTGAGAAGAACTATAACGCTTCGCAATAAAATATTTGAGAATGGTGGGAGCCTGATGAATGATTTGGAAAAAAAGCTCGCTGCGCTATCCCCTGAACAACGTGTGCTGCTGGAGAAACGGTTAAAACAAAAAGGGGGTGCAGCGGCGGATACCATTGCAAAAAACCAGGGAACCGTTGGAATTTCGGAGAGTTTGAAGAAAAAGGGGATGAAATTTTCTCTCATCTTTTTTTCCGGGGATGGTTCTACAGATAGTGTGGATAAGTACCGGCTATTAATGGAGAGTGTCAAATTTGGCGACCGGAACGGATTTCAAGCCGTTTGGACGCCAGAGCGCCATTTTCAAGCGGTAGGAGGATTATATCCCAACCCGTCCATTCTGAGTGCGGCATTGGCTACGATAACGGACCGAATTCAACTGAGGGCTGGCAGTGTCGTATTGCCGTTGCATCATCCTTTGCGCGTAGCTGAAGAGTGGTCCGTTGTCGACAACCTGTCCCGGGGACGGGCAGCAATTTCCATTGCAACGGGCTGGCATCCCGCAGACTTCATTCTAAATCCCGGAAACTATGATAACCGCAAAGAAGTAATGTTTGAGCATTTGGAGCTGATCCAAAAACTGTGGCGCGGGGAATCGGTGCCGTATAAGGATATTTCCGGACAAGAGGTAGAGGTCAACATATTGCCCAAGCCGGTTCAGCCTGAACTTCCTGTCTTCCTTACAGCCTCCGGCAGTCCTGCTACCTGGAGCAAGGCGGGGGAGATGGGTTTCCATGTACTTTGCTCGCTTGCTACTCATTCGCTGGATATGCTGAAGGACCGGATTCAACTTTACCGGGAAAAACGTAAGGAGTACGGACATGACCCGGACAGCGGGGTAGTATCGGTCATGCTGCACACTTATGTAGGCGAGGACGATAATGAGGTCAAAGAAATGGTCCGTGCTCCTTTACGCGATTACTTGAATACCTTCTTGGGGCAATACGAAACTTTAAACCCTTTTCAGGATGATAATTCCCAAGTGCGCGATGTATTGGATAACAGCAGGGATTCGCTGATTACCTTTGCATTTGAGAAGTATTTTCAGATCAGCTCGTTAATGGGCTCCAAGCCCAAATGCGCTGCCATGATCGAACGCCTTCACAAGCTTGGTGTGGATGAAGTCTCCTGTTTGCTTGATTTTGGGCTTGAATTTGATCAAGTAATGGAAGGGCTGAAGCATTTAAATCAATTAAGGGAAATGTTTGTGCCTGCACAGGAGGAAGTCTCTGTATAATCCTTCTTCCTATGCAGGAGTATGGAGTTATTTAGAAATAGTAGAGGATGAGATGATGAACGTACAGCGAGAGGAAATACGAATTCGGCAACGGCGGGGCATATGGGCAAACAGGGATTTTCTGAAATTTTGGACAGGGCAATCTCTCTCCATGGTTGGCTCACAAATTACACTGATGGCTCTCCCATTAATCGCTGCAATTACATTGAACGCCACCCCGTTTCAAATGGGGGTGTTGCATGCTGTTGAATATGCGCCTTTTCTTCTATTCGGGTTGCTGGCCGGGGTTTGGGTGGACCGCTGGCCCAAAAAAATCTTGCTTGTCATTTCTGATTTTGGACGCGCGGCTCTCCTGATCACGATTCCGCTCCTTGCATGGTTTGATTCGCTGAACATTTTTTACGTCTGCCTGATTTCGTTTTTGACCGGCATTCTGACGACTTTTTATTCCATTGCCTATCAATCAGCTCTTCCTTATATGCTCAAAAACAATGAATTGATAGACGGGAATGCCAAAATGGAATTTAGCCGGTCTGTTGCCGGAGTATCCGGGCCTGGATTTGCCGGGGTGATGGTACAATGGATGACAGGGGCATTTTCCATTATTTTAAACTCGATTTCATTTTTAATATCAGGCTTCCTGACCAGTACGATTACAGTCAATGAACCGGAACAAAGAAAGGATAGGCAGTCCAGGTTAAGTGTGTGGGAAGACATGGGGAAAGGTCTTTCGCTTGTTTTTACCAGCCGTTATCTTCGCTCTATCGCTGCCTGTTCCGCTACTTTTAATTTTTTCTATAATATGATTCAGGCTGTCCTTATTTTGTACGCGACAAGAGTGCTGGAGTTCAGCCCTGTTACGATCGGACTTGTCATGACGTTGGGCTCCATAGGGGCAGTTCTAAGTGCCATATTAAGCAACAGGCTAGTAGGCAAGTTTGGTTTCGGGCCAGTCATTACGGGATCAGCGTTCTGCCAAGGCATCGGCTTTTTGTTTCTTATTGGGGCTACCGGAAGTAAAGGGGTCGCTTTTGGCATGATGTTTGCCTCCATGTTTATTGTTTCTTTCGCGACTACGGTGTACAACATTGCCCAGCTTAGCTTTCGGCAGTCTATCACAGAACCCGAGATGCTTGGACGGATGAATGCTACGATGAGATTTGTCGTATGGGGGGTTATCCCCATAGGGGCTTTGACGGGTGGTGCACTCGGAACCTGGATCGGCTTGTATATGACAATTATTGTGGCCATAATAGGCGGTATTCTCTCGTTCTTATGGGTGTTCTGGTCGCCTGTGCGTTCTGTGACGGCGGGAAAAGTGCATATGGAGTGAAGTCCAATCTGGATTTATAAGGGGAAACAGTCCCATGCATACCTATCAAGTTGAAGCCATAAGAGTCTGCTATCAACATTACATTAATTATAGTTACCTGATTATTGACCGGACAACCCGAATGGCGGCTGTCGTTGATCCGGCTTGGGAATTGAACGCTATTCTAGAAGCTTTAACCCGGCATGAGGCGATATTAACAACCATACTCCTCACTCATTCTCATAAAGATCATGTGAACCTGGTAGGCCCTCTTTACAACTTATATCAACCCCGGGTGTATATGATGAGGAAGGAAATTGATTATTATCAGTATACCTGCCCCTCCCTGTACGGACTGGAAGATATGGACCGCGTTCATATAGGAGAAACAACCGTAACCAGTCTGCTGACACCGGGACATACGGCAGGAGGGGGCTGTTACTTGCTTTCGGACAGTCTATTTAGCGGGGATACCCTATTTATTGAAGGATGCGGCATGTGCAGTTCAAAAGGGAGCGACCCGGTGGAATTGTTTCATAGTGTGAAGAGGATTCGGAGCCTGGTCCATCCCGATGTCAAGGTCTATCCTGGACATTCATACGGGGAACTGCCGGGACAGCCGATGAGTTACTTGCACGAAAACAACGCATATTTCCAAATTGAGTCGCTGGAGAATTTTATATTTTTTCGGATGAGGAAAAATCAAAGAGATTTGTTGCGTTTTCGTTAACTGCATCTATATTTGATTTCAAGATGAAACGACGCTATGCCTGCGATGACGGCATAGCGTCGTTTTACTTTACAACTGCGCCGTATTATCCGAGCAATCCTGGCAATGGCAATAACGAAGGGGACGGAACGGTATTCAACATGTTCTATGAATCGTCAACTGAGTTATAATGAAGAAAAGAAGGCGCAAGGCGAGACTGGCGACATCAATGAGGAGGATCACGATATGCTTGCCAAGAAGATTGCTGCGGAAGCAGCAGTGGAATTTGTTCAGAGTGGAATGACTGTAGGTTTGGGGACCGGATCTACGGCTTATTACGCCATTCACAAGATTGCCGAACGGGTAAAGGAAGGATTGCATATCCGTACAGTTGCAAGCTCCAGGCAATCTGAGGAACTGGCGCTTCAACTCGGCATACCTGTTGTCCCATTGTCCGGTATTCAGGAAATTGATGTATCGATAGATGGAGCGGATGAAGTCGATGCAAATTATAATTTGATCAAGGGCGGCGGCGGCGCGCTGCTGAGAGAGAAGATATTGGCTGCGCACAGCAAGCAGTTTGTCGTCATTGCAGATGAGAGCAAGCAGGTGGATCGATTGGGCAAGTTCCCGCTTCCGGTGGAAATCGTACCCTTTGCATTCAATTTGACTCTATTGAAGCTAAAGGCGCTTGGCTGTGAGCCTGTCGTTCGGATCGCGGACGGCAACACTTTTATTTCGGATAACGGCAATTACATTGTGGATTGTGCATTCGGTACAATCGAGGACCCGGCGGCGCTGGAGCAGCAGATCAATGCGATTCCGGGCGTGGTGGAGAATGGACTTTTTACCGGAATGGCCAGTGCGGTCATTATCGGGTATGAAGATGGAACGACACGGAGAACGGACATTACGCGATAAGCGACTTACTATGCTGCTGTCATAGCGGCTTGTTTAGGCGGATATGAAACTTACTTAGGTGGATATGCAACTCTAATCGGATATGGCAACCCTAAAGAGAAGGGATGGAGAGGAATTTGCTGCCTGTTGAAATTCAAGATGTTCCAACGAACCACCCGGAGTTGGCGCCGCTCATCACCCAGTTGGATCGTTATTTATTTGAATTGTATCCGCCTGAGGAAGTATTTATTATAGACGAGGAAAAGGCCATCAAAAATGAAATGCAATTCATTATTGCGTATATTGATAATCTGGCTGTTGGCTGTGGAGCCATTATGAGGCTGGATGACAAGTATGCTGAACTGAAGCGTTTTTTTGTTGATCCTTCAGTGAGGAACAGAGGCCTTGCCAGAACATTGCTGAGCGAGTTGGAGCGGAGAGCGCGGGACAAGCAGTTCGATTATTTGCGGCTGGAAACAGGGGCGAAGCAAGTCGAAGCCGTGCGTTTTTACATCAAGCATGAATTTTATGAGATTCCGAAGTTTGGAGAATATGTGGATTGTCCTTCGAGCTTGTGCTATGAAAAGAAGTTGTAATGAATAGATCGGGAGGGTCTGCAAATGCCCATTCAAATTGCGCTGTTGAAAGGAATTAATGTCGGCGGCAAAAATAAAATCAAAATGGCCGAGTTGAAGCAGCAGATGGAACAGCAAGGCTTTCGCAACGTACACACTTATATTAATAGCGGCAATGTCCTGTTCCAGTCCGATGAGCCGGAATCACTGCTGGGCGAACGGATTGAGCAACTGATCGCTGACGGATTCGGTCTCTCAATCAAAGTTATGGTTCGGACCTCCGGGGAACTTGAGGCGATTATTCACGAATCCCCATACCGGACCAAAGCGGCTCCCGACGGCAAAAATGTATATATCGGGTTACTCGAGGAAGCGCCTTCTCAGGGAGCTATCCAAAAGCTCGAAGTGTACAAGTTTGAAGACGAGTTCAAGGTATGCGGGCGGGAACTGCATATATTGCTGAACAACGGAGCCGCTGATTCGAAGCTTGCGAACAATGTCCAAAAGCTCAGTCCCAACCTGACCTTGCGCAATTGGAATACGATGAGCAAGCTCGTTATATTGGCGAAGTCGATTTAGTTGTAATTAAATGCAGGACGGAAGTTTGAATTAAAAGTTATATGTACCTGTTATTGGTGGGATGTTCGCGTAAATCAATTTTTTAGATGCTTCTGCCAAAGGATTTGGGGGAGGCTTTTTGTTTGGAAGTAAAAGAATACCGTTCGTCATATTTTTCCATTCCATTGTATAATAAGAGCATTATCTATAGGTACAATTTGAGTCTCGGTTTGTTCGTTTATTTAATTGTATTCTGTAGATTGACGAACTTCGTCAATATTACGTTAGATGAAACCCTCTGACATACATATTCTTTAAAGTTACAGGGAGTTAAGAATTTTTCAAATCACGGAGGTTTTTTGATGAGAGGTAAATCAATCAAGTTATATATTATGGGAGAAAATTATAAAAACTTAAAAACTGCAGAACTTAGCAATTGGACAGGTAAGGCATATATTGGAAATAGAAAACATGTTCAATTGCTACAAAATATCGAAGAATTATGTTCTCCCGGTATTTATTTGTTAATTTCTGAACTTGAAGAATCCTACCAAAAGAAAATATATATTGGAGAAGCCGATGAAGTAAATGGAAGAATATCTGAGCAGTTTAAGAAAAAGGATTGGTGGAGCGACTTTGTTGTATTTATTAGCAAAGACGCTAATTTAACAAAGTCGCATGTCAGATACCTTGAGAGAGTACTTTATGAAATTGCATATAAAAATAAAACTACAATTGAGATGACTAATGGGAACACACCGCCAGGTTCCAAACTACCAGTTTCTGAATGCGATGACATGGATGATTTTAATGATAATGTTATATTTTTATTGAGGAATTTAGGCATTTTAGACTTTACTAAAACTCAATTTTCCGATGTAAATAACAGAAATCAAGAAAGTAACATTTTTTATTTAAACGTATCGGGAGCTAAAGGTGAAGCAACTAAAGAAGCCAAGCTTATTATCATTGAGGGGACGTATAGGCTCCTAAGCAATTCTTATGTTCGAAAAGATAATGTTAGTAGTTTTGCTAGCCATAACTACTCAAAATTAAGAAAACAACTTGAAGAGGATGGATATTTTGAGCCCTCAGAAAGTGAGAGTTTTTTTAAATTGTGTAAGGATATTGACTTTAAATCTCCCTCGGCAGCAGCGGCTATTGTAAGAAACAGTTCAATGAATGGTAGAAAAGAGTGGAAGTTAAAAAGCGGAATAAGTCTAGATGAATATGAAAATAGGTTGTAATTAATTTGCATAAAATATAAAATTTCAGCTTTTTGGGTGGAGAGAGATCATCTAACACCATACTATGCGAACTATTTTTTGACCCTTTAGAAGTGGACGAAACCTTTGTTCAGCAAGGATTCTCCCTGTTATTCACTTTGCTTTTGTTGCTTTGATTTCGCATAACTTTGATTTTCTCAGCTTAGATATACGAATCAGACGACCGCGGGTTATACGC
Source organism: Paenibacillus roseus (assembly GCF_016424485.1). Lineage (GTDB taxonomy): Bacteria > Bacillota > Bacilli > Paenibacillales > Paenibacillaceae > Paenibacillus_D > Paenibacillus_D roseus. Next base: position 23,385 of record NZ_JAELUP010000007.1, read on the forward strand.
AGAAAAAGAAATACGAACCTGATTTTTACGTAATATAAGAAGCTATTTCTAAGCTGGTTATTGGACTATACCATGAGATTGCTGCCAGCAAGCATCCTGAGTTGAGGAATGTAGCACAGTAATGTCTAGATATCTGGGATTTGATGTTTGAGAAGCAAATCGGACCTGTTAGAAGGTTGAGTAGAGAGAGGATGGAAAGATAAGCGAGAAGATTTACATGGGAGTATCACCATTTTAGGTAACACTAAGTATCCTGTATTTCCTGATATTTTGTAACGAGGAAATCCTTGCTATACAAGGGGTTCTAAGAATTTTATAGGTATCGAGTTGCGAACTAGGCAATACTTTACCCAAATTCTACTGCATGGGGAAGTCACTGTGTCTGCTGAAATACGATCGGTGGATTGGGAAGCCGGATCGGAAGTTAGCTAACGCTGAGCCTGATCCGGCTATTTCATATAAACCTCCTTCCGCAAAAGATGGGATGTTCCACCCTCCAGAATCCTTCGTCCTGTCCCCTACAACAACCCGGATCGCTTCACTTCCGCGTAGAAGCGCCCGAATGCTTCAAAATCCAGCTGCTGGGCGGCGTCGGAGAGGGCAGCTGCAGGATTCGGATGCACTTCTACCATGACGCCGTCTGCTCCCGCGGCAAGCGCTGCCTTGGCACATGGAGCCATAATTTCCTTGCGTCCTGTAGAATGTGTCACATCAACCAGTACAGGGAGATGGCTCTCCTGCTTGAGGATCGGTACCGCAGAAATATCAAGCGTATTGCGGGTGGCTCTCTCATAGGTACGGATGCCGCGTTCAATGAGCATCACCTGCCGGTTGCCCCGGGATACGATATATTCAGCCGCATGCAGGAATTCTTCCAGCGTTGCAGCCAGCCCACGTTTCAGCAGCACCGGCGTTTGCACTTCTCCGGCAGCTTTTAACAGCTCAAAGTTCTGCATATTTCTGGCGCCGATCTGAATCACATCGATATATTCGCCGGCGAGTTCTACATGGGCGGGATGAACAATTTCACTAATCGTCTGCATGCCGAACTCTGCCGCTACTTCCTTCAAAATTTTTAGGCCGTCAATCCCGAGCCCCTGAAACTCATAAGGAGATGTCCGCGGCTTGAATGCACCGCCGCGCAGCACGGTTACGCCTGCAGCCTTGAGGACGGCAGCTACTTGGCGAACTTGCTCATAGCTCTCAACGGCACAAGGACCAGCGACCATAACTGGCGTTCCGCCCCCAACACGAACTTCACCCAGGTCAATAATCGTGTCTTCTTGCTGATGAACACGCGAGACGAGCAGCGGCTTGCGCTCCTTGGCCTTGACTGTTTCCGTAGTGATGCCCAGCACAACCCCGAACAAATCACGTACGTACTTCTTTTCCAGTTTCTCGTCTGCAAGCCCGGCCAGTTTATCCAGCAGCTCCTGCATTTCAGAGGGCGAAAGTTTCAACTCCTGTACAATACGAACCTGCTCCTGTACAAGCTCCAGCATTTGATGGCTGACATCCCTGAGCTGACGTTCCAATACTTCCGTATGATTCTGATTCATCCTCATTCTCTCCCTTTAACGTATTTTGTGCTTTTGCAGCTTGTGATACTCCACGAACAACAAAAAACTTCCCATCCGCAAGGGACGAGAAGTCGTGGTACCACCCTAATTAGACATGAACTCGCCTGAAGTCTGTTCCAGACCGATTACATTCATCTCTCACTCTTGCCCTTTAACGCAGGGAATACGGACAGCCCTACCCTCAGTCTGTTCAGACAGACTGGTATTCAGGTGTCGGCTCTGGAGTGAAATTCAGCAGAGCATTGACTTGGGCAGCTCTCAGTCGGTGGCATGCCTTTCCTGTCAGCCTTGATTCTGCTTACTGTCTCCTTCATCGCCTGTGCAGCAGTTATGTGAAGCACAAATTGATTAGACACATTGTAGTTCATCATCAGCAGAGTAAGCAAGTGCTTTGATTAACGCGTATTTGCTTTATTGCAATAAAGAGTTGCCCGTTTCTTCGGGCAATGTTCCCAACCGTTCGATATTCGATATTACTGAACGCTGCTTTTCAAGCTTGTGTATACAGGCATTATGCTGGCATTGCTGATTCAATTGGTGTTTATATTTTTAAGTTTTGTTGTTTCGTTCCGGATTGTAGTTAATGGTATGAACAAAAACTAACGATTTCTCAACCATTGGGTTGCTATACTTTATTTACAGGTTGCCTTGCCTTTTTAAAAAATATAAAATTTAAGGGAGAAATTAGTGTGGCACTTATAAACAAGAAAAAGATTGTGGGAATGACTCTTGCAGGGGCTTTGGCTATCGGTGGCACTTCTGTATTTGCGGCGGCAGCAACCCCTTCACTGTCCGAAGTCAAAGGCGTGAATGTGAAAGAGTTGACTGGCAAAACGTCGACTCGAACAGGCATAGAAGAACCTGCATTCGGCGTTAATGAAGAGGAAAGCACGGGTCAGACAAAAGTTACAGGCAAAGGCAAAATTCTCGATGAGACGGCTAGAACAGGGATCGAACAGCCATCGCTTGGCTTTAGCGAAATCGAAGACAAAAACACGGATGAAATTCAATATATCGTTGTAAAAGATGCAAAACCTATAGGCAAAATTCCACGGTCTGTCCAGGAACAGTTGGCTGGTAAAACGACATCTGCAAAATAACTCGTTTAATAGGGGAGGTGGGCAGTCAATAGCGCTCGCCTCTTTATTAAGGGAACGGAGGAAGTATGAAGATTTTGCTTGTAGAAGATGAAGAAGAATTGTCACAGATTGTGGACCGCGGGCTTCGTAAAAGCGGCTATGCTGTCGACAAAGCGTATGACGGAGAAGAAGCGCTAAGCTACTATAGTGTTAACACATATGATGTCATTATACTCGATTTGAATTTACCTGAAATCGATGGTTTAAAAGTATTGAAATTTATCAGAGAAAAAGACAAGGAAACAAAAGTATTGATTTTATCCGCCCGCAATGCCATAGAAGATCGGGTAAAGGGGCTGGATATGGGAGCCAACGACTATTTGTCAAAACCCTTTGATTTTTTGGAATTGCAAGCAAGAATACGAAACTTGTTGCGTATGGCATATGTTCAACACGGGAATGAAATTACCTGTGACGGGCTTCATTTAAACATAGCAACGAAAATGGTTTCTTTTCAAGATGAAAAACTGCCACTCACCAAAAAGGAATATGCAATCCTGGAATATATGATGCTTCACAAGGGGCAAGTGATCAGTCCTGAACGGTTGCTAAATCACACAAGTGATAGCGATGCTGATTTCTTCCCTGATACCTTGAAGTATCACATTCATTCAATTAAAAAGAAATTAGCGGACGCTAAGTGTAATAAAGATTTGATTCGAAATGTGCGCGGCATGGGATATAAAATCGAGGAGGGGAACGAATGAAATTCGCAAGCAAAGTATCCTTAAGAATGCGCATCACATTGCTTGCAGGAGCTATTCTAATCCTTTGTTCTGTGATCTTGACTATAACAGCTTCCTATAATGCTCGATCTCAATTTGTTAAAATCAAGGAAGCTCCGGCTGTTTCACGACCATTAGGAATTATTGTTGGTCCCGGTCTAGTGCAATCAGAAATGGCTCCACGTACATCGTTAGTTCCAGCAGAAGTTACGAAAGCAAAAAGTGATTTTGATTCGACTAATATGATTATTTTGGCTATAGTGTCGATACTTGGGATGGGCATGGTGTATTTCGTTGCAGGCAGGTCATTGCGGCCTATTCATGAATTAAGCGATACGATTTCTACAATTACCGAGGATGATTTGCAAAAGCGTATTCCGGACAATCAACGAAGTGACGAAGTTGGTGCGCTTGGGCAATCATTTAACATGATGCTGGACCGGTTGGAAAAGTCGTTTTTAAGACAAAAACGATTTTCAGCCAATGTTGCCCATGAGCTGAAAACACCATTAGCAACCATTAATGCAGGCATACAGGTACTCCATATGGAGGAAAGCCCAACCGTAACGGATTATAAAGAAACGCTTGCCACGACAGAGCGAAACGTGAAAAGACTAATGGCAGTTGTAGATGACCTGTTGAATCTGTATGACGAGCAGGAGGGATTCGAAACGACGCCGATCCACCTGCAGGATATGTTTACATCCATTCTCAGCGAACTCCGCCCGCAACTTGAAGGGAAGCAGATTGAGACTGAAATTGATTGCAAACTTCGTCATGTGAGAGGTAATCAAGTCTTGCTTTATAGAACATTCTTCAATCTGATGGAAAATGCAACGAAATATAATAAAGATAAAGGTACAATCCGGGTTGAAACCAAAGTGGCAAATGGAGTAGGACAGATCATAATATCGGATACTGGAAATGGCATACCATCCGATGAATTGCAGCAGATTTTTGAACCGTTTTACCGTGTAAATAAATCGCGCAATCGCAAGACGGGTGGTGTAGGGCTAGGTTTATCGCTTGTAAAAACAATCATTGAGAAACATGGGTGGAAAATCTCAGTTGACAGTATAGCGGGGCTGGGATCGGCTTTTACGATAACTTTTAAGGCATGAGCAATTAATAATGATAAATAATATTCTGAAGTAATGGCGCCTCCACGAACATGCAACGAGTGCAGCAACGCAGCTAGCTTGAATCCGCTGTCCCGGATATGCTTAAATAGAAGAAAGCAGGAAAACTTTATGATAAGATTCACGCTGCGATTCTATATTTTGGGAGGTGCACGATGTCTCAGTCTTTAAAAGACAGCACTGTACTAAGCAATGGCGTCAAAATGCCTTGGCTGGGTCTTGGCGTATGGCGCGTAAAAGAAGGTCAAGAGATAGAGGATTCGGTTAAGCATGCGATCTCTACCGGATACGTCAGCATTGATACGGCGGCCATTTATGGCAATGAGGAGGGCGTAGGCCGGGCCATTCACAATTCAGGCGCTGCAAGAGACAAGTTGTTCGTCACAACAAAGGTGTGGAACGCTGACCAGGGCTATGACACGACGCTAAAGGCTTTCGAAGAGAGTCGCCGCAAACTCGGACTTGACTATCTGGATCTGTACCTCATTCACTGGCCTGTAAAAGGCAAGTACAAGGACACCTGGCGCGCGCTCGAGAAGCTGTACAAGGACGGACTGGTGCGCTCGATCGGCGTGAGCAACTTCCATGTTCACCATCTGGAAGATCTTCTGGATGGCAGCGACGTAAAACCGATGGTCAATCAGGTGGAATATCATCCGCTGCTGACTCAGAAGCCTCTTCTGGCGTTCTGCAAGGATCATAACATTCAACTGGAAGCCTGGAGTCCGCTGATGCAGGGTAATCTTGATCTGCCGCTGCTTGCTGAGCTAAGCGAAAAGTACAAGAAGTCGCCTGCTCAAATTGTAATTCGCTGGGATATTCAGCATGGTGTTGTGACCATACCGAAATCGGTAACCGCTCATCGTATTGAAGAGAATGCGAATGTCTTTGACTTTATCCTGTCGCAGGAAGACATGGATCGTCTGGACGGGCTCAATCAGGATAAGCGTTTTGGTCCTGATCCAGACCATATTAATTTTTAAGTCAAGCGTGCTTCAGTCGTATGAATTGGGAAAGTATTCGGATGGGGTGAGCGGATGAAACGGAAGACAGCTATTGTAACTGGCGCCAGTGCAGGAATGGGCCTGGAGACCGCGATTGGACTTGCAAAGGAAGGCCTGCATGTTATTATGCTCTGCCGAAATGAAGCGCGTGGCCAACAGGCGCTGGAGAAAGTTCGTGCAGCCAGCGGTAGCGATGCGCTTGAGCTGGCGCTGTGTGATTTGGGCTCGCTGGCAAGCATACGCAGCTTTGCGGCTGAATTTGTGGCGCGCAATGAACCGCTCGATGTATTGGTGAATAATGCGGGTGTCGTCAGTATAAAGCGGGAGCTGACGTCCGACGGCTTCGAATCGATGATGGGTGTCAATCACCTGGGGCATTTCCTCCTGACTCTGCTTCTGCTTGAGCCGCTCAAGCGGGCAGAGCAAGGGAGGATTGTTGTCGTAGCATCGGGGGCTTATAAGATAGGACGCATTCATTTCCATGATCCGCATCTAAGCAAGGGCTTTAATGCTGCGAAAGGCTATCCCCAGTCCAAATTGGCGAATATTTTATTTACCCGGGCGCTTGCCAAACGACTGAAAGGCACTTCTGTCACGGTGAACAGTCTGCATCCGGGAGCCGTCTCGACGAGTATCGGAGTCAGCCGCGATACTGGCTTCGGACAAAGTTTTCATAAGCTGTTGAAGCCGTTCTTTCTGACAGTGGAAGAAGGCTCACAGACAGCTATTTACTTGTCAGTAAGCCCCGAGGTGAAGGGGACGACCGGGGAATACTTCTATAAGAAACGCGTCCAGAAACTTAGCGCCAGGGCCGCCGACGATGAATCTGCGGAGCGGCTATGGACCTGGAGTCTGAAAGAGACGGAACTGGACGAGGACTGATACCGTTATACGGAAGCAACTATAAATGAAAAAGGAGCCTGCATCTTGCCTTGCGCTGAATGCAGGCTCCTTTTTCACACTTTCGCTAGCAGCATTAGCTCATGGCAGGGGAGAGGTGTCGTTTACTGGGCGGATGCGAATGTAATGCTCTTCCAGCGGCGGCTCCTCAAAGTAAGGCTCCAGCATCGCCTTCCATTCCTCATAGAGGGGGGATGTCTTGAAGCCGACCGAATGGGCCTTGATCGATTCCCATTGCACGATCAGAAGATACTTGTCCCGCACTTCCACACATTTTTGCAGATCATGGCTGATATAGCCTCTGGTGCTTGCTATGAGCCGGGCGGCTTTGCGAAACTGGCTTTCAAAATCACTGCTCTTGCCGGGCTGAACAATCAATATGGCGACTTCAAGAATCACGGGCTCATCCCCCTTTAGCGTGAAATTAAAATGGGCGGCATGGCATCTTGTCTATGTTTATGATCAGAGCACGGCGGATATCCATCATCCAGGCATATCGGACGAAGAGACAGTCAGCTATCCTTTTTGGATGCTGCGGTAGCGGGTAGGAGAGCAGCCTGTCATTTTCTTGAACAGCCGTGAGAAGTAATACGGATCGAAGAGGCCGACAGCGGCGGCAATCTCTTTGACGCTTAGGTTGGTTGTGTCCAGAAGTTGTGAGGCGCGCTGCATTTTCATACGCAAAAAATAGTCAATCGGCGGGAAGCCGGCCTCTTTGTTGAATAGATAAGTCAGATAGGGCTTGGACAACCCGAGATGGCTGGCCAAATCCGCAAGTGTGATGGTCTCTGCCAGACGCTCTGTCATATACCGGACGGCCTCGGCAAAATAGCTCTCCCGCTTCTGATCACTCTGTGAATGGGAGGACTCAAGGCCTGCACAGCTGATGAGCGCGCGCATCAGCTGTGACACATGAATATGCATAAGCCGGGAGTATGTTTTGCCTGCCAGCAGCCCATAGCATTGATCGAACAGTTCAATAACCCGGGTGTAGGTACTGATTGGGAGTTGAAGCGCTCCGTCGTCAAGGTTATAAGCGCCTATCAGCTCTCGTGCATCGCTGCCCTGGAGATGGAACCAGTAGATGCTCCAGGGCTTACGCTCCGAAGCTCCGTAGCGGTGGGATTTCCCGGCGGGAATAACATAAAGCTGCCGCGCCATAAGTTGTATAGGCCTGCCGCCTTCAATCTCGATCCAACCCTCGCCGTCCGCACAAAGAATGAAGATATGCGCCTCACATCCCTCCTTGCGTTCCCTGTGATGATACTTTGCCTGTGAAAAATAACCGATGTCCTGCACATAAAGGGTCCGGGTCAATGCGTGATCCTCCAATTCTTTGGCCATATAATCAGGCAGCACAAACAACCTGTCCTTCTTGAACTGTTCCTGTTTTTGAATGGATTCCATTAGCTTGCTCCTCTCTCAAGATAGGAAAGACAGGAATATAATCCATCATCAGGTATGTTTCGTCAATTGGCAGTCCAGGCTTGCGCCGGCAAAGCAGAACTGCTTGCATCTGGCGGTTTATTTGAAAGCAGCGTCTCCGATCATTTACAATAAAAGAACGGCTATAGATAGACAGGCACAATGCCAAAAACATACATTACGAGGAGTGAGAGGACATGGAATTAAAGAACAAAACCGCGATTATTACCGGAGCAGGCAAAGGTATCGGCAAGGCGGCGGCTGAGGCGCTGGCAAGGGAGGGCGTTGACCTCGGTCTGGTCTCCAGAAGCAGTGCCGATCTGGAGGCGCTCCAGTACAATCTGTCCCGAGACTGGGGCGTAAAGGTGCATATCGTCTCTGCCGATATCTCAAGCAAGGAGGAAGTGGACAAGGCTGTTGCCATACTGGCAGGAGAGCTTGGTTCCATCGATATTCTGATCAATAATGCAGGGATTGGCCAATTCGGCACACTGTTGGAGATGGATTCGCTTGAGTGGGAGCGCATTATTCAGACGAATCTGATGGGAACCTACTATGTGACGCGCGCAGCGCTCCCGATTATGATTGAGCAGAACAGCGGCAGCATTATTAATATTGCCTCCACAGCAGGGGAGCGCGGCTTCGCGACCGGATCGGCCTATTGTGCGTCCAAGTTCGCCGTGATCGGGCTGACAGAATCGCTGATGCAGGAAGTGCGCAAGTTCAATATACGTGTAACGGCGCTGACGCCAAGCACAGTAAACACGCCGCTCGCAGTGGGCGCAGGATTGAAAATCGGAGATGAGGACCGGATGATGCAGCCAGAGGATGTAGCCGATCTGATACTGGCCGCGCTCAAGCTGCCGCAGCGGGTCTTCATCAAGACAGCCGGTATCTGGACAACCAATCCGCAATAAGGCGATACCTGTTCTACCAGGTCTTACAGCAGAACAACGAGCATGGTCAGGTGCGATTTGCCGAACTTTTTTACAACATAAAAAATCAACAAATCATGCTATAAATAGCATTTGATTAATTTTCAGAAAATTCTTATAATATTCTCATTAACCCGTCTTCAATGCCTTGACATTCCGGTATCCTAATGAAAGGAGGGGAGAACGATGACCAAGCAAATCAGTGAAACCTGGAATAATTGGAAAGCCTTTTTGACTGGAATAGGATTTGGCGTTTTCGGAATTGTGGTGCTCCCATATTTGATTTACAAAGCAGTGAAAGATTTTACCGATACCGGCTTCTTCCTGTAGCCCGATTGCAATTGCCATAATTGTTCAACTTGTATGCCATTCACGATATACGCAAGATGAAAATGCAGCTATTCTCTTCCAAGCCTGTTTGACAAACAAACGCCAGGGAGGAGAATAGTTGCATTTTAGTTGTACCAAGTTTTTGCGCGCCTCTCATCGAAAACAACCAAAAGTTGTGTAAAATGGTGTCGAACGGTTGATTTATAAGAAATAGAGAGTTACAATTCTGATTGAAAATAGAGATTGTATGGATAGCTTTTGGCAGCAAAGCTGTCCATTTTTACGATAATGATGTGCAGGCTTACGCAAAAGCATAAGAATACGCCTGGTGAACGTAGAAGTAACTATCTTGAATGCCATTTAATGATAGTATAGTTATAGTTACTAAAGTTGGGGGGACGATGGGCCTATGCGTGGAAGGATGAGGAATCCGTTGACCAAGCTTAACATCAAGCAGCAGCTCATTCTGATCTTTCTAGCGATGGCGTTCCCGGTATTTCTACTGCATTGGTACAGCAACGGGAAAGCAGAGCAAATTATGAAACGAAATGTAACCAATGTTTATGTCGAGCTGAATAAACAAAATCAAACGTTGATCGGACGCGATATTGATACCGTGCATCGAATCATGACTACCATTATTCAAAATCCGGTTACGCAGCAGATGAAATACCAGGAAAACTCTGTTTACAAGCGAGTGCGCAAATATACGGCCCTCGATGCGATGCTGTCTGCCTATTCAACAGGGGAATCAGATGGTCAGGCCATCAACTATTCCTTGTATGTCTATGATCCGGACCGTGCCTATTTTTTTGCGCCCCAAATACCATTTAATCAGTCCGGGGTTTATTTTTTTTCCGACAATACGAGGCCGGAGTGGTTTGATGAAGCGCTGAAAATAAAGGGCCGGGGCTATCTGAAGGTTATCGACCAGCAGACGCTGATAGGTCCCCAAAAGACGCTTGCCTACATAAGAGCTGTTAATACGATTGCGGATGGAAAGGACGTTATCGGAGTTTTGGTCGCCACCAATATGAATGAGAAGATAGCTTCCACATTCGAAAGCGTCTCGCTCCCGGACGGAGAGATTTATTATACGGATGCCGAACATACCGTACTTACCTCCAACACGATGAAAATCGGCTCCAAGCTGGAACTGCCTGATTTCAAATGGGAGGAAGGCTCTGGCGTGGATACGATAGGCTATGTAGCTGCAGACTTTATTTATGTGATGAATTACAGCCGACCCCAGCAACAGTTGATTTATAAAATCCCGGTAAAAGCGCTGCTGCAGCAGCAAAATGAGCTCAAGCGCATTATTCAGCTGATCACTGTCATGTATGCCGTTTCTGCTTTTGTGCTGCTAATGTACTTCTGGCGGTCGCTGCTTACGCCGTTGCAAAAGCTGGCGATGTTTGTCCGCTCCTATGTGCCCGGCAAGATTGTGCCGCAGACCCCGGGCAAGGGAAGGAGCGACGAGGTCGGTGTTTTGATCGCATCCGTATACGATATGGCCGGTCGCTTGAACAGTCTGATCCGCGACCAGTATCAGCAGGAGATCAAGCAGAAGGAAGCGCAGCTGCAAATCCTGTATGCCCAGATTAATCCGCATCTGCTGTACAATACGTTGGAGAGCATTTACTGGAAGAGCGCGCTGGAGGGTAAAACGGAGTCAGCCGAGATGATCAAGGAGCTGTCGAAGCTCATGCGGATCAGCTTAAGCAAAGGCCGTGAGCTGATTACGTTTGGCGAGGAACTGGAACATGCGGGCGCTTATGTCCGGCTGCAGCAGAAGCGCTATGAATACAGTTTTCAGTTGGAATGGAAGGTTGATGAAGCTGTCAAGCAGTGCCTGATTCCGAAAATTACGCTGCAGCCGCTTATTGAGAACGCAATTATTCATGGTGTGCGCCATATGGATGAAGATGGGAAAATTATTGTATCAGCTTCCATCATCGATCAGCGCTTTTGTGTAACCGTAGAGGATAACGGCTACAAAGAAGTCGATTATGAAAGGATCAGGCGGACGCTGGAGCAAGAGGGCCCTACAAAGTCCGGTTATGGCATTCGCAATATTCATCAGCGGCTGCGGCTGCATTTTGGCCGGCAGTACGGGCTGGGCTACAGGGAGGGCGAGCATGGAGGAACGGTCGTTACCGTCATGATGCCGGTTGTGCGGCCAGAGGAACCGGAACTGATCCGGGAATAACAAGGGGGAAAATAAGGTGTACAGCATATTGGTAGTAGATGACGAACCGTTGATCGTCAAAGGGCTTACCTCGCTGCTGCAAACTTCGGGGCTCGCAATCGAGCATATTTACAATGCGCATAGCGGCTATGAGGCGCTGGATTATTTGCGGATGGAGGAAATCGACCTGCTCATCACGGATATCCAGATGGATGCCATGACGGGCATTGAACTGATGCATCAGGCCCGTCTTATTAAGCCGTGGGTGCAGACCATTGTAATTTCCGCTCATGAGACGTTCCAGTATGCCCAGATGGCGATGCGCCTTGGGGCCAAGGATTATTTGATTAAACCGCTCAACAGCGAGCAATTCCTGGATTCGGTGCGAAATGTGCTGCTTAAGCTGGAGCGCAAGGATGAGGGGGTGCTGCAGCCGGGTGAGGCGGAGCTTCGGGAGAGCTTTAGAATGGAGCAGCCGGTGGCGGATAAAACCTCCTTGCTTAATAAATTGTTCGGTCCGGCCGGGGAAGCGGCAGATGCGATAAGGCAGCTCCGGGAACGATATGGGGTTCAGCTTGAAGGGTCGTATTTTTCTGTGCTGCGTCTGCAGCTTGGCAAGCGCAAGGCGTCAGGATTAATGCCTTTGACGTCCAAGGACGAGGAACTGCTGCAGTATGCAGCGCTTAACATTGTGAAGGAGTTGGTCGGCCAGGAGTGGAGCCATATTGCCTTCTACTCTCCGAATCAGGAGCTAAGCATTTTGCTTCAATGGAATGAAGTGGCTTATGCGGATATGAACGTGAACAAGATTAATCTGCTTGATATGATCGGCCGCGGGCTTCATTTCAATATTTATAAATTTCTCGGCATTGCCTGCGTGGTCGGGATCAGCCAGATTTTGCGTGGTACTGAATTTCTGGGCGAGCTATACAATCAGGCCGCCCAAGCGGCCAAGTGGCATCAGGAGCATCAGGATCACTATGTGTTTTATTACGGAGATTTCAACTGGAGCGCCTATACGCATCAGGAGCCGACACGGGAGGAACTTCATGATCAGACGAATTTGATCGTCGAGCGGGCCAAGGCGTATATTGATGAGAATTTTACCCAGAAGGGTCTGACCCTTCATGAAGTAGCGCAAAAAAATCACGTAAGTCCCAATTATCTCAGCTACCTGTTCAAAAAAATAACCGGCTTCAACCTGTGGGAGTATGTCATCAAGCTTAGAATGGAGCTCAGCAAGTCCCTGATTACAGGCACGGATTTGCGCCGATATGAAATTGCCGAGCGGGTTGGCTATGAATCACCGGAACATTTTAGTAAAATTTTCAAAAAATTCTATGGAATTAGCCCGAGTGAAATGAAGAAGTAAGAATACGTATCATCTCCATAGATTTGCACATTATCAAATTCCTCATCCCTTTCTACAATAAAGATGGACTCCAAAACAGGCATATCCGTCTCTGATTGCAGAATTTAGCTTAAAGGACAGACGTTTCTTTGCCGGAGTACAGACGATCTTGTATTAACGAAAAGGAATGAGGGAAGAGGCATGCAGAACTCCACGTTGCAAGTGCAACCGCCAAGTGAGGTGAAGAAAAGCGATTCCGGCTTGACCCGGTGGCTCCGAAAATATTTTTGGGGAATCGCGTTTCTTTTGCCCGCCGCGGTTATTTTTATTCTCTTTTTATGGATGCCGATTATAAAGGGGTTTTTCTACAGCTTTTACCAAGTGGATTTCGTTAAAGGCAATACCTATGTAGGACTCGATAATTACAAGGCGGCGCTTGAGGACCCGGTATTGTTAAAAGCGATCGGGAACACACTTTATTATGTATTCCTGGGCTTGCTGATTGGTTTTGTCGTTCCGATATTTTTTGCAATTATGATCTCAGAGCTGAGGAAGTTTCAGGGCTTTGTCCGCGTCAGCGCGTATTTGCCTAATGTCATTCCACTTGTCGTCCTGTACAGCGTGTGGAGATGGTTCTATGATTCAGTCGGACCGATTAACGGAACGCTTACCCAGGTAGGAGCTGAGAAAGTTAATTTTCTCACCGATCCGTCGTGGTCGATGATTTCCCTTGTACTCATGGAGACATGGCAGCAGTTCGGTGCAGCGATGCTGATTTATCTGGCCGCCGTACTCAGTATCCCGCGCGACTGGTACGAAGCGTCCGAAATTGACGGGGCAGGGGTGTGGCAGCGAATTTGGCATATTACGCTCCCTTCGATCCGCAATCTCATTGTTCTTATGTTTATTCTGCAGTTGATTGCTGCTTCGCAGGGCTTCCAGTCACAGCTTGCTGTATTGGACGGCGGGCCTAATAACGCGACGATGACTTATGCGCTGCTCATCGTAAAATATGCCACGACCAGGCTTAATCTAGGAGTTGCGACAGCCCTGGGCGTGATGATGTTCCTTGTGCTGGGTCTGCTATCGCTCGTACAGTACAGGCTGAACAAGGAGGTCAATTAGACATGAAGAGCCATGAGAGAGGGATTCTGTCCCGTTATGATTTTAACCGATTGAATGTCAAGCTAATCTATGGATTTATGGTCCTGATCACTGTCGTTATGGTAATCACGATGCTGTACCCGATCTTTTCAACGCTGTTTAATGCGGTCAAGTCCAATCAGGAGGTCAACTCCTTTCCACCGCACTTCCTTCCGCAAGGGTCCTGGCATTGGGAGAATTTCACGAAGGGCTGGAATTATATCCCGCTGCCTACCTTTTTGAAGAACACGTTGCTAATCTTTGTTGGCAACATGGTAGCGACTGTCGTCGTAACCGGAATGGCAGCCTATTCCCTGTCCAGACTGAGACTGCCGAAGAAGCAACTGATCAGCTTCTTCTTCATGATGACGCTGTTCATTCCGCCGACAACCTACCTGATTCCGAACTTCTTGAACTTGCAGGATTTGGGTTTGCTGAATTCGTACTGGGCCTTCTGGCTTCCGGCTGGAGCGAATGCTTACTATCTGCTGCTGCTGAAGAGCTTCTTTGACAGTTTGCATTCCGAGCTGTTCGAGGCCGGACGAATCGATGGCGCGTCCGAGTTGCGGTGTTTCCTGCAAATTGCGATTCCATTGTCTATTCCAATCTTTTCAACACTGGCGATTTTCGTGTTTTCCACAGCATGGAATGAATGGTTCTGGCCATCGATGGTCATGCATAGCGACAAGATGTACCCGCTTGCTACAGCCATCTACAAGTATATCGTGAATGCGCGCATGCTTGATCTGAATATTCGGTTCTCCATTCTGACCATGATCATGCTTCCGCCAATTGTTGTGTTCCTGTTGTTCCAGCGGTTTATCATTGGAGGTTTGCATTTGGGCGGGGTTAAAGGATGATCCTTTCTTCCCCGTAAAACTGCACATGATCGGAATAAGAATAGACATCGCCGTATGAATGCGCCTCCATTATGCTAAAGATGCAACGAAAAAATGAATCAGAGAAGGGGAGTTCCGAATGCGTAAGCTATCTATGATGATGTTGTGTCTGGCTTTGTTCAGTTCTCTGCTCGCCGCCTGCGGTTCGAGCGGTACAAGTGAAAAGCAGCCGGCAAACAACGGTGGTCAAAAAAACAATGGTACAGTTACTGAAGGTACCGATACACCTAAAGAAAATGATAAGAAAGTAACCATTAGCATCTACTATCCGTTGCCGGATCAGGTAGAGAGACGCAAGCTGGAAGATGACAAGATCAGACGTTTCCAGGAGAAATATCCGAACGTAACGATTGAGAAAAGCGACTGGCATTACAATGTAAATGAAATTGGAATTAAAATGGCTGCCAACGAGGCGCCAACCTTCTTCAATACTTTTGCGACTGAAGCCAAATTCCTCGTTGAAAGAGGCTGGGCGGCTGACATCACCGAGCTGTGGAACAACTATGCGCATAAAGACGAAATCAACCCGATTTTGCAAGGCCAGTTCAATATAGACGGCAAAGTATTCGGGGTTACGCAAAACGGTTATGTAACAAGCACTGTTGTGAACAAAAAGATGCTGGAAGATAAAAATGTGCCGGTTCCATCCTATGACTGGACCTGGGATGATTTGCTGGCAACAGCCCAAGCTGTAGCTGATCCGAAGAAAGGAGTTTCCGGAATTGCACCGATGGGCAAAGAAAACGCAGCAGGCTGGAACTGGACGAATTTCCTGTTCGAAGCTGGCGGGGAAATCCAGACTATTGAAGGCGGCAAAGTAAAAGCAGCGTTCAATTCCGAGGCCGGTCTGAAAGCGCTGGAGTTCTATCACAAGCTGCGTTGGGAAGCCAATGCCATTCCGCAAGACTGGGCGCTCAACTGGGGCGACGCTGTAGGTGCGCTGGCTCAAGGACGTACGGCAATGGTTATCGCTGGCGCGGAAGGACCGCTGGACGCAGCAATGAACCAGGGTGGCATAAAGCCTGAAGACCTGCTGACATTCCCGATGCCTGCTTATGAGAAGGGCGGCAAGCACTATGGTATCCTGGGCGGCGACTATCTGGTCATCAACCCGAATGCTTCCAAAGATGAACAGGAAGCGGCATTCAACTACATTACATTTGACTACTTCTCCGATGCTTGGCTGGAGTCTGTAGACCGTGATATTCAAGCTCGCAAGACAGAAGGCAAATACTTCATCCCGTCTCAAATGTATTACTTCAAGAGCGATTCCGAGTACGGCAAAAAAGCTCAAGCCATCTTCGACAAGTACGATAATGTTTACAAGTACAATGCAGAGTCCAACAAATTGCTGGACGGTAAGCCTGAGGCGCAATACAATACACAAGACTACTATGGCGCAATGACCAACGTCATTCAAGAAGTCTTCTCCAAGAAGGATACGGACCTCAAGCAGAAGCTGCAGGAAGCGGCAGATACTGTTCAAAAGAACTTCTTTGATAAAATCGCAGCTGAGTAATACGCTGCCTGAATGAGCACATTCCAAACGGCGCGGCGGGATGATTCCCGCTGCGCCGTTTTATGTATCTTTCGCGCCGTGAATTCACAATTCACCTAAGTTTGAAGGTCAGCGCTAAAGATTGTTAAGAGAGGGGAGCGGAGACCTATCTCTCTTTTTCTTTTCAGGGACAAGAGTGAATGTGAATTCATTTTTGATTGGTTATTTGAAAAAGGATATAAGGTCGAGATCTTTGCTGTTAAGAGACTGCTTTTTGCTAATGTGGAGGTGCAATTCTTTCGTCTTCAGTCAAGCTCTTAAATTTGCACATCATTATCGTAAGGATGCGAATCTTGCTGCCGGATTGTTCATGTTAGAATGACCCTATGCTATCAATAATGAGGTGATGTGATTGATTACAAGTGAAGCGATTCATCCGGGCAAGAGTGGCGCGGAGGGAGCACAAACAGCGATAACACGAGTCGGAGCCGTCAGCAAGGCGACCCGCGAGACGGGGACGGGAGCTGTCCTGTTCCATGGGGAACATGCCAAGGTTGGCTTGCGGGCTGTGAATGATCAGATAATTCGAATCAAGCTGTTCGTCGGGGATCGTCTGGACTGGACGTCGACGCCCGCTATTCTCGCGCAGGAGAACGGTGAGCCGGTTGCTGTGGAATTGAGCGAGCAGGAGGGACTTTACAGCGTGTCCTTCGGTAGACTTCGGGCTGAAGTTGCGACAGCTCCTTTTGCTCTGAAAATATATGATGCACAGGACAGACTTCTGCTCGATCAGCAGGACTTGCTTTGGAATCAGGATGGCAAAGCTGCTTTTGCAGCGGCGCTGGATGCGCAGTCGCATTTTTACGGTCTGGGCGAGAAAACCGGCTTTCTGGACAAGAAGGGCGAGAAGTATACGATGTGGAATACGGATGTCTACGACCCGCATGTTCCCGATATCGAGGCGATCTATCAGTCTATCCCGTATCTGGTCCATTTCCGCTATGACCGACCGGCTTATGGGCTGCTGCTGGACAACCCGGGCAAGACCGTCTTCGATATGCGCTCCTATGAAGACCAATATGTGCTTACGATGGAAAGCGGGGAGTTGGACCTGTATGTGATTGCCGGTCCTTCCCTGAAAGATGTTGTGACTGGATATGCCGGACTGACCGGCAAGATGCCGATGCCGCCGAAATGGGCTATCGGCTATCAACAGTCGCGCTACAGCTACATGAATCAGGAGGAGGTTATGGAGCTTGCCCGCTCATTCCGCGAGCGGAATATTCCTTGTGACGTCATCTATCTGGACATTCATTACATGCACGAATACCGGGTATTTACGTGGGATACGAACCGGTTTCCAAAGCCGAAGGAAATGATCACCCAACTGCAGGAGATGGGCTTCCGAATTGTGCCAATCGTAGATCCCGGTGTGAAGAAGGACCCGAAATACAAGGTCTATCAGGAAGGAATTGCCGCAGGTCATTTCTGTTCCAAACTCGAAGGAGATGTCTTCAACGGCAAAGTGTGGCCGGGCGTAAGCGCCTTCCCGGATTTCACGGAGGACCGCACCGCAGAATGGTGGGGGGACCTGCATAAATTCTATATTGAGCACGGCATTCATGGCATCTGGAACGATATGAATGAACCGTCCGTATTCGAGACCGAGAGCAAGACGATGGAGCTGGATGTAGTCCACGGAAATAACGGCAACCCGAAAACGCATGAGGAATGGCACAACCTGTACGGTATGCTAATGTCCAAAGCTACCTTTGAAGGCTTGAAGCGCAATTTGAACGGGGAGCGTCCCTTTGTTGTGACGCGTGCCGGTTACGCCGGCATACAGCGCTATGCGGCCGTATGGACGGGAGACAACCGCAGCTATTGGGAGCATATGGCGATGAGTATCCCGATGGTGCTGAATTTGGGACTGTCCGGGGTTGCCTTTGCCGGTCCGGATATCGGAGGCTTCTCCCATCATGCTTCGGGAGAACTGCTGGCCCGCTGGACGCAGATGGGCGCATTGTTTCCGTTCTGCCGCAACCATGCTGTACTGGATTCCCGCAGACAGGAGCCGTGGGCGTTCGGGCCGGAAGTGGAAGCGATTTGCCGCGAGTATATCGGACTGCGTTACCGTCTGCTGCCATACATCTATACTTTGTTCCATCAGGCTGCGCAGTCGGGCCTTCCAATTATCCGTCCGCTTATCCTGGAATATCCGCAGGACCGTGAGGTTTATAATCTGTGTGACCAGTTCCTGCTTGGCCGTGATTTGCTCGTTGCACCGGTATACCGTCCGGGTACGTCTGCAAGAGCCGTTTATTTGCCGGAAGGGGTCTGGTACAATTATTGGACGGGAGAGCGCTATGAGGGCGGCCGCTCCATCTTGGCTGACGCTCCGCTATCCGTCATGCCGATCTATGCTAGAGAAGGAGCCATCATCCCGGAGCAGGCTCTGCGGCAGTATACAGGAGAGTCATCTTCCGAGCCGCTGCAAATCCACGTGTACGGGGACTGGGCGCCGGGCAAGTTTGAATTTTATGAGGATGACGGAAGCACCTTCGGTTATGAGCAGGGGGCGTATCGGCTAACCCGCTTGAATTGGGGACGCGGCGCCAGCGGCGCCTTGAAGCTTATCTGCATCGTTGCCCATGACGGTCTGCCGCAAGTAGAGAAGCAAGCGGTTAAGGTTCGGGTGAAACAGATATCCGAGCGTCCTTCTAAGGTGCAGGTGCAGACCGTGGGATCATTTGCTCAAGAAGTGTCATGGTCGTACGACGAGAGAGCGCAGCAATTGGACATCGAACTGTCTGAGCTGGGAGCATGTGAGGTTTCCATCCAATAAAGAGATAAAGAGATCAGGCCTGCGCACGATGGCGCAGGCCTGATCTTGTTTCCCTTATAAGGTAATGGCTGCTTATCTAGCTGCGAGGTCCGTTTGGATTTCCTTCCATCTTGGTACGATAATTTTTCATCGAAATGTTATAGGCAATCTTACCGGCCATGAGGATGAAATTTTTGATCGTTCCCCAAAAGCCGTCTGTAATGGCGGTGGCAATCATGCCTATGATTTCGGCCACTGAGAAGAGAACATCCAGTGAATACTGGGAGAAGAAGGCCGAAGCAATATTGCTCGAGCTATAGTCCGCTTGCACAAGGAACATGATGGCCGGCTGCCACTTGATGCCGAGATTCGACATGATGCGGGCAGCGTCATGCGCGCTTAAGCCTGCTTCTTTCATCAGCATGAACGGAATGCCGTCCCTGCGGTCAAAGAGGAAGTCTCCGGCATCCGATGACAAGTCCTCCTTCAAATAATCCAGAGTTACATTATTTAGTTCCCGCAAGCCCCAATACATATCAGTTCCCTTGTATTTGCCCGCTTCGACAGCTTTCATGAAGCTCTTGGTCAGCTCATCAAGCGACATATTCGTCCAGGAGAGCCGCATTGCCATATACGTGGACTTCCATTCCGGAAGCGGGGCCTCAATTTTCTTGAGGAGTATCATGTCCAGCAGCAGATCGCTGACCATCGACTTCATGACGGTAATGATATCCTCTGGAGCACACCCGGCTGCGAGCAGCCCGTTGGCAAGCTGCGCTGGATCATACCAGCCTGTGCCATACAGGTAGAGCGCGACTGTATCGTACCGAGGATTTATGACGTACAGTATGGTCGCAATATCCTCTACAGGTAATTTAGCTTGTGCTAGCGCCTTGGCAACCTCCAACTGATCCTTGTGGGTTTTGAGAATTGCCTCCCTCAGTTCCGTCGACGTGTATCCGACCTCCTTGAGCTTCAAATAGTTGTCCTTCAATTTGTATCCCCATAAATCGAGCAAATCCATGGCCAATGCGGCATCCAGACCAAGCTCGTGCAGGACAATGATCGTGGAGTCCGTGTTGGCGTCGCTTTTAGGATTGTACAGGACGCGTCTGTAAATTTCCAGCAGATCGAAGCCGCCTCTATTTATTTGCCTGATCACATCACCGCTGTCTGCATTGGGGAAGACGGCTCGCAGCGCCTGATAGACGCCCAAAACAGTTTCTCCCAATTTGCGAAGCTCCAACGTAATGTTGTCGAGTGCGGTTACGCCGTATACCTGCTTGAGCACACTCGCAACAAGGGTGTTACGGTCGCCGCTCTGATTGAACATGGCAACCAGCACCTGATCCCGGGAATAGCCTCCCTCCGACAGTGCCCGTGCAATGGCAATTTCATCGGTGAAGCCGTAGTTGGATTTCAGCTTGGTTCTAGTCGAATACGCATCGCGGCCGATCTCTTTTTCCTTCGTGGCAACGAAGGACATCGCCTCGACATTGTAGACCGTCGACACAGCTGTCAAAATTTCGATTGGTCTTGCAGTTCCGACATCGTTGTACGTATCCAGAGCAGAGCCTGCATTGAGCCCGTATTGCTCTTTAAGCACCGTTACAATCTGGACAGTCGTGTATCCGAGCGTTTTCAAAATATGAATGCCTTTGGCCGGTCGCTCTCCTCCTGTAATCTTCAGACTGGCGGCCATCGGATCGGTGACATTAGGATACAGGTCGGCAATAACGGTTTTGAGTGTGGTGTACGTTCCTTCCAGGAATGCATTCCCGGTACAGAACACATTAAACACCGCCGTCAGCACTTCGTCCTGCGAGTATCCAGCTCCTTTCAGCAATTTGGCATTGTCGATCGGACTGTTTACCTGATACACCCAGCGAAGGGTATTCGCGGTATTCGACGAGGAACTGTTCTGGTTGTTCCTGAGAAACGCAGCCATGGCCTGCTTCGGATCCTGCCCGTATATTTCTGCAGCGGCACGGTTGATATCCTCGGTCGGGAATAGGTTGATCTCAGTCAATGCATTGATAGCCAGCGCCATCGTAGCGAAATTCTGTTGCGCAGCCAGCATGATTTCGTAGACGTTATAGCCGGCTCCTTTCAGACTGTTAAAGCGTTGGCTGGAGCTTTGGCCGTTCAGTATACTGTAAACCTCTGCCGCTGTATATCCGTTGCTCCTCCAGAAAGTAGCGGTGCGTCCTTTATATGCGTTTTCGACCGCAAGCTGCTTTAGAGAAAATCCCATTGTCCTTAGCATAGGGACGAGATTTACCTGGCTGCCATAGACCTCCTGAATGCCGAAAGCGAGGTCGCTCAAACGCTGATATTCCTGTACGCCGGAGCTTAACAGCGTTGCTGCGGCTTGTTCAAAAGTCAGGTCGCTGTATAAGCTTTTAAGTATCCGAAGCACTTCCAATGGCGTACAAAGGCGTCCGCAAAATCCGCCGTTCGACCCTTTCATCGTATCCACCAGCTCGGATGGCGTGAGGGAGAAACTTTCCTTCAACAGTCCGGCGATCTCGTTATTGGTGAAGCGCTGGGTCAGGAAGCTGCGATGCTCCGCCAGCTTGATGCCGAAGGCTGCAAGTACGCGAGGGATATCCGTATCGCTGAACTTGGTCAATCTACGGCCGGAATTGGTAGTGAGATCCGTCATGTCCTTCATGAGAACGACGAAACCGCGCGGGCCGGTTCCTTTTCCGGTCGACCAATCCAGCATTTTCCACATGGTATCGGTCAGTTCCACTGCGGTGAAGCCAGCGGCTTTGAATTGCAGCAGCACTCTGCCGATTTCATCCATGCGCAAGCGTTCCTTATTGCTTCCGAAAGGCCGCAAATATTGGGCAATCTCAACGGTGCTATAGCCGGCTTTTAACAGCATGTCGACGATCGTTTCTTCGCCATCGGCAGCATCAAAGACGTTTTTGTAGCCTTTGGATGTGAGCAGCTCTGCTACCTTCTTGATTCCGTCCCCGGAACGCTTCATACCGGCCGCCACTTCCTGGAGTGAGTAGTTGGCCCACAGCATGTCCGGAATCGAGCCGTCCAATAGTACGCCGCCAGTGTAAACGAGCGTAACGGCCTTCTCCACTTCCTCGATCGGGAATTTGGCTGCTGCAAAGGAGTGAATGACGTCAGAGGCAGACCATTGCCACTTATGATACTGCTTCGCAATTTCCTCTGTCGTATAAGCGGAGCGCAGTCCTTTCCACCGCTCCTCCTGTGTGAATCCGAGACTTCCTTTGCCAATAACTTCAATCGTCTCTTCGATTGACAATTTGTGCTGTGCAAGAGCAGATACGATCTCGCCGGCGCTCGCCTCGTAAACGGTCTTCATGATTTTGGCGGCCGCGTTCGCATCCAAGCCTGCGTCGAACAACAGCGTAGTCGCGCGGAAGGCATTGACACGGAACAAATCAGCGCCTTTCAGAATTTCCGCGATCTGCTCCTCGGTATAATTCGCCTTGGCCAGCGCTGTAATGACAGAGCTTTGCGTGCTGGTGTTGTTCTTCATCAGCAACTCCGCCGCTTCGCGGGCGGATACTGCCTTTGCGTTCAGGAAGGCTGCCAGCTGATCTTCGGACAGACCGTATACTTTACGAAGCGCTGCGTATCTTTGATCCCGGAGGAAATAGAACGTGGCTTCATAGGCCTGATCCAGATCGAAACCGGTAAATTTCAATGCTGCGACAAACTCCTCTGCCTTCATACCTATTGACATCATGGCTTTGCCGATGGAAAGCAGGTTCAGAATGCCTGCTTCCTGAAGCGTAATCAGCATCTGTGTCATGCCGTAGCCATGATCAAGCAGGAACCTGGCTATCTGATCTTCATAGTTGTTAAATTCGGTTGACAGTATCTTCGCGACCTCAACCCCGGTGTACCCGCCTTCCAGCAGGGCCGCTCCAATATCTGTGTTATTCAAATCCTCGAAGCGTTCCTGCAGATCCGCAGTCGCCTCCGCTACAGTCTTGCCGTTTATCTTGCTGTATGTGACGGCGCCAGCAGGCTTTGTGCCGTCAACGACATAGGTTGTCTCAAAAGCAACAAGCGGCTTGCCGCCGATGGATGAGATCGTTCCCGGCGTATAGGACAAGTGCAGGGATTCGGCCTTTACGGCGGATGCCAGAATCAGATCGATCTGTGCCTTTCCAGTATTTTCCACTGTTACAATGTCAATGGAGGCTTCTTCTGAAATAAGCTTGAAGCCTGCAGGCGCTGCCGGTACTTCCGCGAGTTCATGAGTGAAGAACAAGGTAATCCGATTGGCATCAGGACTCAGCATGGCTCCTGAAAAGGTAGTCAAATCAGGAATCGTGACGGACTTGCTTGCTCCGAAGCTGTATCCTGTTTTTGCCATCGACAGCCTGTACGTATCCCCGCCTCGCAATATGCCGGAGAACCGATAGGTTGCTCCGTTGTCGGAAGAGCGCAGCGCCGCGTTAAAAGCCGGAACCCCGTCGGGATTTGCCAGAATCAGGTCGGAGAGCTGCAGCCCTGGAAGCGCTGGCGATAAGGACAGCGTCATGCCGGCAGGTCCGGGATCGCTCACCGTTACGGATACGGCCGTGACGTTGGTTCCGGGAGACGAGCCTCCTGAAGGCGTCTGGTTGCCGCCCTGCACCTGCTGACCGCCAACATCGGCTTTTACACCGTCGAGAACACCCAGATTATCCGGTTTTTGCTCGATTTTGACGCCATCAGATGTAACGGTCGCATTGTTGATGGCTCCCTTGCCGGTAATTGTGGCGGGAGCCCCCACATTCAGGTCGTTTACCTTGGCGTCCTCGCGGATATCAATCTTTGCGCCGGCAGCATGGTCGGTCACCGTCAGTTTGTCTATGCTGCCCCCAGTCACGGTGACAGTTGCGGCCTCCAGAAGCACGACATCGGGGAAGTTGCCGTTAAGGATTACCTCACCGGTTGTCGATATCTCGATCGTACCGTAGCTGGCTCCGCCTCCTCCTACGATCTGCAGTGTCGCGCCAGATTCGATGACAACCCGATCCACTTCGGTGGAGCCTTCGATAACAACGCGCACTTGACCGTTCACCTTGGTCACGATGATACGCGTCAACGCAGAGTCCATGAGATGCACGCTGTTGGGCCCACCGCCACGAACACTTGTAGTTCCTTTGACCGTTACGCCTTTCAGCGTCACATCGCCCTCGCCGATACCTTCTCCCAGCACCAGGTTGCCCTCAATGGTGACATTGCGCAGGGTAACGTCCGGGGCGTTGATGGTCAAATCCCCCTTATGGGAAGCTGTTCCCTTTTCTGGACCGTAGACGCCTGCCTGATTTATCTCGGCTGGCAGTCCGGCATCTACTGTCCCGGAATCTTGCTTCATTCCAAGCGCGCGGTTCAGAATAACGATTGCTTCCGCACGGGTCAACGGCTTATCGGGTTTGAATGAGCGATCCGGATAGCCGTTTATGAGACCGGCTTCTACGCTTGCGCCCACCTCTCCGATGCTCCAGTTCGGGATGCTGCTTGCATCGCTGAATTTGGCTGCCGCCTCCTTGTCAGCTTTCAGCTCGAGCAGCCTTGCCAGCATTACAGCCGCTTCCTGGCGCTTGATGTTCGCTTCCGGCCGGAAGACGCCATTGCCATTGCCCTTCATGTAGCCGGCTGCCTGAGCTTTGGAGACCTCCGCGGCATACCAGCGTCCTTCCGGGACATCGGTGAACGGATTGCTCCCAGACGCCTTGAAGTCGAAAGCCCGGTTAATAAGTGCCGCCGTCTCGGCGCGGGTAATGGTTGCATCAGGACGGAAAGTGCCGTCAGGATACCCTTTGACAAGTCCCTTGTCCAGCCATTCCCCAATTTGCATTTCCGCCCAGGCGCCATCCAGATCGGAAGGCCGCCCCTGGGCAGGGGGTGTCTGGCTTGCTGCGATCAGGTTCGATAGAACCTGCGTCGTTGCTGCCGCTTTTTCGGCGGCGCTGGCCGTACCGACAGCGGAGACCAGACTGACTAGCATTGATGCGGTGAGTACTAAGCTTAAAGATTGCTTGAATCTCAGCCGCCAATTAAGCATGATCATCGTAATTTTCTCCTCCTATGTACTAGACAAACTTCATCGATAATAATAAAGGGTCAAGGTCAAATTCCGGTCAAACAGAGAAAACAATGTCGGAATTTGCGATAACGTTTTCACTAGGCCTTGAAGCATGGTTCTAATGTTTTTGACGGATGTCGAATCGGGCGGTATGCTAAGAAAAGCAACCGGCGTCAGCAGGACCGGCTTATTCGCTGCCATCATAAGAAAGAGGAGAATATATGCGGATCAAATATTGCTTGCTAGCCATCCTGGTACTGTGGGCTGTCGGCGCAGTGACCGTCGGAACTGTCGAAGGGCGCGACAGAACCTCCGCGGTCCTGACTTTGTCGGATGGGGGAGAAACGTACTTCCTTAACGATTATATGGAGGTTTTGGAGGATCAGTCTGGACAGTGGACGCTTCAGGATGTGCAATCGCCGGATTTGCAGCGTTTGTTCCAGAGGGCCGATGGCAAAGCATCTTTCGGCTATACCGAATCGGCATATTGGATCAGGGTGGTTCTTCGCAACCAATCGGGCAGTTCCAGGTGGCAGCTTACTCTGCAAAATCCATTGATCGATTATTTCAATCTGTACACTTCCGCCCCTGTGGAATCTGTTCGGCATCATTATCCCGCCTACAGTCTTCAATTGTTGCCCGCAGATGTGGATACGACCGTGTATATGAGGCTTAAAACCACCGGTTCCTTCATCCTGCCTCTGCAGCTTACAGAGCCCGCGGCCGTATACAAGAAGACTTCAACGGAGTTTATGATGTACGGCTTGTATTATGGCGTTATTCTGACCATTATCATCTACATGCTGTCTCTCTATATCAATATTCGAAATAGAGCCTATATCTATTACATTTTGTATATCCTTTGCTACAGCGCCTCGCAGTTTATATGGGACGGATTGGCCTTGCAGTTCTTTGGGCGCAATTGGTTTACGGCCGTAAAGGAAGGGGAGCTATTGTTCGCAAGTCCGGCCAGCACTTATGAATTTTTCTTCATTGTCAGCGTCGGATTTGGCTATCTGGCCACCTGGAAAATTCTCCAGCCTGCTGCTTTTGCTCCGTTCTTGAATCGCGTATTTCTAGGCGTAATTTTACTCTGTCCTTTGGCGGCGGTTGGCAATGCATTCCTGTACACCTACGATTTGGCGCCGCTATGGATCGGCTTTAAAATTTTTACGATTGTGCTGCTTCCGATCGTTCTTATAGGATGCGCCTTGCGCGGCAGCCGACTTGCCAAGCATTTGACGATCGCGATTGTGCCGCTGTTTGCCATTGCTTTTCCGAGTTCAATGCTCTCTACGGGCGTGCTCCCTCATAATTTGTTTACGCATTACGGCATGCAGTTCGGTTCTGTTATTGAGTTTATTATTATGTCGATTGTACTCTACGAGCAGGTGTCCCAGATGAGGCGAAAGCAGCATCAGGTGCAGAAAGAGCTTGCTGATACATTGTCGGAATGGAACCGAACACTGAACATAAAAGTGGCGGAACAGACGGAAAGTCTGAAGCGCTCCAATGATGAGCTGGTTTTTGCCGAGCAGTCCCGCATAAGGCTGCTGCAAAATATTGCGCATGATATTCGCAACCCGCTTAACTATGTTCAAGGCAGCATCCAGGCGCTTCAGCAGGGGCTTGTCCAGGAGCCGGAGCGGCAGCAGAAAATACTCGACAACGTATATGGCAAGGTTATTGAAGTCAATCGATTCATCGATGAGATGAACCATCTTGAGGATACGGAAGGTTCGAAGATGCTGGAGATGGTCATGTTTGCCGAATGGATCGACGATATCTTTCAAGAGATGTCCGAGGATATACGACACGCTGGTCTTCAATGCGAAACGAAGGTTTCGATAAAAGAGGATGCGGATGTATGGATCGCGCCGCACGCGATGAAACGCGTTATGGCTAATCTTGTGCATAACGCATGCAAGTTCACGCCGACCGGAGGTCGGATCAAGCTGGAGGCATTGCAGGACGAGGAGTGGGTGCGCGTTACTGTCGAGGATAATGGCAAAGGGATTGAAACCGAGCGGCTGCCTTTTATTTTTCATCGTTATTATAAAGAAGACAGCGGACAAGGGCAGGGATTGGGGCTCGCCATTGCCAAAGAAATCATTGAAAGGCACGGCGGCCGGATCGACGTTCATAGCGTCGTGGGAGAAGGAAGCCATTTCTCCTTTATAATCCCGAAGGTTCAATAGGATCAGTCCAGCGTCAACGGCTCGAATCTGTATCCGAAGCCCTTCACCGTGTGAATATACTTGAAGCCGGGGGATTCCGATTCGATTTTTTTGCGGAGATTGTAAATTTGCGTCTTGATGATTGCCGGACTGTACGCGGCTTGGTCATTCCAGATGAGATCGTACAGCTGCCTGGGATGGTAGACTCTGCTCGGACTTTGGGCGAGCAGCAGCAGCAGGTGCAACTCCTTGGCTACCAGGGTGACGGGTTCCCCCTGGACGGTTACATTCAGACGGTCCAGGTCAATCTCCAGACCAGGGAAGCTAAGTCTGCGCCCAAGCGCTTCCGGTTTTTTATATTTGCTAAGAAGCGTGCTCCAGCGTAGATGGGAGCGGACTCTGGCCACCAGCTCCAGGTGATCCAAAGGCTTGGTCAAGTAATCGTCCCCGCCAGCTTGCAGCGAGAGCAGGCGCTGATCCGACCTGGT
Organism: Paenibacillus roseus; assembly: GCF_016424485.1. Taxonomy (GTDB): domain Bacteria; phylum Bacillota; class Bacilli; order Paenibacillales; family Paenibacillaceae; genus Paenibacillus_D; species Paenibacillus_D roseus. Next base: position 51,200 of record NZ_JAELUP010000007.1, read on the forward strand.
ATTGCCGCTCAGGAACAGGACAGGATGGTCATAGAGCTCGCGCAATCGGCGGCACAATTCCACACCGTCCATATCCGGCATTGCAATATCCAGCAGGATCAAATCCGGTTGAAGCAGGCTATCGGCAAAATAGGCCAGGCATTGCTCTCCGCTAAAGGCTTGTCGTACCTCGAAGCCCTCAGCCTCCAGAAAGATGCGCAGCATGTCCTGAATATGTTGTTCGTCATCCACTGTCAGAATTGTCGTCAATCGGCCAGCTCTCCTTACGCGGCTGACTTTAGTTGCAGGGTCATCAGCCCTATGCCGCTTTGATACTACCCATATTATCAGCTCCCGTCATTCGAAGCAATAATGGGCAGTGCAAAGATTCACCAGCCTTAGTTTGGGAAGGGTGATGACTATTCCAACCGGAATTTTCCGATACGGCTTTGCAGTGAGGCTGTCATATTTTGCAACTCATGGGAGGCTGCTGCGACTTCCTGCACCATCGCATTTTGCTCCTGTACAGAGGAAGCAATGCTGCTGAGTTTGGCTGCATTATCCCCTGCGGCGTTCGATACCTGGCCCGCGCCCGTCAGAATCGTCTGCATTTTCTCCGATTGCTGCTCAATCAATTCCGCGACATTATTCACCGCGCCGACCGTCCGCTCCACAGATTCCGAGATTTGCCGAAGTTGACTGATGCTGGCCTGCGTTTTCTCCGCCTCCTCTTCCGTCGTCTGCGCCTGAAGGTCCATGCGGCTGACAGCGACAGCCAGATCATGCTGAATTTCTCCGATCAGGCCGCCTATATTTTGCACCTCTACCGTGCTATGGTTCGCCAGCTTGCGAATTTCCACAGCAACGACCTGAAAGCCCTGTCCATGCTCTCCTGCATGAGCAGCTTCAATGGAAGCGTTAAGGGCGAGCAGGTGAGTGCGTGCCGAAATATCTTCAACCACATTAATGATCTGCCAGATTCTGTCCGCATGCTGCTCCAGCTTTTTCACAATCCGGGTTGTCTCCAGCCCCTCTGCAGTCAGGCGATTCATCGCTTCAGACAAGGAATGAATCGCTGTGCTGCTGCGGTTCATGGCCTCAAGCATATGCCCGGCATCCTCCTGTGCGGATACTGTACGTGCCTGTGCATCGGCAGAGAGGCCGGCAATTTCCTCAATCGTATTGTACATCGACAAGGACAGTGCGGCTTGAATATCTGTATTGTGTGAGATGGCGTCGACCCGTTCGGTAATTTCGGTGAGCAAAAGGGCCGCTTGCTCGGCAGCAGTGCGCAGCATGCCCACCTCCGTATCGGCGGCAGAGGAGTGCTGGTTAATATCCCGGACAATGCCTCTTAAGCTAGTCAGCATTTCGTTAAAGGATGCGGACAGCTGCATCAACTCGTCACGTGAATGAGGGATGACGACCTCTGCCGTGAGGTTGCCTTGGGCGGCTACTTCCGCAGCGTGATGCAGCGCATGCAGCGGCCGCACGAGCCATCTGGCGGTGAACCATCCGAGAAATCCGGTCCAAAATATGCCCATTGCCAAGGTGAGCAACGTGTACAGCCAGGCATTCATTCCGGGTGCGATATACTCTTTCAAGACGAAAATAAAAAAAGCGCTTGTACCGTAAGTAATGGTGGCAACAACGGAAATGCCGATCACAATTTTTTTGACCAAGCTAAAGGCAACCTGCATGGTTCTGGCCTCCTATTAATCAGTTGATTCGTGATCTACTATGCCAAATTTCCTGTACAGGGACAGTGATATATATCACTTATGGATGTGAAAAAAATCACATTCAGTTCACAGAGGGTATGCTATGATTGCTCCATCAACAGCAAACCCGATGGGCAAGGAGGCTGGAGCATGGAGATCGAACCACTTCGACAGGTGGAAAAGCTCGCGCTCAAGAAGCTCAAAATTTTCCGGCAAAGCAAGCTGCGCTATTTATCCCGGTCTATGCTGGCCAGTATGTTTATCGGCTTCGGCGTGATCGTTGCGTTCAAGACAGGCAACTATTTTTATCTGGAGGATTCGCCCTTCACGTATCCGATGGCTGCGCTCACCTTTGGCGCTGCGATCATACTCATATCCTACGGGGGCGGTGATTTGTTTACCGGGAATACCTTCTATTACAGCTTTGCCGCGCTTCGCAAAAAAATGAAATGGCCGGATGTATTCAAGTTGTGGACGACGAGCTATGTTGGCAATATTCTGGGGGCGGCGGTGTTTGCACTGCTCATTCTCACAACCGGACTGTTTAATGAAAGCTCTGTGAACAGCTTTTTGCTCAGTGTGGTCGAGAAAAAGATGCAAGCCCCGGCGATTGAATTGTTTTTTCGCGGCATCTTGTGTAATTGGCTGGTATGCCTGGCTTTCTTCATCCCGATGTCCTTCAAGGAGAATGGGGCCAAAATGTTCGCCATGATGCTGTTCGTTTTCTGCTTCTTTATCTCGGGCTATGAGCATAGCATTGCCAATATGTGCACCTTCGCAATTGCGCTCGTGCTGAATCATCCGGGAACCATCACATGGGGAGGAGTATTTCACAATCTGATTCCGGTAACCTTGGGCAATTTGATCGGCGGCAGTGTGCTGATGTCGGTCATGTATCATTACGTGAACAAGCCGTTTTATGAAGAAGAATAGACTTCCATTCGGCCAGAGGAGGCAACAACGATGAAAAAATCAAGAATTGTAATTATAGGCGCCGGGGCGGTGGGTTCCACAACGGCTTATACGCTGCTGCTTCGCAATCGTGTTGATGAGCTTGTACTGATAGACGCGGACTCCGACAAGGCGGCCGGCGATGCATTGGATATGAATCACGGCCTGCCTTTCCTGGGAGGCGGCAAGGTATGGGCGGGTACATACGCGGATTGCCGTGATGCGGATATTATTGTCATCACTGCTGGCGCGGCCCAGCGTGTTGGCGAGACGCGTACCGAACTGCTGAAGCGCAATGCAGCCATTCTGGAAAGCATTATTGATCAGATTAAGGAACATACCGCCGATTCCATCCTGCTGTTGGCCTCCAATCCGGTTGACATTATGAGCTACTTGTCGTGGAAAAAGATCGGCTGGCCGGTCGAACGGGTTATCGGCTCGGGTACGCTGCTGGACAGCGGGCGCTTCCGCTACCTGATCGGGGAGAAACTGAAGATCGACCCGCGCAGCGTACACGCGCATATCATTGGGGAGCACGGCGATTCGGAGCTGCCTGTGTGGAGTCTAGCGAACGTAGCCGGTACTCAGCTCAAGCTCAGCGAGGCGGACAAGGAAGACATCTATACCAATACACGTGACGCAGCCTATCAGATCATTCAGGCCAAGGGTGCGACTTACTATGCGATTGCGCTGGCGCTTGACCGGATTTGTACCGCCATCCTCCGCGACGAAGGCGCTGTGTTGAATGTATCTACACTGCTGACCGACTATCACGGCATTTCCGATGTTTACCTGGGCGTACCGTGCATTGTAGACCGCAAAGGGGTCAGAGAGGTGCTGGATCTGCCGATTTCCGAGCAGGAGAAAGAACTGCTGCATCGTTCTGCCAATAAGCTTAAAGAGCTGAATCGCTCCATTGGTCTATAACGGATTTAATTGATAAAAACAGAAGATTGCCGGATGTCATGCCAAGCAAATTTGGCAGGATACCCGGCAATTTTTTTTGATTTAACACCCAAACTGAATCGTTCTCCCTGTCTCAAAAGTGGACTCAATCACCGACCCGAAGAAGGTCGCCTCTATTCCTTTAGGCAAAATAAAAATTCCCCATACTTTCTCAGGCTTTTCCGCGATATAATAGGTGAAGTTAAGCTTTTCCACGATCATGATCTTCTTGAGCAGTATATACTTGCATCATATAAATGGGAGTGGGGTTGTGTTGTGAAAACACGACAGATGCACGCACACATTCGTTCTGGCAGCAAAATTGAAGCAGCAGTGGAGGAGTTGATTTTGAAAGAGGCAGAGAAGCCGTCCAAAGGTATTATCCGTTCGCGGCAGGCAGCCCAAAATTATACAATAAAAGGGCATACAACATATTATTAATAAGCGGGGTCGACGGGATTGAAAAGCTTACATTTGCGCATTATGCTCATATTTTCTATTTTAATTGTCATTTCCGGCAGTGTGCTGGGCTACAGTATCTATACGTCATCCAAGCGGCTGATCACCCAGTCCATCGAAGAGCAGGCACGGAGCATAGCCGAGTATGCTGTCGGTCAGATTAATATTGCGCAATACATGAAAATAACCCCGGAAACAGGGGAAACGCCCTATTACACCGAGCTGCGGCTCAAATTCAATGAACTGAGGGAAGCCAACAATCTCAAATTTTTGTACACCATGGCCTCCAGAGGGGAAGGGGAGCAGCAGCAATATTATTATGTGGTGGATGGTCAGCCGCTGGATGACCCGGAGGGCGTCACCTCGCAGCTTGGGCAGGTTGAGACGACGTACAATTCTTATTTGATCAAGGCGTTTAGCGACCGTCAAAGCAGTGTGGGGGGACTTACCAGGGATAACGCGTATGGCTCACTCATTACCGCCTTTATCCCGATTTTTGCTCCAGACGGCGGGTTTGTTGGGGTGCTCGGCGCGGATTTTGACGCGTCCAGCGTATTCAAGCAGTTGCAGATCAACCAGCGCAACATGCTCATCTTGGCGGCAGGGATTTTACTGGGGGCCATCGTCGCCAGTTATTTCTTAGCAAGAATGATTGTTTCTCCTGTACTCAGGCTGACCCGGAATATGAATGCGATTGAGCAGGGGGATTTAACTGCTGCGATTGAGGTGAGAGGAAGAGATGAAATTAGCCGTCTGACGCTGGCATTCCGGTCTATGGTGGAAGTGTTGCGGACTATGATTGAGGCGATGCGCGGCGGCTCAGGCAAGCTGCGGCAATCTGTACTGGAGCTTGCACACAGCGCGGAAACGACCAATGCCTCCAGTGAACAGATTACCTTGAATCTGAAGGAAGCAGCGGCTAATGCCGAAGCGCAGGCAAAATACAGCAGCGAGACGGCGCGCGCAATCGGGGAGGTCGGCAGCGGAATGGAGCGAATTGCCGATACGCTGGCCAATATTGCCGATGCTTCCCGGGAGACCGCGGAGACCTCCCGTACCGGAAACAGTCTCATCCAGGAGGCCGTCAACAAGATGGAGGCGATTGGCCGCTCTGCGCAGGTTGCCTCCAGTGACATGGAGCGGCTGGCGGCACGAACTCACGAAGTGGGCGAAATCGTCGGCGTTATTCGGGAAATCGCGGGCCAGACGAGTCTCCTTGCACTGAACGCTTCCATTGAAGCGGCAAGGGCGGGCGAGCATGGACAGGGCTTTACGGTTGTAGCAAGCCAGGTACGCAAGCTGGCTGTTCAATCAGAGGGAGCAGCAAGCCGGATAAGTGAGCTGATTCTTGCCATGACTGAGGATACAGCGCGAGCAGTTGGCGGCGTGCGGGAAGAAACCGTACAAATTGAGGACGGCTTGTCCGCTGTGCAAAAGGCGGGGGGAGCATTCAGTCATATTTTGGATAAGGTGGAACAGGTAGCTGAAGAAATTCAGGATCTTTCTGCTGTATCTGAGGAAGTATCCGCGGGGACCGAACAGGTTGTCGCATCGGCCGCAGAGATGGAGAGTTTGTCCAGCCACACCTCCAACTATTTCAACGGCATTGCTGATGCAGCCGTGAAGCAACTTGCCGCCGTGAAGCAGATGAAGACGTCAACAGAACGGCTGGAGGAAATGTCCGCAGAACTGGAGCAATTGGCAAAGCAATTCAAGCTCTAATGAACTGGGGCTTCGCAAGAACATAAGGCAATCAAGCTAAAGCTAACTAAAGCCGGCAGAATCGTGAACTTCATTGTTCATCTCTGCCGGCTTGTTCGTTTTATCATTGCTGATCTATAATCGCGAGGAAAGAAGTGATGATCTCCGGGTCAAAGGATTTGTCCTTCTGCTCCATGAGGTAAGCGAGCGCTTGCTCCCGTTGCCAGGTTTCCTTATACGGCCTGCGCGAGGTCAAGGCGTCGAACACATCCACCACACTGACGATTCGCGCCTCAAGTGGAATTTCCGCTCCCTGGAGCTGCTGCGGATAGCCGGTCCCGTCCCATTTTTCATGATGATGAAAAATAATATTCCGCGCGATGGACATTTCGTTCTTAAAAAAGGAGTCGTTTAATTCGGAATTGATTTTCTCCAAAATATCTACCCCGATCAGAGGGTGCATCTCAACAATCTGCCGTTCATATACAGTCAGCGCGCCGGGTTTGTACAAAATTCCCTCGGGCACCCCTGACTTGCCGATATCGTGCAAAATGCTGGCGTTGACAATGCTCTGCATATGTTCGTGATCAAGCCCGAGCGAGAGCCGGCTGTTATGGGCATAAATGAGTTGCCGGGTCAGTTGTTGTACTCTCGTCAAATGTTCCTCAATTGCCGGGTCCCGGATTTCACAGGAGATGGCGAGTACTTTGAGCAGTACGCCCTGAATGCCGCTGCGCCGCTCTTCGGCTAAATAAATCCCTTCCGGGAGGTGCTCCAGCTCGCGGAATACGCCGATGTAATACCATTTTCCCTCTACCTGGTAGGGAGTGATCGTAATCGAGGAGTGCCATAATTGGCCGGTGTTTTTTTTGTTAATGAATACACCGGACCAGCCCTGTTTGCGGTTCAAGGCGTCGTGCATGCCGCTGTAAGTGGAAGAATTGGTGAATTGGGTTTTTAGAATACTGGCACGGGCACCGAGAATATGCTGTCGTTCAAACCCGGTGATCTGCTCATAGGCTGCATTGACATCCATAATATGGTGGCGCTCATCTGTAATGATGACGGCATCTGTCAAGGCTAAAAAAGCATGCAATGTTTCATTCATGAAATAAACTCCCCGCCTTGATTAAATATCTGTATAAATTATAGGCTAAGTATCAGGCGCCCAGCAACAGGTGTAATGGAAATAAATTGCTAATCGCATAATGGCATAGCCAGGGCAGGGAAAGGTACGTGGAGGCGCGGGGGAGGGGGCAAGTGCTGTTACTGCTTTTTCTGAACGGCGGCAGACTTGTAGTAGAGAGAGGAACGATTGAGCTTAAGCAGATCGGTCTGCACATTCAGCGGCAGGTCACGACAATGGTAGTCGACCCAATGGGAACGTTCCTTGCGCGAGGTGTTGGCTGCCAATGTTGTTTTGAGCCAGTCCAGATGAGCGGATTTCTTGTCCAGGGCGGACTGTGTTCCTGCAAGCTGCTGCTGGAGCTGATTTTGTTTCTCCTTGAGCTGTTCCTGACCGTGCAGCAGTTTGCCGATAAAGGCTGCCGCTTGCTGCTCCCAGCGGGCAATCCGCTCTACAGAAATGCCTAGCTCTTGCGCATATTGGACGACTGTCTTTTTATTTTGCCAAATATCCAAATACACGTTCAGTTTCTCTTCCGGTGTGTACCATGTTTTTTCCGTCGCAAGGGTTGTTTCTGGCGTACGCGACGGTGCCAGCGTTTGTATAGAATACGTGATCATTTGAAGCAGCTCCTCTCCCTGGTTCAAGAATAATTGGTGAACATTTTAAACTTAATCTTATCATTCACCTTTATTTAGTCGGAATTAAAACATGAGGGTATCCTATTATGAAAAGTCTTAAACATTCATCACTGAATTTGGTTGAGTTTGGTACTTAATCTATCATCCTTGATTTGTCTTGTCAAGGCTCTATGCGCCTGATTTTCAAACACACAAAGCGCTGTATGCGAAAAGGCTGTTTCCGTGCGGCAATGGGTATAAAAATGTGCAGCTGCTCATTGGACCGTAACGGGTTCGGGTCTAGCATTCTAGACAATTTTCATACAAAACCACATTGGTGTATGCAAGAGCTGCATAGCTGTTTTTCCTTGCGAAGCAGATGCTGGACCAACAGGGATACGTCTATGAAACGGCAAGCTGTTTGGTGTCTAAAGTGCGCCCCGAATACAAATATTTACTTTAAACCAACTTTACTCATAGGAATTATTGTAATAATATCAACATACAGTCATATAAAGACAAAAGGGATGCGTACTGGCGAAACGATCGGTTATGGGTATCAGGCCTGCACAGGCGAAGAGCCGCCGGGTATTTGCAATAGACCGGGGATGTGCGGGATTTAAGTAGAATTGAAAGCAACACAGGCAATTATTCTGATAAGTATCGGGAGGTTTCACTTATGGCAGAGGAGAGACAATACTTACCTGAAACATTGGCAATTCACGCAGGACAACAGATTGATCCGACTACACAGGCACGGGCGGTGCCGATCTACCAGACTACGTCCTACGGATTCAAGGATACGGATCACGCCGCGGACTTGTTCAGCCTGAAGGAAGAGGGTAATATTTATACACGGGTTGGCAATCCGACGACCGCTGTATTCGAACAGCGGATTGCGGCATTGGAAGGCGGCGCAGGCGCGCTGGCTGTTGCATCCGGCGCTGCGGCGATCACGTACTCCATCTTGAATATTGCCTCGTCAGGCGATGAAATCGTCTCCTCTGCGAGCCTTTATGGCGGAACCTATAATCTGTTCTCCACGACATTGCCGAAGCTTGGCATTAACGTCAACTTTGTCGATTCTTCGAGCCCGGATAATTTCCGCAGTGCGATTACACCGAAGACCAAGGCGATTTACGCTGAGACGATCGGGAATCCGCGCGGAGATGTGCTGGATATTGAAGCCGTGGCTGCCATTGCGCACGAGCATGGCATTCCGCTGATCGTAGATAATACGTTCCCGAGCCCTTATCTGCTTCGTCCGATCGATTTCGGCGCTGATATTGTCGTTCATTCCGCAACGAAATTCATTGGCGGCCATGGCACGACTATCGCGGGCGTTATCGTGGACAGCGGCAAATTTGACTGGAAGCAAAATGACAAGTTCCCGGGACTTACAACGCCTGATCCGAGCTACCATGGACTTGTATATACAGAGGCGGTTGGCGAGCTTGCCTATATTATCAAGGCCCGGGTGCAGTTGCTTAGGGATTTGGGAGCATCGTTGGCTCCACTGAGCGCTTTCCTTCTGCTGCAGGGCTTGGAGACACTGCATCTTCGTCTGGAGCGGCACAGTGAAAATGCACTGGCTGTCGCGCGGTTTCTGGAGTCTCAGGATGCGGTGGAATGGGTTAGTTATCCGGGGCTGGAAAGCCATGCTTCCTATGAACTTGCTCAGAAATATTTGCCGAAGGGGCAGGGAGCGATCATCAGCTTTGGAATCAAAGGCGGTGTGGAAGCGGGCAAAAAGCTTATTCATGGCGTACAGCTATTCTCCCATCTAGCCAATGTCGGGGATTCCAAGTCGCTCATTATCCATCCGGCGAGCACCACGCATCAACAGCTTGGCGAAGCGGAGCAGCTTGCATCCGGGGTTACGCCTGGGTTGATCCGGTTGTCCGTTGGGACGGAAGCGATTGACGACATTTTGTACGATCTGGAGAAAGCTATACAGCTCAGCCAATCCGAATAAGGATTTAAAGGAGAAGTTATATGTTTTCCAAAGCGAGCTATTCCGGAACGAGGGAAGAGAATTACGAGCTGTTGTTAAAGCAGCTTCAGCATCTGATAGAGGACGAACCGAGTCCAACTGCCAATTTGGCGAACGCCGCGGCCTTGCTGAATCAGTTTCTGGAAGACATCAATTGGGTCGGCTTTTACGTGCTGGAGGGTGAAGAATTGGTACTGGGGCCGTTCCAGGGACTTCCTGCCTGCACCCGGATTGCTTCCGGCAAAGGTGTGTGCGGTACGGCAGTAGCCAAGGAGGAGGCACAGCTTGTTCCGAATGTACACCAATTTCCCGGTCATATTGCCTGTGACGGGGCTACCAATTCAGAGTTGGTCATCCCGCTGCGCAAGGACGGCAGAACGATTGGCGTGCTGGATATCGACAGTCCCTCGTTTGAGCGCTTCGACCAGATTGATCTCGACTATTTGACACAGTTTAATGAAGTTCTTGGCTCTTATGTGTAGGAACTTTAACCTATAAATTGGACTGTATAGCCCGCAAAGCTCCCGCCTCAACATGTGTGAGGGGGAGCTTTTTAGTTATTGTCCTATACTCAAAGCTGTTTGCCTAATATAACAAGATCGCGCTTGACGCCATCCAGTTCGGCGACCTCAGGGAAGTGCCCGTATTGGGTAAACCCGTATTTACGAAGCAGGGCGAGGCTCGGTTCATTATGCCCGAACACAAAGCCAAGCAAGTTGCGGATGCCGAGCTGCGGACATTCCTGCATAACATGTTCCAGCAGCACCTTGCCGACGCCTGTCCGGCGTGCAGTTTCAGCGACATAAATACTGAACTCCGCCGTAGCGGCATAAGCAGGACGACCGTAGAAAGCGCTGAGGCTTGCCCAGGCGATCAGCTTCCCATTTCTGATTGCGACCCAGATAGGATGCTTGTCCGGGGTATGGTTCCTGAACCAGTCGCGACGGCTTTCTACAGTTACAGGTTCCAAATCTGCTGTGACATAACGTGACGGAATCGTAGAGTTATAGATGAAGACAATTTCGGGCAAGTCTGCTTCTGTCGCATATCTGATAGTAAATTCAGTGGCGCTCATTACGGTTCGCTCCTTATCCGGCAGAGGATTTCCCTGGCCTACTGCCGATCATCTTGTCCACTATTTTAACATGAACAAGCGGCTGTTGCTTGCCGGAAAAAATAGAAACCGTAACGAACACCGCCAAGCCGACCCCCAGAGAAAAGCTGTACGCAAGCTGGTTGGTCTGGAGGTCAACATGCTGACAGGCGGAAATGAGCGCACCGCGTGAAGTCGTATAAGTCTACAGTTCGGTCAGTCCTTCGAGCAAGGGAGCGGCGTCATCCCGGTTCAGGGGAGGCAATGCGACAATAGTCAGCGGCGCTTCTTCTCCCTGACTGAGCTGGCTGTCCCGGACGGATAGATAGCCTTGATCCGCAAGATTTGTTACCTGCTGTGCAGAGCCTATCAATACTACCTTGCGCTGTCCGGTTTCAAGCCAGGAACGGAATGCTTCCTGTTCCTTGCCGTTCAGCAAGTAATGCAGCGTCAGTGTTGTGGCGGCGTGGGCGACCTGAACGGCGGCCGTGCCAGGGGGCAGCTTCAAGTCGCCGTTAATAATGTAATATTGAATCCATTCCGCCTGTCTGGTTTCTGTCATAGGTTCATAATCTCCTTTTGTAACAAAATATAAACTGCTATGTTATATATGTATCAATCGGGGATTGTGTTTATGTCAGTTTACTCTGCCAGAGATCATTTTTCCTACTCTAAGGTTATCGCATGCGCTGTAACCCAAAAATATAAATTTTTCACAAATGATTGACATTATTCAAAAAAAAGGTTGAACATTTAAATGATCGGTGTTAGTATTCTAATCATACAATTCCGCTTGGAATAATATACTAATCTACCGGATAACCGGAGACTTCCACTTTCATGTGAGAAGTCTTTTTTCTTTAGCGGACCAGTTGCCGGGAACATGAAGGTGCGGACGTCAAGTCAGAATTTTTGGGTGGGAACGGACATGAGAGGAGAGAAAGCCTATGTTTCGCAGTCCATTTCGCGTGTTTGACATTCATGGACATCTGCCATATCGGCTTGTACTCGGTGGCAAAAACAGGCATGAGCAAATTAGCCGCTATGGGGCCGAGCGCAGCGAGCGGATGCGGCTGACGTGGGATTTTCCGGAGCCTGCCGCAGAGAATCAGCACAATGAGACGATCCCGCTCATTGACCGCTGGGTGCAGGAGCTGGACAAATACAATATTGCCGGACTCAATTTTTTGACGGCGCTGGACAACGACAATATGGCGGATCAGATATCTCGCCATCCTGATCGCTTCACCGGTTTTGCGTATCATTCGATTGAGGATGAAGGAGCGGCAGATGAACTGAAGCGGGCAGCGGATGAGCTGGGGCTCAAAGGCTACAAGCTGTTCGGTCCACTGACAGGCATCCCGTTCGATGATCCGTCACTTGATCCGGTATGGAAGGTGCTTGCCGAGCGCAAGCTGCCCGTACTCATTCATTTCGGACTGCTCGGACATGCGGGCGGCATTGTTCATCACCCCAATATCAGTCCGCTGGCAATCTTCAACACGGCAAGGGAATACCCGGATATTCCGTTCATCATTCCGCATTTTGGCGCGGGTTACTTCCAGGAACTGCTCCATCTGTGCTGGAGCTGCCCGAACATCTACATCGATACCTCCGGCTCCAATCAGTGGGTGCGCTGGATGCCTTACGAGCTGACGCTGGAGACGCTTTTTCGCAAAACGTATGAGCTGATTGGACCAGAACGGATTCTATTCGGCACCGATTCCCTCGGCTTCCCCAGAGGCTTTCCGTATCGGTATTTGCAGGATCAGGTCCGCGTCTGCCGGGATTTGCGTTTTGGCGAATCCGATATTGAAAATATTTTTGGCAACAATGCCCGCCGACTGCTCGGTTTGAACACACTGCACAGCAGCACACAGACATCCGATACGGGCGGTTAGCTGCATTCTGCTTCTTGGTGTAACCGACAAATAGAGATTATAAAAAGGATAGGGACAGGGAGAGGGTTCGGATGAAAAAGAGATCATTTTATACCTTGTGGGCAACTTTGCTGCTTGGAACTGTGATGCTTGCGGGCTGCGCAGGGGCAAATGGCGGGAATAAAACTGACAGCAGCGGACCGGCCAAAACATCGAGTTATGAAAAAAGCAACACGACTGTCTCAGCAGAACAGCCGAAGGAGGTTACGATTGAATACTGGCAGTATGAATTTCCGGCAAAGGTGGAGTTAATTAACGAGTTGATCAAGCAATTTGAGCAGGAGCATCCGCATATTACGGTCAAGCAGACGAATTTCCCGTATGACCAGTACAACCAGAAGGTGGCGACGCTTGTTCCGGCGGGCAAAGGCCCGGATGTCATCAATCTCTATTACGGCTGGCTGCCGAAATATGTGTCCTCCGGCTATTTGCAGCCACTTCCGGAAAGCGAGTTCCCTGCTGCCGATATCGAGGAGCATTTCTTTCCGTTTGTCGAGACAGCCAAGCTTGGCGGCAAATACTACGCGCTGCCTACCGGGGTACGTACATTAGGCCTCTATTACAACAAGGACTTGTTCACCAAAGCCGGACTTGATCCGGCCAAGCCGCCGACAACATGGGAGGAACTGGTTGAGTACGCCAAGCAGTTGACGGAGCGGGACAGTAAAGGACAGTTCGTCATTGAAGGGTTTGCCTGGGAGCCGGGTTCCCAGCTTCACCACTGGTTCCGCGACGGGCTGCTTTATCAGGCCGGAGGCCAGGATACGAGCGAGGACCGCAAGCGTATTTTATGGAACGAATCGCCTGCAGGACTGGAAGCATTCAAATATTTGATTGATTTTGCCAAGGAGCATAAGGTCGGGATTAACGGTTTCTATACGGATGACGCCAATGCGTTCAAGACGGGCCATGCGGCCATTAATGTCGACGGCTCTTACCGCCTCGGCTCTCTGCGCAAGGATGCGCCGGATTTGAATTATGCGATTGCCCCGCTTCCGGCTTACAAGAATAAGTCTACCCAGGCTTCATTCTGGGCGAATGCGATTCCGTCCACGGTTAAAGATGAAAAGCTGGCGGCGGCGACGGAATTTCTGAAATTTTTGACGAGCAAGGGTGTACAGGAGCAGTGGGTGGAACGAATCGGAGAGCTTCCGGCCCAGAAGGAGGTTGCGCTGCAAGATAAATATGTTAACGACGAATTCCTCGGTGCTTTTATTGCACAATTGCCTGATGGCCGCGCTCATTTCTTCATCGATGAGACGCAGGAAAGAACGCTGTTCATCGAAGCGGTCGATCAAGTACTGTTAACCAATGTCCCTATTGATAAGGCATTCGCCGAGCTGGTCGCCAAAACCCAGAAATTATATGACGACTACTGGAGCAAGCAAGGCAATTGATTAGAAAAGAATTCAGAACAATTCGGGGGCAAAAGGAGGGAATGCAATGGAACAGGTAGAAGTCGCCGCTCCCAGCCGCAAATTAACGCTGCCCCTCTGGCGTCTGGGACTCCGAAAGAAGCGTTATCTGTTTATCTACAGCTGCCTGCTTATTCCGCTGATCTTTTTCATTATCGTGCGGGTGCTGCCAATCTTGTATTCCTTCCATGTCAGCTTCCGCCAGTGGGATCTGTTATCGCAGACCAAGCCGTTTGTCGGGCTGTCCAACTACGCGGCTATATTTCAGGATGAGGTGTTTGTCCGAACAATCCGGAACACGTTGATTTATGTTGTCGCAGGCGTCCCCGGCCAGCTTGCAGTAGGGCTGGCTATCGCACTGTTGTTGCAGCGCATCGTTCGTTTCCGCGGCTTTTTTCGCACCGTCTACTTTATTCCGCATATCACCAGCGTAGTTGCAGTGAGCTGGGTGTTTCGCTGGATTTTGATGAAGAACGGGGTAGCCAACGGGGTGCTATTGGAGCTTGGTCTCCCGGCGCAGCCGTTTCTCTACTCGCCCTCTCAAGCTGTCTACTGGATCATAATTGCGGTAATCTGGCAAAATATCGGGTTTCAGATGCTGGTGTTTCTGGCGGGACTCGAAAATATCCCTCGCCTCTACTATGACGCTGCATCCATTGATGGGGCAGGGCGCTGGCGAAAATTTATCCACATCACCTTGCCGCTGCTCAATCCGGTGCTGCTGTTCTCGATCGTTATTGCCAGCATTGGATTTTTGCAAACCTTTACTCAGGTGCTTAATATGACAGCCGGAGGCCCGCTCAACTCAACAAATTCGATTGTGCTGTATATTTACAACCGTGCCTTCAAGAGCTTCGAGATGGGGCAGGCGTCGGCTGCGACGGTCGTCTTGTTCCTGCTTATTTTGACGCTGACTATATTGCAGCTCAAGGTGTTGAATCGAAAAGTGGAGCATTAATGATCTGTAGAGGCTGAACCATGTCTGCGATTGGCGGATTGAACTGTCCTGAAGCTGCCGGAACAGGAGCAGCAGGAACAGGTGCAGCAGGAACCTGGAAAGGAGGGAGCAAATGAGCAAGACGGCGCAGCCGGGACTTGTATGGAAAAGGAAAACAGGCATCACGGGAGATCGTTATGCCATCATATGGGTGAGCTATATCCTTCTGGCATTAGGACTTATCTTCATGGTATTCCCGTTTCTGTGGATGATCGCGACGTCGCTCAAGTCACCGCAGGAAATTTACTCGCTCAGTCTGATTCCTTCGGCTCCGGCATGGGAGAATTACGCGACCCTCTTTAGCGGCACAGCATTTGGCAGATGGATTGTGAACAGTTTTATTGTCGCGGTGTTGACGACGATTAGCGTCTGCTTTTTCGATACGGTTATCGGCTATGTACTGGCCAAGTTCAATTTTCACGGCAAGAAAATCATTTACCTGCTTATTCTAAGCACGTTGATGGTGCCGACAGAGATGCTGATTATTCCCTGGTTTCTGTATGCCGTCAATTTTGGCTGGGTGGATACGTACTGGGGCGTGATGTTCCCGGGTGTCATCTCGGCCTTCGGCATCTTCCTGATGAAGCAGTTCATGGAATCCGTGCCTTCGGACCTTCTCGACGCAGCGCGGATCGACGGGATGGGCGAGTGGGGCATTCTGGTGCGCATTGTAGTGCCGCTTGTCCGTTCGGCTGTGGCGACGCTGTGCATTCTGTCCTTCCTGGGCAACTGGAACGCCTTCATCTGGCCGCTGATCGTGACGCAGACAGAGGAGATGTTCACTATTCCTGTCGGAATGGCTTTCTTCTCCAGCGAAGCCAGGGACAGCAGCAACTGGGTGCAAATTATGACGGGCGCAACGGTGTCGGTGCTGCCGCTCATCATCGTCTTTCTATTGTTCCAGAAGCAAATTGTCCGTGGGATTGCCACAACGGGCATGAAATAAAACAAGCGGTGAGGATGTGCAGCCAAAGGCTGCTCCTCACCGCTTGTTGCTTTTCTGTCAGGGCTATGGTGACCAGATTACTTGCTGCCACGGATAATGTCGTCAATAATCCCGTATGCTTTGGCCGCTTCGGCGTCCATGAAGAAGTCGCGGTCCGAATCCCGCTCGATTCTCTCCAGCGGCTGCCCGGTTTGCTCCACGAGAATCCGGTTGATCTTCTGCCGTGTTTTCAAAATCCAGTCGGCATGGATCATAATATCTGATGCCTGCCCCCGTGCGCCGCCCAGCGGCTGGTGAATCATCACTTCGCTGCTCTGGAGGGCGAAGCGCTTGCCTTTCGTACCGCCTGCCAGCAGCATCGCGCCGAAGCTGGCTGCCAATCCTACACAGATCGTGGAGACATCCGGCTTCATGTATTGTATCGTATCGTAGATGGCAAACCCGGCCGTAACCGATCCGCCAGGGCTATTAATGTACATTTGGACGTCTTTATCCGGGTCATCGGCTGCCAAGAACAGCAGCTGGGCGACTACGGCATTCGCCATATCATCATTAACTTCTCCGCTTACCATAATAATGCGGTCCTTTAGCAGTCGGGAGTAGATATCATAGCTCCGCTCACCGTTTCTGCTTTGTTCGACGACATAAGGAATCAGGTTCATGGTCTAAACGCCTCCTTAAAATTAACGGGTTTCATCCTGTCCCGATAGTCGGCAGAGTACCGGCTACGCAGCCAGACAGGCCTGCGGGACGGAAGCAGCTTTGCGTGCCTGGGAGGCGTAATTACGCAGAACAATAACAGATGCTGCCGGGTCAAGCCGGTCATTGTTCATCAATTGCACGAGCAGTCCGGTGTTCTCAAGCTGAAGCGCAGCCGAATAAGCCTGTAGCAGAGAGATATCAGCTATCTCAACTGAGGTCAGGGAGTTTGCTGCATCATCTGTTGCGTCATCCCCCTCCAGCATACGTGACAAAGCAAAACGGGCGCGGTTGAGCGCCGCCTTGACAGCGCCTTCTGTTGTGTCCAGCAGCGCGGCTGTCTCCGGTCCTGTGAGCGACAATGCTTCCCGCAGCAAATATACGGTTCTCTGGAGCGGAGACAGGCAGGCGATCACCAGCTTCAGTGCTTCTTCCAGCTTCTCATCATGCTCGAATGCTTCATCTGAAGCTTCGGATTTCTTGAAGGATTCGGTGGAGTGCTTCAAGCGTTCCTCGTAACGGGCGCTGCGCCGAACCTGGTCGATCCATTGGTTCCGGGCAACTCGTTTCAGATAGGCTGCCGGATTTGGATGCGGCATCTTCTGCTGAATCATGCGAATGGCTTTTACACAGGTATCCTGCACCAGGTCTTCCGCGGCGTGTCGGGAGCCTGTCAGTCTTATGCAATAGCGCAGCAGGTCAGCGTGAAGCTGGGCAACTTTCTCGTCTTGTTGCGTTTCAGTTTGGGTTTTAGTTATGGCACGGCTGTTCTCATTGGGCAATGCTCTCATTACCGGCACCTCCGTTAGCCTGGTCGGGGTAGGGTAGCAGAGTACCCTGTCAATACTTTTGCAATGCGCCGGTCCCGGCAAGGGCGGCGGCATCCGTTATTTGTTGTCTCCCTATAGTATAAACGAATATCTAATGGAAAAGGATACGGTGATTAGGTGCGGCGGTTCTGGGTTGGTGGACCTCTAGGTGGAGTGGACGCTGCGTGGCAGATATACAGGGCATAAATCAGGGCGTGGATGGGGAGTTAATGATTCACTTTTATGGCAGATCAATTAAGTACTTTGTTTGTAAGGAATCAAATTATTGAAAACGGAAGCAAAGGTGGATTGTCAACACAAAACTGAACAACAATTATGAGGGCACTTTTCTAGCTTGTACGGGGGTAAGATAGCCGAGAGTACCGT
>NZ_JAELUP010000069.1 GCF_016424485.1 Paenibacillus roseus
TCCATGACATACAAGGGAGTGAAACGAACGATGACCAACGTTCAACTAACGCCGGATAAACTGATTTATGTCGGTGTAGATTTGCATAAGCAGCATCATACAGCGGTTATCATTGACTGTTGGAATCAAAAGCTAGGAGAAATCAAATTTGATAACAAGCCGACAGCGTTCCCACAGCTTGAGAAGGAGGTCAAGAAGTACATAAAGAAAGGATTATCGGTTGTTTACGGGTTGGAAGATGTGGATGGCTACGGCAGAGCATTAGCTGTCAACCTGACCGAGAAAGGCTGTTGGGTAAAGGAAGTCAATGCCAAACTAGCCAACCATAGACGCAAGAGCCATATTACCATTGAAAAATCCGATTCGTGGGATGCGGAGTGTGTAGCCAAGGTGTTACGGGACGAGCTTCACAAATTGCCGGATGCCAAGCCAATGGACCTGTATTGGGCAATTAGTCAGCTTGTCACACAGCGAAAATGGCAATCCAAGAGCCTGACAGGAATGGTGAAGCGGCTTCATCAGCAACTTGGCTATCATTATCCGAGCTACAAGAAGTTCTTTTCAGAAGTGGATGGAAAGACGGCGTTAGCGTTTTGGCATAAGTATCCTTCTCCTTCCCGATTGTCCGGCGTGGGGGTGGATGAACTGGCGTTGTATCTCCGAAAGCAGAGCAACTACGCATTATCGACCAAGAAAGCAGAGCAGATACTAACGCTAATAGCCGAGGATGGGGATACAAGCCGAGATTTCCAAGA
>NZ_JAELUP010000070.1 GCF_016424485.1 Paenibacillus roseus
CATCGTACGTATAGGAGTAGCTGTCCTGAACACTGCCGTTCCTTAAGTTATCCAACTTTTTAAGCAAGTTATTTTTATAGTACGAGTACTGGGTCGTTAATGAACCGGGTGTAGTTAAAGTCTTACGGTTGCCGTTGGTATAATAATCGTAGGTTGCTGTTACAGCTTTGTTCGACAAGACTCTATACAGCCGCCCCAACCTGTCATACTGCTTTTCGGTCGTATTGCCCTTCACATCGGTTAACATCTCTGCGAGATAACCTGTTGTTAATGAAGCTGTTTTATCGTAGGCGTAAATTTGAAAAAACCGTAAGAAAACGAAGGTAACAAAAACAGGTCAATCATGGTGGTATCTAACCATAATCAACCTGTTCATTGTATCGGTATTGCGCTATTTGGGTTATAAAAATAAAGCCTTTAATGTGCGTACAAACAAAATGACGAAATCTTTATACAGGTATTACATGGGTTAGATGTGTTATTGATTGAATCATGGGTTCATTCGACACCGGGTAGCCCCACCAAAGAAAAAACCTTGAAAGGCACGAAGCCAATCAAGGTTTTGTAATTTCAGTCTACAGCATTTTCGTCGAACCAAATATCTTCTTCAGAATTGGTAATATAAAATCTGTACCCACATGGTAAAGCAAGGTACTTCAATAAATCCGGTCTGTTAAAAGCAACGTGAAAGTAATGTACATTCATTAACGAGTCCGTATTGTCATCATATAAATCTGTTGTCAGCCACCACCCTGTCATGTGTTCGGGAGAAGAGTATCTTATTGCATCAATACCTAACCCTTCATAAACGCCTTTCGAAATTACAATGTTTTGGCTAAATTGTGGAAAGACGGGATTTACATCAAATTTAGCACATATATCTTCTTGCTCTCTAATTACTTTGCTTGCGTAACTAATTCCTTCTGTAAAACCGTCGCCATTACCCTTGGCTTCCTGTACGGTTAAAACGGAAGAAGAAGAACTACTAAGTTGTACTAACCACGAGTAATAGGCAATGGTCTGTTCAGGCTTGATTTGGGGTTTATAATCGATGCAATAGTCAATAAAGTACTTCAAGAACCCCATGCAATCTTGACTATTTCCTTGATTAAGAACCTTAACATTATAGCCAATCAATGATAATAGATTAGTGGTTTTTAAATAACTACCGTCAATTTCTACTTGAATATCTCGATAAGTAGTATTCATTCATCGTCTCCTCGTTGCTTGTTCCTGTTTCTTCAGCGCCCCCAACGTTCCCCCTTGCTTTGAACTACAACTTTTGCAATGAGGATACAATTGTTGCGGTGTTCCGTTCGGAACAGTTGAGTTAGGTGGCTGATGGTCAGGTATAAAGTTGCCACTCTTAGTTCCCGGCGCTTTCGAACCACAAGTATGACAACCTGTGTTCTGTCCAATATCATTTATTTTATTTCTCTCTTCTTTAGAGAAATCCCTTCCTTTACCCCTCGCCGGGATGGATTTACCTGCATGTTTACCAGGTTTTAAAGTGTCTTTGCCACTTATTGAATTCCCCGTACCTCCACTACCACCAGAAGACACCTTAAGCTTATTGGTCGCCTTGCCTGCTCCATAAGTAGCCGCGCTCTGTACGCTACTCATCAGTGCTTGCTTTTGATTGACCTTACCCGTTGTAATGTATTGCTCTGCAGCGCTGCTAGCATAGCCAGCTCCGGCACGCACGCCAATATTTGCAACAAGGGAGGCTCCGCCAGTCAATCCGGCAGTCAATCCGGTTATCGCGCCTGCGGCAGCGGCCCCCGCATATTTTTTCCAATTGCTCTTGGATAGCTGACCTTTCGCAGCATCCCTCGCCATTTCAATGCCGGCTCCAATAGCGGCTCCTGCCGCTGCTCCTACTGCCGCTGCAACAAAGTTGAAGAAGTGTCCGGTAGGGTCATCATACATCACGGGTTCATTTTTTACGTAAGCATACAGATTCAAGCTTAGGGGATCTTTTGGATCTCCACGGTACGTATCCTCACTTAAGAAGCGAGCAATTCTGGAATCATAATAACGGGCATTCAAATAGTAGAGCCCTGTCTCACTGTCATACTGGTAGCCTGCATAACGGATCGGGCTATCCATTTTACCCGTACTTGTTGTCAACTGACCCGCTGCATTGTAGTACTTCGTCGCTGAAGCAACAGGGTTGCCAAAGACATCATAATCATAGGCGGTTCGAAGCAGTCCCGTTGTGTCTCGTAAGCTCGTAACATCGCCATGACCATCAGTTTATTCGACACCCATCCCCTCCCAAAAAAGAAACCTTGAAAGGCATGAATGAACTGCTCCCCGTCAAGTAGACAGTAAATTTATTAAAAATCAGTTAGGCGGCCTTAGTCCTGAATTCCATCGGACTAA
>NZ_JAELUP010000071.1 GCF_016424485.1 Paenibacillus roseus
TTCATCATAATTCGACAAGAAAATAATTCCAATCTATATATTAGCATAATAATTAGTAAGTATACAAACAAGGTAATTTATGTTTTTTTGAATAGTCGAATAATATTTCTTTTATACTCATAAACTCAATATCTATACTATTTCATTCATTCTTGGCGACTAGGTTAGTAGTCATTCTAAACCAGAGGTCTTTAACCAGACAATGGTGGATAATTGAGCGCTCAACAGCCCTTGTTTGGGTTTCTAAAGGAAGATACCCATGTTCGTCGTACAGTTGGGCTCTCCAATAAGTTTCTAAACAAAAATGGAGGAGATATTTTTTACATTGCAACAGATTCTTGGGCAAAGTTCACTAGAGATCGTTCGCCATTGCGTGGAGTTGTTCGGTACCAATAATCCATCAGCAGCATCAGGAATGTAGTCCTGTGGCCACTACGTACTCCAGTTTGACCAAATTTGCATAACTCGCAAAACGAGGAGGAAAATAGAAAATATTCATAGTATATTGATATCTTTTATTTGACTTATATATTTAGTTGGTTTAATCTTAATATGTGGATATAATATACAATTCAGGAGGTATCAGGATGAAAAAGAAAATTATCAGTGCTATTCTGTCAACGCTTCTCACACTAATTTTGGTTTTACCGGCTAGCGCATCCTCGCTCCAAGATACTCCATACAAATTGCTAGAGAATAATGTTGAAATCAAGGACCCTAGCATTTTGATTCAAAGAGCAATAAACAATGTCTCTGATTTACCTATTGAAAATCAAGTGAGTAGAGAACAAATTTTGTCCGACGATAATAAGCCGCTATCAGTTACACAATATAGAACTGCACAGCTGCTAACCGAAAAGCAAGATCAAGCATCCGGTGATCTCATTTCAACTTATGCAGTCACCACCCTTGCTAGTTATGACGCATCAAAAACTGAAACTAAGTGGGATTCCACATACTCGATAAAAGGGCATTTAACAATCTACGTATCCTATGTCTACGATTCTCACGGGTTAAAGTATTGGAAGCTTCAGGAAGTATCTGGCGGGTGGGAAGTATATGCTTCGGGCGTTACAGCGACTAATAAACAAGTTATTTATGGGGTTTATGGAATAACTCCTAGCAGTGGCTTGTTCCAAAATAGCATAACACAAAATCCAATTGCTAGTACCTTTAGTTACACTGCTCCAACCTCCTGGGGAGCCGTCTTGTCCACAGGAGCAGGTAATTTTAAACCTAACGTCGGGGGAAACACAACTGCTACTCTCTCAGCCTTCGGGTCTACATGGACTTTAACTGTATCCACTATTTTCGCCTAATGTTTACTAGCTAACTGTTGGTTTATAGATTGGGGCTGTCCAGAAAGTCAGTAAAGCCTGACTACTGGAAGCCCCCTTTTTGTTGAATGTTAAAAATGTACATAAAAAACCGTCTTTTCTATTAAAATGGTAGTTAGGGGATGTGGAGGAGAGAAAGAAAAAAACCCTTGAATATCAAGGGTTTTTTTCTTTTACGATGCGCATGGAGGGACTTGAACCCCCACGCCAAAGGCGCTAGATCCTAAGTCTAGTGCGTCTGCCAATTCCGCCACATGCGCTTGATGAAACAATGGTGAGCCATGAAGGACTCGAACCTTCGACACCCTGATTAAAAGTCAGGTGCTCTACCAACTGAGCTAATGGCTCTTGCTAAAATGGCTGGGGATCCAGGATTCGAACCTGGGAGTGACGGAGTCAAAGTCCGTTGCCTTACCGCTTGGCTAATCCCCAATAATGGTGGACGCTGACGGGATCGAACCGCCGACCCTCTGCTTGTAAGGCAGATGCTCTCCCAGCTGAGCTAAGCGTCCAGGTGATGCTATGTAGCTAAAAAATGGTGACCCGTAGGGGATTCGAACCCCTGTTACCTCCGTGAAAGGGAGGTGTCTTAACCCCTTGACCAACGGGCCTTGCAAAAAATGGAGCTCTCAACCGGGATCGAACCGGTGACCTCATCCTTACCATGGATGCACTCTACCTACTGAGCTATGAGAGCTAGAAGGCTCCCCGAACAGGACTCGAACCTGTGACAACTCGGTTAACAGCCGAGTGCTCTACCAACTGAGCTATCAGGGAATGCAAAC
>NZ_JAELUP010000072.1 GCF_016424485.1 Paenibacillus roseus
GATCTATGAGACATAAAAATGCTCCACCTCGTAGTAAACAGTTTTATTATTTCAACTGTCTACTACAAGGGGAGCATATCATCATGCGACCTGGAGGGTTGCTTTTTTACGCTTATGGACTCATCCACTGCTGATCTGCCGGCAACTCAGCCGGGTTATCTACTTCGCCTTTAAATAAAAGTTCGATCCGCTTCGAATGTAAGTTGTATGATGCGTAACCTTGATAAGGATTGAATTTTTCATCATTAAATGAGTATTGGAGTAAAATACGCTTCCCGTCTCCGCTCCATTTTGCCACCGACACCCACGGGTCAAAACGCAACGCCTCATCCAAGCTTATGCCATAGCCGAAATCAGGGGCCGTTGCGATTTCTTTCACTGGATTCGTAAATCCATATTCTTTCCCTGTATGCCTGTCAATAAGCTCAATATTACTCCAGTTTCTGCCCCCAAATTGAACAGCCAGCCACCTGCTATCCGGAGACCAGGAAAAATCATAGACCGCTCCCGCCTCTGCATGATAGAGCAGTTTGGCCGTACCATTCTCCAACAGCCAGGTCTTGCCGTCATTGAATCTGGACTCTCCATACCGATAGAAGGCGTAAACACTTCGGTCGGGCGAAGGAACGAAACGCTCATCCGCTTCAGGCGTACCTTTAATCAGTGACCAGGTAAAGGTTGCCGCTTTGCCTACCAGGAAGTCCTCGTCTTCCAACATAGGCTTGATCGCCGCTTCGATCTGTCCCTTATTGCCCTCGTCCAGCAATTCCCCGAGCCTGTAAGTGCAATACCAGCGGACCCAATTGTCTTCGTGTTTCAGTCCCAATATCAAATCAGCCATAGATAACCCGTCTAACTGCTCACTCACTGGTCGATCCATGAGGCTGCCGCGTTTGGATAATTCATCCCACAGCTTCATTCTCTCCTGTTCTTCCGGCGTCAAACGGCTGGTTATCGTATTGCTTTTCACCTGAATTAGACTTGCCGTATTAAACACATCTGACGGCCTGTACTGAATGTTGTAATTTTCGATCACAATTGTTGCTTTGCCAGTGCCTTTGTCAGCTAATAGCAGTTTTTGCGCATCCTCTACATTGTTAATAGCAAACCAGCTATTCCGCGTATCATTTTTGAGGCGGGGGATTTTACCTGATGAATCAGCATCCGGGTAGAACGAAACGGTAAAACCGCTGCTGCTGGAAGGATCAATCATATAGGTTCCTGTAAGCTCAACCTCCCCTGAGAATGTCGCACTTCCATATACCTCATTGGGGTTATCGATATCGGTCTGCTGAAAATTTGTCTCTACTGCCGTCAGCCCGACGATCACATCACCGACTTTAAGCTTTGTCCCGTCAAACAGATTGCTCTTATTCCGCGGCGTATCATGGCTGAGAAGGGGTTCTTTCTTCTGTGATGGTTTCGTCTCCACAGGCCACGCCTCCGGCCACATCGCCAGGAGTCCCAATCTGTTCTGCAAATCGTTAATGAGCAGCACTGACCCCAGCAACAAAATTAACATGAATACGAAAGCAACTGGAATCATAATGCGCTTTCTCCGATGGTTGCCTGCCGCTAAAGTCGCTTTGCGTATGGACTGTTCCACGGCCGCCATATGACGCTCTGTAAATTTACGGCTGTGAAATGGCTTATAGGATAGCCTTTGCTCCATCTCCCGATCAGACGAATGAATCATGCCGTTCCCTCCTTACCAACTCGGCTAGTTTGCGCCGCGCCCGGTGCAGCCGAGATTTTACCGTGCCAGGAGAAATGCCTAGTGCTTCGGCTATTTCATCATGAGACATTTCGTAATGGGCGCTCAAAATAAGCGCTTCACGGAATTTGACAGGCAGGCACAGCACATGCCCCCATATGGCATCTGCAAAATCCCGTTGCCAGTACTCGGTCTCTGCAGAAGGGCCGACCCTGACGACAGATTCCAGGGCAACAGGAGACATTTTACGAAAGAAAGCCAGCCGCTTATAGGAAAAAGCCGTGTTGCGGGTGAGCTTCAACAGCCAGGTCTTGAGGGAAGCCTCCCTGCGAAATCCTCCAATATGCTTATAAACCTTAATAAATACCTCCTGTGCGATATCATCTGCCCAATCATGCTTGGAGGTCAAAAAATAAGCGTAATTCCACACATCCTCCCCATACTGCTCCATAACTTCTCTAAGCATGCCCTCATCTATAGAGGTGAGGTTTTTTAAATGCTGATCATCCACTTCCATCTCCCTTTCACTTTGCAGCGGGATAACCGTTTAAATTCGTTCACTTAACAGACTCCTCAGGATACGCCAAGGTTCCCGTTTAAAGGAAAAATATTTAAAAATGTTCAATTTTCCCGAAACACGAATGCGAATCGACAGCTAAAATTGGGGTCTTTGAATTGAGGTTGAGCAAAATTTCGTCTTCTTTACACTATCAATATCATATGTTACTGTTAACATATGATATTGATAACTAATGAGGTGTTGTTATGTCTATTCAATACGCCATACTTGGACTTCTGAGCTGGAAGCCAGCTACAGGATATGAATTGAAAAAGATGATTGAAGAATCTCCGACGATGTACTGGTCCGGCAACAATAATCAAATTTACAAATCGCTTGTGAAGCTTTTGAACGAGGGCCTGGTAACCAATGAAATTCAACATCAGGAGAGTTCTCCATCCAAAAAAATATACAGCATTACTCCGGAGGGACGCGCCCGGTTAAAGGAATGGGTTCGATCAGAATCGGAAATTCCCGAATTCAAGAATAGTTTTCTCATTCAATTGGCATGGGCGGACCATCTAGACTCTGAAGAATTAAGTGAAATGCTTGCCAGTTATGAAAGCAGGATCAGCTTGCAGCTTATTTTTCATCAGGAAAAAATCAAACGAGGAATTCCCTCGCCCAATCGAAATGAACGTGAAACCTTCTTGTGGGATAAGATAACGGAAAACTTGCTGACTTACTATCAGAATGAACTCGAATGGGTGCAAAGCATTCGCAAAGAACTGCTTGAAAGAATTCAAATGGAGGAGACAAGAACGATGAATTATAAAATGATTGATAATGGCGTTGAAAAATACCTCGAAGTGATGTCTGTCCAAAATCCTCTTCGTACCGAGCAGGATGCTGTCGACCTCGTTGCTTTATGCTTAGAACAAGAGTCGCCGCTGCTTTTGCTGCATGGTGAAGTACTCTCGGAAGACTTCTTCAAACTAAGAACAGGCATTGCCGGGCAAATGATTCAGAAATGGATCAACTATCGGATAAAAACTGCAGCAGTTATTCCGAAAGAGCTGATTCATCAAGGAAGATTTAAAGAAATGGCGGTTGAATCCAATAGAAGCAACCATTTTGGAGTATTCGAATCCAGGGAAGATGCAGTGAATTGGCTGTTGGGCAAACAATAGAATCAATATGAGGGGCGATCAAATAACTCCAGTCCTCTTCAAAATATTGGCCGCCCCTTCAAATCTGAGCCAGGAATTCTGGCAATGATTCACAAATTGTTGCGAAATCCTGTGATTACAATCACATAGGGCGCCGCTTGTCTTTTCATATACTAAATGTATTCCTTTAGTTAATGAAAGCGGGGCGTTATAAATGCTTAATGAGAAAACAATTGCCATCATTCAATCGACTGTACCTGTACTTGAGAAGCATGGACTTGATATTACGAAACGGTTTTATACGCTGCTGTTCTCTAAAACTCCCGAACTGCTGAATCTGTTCAATCATGCCAACCAGAGCCAAGGCAGGCAGCAAACTGCCCTTGCCAATGCTGTTTACGCTGCAGCCAAGCATATCGATAAGCTGGAAACCATTTTGCCCGTTGTAAAACAGATTGCCCATAAGCACCGCAGTCTCGGCGTTCGTGCCGAGCACTATCCGATTGTCGGCCAAAATCTGCTTCAGGCCATTCAGGATGTGCTGGGCGATGCCGCTTCAGAAGAAATTTTACAAGCCTGGGGAGAGGCTTACGGTGTCATTGCGGGCGTATTTATTGAGGTAGAAGCCGGGATGTATCAAGATACCGAACAAAAGGAAGGCGGCTGGGCGGACTTTAGAGCTTTTCGAGTGGAGCGAAAGGAAAAGGAAAGCGACGTAATTACTTCCTTTTACCTCGTACCTCAAGACGGGGAAGCAATCGCTTCTTATTTGCCGGGACAGTACGTAAGTGTCAAGGTGGAAATACCGGGGGAAGAGCATACCCATATCCGTCAATACAGCTTGTCGGACGTGCCGGGAAAACCATACTACAGAATTTCGGTAAAGCGGGAGGAAGCATCTGCCAGCAAAATAGCGGGGAAGGTGTCCATGTATTTGCATGAACAGGTCAAACCGGGAGATATCCTGCGGCTTTCAGCCCCTGCCGGAGACTTTACATTGAATCTTGAGGATACCCGCCCGGCTGTATTTATTAGCGGAGGCGTCGGATTGACGCCTCTGGTCAGTATGATTGAAACACTGGCGAGTACAAATTCTGGACGGGAAGCTATCTTCATTCATGCCGCTGAGAACGGCGCTATCCACGCCTTGAAGCAGCAAATTGAAGAGCTTGCCGGACGTTCAGCGCAAATTTCGGCTCATTGGTGCTATAGGGAGCCAACTACGGAAGATAGGGAGCGGAATGCTTTTCATAAGGAAGGCTATATTGATCTGGCTTGGCTAAAGGAAATCATTCCTGTCAAGGATGCAGCTTTCTACTTCTGCGGGCCGGTACCGTTTATGAAGGCAGTTTACGGGTACTTGAAGGAGTGGGGGATTCCCGCTGCCGATATCCATTATGAATTTTTCGGGCCTGCCGGTGATCTGGATGCAGAATAACTGATAGCTCTGCCTCATTAGATTATGATTAGGATGATTCGCCAGCCTGGCTTCGCAGCAGCCGGTTCACGGTTTCCCGCCGCATGCCGATAAACTGGCCAATTTCATCCTGGGTCAGCACATCCGTTAACGTAGCGGGCGAGATGTAGGCATGGAACCAGGCTTGAAGCTTGCGAAGCCTCTCCCCAGGTGAGATGGTAGTGAGCTGATCCATGCGCTGCTGCATCATGCGCAGCTTGTCCTGCAGCTTGAGAGCAACTTCACGGTACCGCTCCGGATTTTGCTCCAGCTCCCCATACCAGGCCGCTTCCGGCAGAATATCAATCTCACAGGTCACAAGCGCAATCGCAGTCCCATAATAGGGGTTAGGGCTAATGAGCGAATGATGCGGAATGATTTCGTCCGGCACAATCAGATTGACCAGAATTTGCGACCCGTCCTGATGAAGCCTTATAATTTTCAGCATACCGCTTCTTAAGTGAAATAGCGGTCCCGATTCCCCTTGTCTAAATAAGGTTTCTCCTTTGTGCAGCAACATATGAAACCTCCACAACAGTGAAGAAGCGAAAATCGGCTAGTTCCGGTTTTCGCTTCTGTAGTATATCGAACAAGTCAGAAATTGTTATCGTTTCAAAACTCCCGCTGCCTTAGCGCTTCATACAGCAAAACGGTTGTTGCCATCGCGACGTTAAGCGATTCAGCTTTGCCTCGCATCGGAATCCGTACAGTCTCATCCAGAATTTGCTCGACTTCGGGTGATAATCCCTTGGATTCATTGCCCATGACCAGCCAGGTGGCCTGTGCCCAGTCGCAGTCGTAGCACGAGCCCTTTGCTTGCAGGCTGGTCCCTGTCAGACGGATTCCGCGGCGCTTGCCCTCCGGCAGCAGCGTTGCCAAATCCGCTTCAATCACCGGCAGATGAAATAATGAGCCCATTGTTGAACGAACGGTCTTCGGGTTGTAGACATCCGCGCAGTTGTTGCCCAGCACGACAGCATCCGCACCTGCGGCATCGGCACAGCGAATGATCGTGCCGACATTGCCCGGATCACTAACCCCATCCAGTACAACAACCAATGCCCGCTCATTGAACAGGGCTTCCCTGCTGTAAGCGGGTTTTGTGACTACCGCAAAAACCGGCGGCGGCGTTGTCGTTCCTGTGCATTTTGCAAGTACTGGCGTCGGCGCACTGACCCATTCACATGGCGTTGCGGAGGGAGCGTCTGTTTTCAACTCTGCCGGAATCCCTTTGTCCGTATCATAAACGATACATTCGATTTCAATCCCTGCCTGAACCGCCTCCAGCACCAGATGGACGCCTTCAATAATAAATTGCCCGCTGCGCTCGCGGTGTTTCTTTTCCAGCAATGAAGCCCATTGCTTCACTTTTGTATTTTGAACCGATGAAATATGGGTTGTATTGTTCATTATTCGAATTCAGCCTTCCGCAAAAGCCAGCTCCAGGCTCTTGAGATCTTTATTTTTTCCGACTACAACGAGGATATCCTCAGGTTTGAGCAAATCGTCGGCATTCGGGGAAATATTTATATGGGGGCCGTTCTTGATCGCCATCACGTTGCAATTATATTTTGCTCGAACATTCAAGTCCTTCAGGCTTTGGCCAATTATCCCTGCTGTCGCCTGAACCTCGACAATACTGTGGTCTTTTGAAAGCTCAATGAAATCCAAAACGTTCGGGGAAATTAAATGATGCGCCAGTCTCAGTCCCATATCCCGCTCTGGGAAAATAACCTTGTCTGCACCAATCTTGTCCAGAACTTTTCCATGAAGTTCATTTTGTGCCTTCACTATAATGCGGGACACACCCATGTCTTTCAAGATAAGCGTAGTCAAAATGCTTGACTGAATATCTTGACCGATGGCAACCACGACAACATCAAAATTGCGAATGCCAATTGAGCGCATCGCCTCTTCATCTGTAGAATCCGCTTTTACGGCATACGTTACAATATTCACAATATCTTGTATCCGATGCTCGTCCGAGTCAATAGCCAGTACCTGAAATCCCATCTCCGATAAGGAACGGGCAACGCTCGAACCAAATCGCCCCATTCCAATGATTGCAAACTGTTTCTTATTCATTCCCGTCCTCCCGTTTTGAAGCCATAACCGAATTATACCACATCTGCAACTGCAAACCGAAAGAACGTCAGTTCATCAGTAGAAGGCACTGGGAAAACCTTGCAGCTTGCACTGTGCTTAACAGGATGAAACAACTGCGGAGAGGGAATATTAATCGGGAAATCGACCACATGGAGGGATAGCTATGAATCTGGACCTGAGACAAGCGATCATTCAACGCGTGCATGACAAATCCAATGAAGAATTAACCGATGTCATTCAAGGCTCCATAGGTGGTGACGAGCATGCTTTGCCAGGACTGGGCGTACTGTTCGAAATCATCTGGAATGCAAGCGATGCGCCAACTCAAAACAAGCTTGTTCATTCCCTTCACGATGAGCTGAACAAGTAAATTCAATTCGTTTCATGCAAAGGGTAATAGGCGCTGCTCTCATATACAATTGTGCCATTGACCAGTGCGGTCGAAACCATCGGATACCCGTCAAAGGTGTCTACAATGATCAAATCTGACTTTTTGCCGATTTCAATTGAACCTAACTGCTTGTCAACACCAAGAGCTTTGGCTGGATTCAGACTGGCCATCGCAACTGCTTCAGGCAGTCCCTGCGTCAAGCCGGATGAGTCATACAGCCCTGATAGCTTGAATACAGCTGCCAGCAAAGAAGCTGGATGATAATCCGAGCATAATATATTCGCTGCGCCTGCACCAATGGCTGCAATTGCACTTAAATTCTTATCGTGGGAGCCTCCTCGGACGACATTAGGGGCTCCCACACATACATGAAGACCTTTGCGCATCGCATGTTCCGCTGTCTGAAGATTCATTGGAAATTCGGAAATATTAACGCCAAAACCAAGAAAATGATCTACCCGCTCGGGACTGTCGTCATCATGCGAAGCGACAGAAATACCCTTTTGCGCTGCGAGTTTGCCAAGCCGCTCCAAATGATTCCAGTCGACAAGCTGTTGACGAGTCAACAATTCCTCTACGATTTGTTGAACCTCTTCCCGATTGACCGCCTGATTTTTCATGACATAGCTTTCAAAAGATCCCGGAGCCTTATATTGCCCTTGTCCTGGCGAGTGGTCCATGAAGGACAAATAATCAATTTTACCCTCTTGTACATAACGCTCAACAACAGGAATGCCAGCCAGATGCGATACTTCGTAGCGCAGATGAATACCATGACGAATCATAGCTCTGCGTTGTTTATAGGCATGAATCAGCTCAACCATTTGCGTCAGCAAATGATCTCCTCGAAGGCTTAACCCGACACCAAGGGAAAGTGAATGATACATGGATGTAATCCCGTGAACCGGAAGCTTGCGCTCAAATTCAATCAATGCCATCTGGAGCGGGAATAACGTATTGGGACGAGGCTGAACCTCTTTCTCTATCGCATCGCAATGAATATCCACCAATCCCGGAAGGATATAGCGATTTTCAGCATCTATGACGGTGACGGCATCACCGGAGAGAGATTGTAATTGATGATTCTCATTGCTTGCAGTTGCCTGTTCTTGAGATTCTGTCAGGATCGCTTCGATGCGGTCTCCACGAACCACAATATCCGCCTTTACAACTTTATCCGGCAGCACAGCCCGTCCATTCTTAATAATTGTTGTCCTCATACTGGTCCCCCTATTTCAGCGTTTCCGACCATTTTAATGTTTATCTACAATATTGTTATTTTACATCTCTGAACTCGGAAAGTACATGACCGCCATCAAGCTGAAAATAAAAAAAGGCATCTCCACTTTGCAATCTTGGAGATACCTTTATTGCATACTTCGCAATTAATGACCCGGCATAAAGATATAACGCGCCACGATCAGAATCGCAAGCACCCACATCAGCCAGTGAACTGTGTATTTCTCTTTGCCCTTGCCGGACAAATTCGCTACTGTAGCGAGAATGACGTAGAACACGATACCGAAGGAAATACCGTTCGCAATGTTGTACGTGAAAGGCATCATGGCAATCGTCAGGAACGCTGGAACGGCATAGACGATGTCGGAGAAATCAATATCCTTTACAGATTGCATCATGAGAACTCCTACGACGATCAGAGCCGCGCTTGTCGCCGCGCCTGGAACCAGAGCAACCAGTGGCGACAGGAAGATCGAAAGCAGGAAGCAAATCCCTGTAACAACGGCTGTAAGGCCTGTCCGGCCGCCCTGGGCAATGCCTGCGGAGCTTTCAACGTACGCCGTTACCGTGCTCGTCCCCAGCATTGCGCCGCCGCTGACGCCGATTGCGTCAACCAGCATCGCTTTACCAACTTTTTTGCGCCCCTTTTCTTTGTCCTTCATAAAGCCGGCGCGTGTAGCTGTCCCTACCAGTGTGCCGAACGTATCAAACAGCTCTACGAAGGTAAAGGTCAGAATAACGGTAATGAGTCCCACTTCCAACACACCGGCAAAGTCGAAGTGCCAGAAGTTCAACTCTTTAAAATTCGGAGTCCAATTTTTATCGCTGAGCGCATCGCTGACATTCACATTGCCAATCAGAATCGCAATTACAGTCGTCAGCAAAATTCCGAATAAAATGGCTCCAGGCACACGCAGCACCATCATAATGGCAATCAGCAGAATACCAAGGATGGTCAGCAGAACGCCCTGACTATGCATATCTCCCAAATGGAAGACCGATTCAAAACCAAGCAAATTCGTATATTGATCCTTCGGAACATCGTTAAGCGTCTGCACCGAGACTGTCAGCAAGCCGCTGTTTTTGAGCCCGATAATCGTAATGAAAAGACCGATACCTACCGTAATTGCATGTTTGATGCTATCCGGTACTGCAACCAGCAGCATTTGGCGAACCTGAGTCACGGTCAAAATAAAAAAGATAATACCGGAAATAAAGACTGCGGTAAGCCCCATTGCCGGAGAAATCGGCGTACCCGTTGCTTGTGAAGCCAGAATCGTGGCAGCAAAGTATGCATTCAAGCCCATACCTGGCGCCAGGGCAACCGGGAAGTTCACGAACAATCCCATTAAAATCGTGAACAAACCTGCCGCGAGTGCCGTAGCCAGGAATACGGAGTCCCAACTCAGTCCTGTCGGGGTCAAAATCCCCGGATTGACAGCCAAAATATAAGCCATCGTCATAAATGTGGTCAGACCCGCCATAATTTCCGTTCTGACAGTGGTTCCGTTCTCCTTTAGCCGGAAAAAATCATTCATTGTTCCCAATACCCCTCCCAAATTTTGTGTGCAAGCGCGCGCAAATAAAAGCCTCGTCCAATATGATGAAAGCCTTAAACAAATGCGCAACGAAAAAAAGCAATACGATGGCGAAACTGCCTGTCGCGTTACCTTCTTTCAACTTTCAGCTTGCCCTTGCAAAGGGGCAAGCTACGTTACACGGTGATGTCTGAACCTACTGTGCCTTGTCAGCAAATACGAAACAAACAAAAATAACCTAAAAAAGCAGCGATATATAATCGCTCTGCTCTCCTAGGTTCCGCGTAAAACAGGAAAAGTATACCTATGGGGAACCCCCTTGGCATGCCAATCCCGCTTTTCGTAGCCAGATCATTACGGTGACCTCGTAGAGACTTCCGGGCCAATTCCCGGAATTATACGAAAAGAGATGATTAATTTTCAGTTTTATTCTAATGAGAATGGGAACAACTTGTCAACAAGTTTTTGTCTTTTTCTGCAACCTTCGGCATATTCGTCCTGCTGCGGCAGTCCTATATTTCTTCCTGAAGCAGACTCTTAAGACGTTCCCGGTCAGGCAATGTAATCCATTTATTGCGGATTAGAATATTGCCCTCTTCCTGCAGTTCCTGCAGTACCTTGGTGACCGTCTCCCGGGCAGCGCCTACCATCTCGGCAATTTGCTGATGCGTCAACTTGGCGTCAATACGGATGCCTGCAGCCTCAGTCACGCCATACTCCTGGGAAAGTCGGATCAGCCGCTTCATAATGCGGGTTTTGACGTTGAGGAAGGTAAGGTCATAAATCTGCTGATTGGCCTGTCTCAGTCGCTCCATTGAGTATTCCAGCAGTTGAAAGGCCAACTGCGGATGCTGTTCAATAAGCTTTTCGAAATCCCTCCGTCTGAGAGTAAACAGCTTTGTAGGCGATGCAGTCTCAGCTGTTGCCGAGCGGACAAGCCCGGGGCGAATAGCAGCCATTTCACCAAAATACTCGCCTTTTTGCAGGACGGCCAGAATTACTTTCTTGGAGCCGTCAAAGCTGTATATGTTCACAGAACCGGAACGGATGAAGTAAATTTCTTCCCCTTCGTCACCTTCTATGAAAATAATCGAATTTTTCTTGAAGGTTCGCTCATACATGAACGGCACAATCCGCTCCAGAACCTCCGGTGAAATATCTTCAAAAAAAGGGACGGCCAACCTGAGCGTCTGCTGATCAACAGGCATCGATTCTTGATTCTCCTTCATTGAAATATGGAAGTATATACATTTCTTCATTTCCAGCGGCTTATCCTGCAAAAAAGGCAGGGAACATTGGAATAAAGATAGAATAATAATCTATTGTCAATTCCACATGAAAGATTAGAACTCGAAGTTGCTGAAAATAACACGTTGCTATTCAATCTGAATTACATAAATGTTGTAGATAATTAGCTAATTTCTCCCATTGATCCAGCATATAAAAATGATTTCCAGGAAATTGAACCAATTCAAATTCCTTTCCGGTTAATAAAGCCCACTTTTGCATATCACTAGCCTTGATCCCACAATCTTCAGTCGCTTGTATACCATATATGGGGACAGCAACTTTATAGGCTTTGATTAAGCTGAAATTTCTTACTGCAAAGAGGTCATTACGAACAGCAGGAATAATCAGCTCTAACATCATTTTGTTTTCAGAAACACGATCCTCTAAGCCGCCGACAGATTTTAAATACTCGATCACGGAGTCATCATCATCAACTTTATTATACTCCCCACCAACTTTTCTAGTGGGGGGAGCATGACAAGAGACTACCAGTTTTTCTATCGATGTAAGCATATGTCCATTTCTATTCAACATATTATATGCGATTAAAGCTCCCATACTATGTCCATATAAAATGGTTGGTTTAACTCCATCAACAATTAAACTTAAAACTTCTGTCACCCTATCCGCGTAATCATCAATATTATTAACCATATCCTCGAGAAGTCTTTCTTGCCTTCCCGGATACTGAATGATGATACACTCAATGTCCGGGCGCAAATATTGGACCAAATCTCTATAAAAATTCGCATTGCCTCCTGCGTGTGGTAAAACAACTAATCTTACTGTGGAGTCGGAATTATCCCTGAATTTTCTAACCCATTTTTTTGCTTCATTTATATGCATTTTGGTTACCATATATAGTCTTGATAGAATACAGTTCTTTATTTATATCAAGCGAATCAGCAAGCATTTTTTCACCCTCTCTAGCTTGATTGAGAAGAGCGGGATCTAATTCAGCGATCAACAATTCAACTTCTTCCGGAGAGCCATCAATAATATTATCGCCTAGAGGGTTCCATATACCGCTATGTCCACACGCATCCCAAACCCCGGTTTTTCCAACGTGATTGCACATCGCCGTGAATATGGTATTATCTAAAGCTCGAGCAGGAAACCATACTCGTGACTCTTTGTACCCCATTCCTTTGCTAAAAAGAGCGCTTCCCATATATAAATGACAGCCATTTTGTGCTAAAAGACGAGAATGTTCAGGGAAACCTGCATCATAGCAAATTGCCATTCCAATATTCCAGCCCTTTAATTGAATGATAATCTGCTCATTATTGGAAGAAAATAGTTTCTTTTCCGTTTGAAATAAATGAGACTTATCATAAACTCCTACTTCTTTGCCATTTGAATCGATAATGATTGAAGAGATGAAAACATCTTCACCCCTTCTTACCGGGCTTCCAATTATGGACCAAATCCCATGCTTTTCGCATGCCTGACGCAATTTTTGAATCCTCACATCATGAATTAAAAGCGTATTTTCGGTTACATTCGATTCTACTATTTCGGGTACATACCCGGTCAGATACTTTTCTGGAAACATGATCATATCAACATTCTTTTTTCCAGCTTCTTCAATCATCTCATAAGCCCTGTTAACGTTCTCTTCGATATTTCCGTCAATCGAGGAACACTGTGCTAAAGCAATCTTTATTTTCTCTTTTGGAAAAGCATCTGGTTTTAGATCCATAACATCCATTCCTCCTAATATACAGTATCAAATTCATTAACTAATGGGCGCCCTGAATATATTTTACAACATCAGAAGGAATACTTCTTAAAAAGTAATGCCCACCTGTTTCAAACTCGAATAAATCAACCTGAACGATCCAATTTTCCCAATTCGCCCACATTTTATCGTAATCCTCTGTAACAGGATCATCCTTAGCGATCACTATTGAGGTAGGGGTTTTTACGAACTTCTCTTTGCTATTCCATAGATTGCTCAAATAAGTGTTTGCTTGGATAGAATCATGTTTAAAAATTTCGACTAGTTTGGACTCGTAGCTCTGCCCTAACGTTGACAAGCTGCTTGTCCCACTCCACTCCGAATACAATTCAGCTATATCCGAAAATTTCAAGTTCGTAGCATTGTTGACACGCATTTCACAGTCATCTTGACTAATCATATTTTTTGCGCCTAAAAAGAGTCTTTGCGGATACAGGTTTCTTTTTTCTAATTTTCTTGTTACCTCGAATGCAAGAGCACTTCCAACGCAATGTCCCCATATCATGAATTGTTTACCTTTCATCGCTGAAGATATTTCTTCTACCAATAAATTCACTGTATCTTCAAAATTGACCAAGGTACTGTGTTCCAAGTTAGGATCATGCGCTGGCAATTCAGCAGCAAAAACGGATAGATCAGCGTTACTCTTTTCAAATTCCTTAGCAATCGGAATAAAATTTAAAGCATTGCCTCCCGCATACGGTATAAAGATAATGTTTTGCTCAGATTCACTTGATTTACTTAAGCATGTTAAAAGACTAGCTTCTTGACGCAATTTAATTTCTTTATTTGCAATTTCACTTGCAAGTTCCAATAGAATCGATTTTTGCATAATTTGTTTGAGAGAAAGATCCTTCTTAAAGAAAAGAGATACCTTCATCGCAGCTAAAGAATTTCCTCCAATTAAAAAGAAATCATCATCTAATTTGAGGTTCTCTTTTGATATTTTCAGGACATTTGACCAAACATCTTTAACGCGATTGATCGCTATTTCCAAGTCTTGATTAATATCAAGGTGTAAAGGAGCTTCTTCATCTCTCGAAATTTGATCAACTTTCTCAGCGTAATATTTGAACGCGTCTAACTTTTCTTCCTCAATTTGCATGTGATGATTTTCTTCTGTCGAGTTAACCATGTTCTCGAGAATATCAACGAAAATTGTACCAAAGAATTCAATGTCTGCAGTGTCATATTTGGATGTATGATAATGTAGACTTAATTCAATCTCATCGGTATAGAAATGTCTCGAATACTCAATTCTTAAAGGAAATTCTGTAATTGCCGCTGCTCTTACATCAATATTATCAAACCCTGGAAGACCACGTAAATCTTTCAAGGAATAGAAGTGCGTAAAATTAAATACGGTTTCGAATAAGATATCTCTTGAGGATAGATCTTGTTTAACTTGTGCCATTGGATACCGTCTGAAAGGTAAAATGCTAGCTTCAACACCATAAACATTCAGAATTAAGTCCTTCCAGCTAGAATGATTATCTAGTTTGACACGGAATGGCATTGTGTTTAAAAATACACCTAAAGCATTTTCTGCACCGAGAAGTTCCGGTCTGCCGCCGATTTCATATCCCATGAAAACATCATCTTTGCGCGTAAGTATAGAAAGAAATTTGGCATGTGATGCGAGCAGGATATCTTTTACAGGAACTCTGAGGTCTTTAGCCAAAACAACTAATTTCTCTGAAAGACCTTCTGGTAATTTAATGTCTTGAAAAATTACTTCGTTCCCCTTCCGTGTATTTTCTTCTCTACTGCGCGGAATAAAACCTTCTGGAACATTCTCCAGCATGTCCGCCCAAAAGCGGCGATGCTCTTCCGAATTTACAGCTTTTTGTTCCAAGTAGATAAAAGTTCGATTGTGGTTGTTGCTTTCAAGCAATCTAGTATTGGATTCAAGCCCATTCACCATATCAAAATAAGTCTGGAAAAGGAATGTGTGGACTTTGTTCATACTCCATCCATCTAATGCTGAATTATGCTGACTTATACTATATTTGTACTCTGATTCACTCAATATATGGATATGAAGTTGAACTAATCCTGGCTTGTCCCATTCAAACGCTCTGTGTTGTTCTTTCCAAAACCATTCTTCGTACATATCTTCTTTCTCTTTTTTGGTTTGCAATCCACGTAGATCATATACATTTAAAGGGAGTTTTTCGATATCTTTGTGGACTAATTGAAGATACTCTGAGTAATGTTCCAGATCGTAACTTGTTCTAAAAATAGGTTGCGTGTCTACTAGCAATTTAACGGCTTTTCTAAATGTAGGCACATCTATACTTCCATCAATTGTATATGTTACTATATCATGGTAGTTGTTATCACCTTCCATAATATTGCTCTGATAGACAAGTCCTGATTGTAACATTGACATTGGATATGCATCTTCAATATCATCAGGGATTTTAATTTTATCTTCATCCTTAATCAATTGGAAATTAGATATGAGTTGATTCAAATCATCATCGCTTGCATCATTCAGATTTACGTTTTTAATCAAGTCCTGGATTGTAGGGTACTTAAATAATTGTTGAAAAGTAAAGATCAGTCCATTTTTGTGTGCTAATGCAACTACCGACACAAAGTTTATGGAGTTCCCACCCAGCGCAAAGAAATTTTCATTGATACCTATATCCGAGATTCCCAATACATCTTGCCAAATTTCACATAAAATTGTTTCTTCTCTCGTTTGCGGCGGAATTTTTTCATCGCCGGCTCTTTCCTTGCTTATTTCTAATAGCAGCTTTCGGTCGACTTTTCCGTTTCCAGTTAAAGGGAATTCATGAAGGACTGCTATTTTTTCTGGAATCATATATTTCGGCAGTATCTTGGTCAATTC
Source organism: Paenibacillus roseus (assembly GCF_016424485.1). Classification (GTDB taxonomy): domain Bacteria; phylum Bacillota; class Bacilli; order Paenibacillales; family Paenibacillaceae; genus Paenibacillus_D; species Paenibacillus_D roseus. Next base: position 16,001 of record NZ_JAELUP010000072.1, read on the forward strand.
TTGTTTAATATCTTTTACATCGATCAATTTATCTTTTTCAATTAAAAATGCATATAGATGTAGCATGTTATCAGCTTCTAAATTAGTTAATACCAACGCATCGCTAACACTAGGCAAATTCGTTAAAGCAGCTTCAATTTCTCCGAGTTCTATTCTGAAGCCTCTTACTTTAACTTGACGATCATTTCGGCCAAAGTATTCAATCGTTCCATCATGCCTGATTCTCGCCAAGTCACCCGTAAGGTATACTTTTCCTTCCTCCAGATGCGGGATATCGATAAAGCTGCTCTCCGTTTTAGAGGAATCATTAATATACCCTTTCGCTACACCAGTGCCAGCGATCGCTAACTCCCCCACCATTCCTATTGGTCTTAATCTTCTCGTTTTGTCTAAAATATAAATGCGAGTGTTGTCAATTGGCTGACCAATGGGTACGGGATTTTCGACTTTCGATGTTCTATGCCATGTAACATCTACTGTGGCTTCTGTTGGTCCATATAAATTGATCAGTTCTACATCACTCAATAATTGATGAAACTTTTCGACATGATTTGGAGTTAAAGCCTCGCCGCTGCAAAAAACTCTTTTTAAAGATTTGATTCGTTTATAAGATAAAGAATTATCGACATAATCCAAGAAAGCATTCAGCATTGAAGGAACAAAATGCATAGTAGTGACCTTATTTTCTTCTATTGCTTTAATAATTTCAATTGGATTTGCTTCTTCGTTTGCTGGCAAAACTGCTACTTTGGTTCCAGTAATCGCCCACCAAAAAATTTCCCAAACTGAAACATCGAATGTTGAGGGTGTTTTATGTAAAATGACATCGCTGCTATCTAACTGAAAAACATTTTGCATCCATTCAATTCTGTTAATGACGCTTTTATGTTTGATTTCAACACCTTTCGGCGTTCCGGTAGAACCGGATGTAAAGATGACATAGGCTAAGTCTTCAGGAGAAATATGTTCAGCATAATAATCAAAATTAGTTTGGTATATTTCACTTATTTCGAATCTTTTCCATTCATTTTTTTCAAGACCAGAACTGTGCTTGTCTGCATATAAAACCGTTTGGCTGTTAGCTTGTTTAAGAATCATTTCATTTCTTTCTTTTGGCGCTTTTGGATCAAGTGGAAGATAGGCTTTGCCGGAAAGTATTACCCCAAAAACCGCCGCTAGAAAATCTATCGAACGTTCACATAATACGGCAATTATAGAGTCTGTTTTTTCTGTTTTCTTTTGAATAAACGCGGCAATTTGTTTAGCTTTGCTTTCTAATTGTTTGAAAGTAAAATCCTGCTCATTGCTGACTATACTTTTTTCTTTCTCAAACGTACGAAAAACATGTTCCAGTAAACTTGCCAAACTATCTGAATTCGAAAATTCTCTCGTCGTCTTATTTAGCAATGCATAACTTACCGCATCCTCTTTTTGAAATAAATCAATAGATTCAATTTTTTCATCTGCATGAGTTATCATTAATTCAATCAAATATGATATCTTCGCGGCGATGCTATCCAGAGTTTTGGCCATGTAAAGAGAAGACGCTCCAGCAATTGTTAGCCTCCAGTTGCCAATACCATCTACCTCAAGATTAAAAGAGAGCTTATTTTTATTGTATATATCTGTCAGATGAAGAGGTTTGTCCTGGACAATATTTACTTGTATAGGTGTTGTTTGAATGATCAGGTCTGTCGGATAATCTGCATATTCCTTATTATTCACTATTTGTTTTTGTATTTGGTTGAGAATATCTCTAGGGGTATATTCGTGCTGAATATCAACTCTTAACGGAAATTGCAATATACCATCACTTTTATATTCGGCAAAACCGATCAAGAGGTCTTCATCAATCCCATTTTCGATGGAATGCAAAAAGGATACTACTAATAAAGCAAATACTTCATTTGAAAGTTGTTGATCGCATTCCAAACCATTGAAAAGTTTTTCAACATCTAGTGCTTCTATTTCTATGTGCGAAAGATTGTAACTTGGTGTAAGCGAGTTTGAAACTGCGTTTCGATAATCCGGCAAAAAATTAGAGGGTATCGCATCTGACAGCAGCTCTCTCCAATATTCGCCTGCCTTTGGCATCTGTAAGGCAGCAATTTTTTTTTGACCCAAAGTCTTCTCTTTGATTAACATACTATTCTCCTTTACATTAACAATCATTTATTTCTTAACGAGAAATCGAATACTTATATTTTTCACTAATCATTGAATCAAGAGTTTCTTTGAAAAGTTCTGCCAGGCTTTTCATCGTTTCATATTCAAACAGGTCGTCCAGATATTCCCACTCTATTTCTAAAGAATCATCCCTGTCGTAAATCTGCATATTCAACGAAAACATTCCTTCATGTGGAATGAGCGGCTTTATCAAAATGTCGTCTCCCAAGAAATTGATCTCAATAGACTCCTTATCGTGATATGCGATCAACGTCTCATGTAAATTTGTATCACCCGTTTTTCTTTTTAATTTATAGATAAATTCAACGGGTACATTTTGATTTCGCTGGGATTCCCTCAATTGACTAACAAATTCTTTCAGATATTCATTGGTGACAGTGCTGGATTTAGAAAGAATCCATAAAGTATTTGTCAGCATGGAAACGGCTGGTATGCTTGAGACTTTCGAATACTCGCGACTAGGCGTTGCGAATGTTACATCCTCACTACCTGTTATTAGATGTAAAAATTGAGAATACCCAATAGCAAGCGCTTCAAAAATAGTCATTTTATTGTTCAAACTCCACTCTTTTAATAAAGCCGTCCGATTGGTTCCCAAAGAAAAATCAATCAGACTATTTCTATTTGATATCCCATCCACATCCAGACTATCAAATGGAAGTTGATTCATACCTTTATAATTTTGAAAATGGGCTTGCCAAAATTTTTCGGCTGAATCTTTATTTTTATAAAACTCACTTCTAGATTCTTCAATCAGTGTCGAATAGTTCAAAGGCAATACGCTAAGTTCCTCATTTAAATAAATGCTGTTTAAATCTTGCACAATATTTTTCAAGGAGAACCCGTCTACTACGATATGATGGAAGTCCATGAACAGCCAACTTCCCTCATCATTTCTTATAATCTCAAATTTATATGGGAAATCATTTTGCAAGTCGAAAGGAGAAATTAATTGGTCTAAATTAACTTGAGCAAAGCTCTCTTTTACTTTACTACTGTAATTTTCTTGAATGGTTTGAAACGCCTGTCCTTCTCTAAACACAAATTGTGCCCTTAAACTATCGTGACGATCAACAAGCCTGTTCAAAGATTGCTTCAAGAGATCGAAATCGATCATCTCTGGAAGCTTAAGAAGAAGAGGAATATTATATCGTGTAGTATTAGGATTAATAGTAAAGTCTATAAAAATCGCTTCTTGTTGATTCAGCAACTTCAAATTTTTTTCTTGACTAGATAATAAAATCACATTCGCAATTTCAATTTTTTCCTTGTCCAAAACAATATGAATCAAGTCATCAATGCTTGGACTCATAAGGAGATCCATGGGTTCAATATCAATTTTAAATTCTTTATTGATCTCATCAGAAATATAGATACTTGTTAAAGAATCTAATCCTATTTCGAAAAATGAAATCGAAGTATCTTTTACAATACAATTCATACTTTTTTCGATGATTTTAATTATTCTATTTTCTTGTTCATCAAATTCATGTTCTTTAGATAAATCAACATTGGAAGCTTGCTCATCAAGTAAACTTTGGATTTTTTTATAGTCCAGTTTTCCATTAGAATTCATCGGAAGACTTTCTACAACACAAACTTGTGCCAATACAATATGAGAAGGAGCTACCTTTTTGAACTGAATACGAATTTCTTCTTCAGATAGATCAAATTTATTTTGGGTGACAACACAACATGCCAACCCTTTCTCACCGTTTCCATTTTCAATAACTGTTACCGCGGAAGATTGAATACCATTAATTCCATTTAAAATATTTTCTACTGCATTCATTTCGATTCGAAAACCGCGAATTTTAATTTGGCGATCTTTTCTGCCCTTAAATATTACGTTGCCGGCATTGTCTATTGCTGCTAAATCACCGGTTTTATACAGTTTCCCAACTCCATATGGATTCGTGATAAATTTTTCTTCCGTTACATTTTCGTTTCCGATATAACCAGCAGAGACGCCCTTTCCTCCGATGTAGAGTTCCCCAACACCATCAGGTTCTACTATGGCAAGATTCTCGTCCAAAATGTATACAGTCGCATTTTTAATTGGTTTGCCAATAGGAATATAATCTTCATGAGTTACAGCGTCAATTTTATAAATAGTAGAAAATGTCGTACACTCCGTTGGTCCATAACCATTGTAAATAATGATATCCGGGTTGCTTACGAGCACTTTGTTTACATCTTTGGGATGAACAATATCTCCGCCGACAATTAGTTCTTTTAAATCAGTAAATAATTCAATATTTTTTTCAGCAGCAATTGAAAACAAAGGAGCTGTTAACCACATCATATTTACCTGGTATTTTCTAATCAACTCATTTAAGTAGTTGAAATTTGTAACTTTATAAAAATCCGGAATGATTAATTTTCCTCCATTCAACAGGGCGCCCCATATTTCGAAGGTCGAGGCATCGAAAGTAGGTGCTCCTGTTTGGAGAATAATATTTTTATTGGATAGTTCAAGACATGCATTTCCGGTAGTCAAATTGATAATATTCCCGTGGGTAACTTTTACTCCTTTCGGAATGCCAGTAGTACCGGATGTAAACATAATATAGGCGATATCACTTTCATTGATAGGATTCCCCTCGTAGTTGACTCTTGATGGCTGAAGCTCCAGGGAAGTCTTCAATATCTTGATGCCAGGAATATTCAAATCTGAGTCAGAAAACACAAATTTGATTCCTGCAGAATGAGTGAGACTTTCTAAATATTGTTCATTTTCTTTATAAGATAATGGAATATAACTAGCTCCAATTTTAGTTAAAGCAATAATAGATATGACGTATTCAAGACTGTTGTTGAACAGGATCCCAATTCTGTCGCCAGATTCTACACCAGATTCCTCAAAAAAGCGGGCCACATTATTTGCTCTTTGATTCAAATCTTGGTAAGTCAATTCTTCATTCAGATACACAACCGCTTTTTGGTCAGGATACTTGGATACTATATGATGGAAGCAGTTGCCCAGGTTTATATTTTCATTATTGTTCTCCATTTATTGCAACACTTCTTTCTGTTGAGCCGCTATCAAGGGGTTAGCTTGACTACGAACCAGATTAATTGTTGTAACAAATTGTTTGAAGTCGTCAGACTCCCCATAAACAATCCCGATGTTATTTTCAGTTCCGAGGCGAGAATCTATGGTTTCGCCCTCTTTTTTAGTAATTTGTACATGAGTAATGTCTTTGTAATCTTTCAATTGATCGAGTCCCGTTATCCCTTGATAAATTCCATTTTCAACAATAGGCGGGGTTAAAAAAACCTGATAGTATACTTTTTTAATAGGGGGCGGTTGAATTACCACTTCTTGATTTAACGAGATTTGTAAAGTGATGCGTATTAAATCAACTCCTGTTGCTCTCTTCAGTATTTCTGAAACGTATCCTCCCATTCTACCGTTGACTTCTATTATTTTTGGACCTTCATCAGTAATTTTAATTTCCGTATGTGTTGTACCACTGGTAATTTTCAATGCCTTAATTGCTTCTGACTCTATTGACCTAATTTCATCTTCAATCTTTTTGGAAAAAGGATGAGGCAAGAACATTCCGCTTTCCGAAAAATGTTGGGTCAAGGGTAACTTTCCTGTAATCGAAACTTGAGTTGAATTTCCTCCTTGATGTATAGATTCAACCGATACATAATCTCCATAGAACGAATTTTCAATTTCTTTATTCCCTGATAAAAACTCTTCTAAAACATATTCGTGATCTGGAGGAAATTCATGAACTGCATTCTCCAATTCCTCGTAAGAATTCACCTTCTTGGTCCACTTGCTCCCGGCTCCTACAACAGGCTTAATAATGGCTGGAGTGCCCACTGCAAGTAAACTTTGTTGCAAATTATTTTTATCCAATCTAGTAAACTTGACAGAAGTACCTTTGCTTTTCGAAAGAATTTCCCTTTGCATAAATTTATTAACTAATGCTCTTGCGGTTTCTACGGAATTACCGGACAACAACATTTTTTCCACAAAAATAGAAGTCTCCAGTAACTTATACTCACTAAAGGTAGTAATCCCTTCGACTTTCTCATCGTGCAAAATACCTTCAATTTCCTCTTCTGATAAATTCGAGATGTTATAGGACGTTGCATGCTTCTCTAACAATTTAATTTGCGACAAATCACTTTGGGAGCAATCTTCTTGATATAAAAAAACGATTTTACATATTCCAATTGATGCAGCTTGTATGGATAGGGGAGTAGCAGAACCATTGCCATAAAAAATAGCTACTTTGGGAAGCGTTTTTCTCGTCATACTCTCACTTCTCCCAATTCCTTTTGTTTCAAGAAAGCTCGCATACTACTTGGCGATGAATGCACGTAGAGGTCTTTAAGTAAAATACCCGGATTAATATTTTGTTTTAATTCTGATAATAATGACACTGCTAATAAAGAATTGCCTCCAGAATCAAAAAAATTATCCTCATCCGTAATTTGTTGACCCAGTATCTTGCGCCATACTTCTAAAAGATAATCTTCACCTGAATTAGAAGCACCCTCAGACCGATAAGGTTCATTTTGTTCATCGATCAGCTTTTTGAAATCAACTTTTCCATTTATAGTGAGTGGTATTTTTTCAACTTGGACTGATTTTGAAGGAATCATATAGGAAGGTAGCTCTTTCAGCAGAATCTCTTTAATGTCGTTGGAACTATAATGTTTATTACTTTCAAAAAAAGTGAAAATTTGCTTATGTTCATCCGCGTTGTTATTATGAACGGTTACAACAACATCCCTCACACCAGGAATACGACTTATCTGTTTTTTAATTTCATCAAGTTCAATTCGATAACCTCGTATCTTCACTTGATTGTCTATTCTCCCCAAGTAATCGATACTGCCATCGGATTTTATTTTTCCAAGATCTCCACTTTTGTACCAGCGTTCTCCTGATGCCTTTTCGATAATGAACTTTTCTGTATTGAGCTGTTCTCTATTGATATAGCCATTTGACAGGCCTGCGCCGCCTACCCAAATTTCACCTTCAACTCCGAGGAGACAAGGTACTCCAGATGAATCTCGAATAGATATCTTCCATCCTTTTATAGGAACTCCTATACTCTGACTACTTGTGTCCAAATTTCTTTTCAATATATCTTGATAGGTTACATGGACAGTCGTTTCCGTTATCCCATACATATTCACAAGTCTGCACTTGCTTGAAGAATACCTTTGGAACCATTTTTTCAGCTTGGTATTATCTAATGCTTCCCCGCCAAAAATGATCAACCTGATTGAATTTAACCGTGGTATTCTTTGTTCGGATTCAATATTTTGCAAGGCATAAAAAGAAGAAGGGGTCTGATTTAATACCGTCACCTTATGTTCAATAAGCAAATCATAGAAATCATACAGAGAGGTAGCCGTTTCTCTTGGAACTACAACCAATTTGGCGCCACTTAATAAGCTCCCCCACATTTCCCAAACAGAAAAATCAAAAGAAGAAGAATGGAACATGGTCCAAACATCATTGGCTGAAAGCTCGAACTCTTCTTGAGTGGCTTCCACTAAGGATAAAATGTTGTCACAAGAAACTTGAACACCTTTAGGTAAACCTGATGTTCCAGATGTATAAATCACATACCCCGATTTTGAGGTATAGGCGGGGAGATCAATGTCATTGATTTGTTCCAGCTTCGTTTGCTGCAATAATTCAGTTGGGTTTATTTTTACATGATGAGCATCCTGGAAACTATGAATCAGACTGGATATAAAAAATTTTGCTCCAGAGTCTTTCAGGATGAATGATATTCGATCAATAGGATAGTTAGGATCTACAGGGATATATACGCCGCCTGCCTTGATTACTCCTATCATCAATAAAACAAGTTCATTATCCTGCTTTACAGAAATAACAGCCTTGTCTTCCGTTTTAAAACCTTCTTTGATTAGACGTTTGGCGATAATATCGCTTCTTTGTTCCAATTCTTCAAAAGTAATGTCTCCCTGTTTGTCTGAGAGAGCAATATTTTGAGGGTACGTTTGCACTATCGTTTTTAATCGATCACGTATATTTTCTTGTTGTAATCCATTTGTCTGTCTAATATAAGGAGCCATTAATTCATTCAGTAATTCATTCATACTTGAATCTGAATCACTTTGCTTCGTCGTTAAAAAGTACGCAAGCAGGGTACCGAATTGTTTAAGCACTTCCGAATCCATAGTTTCGGTGCTAGCCTGCAACGATAGTGACTGGACAATTCCTCCATTTTCTTTTATGACCAACGTCAACGGATATTTAGGACTTAAGCAAGGCGTATAATCATACTTCTTATCATCCAAATCAATACAAATCATTCCTACGGAGTAAGCGATTCTGCCATCATTTTGGGTAGCTTGCTGCTTCGTATTAATCGTTCCATCTTGGTTCAGCTTTCCCTTTAAAACAGTTTGTCCAGCTATAGTTAGTTTCTTAAAATAAACATCAAGTTCCTCAGAATTGTACACGTTCAACGTTTTGGCGAGCGCCGCACATATTTGCTGATTGTGAAGATTAATCTGAGATAAACTTTGACCTTTTAATTGAGAAATACGATATGTATTACACTTCTTACTGGTTCCCTCGTCCACTATAGGAACTCCCCATTTAATTGGAGATTTTGTAAGACTCTCATCATCATCTGCATCCATTTCTCCAATTGGGGTGTCACCAATTAAATAATGGTATACCTTTAGTAATCCGGACAAATTGGCTTTAAGGAGATTGGATGTTAATACTAGTGCTGCATTATTTTCATCCAGAACTAGAGTAATTCTGACTTTTTCCACAAACCCGATGGGTCGGTTTTTTTCCCTTTCGATATATTTTTCAAACATTTTCAGATGAGCAACTTTTTCAACCGTAATAAACAGATCAACATGATTTTGATTTGCTGATTTTTCATGAATTTTTGAAACTTCATCTTTTGTTAAATCTTTTACAACCAAAACGTTTGTTGTAGCTGAAGTTTGTACTTCATCTTTTGTCTCTAGGACATTTATCATTATGTTCTCTCCTTTATTTCGCAGAATAACCAGCATCGACCGTAATATTTGTACCTGTCACTCTCTTGGATTCATCACTCCCTAACCAAATCGCAGCTTCCGCAACATCTGTAGGCGATACAACCGTTTTCATTGCTACTGACTGCAGATCAATTTCTTCCTGTTCACCTAATTGAATGCCTAAGGAATCCGCTACTACTTTTGTCATACTTCCATCAACGAATTCATCATCATACACTGGGCCAGGACAAATGGCATTGACTCTAATGTTATCCATTGCATAATCCAATGCGGCAGATTTGGTTAATCCCACTAATCCATGCTTTGAAGCAACGTATCCGGCGAAATGTTTATATCCTAAAAGTCCGGCTGTTGAAGCGATATTAATGATACTTCCTTCTTGTTGCTTTATCATAATTGGGGCTACAAATTTTATAACTCTCCATGGCCCGGATAAATTGACATTCAACAAAATTTCCCATTCTTCACTTGAATATTCATGTGCCGGCTTGCCTGCCGGAGCACCAATTCCTGCGTTATTGATCAGAACATCGATTCTGCCAAATCGATTCACTGCATCTTGGACTAAAGAAGAAACCTCTTCTACTTTCGTAACATCAGCATGCTTTTTAAATACATGTACACCAAGTCTTCTACAAATTTTCTCTGTGTCATCCAATTGACTTGTTCGTGCGAGATCGTACGGCACAGAATCAATGTTTCTCCCTATATCTGAAATAATGATGTCCGCGCCCTCTTTAGCCGCTTTAATCGCACAAGCTTTCCCGATTCCTCTACCAGCACCTGTAATGAGAACAACCTTATTTTTTAATCGATCCAAATCTACTCACTACCTTCTAAGTAATTTAATAAACTTTTTTCTACGATATGAAGTGCAAAATCTGCTCTGCCAAGCAAGTACATGTGCTCTCCTTCAACTTCATAGAGCTCGTAATCTTTGCGAGTATGCAACTTCCATTTTTTAACCTCATCCTTGCTTACAAAAGTGTCATTATCCGCATAAATAGCTGAAATAGGAATGTTAACTGTTGCATCATTTACAGGATATTCAATATCCATTTTGAAATCTGCTTTAAAAGTTGGCATTAAAAGCTCTTTTAATTCAGGAATATTAAATGCCTCATTTTTCAGACCAGTCAGCTTTTCAACTTTTGTGATAAACTCATCCTCTTTTTCCAAGTCGATATCATAATCACGGATACTGCTTGGAGAAAAGGCAGCAGAAGCAAATAGATGTTCAATTTTTACTGCTGGCGCACTCTCAAGCCTTCTTATAACCTCAAACGCTAATGTGGACCCTAGAAAACAATGGCCAAAAAATGCAATTCTTTTGTTTGCATACTTGTCTCCAATAATCTTTGCATAATGATCAGCTGCTTTATTCAAATCTGTGAATGGATCTTCTGCAATCTCTCGTTCTCTTCCTGCAAGCTGGATAGGTACGACTTCAATTTTTGGTGACAGTTGTTTATTCCACTCACTATAAACACTTGCTCCACCGCCACCGAACGGGAAGCACAACAGGTAAATTAGATTTTCATTATTCATAATTATCTCCTAGATTAATTTTTTTTTGATTTCTTCAATATGGATGGCCTTTGATAAATAATCTTTCCCAAACACAAAGTTTCTTCCTACTAAAAAAGAAATAAATGAGTATGAAAGAAGTACAAGACCCGATGCCAAAAAACCATATTCTATTGATATATCGAACATTCGAGAAAGCACTGGAATTAATGTAATTGTCAGTATGGAAACAATAAAATTTTTCACAGAATTAATACGCCCCATAAATTCTGACGTACTTCTTTTTTGTAAGTTTGTATTAAAAATAGTAATTGAAAATGAATTTGCCGATCCATACACAACGAGCAACAAGAATGCAAAAATCACATGAACATTTATAGAAAGAATTAAAAGAATGATAGACTGCAAAAATAATCCAATTACAGCTGAGTAATTCGTCCCTAATTTTTTGGAAAAACTGGCGATAAACGCTACGATTATCATTGAACCAACAGCAAACCCGCTATCAAATAGAGAAATATAGAAGCTGTTGTCATTATAGTGAACCGCAACTACAGGAATGAGCATCAGATTGAAAATATTTACCGCCATATAGTCACCAGAACTAATGAGCAAATGCGCTAATACACTTTTTTCTTTGCCAATTTTCTTAATCAAATACTTCCAGTCTTCAAAAAAATCGGCGCCTATACTTTTGTGTTCCTTGTATTCCTTAATCTTTTTACTGTATTTGATCAGTCTGAAATAAATTGAAGATATAAAAAACATACTTCCAGATATGATCAGCGCAGCAGCTGGACTCATAAAGAAAATAATAGATGCAACAATAGCACTGCCTATAAGCTGACCTGCTTGAAATAGGGTAGTAATAATACTGTTAGCCTGTAGCAATTCATCCTTATCGTTAACAAGCTCAGGAGTCAATGTGAACTGTGCATTTGAAAAGAATGGCACAACAAAATTTACAATAATGAGAATAATAAATAAATAGCTTAGTCCAGTATCCGGATTGACAAGAAAAATTGTACCTGCTCCCGTAATTAATATACCTTTGGCAAAATCACTAATAACTAAAATCTTTCTTTGATCACTTCGATCAACAACTGTCCCGGAAACGAACTGGACCAGAAACATCACGACATATTGAAGAATGATTACAATTCCTATCGAAGTTGCACTATTCGTTTTATCGTATAAAAGCTTGCTAACAGCAATTAGTTGCATCCCGCTTCCTATATTTGAAATAAAAATGGCTAATGCCATCAACCTTATATTTCTTGAGTTTTTTAAAAAACTCAAGATCATCTTTCCATTTTTCATAACATTCTCCTACATGTTTTATTTAACTTCGACCTCAAACTCAATATGATTTAAAATTTCATTGGAAATCCGATTTACTTCATCGTGAGAATCCCCCACTACGACAAAGTGACCTACTCTATCCCACGAAGATTTTACAACTGGAATTATATCTCCTATACTTTTATCTATGGACCAGTCAACTACTTCAGGAGCCATCAAACTTTCAATACCTTTGATTTCTTTCAATTCACCTGCCGGACAGTTAAAATATCTTACGGTACTCACCTTGGCAGCAACTTGCTGAATAGTAGTATTTTGTCGCATTAATATCATGGAATATTCCTTCAAAAAATCGAATTCATAAGCATAACTAATTAGATCATAGATATAGTCACCCGGCATTCTCCCCGCACACTCAATCAAAACAGGCTTTTCATCCTGAATCTTCCATTCGGAATGCAATAAGCCTGACCCAATTTCTAATTTTTTAACTAAGTTGCTCTTTTCCTTCAATAACAGTTCCCAGTCTGCGGCTGAAATATTCGCTGGGACAATATGCCCCTCTTCAACAAAGTTATCATCAAACGTTATTTTTTCGGTAACATTTGAAAATATAATTTCGTTATCTCTTACTAATGTCTCCACGCTAAATTCTGGCCCATCTACATATTCCTCAACAATGTGTTCTCGATTGATTTTTCGCGAAACTGTAATCTTTTGGTTGTCGAGAGCTAACGTTGTATTCTCCCATGCTTTCTCAATATCACGAATGGATTCAATCTTACTAATTCCTATGCTAGCCTGTAATGTAGCCGGTTTAAAAATTAATGGCTTCCCTTCATAAAAGTCGAAAAGATCTTCGATTTGCACTACTTTTTTGTATCTTGGATGGGGGATATCGAATCGTTCACACGCTTCTCTCAACAAAATTTTATTCGTCAACACTTTAGCATTTTTTTCTTTTAATCCTGGTAATCCTAACAAATCGGCAATTTTTCCAGTTGCTTTAACTGCATAATCTTTCGAAGGGAAAACTGCATCAAATTGTATCTCATCATGGAATGCTTTGGCTATGGCAACACAATCTTCTGAATCAATATAGTTTCCGAACACAACCTTTTTTACTAACTTACTCTCAAATTCACTAAACTTATTCTTTTCAAACAATTCTTCCTCTTCAATAATATAAACTTCTATATCCGTACGATCTTTGTACTGCTTTAAAGCAACCATCGAAAAGCCTATCATTAAAATTTTTTGTTTCATTTTCCTTAGCTCTCCTTTTTGTTATGAGGAAATAGGTTTTTCGTACTATACTTAAATAAGTAACAATCAAAGTAAACGGGCTGATCTGCCTTGTAAAATCTATTTTTATTGTTTCCGAACAAATTCCAGCAGTATAATCTACATCTATTTTTAAAAGATCTATCTTTTTGGGCTTAAAACCAAAATGAGTGGTTGACCTCTAGATGGTCTAGGTGGAGGGGACGCTGCATCGCAGAGGATTGTTCCGATTGCTGTTAAACTGTCCAATTAAAATTTGCAGTTGGAATCATAATTTTCAACGCGAAAACCTAAGCAAGGGGCTTGGCAGAGTGAGTATTTGTCGACAGATTAGCTACCTCCTAAAGAATCAGGAATTGACTTTAGAACCAAGTCAAAATACATAATTCGCTAATAATATACAATCTCCTTCCAAACGAATGTTCTATTTCAATAAAATTGTGTAATTATGTAGAAAATTTCAAGATTTTAAATCTATATACTTGGTAGTAGACCGTTGGAATAAATTTCTGGACAGTAAGTGCAACGCCAGATATCTTAAAATCATTATCCTAGTCTAACAGCCCCAGCTTCGTTGCATCAAAACGATAGCTAACATCTGACTTTAACCCCTTCGCAGCCGCGTCAACGACTTTCTCATCGTCCTCAGGGACCAGCTCAGGACCAGATTTGACAAACCACTTAACGGGCTTCACAAAGCCTGTGCAGGCTTTACACGAAGCAATGAGACCCTTTCGCTATTGAAACCATCATAAGTGGTTTATTGGAAATCGTCGATTAGTTCGTTGATTCCGGTCATAAAAAAACTCCCTTCTATCTGTCAAACAAAACAGATAAAAGAGAGTCATTTTTGCACTCTATTGTTGCAGGTTAATTGGAAATCATCATGCAGTCAATGCCGAAAACCCCTATGTATTTAAGGCTTCCCGGAATCAGACGGTATTATTTCAATCTAACCTACTCCCACTCAATCGTCGCAGGCGGCTTGGACGTGATGTCGTAGACGATACGATTCACGTTGTCCACTTCATTAACGATACGAACAGAGATTTTCTCCAGCACATCCCACGGGATGCGCGCCCAGTCGGCGGTCATGCCGTCGATCGACGTAACTGCGCGGATGCCGACAGTGTAGGAATACGTACGGGCATCACCCATAACTCCGACACTCTTCATGTCCGGAAGCGCCGTGAAATACTGCCAGATTTCACGATCCAGTCCTGCTTTCGCGATCTCATCACGCAAAATCGCATCGGATTCGCGGACAATCTCCAGCTTGTCTTCGGTTACTTCGCCAAGCACACGAATCGCCAGACCCGGACCCGGGAAAGGCTGACGCATTACGATCTCGATAGGCAGGCCGCACTCCTCGCCCACTTTGCGCACTTCGTCCTTGAACAATGCCTTAAGCGGCTCAACCAGCTTGAACTTCATGTCCTCAGGCAATCCGCCCACATTATGGTGAGACTTGATCGTTTGTGCAGTCGCAGTGCCGCTCTCCACGATATCCGTGTACAGCGTCCCTTGTGCCAGGAATTCGAAATCATCGAATTTAACGGATTCCTCTTCGAATACGCGGATGAATTCGTTACCGATGTTTTTACGTTTTACTTCTGGATCGGAGACGCCTCTCAGCTTGCTCATGAAGCGCTCGCGAGCATCGATCTTCACAACTTTCATATCGAATTTACCGACGAAGGTTTCCATTACGCCCTCTGCTTCCCCTTTGCGGAGCAAGCCGTGGTCGATGAACATACAAGTCAATTGGCTGCCAATCGCTTTATGCAACAGGATCGCAACAACGGAGGAATCCACACCGCCGGACAGCGCGCACAGCACCTTTTTGTCGCCTACCTGCTCACGGATTTCACGGATCGTATCCTCAATAAAGGTCTCCATGCTCCAGTTGCCTTGACAGCCGCAAATTTCGTAAAGGAAGTTGCGGATCATTTCGTTTCCGTATACGGAGTGACGAACCTCCGGATGGAATTGAACTGCGTAAATCTTTTTATCCGTATGACTCATTGCCGCAATCGGAG
Source organism: Paenibacillus roseus (assembly GCF_016424485.1). Taxonomy (GTDB): domain Bacteria; phylum Bacillota; class Bacilli; order Paenibacillales; family Paenibacillaceae; genus Paenibacillus_D; species Paenibacillus_D roseus. The sequence continues at coordinate 31,366 of NZ_JAELUP010000072.1, forward strand.
CATGCTCGGTCCCAGCATCCACCTTAAATTCGTGAGGCAGCTCAACAACGTGGTCGCCGTGGCTCATCCATACCGTTTGCGTTTTATCGAGTCCATTAATCAGGTGGCTTCCTTCAAGGAAATCAACCTCTGCCTTGCCGTATTCCCGTTTGCCTGCCCGTTCAACCTTGCCCTGCAGTTGATGCGCGATCAATTGCATACCATAGCAAATACCAAATATTGGAATACCCAGATCATAGATCGCCGAATCAACAAGTGGCGCATTCTCCTCATACACGCTTGCCGGACCGCCGGAGAATACAATTCCCTTAGGGTTCAGTTCACGAATTTTCTCCACAGGAGTGTTGAAAGGCAACAACTCGCTGTACACGCCCAAATCCCGAATCCGTCTAGCGATCAATTGATTGTATTGTCCTCCAAAGTCAAGGACAACGATGATTTCATTAGCAGTAGTCATTTCCGTGCCTCCCTTAATTCATAGAAAATATTATATATAACGGGATTTACACCAGTCAAGTATTATCAGACAGGCTTTAGCGTCAGCTTGCCCTTTCTAGACTGCGCAGGCATTGCACGGAGGGCCTTATACACTTTGCAAGCCAAGTCAAATCAAGCTTTTCATGTCCGAAATTTCGGCTTGCAACCTAACTAGCTATTGAGTTTCAGCGAAGGGGGACAGTTGCGGGGCAAAAGGTTCCCCCAAGCTCTGTTAAAATCCGAATTCCTTTATATAACCGACATTCCTGGCAAAGGAAATAGTGTCGCGTTCACGTCATGCGGAGACGGTCCTGCATATGGCTTTCCTCCATATCTGGCTCGTTCCTCCCAACGTATAAACAACTCCATACGCTCCATGTCCGCTACCGGCAGCGCCAGGCTCACGGCATACTCACGTGGCGTCATGGCTGGAGCCGGATTGCTCTTATGGCTGGCGTACACCACAACCCAATAGGCCTCAGCCAACTGAAGGAAGCGCCCGCGCTCCTCGCGTTTTCCTGTGAATGCACGGTTATATCGGCGCAGCGCAGCGTTCAGTTTCATCATGTTTTGCTTTTTCCATAGCCACACCACCAGTGTACAGGCGATCAGCAATAACGCGGTTATAAGCAGCCAATTGGTCAATAGAGGCCGGACAAGCTCCATGATGCCCGCAATCTTCTGTATGTTCGGTTCATAAATTCCGTTGGTGCCCGCCAACAGGTTAGCGGAATCAATCTGCTCGCCTAACTCGCCTAATCCAGCCAACGGCCCAGCATACCCGGGAGTCGGATCAAAGGGAACCCAACCTGCCTCGGGAAAATAGACTTCTACCCATGCATGGGCGTCGCTGCTTCGAACCTGATACGCCATGTTCTCCACTTCCTTGCTGATTGTTCCCTTTTCTACTTCTGACGTTTGGGCTTGCGTGCCGATCGGCTCCCCCGGCGCAAAACCTTTTACCCAGCGGGCGGGAATTCCTTGCGTCCTCAGCATGACGACCATAGCTGTAGAAAAATGAACACAGTAGCCCCGCTTTTGCTCAAACAGGAAATGGTCTGCGAAATCTTCCCCCCGCCCCGGCATTGCCGTCTCCGACAGCGTATAGGTATAAGCGGATTTGAGATAGCTCTCCAGCGCCTTCGCCTTCGCATAGGTACCCTGTTCGCCCGCCACGACCTGAGCAGCAAGCTCCGCTACCCGCTTCGGGAGCGCGTCCGGCAATTGCAAGTATCGCTGCGCGATATCGGGCGGGATTGCCTGTTCAGTGACATCTTCGGACGGAGCGGACAAAGCGGTGAAGTCCGGCAGTATAGACTGTACAATGTAGGTCGCAATTGGCTGAGGGGTGAACGGGCGGAGCGTGTCCGTCTGCTCATCCGCCAGGTATGCCGAAGCAGGCAATTTCCCTATCTTCATATCCAGAACTGCGCCATAGTTGCCGGAATGAAAGAGCGGCCACTCCCGGTCCGGCTTCTCCAGCACAACCGTCTGCACAATCACATTGCCGCTGGCTAATATCTCTTCATCCGTACTGCCGCTTTGTGCCGCGCCAACGGTTGTCAGCCTTTCGCTGTTCAGGCTTTGCGACCACTGGCCTCCATCGTAGTAATCCAGAGTTTCTCCACGCCAGTAGAGCTGTCTGGGAGAGAAGCCGGTAAATACCGGACGGTTGTCCGACACCAGCGGCGATCCCATCCGCCCGTTATACGAGCTGTAGCCTGTCATACCCGCTTGTCCCGTCGACTGGTTGCGCTCCATGCCTTTCAGCCCGACCGCTTGCACCCCAAGAGCAGATACGCTCTGTCCGCCCCGTTCCTGGAACAACCGGGCGATTGACCAGTCCTGTAGCGGATTGACCGGACTGGCAAGCCTTGGCTTGTCCGCTGCTGCTCCCCAGCCGATGGCGAGCAATACAGCGGCGCTGACCAGGCCCAAGGCCCACCAACGCGCTGGCCAGAAGCGTCTCAGCTCCAGCGGCACAGCCCGGCTCACTCCGCTGCCGTGGAAGCGCACTGCCCGTATATACGTCATCAGGCTCGTCAGAATCATCCCTGACGCGGCGGTATACAGCAGCGATGTCTCTATAGCCACACCGCCAACCCAATACATATGAAGCAAGTAAACCGCCGTTCCCAATGCGAGCCCAGGTCCCCATAGCCTTGACCACACCAATGTCTGAAGTGTACTGGCAAGCAATACCACCCCGATGAACAGCAGCAGTGTCCTCAACTCGCCCGACAAGTCCAGTCTCCCGGCCATGAGATGGTCAGCATCCGATAGCAGGCTTTGAGTCATGCGCGGCAGCCACTCGCTTTTGACGTAATCTCTGTAATAAAGATGCATGACGGCATAGAGACAGCTGACGCTATTAATCATCAAGGATGCCCATATGGGGAGCAGCACTGCCCCTGTTGCAAGCGCGATCCCGATCAGCGGAAACAGCGGGTCGATATGATACAAGCCGATGATATATTTCAGACTGTCCAGCGGCAGCAGCCACTGGTACAGAATCACCAGCAGCAGGGCCGATGTGATCAGACGCAGTCTGAACGACCAGTATAACGGGATGCCGTCAGGCCTGTAAAAGAAAGCGGGCAGCACAGGCTCCTTTGCCGCTTGGCGTTGAGCGGATTGGCTGCTTCGCTTGTTGCTTAAATGCAGCTTCCCCGAGCGATTCGGGCTCGCCGGTTCACGAAACATTTTCGTTCTCATGCCGCTCCTCCCCATCCCAGGCCGTTGTTTGCGGCTCTACCGGCGCATCAAGCGTCCAGAGCCGCACCACGCCGCCTTGCTGCTCAAAGGACTTGATTCGGTCCCGCAATGCATGAGACGGGGATTTCCGGTCAGTGATCAGCCATAACTCTATTCCGCATTGTCTGGCGGCCGCAAGCTGCCGGACCTCCGCCCAATGATGCAGCCCGCCTGTAATCCAAATTAACATGCCTCTTCCCGGAAGCCTGAGTACTGAGTCTGAAACAAGCGCTGCAAGGTTGTAACTGCCGTCAGCACGCGCCCGAGCGAGCCGCACAGAAGCCGCAGCAACACTGCGATTGCCTGCGCGTCCGTGCAACTCTACAGGGTCTGAGCCGCTGCAATACAAATGCGCTTCACCGCCTTGACTCTGTACGTCCTCATAGGTCTGCAACGCTTTGACAATACAAGCATCGAACAATGCGCTATTGCCGCCGTAAGCTTCCTGCCACCCGTCCAGCACGATCAGGCAGCGGCTAGCCGCTGCACGTTCCTGTTTCCGAACCTGCCAGCTCCGGCCCTTGGCGACTGAGCGCCAGTCCAGATAACGCAATGAATCCCCATAAGTGTAGGCTCTTCGTTCCTCCCCCGTCCCAGGCTGAAATCCCGGACGCAGTGATCCATCCGCTCCGGCAGCACCCTGTGCGCTGCGAAGGGCTCCGGGTACAACACTATTCCCCCAATTCCACAGCCGCATGCCTACGCTTCCTTCGGACAAGCGGGGGAGCACCAGCACATTACTTTCACAGGTCAGCCGAACTCTTCTAGTCATCAGGCCGAACAAATCTCCGGCTTCCACTGTAATCGTTTGAAGACGCCACTCTCCCCTGCGTACGGGTGAAATCTGATATTGGAGCTGAAAACCCCGCTTGAGCCAGGGCAGCAGCACCCTGCGGTAAATGACCGGCTCTGCTGCATGATCCGTCAGGCTGACCATCTCCTCCCTGATGGCAATCCAAACAAAAGGCAGAATGCAGCCCGTATGAAAGCTCAGCTCCGCCTTCAAAGTTCCCCCTGCCCGCAGGACGTCATCCGACAACCTGCGCCTGACCGTCACCCGCCGCAAGGATAAGAGGGGGCCCAGCACCGCCAAAAGCATGATGCCGGTCAGCACCGTCAGCACAAACCACTCGGCCCAACCTCCGCGCGCCTGAATGCCTACAGCCAGAAAGGCCCACAAGCCCAGCAGGATCGGCCAGTTCACCCATGGCCGGCCTTTCATTGCACCCTCCAGGTGCCGGTTGGCATTTTCCTGGGGAGCGGAAACTCCTGAATCATTTGCTCCAGGATCGACGCTTGCTCCCATCCGTTCGCTTCATGCTGCGGCTTCATGACAAGCCGATGCGACAATACCGGGACTGCTGTCCCTTTGAAGTCATCCGGCACGGCATAGCCTCGTCCCTCCATGCAGGCTGCCGCTTGCGCCGCCCTCACCCAGTCCCGGGAAGCACGCGGACTTGCCCCCAAGGAAAGCTGGGGCGCTGTACGTGTTGCCGCTGCAATATCTACAACATAGGCGAGCAAGGAACGATCTACATGCACCTGTTGAGCCTGGCGCTGCAATTCCAGCCACTGCTCCGGGCTCATTAAAGATTTAATTGAGCCAATTGTGCCTGTACTACTTCTATGCTCTAACATGCGGATCTCGTCGGCCGCCGCGGGGTAGCCGATAGACAACCGCATCATGAAGCGGTCAAGCTGCGCTTCCGGCAGCGGAAAAGTGCCTTCGTCACGCAGCGGATTTTGAGTTGCAATCAACATGAACGGCTCCGGCAATAGTCTCGTCGTCCCATCCACTGTGACGCTTCGCTCTTCCATCGCTTCCAGCAGCGCCGACTGCGTGCGAGGCGTGGTCCGGTTAAGCTCGTCTGCAAGCACGACATGATTCATCACGGGGCCGGGCCGATAGACAAAATCCCGCTGCACATTGTCCCATACCGAACCTCCTGTCACATCCGCTGGCTGCAAATCCGAAGTGAACTGGATTCGCCCGAACTGTCCGCCGACCGCCTTGGCAAAAGCGCGCGCCAGCACGGTTTTGCCTACTCCCGGCACATCCTCAAGCAGCAGATGCCCGCCAGCGAGCAGCGCCGTCATCGCCAGCCGAACCGTATCCGGCTTGCCGAGCAATACATCCTCCAGCCTGCTCTGCATACGTCTTAGCCATTGATATCCTTCTTGATTCCACTCCGTCTGTTGGTCCTGCTCTTCCCCGTCAGCAGCCATACTTCCCTGGCCGGATTGGAATAGATTGCTCCAACTGCGCACATTCATATGACTTTCCCTCCCTGCACTCTACTTCTATCAACCATTCTCTCCATTCCACTCTTCTTTTAATCCAATACTGGTAGGAAGATGAGACTGCTGCCCCCATAAGCTTTTGTTCCAACGCAATATTTTTCTAGAAAATTACGTCCGGTTGACAAAGGAGACGAGTACATGAGGCTGTTATGGGGTGGAATGATAATCGAGGCAATTCTGATAGGCGGTTGCTCCGATTCTGGGAGGAGAAGCTGATAAATGCTGAAATTTAAAAAAGCAGCCACCCGGCTGCTTTTTACTATGTACGCTATGCTAGCCTTTCAAAGATTCCAGCACCTGCTCGAGATGTCCTTTCAGTCTCACCTTGCGCCATTCGCGCAGCAATCGTCCTTCCTCATCAATCAGGAAGGTAGAGCGGACGATTCCCATATATTCCTTGCCGTACATCTTTTTTAGCTGCCACACTCCATAAGCCTCGCAAGCCTCATGCTCCGTATCCGCCAGCAGCACGAACGGCAGCTCATATTTCTCAATAAATTTCTTATGAGATTTCACATCATCCGTACTCACACCGATGACGACAGCACCGCTGTCCTCGATATCCCCGTATGCATCGCGGAAACCGCATGACTGCTCGGTACAGGTCGGCGTATTATCCTTTGGATAAAAATATAAAATGACCTTTTTGCCGCGAAAATCACTCAGCGACACCTGCTCCCCATTCGCAGCCGGCAATGTAATCTCCGGTACAGGCTCGCCAACTTTCAATACTTGCTCCATCATCTAACTCTCCTCTCTTGTCATCCTGGCAACAGCAGCAGTACCGCCAGGGGTAGTGACCTCGCCCCCGACGCCTAGTACCACCAGTCGGTCACATGGCGACTTATACGTTCACCAGAAAGCTTCAGCCGAACTGCCACTATCATTGCCGTCATCTCCACGCTTTCCTCCAACGCAACATTAGCAGCATCATACTAGGAGCCTGCTCCCCTGTAGCGCTTGACGCCATGATTCCAGAATAGCAGCGCCGCGGTAGCAAACACCAGCCCCACAACAGGCGTCAGCAGTGCAAGCGAGCTATTATGCCCACTATCCGCATTCAAAAAGAACGAGGCCGGGTATACGCCGACGAAAGCAAATGGAATAATCCATGTCAGGATAAAACGGATCACCTTATTATAAATGCCAACCGGATAGCGACCATAGTTCTGAATATTATACATCAGCGGCGCAATTCCTGTAGGGGAATCGGAATAAAATCCAATCGCTGTAATCGCAATATAAATACCCGCATAGACGAGCACCGAACCAATAACTAGCAACATCATCATCAGAACATCGGTAAATCCGAAGGATAGCCCGAGCTGTGCCCCGGAAATTACCATAATGATTACACCGACCAACGAGCCGATCAGAGACGGCGGGTCCATATTTTCCAGCACGATCTGGGCCAGATTATGGGCCGGACGGGTAAGCACACGGTCCATTTCCCCTTTGACAATATACCGCTCACTGAAGTTCCACAAACTGAAGAAGGTGGAGAAAAGGCCGTACGGGATCATGAAATAACCATACACGAAGACGACCTCGGCCTGCGACCAGCCCCCCAGCGATTCGGTGTGCTGGAAGACAACCAGAATAAAGATCAGATTCATCCCCTGGAACAGCAAGTCTGACAGCACTTCAATCCAGAAGTCGGCACGGTAGGTCAGACGAGTCTTGGCATAATTTTTAAAATATTCCCAAAATAACTGCAAATAAATCATGTTCTTAACCTCCCTGCACGAACAGCCGGTGCCGCGCCTTTCTCCATATCCATAAAATCGGCAGCAGCAGTACAGCAAACCAAAGTGCCTGCAATCCCAATACCTGCAAGGCCATGCCGCCCTCCGTCCGCCCTGTGAAGACCGAGCTTGGCAAATACGTTATCGCCTGGAACGGCAGCCACTTCATGATCCCCTCCAGCCATCCGGGAAAGAAGCTGACAGGAATGATTACTCCCGAGAACAGGTCAACCATGACCCGCTTCATGCGCATCATGCCCTCATTATTTTCCACATAAAAAGCGAACAACCCCGCCAGCATGTTGATCTGGGTGTTAATCAGGAAGCTGAAGACGAGCATGATCAGATAAATCATCCATGTCTCAAGGCTTGTTGGCAGTGTTACCGGGAATATAAGACAGACGAACACCATTCCGGGCACCATGAAGAGCAGCAGGCGGAACAAGCCCTCACCAAGCCCCTGCATCATTTTGACTAGCAAATAGGAATACGGTCTGATAAATTGGATCGCAACACTGCCATCCCGAATCTCATTGGCAATCTCCCGGTCCAGGTTATTAAAGTAAAATGCCCGTGACATCCAGGATACCGCCACATAAGTAGTCATCTGTGCAACCGTAAAGCCGCCAAGCGTCGGCTGATCTCCGTAGATCGCCTGCCACAAGAAATAATAAGCGCCAATATTAATGGCATAAATGACAATGCCGCTATAATAATTAACACGGTAAGCAAGCATCGTCAAAAACCGGATCCGGATGATATCCAAGTACGCATTATTCATGAAGACACCTTCTCCGATTGGTAAATCTCTCTGACGATCTCGTCCGTATTGGTCTCAAGGATTTTGATGTCGCGAATTTCCGTCGCGCCTACGATACGCGACAATGCCTCTGACACGTTAACGGAATGAGGCAGCCATAGCTTGGCTGTCAGATCATTCTCGGGCCGCCACTGTATATCCAGCCCTTCAGTCCAGCTCTCCATCTGTGCCTTCTTCACCGGATGGGCGAATTGAAACTGGATTTCCCGTCCTTTACTCCAATTGGATTTCAGCGTCTCCAGACTGCCATCATAGATAATAGAACCGTCATCGAGCATAATGACCCGTGAGCATAGCGCTTCAATATCCTGAAGGTCATGCGTTGTCAGCAGAATCGTTGTGCCATGTTCCTTGTTCAGGCCCATGAGGAAATCCCGAATCTCCGTCTTCACCAGAATATCCAGGCCGATTGTCGGTTCGTCCAGGAAGAGAATAGAAGGATTATGCAGCAGTGAGGCAACCAGTTCACATCTCATACGCTGCCCAAGGCTAAGTTTGCGAACCGGACGGTTCAGCAGCTCACCTAACTGCAGTCGCTCTACCAGCTCATCCAGCCGCTTGCGGAAGTCATTTTCCGGTACCCGGTATACCTTGCGCAGCAGATGAAAGGACTCAATCACACCTATATCCCACCAGAGCTGGCTCCGCTGGCCGAATACGACCCCGATATTTTTGACAAACTTCTCTCTTTCTTTAAAAGGAACGTAGCCGCCTACCACTACCTTGCCGGATGTCGGCACCAGAATACCGGTAAGCATCTTGATGGTGGTCGACTTTCCTGCTCCATTCTCGCCAATATAACCGCAAATTTCGCCTTGCGGGATTTGAAAGCTGATTCTCTTCACAGCCTCCACTTCCGTATATTCTCTTCTCAAAAGGTCCTTTAGCGCTCCGCCAAGGCCTTCGCGGTTTTTCTGCACTCTGAAGCTTTTTTGCAGCCTCTCTACATCGATCGCTAACATGAAAGTCTCCTGCTCCCTTCCCTTCGACATTTCCCGGGAAATTGTGTTATAGTTTTGAATAAAAGAAAATGACTTGCTTAGACAACCTCCGCAATTTATAATTTTATGATAATGTGCTAACTATCACAACCGCCATACTCGGCAATCCTTCACTTCATATTTTCTCTACCAAGGCGCTTAAGCGACATGTATAAGCTTAATTTCGGATGGATTGAAATTCAAGTGTCAACATGTGTCATCTTTGTTTATAAAAGAATATACGAATGGGTGATGAAACCAAATGTCTGCTAAAGACGGCAAGAAGACGAGAAAACCGTGGAAGAAATCATGGAAAATGACTTTTTATAGTGTACTTATTATAATTGTGCTTGCTGCAGGGTTTACAGCTTATCAGGGAATTGGCATTTATAACGTACTTGATAACTTACAGAAGTCTCCCGGCGAATCAAGATTTGAGCAGTTTACTCAAACCAGCTATACAGAGCCTCCCAAATGGGAAGGCACCGAGCGCGTGAGCATTGCGTTTCTTGGCGGCGACGGCCGCGAGGAGAACAGCAACGGGATAGCCCGTTCAGACTCCATTCTGGTCGCATCCATCGATCCGGTCACCAAAAAGGCGCATCTCTTCTCCGTGTTGCGGGATACCTACGTTGATATTCCGGACTATGGCAAACAGCGGATTAATACCGCCATTACACTCGGTGGTCCCAATCTGGCCATGGAAACGATCGGCAATCTTCTCGGTTTGAAAATTCAATATTACGTCTATGCCGAATTCGAAGGCTTCAAATCCTTGATTGATGCGATGGGCGGTATTGATTTTGAAGTTGAGAAGGACATGAACTATGTCGATAAAGCAGACGGACACAGGTATGATATTCACTTGAAAAAAGGGATGCAGCATCTCGATGGCGACAAGGCACTGCAATATGTGCGTTTCCGCCATGACGCAATGTCGGATTTCACACGTACCGAGCGTCAGCGCAATTTTATGCAAGCTGTAGCCACCGAGCTGCAATCAACCTGGAATTTGCTGCGGATGAAAGAAATTCTGGAAAGCGTTCAGGATTACATTGAAACAAATCTGCATGTGCAGGATATGCTCAAGCTCGGACAGCTCGGACTTGGCATTCATATGGCGGGCTCGGCACAAGTGCCCGCCATGGATCAACTTTACGACTTGAAGGTCGGAGGAGCGTCCGTGCTTGGCGTCCAGGATGAAGCCAAGGTTCACGAATATGTCCAGGAACTGTTGCAGCAAGATGACTCGTTGAATAACGAGGATAAGGCAGGTCAGGAAGGCGCTTCGGCTGGAAGCAAGGATTCCACAGGTTCAACTCCTGGCAGCAAGCCTGAGGACCGGAAAAATCGCTCTTGAATTAAGGCAGGCATGCCGTCTGATGTGACGTCAGCCTGCCTTTTCAATTTATTTGGATGCATGAGCATCTGCTCACGCAAGGAGGCCATATTACATGTCAACCCAGCAACGTCCACATTCCGCGCGCCTGTATGAAGAGGCGCTCAAGCATATTGTCGGCGGAGTGAACAGTCCGTCCCGCTCCTTCAAGGCAGTCGGGGGCGGCGCACCTGTTTTTATGCAGCGCGCCAGCGGCGCCCATTTCTGGGATGTCGATAATAACCGGTACATTGATTATCTGGCTGCCTACGGCCCCGTCATTACCGGACATGCTCATCCCCATATTACGGAAGCCATTATTCGCGCAGCACAGAACGGCACCTTGTACGGTACGCCGACAGAGCTGGAGATCAAGCTGGCCCTTATGCTGAAAGAAGCCATTCCCTCTATGGATAAAGTGCGCTTCGTCAATTCCGGTACGGAAGCCGTCATGACCACCATCCGTGTCGCTCGGGCCTATACCGGACGCAGCAAGATCATCAAGTTCGCCGGCTGCTACCATGGGCATTCCGACCTTGTGCTGGTGGCCGCAGGCTCCGGCCCGTCCACACTTGGCATTCCGGACAGCGCCGGCGTTCCCGTCAGTATTGCCAGCGAGGTAATTACGGTTCCCTATAACGATCTGGATAGTCTGCGGACCGCCCTGGAGCGTTGGGGGGATGAAGTTGCTGCAGTAATGGTCGAGCCGATTGTCGGCAATTTTGGCATGGTCATGCCGAAGCCCGGATTTCTCGAGGAGCTTTGCAGACTGACACGGGCTGCCGGAGCGCTCGTCATCTATGATGAAGTCATCAGCGCTTTCCGTTTCCATTACGGCAGCTCTCAGACCTATGCAGCCTTCCCTGATCATGCGGCAATCGGGCCTGACTTGACGGCACTTGGCAAAATTATCGGCGGCGGACTGCCGATCGGCGCTTACGGCGGGCGCAAAAATATTATGGAGCAAGTTGCCCCGCTTGGTCCCGCCTATCAGGCCGGAACGATGGCTGGCAATCCGGCTTCCATTTCCGCGGGCATTGCGTGCCTTGAGGTACTGAAGACTCCCGGTGCATATGAGCAGATGGAAAGACTGGCTGTGCGCCTGACGCAAGGCATTCAGGCAGCGGCGGATGAACATGGCGTTGCACTGACCATCAACCGCATTCGCGGCGCATTCTCGACCCACTTCTGCGACCACCCGGTCACCAATTACGAGGAAGCACAAGACACAGACAGCGAGCAGTTCGCCGAATTTTTCCGGCTGATGCTGGATCAGGGCGTATGTCTGGCGCCTTCCAAATATGAAGCCTGGTTTCTGACAACAGCCCATACGGATGAAGATATTGACAATACCGTTACCGCTGCTGCCAAAGCTTTCTCCGCCATGAGGGGGTAATTCTTAGAATGAGTTGGAAAAGCAGTTGGAAATTTACCCGTTCACTGGCCATCATGTAGAGGATGCCCAGCGGCATAAAGCGATGCAATTTGCCGTCAGCCACTGGCTCTAACGATACCAAAAGCGGCTCCACCCCTATCCCTTGGAACGGATAAACGGATGGAGCCGCTTTTTATGGATCCCCTATTTCCGGTGCATCTTGAACTCCAGGAACAGCTCATTATAATGAGACAGCATCCTTGGCCCAAGGTTTTTATAGACTTCAAGCTTGGACGTCATCTCCGGGTCCGGGTAGAACCGCTCATCGCCTGCAATCTCCTCCGGCAGCAAGTCCAGCGCCTTCGCATTCGGAGTAGAATAGCCGACATATTCGGTATTCTGCGCGTTGACCTCCGGGTCCAGCATGAAATTGATAAACTGATAGGCGCCCTCGATATTGGTTGCTGTTTTCGGAATGACCATGTTGTCGAACCACAGATTTGTCCCTTCCTCCGGCACCACATAATCCAGCTTATCATTCTCCTTCATAATTTCCGAGGCATCGCCGGACCAGACAACACCGATTGCCGCTTCTTCTCCGGCCAGCAGCATCTTGATCTCATCTCCGACGATCGCTTTAACATTCGGCGTAAGCAGATTCAGTCTGCGTAGCGCCTCCTGCAAATGCCCCTCATCCGTATCATTCAGGGAGTAGCCCAAAGCGTTCAGACTCATGCCGATGACCTCGCGCGCCCCGTCCACGAGCAGAATCTGGTTGCGCAGGCTATCGTCCCACAGATCCGACCATTTGTGAATCTCGCGGCCGCCGAGCATCTCTGTATTGTAGACAATCCCGACCGTGCCCCAGAAATACGGGATGGAGTATTGATTGCCATGGTCAAATGAGAGATCCATAAATCGTTTGTCCACGTACTTCAGATTTGGAATCTTGGAATGGTCAATCGGCAAAAGCAGTCCTTCCTGCTTCATTTTGCTGATCGCATACTCGGAAGGGATACTGACATCAAAGGAAGTACCGCCCTGGGCGATCTTCGTCATCATTGCTTCATTGGAGTCAAAGGTCTGATAGATGACCTTGATGCCTGTCTCCTGCTCAAAGCGTGCGAGCAGTTCGGGATCAATATAGTCTCCCCAATTATAAATGGTTAGCGTATCTTTTCCCCGAAAGCCCTGCGATGTATTGAGCCAGTTGGTCAAATACAGCAGAGCCCCGGTAATAATGATAACGGCTGCCGCCATGCGAACGAGTTGCTTCATGGTCCCACCTCCGCATTCGAAGGCTTGTTATTCGTTCTCCTGTTAATGAAATAGTAGCCCACGACAAGCAGTGCAGTGAACAGAAAGAGCAGTGTAGACAGCGCATTAATAGATAGGGAAACTCCATGGCGGGCCCTGGAGTAAATCTCAACTGACAAGGTGGAGAACCCATTGCCTGTAACAAAGAAGGTAACTGCGAAATCATCAAGCGAATACGTTAACGCCATGAAGAAACCGGCGAAAATGCCCGGCTTGATAAAGGGCAGCGTCACCTTCGTCAACACTTCCCAGCGGCTTGCGCCCAAGTCACGGGCCGCGTCGATGAGCGTCGGGCTCATTTCTTCCAGCTTGGGCAGCACCATCAGCACGACAATCGGCACGCTAAATGCAATATGCGATATGAGCACGGAGCTGAATCCGAGCTGCAATCCGATCATCGTGAACAAAATCAGAAAGGAGGCCCCGATAATGACGTCCGGGCTGACGATAAGCACATTGTTCAGCGACAGCAGCGTTTGCTTGGACTGCAGCCGTCTGACTTGCCGGATCGCCAGTGCGCCAATTATGCCCAGGATGGTCGAAATCAGTGACGATAGCAGTGCAATCACAAGCGTATTCAGTACAATAATGAGCAACCGGGTGTCAGAGAACACTTCGCCGTACCATTCCAATGTGAAGCTCTCGAATTCCCTCATCGAGCCGCCGCTGTTAAAGGAATAGAACATCAGATAGAAGATAGGGGCATACAAAATAATAAACACAGCCGCCAGATACAGCTTAGACCATTTGATGCCGCGTCTCATTTTGCCCCCCTTGCCTTGCGCCCGCCGGTCACAATCATAATTAGTGCCATCACCAGCACGAGGAATACGGCAATCGTTGCCCCCATACCCCAGTCCTGTGTCACAAGGAAATGCTGCTCAATGGCAGTCCCCAGTGTAATGACCCGATTCCCTGCAATCAGGCGCGTAATCATAAACAGCGAAAGCGCCGGGATGAATACAGCCTGACAGCCGGCCTTCACGCCGTTTAATGTAAGCGGGAAAACAACGCGGCGGAAGGTTGTCCACGCCGATGCCCCCAAATCGCGGGATGCATAAATAAGCGAGGGCGGCAGTTCCTCCAGCGCATTAAAAATCGGCAGCACCATGAACGGGATAAAGATATATACGGATACGAAGATAAAGCTGAAATCCGTAAACAGGATTTGCTGCGTCCCGATTCCAATCAGCTCCAGAAACCCGTTAGCGAATCCATAAGTTCCGAACAACCCGATAAACGCATACGCTTTGAGCAGCAAATTAATCCAGCTCGGCAAAATGACCAGCAGCAGCCAAAGCTGCTTATGCTTCGTCTTCGTAATCAGATATGCCGTCGGATAGGCAATCAACAGCGACCAGAGCGTAATCAGAAATGCATACCAGAACGAATTGAGCGTCATTTTCATATAAACAGGCGTAAAAAATTTCACGTAATTGGAAAACGTGAATTGCCCTTCCACATCAAACAGGGAATAGTACACGATGAGCACAATCGGCGCAATGACGAACAGCACAATCCAGAGCAGATAAGGGACCAGATACAAATTACGCGCTCTGCTAGTCATGCCTGTGCCGCTCCCGCTTCACTATAGCCCTCCAGCCGTCTGTCGAACTCCTCCTCGGATTCGCCAAACCGCATAACATGGATCGCCTCTGGATCAAAATCAAGGCCGGTCTTCGAGCCTACAGCCGCCTTTTTCGTGGAATGGACAAGCCATCTGTTGCCTGCGTCATCAAAACCAATGATCTCATAATGCACGCCGCGGAACAGCTGCGAATCGACAGTAATTTGCAGCTTGCCCTGATCAGGAGCTACCATCTCCAGATCCTCCGGACGGATTACAATCTCTACCGCCTCATCCGGGCGCAGCCCCTTGTCCACACATTCGAACGGTTTGCCGGCAAACTCAACCAGAAAGTCGCGCAGCATCCGTCCAGGAACAATATTCGATTCGCCAATAAAGTCAGCCACAAAACGGTTGATCGGCTCGTCATAGATGTCTGTCGGCGTCCCGCTCTGCTGAATAATTCCCTGATCAAGTACGAAAATCTCATCGGACATCGCCAGCGCTTCCTCTTGATCATGCGTGACAAAAATAAAAGTAATGCCAAGACGGCGCTGCAGCTCGCGCAGCTCATACTGCATCTCTGTACGCAGCTTCAGGTCAAGTGCGGACAATGGCTCGTCCAGCAAAATAATTTCCGGCTCATTCACAATCGCGCGCGCGATGGCGACCCGCTGCCGCTGGCCTCCGGACATTTCGGTAATTTCCCGATTTTCGTAACCGGCAAGGTTGACGAAGCGCAGCGCTTCCTTCACCTTCTCTACAATTGCAGCCTTCTTCAGCCTCTTGATCCGAAGCCCGAACGCCACGTTCTCAAACACATTCAGATGAGGAAACAGCGCATAGTCCTGAAACACAGTATTTACCTGGCGTTTCTCCGCAGGAACCCGGTTGATAACCTGCCCGTTAAAATAAATGTTTCCTTCCGACGGCTCCATGAAGCCTGCAATCAGGCGCAAAATCGTCGTTTTGCCGCAGCCCGACGGCCCAAGCAGCGTATAGAAGCGGCCTCTCTTGATTTCAAAGCTGACCGCCTTGAGAACCGGAGGATCATGATCATAACGCTTCGTCACCTGTTCAAAACGAATGATAGTCTCATCAGACATTCGCAGCTCTCCTCCTTTCAACAGGGCAGAATGATGAAATAAATCCATTTTATCAAAGTTTCATTATAACTTTTTTTACCCAAACTGCAACGGTTTAGTCCCGTTTTTTTGCACATTCTGGAGCATCATGCTGAAATTTGCCTCATCGCTAAAAAATAAAACGGCAGGACCCGAGCAGTTCGTCTCCCCAGAACAATTCCATCTCATCATATTTCTTAATCTCGCCGACTCCCGCAGGGGTCCCTGTAAAAATAACATCGCCTTCTCCAAGACCATAATGACCGCCAATATGATCGATCAGTGTTTGCAGGTCAAAAATCATATCCTGAATGTGGCCGCGCTGACGCTCCTCTCCGTTAATGTTCAAAGAAAAGGACGCTGCTGCAAGCTGGGACAGGCCCTCGAAGCGGCGAAAGGCCGTAATCGGAGCCGAGCTCTTAAAGCCCTTGGCCTTGAGCCACGGAAGCTGCTTGGCCTTTAACTCCGTCTGCACGTCACGAAGCGTCAGATCAAGCCCGAGTGCAAAATCGCCGATCAGCTCCTCCGCCTTTGCCCCCGGTTCATACTCTCGGGCCATGCGAATGACCAATTCCGTCTCATAATGGACGGCCCCGAATTGATCCGGCAGCCTGATCTCGCGGCCATCCAGCAGAACGGCTGCATGGGACGGCTTCATGAAAATCATCGGGGTCTCCGGGGTCGCATTGCCCAGTTCAGCAGCATGAAGCGCATAATTTCTCCCGACAGCATACACATTTTTGATCGTAGACATATGTATCCCCTCCTTATATCCTTGCCAAGCAAGATATCTTTTTCTAAAAAGGACAGGCGCGTATCATTAGGATTTTCGTTTCTCCAGCATTCCTTTGCCATTTCACTGCTCTCTCATCTCTGCTGAGCACTGTTTTTTTTAGGTTGAGCCATAATTTATATCCTTAACCGATTATAGCATTAAGTAACCCCGGAAAGGTTAAATCCATGCCAACCTTTGGGATGCGCTTTCCGTTCTGTTTTGTTAAAATGGAGAGATCGACAACCAGTCACTTCAGAGACTTGATGAGAGGAGAATTCCAGATGGCAATCAACTATCGGCTTATGACCGACCCGGATTTTCAGGAAGCTGTCGATCAGCAGATTCGTGTCCGTGTATTCAAGAGCGATCTGCTGATCGAATCGAGCGCCGTCATTATCCGTTTTGATGAACAGCTTGTTGTTACCCAATCCGGCGTGAGCGAGGTTACCTATCATCATCGCGGAGATTGTGAATTTTTCGCTCTGCGCAAGCGTTAATGGCGTTATCTTCTTAAATGTAATTACAGCGTCTATGACTCTGACATCCGCTCTTCATAAAAAACCAACCGGTTGCCAAACGGGTCTGTCAGATTCATCTCCCGGATTTCCCAAGGCGTATTCTCTATCCCCGGACGGGAGTACTTGTACTGCTTGGCCAGCAGTGCTTCATGAAAGACATCAAGGTCAGGGATTGAAATCCGGATAGCAGACCCGGGCGAACAATCCCCATAATGCTCAGACAGGTGCAATATCAGCTGATCCCTGGAAATTTGCATGTACAGCGGGAAATTTTCTTCAAATCGATGCTCCCAGTCCAGCTGAAATCCGAGAAAATCCAGATAATACTCCTTCGCTTTCTGCTCATCGAACATTCGGAATATCGGTGTGACCTGTTGACTCATTTTGAAATCCCCCTTAAGGCTGCTAAATCTGCTTGCTGATTACGATGGACACTCTGTAATTGGCATGGCGGATCAGTTCCTGAAGGAACTGATCCAGTTCAGTATTCGACGGAAATGCAACCTCTATCAGATAGCACCCCTCGCCGCTGATTCGATAACTGTTCAGGATTACATTGCGATGCCCATCCATGAACTGCATCAACGGGTCATGATCCTTCGTTTTGGTGAAAATATGAATAAAAGCTTGCACAGTATCCCCTGCTTTTTGTCTGTTCATGCGAATCGTATAGCCCTCAATGATGCCCTCTTCCTCCAGCTTGAGAACGCGGTTGGCCGTGGCTTGTCCGGTAAGGTGTACCCGCTCTCCCAGTTCCTTCATCGTTATCCGGCCATCCTGTTTAAGTTCTTTGATGATTTTTTTATCTGTATCGTCCAGCATGTTCAGACCTCTTTCATCATTCAAGTTTTTGTCTCAAAAGACTTGATTTCATCCGTGTACCGCTTCTTGTCCTTATATTATGCTATTCCTGTGAAATATGAAAGGAGGCTCTGCAACATGAAGATTCAACTTATTCGCAACGCAACACTCGTCATTCGGTACGGAGGCAAAAGCATTCTGGTCGATCCTTTCCTCGCAGAGCAAGGCGCATATCCTGGGATACCCAATACAGCCAATTATGAAAAAAGGAACCCGCTGGTCGGTCTGCCGATACCTAATGCGAACATAATAAAAGTGGATGCGGTCATAGTGACGCACCTGCATTCAGATCATTTCGATCATGCTGCAGTTGACCTGCTGCCCAAAGACATGCCGATTTTCGCCCAATCCCCTGATGATGCCAAAGCCATACGCAAATCCGGCTTCCTGAACGTACAAACCTTTGAAGCCCCGGCAAAGCTGGGAGATATTTCGTTCTTTAAAACAGGCGGCCAGCACGGTACCGGGGAGATCGGCAAGCTCATGGGCCCTGTGTCCGGTATTGTGATGCAGCATAGCGATGAACAAACTTTGTATATTGCAGGGGATACCATTTGGTGCAATGAAGTTGAAGAGACAATCGGCAAGTATCAGCCGCAAGTAATTGTCGTGAACGGTGGCGCAGCCCAGCCTCTGGGCGCTGACCCGATTACGATGACGAAGGAAGATATACACCAGGTTCATATGGCAGCCAGGGACTCGACCATCATTGTATGCCATATGGAAGCTGTTAACCATTGCCTGCTGACCCGTGAAGAATTGCGCAGCTACGTATCCGATCAGGGCCTTGCATCCAAAGTGCGTGTTCCCGAGGACGGCGAAACGATCGCTTTGTAAGGAATTCAATTTCATTTGATTAAAGCACTGAAGCCAGCCATCCGCCCAATGCTCCGATAATGACGACCAGCCACGGCGGGGCTTTCCAAAAAGTAAGACCTGCAAACAAAATCGCCGCCATGGCAAAATCGATCCCATCCGCAATCGTACTGGTCCAGATCGGGTTATACAACGCTGCAATCAAAATGCCTACAACGGCCGCATTCACCCCGGCAAGCGCGCCTTGAATGCTCGGCTTTTTCCGCAACATATCCCAAAACGGCAAAGCGCCGACTACAAGCAGAAATGCAGGAAGGAATATCCCGAGTGTGGCGACAAGAGCGCCGAACCAGCCTCCCATTAATGCCCCTAAATATGCCGCGAACGTAAACAGTGGCCCGGGAACCGCCTGGGCTGCGCCATATCCGGCCAGAAATTCCTCTTTGGACAACCAGCCTGCAGGGACAGCCTCCCGCTCCAGGAGCGGAAGCACTACATGGCCGCCGCCAAAGACCAGCGAACCGGAACGATAGAAGCTGTCAAACACCGACAGCCAGTGTGAAGAGCCGCTATTAGCCAGCAACGGCAGAAAAATCAGCAAGACAACAAACAAAATCAGACTTCCTGCTGCTATTGAACGCCGGACCGGCACCCGGATTGCCGGAAGACCAGCATCGCCGTTGCCCTTGTACAGTATCATCCCCGAGATTGCCGCCAAGAACATGGCAACGATCTGGCTCCATGCTGTCGGCCACAGTAAAACAAACGCCATAGCCAAGATTGCGATAGTCGCCCGATTGCGATCAGGGGCAAGCTTTTGCCCCATACTTAGGACAGCTTGGGCTACAATGGCAACAGCCACCAGCTTGAGTCCGTGAACCCAACCGGCTTGGGCAACATCAAACCCTTGAATAAGATGAGCGAATAACACCAGGGCGATAACCGATGGCAGCGTAAAACCGATCCAGGCCGCAATTCCGCCTAATAATCCAGCTCTCATCACACCAATGACTATGCCAACCTGACTGCTCGCAGGACCAGGGAGGAATTGGCATAACGCCACTAAATCCGCATAGTTGCGGTCATCTATCCACTGCCTTCTCTTTATATATTCATTATAAAAATACCCCAAATGCGCTGCTGGCCCCCCAAATGAGGTTAAGCCAAGCTTTGTTGAAACTGCCAATATCTCCATTACAGCACGCAATCGCTCCGTTCTCTTCTTTCGAGTCGCAGCCTCCATTCTTCAAGCCCCCTTATACGATGTTGGAGCTAGTATATCAAGGAAAGATTATCCCTATTTTAACAAAACGCTCCGTAGTCGCGGGACGTTAAAAAAAAGCAGGAAACGGAGCATCACAGGTACGCTAAAATGGATGAGTTCATAGGACTGCCCATTCTTTGTCTTAAAATTACCACCATGCAAGAGGTATGCACAGCAGCGGTGTCAACATGCTTGAAAGTCCCATTGCAAAACCGCTGATTCCTCCCTGCAGTTCGGAATCCCGCAAAATACGCGCCGTACCGATCCCGTGGGCGGCAGTCCCCATCGCTGTTCCAACTGCTGTATCACTGCGTATACGACACAGCTTCAATAGCTGGGGACCAATCATGCTTCCCAGCAGCCCCGTCAGTACAGTGAAAACACCAGCCAGTTCCGGTGTGCCGCCAAGCGTGCGGGCAATTTCAATCGCAACCGGCGTTGTCACCGATTTGGGAAGCATAGACGACAAGGTATCTCTGGATGCGGAGAACAGACTGGACAGTACCCATACGGAGAGAAGACCGCTTACTGCCCCTGCTGCAACCCCAGCGGCAATCGGGATGATCTGCCCCTTCAGTTTGGTCGCATTTTTATAGAAGGGGACCGCCAGTGCAACAGTAGCCGGCCCCAGGAAAAACGTGATAATATCCCCGCCTGCGCGGTAAGAAGTATAGGGAATTTTGAAGACCAGGAGCAGCAGCATGAGGGAGCCAGCCGTCAGGAATAACGGATTCAACCAGCGGAGTCTGTGATTGATCAGTTGAGCCAAAGTGTAGAACAACACCGTGACCGTCATGCCGAATAGCGGCATGTTATTGAATACATCACTATTCATGAGCCTTTTCCTCCTGTTTCCCGCCAAGCCATGTTGTCACATAGCCGGATACAAGCAGCACAATTACAGTTGCCCCGATCAGGCTTGCCGCAATTGGCAACCATTCCGAGCCGATCCTTCCGAAGAACAACATTGTACCTACAATTATGGGGGCAAAAAAGATCATCATATGACGCAGCAAAAATTGCGCCGTATCCTCCACCCACTCCAGCTTCACCCAGCCTGCAAACAAGCTGATGACCAGCAATATCAGGCCGATCACATTTCCGGCAACCGGAAGATCGAATACCGCACGAATCAAATAGCCGAGCAATGAAAAGCCCAGCAGAATGGATAAACCTTTCATTTTTCCGCCTCGCCTTTTTATACTAAAATCAAACCTCCAGTTGCAATAAAAACAAGCAATTCCATTCTAGTTGATCCGTCAAAAAGTGACAACCTTATTTATTCGACAAAAAAGCAGCCTTTATGCCCGTACCAACGTAAATGCCTTTTCCGCCCTGTGACGAGCAAAAGCTTCGTTTTTAACGCAAAAAACACCGCAACTGGCGTGTGCCTGAAGCCGTGCTTTTGGAGTTGAAATCTCTATGTTATCAGATCAATTACAAGTGAATGATGGCAAACCGGCTATCCTTGAGGATTTCTCCAAGTATGCGCTGCTTGGTTTCATTCATTTCTTTGTCCGGGTCTGTTCTGTCAATATTATATTTGCCGAGATTGCCGCTCATGACGAAATAGCAGCCTTTATCGTTTTTCTTGAGAAACAACAAGTATTTGCTGCCTTTTTGCAGCTCCTTGTAATTAGGTCGTGTAATTTTAGATATCCCATCGAGTCCTTGAGAATAGCTGACCGGTTCCCCAACGCGAATCTCCGTGTTTTCACTGATCTGTCCTTTAATAACTCTATCTACATTAACTGTCGTCACCGTATAAAAATCCTGCAACGGCCCTTTGGAAGCCAGTGGACTGTTCATATGCTCCCTGTCACGAAAGGCCTGTTCCGTTGAACCGATCACAATCAGATCAGCTTCCTGGAACAGCTCCTCTGCGGAATGGTACGAAAGGTATAGCGCAGGGGCTACAATCACTTTCTCATTCACGGCACTATAGACGGTTGTATAATAAATCATCGCGCACAAGATTGCGATCGCCACTCCGGCTGCAACCCGATACCATTTGCGGATAGCCAAAGTTCCCATAGCCAAATCCTCCATCATAATTACTCTTTTACTCTTTGCTTAATAGACGGCCTGTTAGAGAACAAGGTTGCCTGCAACTCCTGCACAGTCGTTCTTGAGGCGCCGTTAATATTATCCAGCGCGTGTTCGAGTAAACTCGGGCAGCAACTATGTATTGTAATAGGCCCGCAACCTGTAAATGAAGTATAGCAAACTGAAAGTTGAGGAATCGTTAGTTTTCGTTTTTTTGATTTTGTTATTTTTTCTCTATTTTTCTAATTGTTACATCGTTGGTTTTTCCCAGCAAACGACGCTTCCTCTACTCAAAAAAGGCAATCCTTCGCTTTTTAGAAACAGCAAACCCCATAAATCTCCAATCATTGGAGGTTTATGGGGTTTGCCTCACGCACCGTTTACAACACATCTACGACCTGCAAAACGAAGTCTTGCCATTTATCTTAGCCCAATTTAATTTCATCCGCTGTATGCTCTATAAAAGGCGGTTTGTCGTCCAAACCAAGCGCCTTTGCCGTGGAAGCATGAATTTCGCGAATAAGCTCCGGCTTTTTCAACAACTGCACACCATAGGAAGGAATCATTTCTTTTAATTTTGGCTCCCATGCCTTCACATGCTGCGGGAAGCATTTTTGAATAACTTCAAGCATAACGGAAACAGCCGTTGATGCTCCTGGCGAAGCGCCAAGCAATGCAGCGATCGAGCCATCTGCGGCACTGATAACTTCCGTACCGAACTGCAGTGTTCCTTTTCCTGCAGCTGTGTCCTTAATAATTTGCACACGCTGACCAGCCACCAGGAGATCCCAATCCTCGCTTTTGGCATTCGGGATAAATTCCCGCAAAGCTTCCATACGCTGTTCCTTCGACAACATAACCTGCTTGATCAGGTAGGTGGTAAGAGACATGTTCTTAACACCCGCCGCCATCATCGTTACGAGATTATGCGGTTTGACCGAGGTGATCAAATCGAACATCGAGCCGGTCTTCAGGAACTTCGGGGTAAAGCCGGCGAATGGTCCGAAGAGCAGAGATTCCTTGTTGTCGATGACCCTGGTGTCCAGATGCGGAACCGACATTGGGGGCGCGCCAACTGGAGCTTTGCCGTACA
Organism: Paenibacillus roseus; assembly: GCF_016424485.1. Classification (GTDB taxonomy): domain Bacteria; phylum Bacillota; class Bacilli; order Paenibacillales; family Paenibacillaceae; genus Paenibacillus_D; species Paenibacillus_D roseus. Next base: position 54,577 of record NZ_JAELUP010000072.1, read on the forward strand.
CTTTGGCATGATGCTTCGCAACAATATCCGGATTCTGGCACACCATGAATAGTCCGCTGACCGGAAATCCTCCGATGCCTTTCCCTTCCGGGATACCGGATTTTTGCAGCAGATGCAGACTTCCTCCTCCGCCCCCGATAAAGACAAATTTGGCCCGTTGACGTTCTACGGTACCTTGATCCATATTTCGTATTTTTAATTCCCATAAACCTTCGCTGGTCCGTTTGATATCTTCCACACTATGCTTGAATTTAATACCAACATTTTGGCTCTTCAATTGGTCAAACAGAATGCGCGTTAAAGCGCCAAAATTGACATCCGTCCCGGATTCAATTCTTGTGGCGGCAATCGGCTCATTCGCGGCCCGGTCCTTCAGCATCAGTGGGATCCATTCCGCAAGTTTGGCCGGATCATCGGAAAACTCCATACCTTGGAACAACGGATTGCCGGACATCGCTTCAAAGCGTTTCTTCAAAAAGGCTACATCCTTCTCCCCATGAACGAAGCTCATATGAGGTACGGATGCGATGAAATCCCGCGGGTTGCGAATCAGCTTGCTGTTAACCAGATAAGACCAGAACTGCCTTGATACCTGGAACTCTTCATTTACCTTGACCGCTTTGCTGATATCTACCGATCCGTCCGGTTTTTGAACGGTGTAATTCAGTTCACACAATGAAGCGTGACCCGTTCCAGCATTATTCCATTCGTTCGAGCTTTCTTCGCCTGCTTTGGCAAGCTTCTCATACACTGTAATTTCCCAGTCCGGCACTAATTCTTTCAGTAGCGACCCCAAGGTCGCACTCATGATTCCGGCACCAATCAAGATAACATCTGCTGTGGTTTGTCTGTTACTCATGTTTACCGTCCTTACCATGATATTACTTGAAGAAAACCCAGGCGCTCCTGCTTCATCTCCATAGCAAGTCAGGCTGCAACCTGGTCAAACACCTTTTCTGAACCCATTGAAACCTGATCTTTGTATATATCATTATGATTTTTGAAAATAAAAAACTATCTTCTATTATATGATAGTTAAATGTGATTTGAAAGGAGGTAAATATAGTGATAACAAACTGTTATCAGGCAGAGCTCAAAAGTTCTAATCAAAAGCTTGCATAGCACTTCAAATACCCAATCACGCAATTGGCACATAAATTTTCACCATCGCCTCCGCATCATTTGAAGCCTGGAAAGACCCGTCATAGTATTCGAAATCAAAACCGCCGACCAATGGAATCGGATTTCTCGTAAACCACGTTCCGTATATGTATCGATATGTAAGAGGCAATTTTTCCACCTCTCCCTTATGCCAGAAAACCTGATATTTCCCTCCGGGAATATGAAAGCGTTGTTCCGGCAGCTTGGACAGGTCAGCTGCCGTCACTGGGCCGTCAAGCCCGCTGTCCGCCGCATCGTTCGATGGCTTCGCATCATTGGTCGAACCTTCTGCCTTGCCCGAATTGCCAGCCGTTTCCGCACTGCCCGCATTATTGTTCGCCTGATTATTAGCAGAGCACCCGGCCAATATGACAGCAAGAGCAATCATACACACAGTTGCTATGTAAGTTGAATTTTTTCACATTAATCACCCTTATCCTTAGAAATAAAAATAATGCAATAATTCCAATAAAATAAGTTGGTATTGCAGATGGAAAAGTAGATAATTCTTATATTATAAGGAAAAGACCCCCGCAGCCGAATACCGGCTACGGAGGCCCTTCCCATTCAGTTATTTTTACGTTTCATCTGCGTTTGCTGCAGGAGTTGTTACACGCTCATAATACTGCAACACCTTGTAGACAATGACCGCTGCTTCCGCCCTGGATGCCGGTGCTGTCGGATCGATCGTTCCGTCGGCACGGCCGTTCAGAATGCCAAGTGTCTTGAAAGCATAAATCGCATCTTTGGCATAGCCAGCGATAGCGGCATCGTCAGGGAAAATGTCTCCGCTTGCTTCCGGCAGCGGAACATTGCGTTTCTTGAGCGCATTGAACAGCATGACAGCCAATCCCTGGCGGGTGATGCTATGATTCGGTGCGAACAGATCGCCGCCGATTCCTTGAATCAGCCCGTTCGCCGTGCCGATATCGATGGCATTTTTATACCATGCGTTGTCGGCGATATCGGTAAATGACTTGCTGCCTTGCGTTGTGCTAAATTCGAAGCTTCTCACTACGATCGAGATAAACTCCGCCCGCGTAATTTGTCCTTTCGGGTCGAAGCTGCCATCCGTGCGACCGTTAAAGATATGTTGCTCCGACAAGCTGGCAATCGCCTGCTGCGCCCAGTTAGGAATAGCAACCGCATCCTTGAACTTGGCTGCAAGTTCTTCTTTGATTTGCTCCGGCGACTTCACTTCCGTCCCAGGAGTGTTGCCACCAGATTGGGAAGGTCCAGGCGCGCCCGGAAGCTTCGGTGTCGAAGGCTTATCTGGTTTTTCCGGATTTTCTGGCTTTTCCGGTGCAGTTGGTGGTTGCGAAGGCGGTACCCAGCCGCCCGAACTGGACGCTCTCACAGTTACTGCAATTTCCGCTTTCAGCCCTTGCGGATTCGCAATGCCTTCTTCCAGAACCAGCGCGCCATAGAGCGTATACTTTCCGGCAACATTCCTGCTGTATCCCGCATTGCTCCAGTTGACTGCGAGTTGCTTCGTTTCATTGTTATCCAGCGTTACATTGACTTTGGCTGGCAGCCCGATGCGGTCGAATGCCGTGCCGTAGTCCACGGTTTTACCTGTTAGCTGCTGCACTGTTCTAACGTTGCTATCGCTGCTCGGCTCAGGCTGGACAACAATTGTAATTTGAGCGTACAAGTCGCTCGTATTGCTCAATCCTTCAACGACAAGGAGCGTTCCCTTGAGCGTATACTCGCCTGCAATATTGCCGTTGTAATTGCCTGTATTCCAGTTGACCGCAAGCTCTTGCGATTGCTCATTAGCCAGTGTTACCCCGACTTTCGCAGGCAGATCCAGTTGCTTAAAGGCAGTGCCGAACGCTACGCTCTTGCCTTCAAGCTCCGACACCGCAACGATGTTAATCGGCTCGGCGCCTTCAGGAAGTACATGAATGACAATCGATGCGCGCAAGCCGTCCGGATTGATGACTTTCTCAAGCTCGCCCAGATCGCCTTGCAGCGTGTAGCTTCCCGCTTCATTGGCCTTGTAGCCTTCCTCACTCCATGTTACAGGCGCCTGTACCGTCCTGCCGTCGGACAAGGTGACCGCTACTTGCGAAGGCAGCGCCAGCTCGGCAAAGCTTGTGCCTTGCACAACGCTCTGGGCGCTAAGCGTTTCAACGCTTCTGATTTCTGCCAGCACTTCCGGCAATACCGTCACTGCGATGGCAGGCTGCAGCGCTTGCGGATTGAGCACGCGATCTTGCAACGTTAGCGTTCCTTGAATCGTGTACGTCCCGGCTTGATCAGCCACATACCCCGCACTGCTCCAGGCAACCGCCAGAGCGACCGTTTCCCCGTTGTTTAACGTTGCCGTAACGGTAGAAGGCAATTGCAACGTTCCAAATACGGTGCCGTATTCCACCGATACTGGATCGAACGACTCCAGCGCCGTGATGTTGTGCTTGACTTCAACCCAGTACGCATAGAACGTCTGATTGCTGCCAATGACGGTTTCTGCGTTAATCGCTTCGCCACTGCCTTCACGATTGGCAAACCATCCGCCGAAGGTGTAGCCTTGGCGAACAGGCTGTTCCAGTCGATTTCCAATCGCCGTATCCTTCACATGCTCGATAACGTTCGGAGCAGGCGATCCCGCATAATTCAGATCGAATGTGACATCCACATAGTCAGGCAATGTCCGGTCATAGATCAAGTCAATATATTGCAAATTGGCGTTGGTGTTATTAAAGCGCAAGTAAACGTTTTTGGTCCCTTTAGCCAGCTTGCTATTGATAAAGTTCATCTCATTGCCTGAATAGCTTTGAATAAAGTTCGGAGTATACAAAATTTGCTTCGTGCTGGCATACCCGTACTGGGTCCACGTAGCTCCCGTCCGCTGCACAACGTTGATGCTCGCCAGTTCCTCGCCATATATGAAGGAACCACCGCTGTACGCGTTCTGATATTTTTTGCCGCCTTGTGTCGTGGCACGTTTTACCGGACTGCCTGTATTGTCAGCCTCCGTATAGAACGTGAAGTACGGTTGCGCTGCCGCTTGTCTTGAGTAGGACACCTTAATTTCGACAAGCTTGTTCAAGTCGATTTGGCCGAGATAAACCAGGTCATTGTTCGTGACATAGCTCATGGCATCCGTTCCCGATTCGAACCTGAAGTCGTTGCTCGCCGCAAAGATCCACGGCGCATCAAATGTCTGGATACGAATGCCGTTGCCGTTCTCGATAGGCGTCGATGTAGCCGGCACATTTATCGGCAGATTGAAGCGATTAAGATCCTCTTTCGCTGCCTGCAACTCGGCAATCGCTTCGGCGATGACCTCCGTGTTGAGCGGCTCGTTCTCAACGAGCTTGATGTTGGCCAACACGCTGCGGAAACGCTCCTTCTTATAGGCGCTATATTGGTTCAGATTAATCTGCTCCGCTTCCCTGATCGCCGCCTTAAGGGCACTTGTATCGACATTTTGCTCATGCAACTGGAATTTCAGCCAGTTCAAGTCGATGCCTGAGCTTTCAAATACGATGCGCAATTGCTGGGGCCCTGTCGCAAGCTGAACATTATCGAGCGCGAATGTGGTCCACTGTCCTTTTGTCGTCGTGATGTCGAACGTACCGACATGCTTGTCGCCAGCGTAAACGCCGAAGGACATTTGCGCGACTTCACTTTGGCTGGAACGCAGACGAGCCGAGAGTTTGTAAAGGCCGGCATGCGCGACATCGATATTGTAAGCGACTGCCTCTCCCTTGTTGTTGTTTGTGTAGCAGAGGCCGCCTCCCGTATCATTGCAAGTTGCCGGTGTGATCGCTTTTGTAATAAAAGTAGTTTCAGTTTCCGCCGCCTTAAGCGTTGTGTTCTTGCCAATTGCCTTAACAGCGGATTTCACATCGGTATTGAAACGGACGTAGTCAAAGTCAGCATAGAACATAGTCGCATTGGCGATACTGCCGTTCGAGGCCAGCAAGCCGAATTTGGGTTTGCTATAATCGGCTGTTGTACTGCCTACGGAAATAAAGTTTTGGCCATCTGCGCTGACGTAGCCGGTATAAATACTGCCTACCTTCTTCAGGCGCAAGTAGATTTCCGTTTTTTCGCCGAATATTGATTGCCGTTGGTCGGCCGTCAATTGCCCGATCACGACCGGTTCGGCGCTTCCGGTTTCCTTCACCATGCCGATAATCCGGTTCGTACTGAATTCATACTTGACCCAAACGTAATTGTCATTGTCCTGCGAAGCGGTAATGCCGATACCGTTATAGTTCTGATTCGGCGCCTTGTTCATATTGACTCTTACTGTAGCTTCCCAGTTGCCGAACGCTTCCTGCTGGAAGTAGTTTTTCAGATCGGCGTGATCTCTCCAGAAGTCGCCTCGCTCGGCAGTAATCCGCAGCGAGCCGCGAGCCGGATCAAGCGACCAGTTGGCTTTGTTCTCGCCATTGGTTGCCGTGTCCGTATTGATTGTCCAGAAACTGCTGAGGGTCGCGCTGTCAAACTCATCGGATTGCGGCAATTTACCGAATTGGACGACGTAAGTATTCGCTTGATCCTGGCTAACCGCTCTGATCGTTACTTTGCGATTGGCCTGGTCAACTACAGTCGACGCCGTGACTCCCTCGTTCGTTGTGAACGTCACGTTCGGCAAAGTGCTGAGATCGGTGAGGGCCACCTCATAGTTGAATTTTGTTTCCCAGAATCCTTCGATCGGGCTGCCGTTAATGTAAATGTTTTTCAGCAACGCATAGGTCGGATTGTCAAAGATCGGCTCCAGCCCCTCCTCGGAACTGAAGATAACTTTATAGATCCGCTTCTCGCCGCCGGCTGTAACGGTAATAACGGCTGCCGGACGTTCTGCTGTTGCCTGGACCACCTGTACTTGCTCGTTTGTCCCAGCAATTCCTTGAACCGTCGGATAAGCGCCGCCCTGTTCCACTGTGCCAAACGCTTTGTAATCCAGCTTCAGCGCGTTGAACGTTTTGATCCGCTTGCCGCCGACAGTAATGCCGCTAAGCTTGGGATCGCCAAGCTTGACAGTTTCTACTCTGAACCATGCTTTTCCAGGCTCATAATTAACCTTGTACTCAATGTTGGCCGTTCTGGCGAAAGCAGGGGACAAGATGAGAAATTTCGCGATATTTTTGGCGGAGCGCTGCAATTCGCCCAATGTCAATTGGCCGCTGTCCAGCGCGCTGATCGTATTAAAGACCGCATTTCCCCTGTTTTTGTGCGTCGCCGCATTGTTGTGCGGAATGACCATATACAAATCATTCTGCGCGCGAACCATCGCCTTGCCGTTCGTTTCATTGTACTTGCTTCCTGCAGCGTTGTAGAAGCCCTGGTCTTCACTCAGCTTCGCCCACCAGTCGGTCATGACGATGCCGTCAAAGCCCCACTCGCCACGTAAAATTGTCGTATTCAGATCATAGTTGGTGGCTGCCCATGTGCCGTTAACCGGACCATAGGAAGTCATAATGGCGCGCGCCTTGCCCGTTTTGATCGCCATTTCATAGCCTTTTAAGTAAATTTCGCGCAGCGCTCTCTCCGATACGAGCGCATTGACTTCATGCCGCGCCCCCTCCTGATTGTTCGCCGTGAAATGTTTGATCGTGGGAGCGGTTCCATTCTTCTGCAGGCCGATTGTCTGCGCCGTTGCCATCGCTCCCGTGAGCAGCGGATCTTCGGAGAAATATTCGAAATTACGACCGTTCAGCGGATTGCGATGAATGTTCACGCCTGGTCCGAGCAACGTGTCGATCTGGTTCAAAAGCATCTCCTTGCCCAGCAAGTCGAACAAACGTTCATTCAGTTCAAGATTCCACGTAGACGCCAGCATCGTGCCGTTCGGAATGCTTGTTGCCCGCTCTGCATTTGTTTCCATCCGAATGCCGGACGGACCGTCTGCAGCGCTGTCAATCGGCAAGCCGAACGCGAGCAGAGGATTCGTCACGCCGCCGAATGCTGCCGCCGTACCGGCCGTAACTTTCGGACTCGACATCCCTTCGCCTAGAATGATGGCGCCAAGATCATTGTTAGTAAACTGGGCGATGAACGCATCCATCGTCACTCTGCCGTTGTAGACATCAATCAATTTGTAGCCTTTGTTTTCCGTGCGCTCGATCGGCGCCGGCAGGTTCTGCTGAATGCGGCTGTTCAGATCAATTTGGCGCAAAGGTACGCTCTCATTCGTCTGAACGTATGTGCCGTCCTGATTGCGGTCGCCAGGCTTTATACGCTGGAATGCCTTGGTCGGCGCAAGCGCTTCTTGCAGCTGTTTGACTACTTTCAGTTCGCTTACTGTGTAAGTACCTTTTTTTGCTGCGCTTCTAACATTGTTGCCCACGTAAATCTGGTAATCGCCTGCTTCCAATACATAGGCAGATCGATTGCCGGTCACGCCGCTGTCATCATAAGAAGCCATGTCTGCAATGTCAAAAGTTAATGTAATCGCTTGCGATTGGTTGGGCTGCAAAATCCCAGTTTTAGCAAAAGCGGCCAGTTCTTTCACAGGCTTGCCCAGTCTTCCTTGCGGGGCGCCGTAGTAGATTTGGACAACCTCTTTGCCTTCCACTCTTCCGGTATTTTTCACAGTGACGTTAACTTTGATTTCCTTTTGTCCGATTTCCACTCCGTTCGTAGTGATCTCGAAGTCGGTATAAGACAGTCCGAATCCGAACGGATAAAGCACCTTCTGCGGCGCAAACGTTTCGAAATAGCGATAGCCTACATAGATATCCTCGGCATAGGCGTTCTCCGTCTTGCTGCCAAAATTAGCTGTGGAGGGGTAATCAGCCAACGTTTGAGCAATCGTATCGCTCAACTTGCCGCTTGGCGTGACGTCGCCCGTAAGCACATCCGCTACCGCGCTGCCGCCTTCCATCCCGCCTTGCCAAGCATACACGATCGCCGCTTTCGGGTAGTTTTTCGCCCATGACATGTCGATGACGTTAGCCACATTAAGCACGATTGCGACGCGTTCGAAGCCGGCATAGACCCGGTTAAGCATATCCACTTCAATATCTGTCAGTTGATATGCTCCCTTGGTGTCCGTATTGTCCCGGTCCTCGCCGGCTGTTCGGCCGATAATGACGATGGCGGTATCCGACTTCTGCTTCGCCTGATTAATGATCACATCGGTTAATGGCATCTCTGCCTGCGACCATGGTTCAGCTGCCCAACCGCCTCCGCCGTTGTTGAACGGATTCAACTTGATCCAGTCGGCATACACTTTGGCCAGATCTTCGTTGACGTTGATGCTCGGGTTGTTGCGGATACCCTCAAGTATGCCGTTAACGTATTCCACACGCACGGCTCCGCCTGAGCCGGTACCCGATTTGTAATAATGGGCTTGAATGCGCCCGAATACTGCAACATTCTCGCTTTTGTTGATCGGCAACACTTTGCCGATCGTATTCACCTCTGCTCCGCCCTTCGTATAGCCAGGGTTTTGCAGCAATACGATTCCTTCTGAAGCCGCCTGGCGCGCAACATCGGAAAGACCCGGGTATACTTGCGCCGAAGCTTTCTCAATCCCCCCTATGGGAGCGAAAATCGACCCTGCAAGAGCAACGGTCAGCATCAATTGCAGCAGACGTTTAGCCGCTTTCTTCCTCGTACTTTTCATTGACTACCACCTTCCTTAACGAGATACTTCCTGCATCGATTACGATGCAACAAGTCGTGCAGGAGTGAACCGCAATGCTGCATCCAAGGTGCAAGCAGTCCGCTCGTGTCAAGCACGAGCAGTCTCCCCCTATCCGCATAGCGATTGAGTTCCCCCTAATACTATTACTTGACAGAAAGCGCTAGAATAGAGAATCCTCGTATATTCCTTGAATATACTCATCTATCAGCGCATCCCGATAGTAAACTTCAAGAAAGGCTGCAGCCGCCTTTGTGAGGCTTATGCTGCAGCTTCTCGCTTCAACTGTTTTAGCAATACTACTTTTTGGCTACATACTTGCGAATATCAAAAGCGACAGCAGCCACGATGATCAACCCTTTAATAATAAGTTGCCAATAGGGACTCACACCGATGAACGTCAAACCGTAGTTGATGACGCCGAAGATCAGAACGCCGGCCATAACGCCGGGCACCGTCCCGATGCCGCCAGCCGTGGACACTCCCCCGACGACGCAAGCAGCGATCGCATCCAGCTCATACATATTGCCGTAGTTGTTCGTGGCCCCTCCCGTGCGCGCTGATTCCAGCACGCCGGCGATTCCATACAACGCGCCGGAGATCGCATAGATAGCGATCAGGTTGCGCGCCACTTTAATGCCGGATACATGCGCTGCCTGCACATTGCCTCCGATGGCATACATGTTTTTCCCAAGCCGCGTTTTATTGAAGATCACCCAACATATAAAGGCAACGGCGATTGCGATCAGTACAATGTACGGGATCGTATACCCCTTCCCCAAGTCAAAATAGCCTGACCCCCACATGGTAAAGTCATCCCGCAGCCCGGCAATCGGCTGCGACTGATTCGGCTCTGTATTGAAGTAGATGGAGTTAACGCCGTAAATGCCTACCATTGTCCCCAGGGTGGCAATAAATGGAGGAACATGGAGCTTGGCAACGATGACGCCGTTAATCAGGCCGACAAGCAGTCCCGCCAAAATGCCGATAATAATCGGAATGCCGACCCAAAGTTGCGGCAGGTCAGGAAAGAAGCGGCTGGCATATTGCTCCGTTTGCAGCATGGACGCTGACACGACCGCAGTCAAGCCAACTACCCGGCCGGCGGACAAATCGACGCCGCCGGAAATAAGAATAAATGCAGCGCCGAGCGCAATGATCAGCCGGGTAGAAGACTGTTGTAAAATATCCCGCAGCGTGGAGAACGCCAGAAACCCTGGATCTGCAACTGCAATACCGATTATGAGTACAATCAGGACGACGAATATCGCACGCTGGGTTAAATAATTTTTCACTTTGACGGTTGTCGTCAGCGGATTCATTCCGTCGCCTCCCTTGTCGCCGCTGCCGGCTGATTGGCCGCCAGCCGCATAATTTCTTGTTCTGTTGCAGCTTTGCCCTCGATGACGCCGGTCAGTTTCCCTTCGCTCATTACCATAATCCGGTCTGACATGCCGAGTAATTCCGGCATTTCGGAGGAAATCATCAAAATGCTTTTCCCTGCCTTGGCCAAGTTCGTAATCAACGTATAAATTTCGAATTTGGCCCCTACATCAATACCGCGCGTCGGCTCGTCAAGCAACAGAATATCCGGCTCTGTCAACAGCCACCGCGCCAGCAACACCTTCTGCTGATTGCCTCCGGACAAGTTGCGGATCATCGTGTGCACCGTAGGCGTCTTCGTGCGCAACTGCTGCACGCGCTGCTCGGCCTCCAGGCGGCCCTTCCGCTCGTTCAGCAAGCCTATGCGGTTTTGAAACTTGCCGAGATTGGCAATTACCGTATTTTCATAAACGGATAATACAGGGAAAATACCGGTCACTCGCCGTTCTTCCGTCAACAGCGCCAAATTATGACGCTTGGCGTCCGAGGGCGACTTGATCGTTGCTTTGCGACCAAGGATCGTAATTGTGCCCTCGGCTGTTTTGCGAAGCCCGAACAGCGCCTCGACCAATTCGGTGCGCTGCGAGCCAACCAGTCCGCCCAGCCCTAATATTTCCCCTTTGCGCAATTCGAACGATACATTGCGGAACGACTGCGGGTTGATTGAAGTAAGCCCCTCCACCTTCATCGCCACTTCACCGGGCGTATGGGCTCGTTCAGGAAATCTTTCTTTCAGTTCCCGTCCGACCATCTTCGTAATAATTAGATCGGTCGTCAATTCCGAAGACGGCCAGGTGCCGATATAGCAGCCGTCACGCATAATGGTTACATCGTCGGATATCCGCAAGATTTCTTCCATTTTGTGTGAGATATAAATAATCGAAACTCCCCGGTCGCGCAGCCGGTTAATAATGGTAAACAACTGTTCTGCTTCGTTGGCAGTCAAGGAGGATGTCGGTTCATCCATTACAATCACTTTGGCGTCATAGGAGACCGCTTTGGAAATTTCCAAAAGTTGAATTTGCGAAACCGATAGCGTGCCTATTCTGACCTTGGGGTCAACATCGATTCCCAGTTCCTCGAACAGGCTGACCGTGTCCCGCAACATTTTCGTATGATTGACGAACAATTTCGCCCTTAGCGGAAACCTCCCCAGCCACAAGTTCTCCATGACACTGCGATGCTGAACCGGGTGCAATTCCTGATGAATCATGGAAATGCCGTGTTGAATCGCATCGCCGGAGTTGTTAATGTTCGCCTTGACGCCTTGAATATGGATTTCCCCCTCATCCGGCTTATAGATGCCGAAGAGGCATTTCATCAAGGTTGACTTCCCTGCCCCGTTCTCGCCCATGAGCGCATGGACTGTACCGCGCCGGACAGTGAGCGAAACATCGCTCAGCGCCTGCACGCCGGGGAAAGCCTTCGATATCCCGCGCATTTCGAGCGCCACTGTCATAGCCATCTCTCCTTCAGCTTGCAGCAAGGGGGCAATGCTGGCATGCCGTCGCGTCGCCCCCTTCGTCCATGCGTTATTGCGCTTCAGCTATGTTATCCTTGGTGATTTTTTTGTAGGAAATCCAGACATATTTGCCGTCGCTAATGTCGAAGCCAGTATTATTCTTCGTCGGCGTCTCCCCTTTGGCGAGCGCTGCGGCAATCGCTACCGCTGCTGCGCCCTGGTTCTTCGCGTCATTGAGCACAGTGCCGAGCAGCGTGTTGTCTTGCAGCGCCTGGATAGCCGGAGCGGTCGCATCTACACCGATAACCGGAATATATTTACCGCCAGTGAAGTAGCCGGCAGCTTTCAAAGCCTCGATGGCTCCCAGCGCCATATCATCATTGTTGGCCAGTACTGCCTCGATTTTATCGCCAAATTGCGCCAGGAATGCTTGCATTTTCTCCTGTCCTTTAACCCGGTCCCACATAGCTGTGTCAACAGCCAGCGCTTCTACTTCAATACCGGCGTCCTGAATGGCTTGCACTGAAAATTTCGTTCTCAGTTCCGCATCCTGATGCCCAGGCTCCCCTTGCAGCATGACGTACTGCACCTTGCCGTCGCCATTTTTGTCAGCGCTCGGATTCGCCTTCCAGTAGTCCACAAGCAATTGGCCCGAAATCGTTCCGGACTCTTCCGCCTTGGCGCCTACATAATAGACCTTATCCCACTTATTCATATCTTCCGCCAGCGGTTCCCGGTTAAGAAACACGACAGGAGAATTGGCTTTCTTCGCTTTGTCAATAATGACGCCTGCGGCTGTCCGGTCAACCGGGTTAATGATCATCGCCTTGTACTTCTTCGAAATAAACAAGTCCACTTTTTCATTTTGCGTTGTTTGCGCGTTTTGGCTATCTACGATATCCAAATTAATTTTGTCTTCTGCCGCCGAAGTCATCGCGTTGCGGACTCCTGTCATAAAGGTATCATCGAACTTGTAAATGGCTACACCGACCTTCGATTCGCCTCCGCCCGATTTGCCGCCGCCATTGCCGCCGCCATTGCCGCCGCCATTGCTGCAAGCAGCAACGGTTAGCATCGCACACGCCAGAAGGGCTAACTTCCATCTTTTCTTCATTCACAGACACCCCTTGTCATATAATTTGCGAATGCGGCTTTGAAACCGATATCGCTTATATGGCTATTATGAATTTTTCCGCGCTTTTTTCGAATACAAGATTCTCCTGTCTTCTAGCAAAATTCTCATCAGTTTCATGCCCATCCTAATGAACGAAGGGAAAAAGCAGCTTCTGGTTGTTCATCCAGAACATATTGTCGGCGTCGACGACTCGCGTCTCGAGCAGCGTCGGCTTGCCGATCACCCCTCCGGCCAGGAGTGAAACGGCTTGCTCCACGCCGATATAGCCAGTGCTGAAATCGCTCTGCACAACCAATTGATGAATGACGCCTTCCTGCAGCAGCTCCAGTTGTTCCCGTTCACTGCCAAAGGCGACCAGCTTGAACTGCTCTGCCTCGCTGCGGCGTCGGACTTCGTCCGCCAACCCTAGCGAGGCAACGCTCTGCAGGGCGATGGCGCCGTCAAGACGCTCATTGTCCAGCATACTCTTGGCAGCTACCCAGCACGCATCCCGCAAATTGCCGCATACCGATCCTTCCTTCACTTGAATGGAAGGGTATTTTGATAACGCTTCCAAAATACCCTGTTCTCGCAGTACCAAGCCGGGATCATTGCGATCTGGCTTCAGCAACGCGACGTTGCCTTTGCCGTCCAGCAGTTCCGCCAGCGCCTTGCCTGCCTGCCGTCCGGCTTCTTCATTGTCGATGGCAATCGCCCCTCCAACGCCCCGAGGCATACGTTCGTCATTCAGGGCGATGACCGGGATGCCGCGATCCGTTCCGTACTGACCGACTGCGCGCAGCGTCTCCTCATCGGCCGGGGCGATCAGCAGCGCCTCAGCGCCTTGCTCCAGCAAAGCAATTGCCGCCGCAAGCTGCTCGGCTGCATCTTCATTGGATTCAAAAGGCGCATAATTCAATTCCAATCCGAATTGTCTGGCGGCCGCTTCCGCTCCGATGCGCATCGCCTCGGCCTGCTCCGCGGAATGCACCGGAGCTACAAGCGCGATGCGATGCGAAGCAATCTGATTATTGGCGATCGTTGCGGAGGACGACCCGCAAGAAAGCAGCACAGCAGCGAGTAAAGCCGCCGTACATAAGACAAACAAGCTGCGCAGCACCAACAAAGCCGTTGTCGGCAACCTATTCATAACCGCCTTCCTCCTCTTCACGTTGAATGAACGGCAGACGAATGCGGGCGGTTGTCCCTTCCTCGCGCTCGCTTTCATAGGATAAACCATAGCTATGCCCATAGTAGAGGCAAATCCGGTCATGTACATTGCGCACCGCTACACCCGATCCCCCATTGCCCGCCTGCATCGGAGCGTTCGACTGCTGCGGCTTGCGAAACAGTTCGTCAAGCTGTCCTTTTGTCATCCCGACACCATTATCCGCCACTTCCATAATCAAGGCATCCGCCTCAAGACGCGCGCTGACTGTAATCATGCCGTCATCGACCAGATATTCAATACCGTGAATAATCGCATTTTCAATAAGTGGCTGCAGCACCAGCTTGAGCGTATAGCCGTTCAGCGCCTCTTGCTCCGCCTCAATGCGAAAATCAAACTTTCGTTTGTACCGCATTTGCTGGATGGTCAAGTAATGGCGGGCATGCTCGAGTTCCTCGCTCACTTTAATCGTCCGTCTGCCTTTGCTGAGGCTGATGCGGAACAGTCTGGACAGCGATGTAATCATCGTGATCGTTTCTTCTTTCTTGCTCATACCGATCATACGCACGACAGAATTCAGCGTGTTGTAGAGGAAATGGGGGTTGATTTGCGCTTGAAGCGCTTCCAATTCATATTTGCGTTTGGACTCTTGCTCCATAATATTCTGGTGCATCAGCCCGCGAATTTTCTCCACCATCAGATTAAAACGGCTGGACAACTGCACGACTTCCAACGGCCCTTTGAGCGGCAGCATCACTTCGAAGTCTCCCCGCTCAACCGACTTCATCTTCTCGCCCATCTGCCTGATCGGCCGGGTCAACATCGAAGCGAGCGGCACCGAGATGAGAAAGGCCAGCACAAGCACAACGCCGACCACTTGCACGATGTAACGGCTAAGTTCTTCACGGGTGGTCATCACTTCATCCAAATACGATACGCCGACGACTTTCCAGCCGATGTTGTCGATCGACTTGACTGTGTTCAGCCGTTTGGAACCAGATACATTGTCGATATAGCTGACTTGGGATACGAGCGCTTTTTCCACACTTTCGTTGCGAAGCCCCATATAGATGAGCTGCTGTTGCGGATGAAAAACGATGTTGCCTGCTCCTTCATCGATAATATAGACGTAGCCCCGCTTGCCGAGACTGACGCGGCTGCTCAATTCATCGATTTTTTTGAAATTGATATCGACGAGCAAGACGACATACATCGGTTCGCCATTATGCTGCACCGTAATGCCTTTGCTCATGGATACGACCCATTTGTAAGGACTGCCGTACAAATTTTGCACATGCGGCAGCGAAAAACTGAGATGGTTGGATACGCGGAGCGCCGAATGGAACCAGCTTTGCTCGGTGACGCGCGCATTGTCGCTAAACGGCGCTTCCGGATAATTGCGCAGCAGTTCCCCCTGCTCGTTAAACAGGGCGATCGATACGATATCATCGCGGCTGCTCATAATAATGTCCAGTTGTTTCGTTACCTCCGTATTGCTCCATTCCCCTTCGGCAAGCATATGTTTCTCAATGGCCCGGTAAAGCTGCGCCGTCCCGTCCGCATAGTCGGCCAAGTTGTACCCTACCGAATCGACGATTTGCTGCATGCTGAGCGTAATGTTCTTCTCTGCGGCCCGCGAAAATTTGCCGTAAAGCAACAGCGCAACCATGATGACAATGACAAGAATAAACGCCAGCAACGCCCACAAAATGATAGACTTGATGCTCCAGTTTAGCAGCCAGCCTCTGTCCCTGCGCGCCCACCCGGTCATGTTGTTCCATACAGCTTTCATGGATGTGAAGGCTCCCCGCTCAAGCTGCGGCTGCGATATTCCTTCGGTGACACACCCACACCCTTTTTAAAACAAAAGCTGAAATAATTCGGATCGGCAAACCCGACCCGTTCGGCAATCTCGAACGCCTTCAGCTCGGTGGCGCGCAGCAACTCCTTCGCCGCCTCCATGCGAATGCTCATCAGATATTGCCCATAGGTCACTTTCACTTCTTTTTTGAATACACTGCTGAAATACCCCGCGCTTATATGCAGATAGACGCACACTTTCTGAATCGACAACGAAGCGTCCATATAGTTCTCTTTCGTATAGCGGATCGCTTTCTCGACAAGCTCCTTGTATGCGGATTGCCGATAGCTGGCAATATGACCCATAATCCGGCTGCAAATATCGTAAAAGCCGCTTTGCATTTCCCGCAAATCCGCATAATTGAACAGTTCGCTATGTAATTGGAAACCTGGCCAGAACAAGGTGTCGAACTGTACCCCGGCGTCTTTGGCTGTGCGCAGCACCGCAGTAACTACCTCCAACAAGTAGAGCTGAATATCGCTGTAAGCGAATGAAGCGTCATGAAGATCAGCGAACAAACGTTCCACCACTTCAGCCAACTCTTCCGCCGTGCCGACTTTCAAGCTGCGAATCAGCGCCTGTTCTTTCAGTTCATCAAGCCGCAGATGTTGATTGTCGCGCCGCTCCACATCGCAAATATCGATCACTTTGCCCGAACCGAGCACAAGCCGGTAATCCAGCGCCAGCAGCGCATCGGTGAACGAATGCTTCAGATGGGAGGCATCCGTGACTGCCGATCCTACGCCAATCGTAATCGGCAGCTTCAAGAAATGATCAATGCTGCGCAGCACGTTATCGAGCGTCCCCTGCAGCCGGCTATGCCACGCCTCATCACCTTCACCGACAGCCAGCAACACGATATGATTTTGATAAATAAAGTTGCTGCCCAGCCGCTCAGCATCCCATATTTCCTTCGCAATGTTCAGCATGGCGTGCAGCATTAAATCCACATCTCCCGATGCGCGCAGCGACTGTCCGGGTCCGGGGGAAGCTTCCTCCTCCGGGGAATGCAGCGCGATGGCGGCGACGACATAAGCATGGCCGTTCAGGCGCAGGCCGTAGCTTCTCGCTTTTTCTGCGATCAGCGCCTTTGGCAATCTGCGGGTGAGCAAGGAGGCGAGAAACGATTCGCCAAGCATCGGCAGACTGATGCGGTAATGCTCCTGCAGCCTCCGTATATCTTCACGATGGGACATCTCCTCTTCGATCCGCTGCCGGATGCGCAGCAGCAAATCTCTAAGCGTATCGGAAGAAAACGGTTTCAATAAATATTCATCGACATGCAGCCGGACGGCTTGTCTGGCATAGTCGAATTCGTCATAGCCGGTCAGAATGACCAGCTTCAGCAGCGGATTCAGCGTTCTTAATCTGCCCGCAAGCTCCAAACCGTTCATGAACGGCATGCTAATATCGGTAATGACGACATCCGGATCAAGGCTTTCCATGAGTTCAAGCGCTTCCTTGCCGTTCTCCGCTACACCGGATACGATAAAACCGCATGCTTTCCAGTCCATCTCCAGAAGAAGCCCTTCCCTGACATCCGCCTCATCATCCACAAGCAGCACTTTATACATTTGTCCAACCACCCTCATTAGCTAATGAAACAACAACTTCTCGATTAAAAAAGCGATGTCGGCGTGTGGTGACACCCGTACCGTCCCACCGCGCGCTGGGAGCTGCGCGCGGTGCAGAAGGCCATTCGACGAAGGTTTCGACATTCCATCCAATTCCTCCATGAATCCACATCCAGTCGTAACCTTATTTACCTTTATTTTACAACAAAAATAAGCCGTTTTTCCGGAAAAATGAACAGAACCACACAAACATTCCATGAAAGAGACGGCTTTTTATGCGAGCCTGGCGGCTATTAGTGAAGAGTATATCATGCAACTACCACTTTCACTAGGGGGATGAAAGAAAAGGCGGCTGCAAACCACCTCATACATAAACGCCTTGACATTGGACATGTTAAAGAGCCCGAAGAAGTCGAATCGATCGTCGAGGCGGTCGGCTATGTCGATAAGGCGCGAAAATTCACCGTTTATCATTTGCTTCACTATTGGGTTGCCGCAGCAAGTGAAGCAGGGTCAGGGTATCGTTTTTGGCGCGGATCATGCTGCTTGTAGTGGCTTGTCTCCTGTTCACTATTCCTGTTTCTCCGGAAAAGCAGCCGATGTACCGTTTGTTGTGCTTAAAGAACTGTTTCAACTTCTAGTCCGTAAATGCAATCGGGAAACGAGGCGGAAGTTGGCGTTCCCTAAGGAACTGCTGCTGATTGACTCGACCACGATGACGGTTGGGAAAACCCGGCTGCCATGGGCTCCCTTCCACGGAGAACGAGCTGCAGTTAAACTGCACGTTGCTTTGCGGGCGGAAAACGGGCAGCCCCTTAGCGTCACAGAAACAATTAGCACAAGGCACGATGGACCTGTATGCGAAACATTAGAAAACCTACACTTTATTATGGTCATGGATCGTGCGTACGTGCAAACTGGAACGATTGGATCGTTACAAGCAAGACGGGCAATCCTTTGTCGTTCGACTCCGCGATAATGTTCATTTTGAAAAACCCTATGCGTTACGGCGGCAAGCTGCTGAAGATTCTCAGATTGTTCGTGATTTCACTTGCCAATTGGGAACGCCACAGTGCCGTTCCAAGCAGCGTCATCGTGTCGTCATCTTTCGTGATTTTGAAGGATAAATTACAATAAAGCCATACGCATTGCAATATTTTAATTTTTGAGCTATCATTTGGTCAATAATATCAAAACAAAGCGTAAACGGATTAGCCTTCTTTTGGCGGGCAATAATTAAAAAAGCAGAACAAGGCAAAGTCATTGAAAGATGGCGACGCAAAGCTAAAGGGGCTAAGGTGTATGATCCAATTCACGATGCCAGCCAGTTACCGAGCGTGTATTCGAGCAATTCCCTTGTCGGTAATTTGTGGGAAGTGCTTTTTCTTTTGGAAAAAAAACGAAAATCAGTTCGTCATGATCAAAATGATATCTTTTTTATAGGAATCTTAATCATCCAGGGGGAGTCCGTCATGTTAAGTGAACGTCATGAATCATTTCGCTACGAATTTTCACCGCCTATTGAATGCCAATTTAATATTTCATTAGAAGATGGGTCGGATACGGAGAGCAATTTCGGAGTTGCCGAAATCCATAATATCAGTCCACATGGACTTATGTTTAGATCCACACTACATATCCCTAAAGTCTGGGAATCGATTAAAGTCAAAATCAAGTTTACCTTGGTGAATATGGAGTTTCTTGTCGTGGGTCGCGTTCGGTGGAAGGAAATGTCCACAGGAAGTTACTTATATGGGGTCCATTTAGAAAACGACGATGAACTTCAACAAAAAATAATTGATCATTTAAAAAAATTCTCCAGAAATAAACACAATATGTCCACTAAATAGTATTGGTCCACTATTCATTTTACCTTCGAGTCTCTTAATCCAGGATTGGTGCCAGGAGGGACTTCCATGCTTTCTCCGTTAGTTGAACAAGAAGTTAACCGCTTATACCAGCTGCTGAATGAAGCACAAATCAGCTTTTTGCAAGACTATATCAAGCAAAACAAGAAGAGCAAGTGGCTGGAGAGTCTCGCCCGGAAAAAGGGAATTGTACTGGAGAAAAACCTGTCTTCCGATGAAGCGTGGGATAAGCTGAACGACTGGGAACTGCAAGAAATTTTGGACGGGGGCTATGGAAATCGTCCTTATCGCTGCGAATGCGGCATGGCGTTGCGCTTCTGCTACATTGTCCGCCATCGTAAGGAAAATCGAACGTTTCGACTGGGCGAAACATGCCTGGGAAATTATACACTGCTATCTGCCGATCTCATTAAGGATATTATCAACGGTTTTCATAAAATCGATCTGGAACGTGATGAGATTTTGAATAAATTCGAACTGGGCTGGACACCGCCGCTTGACTATGCCAGTCTACCCTTGCCGGAAGATATTCAGAAGCAGATCGATGCCGGGCTTCCGCTTTCTTACCGCCAGACGAATCGCATCGAGAACCTGTTCAAGCCCGAATTATCGCGAAAAAGGAAACAACGCGAGCTGGACCATCTGACTCAGCTTCATGTGAGAAAAGCAGCGTTTACAGCTCGACAAGCCAGTCAGCCTGCTTCATTCATTCCTCCCGCCGAACGGATAACCTATGAATTGGTCCTTTCACGGCACGGCGAGCATCTGAATCAAATCAAAGAGAATGAGCTCCGTATAAAAAATCAGGTCATGCTTGCCAAATGGGAAAATGTGCAGCAGATGATCCTGAATTTACAGTGTCATGAATCATTTGATTACTCTGGATTTTTAGCGGAGATGTTTGAGCTTTTGTATAATTTGGATTTATATTAACCTGAACTGACTCGCACACAAAAATGCACTTTGCCGGGCTTCCGCATTCCCCGCTAAGTGCATTTTTTTACTTCTGTATCATTGTCGCTAGGCGGCAGCTTTCTTTACCTTTTTCGCTGGCGAGTTGCCGAAGATAATCCAGGAGAACGGCACATATTTCACGACCAGTCCCACAACAATCCACGAGCAGACAAGAGCGAAGAAAAAGCCGCCCAAATACCACAGGTGAACGAGCATCGAGTTGCCAGATGTGACCGGATTCGCCCGGTAAATCAGATTAAAGAGCGGATGAAGCAGATAAATTCCGAAGGACAACGCCCCAAGCTGGCTGATCCATTTTATAAGCGTCGGTGAGAAATGACGGTAAATAAAGAATGCAATCTGCAGCAACACGACCGTCCCTAAATAGGTATGGGCATTCCACAAAAATTCATACAACGTTGTATTGTACACTGTACCATACAATCTGCTTTGGAAATAGATATTTACATGGTTCAGCGCTGCGGTCAGCCATGCCGTCCAGAGCAGGACCCAGAACACCACTCTTCCCGGTGTCGCATTCTCACGGCTGGCAATCAGCCACTGCTTGATTTTCGGGAAGTAGCTTCCAAGAAAAGCGCCGAGCAGGAAGTATGACATGTAGGAGAACATCCAGCTCCCCGGGTATTTCACTTGCCAGTAAAACTTATTCATAAATACGAAACCGTACTGAATCGCCAGACCAAGCGGAATACACCATTTGAGCACAGCAGGATACTTCTTCAAAAACCATAAGGCTAACGGGAAAAACAGATAGAACTGAGCATTAATAAAAACAAAGTACAAATGGGTGTATGCCTTGCCAATTATAAGCTGGGAACCAAAATGCTGCAGCGTCTCGATCACGCCCAGATCGCGCTTGTTCAGCACGTACATAATGGAATAATAGAGGACGGAGAACATGAAATACGGCACCAAAATATATTTCAGCCTTTTGGAATAAAAAGCGGTAATCAGGTTCTTCGTGTACGGACGCTCAAAGTAATTATAAAACAACACAAAGCTGCTTAGAAAAATGAACGTCGGCGTTCCATATTTCATAAAGATGTTAACAAAATTATAGAGAAAGAAATAATTCGAATCTCTCAATCTCTCAGTCGCAAACGAAGTAGAATGCACGCAAAGCACGGCAATAATGCACAGTGCCCGCATAATATTAAGCTGCGGGATATTCTCTCGTCGCAATGGTGAGGTAGCAGTACTCAAGATTAGCTCGTCTCCTTTTGTAAATTTAGTTCGGATTTAAATTAAGATGTATGGCGATAAAGAACTAAATTCATTATAGCGGATACGAGCCAATATTGCCTGTCCTAATTGATGAATAATTGCTTAAAATTTCGACTTAAAACCAAAATAGTGCTTGACCTCTCCATACCGGCTCAATCTTAAATCAGTGTTCGATAGAAAAGCAAAGAGCAGCGGGGTACCGGGTAGACAAGCAGCAACCTGTTAACCATCACTTACGCTGGAAAGCGGCAATGGCTCGGTATTCATCCTTCAGCTTGTGCGATAGACGAGTATAAATCGGCAGCAGTTCACGGTACAACGCCGCATTATCGAGGTCAGGATCATGCTCATGCGAAGCCCCTACCATCTCAGATACGGCATTCAGCGAATCAATTCGGCCTGTTGCATACAGTCCGAGTACGACGGCGCCCAGACAAGAGCTCTCGAAACTCTCCGGCACAACTACCCTCTGCCCGAATATATCCGCCAAGATTTGGCGCCATAGCGGAGAACGCGCAAAACCTCCTGTAGCCATTATTCGCAGCGGCTGGCCCGTCTGTTTCTCCATGGCCAAGAGCACCTCATACAGATTGAAGATGACTCCTTCCATAACCGAACGGATCATGTGCGCCTTCCCATGGCGCATCGTCAGTCCAAAGAAAGAACCACGGGCATCCGGATTCCAGAGCGGCGCCCGTTCTCCTGTAAGATAGGGGTGAAAGAGCAGTCCGTCAGAGCCTGCTCGAATTGTTCCCGCCATCTCCGTCAACAGATCGTACACATCCACACCGAGACTCCTTGCCTTCTCTTCCTCGTAAGCTGCCCACTGATCGCGTACCCAGCGCAGCAGCATTCCGCCGTTGTTGACCGCGCCGCCAATGACCCAGTGCCGCTCTGTAAGCGCATAGCAAAAGGTTCGACCCTGCGGGTCGGTAACAGGCCGGTCAATTACCGTCCGAATTGCCCCGCTTGTGCCGATCGTCACTGCCACCGCACCCGGCTCAATGGCATTCACCCCAAGATTGGACAGGACGCCGTCAGCTGCTCCTATAATAAAAGGCGTTGCCTCTGAAAGCCCCATAGCGGCGGCATATTCTTTGCGCAGGCCTTCCAGCTTATGCGTTGTCGGCACCAGTCTGGAAAGTTGCTCCCCTGTAATGCCTGCTATCAGGAGCGCTTCCTGATCCCAGTCCAACTGCTCAAGATTCATTAACCCTGTAGCCGATGCAACTGAGTAATCGACGACATACTCCCCGAATAGCTTGGCGAATATGTACTCTTTAATGGAAACAAACTTGCTGGCCTTGTGAAAAAGCTCCGGCTTATCATGACGCAACCATAGGAGCTTCGTGATCGGCGACATCGGATGCACAGGCGTCCCTGTTCTGCGGTAAACTTCATGTCCTCCAAGCTCATGGCGGAACTTCTCCGACCATCCCGCACTGCGATTATCCGCCCAGGTCAGGCAGCGCATTAACGGCTGTCCCTCCGCATCTACAGGAATAACACTATGCATGGCCGAACTGAAAGAGACGAACATTACCTGCGAAGGAGTGATGCCGCCCAGATTCATGACCTGTCTGACGACATCCAGCACCGCCGCGAAAATCTCTTCCGGGCCCTGCTCCGCGCTATCCGGCACCGACGTATAAAGCGGGTATTCGCGTCCCGCCCGGTTAATCGCGCGCCCGCCTTCCTGAAACAGCACCGCCTTTGTACTTGTCGTCCCGATATCTACCCCGATCATGTAGGAAGCGGAATCCATATTGCTCATATTGTCTGCACCCCTTCAGCCAAATTATCTTGCGGGTGTAACTTGTACGCCAAAACTTCCGATAACTCAGTTTGTGTACTTGTCGACAAGTTGGTCTTGAAAAATCTGACTAAAGTCCAAGCTCAATCCAGACTCCATCTAAGTGTTTGCCGGGAATCGACAAAATAGTTCTGAACGACTCTGGATATAATCTTCTCATCCCTCGACTCCAGACCGCGGATAATGTCCCGATGCTTCCCGATCACATCTGCAAGACGGTCATCCCCTCCGGCGAAAACCGATTCCGTTGTCACCAGCATCACTGTCCTGACCAGCTCTCTGATACTGTTCCACAAATGCTGCATCCGGTTATGCCCGGCAGATGCGATAAGCACATCATGAAAATTGAAATCCTGATAAGTAAACTCAACCACGTCCCCGTGTCTTGCGGCAAGCTCCATCCGGTCTATGAATTGGGCGAGACGGACAAGCAGTTGCTCCAAAGCTGTTCCACTGCCCGCAAGCTGCTGCTGCGCAAAGCTCTCAATGAGGTACCTGATATCATATAACTCGTCCATGTCCTGTACTCTCAATCCCATCACAACAGCACCCATCCGCTCCAAACGGATTAATCCCTCGCCGGCAAGCACGCGAAGCGCTTCCCTTACCGGCGAACGACTCGTTCCGAAATCAGCTGCGATCCGATTTTCCGACAGTACTTCATTTGCAGAAAGAACACCTTTAATGATTTGCATCCTTAAATCACAGGCGATCACTTCGCCGCGGGATGCGCCTTTCAGCCAAGAAGCTGGGTAATGCATCGCAATCAATCTCCTTCCGCCTTGAAAACTGCTCAACTTGCTGCTGAAGAAGGGGAATACCTTTATACCCTGACGACCCGGTTCAAGAACGTCCTTGTCCGCTCTTGCTGCGGGTTGTCGAAGATCTGTTCCGGCGTTCCGGCTTCAACAACCTCGCCATTATCCATAAACAGCACGCGATCTGCAACCTCCCTGGCAAAGCCCATCTCATGCGTGACCACAATCATCGTCATCTGCTCCTCCGCAAGCTGCTTCATGACGCGCAGCACCTCGCCCACCAGTTCCGGGTCAAGCGCAGAGGTAGGCTCATCGAACAGCAAAATCGCCGGATTCAGCATAAGAGCCCTGGCAATCGCCACCCGCTGTTTTTGTCCGCCTGACAGCCTTGCCGGATAAGCATCGGACTTGTCAGCCAGTCCGACCTTGCCAAGCAGCTCTTGGCTTCTGCGGCGGACTTCACCGGCAGTCAGCTTCTGTACAGTGCGTGGAGCCAGTTCCAGATTGCCCTGAACCGTCAGATGGGGGAACAGGTTAAAATGCTGAAATACCATGCCCATGCCTGAGGTAATTGCCTTGATCTGCTGTTGGCTAGCGTAGCCGCCGTCCTTCACCAAGTACTGATCCTGAATGCGAATGCTTCCTCCGTTAATCTGCTCCAGATTGACCAAACTTCTGAGCATTGTGCTTTTCCCTGATCCCGACGGCCCGATTACCGCAATCACTTCACTTTTGTCGACCTCAAAACTGACGTTCTTCAGTACATCCAGACTGCCAAAAGACTTTTTCAAATTCGCCACTTGAATAATACTCATGCTCCGACAGTCCTTTTACTCATATTTGAACTTCTTCTCCAGGAACTTGAAAAACAAGGTCAGTGCAAGCGTCATCATCAAGTAAATCACGCCTGCCACCACAAACGGAGTCAAGTTGAAATCACGGTTGACCGCTGTCAGCGTGTAGTGAAGCAACTCCGGTACAGCTACCGCGTAGAGCAGAGCTGTATCCTTGACCAAGGTGATCGACTCGTTCGCCACCGATGGCAGCGCCACCCTGAACATCTGCGGCATAATGACCTTCACCGTTGCCTGCCAGCGGCTCAGCCCCAACACCTGGGCGGCTTCATGCTGTCCCTTGTCGATGGAGAGCAGGCCGCCCCGGAAAATCTCGGCAAAATAAGCCGCGTAATTCAACACAAAGCCCAGACAAGCTGCCACAAAGCGGTCCATAACCAAAAACTCCCCGATTACCGGAAGCATCGGTAGTCCGAAGCAGAAAAATAGCAATTGCAACGTCAGCGGCGTTCCGCGCATGATGTAAATATACGTGTGCGCAAACCCGGCGACCAGTTTGAAACGGCTTCTGGACATCAATGTGAACAGAAAACCGAGCGGCACGGAAAGGGCGATTGCGATCAGAAACAAGCTGATCGTCGTTCCCGCCCCTTCCAGCATAGGTTTGGATATTTTGACCAGGTACTCTACACTCATCGTTTTCCACCTATTTCAGGACTTTATCTTCGCCAAACCATTTCACGGAAATTTCCGCAGCCTTGCCGTTCTTGTTCAACTCATCCAGCGCAGCCTGAAGCTCATTGAGCAGTTCCTCGTTGCCCTGTTTCACCCCAATGCCATACTCCTCTGGAGACAGCACCTCATCCAGCAGCTTGAATGTTTCATGCTCCTTGGACATGTAATACTTGATGACGATTTCATCAATGACAACAGCTGCTGTGCGACCGTTCTTCAAATCGCTAAGCGCAAGCACGTTGTCGGCATATTCAGATACTTTCACTTTGGATTTAAGTTCGCTGCCGTCCAGCGCATCTGCAGCCGAGGACAGGGATTGCAATCCGACTTCTTTGCCTTCGAGGTCACTCAGCTTCGTAACATCTGATTTATTCAGAACAGCAACGACCTGACTGTTCCTCAGATACGGCTTTGTGAACAATACTTTCGTTTTGCGGTCTTCATTGATTGTGTAGCCGTTCCAGATCAGGTCGATTCGTCCGCTCTTCAGCTCGGATTCCTTCGATTTCCAGTCAATTGGCTGAAACACCATTTCACGGCCCATTTGCTCTCCAGCCGCTCTCGCATAATCAATGTCAAAACCCACGATCTCATTGTTGTCATCGCGGAAGCCCATCGGCGCAAATTTGTCGTCGATACCGACAATAATTTTCTTGCCGCTTGCAGAGCCGGAATTTCCGGCAGCGGTATCCTCGGCTTTTTTCCCTCCGCACCCCGCCAGGGCAAGCACAACCAAGCCCATAACTAAAATCATCATACTTAATTTCTTCATCTCTATACCCCTCTCGAATCAGACCAAGTCAGACTGCAATTCGCCCATCATCCAGACCGGCAATCTGCTCTGTACCCCTTTACCAGACTAAAATCTATCTTCAAAGCTCAATCATATCATAACCTTTTAAAGGCGTCGATAGAATCAATTAAGCGAAACAGCACTTTTTGTACTTCTTGCCGCTGCCGCATGGGCAAGGATCATTGCGCCCTACTTTTTTCTTGCTGTCAATGCTGACGACATTGCTTGCAGAGGCGCCTGCATTTGCCAAAGGCACATTGCTTAGAACATTGCTGCTACGCGCTCTCATTTCATTTGCGGAATGGCCTTTGAGCGCCCACTGGCGGGTCGCATTGAACAATCTGACCAGTAGTCCGGTTACTTCGTCCAGCGTATAAATATCTTCTATTTCAATCTGGCTTTTCAGAAAATGCAAAGTTTCTGTAAACATATACCCGGCCTGCGCATCGCACACACAGTTCGCTACTATCTCGTGAGCTTCATCCTGTTTAACAGAATAATGGTATTTAATATAGTTCAAAAGTTCATAGTATTCCGGGGTCCGCTCAGCAAAGAGAGGGTCCGCCGCTTTAAGCAGTTGGTCTTTGGTGAACAAATTGTAATCCAGACTCGGACGTGATTGCTGTTCCTTGAGCACATCCTTCACAGATTCGACCAGCCAGTGCGTCCAGCCCCCCTCTGTGTATTGAATTTGTATATAATAGGAAGCCGCATGGTACAACACATCCATAAACTCCAGACTGTCCACCGGCTCACTCACATAACCGTTCACCATCTGCTCCAGCTGCGCTGGTCCCAACACTCCATAATAATGGAGCAGCCCCGCAGACAATTTGATCCACTCGCTGTTGCGCTTGAACTTATCGCCGTAGTCAGACTCCTGAACCGCTTGCAGCTTCTCCACAATTTCCTGCGGCATCACCAGGGCGTCCTCCCCGCCTACTGAGCCCGCGAATAAAAACCCCTGTTTTTGAAAATACATGGCCTCTCTTTTAGATCCGTTAAACGGTACAAGCAAGCCGCCATTATGAGCCGTTTCCTTGAGCAGCGCAAAACGCTGCATATCCATATATGCAAGTTTATCCGAGAGCGACTCCAGAACCGTTCCTTGCAGCTTCTGGATCAGATCCTGCTTTTTCAAACCGCTCGCATTTTTGACCGCAAGTTTCCTGCGCAGCTCATCCAGCTCGCTTTTGGTCAGCCGGGACAGGCCATCCTCTAGCGAAATGGAAGCGTCGATTTCTGACCATAGCCGTGAGTGAAATTTTACATCCAGCGGAAATTCATTTCTTTTTTCATTCATAATCATCACTTAACTCCTATCATTTATACATACGGGAATTTCTGAAGCATCCCTGAACGGATGGCAGCTTCATTTCTCCACAAATCTGACGCTTTACAATGGAAATAGACTGTCTAATTCTTTTGAATTTGTAAGCCCAACAACATGCTGCGCACCAAAGTATAACCTTATCATAAAAGCTACTTCCTTTTCCAGCAAGATTCTATTAAAAATTAATATTGGCACAAAACCAAAATGAGTGCTTGACCTCCAGGGAGGCGAGGAATGCTGCGGGGGAGAGGATCGTTCCGATCGCCTTTAAAGGCGACCACTTTCGTTTCTCCAGAATTCCTCTGCCCCTTCGCTGCTTTCTCCTGTTTGCCAAAAAAGACAAAGCCCCCGGCCGATAACGGTCGGAGGCTAACCCCAAATAGCAATTTCAAAAACAAACGGATTACAACGCCCAAGCGCCTTTGCGGAATACAGGGACGACATTGCCGTCACCATCAATGCCATCAATATCCATCTCGCCCGAACCGATCATAAAATCAACATGCGTAATGCTTGAATTCACCCCAGCCTCAACCAGTTGTTCCGCAGAGAAATTCTCTCCGCCCTTGACATTAAAAGCATACCCGCTGCCGATAGCCAGATGGTTGGACGCATTTTCATCAAACAGTGTATTGTAGAACAAAATATTCGAACTGGAGATCGGTGAAATATGCGGAACCAGCGCTACCTCGCCAAGATAATGCGAGCCTTCATCGGTATCCACCAACTTCTGCAGCAACTCCTGTCCCTGCTCTGCTTCCACCTTGACAATTCTCCCGTTCTCAAACGTCAACTTGAAGTTGTCAATTATATTGCCACCATAGCTAAGCGGCTTCGTGCTGGACACATAGCCATCCACCCCGTTGCGATAGGGGACGGTGAACACTTCCTCGGTCGGCATATTTGCCATGAAAGCATTCCCCTGCGAATTGTTGCTGCCGGCTCCTACCCAAATATGCTTCTCCGGAAGCTCAATGGTCAGATCGGTACCCGGCGCCGTGTAATGCAGTTTGTGCAGACGCTTGCTGTTCAGCACATCCACTTTGCTGATCAATGTATCGTGATGCTCCCTCCATGCTTGAACCGGATCATCATGATGGATATGAACAGCATCGAAGATGGCCTCCCACAGACGGTCTACTGCCTCCTCCGGTTCCAGATCAGGGAACACTTTGCTGGCCCACCCTTGCGAGGACGCCGCTACAACGCTCCAGCTTACCTTGTTGGATTGAACCGCTCTGCGGAATTGCTGCAAACCTTGGCCGGAAGCCTTCTGGAAGCTGCTCAGTTTATTGGTGTCGATGCCTTTGAGCAGGTCCGGATTGGATGATACAATCGAGATAAAACAGGCTCCTTTGTCGACAAAGGAATTGCGTCTCTCTGTCTCCCAGCTCGGAAACTGCGAAAACACCTCATCGGCCGCACGCTCATATTTCAAGCGGGACAAGGCTTCATCTGACCAGTCTACATAGACATTATCGGCTCCTGCGTCATAAGCCTTTTCGGCAACTTTCCTGACAAAGGAAGCTATCTCAATCGAACCGGAAATATATACGCTCTGTCCGGGCTGAACATTAACGCCCACCTTTACAATTAAATTGGCGTATTTCTCCAGTTGAGATCCATATTTTTCAGTCATTGGAATGTCTCCTCTACGGTTGTGATGTGCTAATTATTTATTTTAGCATAACCGCAAAGCAATAAAAAATGATACCCGATCGGCCGGCAATAGAAATTTCATCGCTACCTCGAGTTCCCCGTTTATATTTTCTGTTACCAGCAATTCCAAATTATCAGGCAGATCGAGGCCTGACAGCTGCTTCACCGCCGCCTCGGGGTCCTTTAGCGCCAGCGATCGGAACTCCGTATCCTCCGCCACACGTATTTTGAATACATCATAGGTTTCGTACGCTTCCTCTACCGTCCAACTCATCGTCCCAGCCTCCTGCTCAGGATTATTCTCCTCCTATACAATAAGCCGTTGCCGCCCCAGTTTCTGTGATGGACATTACATTTTAACTTAATTTGCAACCTACTTTCTCCAAAGAATGGAATTTTAATTTCAGTCATACCGACATGAAGTCAAATTTTGTTGTTTAGTCGACAATAATAAAAATAGAATCATTTTGTATTCTCTCAGACACTTTGATCTGGAGTATAGGATTATTTCCGATTAATCAGATATTAGGAGTTAAAAGTGTTTTTTACCCAACATATTCATGAAATGTGTTTGTTGTCAAAATAAGATTGCTAGATATAATAAGGTTAATTCCAACTTCATCAATTGGATTAGTTAAATTTAATGATGCGAACCATATATTTACTAAGAATTTCAAAAGCTGATGGTTAAAATGGAAAGAATATCTGCTCACCAGTTAACTGGAAGCATGGCGTGACCATGGAGCCACATGATTCGGTGAGCCGACGAAGCCGTATTTTCGACTCGAAAAGCCGGCTTTTCGATTTTGGCTGGGCTTGCGATTTTACGATATAAAGGAGGAATACGATGATCGTATTAAATGATGTCAGCAAAACCTTTGACACCCCTAGTGGCCCTCTACAGGCTATTGTATCGGCATCCCTGGAAATTGAGAAAAGCGATATCTACGGGATCATCGGGTTCAGCGGCGCCGGGAAGTCGACTTTGCTTCGCACAATCAATTTGCTTGAAAAGCCGGATAAAGGAACGGTCTTGCTTGAAGGCGATGATTTGACCCAGTTGCCAAGACAACAGTTGCTTAAAAAACGCATGAAGACGGCGATGGTGTTCCAGCATTTTAACCTGCTGACGAACAGAACCGTATTCAACAATGTGTCCTTGCCTCTTGAAATTTCCGGATATCCCAAGAAACAGCGAAAAGAACGCATCCTTGAGTGCCTCGAGATTGTAGATTTGCTCGACAAAGTCAATGAATATCCAACTAAGCTCAGCGGAGGGCAAAAACAGCGGGTTGCGATTGCCAGAGCACTTGCCAATAATCCCAAGGTACTGCTTTGCGACGAGCCGACATCAGCTGTCGATCCGCAAACGAAGGAAAGCATTCTCTATTATTTAAAACAGATTAATGAAAAACTGGGCATCACGATTGTCATTGTGACCCACGAAATGAACGTCGTCAAATCGATCTGCCATAAAGTAGCCGTTATGGAAAAAGGAACGATTGTGGAGAAGTTCCATATGAACGACAAATCGTATAAGCCGCTCACTAATATATCCAAAATATTATTAGGCGAGAGCAATCCTGTGATTGAGAGCGAGGTTGTATATGTTTGACAATATTATATCGGTTTTGCCGGAGATTCAAATTGCGTTCGGCGAGACCCTGTACATGCTGGTTATAACGGTAGGGTTCGCGGTGCTCCTCGGCCTCCCCTTGGGGACAATCTTGTATTACAGCCGCCCTGGCTCTGTTATCAAGGCCCCCATTCTGAATGCGCTGCTTAACGGCATCGTCAATTTGATCCGGTCGTTTCCATTTTTGATCCTGATGGTTGCAATCATCCCGATTACAAGATTGATTGTGGGCACTTCGATTGGAACAACCGCAGCCACCGTTCCGATGGTTATAGGCGCAGTTCCATATTTCGCTCGTTTTGTGGAACAGTCTTTATTGGAAGTGAACAGAGGCATTATTGAGGCGGCGGAATCGATGGGCGCCAACCATTTTCAAATTATCTGGAAGGTATTATTCAGCGAGGCTCGCTCGGGGATTGCAAGCTCCATTACGATCATCACCGTCAGTTTCCTCTCCTACTCTGCAGTTGCTGGGATGGTAGGCGGCGGCGGAATCGGGGACTTCGCCATTCGCTATGGCTACTATCGTTACCAGATGGACGTTATGATCTTCACCATTGTAATCATCATCATATTTGTTCAAATCCTGCAGTTCACCGGCAATTACTTTGTGCGCAAGCTAGACAAACGACTATAGAGGAGAGGTTGAAATCATGAGCGTGACAACAGTGGACCAGGATTTCATTCGCCGTGCGCAGGAGCTGGCAGACTTGTTTGAAAAGGATGCCATTGAGCGAGATCAGCTCGGAGGAACGCCGAAAGCGCAGCGCGATGCTTTACGGGACAGCGGCCTTTTGAACCTGTTGATACCGAAGGAATGGGGAGGTCATGGGCAGACATGGTCAGCAGTGATGCAGGTTACCAGGGTCCTCTCTACAGCTGATTCATCGCTTGGGCACCTGTTCGCCTATCACAACTTCGCTATATTTTATACACTAAGCAACCACGACCGCGATTTTGCCAAACGGCATTTAACAGCTTCCGCATCGAACAACTGGTTCTGGGGAAACTCGGCCAACCCGCTGGACAAAAACCTGGAAATCAGAAAAAGCAGCGTCCAAGGCGCAAGCTTCGTGGCAAACGGTCATAAATCGTTTAGCTCCGGCTCCCCGGATTCGGACATACTCACGCTAATGTGGATAGATCCGGATGACAATGAATCCTTTTTTGTGGCAAATATCCCTTCATCGCGAAAAGGAGTGACGATTCACGACGATTGGGACCACATCGGCCAACGCCAGACAGGAAGCGGTACCGTCAGCTTTGAAAATGTGGAAATCTACCCTGATGAGGCGGCTTCGCGCATTGTCAGCCCGCTTATCCCATTCAGCACTATTGGTTCGATTTTATCCCAGAGTGTGCTTACCCAAGTATTTATCGGCTGTGCGATCGGGGCGTTGAAAGAGGCTAAAAATTATACCCGTTCCAAAGCACGGGCATGGAATGCATCCGGGGTAGAGGCCGCGTCAGAGGACCCTTATATTCTGCGAAATTATGGCGAGTATTGGGTTCAGACCGAAGCTGCGATCAGTCTGGCAGACCGTTCACTGGAAAGCATAGACGCCATTTGGGAGAAAGGGAATGAGCTCACGTCAGACGAACGCAGTGAAGCCGCGGTTCTTGCTGCAGCCGCCAACGTCTTTGCCGGACAAGTCGGGCTGGAAGTGAGCTCGCGTGTCTTTGAGGTTATGGGGGCCCGCTCAGCTGCCCGCGGTTTTGGATATGACCGTTTTTGGCGGAATGTCAGAACCCATACGCTGCATAACCCTGCTGACTACAAATTGCGTACCGTAGGCAACTGGCATCTTAACGATCAGGGACCAACGCCGTCCAGTTATTCTTAAACCGGCGTTTCTATAACACCAAGAAAATTCAAACTATAGGAGACATCGACATGAAAAAGACAATCTTACTGACCGTTGTTGCATTACTCACCTTGCTGCTTGGCGCTTGCGGAAAATCCGATACAAATGGAGCTGCAACTGCTAGCCCGGCTTCCCCTGAGCATCCCGTAGACATTTCAGTCGGATACGTGGATCTTCCTCCATACGGCGATATCGTCAAGCTGGTGCAAGAAAACTTGAAAACACAAGGCATCAACTTACAGCTCAAAGCATTCACAGATGTGACTATTCCGAACCAGGCGCTCAACAATAAGGAAATCGATGTGAATTATTATCAGTCTCTTGCTTATCTTGAACAGTTCAATAAGAGCAACAATATGGACCTGGTTCCACTCTCGACATCCTTCACCTCTATCTTTGGAGCCTACTCCAAAAAATATAAAACGATTGATGAATTGCCTGAAGGCGCGGTAATCACGATCCCTGCAGACCCGGGCAACAGCGGCCGTTCGCTTGC
The DNA here is from genome assembly GCF_016424485.1 of Paenibacillus roseus. Classification (GTDB taxonomy): domain Bacteria; phylum Bacillota; class Bacilli; order Paenibacillales; family Paenibacillaceae; genus Paenibacillus_D; species Paenibacillus_D roseus. The sequence goes on from NZ_JAELUP010000072.1 coordinate 87,855, forward strand.
TTTGCTGGAAAGCTACGGGCTGATTAAACTCAAGGACGGCACCGGAATCCACGGCTCCAAGCAAGACATTGTGGAAAACAAAAAGAACTATAAAATCGTCGAAGTCGATCAAATGCTGCTCTCTCAGGCTTACAATGATTCCGATCTTACTGCCATGCAGGGGACTTACGCATTGAAAGCAAATCTTATTCCGGCCAAGGATGCCATTATTAAGGAAAAATATGAAGGCGACGACTTTTTAGTAGTGTTGGCAGCCAGAGTCGACAACCAAAATGATGTTAACATTCAAACCGTTGCCAAAGCGTTCGCTTCCGATGAAGTGAAGAAACTTTTGGGAGAAAAGTATAGCGATTCATTCAAATGGAAATTGAAATAAGTCCTGCTTGCAAAGGAGGAGCGCATATGAAAAAACAGATTCATCTCAATGCCTTTGAAATGAATTGCCCGGGTCATTTGTCCCATGGTCTATGGGCGCATCCGGAAGATCAGCGTACCCGTTATAAAGATTTATCATATTGGACACAGCTGGCGCAATTATTGGAAAAGGGCAAATTCGATGCCCTTTTCCTTGCTGATGTCCTGGGCATTTATGATACCTACGAGCAGAGTGCAGATCCGGCCGTTCGTCTTGGCGTGCAAATACCGGCTAATGACCCCATGCTTGTAATCCCTGTCATGGCAATGGTTACGAAACACCTCGGCTTTGCCATGACGGCTTCAACAACGTATGAACAACCTTTTTCTTTTGCCAGGCGCATGTCCACTCTCGATCATCTAACCAAAGGCCGGATTGCCTGGAACGTTGTCACTTCAACCCTCCAAAGCTCCGCCTACAATTTTGGTCTGACCGATTCGGTCAAGCATGATGAACGCTATGAGATTGCAGATGAATTCCTGGAAGTATGCTACAAATTGTGGGAGCACAGTTGGGATGATGACGCTGTGGTCAAGGATTGGGCGAACCAGCTTTATGTGGAACCTTCTAAAGTGAATTTTATCGATCACAAGGGTAAACATTTCTCGGTCCCCGGACCTCATTTAAGCGAACCGTCTCTCCAGCGGACCCCTCTGATCTATCAGGCGGGAACATCTGGCAAAGGGAAAGAGTTGGCTGCAAAACACGCGGAATGCGTCTTTATTGGCGGTTACAGGCCGGAAGTCATCAAGCGCAACGTCGAGGATATTCACAGACAAGCCGCATTGTTCGGCAGGAAAAGCGGCCATATCAAAACATTCGGCGTCCTGACTGTAATTACCGGAAGAACGACAGAAGAAGCCCAGAGGAAATTGGCCGATTATTCCTCCTACTTTAGCCAGGAGGGCGCAGTGCTCCATTACAGTGCGAACACAGGGTATGATTTATCGGAGTACCAGGATGAAGATTACCTGCAATATACGGAAACCAATCATGGACAATCGCTTGCTGCCTTATTTACAAAAGATGCTGCCAAGCCTAAAACCGTAGGCGAAATTAAACATGAACTGGGGCAAATCGGAAACCGCGGACTGCTTGCAGTCGGAACTCCTGAGCAGGTAGCCGACCAGATGGAGCAGTGGATCGATCAGACCGGACTTGATGGCTTTAATCTAATGCAAGTCATCTCTCCAGGGACCTTGCAAGATTTTGTTGAACTGGTTGTACCCGAACTGCAGCGTAGAGGTATTTACCGCAAGGAGTACGAAACTGCTACATTGCGCCAGCAAGTATTTGGCGGAACCAGTGGCAGACTCCCTGAAGACCATCCAGCTATCTCTCAATTAAGAAAGGGTAATACTCATGACGCAATCACATACTGAGAGCCTGACTACAGTTCGCCAAATTCACAGTGATGAGGAAGCCTTGCAAATCGCCCGTGAATACGCTGAATTTATAAAGCAAGAAGCTTCCGAGAGAGATCGTGAGCGAAGGCTTCCCCACAAGGAACTCAAGCGGCTATCCGAAGACGGGTTGCTTGGCCTGATTGTACCTAAAACATACGGTGGACCCGGAGTTTCCGTTGTAACCCTGGCCGAAGTATTTCGCCTGATTTCAGAAGCGGACCCGTCCATTGGCCAGATTCCTCAGAACCATCATATGTTCATTCAGATGCTCGAAATACTGGGCACTGAAGAGCAAAAGAAATTCTTCTTCACACAAGTTCTGAACGGGGCTCAATTCGGCAATGCCATGTCGGAGCGTGGTGTCAGAGGCGTCAAGTCCATGAAGGATGTCGCCCGCATGCAAACCAGATTGCTGCCTTCTGAAGATGGAGGATTTATTCTAACCGGGAAAAAGTACTATTCCACTGGCGCGCTGTTTTCAGCATGGATACCGGTGCTCGCAGCTGACGAAGAGGAACGGACAGTCGTGGTGTTTGTGCCGCACGATGCAAAAGGTGTCACTGTCATTGATGACTGGGCAGGCATCGGACAACGAACAACGGCGAGCGGGACTGTCCTTCTGGATCAGGTAAAGATTCAAAAGGAATGGGTGCTGTCGCATTGGAAGCGATTTGAAATGCCTCACTACTCAGGGGCATTCAGCCAAATCATGCATGCCGCAGTGGACGTAGGCATTGCCCGGGCGGCGTTGCAGGACGCAGCCGACTACGTGCGGAACCAGGCGGGGCCATCAGCCGAGCCTGTGGATGACTCCTTCCTGCTGCATCGCTTTGGTCAGCTGGGCGTCAAGCTTAATGCTGCTGAAGCGCTGCTGGAGCAGTGCGCCAGAGCCATTGAACGAGAAAACGAGCTGATTCGCAATGAATTTGACAGCCGTAAAGAAGAGATTACGGAATTGGTGAAGCATACCTCATTGTTGGTCGCTTCGCTTAAAGTGATTGCTACAGAAACCGCCATTGAGCTGACCAACGCCCTATTTGAGGTAGCGGGGACATCGTCCATGGATGCGAAATATAATTACGACCGCCACTGGCGCAATGCTCGTATTCATACGTTGCATGACCCGGTTCGATGGAAGCTTTACCATGTAGGAAATTATTATTTGAACGGTGTTTTGCCACAAAATCAGTTTAATTTGTAAGCTTGAAGGGAGTATTTAAAATGGCCAAAAAGCTGCATCTAAACGCATTTGAGATGAACTGCCTTGGGCATTTATCCCATGGGTTATGGGCCCACCCGGCAGACCAGCGATGGCGCTACAAGGACTTGTCATACTGGACCGAGTTAGCCGCTTTACTTGAGCGTGGAAAGTTCGATACCTTGTTTATTGCCGATGTATTAGGAATTTACGATGTGTACGGGAACAGCAAAGATGCGGCTCTGCGGAACGCTGTTCAAATTCCTGCGAATGACCCGGCTCTTATTGTGCCGCCTATGGCTCACGTAACGAACCATTTGGGTTTTGCGGTTACATCGTCCACCTCATACGAGCATCCATTTGCATTTGCCCGCAGAATGTCCACTTTGGATCATTTGACTAAAGGACGAATTGCCTGGAATATTGTAACCTCCTACCTTCCTAATGCGGCGCATAATTTCGGATACAGTGAAATGATGAATCATGATGAACGGTATGAACTGGCTGAGGAATTCCTTGAAGTCGTCTACAAGCTTTGGGAAGGAAGTTGGGAAGATAACGCCGTAATTATCGATAAAAATAATCGCATCTATTCGGATCCTAATAAAGTTCATAAAATCGAGCATAACGGGAAATATTTTAATGTACAGGGTCCTCATATGAGCGAGCCTTCCCTGCAACGAACCCCTGTTCTTTACCAGGCGGGCACCTCTTCAAGAGGCAAGGCATTCGCCGCCCGGCACGCAGAATGCGTATTTGTTACCGGTACAGATACGTCCATTATGAAGCGCCAGATTGCTGATATTCGCAGACAAGCGGAAGAGATTGGCCGCGATCCGTCAAAGATCAAGTTTTTTACACCATTAGTAGCCGTGGTCGGGGAAACGCGGGAAGAAGCAGAGCAAAAGATGAAAGTACTCTCTTCCTACTATTCCCATGAAGGAGCAATGGTTCTTTTCGGTTCTGGCACAGGGTATGACCTGGCTGCCTATTCAGATGATTCCTATCTGGAAGGCCCTAGAAACCATGTTCAGTCGATTGCGGAGAGGTTTTCCAAGAATGCGCCAAATCCCCGGACTGTCGGAGAAATTCGCCAGTCATTGAATCACTTGAGAGGGACAGGCTTGTATGTAGTTGGCACCGCAACTGAAATTGCAGATCAGCTTCAACAATGGATTGAGGAAACAGACCTCGATGGATTTAATGTCAGACAGGTGATTTCACCGGGGACATTAGAAGATTTTATCGATCTGGTTGTACCTGAATTACAAAAAAGAGGTGTTTTCCGCAAGGAATACGAGGAAGGAACTACGTTCAGAGAACGTTTGTATAGCGCTGACAGCGGAAGATTGCCTGATTCTCACCCGGCGGCAAAGTATAGGAGACAAGCATAAACGAAGTTTTGCCCGTCACAAGACGGGCAAAACTTCGTTTCGTGGTGAAATAAAATTAATGTTCACCTATTCTTCCCATTGACTATGACGATCGTCATAGTATAGAATACAATTATGATGATCGTCATAATTATTTAAAGTTAAAAACTAAAGGAGTAGATGAACATGCCAATGATCGATGTTTACGCACCAGATAACCTTTTCCCGGCTGAGGCCGATAACCAGCTTGGAACAGAGCTGGCGCACGCTGTGCTTCGCGCTGAAGGAGTTGAAACGCCAGGTCCGTTCCATCTGAGCAACACTGCTGTCTTTATTCATCGCCTGAGCCCTCAAGCGATTCACACTGGAAGCACCAATTCGGCTAACAATGTCCGAATTCAAATCATTACCCCTCCTGGGGCGCTCAATCGGGATGGTCAAAGAAAGATTACCAAAGAAGCTACTGAAATTGTTGCCCGTCTCTCCGGCGATGAGTCCTTGGCAAAACGCACTTGGGTCATTTTGACCGAAGCTGCTGAAGGCGGCTGGGGAATCAGCGGTACAGCATTTGGACAAGAAGAATTTGGCGCTCTCGCAGCTCAAGCAGCTGCTGCAGCCGCTGCTGCCAAGAACCAGTAATCTTCTCCTGGGAGGACAACGGTCAGGACTGAGACTTTGCTCTACGAATGTCAAGAAGCAGCTGCTCTGCTACCAATTCAAAGGTGTCCATCGTTTGCTGGGCACGGCTGATCGCTACGGCGCCTTCACAAGATGAAATCAATATGGCAGCAAGACGCTGTGCGTCTTCCTTGCCAAGTCCGTCAGCCGCCAGTAATTCAGTCAGTCGATCACTCCACTGACGAAATACGGCGGCTGCTCGGTTTAACAGGTCTTGTGAACCCGCTGCCACAGTCACGGCCAGCACAGAGCACCCTGCTTGAAATTTAGCAGTTGTTAGCAAGGTTCTCCACATTTCAATAAACTGTGCGCCTACCACTTCGGCTGGTTGGCCTTCTAATGTATGGATAAATGCTACCGCCTTACTTCCGGCAAGATTGATAGCTTCTGCTATCAATTGATCTTTTCCGCCGGGGAAGTGATGGTAAATGGAGCCTCTCGGGGCGCCGGTAGCTTCTATAATTTCGGAAAATGAGGCGGCGTGAAGCCCTCGCAATGCGAGAAGCTTTACGGCGCCTTCAATCATTTTTTCACGGGATTGGCGAGACATTGTATTAACCACCTTTAATCAAAATGAAGAACGCCCGGCAGGAAGATACTTGTATTTAATTGTCTACATGCACCGGCGCATGTAGTGCAAGGCCACAGCGGGCACAGTAGCTGGCATCTTGCGGAGACAACGTGCCGCAGCCTCCGCAGACAAGAGATTGGAGATTGCGATCCACAGGCAGCAAGTCTGTCAGTGCCGTCTGCGCTTCCGAATGACGCTCCTGCCTTTGCTCCAAGTCCGGGTTAAGCAGCATCAACGCTTGCGTTTCCTCCCTCATTCCCCTTTGCAGCAATCGATACAGCAGCATAAGTCCCGCCGCTCCGATGATCAGCATGGCAGCAAGCCGCAGCAGTCCACTATTATAGTGGTAGTCCCATAGGGCGTGCAGCAGGATACTTGCGCCCAGCAGTCCGGCCATTTTCCCGCAGCCATTCCATATCGTATAAGATGCTCCTCCGCTGCGATGCCGAAGCCCGTACCATAAGCCAGCCGCCGCGATTGCGGTCCAGGTCCCGTGCCCGAAGGGAGACAAGAGCGTACGCACCCACAAGACAGCCAGCATATCAGTCGTTGTACCGCTCTGCAAGTAATCCCAGCCATAGAGCATGTTTTCCGCCGCGGCAAAGCCCATTCCGACCGCCGCCCCGAATACGAGAGCATCCATTATGAACCGCTTCCTCTGCCCGCGCAGCAGCAGCAAACATACGAGCAGCTTCACGATCTCCTCAATGAGACTGATTGCCAGCGGACCGCCAAGCGGGCCGAAAGCCAGCTCCCCCCTCTCTCCCTGGTACACCCACTGCCTTTCTATGAACCAGGCGGCAGGAACAGCCGTTGCAGCGGACAGCACGAATGAAAGTACAAGACGCGGAACGCGGTAACCGAGCAACTGAGAGCTGCGTACATAAGAGACGTATGCGACCGGCCCGGTCAGGCCGCCTGTCAGCAGAGCGGCTGCTATCCATACGGGCTGCTGGAGCCAGACAGCGCATACCGTAAACAAGATGAACAGCCCGCCGAATACAAGCACCCGGTCTATCCAACGGTCCTTTCCTGCTCTTGCCTTCCTGGCGCTGTCCGCAGCGTGACCCTGTGTATCGGTTCCCAGCCCCGGATCAGAAGCTGTCCGTTCTGCTTCCACAGACGCTCCAAGCTCCGGATAACGAAGACGTACCATTTCCATCAACTGTCTGCGGACGTGTTCATACTGCTGGAGTATATAGTGGAATTCCTCCCGCCCCATAATCAGCAATTCCCCATTCTCCAAAGCCGTCACATGGCCAGTGTGAGGACCGCCCAATAGCAGGTCCGCCTCGCCGAAGCAATCTCCGCTGCCCAGCACCGTCTCGCGGCGACCGCTCAACCGGACCTCGAAGCGTCCGCGGGCTATCATATAGATATGCTCCGACTGGCTGCCCTCCCGGATAATTGTCTCCCCTTGCGCAACCTTCTTCCATTCCGTGATTTCAGCCAGGCCGCGCAGCTCTTTATCTTCAATGGCAGACCAGACCGTCGCCTTGCGGAGCAATCCGTGAACGAGGCGAATTCTTGCGGAATACAACAGACTTTCATAGAACAGCGGGCTCGCCTCCGAAAGCCGTGTGAATGCCTCTGTCTTCAGACACAATGCTTTGACTTTGCCCATTGCCTTCACATCGGCCGTCCGCTTCTCCTGCATAATAAGCGCAATCTCTCCGAGCAGCGAGCCTGCTTTCAGTACATCGAGCACGATCGGCTTGCCGGTCAGATTATGTGTCGAGACGAGCGCCTCTCCGCTCAGGATGAAATAACAGCAATCTCCGACCGCGCCTTCCCTGATCAAGGAGTCACCAGGATGAAACTCAACCTCGAACATCGCCGCGGCAGCCTTCTCCAGCTCTTGTTCCGGGACTGCATGGAGGAGCAGATGTCCCTGCAAAAATTCAACCGTTCTGTTCATTCGTTCCTCTCCATAGACAAAAGGAATCCGCCACTCCGGACAGATTCCTTCGATTTTCTCTTCTATTATAACAGATTCAGTAGCAGATTCGTCTTCTAATTACCGTATATTCCCGATAATCGAGCTGCGTTGATCCTGCATTTTTTTCGAAAAATTCGTCAGTATATCCAAGGACTCGTTTCGCTTGTTAGTTATGCTTTGCAGGCGCAACATATCCATTTGCTGAGAACTGTTCATAGCATCAACCATGCCCTTCAGTTGCTGAATAATGGTTTCGATCTCGCTGCGTTTAAATTCATTTTTCCTCGATGTGATTACGCCCATGCCATACAATCGGTCTACAGAATCGCTGCTCTTGTATACGCAGTTTTCATTAACTATATTGTTCATTGCCTCTGTACTCGCCAAAATCAAATTATTTAATTCAATGATTTGTTTATTTCGGTTCTGAATGGTTTCCATCTGAGCTTTCACTTGCGCATCCAGCAATTGAGCACGGTTGCTCTGTACCATCATCATTGCGGTCTCAATATCCATGGAATTGATATCCATGGACCCGACACCGCTCCCTATGACAGCATTATTCGTTCCCCCGCCATTAATAACGCCTTTTACCGACAGATACGCTTGATCATTAAGCATCAGACCCGCTCCAGCTACAAAACCGAATACCATCATACCAGCCATGGACAATATCATTTTCTTTTTCATTTGTCCCCCACGCTTTCCCTTGTTTTCATTTCTTGATCTTAGTATACAATATTGCATGGGGGAATTCTGTAATACGAGTTACATTTCCTTCAAGGCGATATCATTTCGGAATATAGTTAAATGACGGTGCTGATCACATGAAAAAAACTTCGCCTTTCAAAAAGGTTGAATGAGAATATGCAAGTTTAATAATACGTATAAGGATATAGGTTGAACGAATGGCTTACGATCAGGGCCGCCGTGTGAAAGGTTAATAGGAGGGGGAACATTTTGAACCCCCCTCTTGAATTCGAACATTCATTCGTATTATAATAAGAACAAATGTTCCTATTGGAGGCGAAGGTAATGATAATTGAACCTTACATCGGACGCAACGTTGAAATAGTCTACAAGGATAGCAAGGGAATATCCACGAGAAGACGGGTGGCCGTGTATTCCGTCAGAAACGGGAAAGTGCGCGTGCTGGATTGGGGCAAGAAGTCTTTCCAGACGCTTGCCGTTTCGCGGATCATTGCAGCCGCCCCTTTTCCCAGACAGAATTCCGGGATGGAGCTTCTCTTTTCGTTCCAGGTGCATTAATCGTGGACAGAGATGTCCTTTGGGACTGATCTTATGTTTGTAGGGTTAAAGTTTGGCCCATGCTTCGTCTGAAATTTTTTGAACTTATTTGTTCAGGATCGTAATTTCGTTATTTTCCGGCGTCAACTCCTTGAGAGGACCGAAGAATGTTTGACCCGCGGTACTCACTACAGCGTCAACTTTCCTTGTTTGAGTCGGCGAAGGCGGCCATTGCATCCCGCATAAATAGCGCCAATCCTTCTCCGAATTTATCAATATTTTTTGTGAAGCGTTCATCATCTACATACATTTGCCCGAGGCCCTTGAATGCTTCTAATGAATAGTGATGCCCTACAACACCACTGTTCAGGAAGTCATACCATTCCTTGATTGCCGCTTGCGCTGCTCCCGAGTCCGGTAAGACATGGCGCAGTGACGCCAAATGGATATAAATGTCATTCATTCTGTCCCCCATTACTTTCTGCTCTTCCTTGCTCAAACCCTGCAGCGTGGCGTTGGATTCCTCTACAGCTTCATTTCCCCAGCGCGCTCTTGCCTCTTGCTCGTACGGATTATGACTGAAATCAAAGCCTTCGAATTTCTCCTTGCGGGTCATTGCAATCTCTCCTTTAGCGTGTTGAATCGTTTTATCAATGGTGGCGAGCATCTGCTCGATGCGATTGCGTTTTTCCAGCATCATTTTGCGGTGTAGCGTCAGTGATTCCAGCCGATCAAAAGACGGATTCGTCACGATGTCCTTGATTTTCTTCAAAGGGAAGCCAAGCTCTCGGAAAAACAAAATTTGCTGAAGCATTTCCAAATTGCGATCCGAGTAAAGACGATAGCCGGCTCCTGTCGTCTCCTCCGGATGCAGCAGGCCAATTTCATCATAATGATGCAGTGTGCGCACACTGATCCCGGTCAAATCAGCCACTTCCTTCACCTTCATTGCCATCGCTTCAACTCCCTTCACTGGTTACTATAAAGTATAACGTAACGTGGGAGTCAAGAAAAAAATCAGCTTGGCAACATGATCGTTCAGTTCGCTGACTCTTTGGTCATATTGTTCCTTGGTCAGATGGTGGACTCCGGGATATTGATATGGTTCAAATCCCCTTTACCAGATATAGAATCAGCACAGAAAAATGAACTATATACAGATCTCTAATCTTCCTATATGTCAGGGAAGTATATCCCCCCCTGTGTCCACCATTTGATAGACAAAACGGGAAAAAGTCCTCCCAGAGAGGACTTTTTCCCGCTAAAATGTTAAACGTACTCCATTACAGCGCAGCAAGCTCCTTCAGAGCAACCGGACGGTTCTCCTTCAGGGACAGCTTGGCAGCATGTGCAATCAGCTCAGCCTGGTAGCCGTCATTAGCTGTTACAGGGACGAGATTATTCGCAACAATCGCATCCACGAAAGCTTCGATTTCTTTGATATAGGCGTTGTTGTAGCGCTCCAGGAAGAAGTACAACGGCTTATCTTTGAAAACTCCTTCACTGGTGTACAGCTCGGCGGAGTTCGGGAAGTCGTTCTGAATGTTCAGACAGCCCTCGGAACCGAACACCTCCACACGCTGATCATAGTAATGTGCTTTGCGGCTGTTGTCGATTACGCCAAGCGCGCCATTAGCAAAGCGCAGGGAGATTGTCGCCGTATCCACATCATTATGCTTGGCAAATGCTTGATCGATCAGAACCGCGCCTTGCGCGTATACCTCGACGACATCGCTGTCCATCATGAAGCGTGCCAGGTCAAAATCGTGGATCGCCATATCGATAAACAGGCCGCCCGAGCTAGGAATGTAGTCCGGATGAGGCGGTGCAGGGTCTCTGGAAGTGATCTTCAGCAAGTGAGGATCGCCGATTTTACCTGCGCGTACCAGCTCTTGTACACGGCTCATATTATGGTCGAATCTGCGGTTGAAGCCTGTCTGAAACTTCACGCCATGATTTTGCACCAGCTCTACAATTTCTGCTGTCTCCTGCAAGTTGAAGCTGATCGGCTTCTCACAGAAAATATGCTTGCCTGCCTCGGCCGCTTCTTTAATAATCGAAATATGCGTATCCGTCGGAGAGCAGATCAGGATTGCATCAATCTCCTCATCCTGGATAATGCTCTGGTAATCCTTGCTTACATTCTCGATACCGCAGGATGCTGCCCAATCTTTTATCGTGTCTGCGAACAAGTCGGAAATCGCCTTGATTTTAACTTGCGGCAGGTTTTTCAAATTTTCAGCATGAAGCTTGCCGATGCGGCCCGCTCCAATAATACCCAGCTTGATGTGCTCCATTCGTGTGCCTTCCTTTCTTTCCCTGCGAATTAATAACGGGCAACGATCATTTTCTTGCGAGTGAAGAACTCCACGCCATCTTTGCCGTTTGCATGCAAGTCGCCATAGAACGATTTCTTGTAGCCGGAGAATGGGAAAAATGCCATAGGCGCCGGAACGCCTACGTTAATCCCCAGCATACCCGCATCGATAGTCTCTCTGAACTGTCTGACCGCGCTGAGGCCGGAAGTGTACAGACACGCACCGTTGGCGAATTCGGATTTATTGGTCAGTTCGATTGCTTCATCCAAGGTGTCAACACGAACAATTTGCAGCACTGGAGCAAAGATTTCATCGTTCCAGATCTTCATGCCTGGCTTCGCATGGTCAAAGATTGTAGGGCCTACGAAGTAGCCTTGGCCTTGGGCTTCCGCATTCGTACGTCCATCCAGCTTCAACTCCGCGCCTTCCTCGACACCCTTCTCGATGTAAGAGATCGTGCGCTCTTTGTGCACGCCGCGGATAACCGGCCCGAGGAAGTTATTCTTCTCCAGTCCATTGCCGATAGTAAGCTGCTTCGCGGCATCCAGCAGACGCTCTACAAGCTGATCCGCCGTATCGCCAACTGCCACAACCACGGAAGCCGCCATACATCTTTCACCCGCAGAACCGAACGCTGCATTGATGATTTCTTTAACGGTCAGATCCATGTTGGCATCCGGCAAAACGATGGAGTGGTTTTTCGCTCCGCCCAGAGCTTGCACACGCTTGCCGTGAGCTGCTGCTGTTTTGTACACATATTCCGCTACAGGCTGGGAACCGACGAAGGAGATTGCGCTCACTTGCTCATGCTCCAGCAATCCGTTTACGACATCATGAGCACCGTTCACGATGTTGAATACACCATCAGGCAATCCGGCTTCCTGAAGCAGTTCGGCCAGACGAGCAGCCAGCAGCGGAGTACGCTCCGAAGGCTTCAAGACGAATGTATTGCCGCAAGCAATTGCCAGCGGGAACATCCAGCAAGGCACCATCATCGGGAAGTTAAACGGTGTAATACCGCCGACAACCCCGATCGGGTAACGGTACATCGTAGATTCCAAACCTGTTGCGATATCTGGCAGCGTGCTTCCCATCATCAGGGTAGGCGCACCGGCAGCGAACTCCACGCATTCAATCCCACGTTGCACTTCGCCTTTGGCTTCCGCCAGATTTTTACCGTTCTCGATGGTAATCAGCTCGGCCAACTCATCCCATTTGTCCACCAGCAATTGCTGATATTTAAACATAATTCGAGCGCGGCGCGGAACCGGAGTTTTACTCCACTCTTTGAACGCCTCCTTCGCTGTTTTGACCGCATGGTCTACATCCGCAGTTGAAGACAACGGAACCGATGCAATCACCTCTCCGGTAGCCGGGTTGACTACTTGGTCGCTTTTGCCGGAAGTGGCTTCAATCCATTTGCCGCCTACAAAATTGAGAACCTGTTTGATTTCTGTGCTCATTTTTATGTCCTCCATTCCTGTACTGACAGGTTTTGATCCTTCTATGCGTACACAGTATGACTTCTCTGCATCTCGACTTAATTCGTGCTTGTTGACTTGATTCATGCCTGCTGATTTGATTCATGCCCGCGATTGAGAGCCTGCTCCTTGCTGACCGTACCTATTCTTGAACTTGCTTGTGCGCTGCGATCAATGCTTCGATCTGCTCTACGGTCGGCATTGCATCCGAACAGCTATGGCTGGATACAACAATCGAAGCTGCTGCGCTGCCATACTCCTGACATTTATCCAGCGGACGGTTCTGGAACATAGAGTAGATGAAAGCTCCTGCATAGGCATCGCCCGCACCAAATGTTTTTACCATATTTTTTGCCGGGAAAATGCCACCCTTGTACACCGTGCCATCCTTCGTATACACGATGGAGCCGTTGCCGCCATGCTTCACGACAACGATTTGAGCTTTGCCTTCCAGCCAGTAATCCGCAGTTGCCTGATCAGTCTTGGTGTCCGGCCCTGCGGTCAGTTCCAGTATATCGAACTCCTCACGGCCTCCAAGAATCACATCGCACTGTGCGGCTGCCAGATTGCAATACGTGCTTGCTTCCTCAAGCGACTGCCATGTAAAGGCGCGGTAATCAATATCGAGAATCGTCACAACCTTATGCTTGCGGGCATAGGCAAGCGCTTGAAATACCGCTTCACGCGAAGGGCTCTTCGCAAGCGCTGTACCGGAAATCAGCAGCGCCTTGCTCTTGGCGATCAGGTCTTCACGCACCTCGGACGCCTTCAACTCAAGGTCCGCCGCATGCTCACGATACATCAGAATGCTGCAATCGGTCGGCGCTTTAATTTCCGTTAAAGCCAGCCCAGTTACAGCTCCTGTATCATCCACGACAAGATTCTCCGTGTTAATATTTTGCTTATCCATATACTGCTTGATAAACCGGCCAAGCGCATCATCCGCAATTTTGCCGATAAAACCTGTACGGGCACCGAGTCGGGACAGTGCAATTGTAATGTTCGCCGGAGAACCACCGACATATTTGGTAAACGTCACAGTCTCTTCCATCGGGCGGTTAATTTCATTGGCATTCAAATCGACGCAAGCTCTGCCCAAAGCAATAAAATCAAGCTCGCGATCTCCAGGGAACTTCAAGCTGCTCATTGCTATTCCTCCTTTACTGGCGCAGCTTTCATCAGCCACTCATGTGCCGGATCATTGTAAAATTTCCAAGTTCTTACCGGGCCGGCCATAACGTTCAAATAGTATAAATTATAGCCTGGCGCTGCCGATACCGGATGGAATCCTTTAGGCACCAGTACCGCATCTCCATCTTTCAGCACCAATGTCTCATCAAGCGGCTCTGGATCATCAAGCGTATACACGCGTTGTACGGCGAAGCCGTGCGCAGGCTCAATCTTGTGGTAATACGTCTCTTCCAGGAACGATTCCGCAGGAAGATTATCCTGATCATGCTTGTGCGGCGGGTAGCTCGACCAGTGTCCGCCCGGCGTGTACACTTCTACCACAAGCAGGCTGTCTGCCGACTGCTGCTCAGGCAAAATGTTATGAATGTAACGTTCAGTGCTGCCATGTCCGCGCTTCTCTGCCCCAACATGTGCAGGCTCGATTACGCGGGCTTTGTGGTTGCCCTTGCCCGGTGCCGCACATAGCGCAACCTCGACAGCTGTAGCAGCTTCTATCGTAAATTCATCATGAGGGGGAACATACAGGCTGTAAGGCGGGATTTGCTCGAATACACTCATACGCTGCCCGATTTCCACTCTCTCCAGCTCATTCGTGCTTACTGCCGCACGACCGGACAGCAGCACAGCGCAAAATTCCCGATCGCCTGTCTGTTTAACCAGCTTTTGACCCTGTTCCAGCTTGAACACCTCAAAGCCTACATAAGTCCAGCCTGCGGATTCTGGTGTAATCCCCAGCACGCGTCCGTTCTCGTCAGGTTGTTTGCTGCTTGGTACGATAAGCTCTGCCATAAGTCCTCCCTGTTGCCTAAGCATTTCCTGGCGGCTAAGCCGGGATGGCTAGGCATATATTTGCCCTTGTATTCCAATCCTGCACCGGTAATGCTACAAGTGCTTGCCCGTATCGATTCAGCAGGATTTAGCCTTCAATATTTAATTTAGCAGTCACAGCGTCAATGTACTGTCTGGATTTTTTTGCGTATTCGTACGGATTGGCAACGCCAGGGTCCTGCTCCGCTTCAATAATCATCCAATCGTCATAGCCAATCCCATCCAGCTTGCGGAAGATGGGTTCGAAGTCGATTGCGCCATCGCCAGGAACAGTGAAGACCCCTTGGATTACTGCCGTCTGGAACGGTATTTTTTCCTGTCTGACACGGTCCAGCACGTTCTGGCGAACGTCCTTCAGATGGACATAGCCTAAACGGTCTGCATGCTTCTCAAGCAGATTAAGCGGGTCTGTTCCGCCATAGAAGGCATGACCGGTATCGTACAGCATATATACAAGCGTCGGATCAGTGGTTGCCATCAGACGGTCAATTTCCTCGCCGCGTTCTACATTTGTCCCAATATGGTAGTGATACACCAGCTTCATCCCGTATTCGCGGCAAATCTCCCCAGCCTGATGCAGCCCTTCCACCATGGCATTCCACTCCGCATCGCTGAGCGGTTTGACGTCCCGCTCGGACGGATCACGGCGCGGGTCACCGATAATGGAGCCGCCTAGTTCGCAGGTTACGACAACCTTGCTGCCCATTTTAGAGAGGAATTCGACATGCTTTCTGTAAGCAGCCAGTTCTTCCTCGCGGCGGGAAGGATCAGAGAACAGCACGCCTTTCCACTGCGATGTCAATTGAATGCCTCTATCCGCCAGAGCTTGCTTCAATACTTCAGGGTCCTTCGGGAACTTGCGGCAGTTCTCCGTCGCTTTGAAACCGAGCGCTTCAAAGTCATTCATCAGATCTTCAAATGTATAATGATCGCCAAGTTCGAGTACATCCTCGTTCACCCAGTTAATCGGTGATATTCCCAGCTTCAATGCTTTGTCTGTCATCGCTCCGCCTCCGTCATCAGATTAATATGGTTTAACCTCCAGCAATTTTTGCTCCAGTTTGCCGCTTGCCTGATTAACCTTCTCGCTCTCGGATACCTCTGCAACGCCTACCCGCCACCAGGACTCATAGTCCCCTGTATTGGTTCCAGGCAATACTTGAATCTCAATCAGTGTGGAACTTTCTTCTTTCTTCGCACTTTCCAGCGCGCTGCGCAGCTCATCGATGGTCGTTGCCGCATATGCTTTTACGCCCAGACCTTGTGCGATCAAAGAGAAATCAATCGGCATATAGCCGCCGGTCAAGCGACCGCTATCCTCAGAGCGGAAACGGAACTCATTGCCAAATCCGTTGCTGCCATGCCCGCGCTGCAGGTTATGGATACATTGGAAACCATGATTATTCAGCAAAATGACGTTGATCTTCTTGCCTTCCTGAATACTTGTCAGCAGCTCCGAGTGCAGCATCAGGAAACTTCCGTCGCCAACAAATGAATAGACCTCACGGTGCGGATGCGCCAGCTTGACTCCGAATGCGCCGGATACTTCATATCCCATACAGGAGAAGCCATATTCCATATGGTAAGTTTGGGGCGCTTCAGTACGCCACACCCGGTGCAGATCGCCTGGCAGACTGCCCGCAGCGCATACGATAACATCTTCTTTGCCGAGGAAAGAATTCAGCTCCCCGAGCACTCTGGTTTGCGCCAGACCGTCTTCACGCTCCAGGCTGTACAGTCTGTCAACCTCTGCATCCCACTCTGCTTTGAGCGCTTGCAGATTTTTTGCCGCATGAGCCGCTTTATAGCCGCTTTGCTCCAATTCCCGCTGTAACGCTACGAGCGCTTCCTTCGCGTCGGCTACCAGAATTGTTGAATCCAGCTTCATAGCATCAAACGAACTGACGTTAATAGAAAGGAATTTCACATCCGGATTCTGAAACGCACTCTTTGAGGCCGTCGGGAAATCGGCGAGTCGGGTACCAATACAAATGACGAGATCGGCTTCTTTCGCCAGCTTGTTGGCAGCCAGAGAGCCTGTTACCCCTATCGCCCCCATATAGAGCGGGTGATTCCAAGGCAACGCGCTTTTACCCGCTTGGGTTTCCGTTACCGGAATGCCGAACTTCTCAGCAAATGCAGTCAGTTCCTCGGTTGCCAGTGAATAGTGCACGCCGCCGCCGGCAATAATGAGCGGACGCTGTGTGCTCTGAATAGCTTCCTTAGCACGCTGCAATGCGCCAACAGTCGGTAGACGTCTTTCCATATAATGAACGCGCTTGGTGAAAAACGATTCCGGATAATCATACGCTTCGCACTGTACATCCTGTGGCAGAGACAGCGTAACTGCGCCGGTATCTACAGGATCAGTTAGCACACGCATAGCTTGAAGCGCCGCTGTTATTAGCTGCTCCGGACGGGAAATCCGGTCCCAATAACGACTGACGGGCTTGAACGCATCATTTGCCGAAATCGTGTAGTCTGTTGGATCTTCAATCTGTTGCAATACAGGGTCAGGCTGACGGCAAGCAAAAATATCTCCAGGCAGGAAAAGCACCGGAATGCGGTTTACAGTCGCCGTACCTGCGGCCGTTACCATATTGAGCGCACCAGGTCCGATGGAAGAGGTACATGCGAAGATTTCCAGACGATTATTTTGTTTGGCAAATGCCATCGCAGCATGGGCCATGCCCTGCTCGTTCTTTCCTTGGATAAAGTCCAACTGGCCTTTGTCATTCTCCAGCGCTTCACCAATTCCGGTTACGTTTCCGTGTCCGAAAATCCCCATAATACCTTTTACAAACTTCCGCTCTTCCCCGTCAACACTAATATACTGATTGTCCAAAAAACGCAATAATGCCTGAGCCATCGTCAATCGGATTGTACTCATATTGAACCTCCATCATTAGGGTATACGCTTAACCTTACTATAAAGCAATACAATCACCGGTCTGTTCCATGAAAGGACAGCTGTTCTTATTCCTCTCCACTCTTTAATATATAAGGAAAAAGAGTCCGATAGCAATACGGAATGCCTGACTTATTGAACCTGGTCTTACGTCCACTAAAATCCAGTCTTTTCCGATCATTCAATCGTGCGTCTTTTAAAATAAAAAAGCATGGGTAAGCGCTTTACTCACTTGCAATTATACCTTATTCGTCCCAACCTTTACAAGAGCGTTTCAAGCCATTTATAACGGAAATTTTAAAACTGCTGATAATTAAAAAAACACCCTAATTAGCAGGGTGTTCTTTAATTAATAATAAGAGATGGATTGATAGCCATTATTTGTTTGACAATGGACCTGTAATTGGTGAGCGCTATTGTACAGCTTTTGGAATAAGGTGAGATTTTCTCATCAAAGTAGAGCATCCCTCTGTTTTGATCAATTAAAACTACATTATCCATATTGACTACAGTATTTCGATCGACCTTTTCATAGCGGTAACCTGAAGCATTCAGAGCGGCGTAAAAATACTTCAAAGAACCCAAAGCCGTATATTCCTCATTCTTCAAGTGAAATAAGACCCGCCCATCTTCATGGGATAAGTACAAAACGTCATCTGGTTTAATTTGGTAAAACCCGGATTTACCTTCTACGTCTTTTGTTAGAGATAAAAACAACGCTGGCACCTCCAATCAATTAAAGCAGTTCTTCCGGTGTCTTTTCCTGATGAATGTACAGCCAACTAGCAGTGCTTACAACCAAAACAGCCAATGCCCCTAAAATTGTCGCAATACGGTACACTATTTTCTTTTTCATCTCTTCTAACTCCTCCTGATTTGAATTAATGTTAAACATTGAAACAGGAAAGCAGCAGCGAGTACATCTGATAAAAAAAATAAGTTTGTGAGAATGACTGCAACAGTAGATATTTTTAATAGAGGGAAGTATTTGGTGGGAATTCTCGTCTGTCGTTCAATTCCAGACGGGGCATAAACAAGTGCCAGAATGGCTGCAACAATAGTTGCAGCCACCGTAAATCGGGAATTCAAATTTGCCATTGATAGCCCAGTTAGAATGCCGGTCGAGACAACAATACATAGCATCCCTGACTTTAAATGGTACCCTCCGGACAATTGCCGAAGAAAGGCGAAACCGCACATTACGATTATTGCCTCCAGCACTCGTCCGGTCATGAAAGAGATTAAGAACGTCAACATTGACGTAAAAAATGAGTTAAGCAAGAATGAAAGGGAATAGCTTAATACTTCTACACTCCGCGGGTGTTCTGGGACAATATTTTTTATCTTCACGGCAAGAGAATAAGCAATGTAATTCACCATTCTTGTTTATCTCTCACCTCTTTCTTAATAGAATAGAATAAAAATATAACCATGGCAACAACTAATCCGATTAAATTAATGGCCATGTCTCCGAAATAAATCATCGCTAATAATGCAATAGCAGAACAACCAATCAGAAGAACGATAAAGAACTTTTCTCCTTTCAGCCGAATTTTTTCAAATTCAAAAGTAAATCCGAGCCTTTTTCTATAAATAAACCAGCCCAGGTATGTTCCGACCAGCCCGCATATTGTTTGAACCGTATAAGCCTTCCACGTATGCAGTTGTATTTGTTCAATTGAAAAATATCCGAATGAAAAATAAATCGTTGCTGTTTGAATAATTGCAAAACCTAGAAAACCGGTTATTACCATAACAAAAGACCATACAATAGGGACCCGCACGATCGTCGTAAAGAATAAGACACTTATCATAATGTTAACTAATGGAGCTATCGTGCTGAGTTCTAACATATCTCGTATCACGTAGTTTTGAAAATTCACAAGCAATATGATCAAAAGGACATGCCAGATATATTTTCTTAAATCCATTCTAAAAATGTAGAGGGCCAATGCGTATGTTGCCAAGCCTTCAATCGTAGAGAAAATCATAAATAAAGCAAAATCCATCATTTGCACCCCTATTTAATTTTTAAAGCGCTTTTGCACATCGGTCAATGTGCAGTGACTCCGTCCCTTACCCGTTCTTCTCTCGTCTATGTATGTCTCCATCTTAATCGATTAAAGTGTATAATTAAACCGAACATAATGAGAACGTATAGATATTTTTAACTAGATCTCATTCCGTAGAACCAGGCCAGATTGATTCAGCAGTGCTTGACCAGAAGGAGAAAAGTAGCGAAGAGACAGAGGGATTCTGTTGTGGAACCTTGCCGTATCCAAATTTAGGAATTTAATTAAAAACGATTACTTGGTCATGCTTATATTAGTTTAGATAACTATAATCCATACTTTTCCAAAATAAAAAGTAGCCGATAGGCTACTTTAACTTTTTACACAAGGGCAGGAGAAGCCCGCATCCTGCAGAATGCTGCCACAAGAAAGGGGCCATCACTCAGTCTGACCTGCCGTGTCATTAGAACCGTCCGCTCGCGACCCCTGTCCGGGCTTTTTAATATGCCAGCCTTTCGTGCTACTCGGCTATCTTCAAGAGGATCGTCTTGATTTCGAAAGGCCGGAGAGCCAATTCGAATCCGTTGCTATTCAGCTCAAGCGGAGCGGAAGCAATGGTCTCCTCCATCAGGTTCGTCTCCCAAGCCTCCAGGCAAGGCAAACCAAACGAGAAATGCGCATTCGCTGTCGTACCTGCGTATTCATACAGACGAATAACGATGTCGCCGCTATCTTCAGCTTTCTTTACCGCTTCGACCATGACGTTCGGATGATCGACCGAGAGCCACTCCAATTCTCGTCTTGTACCTGATCCGCCAGCCGACACTTCGCCGGAAGTCGCCGATTCATTCCCAGACTTCTTGCCTCCGGCAACAAACAGCGGCACGTTCAGTTCATACCCGCGGCGAGGCACTTCAGCTGTAATGAAGTCCCCTTCATGCGGCAGCAAGGCATAACGGAACTCGTGCAGCGCCTGGTCAGCCTCTGGATCGGGGTACGACGAGCTACGGAGCAAGTTCAGATCCAGCACATGCCCCTCTGCCTGATACCCGTACTTGCAATCATTAAGTATCGCTACTCCATAATCCGGCTGAGACAGATCAACATAACGGTGCGCGCAAATCTCGTCCTTCGCCATTTCCTCCAGCGTATTGCGCGTCGTTGAGCGCTTCAGATAGCCGAACTGGATTTCGCAGTTCGCCTGCCCTGTATCGATAGCGGTAGCAAATGAAGTTCGCAGCATCTTCCCTGACTCCCGCCAATCCACTTCAGCGTCAAATTCTACTACAACACCGCCTTCGGATAAGGAAACCGTCAGCTTCATCGTCGACTCGCCAAAGCAATACCGTTGCTCTGCGATCGCCCGATGCCCTTTAACCGTGTATTCTACGCTCTCAAGCTGCATGACGCCCGCCACAGTTGAGCGGTAATCGCGCGGAAAATCCCAGGCATCGCCGTTGTCGTAATACACCGTAAGCACATTGCCTCGCTCATTTGCGCGCAGCGCCTCCCGACCGGCGACTTTATCGTACACGGAAATCAAGCTGCCGTCCTCAGCGAATGTAACGCGGAGCTGACTGTTTTCCAACTGCCCTGCTTCCGCGCGCAGCGAGTTGTGATCAGCCTCCGCTATCGCGTCCTTCAAAGCGATTCCGCCCATGCCCGGAACGCGAACCGCAACCCACTCGCCGTTCCATTCCACCCACTCGCGCCGTTCCCACGGCAACGAGTTGAAGACAACCGGCTCTCCGAGCAGTCCCAGTCGCTCGGCAACCTCCTCATATGCCGCACCTAGCAGCGCCTTCGTCTCTTCAAGAAGCGCGGCGTAACGAACCAGCGATTCATCGTACACCCGTTTGATCGACGAGCCCGGCAAAATATCGTGGAACTGGTAAAGCAGCGTTTCCTTCCAAATTCGCTCCAGACTTTCGGCAGGATAGCCTTTCCCTCCCAGCGCCAGAGCCAACGAAGCTGCGAACTCCACTTCGCGCAGAGCAACCTCCATTTGCCGGTTGTATCGTTTGTTCCTCGCTTGCGATGTCAGCGTTCCTTGATGCTTCTCCAGATACAGCTCTCCCCGGA
Organism: Paenibacillus roseus; assembly: GCF_016424485.1. GTDB lineage: Bacteria > Bacillota > Bacilli > Paenibacillales > Paenibacillaceae > Paenibacillus_D > Paenibacillus_D roseus. Next base: position 109,503 of record NZ_JAELUP010000072.1, read on the forward strand.
AACGATGAAGCGAAGCTGCTTCTTTCTCCAAACGCTGGAAAAATGCCAGGGATGATTCCTGAACGACAGGCGGCACGCCTGACAGATTCTTTTCACGCGCCAGCCGCTCCAGATGCTCCTCACCCGGGCCGCCACCTCCGTCGCCGATACCAAACAGCATCAGCGCGTGGTCAGAGATGTTCTTGTCGAGATATTCCCGTTCGATCTTCGCGATCGAGCGGGGAGCTGCCGGGCTGTTGTACGTATCTTCCGGCGGCAGATGCGTCAACACGCCTGTTCCGTCAATGCCTTCCCAGATGAAGCTGTGATGCGGATGCTTGTTGTACGTGCTCCAGGAGAGCTTCTGCGTCATCATGTAGTCCACGCCGGACAACGCCAGCAATTGCGGCAAGCTGCCGGAATAGCCAAAAACGTCCGGCAGCCACAGCACCCGCATGTCCTGCCCGAATTCCTTTTGAAAAAAACGTTTGCCGTACAAAATTTGCCGAACAAGCGCTTCTCCGCCAGAGATGTTCGTATCAGGCTCTACCCACATCGCGCCTTGCAGTTCCCAGCGCCCTTCCTGCACGCGCTCCTTAATTCTGCTGTACAGCTTCGGATAATGCTCCTTCATCCATTGGTACAGCTGCGGCTGGCTGGCGCCAAACATATAGTCGGGATACTTCTCAAGATTTCGCAGCACCGTAGAGAATGTGCGGGCTCCCTTGCGAATCGTTTCTCGAATCGGCCACAGCCAGGCCAGATCGATATGCGCATGGCCAATTGCACTTATCCGCAGCTCGACGTCGCCGCCTTGGCGCGCCAATTCCGGGGCCAGCAACTCCGTTGCCCGCCGCACGGTCTCCTCATTAATAACGACCAGCACATTCGACGCTTCGTAGAGCTTGCGCTCGAGCCGGGCTTTGCGCGAACTGCCCGGCGCCACATGCTCCGCCAGCTCTAACAGCACTTCAAAATCATAAAATAGCTTGCGCACAGACTCGTCGCACACCGCGATGTCCGCTTCCTTCAACGTACCGCTGCGGTAACGGCCAAACAAGTCATTGCAGCCGGCGTCTCCCCACAGGTCGATGACTTCTCCTCCCTGAGCGCTAGACGTCACGTCCACAACTCGCTTGCCTGGGAGACCGAGCTCAAAATCAAATTCCGAATTAATATTTGTTAACCCTTGTATCGGTGAACCTTCTTCGTCGACGAGACAAAGCTCTCCGTTGACGTCAATCAGCAGCACGATCTTCTGACCGAAGGCGGATTCAGGAACTGTACCCCAAAAATGGAACCAGGCACAATCCCATAGTTTGCCCCAACGATCTCCAGGGACGAGACGCAACTGTTCCCCCTTCGTCCGCTCTTCATAAGATACCGGCTCCTCTGTTACCCACGCTTCCACTCCCAAGGAAGCGACAGGACGATAGATCGCTTCTCGTAACCGTTCCAGAGTTACGGCCGTCTTATCTTTTATGACTTTGCTAATCTCATATGGCATTCTCGTCCACTCCTTTTGTCTTATAACAGAGAAGAGAACTGGCAAAAGTCAGCCCTCTTCTCTGCCTGCTATGCAACGCCCGCGAGGCGTATTATTTTACAATCGCTTCAGCTTTCGCCTGAGCGCCATCCAAAATCTCTTTGATGTTTCCGTTGGTCATGAGCGCTTTGGCAACCGCGTCTCCAAACGTTTGCCATACTTTGGAGCTATCTTTTTGGAATGTTGGCAGCCCTTGAACGTTACCGTTCATTGCCTGATAATGATTGAACATTTCTGGATGTTTCGTCTTATATTCAGGCGCTTCTGCAACCGATTTTTTAACCGGCGAACGAACGCCAGTATCAGCGATCAGTTGCTGAATTTCGTCGCTATACATTGCGCGAATGTATTCGAACGCTGCTTCCTTATGTTTTGCATCCTTTGGAACTGCGTGGAAGGCAGCGCCGATTGTAATGTTCCCGACTTCTCCACCTGCCGACAGCGGAATTGGCGCCATTCCGTATTCAATACCGAGCGAAGTGCTTTCAGCTGCGCGCCATGGTCCATCAATAATGTAAGCTGTTTGCTGTTTCTTGAAAGCGTCGAAGTAAGGGCCTTCCTGTTGGCTTACCATCAGGCCGGCAGGGTGGTTCTTGTTCAGATTGCGCAAGAACTCAACTGTCTTCACATTGGCATCGCTATTGAACGTAGGGGTACCGGAAGCGTCAGCGAAACCGCCTTTATTGATTACAAGCAGCGGACCATAGCGCAAGTAGCCGCCCGCATTCGGTCCAGCGTACACGCCGCCGCCGTAGAATTTGCCTTTGCCTGCTTCAGTAACTTTCTGAATGTTGGCAAGCAACTCGTCCCAATCCTTCGGCGTTTGCTCTGGATCAAGCCCTGCTTCTCTCACGAGCTTCTTATTCCAGAACAGGCTGTTAACGCCGGGCTGGGAAGCAAAACCATAAATTTTTCCATCAATCTCCATCGGCTTCCAGGCAGCAGCAGCTGTCGTCTCGCGAATTTCTGCAGCCATGTCGTCCGGGAACGGCTCAAGCAGCCCTTGCACCGCAAAGCCTGGCATTTGGGTTTCACCTACGATGATGTCCGGAATGTTCTTGGCAAGGAAGCCGGCAGTCTCTTTCTGGATAAGCGGCTCACCCCAGCCCCAATCTTCTGTTGTGACCGAAATGTTTTTGCTTTTCAGTTTGTCATGAATCGTTTGCTGGTAGAAGTATGCGAAAATTCCCGGATGCACCGATTCACCTGGAGTGCGAGTAAAATCGGACTCCTTCACCGGAGGGCGCTGCTCCGCATCTTCCAAAATCAATTTCTTTCTCGCAGGGAGCAGTTCTTCCATTTTACCAACCCCGATTGAGACAGCCCCTTCGTTTAACACCGTAATGGTAACGTTCTCATTGCTCGGTTTGTCTGAAGGCTTTCCTTGGGAAACATCCTTAGGAGTTTCAGACGAGTTGCTTGGCGTCTTGTCTCCAGCGGACGAACAGGCCGACAAACTCAGTACGATTGCCAACAACAACGGCGCCCATTTTGCTTTTTTGTTCCACATTTCTGTATAACCTCCTAGTTTGAATTAAACCACTTACAACATATCACACATATATTACATATTCAACATGTCATTTATAATTTTTAAAAATAATATTATCCTTTAATTCCAGTGTTCGCGAGCCCTTGCACGATATACTTCTGCAGGAAGAAGAAAATCAGCAACGCAGGGAGCGTAACACCCAGACTTAGTGTAATAATCAACGGATAGTTGACAACTGCGCCGGGACTATTTCCGACCGAGGAAAGGCGAGTAATGGCGGACGGCAACGTCTGCAACGTGTCGCTGTTCGTATAGAAAAACGGTACGATGAAGTCGTTCCAAGTGCCAAGCCCACTCGTAATTGCTATAAATGCTATAATCGGAAGCTGCAGCGGAAACAGAATCTGGAATAGCAGCCTCGTAGTGCCTGCCCCATCCATTTTAGCAGCCTCATCAAGCTCAATCGGCACTTTATCCAGTGATTGCTTCACCAAGAATGTTCCCATAATATTGATGGCTGGCCCTCCAATCAAGTACACCCACCACGTATCCAGAATACCTGTCCCTCCGGTGAACACATTGTTTCCCCCCATAAAAGGAAAGCGGGCAAATTCAAGATAAGTAGGAATAATCGCAATTGTCGTCGGAATCATCTGCGTGGCAAGCAGAAGCAGGAAAAGCTGCTCCCTTCCTTTAAACCGCAGTCTCGCAAATACATATCCGCCGAGAAATGACGTCAGGACAGACGCGACAGTCATATAAGCGGTCCGAAACAAGGAGTTGCGGAAATACATCAAGGCATCGGCGTCCCCCGTGGTTTGAAACAATGAGATGAAGTTGCGCAGCGTCGGCTCCTCCGGGATCGGAAAAATGCCCAACACAGTGCTTGCGAACTCCTGCTTCGTGAAAAACCCGGCGAGGAACATAAACACAAGCGGATACATAAGAACGATGCCCACTGTAAGCAACACCACATGCCCAAACAAATGAAGCGGCTTAAACGACCTTGCTCTCGCGTTGCTGGATCTCATCGATTACTTCTCCTTTCTTAGCGGTTTCAACGGAATGGTCGTTCTACGATCCGAACTTGTGGACCATCCATAATAGAAGACCGTGATGACGATGACAATGATGGCCATGATGAGCGAGGAAGCGCCTGCCATACCGAGATTGAAGTCCCAAAAGCCGTCTCGATAAATGCGGAACACGAGTACCTCAGTTTGCCCATAAGGCCCGCCGTTGGTGATAAACAACACCTGCTCATAAATTTGAATAGCACCGATAAGGCTTGTAATGACGACGTAAGTAGCGATCGGCTTCAAGCCGGGAAGCGTAACATTCCATAACTTTCCGAAACGGCCAGCGCCATCTATTTCCGCTGCTTCATACAAACTATGGTCAACCGATTGCAGCCCTGCGAGCCACAGCAATGCAGCGCCTCCGACACCTTTCCAGGCCGAGTAGACAACGATCCAGAAGATTCCCCACCCAACCGAGTATTGCCAAACAATCGGCTCTTTGCCCAACGATACGAGCACATTATTAATGACACCGTTATTCGTATCAAGAAATAAATTAAATATCTGCGTAGTGGCAACCGTAGAGGTAACCGCCGGAATATACCAGATCGAACGATATATCCCCTTTCCCCAAAGGGGCAAATTCATGAGAAGCGCAGCCCCGAAGCCAGCCAGCAATGTAATGCTGGTGACCAAACCACCGAGCCATATCGATCTCCATAAAGACTGTGTATAAATTGGGTCCTTAAAAAAACGGATAAAGTTATCAAATCCAATAAATTTCGGTGAATCGGCGAGCCCGACCCAACGGAAAAAACCGAGCATAAAACCGAACACCGTCGGAAAGCCCGAAAGCAGCAACCAAAAAGCAAGCATAGGCATTAAAATAACGGCGGCCATCACAGCATCGCGATGCCGGATCATGAAGCGCTTCCAGTAACCTTTGTGCCTCCCGTATTCCGGCACCTCCCGCACGACCGCATTTCTGTCGTGAACCATTTCAATCCTCTCCCTTGTCAGCAATCAATTACTTTTCTAAAATATATGCCTAAACATACAATATAACAATTAACATGTCAATGATTATGATATATCTGTTATATTTAATAAGTGTTTTACCGCTTAAATTTCCACTCCTTCCTTCTTCTATACTTCCAGGGTTCTGCAAAAAACGATCACTGCTCAAAACATGTGAATTTTGACATAAATGTCGACGACTAAAGTCACTGAATGGCGAATGCAGCGAAGACCGCGGAGATCAACAAGCGCTATTGTCGTTTGCGCGGATTGGCTAACGTCCAAGGGGCATGGCAAAAAGACATCAGCAGAATCGACAATTGGACCTGCGAAAGTGAACAAGATGCGTGGAGAGGCGCTGCCTTGGCCGTAAGGAGAAGGATTAAACCAGAGCCTACCTTTTATGATGGGAAGAACAACCGAGGATTTAAAGGTTCCTGCTTCGTGGCTACAAGAGGAATAATGGAATCCGGGTGAATACCAAAAAAGCGAACTAAGCAAGAACAGGCCGCCTGAAAGTCATCTTATTTTTGTTGCCGAGGGTGTTCCAAAAGTTACTTGTGGGACACCCTCTTCTCTCTGGGCCTGTTGAGGCTTTCCTCTCACAGATTATTTGGTGTTGCTGAATGGCGATCCGCACGTCCGTCATTTGCGCAGTTCCCCTGTTGATTGGCGAACAACGAGTTCTGGCTTCATAATGATTTTTGTGTAGCCCCCCGCCTCTGATACTTCGTCTTCATTGAGCATTCTCAGCAATATTTCAGCCGCCTGCTTCCCCATCACTCCCTCGGATTGCGAGATATGAGAATAGTCACCCATATTCTCGATCCCGGAAGCCGGATTATCAAACGTCAGGATGGATATATCCTGCGGCACCTTAAGACCGAGATCGCCGCAGATGGAGGAGATATAAGCTCCCAACCTTCCATTTAGTGTAATATAGGCGGTCGCCATTCTGCTTTTGATAAACCGATACAAGGGATGGTTCTCATTATTCTTGCTATAATCGACGTTAAAATCAGTCAGAATAAGAGCAGGGTTAATCATTGCCCCCCTGCGTTTCATTGCTTCCATGTACCCATTGATCCGATCCTCGACCGTAATGGTAGGCAGAACAGAGTCGGAGCAGATGGCAATGTCCCGGTGTCCTAGCTCCCACAAATAATCAACTGCCATTTTGCCGCCGACCATACCGTCGCTTCGCACGACATTCGTCTCGATCCCTGGCAAGTAGCGATCAACCAGTACGAAAGGATATTTCAATGCTTTGAGCGATAGAATCTCGTCGTTATAGACCTCCGCATCGCATGGGAAGATGATCAGCCCGTCTACCCTGTTGTGGATCATGCGCCGAATCGCTTCCTTCTCTTGCTCGATAGAATTATCCGTCAGAATGATATGAAGCCGATAATCGGTGCCCGCAAGCGCGGATTGAATACCTTGTATGAGCCTCAGTCCGAAGTTGTCTACCAATCCAGGCAGCAGCAACCCGATCGAACGGAAGGACGCAGGCGCCTCCACATCGCTCACGAAATCGTTCGCCACTGCGATGCTTTGTGAAGGTGTGTAAGCGATACGCGGCTCAGCGTCTATGATCCCGGTCTGGCCGGTCAAAATCTGCTCGATTCCTTTGCTAACGAAGCTGCCCCGGCCCGGTACCCGGTAGATCCACCCATCCTTGGCGAGCTGTACGAGCGCGTTCGTCACCGTAATACGGCTTACGTCGAACCGTTCCATTAACTCCTTCTCCGACGGAATTTTATCGTTTTCCTTCAATTTTTCCTGAGCGATCAAGTCTTTGAAATACAGATAAATTTGCATGTATAACGGTTGTCGTTCAGCTTGCATCTGGTCATTCTCCTTAACTAAAGTAAACTATCTATAAAGTATATCATTTATGACATTTAGTCAAATCAACCAGTGGGATTGCTCTGAGACAATGCACTGGCGCTCCAATCCGCAAACAAGCGTCATATCATGTCCAAGCGATAAATAAGCCGGAAAACGTTCAAAAATCGTATCGATGCAACTGTGCATGATAAGTAAGTCAAAAACTTGTTACGCAGGCTTATCTCAAATTACAAATTAAGTTCCCCCCGCAAACCTCTTTCTCATCCAGAAATCGGGCTTTCACCTCGATCGAACATCCCTCTGTCCCGAAGCTTTTCCTCTCTCCTGAAGTCAAGCACTGATTTCGGGTTTGAGCTAATTTTGTTGGATCATTTAATTGATCAATTTTTATTCAAACTAGCGACTGAAAATGACATATTGTTCAACAATGAATTAAATGATATATTTTATATATAATTCAAATTTTCGAAAGGAGTAGCATAAATGAGGACTAGACATCTCCCCATCGTCTGACGACACATCTTCGTCCACAACGCCGATCAAACGGTTACAATTACGATGCTCGGTGATAATATCATGTGAAAATGACAATCTGAACAATCGATTAAAGCAGACAACCTGCAAGACTCAACATTCTGCCGGTTGACGAGGAAGGCCAATGTTTCAACACCTGCGACATCGCAAATCGATTATTCAAAGTAAGGGGAGGTGCATGGCCGTCTTGCCATCTATTTTGCAGAAAGCGGGGGAAACAAACATGATGAAGCAATACATTCGTTTGGGATTTTTTTTAGCAATATTTTTAGGTTTGGTCGGTTGCAGCAGCAGCTCTGGGAAGGCCGAGTTCAGTTATTTTCCAAAGTTGGCTAAACCGGAGCATCTCTATGTAATCGAGAAAGCTTCACTCAGTCCGGAACAATTCGTTATGATCTCGACGCTGCAAGGTGTACTTGCGCAGAACAAACCGGAAATTTACATTAACGATACCGGTCCTTATAACGGCTGGCTGGAAGATATAAAATCGGGATATGGAGTAACGACTGAGGAAATCGGTGACGCTTGGGAATTGATAACCAAGTTCAAAGATCGATTGAAGGGCTTTATCGTGTACGAAAATCATTTGCCTTCCATTAACGTGGCGACATCGCTAGCAGGACTGTGGCAGGGCATCGCGGTGGAGAAATCGCTGGTGTCTCAAGTTGAGGCTCTTGGACTCACACAACTGGAAGATGTGAGCGATAAGGACGATAGTTGGCTCATTCTCGAACACGGCTCCGAGTTCTCCAAGAAGTTGATTGTCCAGCAAGATACGGAGAAAGGCGAACTCAGGGATATCGGAGTGGCCTATAAAGCAATGTATATTTTCAGCAGCTCGTCCGCGATAACAGAGCTCCCAGCGGTGTTTGATGCGTTGGATACGGATGCGGTACGTCTCGGTTGGGGGCCTGGAGACGAGTTTTCCCATGTCGGACTTGCCTCCTTGCAAGGCGTTGGCACCATTGCTACGGACTGGGCGGTGAACTTGACGACTCTATCCGGCATCGAGAGGAAAGCTCCCTTCAAGCAGCCAAAGCAACCTAAGATCGGGCCTGCAGATCCGAAAGCACATTACGTTGCCTTCGTCATGAGTGACGGGGATAACGTCCAGTGGCTGCTTAATGATTTCACGACAAGCGATCGCTACTTTGGCAGCCCAGACCGGGGATCGTTCCCAATGGGATGGCAGCTCGCACCGACGTTGGCTGACCTGGCTCCAAGCGTGTTGTCATGGATTTACGACTATGCTGCGGAAACAGACAACTTCGTGGGTGGAGTATCTGGAACGAGCTACTTCTACCCAGGGGATTATCCGCCGGACGCTTTAAAGGCGAACGCGGAGCATTTGGACGCTTATTTGCGTAAGACGGATATGCGAATAACGACGATTCTGGAGCGTTCAAACCCGTCCACGGAAGTGCTTAAAGCATATGCTTCCGCAAAACACCTTGATGGAGCGATCTTGTTGTACGGGGAGAAATATGTCGGTCCCGGCGGTAAAGTCCATTGGGTTGACGGCAAACCGTTCGTTGGCATCCGCGAAACGCTATGGTCGACCGATCCGGTTGCTATGGCTAATAGAATCAATGGTTATGAGACCGATCCGACGAAAGCAGAAGGCTACACTATTGTGAATGTTCATCCGTGGAGCCACACGATGGCTGATGTGAAGAAAGTAGTTGACAATCTCGACGGGCACGTCAAGATTGTTACACCACAAGAGCTGATCGATCGCATACGTCGCGACGTGGTGGATAAGACTGGCGAATGATGAGCAAACGGCTGTAAGTACGCATGAGACAGACAGTGTGGTTTTGAATCGGATAGGAAGCTATCCATTAGCTGGATAGCGGACCTTCCAGTTGAGTAGCTCGAAGGAGTTTCACCTTCAGGCTCTCACAGAAGCGTACGTGAACCTCTAGATCCATGCGGCTCCTGTCTCAACTATTTAGAGTGTCATTCCGAGAGCCCAATGTGGAACATATTGGGCTCTCTTTTTGTAAGTTCTTTTAGCCAAACTATCTTTTATTAATCCCCCTCGAAAGGTGTAACCCCAAAATTCAAACTCGGTGACCGGATACTCCTTCACCCTGTCCTTATCCTTGCAGTATACAATCTTGGTTTTCCTTGGATGCGACTCGAATTGCAAGCGCAAAGAAGGAAAAGGCCATCAGATGGAAATATCCTTCTTTCCCAATAACCGGGTGCGCATTATTTTTGCATTGTGGAACAAACAAGAACAGTACGACCCGAGTGTATGTAGAGCATCTCAATTGCAAAAACCCCCAAAAAAATGGAATAAAACTCACAAAACCCTTTAAGGGAATGTTTGAGCCTCAAATCTATCGTACATTCCACATTGACATTGAGGGTCTTGCACTTGGCTAACAGTTCTTACTGCCAAGCCTGCAGTGGACTTTCACCACCTAGTTATCGCCCATGCCGAGCGCACTACAAGAAATGAGCCGGGCGCAGCAATTCGCTGCACCCGGCTCATTTTTCACAGTAAGCTTGTTTGCACGACGCTTAAAAGACGCCGTCAGACGTTTTTCCTAAGTATTCGGTGTGTTTACACGTTGAAATAATAGATCAACTGGCCGCTTTCTCCGCTACCCGCGCCTTCCGAGAAAATAAACATGCTTACAACGATTCTCGTCACACCGTTCAAGTTTACGACAGTGAAGGTAGGATTAGCTAAAGCGGTTGAGCCGTTTGGTGTAACCGGATTCAATTGCTCGGCATTTCCTGTCGAATAGTCGTAAATGAAGGAACGGAAAGTTGACCAATCGTTTTTGACGAACTGCCCCTCGATTAACCCGAAGTCATAGCCCCCGAAATTCAGCTTGCCATCGCGATCCCCGATATTGCCTGCAACTCCCCAGTGCAGCAGCGCATTATCAAAGTTAGTTTGTGTGCTGGACGACCATGAACTAAAGTTGGTCAGCGTTCCCCGTGCTTGACGGTCTACGTCGCCGTTCTTGAAATAATGGAAGCCGATATCAACGCTTGTGCTGCTTGCGGAGTAGATATTTGGTGTTCCTTCCGCATAGTTTGAATGATTGCGGGGAATATCGTAGCTTTTTGTAGGGCTCGCGGACTGTAATGATGTCCAGGAAGGATAATAGGCAACCTTAACATGATTGTTAGGCTCTTGCTCCCATGCCACGACATAGCCGCCATCCGACGCCACCTTGATCGATGGCTGCGACGCGTCGTTGCCCGTTGAGCCCGCCAGCGACTTGACGAAGGTCCAGTTCAGTAAATCTGTTGAGGTGGCCAGGTTTACTTTAGCTGTACCATTCTTGTATGTGTGATATACCGCTAAAAATTGTCCGGAAACGGCGGGGTTGGAAATAATTTTGGCCGTGTCCATTGTATTGCCTACGTCGTCTTTGGCGTTGAACTTCTTCGCAACCGCTCCTGTAACATTATTTAATTTAGTCTTTAAGGAGGCACGTGCAGAATCCGATGGTGCAGCGAAGGCTTGCATGGTTGTTAATGACATAAAAGCGGCTAACACGAGGATAAAGCTGATGGACTTTTTTGCTTTCATTAGACATCTTCTCCTTTGTAATAAGTTTTAAAGAATATATATAATATATTCAATACATCCTTATTATATAGCATAAATAGGAAAAAGGAAATAGGAAACATGTAAAAAAACATATTTGTCAAGACTCGGTTTATGACGAGCAGTGAAGAGCCTGGACAAGAGGACGCTCCCCGCGACAAATAGTCGATTGGACATTCGCGGCAAAACAGCGGACGGGGAACTTATCAACGCTGAGATGCAATTAATCAACAAATACGATACCGAGAAACGTACTCTTTTCTACTGGACAAGCTAATACAGCGGATAGCTTCAAAAGGGCCAGTCTTATAAAGTGTTGAAGAAATGTGTAACCATCAACATCCTGAATTACTCGTTCTTGCCTAACAACCAATGCCATAACGTTTTTCTATCTGCGTAAAGATCGAAGCAGCATCCTGCTTATAGATGATATGGAACTGCATTTTCTTGAATTGCCCAGGCTTGGCGATCATGCGGCTCCTGTGGAGAGCGGTGGACTGGTTACTCTTCTTGAAAGGTGTCGATAAATCCAATTGGGAGTGCTGAATGATGAACGAGCCTGTGTTGAAAAAAGCAATGGACACATTGGAATTTCTTAGTCAGGATGCCAAAGCCCACGATGAGAAAAGGAAAGCGATCCAGATGGCTAAGGCTAAAATGGTACGATAAAGAGTCAGTCTTCATCGGACTGACTCTTCATACTGTTAACTGCTATGAACGCAAGGTAAGTTTTTATTAAGATCAGTGTATATGCTATCGGCAAGAAACTGGAGAAATTCTATCTTGAGCTTGTCGCGCCTTTGATTACCGAAGACAAAGAAGCTTGTGGAGCAGGAACTCCGCGCAAAGCGTTCCTGAATGACGGCGGCAAGTCCGTCGATGGGTTTTTGCGTCGCAAGACAGGAAGAAAGTGATCTGATCACATTACTGTAAAAATCCTCTCTGTCTTCGCTAAAACAACAAAAAAAAGCCTTGATATCAAGGCTTTTCGAACTTTATTTTGATGGAGCGGGTGATGGGAATCGAACCCACGCTACCAGCTTGGAAGGCTGGAGTTCTACCATTGAACTACACCCGCATTATGATGGTCGGGACGACACGATTTGAACATGCGACCCCCTGGTCCCAAACCAGGTGCTCTACCAAGCTGAGCTACGTCCCGTGGACAATCATAAGTAAATAAATGGCGTGCCCTGAGAGATTCGAACTCCCGACCTTTTGATTCGTAGTCAAACGCTCTATCCAGCTGAGCTAAGGGCACTTATGGAGCGGAAGACGGGAATCGAACCCGCGACCCTCGCCTTGGCAAGGCGATGCTCTACCGCTGAGCCACTTCCGCAATTATGGTGCGGTCGAGAGGACTCGAACCTCCACGGCTGTTACACCACTAGAACCTGAATCTAGCGCGTCTGCCAATTCCGCCACGACCGCAAATTGTAAAGCATGAGACATGTAGGATTCGAACCTACGACACCCTGATTAAAAGTCAGGTGCTCTACCAACTGAGCTAATGTCTCACAGTTGGCATCTTACTTAAATGGGGCGATCGATGGGACTTGAACCCACGAATGCCGGAGCCACAGACCGGTGCGTTAACCCCTTCGCCACGACCGCCATAAAACTGGTGGAGGATGATGGATTCGAACCACCGAACTCGTCAGAGAACAGATTTACAGTCTGCTGCGTTTGGCCACTTCGCTAATCCTCCATGTGGTGCCGCCGAGAGGACTTGAACCCCCAACCTACTGATTACAAGTCAGTTGCTCTACCAGTTGAGCTACAGCGGCAAAATATGCAATTGTACTGCTTCATGGTGGCTCGGGACGGAATCGAACCGCCGACACGAGGATTTTCAGTCCTCTGCTCTACCAACTGAGCTACCGAGCCATATGATGATAATGGCGGAGCTGACGGGATTCGAACCCGCGGTCTCCTGCGTGACAGGCAGGCATGTTAGGCCTCTACACCACAGCTCCACATTATAAGTCCCGGATTTACTCCGATGGTAAAACATTGGTTTTGGTTGCGGGGGCAGGATTTGAACCTGCGGCCTTCGGGTTATGAGCCCGACGAGCTACCGGGCTGCTCCACCCCGCGTCGTTAATTACTTTATATGGTGGACGCTGACGGGATCGAACCGCCGACCCTCTGCTTGTAAGGCAGATGCTCTCCCAGCTGAGCTAAGCGTCCAGGGAATGCTGTATAGCTAAATGGTGACCCGTAGGGGATTCGAACCCCTGTTACCTCCGTGAAAGGGAGGTGTCTTAACCCCTTGACCAACGGGCCTTGTATGTATAATACGGAGAGAGAGGGATTCGAACCCTCGCACCACTTGCGCAGTCTAACCCCTTAGCAGAGGGTCCCCTTGAGCCACTTGGGTATCTCTCCAAAGTAAAGTCTTGGAACGGAGAAGGAGGGATTCGAACCCTCGAGACGCTTGTGACGCCTACACGATTTCCAATCGTGCTCCTTCGACCAGACTCGGACACTTCTCCATAAAGGCTCCCCGAACAGGACTCGAACCTGTGACAACTCGGTTAACAGCCGAGTGCTCTACCAACTGAGCTATCAGGGAATATTTTGGTGGAGCCAAGGAGGAACGAACTCCTAACCTCCTGCGTGCAAGGCAGGCGCTCTCCCAGCTGGGCTATAGCCCCATCTTCAATGTACCAGTTGACGCATACAAATCCAATTTAGAGCAGCCGTTATACTTACACCCTGAAAACTGAATACGAATGATGTTTACTTTAGCTAAAGTCTATAGGATAAGCCCTCGACCGATTAGTACTGGTCAGCTCCACACATTGCTGTGCGTCCACCCCCAGCC
>NZ_JAELUP010000073.1 GCF_016424485.1 Paenibacillus roseus
GAATAGAAACGAGTGTTTAATCTCTTATTTAAAAATTGAATAAAATCTTTTATTATAACTATTGGGAACATAAAAAAAATAAATAATTACTAATGTTTTCTTATTTTTCGAACATGGTAATAATAACGTAATGTATACATTATAAATAAAAATATACAAGCACCTAAAATAACCATAGAACTTATAGTACAAGCACCTATATAATCATATTGTTCTAAAGTTTGTGAAACGTAAACAGAAGAAACTAAATCTTCGAATGGAAAATTACCAGAAACCATGACAACAGAACCATATTCACCTAAAGCTCTAGAAAAAGTTAATGTAAATCCATTTAATAAAGCGGGAAATGTTATAGGAAACAATATTTTCTTAAATGTTTCTTGTTCATCAGTTCCTAAGCACCATGCATTTTCCTCTGTTTCTAAATCTAAAGTTACACGTAATAGTATTGGTTGCACTGAACGCGCTACAAAAGGAGCAGTAGTAAAAAGCATTGCTAAAAAAACACCTCTTACTGTATAAATAATTTGTGATTCTTTACTTAAAAAGCGACCAATTCCTTTTGGACCAAATAAAGTAGTTAATGTTAATCCAGCTACTGCTGTTGGCATAGTAAAAGGAAAATCAACTGCAGCATCTAATATTTTTTTAAGTGGAAAATCGAATCTTACTAAACACCAAACTATTATATATCCTATACTAGTATTAATAATAGCTACTAGTAACGCTAATCTAAAAGACAATGAAATAGCTGCAAGAGCTACATCATTAGTAGCTTTTTCTATGACTATCTCCCATGGAGATTTTGCTACATAAGAAAAAATAGCATAAAGTGGAAGAAACAAAAAAAAACTTAAATGAGAGAAAAGGAATAAAGTAACTCTTTTTTCATCAAAAAGATATCCTAATATATCATCTATTCCCTCTTTTGAAAAAAATTTGTGATATTTTTTTCTTCTAGCATTTAAAAATGAATGTGTAAAACGGTCTAATAATAATTTATAACCTGGATTATAAAGAAAAAGTGATGTTGTTGACATAAAATAAAATATATATTATTT
>NZ_JAELUP010000074.1 GCF_016424485.1 Paenibacillus roseus
TCCTCTTCCACTTCCTATCCAACCAGCTATGACGAGTTTGCGGTGAAACGGTTAAATATTCAAAGGGATAGCGCCCCGTTTTCGATCCAATCGGTTAGTGAAAGCATATCTCCGATTAGCGGTTCGCTCTCCGTACAGGCTACGGATATGGTGCTGCCCGGGCGAAACGGTTTATCATTTGCCTTAACCCGTAGCTATGACAGCTCCGATGCCCAGTATTATGATAAAGATTTTGTTAGAGGAGTCCCGTACACCATGAGGTACTACCCTCAGCTAGAAGGTCGTTTGTATAATAAAACCTCTTCGCCAAATAGTTTGGTGTCACCACAAGTGGGATACGCCGGGAATTTTGTGTTGGACGGCACGAGTTACAAATCGCTGGTCCAGATCATTGGTGGACAATCTACGTTTGTGTACTACCCGAAGCCTAATGAGCCGTATATCGAATTTAACAATGAAGTGATAGATTCGCTAAAATCAGCATGGACCTACGTCGATCCCAATAATAGTAACAGCCCGTACCTGCTGGCTCAAGATATGGTTCTCAATGGAATTCCATTAAGCGCCAGATATTATCCAACAGGCAACGTCGTCTATGATCGCTTTTTCCAATCCCAGTTGCTTGACTATTGGGTCTATGGCAACCAGGTCAAACCAAAACAAGTAGAGAATCGTTTCCCGATCGGGAAAGGATGGAGCTGGGATATCCCCTATATCGAAACGAAGGATA
>NZ_JAELUP010000075.1 GCF_016424485.1 Paenibacillus roseus
ACAGGTCAATCATGATAGTATCTGACCATAATGAACCTGTTAGATGTAACTCTGATTCGTTAGTTAGGTTATAAAATTAAAGTATTTACGTGCGTACAATCCTATTTAGGGAATTTCATATGGGGGTGATGAAGGATAAGTTCTTTTGGACTGAGCCGCACGATTCATTCGGCACTGGGTGGGGGACGTTATCAAAAAAAGAAACCACATGGAGTTGTTACATTCACATGTGGTATCCAAAATGAGTTAGCTATTCCAGTTTTCTCGTAATTCTTGTCACAACATCGATTTCAAACTTTTCCTCCGGTATACGCAACTCTTTGGTGGTAGTCAAAATGTAACGAGAAGGCTTATCCGTTGGTTCAAGCAATATCCAGTGGTTAACCTTACCAACACTAAGCGTTATAATATTGCGTGTCTGAATGTTTACAGGGATATTCATTTCCTCTCTAGAATCAACATCCTTTAAATACAGCCTCGCGGTACTGTTTCTTTGAAATAAATTAATTAAATCAATTCGATATTCATACTTGCCATCAGTCGTGATTTTTATTGAATCACTCCGCATCTTTTCTTTTGACCAACCATGAGAACTTACGCTTTGAATCAGTACAACAGAGAGCAATAATGAAATTACTATCCCCACATAAATGCCAATAGTAGGTATTCCGCTTGTTGTAGTCCATCCTTTAATGAGTAGTTTGATAAACAATACAACGATCAAGAGAACGGGAATACCTGCGAACAACAAATAAGTAGTCCCGATAATATCCATACCTCTTTGGAGATAGGCTGTTGAACCTATTAAAAACCATAACAATGATAAGACACTAAGTACGATAATAGCTATGATGACAAATCTTAACCATAGTGGCATACTCGTCCTCCTTTTTATTTGAAACTATAGTTTTTCTTTTTCAACTTCGGTTCGATATATTTCTTCCATATGTCTATATTACTATGCATACTTGAGTGGGAATCAATAGGTCCTCCGTTTGGACTAAAGACCCCTGGTTTTTCAGCATCTTTGGCTCTCACATTTTCTGCGCCTTTAAATTCACGGGTTAAAGTAGAACCTAAATTCCAAATACTCCCACCATTTAATTGAACTTGATCCGCTTTATTATATAGTTGAATATGTTGGCCAACAGATGTGTTTTTATCCAATCGGTACCCCCTTACCGGAGTGGCGATTGTAATCAAAGTCTCTACTTTCATTCCTTTTTCTGCTAATAGATTAGCCAACATGATTGCAACATTCCCACCATGGCTATGACCAATTAATCGTATTGGGTCATCTGGGTTTTTCAAGTGCCATTCATATACTTCTTTCAAAAAATCCTTTGCCGCTTTTGAACGAGCCCCTGTTGTATTTCCTCCAGTCCATTCCAAGGACCTACTTGACTCATTAAAGAGCCCTTCTACATATTCTACAAATTTAGGAGTCCAAGTATCTGGATTTGACCAAGTACCGTGAATTAACCAAGCCTTGTTCCCACTTGGGTCACTATAAATCAACGGATTATTATGAACATACGTATACAAATTCAACGTCAGCGGATTCGTAATCTCCCCTTCATACGTATCCTCATTCATAAACCGCCCTACACTCGGATCGTACCATCTGGCCCTCAGGTATTGCAATCCAGTCGTCTCATCCCAGTATTCTCCGCTATATCTAAATAGATTCGGCACGGTTTCACTCGCCGTTATTGGATTGCCCCACATGTCATACGTGTAGCTGCTGAGTACATTGCCCGCTTGGTCGGTTAGCTGCGTCACATCGCCGTGACCGTTATGGGAATAGTACGCCCGGCTGCCGCTGGCATCCACCCGGGCTACTAATCCCTTTCCTCGGATGTAGCTCGCTTTGTGCGTGACCGCTCCATTCGTTACGGTTCCTTCCGCTATGATGTCCGCTCCATCATAGTAATAACGGGTGGTTACGCCCGCTTCGGTTCGCTCCGTTAGCAAGCCATCTCCGTCATAACGGTACGTGACCGTTTGGTTGTTTTCCGTTACAACCTTCGTTAACCGATCCCGGTCATCATAAGCGTAGCTCATATTCGCCATTTCCGGAGGTGCATCACTTGTTAACGATTTTCGATTCCCGCGCTGATCATAGGTGTAGGTCTCATTAAATTGGGTTGATGTCGCGATCCGGTTTAACGGGTCATAGCCAAAGGTATAGGCGGTACCCCTCTCGGTTTTGCCGGTCTGGTTACGGTTTTGGTCATACCGATAGCTCAACGCCTCCAGCGTGCTTCCCGCTTTTGTATGGATGAGCGACGTCAGATTTCGTTCATCATAGCCGTAAGTCGAGCGAATTCCATTACGAAGCTCAGCCGAAGCAACACGTCCATTTTTCTGGTAGGTGTAAGTGGCATCCCACACGTTGGCCGCGGAACCTACAGCCTCCAGTTGATTTCTTACATCGTACTGGTACAGGCTCACGACGCCAAATGGGCCGGTCATTTTTGTCCGTTTGCCCTGGCTATCGTATTCATACTCGGTTTTACGGTTATCCGGGTACGTGACGGATTGCAGCCAGCCGGATCCTGCTTCATAGCTGTATTTCGTGGTCCCCGTTCCATCTTGCATCCGGAGCCGGCGACCCGCCGCATCGTAACCCATCGTAATTGTTTCCTGATTCGTGGTGCTGGAGATTTGCCGATCCCGGTTATTGTACGCATACGTGCGCGCCTGATTTTTACGGTCTACAACCTTCGTTAGATTGCTGTTGGCATCATAAACATAGGTTTCTACTCCGCCCGCAGGATCGGTTTTGCGAATGACGCGGCCCATTTGGTCGTACTGCTTCGTCATTTGCGTATTGTCCGGGTATTTCGTTTCTTTCAAGTTCCCGGCCAGACTATACACATAGTTCGTCGCATTGGCCTCCGGGTCCGTGACGGTTACCAGACGCCCGAGGATATCGTAGGCATAAGTGGTCGTGAACCCTTTGGCATCCTTTTGCGTGATCAGATTGCCCGCGTAGTCATACGTATACTCGGCCTTGCTTTTCACGGCGCCCGCAGCGTTCATCGCTTCTTGCTTGATCGGACGCCCGAGCAGATCCAACGTTTCTTTAGTGAGGCTGCCCTCTGGGTCGGTCGTTTGAACGGTGCGCTGAATATCATTGTAGAGAGCGGTGGCGAACGCGTTATTGGCACCCGGGAACTGCGTACGGACGATCCGGTCCCAGACATCATACGTATACGAGGTTCGATTCCCAGCCGCATCGTCGCTGTAGCTCAATCGTCCATAAGCGTCGTAAACGTACGTCGCCATTCCTTTGCCCATAATCCCTTCCGCCACTTTCAGGCCCAAGGGGTTCCATCGTACGATGCTCGTCACGCCCGTCTCGTCGGCCGCCGTCACTTGA
>NZ_JAELUP010000076.1:0-20457 GCF_016424485.1 Paenibacillus roseus
ACTTTAATTAAAAAATATGGTATTTTTACTTATAAGTACAAATAAGGGCATTTTATTTTTTGTATTATGACTAAGTTAGAGGGGGTGCGCTAAATACTTATTGTTTCTCATAGAACATTGATATGTATATATTTATGAAAACCCTTATCTGCACTAATAATAATATTGGAGGAATAAAATGAAAATAAAAACATCTATTTTGTTGTCTATTATTTTAATCTTTAGCGTCTTTTCTTCAGCATCTGCTGAAGGAAATCGGAATGTCGATTCGAGAGAAAAAAATATTAAAGAAATAAAAGAATATATAGAAAAAAATGTACCTTCAATTATTGCCTCTTTGCAAGAGCTTAATGTTGAAGATGCCACATTAAGTAATATCGAAAAGACTATAGAAACTTACTATAAGGAAAATCCTGCGCCGTCCGCTGCAAATGATCCTGCATTATCTCTTGCAATTATTTTCCCTGGGGAAGTTAAAGAAATGGGAGATGAGTATCAACACTCTACACTAAATATTAATGATTTTCTTTCAACAAAAAAAGAAATAAAAAATAAAGAAGACAATATTATAACATTTAAAGACAATTACGGAAGTATTGATGTTTATATCTCATCTCTAGGAGAGATTTTTATTTTAGAAACGCGACAGTTTGACGAACCAAGTCAAAAACAGTCTATTGTACAAAATGTCCCTTTAAACACATGGAATAATACTAGTACTAGCACTACGACTGGTATTGGGTATAATGCTCTTGGATTCAAATTATTCACGTTAACTGCTTCAGGCTCATTTAGATATAATGGTAGCGATGTACAAACCTTGAATAGTGATGGTAACTGGGAGAGACATTTTTGGGGGTCAACACTAGATATTTCAGAACGTGCACTTGGTGCTTCTCGGACAATTCATATTGGGAATTATAAGTATGCAGAAGTGTATTCACGTCTTTACTTTGAAGGTGGAATTGGAGTGCGGTGGGCACAATTTGTTTTAAATTCAGCCACTGTCGAAGTCAATGTTGGTAGTACTGTGACTGGTAATTTATATGGGGCTGCCGTAACAATTTAAGTTATGTCAATCATATAACCATATGAATACAATTACGGTGGCTGAGTGATACGCTTAATCCGGCCCCAATCGAATCCCCGTTGTCAGGCATGCATGTACCGTGTCCGAGCAACGAATTTTTCATGTCAATTCCCACCCCAAACCGAACATATATTCTGTATTGACATAGAGGGCCTTGCCTTTGGCTAACAGTTCCTACTGCCAAGCCTGTAGCGGACTTGCACTGCCTACTTATCGCCCATGCCGGGCGCACACCAAAGGAAGCGGCAGACTGGGATACTATGTCCCGGCCTGCCGCTTCCTTGTTGATTTTTCCCCAACATTTCCCCGCATCAAGACTTCACAGGCTCCTAAGCCCGGACAGCCCCTTTCATTTCCTTCAATGAAGCCATCACGGAGTTCCCTCCGCGCCCGAAATAATTATGCAGCTTCAGATACTCTTGATACAACCGCTCGTAAACAGCCGTGTTCTCCGGGTTAGGGCGGAATGATTCCTCGCGTATATGCGCCATCCGGGCTGCTGCTTCGAGAATATTATCATAGCCGCCCTCGGCCGAACCCGCAGCAACGGCTGCGAACATTGCCGCTCCCAGCGCGGCTGTCTGCGTGGAGGCTGCAATCTTAATTTCCCTTCCCGTCACATCGGCATAGATTTGCATCAGCAGATGGTTGCGCTGAGGCAACCCCCCGCATGCATACAGCTCATCGACAGCTACGCCCTGGTCGACGAATGCTTCGATAATTTTCCGGGTTCCGAATGCGCTGGCTTCGAGCAAGGCGCGGTAGATTTCCTCCGGCTTGGTAAGCAGTGTAGCGCCGATCAGTACCCCGGACAAGTCCGCATTGACGAGTACCGAGCGGTTTCCGTTCCACCAATCCAGCGCCAACAGTCCCGTAGCGCCCGGTCGATAAGCCGCAGCCCGCTTCTCCAGATAAGCGTGCACCGATTCTCCCTCTTCCTGAGCGGCCTCTGCCACATATTCCGGCACCGCCTGCTCGACATACCAGGCGAACATATCGCCTACAGCGGATTGCCCCGCCTCATAACCATAGTAGCCGGGGACAATCCCGTCCTTGACGACCCCGCATATCCCTTCCACCATCGCTTCCTGCTCGCTCAGCAGCAGATGGCAGGTGGACGTGCCCATAGCCATCACCAGCTTGCCGGGCATGACGGCGCCCACGGCAGGGACCGCGGCATGGGCATCTATGATGCCTGCGGCAACGGCCGTGCCCGGCCGAAGGCCCAGCGCAACGGCCATCTCGCCGCTCAGACCGCCGGCCCTAGACCCCAAGGGCAGCACCTGTCCCCGCAGCTTGGTCTCGGTCAGCCGATCAAGGCGAGGGTCCAGCGCAGCGAAAAAATCATGGGCCGGGTATCCCTGCTCCTGATGCCAGATCGCTTTGTACCCGGCGGTGCAGCTGTTCCGGACGAGCTGTCCGGTCATCTGAAGCACGACCCAATCCGCCGCCTCCATGAATAGATCCGCGGCTGCGTACACGTCCTCCGCTTCCCGAGCGACCTGCCATATTTTCGCGATCATCCACTCGGAGGACTGCCTGCCGCCATACCGGGCAAGGAACGACTCCCCTCGCTGCTTGGCAATCTCGTTCAGCCGGTTCGCTTCATCCTGCGCGGCATGATGCTTCCACAGCTTGACCCACGCATGCGGGTCATGGGACCAGTCGGGCAATAGACATAGAGGCGTCCCGCCCGCGTCCAGCGGCATCATCGTGCAGGCGGTAAAATCAATGCCGATGCCGATCACTTCCTCCGGACGGACCCCCGACATCCGGAGAACCTCCGGCACGGAAGCGATAAGCACCTTCAGATAATCGCCAGGGTGTTGCAGTGCCCAATCCGGCTCCAGCCTGCGACCCGTCCCGGGCAGCACTTCATCGATGACGCCGTGGGGATACGGGGTCACATGCGAAGCGACCTCTCTCCCGTCGGCGATATCGACGAGCAGAGCTCTGCCGGACTCCGTGCCGAAATCAATTCCGATTGTATATTGGCGCGCCATAGGTTCCCCATCTCCTTTACTTATATAGTGGACCGAAGGCTTGGCACGCGCGGTAATCCGCACCGACCGGGTCCATCCCGCCGAAGGAGGTCCAGGCCGAAGGTCTGAACACCCGCTCTTCCGGCACATTGTGCATGCTGACAGGAATGCGCAGCATGGAGGCCAGCGTGATCAGGTCGCCCCCGATATGGCCGTAACTGACCGCCGCATGGTTGGACCCCCAATGGTTCATCACCGTATACACATCCTTGAACAGTCCCTCCCCTGTTGTGCGAGGCACAAACCAGGTCGTCGGCCAAGTCGGATTGCTGCGCTGATCCAGCTTGTCATGTACCTCCTCCGGCAGCTCCACAGTATAACCTTCTGCGAGCTGAAGCACAGGGCCGATCCCTGCTACAATGTTCAGGCGCGCCATCGTCACCGGCATCCCTCCACGGGT
The DNA here is from genome assembly GCF_016424485.1 of Paenibacillus roseus. Lineage (GTDB taxonomy): Bacteria > Bacillota > Bacilli > Paenibacillales > Paenibacillaceae > Paenibacillus_D > Paenibacillus_D roseus. Next base: position 3,533 of record NZ_JAELUP010000076.1, read on the forward strand.
CGTGAAGTCGGTGGAGAAGCCGCCTCCGCGGAAGAAATCGACAGCGGGGCACCACCGGGTCGCCTGCAGGCACCGCTCGGCATCCTCGCTCGTAATGTCCCAGAACGGCTTCATCGCAGGCTTACCGTCCACCTCCATCTGTCCCGTGGCATCCAGCGCCGCCGGACCTGAGTTGATCAGGTGGATCAGGCCGTCAAGCGCCGCTCCTTCCAGCTCGTAGCCGGTCACGCGCTTGACCGCGTCCGGGCTCCAATACGTACGAACATCCGCGAAAATCTGGGCGGCGTTCGTCAGCAGGTGACCGAACAGCATCGTGACTCCATTGAGCGTATCGTTCTCCGTAGCGAGCATGAACGGCTCGCGAATGCCGTTCCAGTCGAACGAGGAGGTCAGGATTGCTTCCATGAAATCCCCGTTCGGGAAATAATCCGTCCAAGCGCGCTGCCCCTGGAAGCCCGCCGCAATCGCATTGCGCCCGAGCGCCTCCTCCCCGAAGCCAAGCTCAGCGAGCTTCGGATTGCCGATCATCAGATCGCGCGCAATCAGCGTCATCTTCACGACCGTCTCCCAATCGCCCTGCTTCTGCTGCTCCGATCTCTGCAGGTGCTCGGGGTTCACTTCCGCCCCCTCGATGCAGTGCTCCTTGGTCCAGGCCAGCGCCTTGTCAAACTCCTCACGGTCATAGATGCCAAGCTCCATTCTCCGCACAAATTCCGTCATGTCGACGTATTCATTGCGGATGCCCAGGTACCGCTGGAAGAACGATTCGTCCGCCAGGCAGCCGGCGATGCCCATCGACACATGGCCCATCGACAGGTAAGACTTGCCCTGCATCGTCGCTACCGCAAGCCCGGCGCGGGCAAATTGCAGCAGCTTCTCCTGTACGTCCGGCGTAATCGAGCTATCGCCGATATCCTGTACGTCCCGTCCGTAGATGCTGAACGCAGGCAAACCCTTCTGATTATGCGCCGACATCGCGGCAGCGAGGTACACCGCCCCCGGCCGCTCCGTACCGTTGAAGCCCCAGATCGCCTTGGGCCGATACGGATGGGTATCGATCGTTTCCGTCGGATAGCACCAGGACGGCGTAACAGATAGGGTCAGGCCTACGCCTGCGCGGGCAAACTTCTCCTCGGCCATGGCCGCTTCCACGACACCGCCGATGCAGGTGTCCGCGATGACGCATTCCACGGGGAGCCCGTTGCTATGTCTGAGGTTGTTTGTCAATAATTCGGCTGTCGCCCGGGCCATCTCCATCGTCACATCTTCCAACGATTCGCGGATTCCCCCGCGTCGTCCGTCGATGATCGGCCGGATGCCAATCCGCGGCAGGCTCCCCTGCAGCCGGTTATTCCCTGTATAATTCGTAGTCATAGCGATCTCTCCCTTTGGCTTGATGGGGTCATAAGCGAGACGGCACGCCCGAATTCCATGAGCGAAGTTGAAGCGGCCCCGCAGCCCCAGTCGAATATCGTAAATTCCCCGAGTCCCCCAACAGGCGTCCCGTCATGATGATTGAAATTTTCCATATGAAAGCCGTAATCCTGTTCGTTGAATTGCGGATGCACGCTCTCGTAGATCTGGCTCACGCTCGGGTTAAGCGGACAGTACATCATATAGAAGGAAGCTCGCATCGCCCACAGTGCCCGGGCCCGGTAGCTCTCCCTGCCCGTTAGGCGGTAATATTCCAGGTAAGTTAAAGCGAACAGGCTTTGCCTCGCATCATTCCATTCATCATCGCTGTTCATGACCCCGAACCCGCCAAGCGTAGGCACCGGGAAAAAGGCAGGCTGCCAAATCTGCTGGTAGAGCGACGCCTCGGCAAGCACTTGTTCCCCGGCATCGAGCCAATGGCTTGCTCCGGTAGCCTTGTACAGATCCTTGAGCGCTTCCGCCGTCCAATACATGCCAAAGTTGCATTGGTTGTATAGACCGCTGCGCGGATCACGCACGCCGTACTGCTTATGCTCCCATGACTTGGAGCAGGACCAATAGGTCTCGAAGTCTTCCCAGCGTCCTGCTTGGACGACCTGCATCATGACCATCCCCGCCGCCCGCTCGCTGGCTGCCACATACCGGCTGTCCGGCTCCAGCTCATGAAGCAGGAGCAGCAGCATGATATGCATGGACGTTTCCGGGCTCTCTAGCAAGTACGGCGAGATGCCCGAAGCCGCCGGATCGACCCAGGCGGGAAACGAGCCGTCCTCGCGCTGAAGGCGCAGGAGCCGGTCGACATAGCTCCGGACATAAGGCAGTATTCGCATGTCCGCCTCTACGTCACGGTGCCACTTCAACAGCCAGTAGCACGTCCATGAGCTGTCCAGCAGATGAACGTAGGCTTCGTGCCCTGCCGGGCGACGCGGCCCCGACATGTGCCAGCGGCCGGACTCCCAGCGGTTATCGTCGCCCGCCTGGAAGTAACCGGGGAACAAGCCGTCTTGCTGCGGCGCGCTGAGCGCAAAGTTCAGAGCCAGCTCGGACTTCCGCACCCAGTCCTCGCGGCCCTGCTGCCGTCCCCAGAGCGCATAGCCATATGCAGTGCGCAGCCCGCAGAACCACGCCTGGTTCCATAAGCTCTTCGGCTCGCGCCACTCGTCCTCCCGCCCGTGCCCTGGCTTCTGCCAGGAGCAGACCAGGAAGACCACGCCCCCCACTTCCTGATTCTCGAGGGTGAACTGCTGCCAGGTGACATCCTTCCACCGGTCCAGCGCCCAGCCATAGGCATAGTCCACATAGGGCTCGAGCTCCTGGAGAACGTTAGTCTCGTCCTCCATAGGCATGCGTGTCTTGGCAAAAGCCTCCCACAGGAACTGTTCGACAGCGCGATAGTCCCTATCCCGCTGTCCCTTCGCTTTATCCCACTCCACCAGATAGAATCGGAAGGTGACGGGGGCGGTCATCTCCTCGGCTGCAGGCTGCAGCTTGTGGTACACATGCCCGGTCTCCTCGTAACTGCAGAGACCATACATAAGCCGATGACCTTCTTCGGTATAATCCATGATGTGCGGCAGGAAACGCTCCTGCTCGATGCAGACAAGATCCGGCACCAGCGCCGTCATCCGCTCCTCATTCTCGAAGACGATCGCCGGTGAACGAAACATTTTGTCCCCGACTGCCATGTCTTCCTCCGGGGAGAGATGCGGCTTCCAGGTGCAGGCCAGCGCCTGATCGATCGGCAAGAGCACCCTTACACCGCTGAGCGCCGCTCCGGGACGGCCTGGCCTTACGGTTACCTCGGCTTCTCGAACGCGTCTGTCCGCAGAAGACCGCTCCGGCACATGACGGAGCTGCACGTGAACCTGCACCTCCTCCAGCTCAGCCGCATACCCTTCTTCGCCCGCGGAATCATGCGCCGCCAGCTGCTTCAGTTCGTAGTTCTTCCACTCGCTCTGCGCAAACCATTGCAGGCTCATGCCTTCCTTCAACCATTCTGTCATCGCCGATCTCATCCTTTGACCCCGGACATCGTAATGCCCTGGACATAATATTTTTGCAGTATGAGGAAGATGCCTAGAATCGGTACGGAGCTGATCGTCGTAGCCGCCAGCACCTTCCCCCACGATATATTCCGCAGTGATTGGAACGAAGAAATCGCCACTTGAACGACTTGCTTCTTCTCTTCATTGATGACGACCAGCGGCCACAGGAACGAGTCCCATTGATTCAGGAAGGTCATCAGCCCCAAGGTGATAAGCGCAGGAACTGCCGCCGGAAGCACGATCTTATAGTAAATCCGCATCCAACCCGCTCCATCCATTCGGCCAGCCTCGAGAATATCCCGGGGAATGTCGGTGAAAAATTGAATCAGCATAAATATTCCGAATACCCAGACAATTTGCGGCACAATCAAAGCCTTGTACATGTTCATCCAGCCCAGCTCGCCAATCAGCAAATATTGCGGAATCATAATGACCTCGTAAGGAATTACGAGTGAGGACAGGAATACGACCAGCAACACTTTCTTAAACGGAAAGCGCAGCTTCGCGAAGGCAAAGGCCGCCAGTGAATTCACGAGCAGTCCGGCTGCCGTGACCACGACGGCTACGAACAGCGTGTTGGCCATATAGCGGCCAAAGGGCTTGGAGGGATCCGTGAAGATTGCCTTGTAATTGTCGAGCGTTGGTTGTACGGGAAAGAACAATTCCCAGCCCAACTTGCTGTATTTGAAGATTTCTTCCTGCGTGCGGAAGGAACTCATGATCATCCAGTACACCGGAAAAATCACAAGGAGGGCGATCACGGTCATCATCACCATACGCAGGACGAACAGACCGGTATGTCTTTTATCCATATGAAGCCTCCTCAAGTATCAGGAATCGAATTAATACTCGACATCGGTGCGGAAGATCCGCAATTGAACGACCGAGATGAGCAGCACGATTCCGAACAGAATAAATGCAGCCGCTGAGGCATAGCCCATATTCATCTGCTTGAATGCCGTTTCATAGATATAATGGACGATTGTACTCGTCGATTGGGCCGGCCCCCCGCTGGTGGTGATATAGACCGGAACGAAAATTTTCAGCGCGTCCATCGTCGTAATGATGACCACGAAGGCCGTCGTTCGCTTCAACAGCGGCAAGGTCACCCGAATAAACTGCTGGACTGGTCCTGCTCCGTCGACATGAGCCGCTTCATAGAGCGAATCCGGGATATTGTTCAGTCCGGCCAGAAACACGATCATGAAGAAGCCCATCGCTTTCCAGATACATAGGATGATGATGCCGATCATCGCGATGTCGGGATTGGACAAGAAGTCGGCCACAGGAAGCCCCAGACCTTTCAGAATGACATTCAGCATGCCATAGTCCTTGTTGTAGATCAGCTTGAAGATCGTGGATGCAATGGCGAACGAGACGACGACCGGTAGAAAGTAAACCGTTCGGAAGATACCTACTCCGCGGAAGGTTCTGCGCACGAGCAGGGCAAGTCCAAGCGCGATCATCGTCTGAAGAGGGATGACCACGGCGGCGAAATAGAAGGAATGGCCGAGGCTCGCCCAGAATACCCCGTCGCTCATCAATTGCTTGTAATTATCCAGGCCTGCCGGGCTCGAGCTGCCGGAGATTAGATTGTAGTTCTCGAGGCTGATCAGCAGCGCCCGGGTCATCGGATAGAAAATAAAGACGACGAGCAGCAGAAGCGCCGGCATGATGAACAAGAATGCGGCTCTCGTCTCCTGCTTGTCGTAGACGCCGGATTTGAACCCTTTCACGAAGCTTCCCCTCTTTCGGAGCACACCGAGGGAGAGAAGATTCACTCACTCTCCCCTGGGCGTACTCACTATGGATTATTTCTCGACTTGAGCGATGCCGCTGTCGATCTTGGTGACGGCCTTCTTCAGCGCGGCGTCTACGTCCAAGCCGCCGAGTCCGACATCCTCGAAGAGGAGCCGTACCGCTTCGCTAATCGCAGGATAGGCCGGAGTGACTGGACGAGGCTTCGCATATTTCGCAGACTGCTGAACGAAAATATTCATCGGATATTCCTTCAGCTCCTGGAACGCATCCGCCGTCGACAAACGGGCAGGCAAGTTCTTCGTATCCTGATACCACTGCTTGGAGCCTTCGACGCCGGTCACCCAATTCAGGAATGCCCAGGCTTCCTCCGGATACTTGGTCTTGGATGAGATGGCCATATTCCAGCTGCCGTTCGGCGTGACCTGCTTGGCATCCTTCCAGAGCGGCGCTACGTCGTAATCTTCCCCGAGCTTGAAGTTAGGAAAGTTTTGCTCCAAGCTGCCGAACGCCCAAGGTCCGTCGACATGAATGGCAACCTTGCCGTTGGCGAATGCATCCTGGGGAAGCTCCTTGGGCGCGACTTTGGCCGTATTGTACAAGGAATTCCAGAACTCCAACGCCTTCTTGTTCTCCGGCGAATCCAGATACCCTTTGGCCGTCTTCATATCCGGGCTCAAGATCTCCCCGCCCGCTTGCCAGAGAAACGACATCTCCGAGAACGGGGCTCCCTCATGACCGGCAAATCCCCATGGCGTAGGGTTCCAGCCATAGACGCCGCCCGCCGGGTCATTGAGCTTCTTGGCCGCGTCCAGCACCTGCTCCCAGGTCCAGGCTTCGTCCGGATTCTTGGACGGAAGCGGAATGTTCTTCTGCTGGAACATTTTTTTGTTATAGAACATCGCCAGGCTCGCATCGTTGTTCGGAGCCGCATAAATTTTGCCTTGATACGTCAAGCTTTCCAGCACGGGCTTGGCAATATCGTCTTTATTCCCGTCCTTCGCCATATACTCATCCAGCGGCAGCAGCGCCCCCTGATGGGCGTATGAGGCCAGCGTCGGACCATCCAGCGCCATGATGTCGGGAGGGTTGCCTCCTGCGAGCGCCGTGCGGATTTTGGTCTCATACTGATCGTTCGGGATCAGCTCCATCTTCACCTTGATATTCGGGTACTTGGCCTGGAAGGAGGCGATCAACTTGTTCAGAGACTCGGCCTCCGGCGCGAAATCATGTCGCCAGAACTTCAACTCTACAGCCTCCTTGCCGCCCGCGTCGCCGTTCGAAGCTGCTCCGCCAGGCTTGCTGCCAGATTGGCAACCGGCAGCACTTAATAACGTAACGGCTGCAAGAAGCAGTACTGCTGCTCTTTTCTTCATAAGACCCTACCTTTCTGTCACTGTTAGTGTCTTGCATAAGTAGAGTACCACCGGGTAGCCCTTCCTTGAATTCACTCGTTTGGGTATTTGGCATTCAATATAATCGGTTCGTTTCCTTGAGCCGCTGGATGCGGTATTCATTGGGGCTTACGCCGTACAGCTTCTTGAAGGAGCTGCTCAGATAGCTGGCGTTGGCGATGCCAACCAGCTCCGCAATATCCGCAAGCCGCAGATTCGGGTCCGCCAGCAATTCGGCCGCCTTCCGTATGCGCACCTGGACCAGGTATTCGCTGAAGGTCACCCCGGCCTGCCGCTTGAACAATTCGGATAAATAAGTCGTATTGATGTGGAACCGGTCCGCTAATAGCGACAGACTGATCTCATTCATATAATATTGATCAATGTGCTGGCGGACCGCTTCGGCCACGGCCGTCCCGCCACTGACGCGGGAACGCCGGATGCCATCCATAACGAAGGATGCAAGCCCCTTCAAGTACGCGATCGCCGCCTCACGAGTCGTGAATTGCCACTGCGTCACCGGGAACAGCCAGTCCTGCGTCTGCTCCGCGGTAATCCCGTTCTTCCTCACGGCCTGCTCGAGCAAAATCACCACACGCAGCATAAAGGTATGAATATCCTGAAGAGAACCGCCGCTGGTCTGAATTGCGCCTTCCAACGTATCGGCGAACCGTTCGAGATCAGCATCCTCCAACAGGATCAGCAGACGCTTCTCCAGCTCCGGCTGCAGCGGCTCCGAAGCGTTCCCTTCCCCATCCGCCAGAATTGTCTGCGTCACGGCTCCCGACTGACTCTTGCTCCATGTGAGCAGAGCCGACAGGAACGCCCGGCGGATGTGCGGCAAGCCGACAACAGGCTCGCCCACGGCGACGACCGACTCTATCCGCAGTTGAATGCGCAACTGCTCGTGCACTTGCCGGATCAGCAGCCCCGTGACACGCTCCAACTGCTCCTGCGTATCGGCTGCGATGAAATAATGCATCATATGGATATAGCTGGGGTGGTGAAACGCGAATACGATCTCTTCGAACTGATCCTGCTGAATAAGCTCCCGGCATAGCATCTGGAAAGCCAGGCGGAATAAACCGGTCTTGCCGGAGTCGTCCAGCCTGCCCGCCGGCAGGCGCATCTCGACGCACAGGAAGCGCAACAGAGCGCCCTCCTTGGCGAGCTGCGTGAACTTCAGCGATGCGATATCGCTGCGCAGCGGGAGCAAATAATCTTCGCCCTCATCGCTGATTAATGCCAGCATCAGCTGCTCCCTCACGACCGGCAGCGCTTGCTGCAGCTTCCACTGCGCTTCGCTATGCTGCGATTGCTGGCGGCTGTCCGCTTCGAGCTCCGCGCGGAGCTTCTTAATAAGCTCCTTCAGCTCACTGCCCACGACGGGCTTGAGCAAGTAGTCCTTGGCCCCGCATTGAACGGCAGCCTTGACATAGTGAAAGTCGTCATGGCCAGATAAGACGATCACCTTGAGCAGCGGATACTGGGCTGCAACCCGCTTGAGCAGCTCCAGTCCGCCCATGATCGGCATCTTGATATCCGTAATAAGCACATGGAAGCTCCCTGTCTCCAGCAGGTCCAGCGCTTCCTGTCCGTGATTGGCCTCTCCCGCCACCTCGAAGCCGAGACTTGCCCAATCCATCTTCAACCTTAGGCCGGTACGAATCTCCTGCTCATCGTCTACAATCAGTACGTTATACATAGCCAACCCCCTCGATTCTGGGAATGCGTAATGTAATCGCCGTGCCTTGACCCGGCGAAGAGTCGATCGTGACCTTCAGACGGTCTCCATAGAACAAATAACACCGTGCGATGACGTTGCGCAGGCCGATTCTTCTGCCCGAAGCGCCCAGCACCGTAGACATATCGCCGTGCGTCAGCTGCCGGTAAATCTCGTCTATCGTCTCCGGAGGCATGCCTACCCCGTTATCCTGGACGCCGATATACAGATGCTCCTGGTCGCCGCGGACCGATACATGCACGACGGCGGTCATCGCATTCTCCAGACTGAACTTGACGGCATTCTCGACCAGCGGCTGAAAAATGAACTTTACGATCGAAGCCTGCTCCAGCCCCGGCTCCACTCTGATCTCCATATCCAGCCGCTGGCCGAAGCGTATCTTCAGGATCGAAGCATAATGACGGATATAGCGCAGCTCCTCCTTCAATTGGACGACATCCGTATCCGTCCGCAAGGAAAACCGGAGCATCTGACCCAGCGACTCCGTCACCTCCACGACATGCTCCGTCCTGCCTTGGGCGGACAAGCTACCTATCGTCTCCAGCGTGTTGTATAGAAAATGCGGATTGATCTGCATCAGCAAAGCCTTGTACTCTGCGTCCTTGCGCCTCATGTTGGCCTGAAATTCCGTCTCGATCAAGAACCGCAGACGAGCCACCATTGAATGAAACACTTGGACCACATAGCCCACCTCCGACGGCCGCTTAGGCATATGAGCGGCGATCTGTCGTTCAGCAGCCATCAGCTCGCCGCGTACGACCAGCCTCATGGCCTGGACCAGATTGGACAGAGGCCGCGCGATGCTCCCCGATAATCCGAATGCCGCCGCAATAGTGAGCAGCAGCAGTCCCCCGGCTATGACGAGCATCGTCTGCTGGACCCGGGTCATTTTCTCGAAGAGCTCGGATTCCGGCACTTCTCCGATGATGACCCAGTTCGAGTTATTGAGCTTCCGGTAGAGCACGAGATGACGCTCTCCGGAGCGATTGACGGTCCATTTGCCGTCCGTATGCTTATCCTGCTGGATCTCTTCCCAGACCTGCTCATAGCTGGCCATGTCCTTCGGCACCTCCTGATCGAGCACCGGTAGGCCGTTCGCATCCAGCACATAGACCCGCCCCGTCTCGCCAATCTTGATCTTCTCCAGCGGCTGACGAATATTTTCAGTCAGCACATTGACCTTGAGCACGCCTATATTCCGAAAGGTGCTCAGGTGCACGAGATTGAACAGCAGGCTATTGACACTTTTTCTCTGCAGGAAGTGAGGCTGGTACTTATCAGTATGCGCGGACGCCCAGCGCTGGTCTTCCTGCTTGAAGGCTATATACCAGGGACTGGTCAAGTAGGACGTATCCCGAAATACCTGATCGCTGATGCCGACCGCCATGCCTTTGTTGTCGAACAGCGTAATGGAAGAGATATAGGTCTGATTGAGTGCAATCGAGGAAAGAAACTTACGGAGCTCGGCATCGAGCTGCACCTTTTTATTGTCGGGCAAGTCGGGATTCATATGCCCCTCAATCCACTGCTGCGTGACATCGTTGCTGAGCACCTGATTGGCTACATCTTCCGCCTGGTTCGTCAGCGTATTGACGAAGGTCGCGTATTGGTCCATCGTCTGCGAAGTCGACTCTTCGATGGAATTGCCGATCTCAGCATTGGATATTTGAGTCAGCACGACCACCATCGTGACAAACGGTATGATCAGAAGCACGATGAAGGTAAGCGTTAATTTTCCCCGCAATGAATACATCAAGATCCACCCCCTTCTTACAAGCGTCCGGCCATTCCTAGCCATTTTTACCTTATCACGTTCATGAAAGCGCTTTGAATTTTAAATATTCGGTATCTTTCATATAAAATTATCGGCTTTTCCTGAGTCTCTTATCCTTCTATAGGAGAAGGATTCGTCTTAGCCTTTCTATTCCGCATGTTTTCTCTTGTAAAGTTCACCGCGTAGGTTGTCGTATCCTGTCGGAATTACAGTTATTTTTTTCACAGGGCCAGCCCATGACTCCTGCTACCCTCTCCTACTCGAAGCCCGAACAGTGTCCGTAAACGTAAAAAAGAGGACCCCTGGGGAATTCAGGAGCCATCTCCTTGCCAGCTTCCAGAGCTGTTTTATGAGTTACTTGCTTCCTTATGCCAGCATGTTCGTCAGTACCGTGACCGCCCCTGAGTACCAGTGTAGATTTAGGAATGTAATTAGATCTTTTTGTTATAGGCTAACTTTTTTAATTTTTTCCATTTTTTATTCATCTAACTCTATTTCAGAAAAATATAAACCTGTGTTGTTTGATTTTCTAAGTTATGATAGACTGCAATAGTATCCAAATTATTCATAAGATGGGTGGTTGTAGTTTTTTAGTATATTTGAAGGATGCTGTAATATTCAGATACTTTTATTAAGGAGGATCAAGGATTGAAGAAGAAACTGCTTATTCCGCTCACTTTAATGTTTTCAATCTCATGGACAGCTCTTTTTGGAGGAAGTATAAACGCACAGGATCAGGATGCAAAGATAGAACAAGAAGTAACTCATGTCTTATCTGAAAAAGAAGCTTTGCTAAAATACAGAGTTGTTGATAATGAATATAAACGAGAAGCAGCTACCGTTGTCTATCCTAATGCCATCGATCAATTAGACGTAAACTATTTAGATGTGATAGTTAATGAAATTACTAAATACGAGAAACAGCATCCTCACGCCAGTGAAGATCAAATCAATGAATATTTTATGGAACTTTGTAAAATTTATAATTCAAAAAATCAAAACAAAAGTTTTAATGCTGCAACTGCTTTAAGTAATGGTTTTTACAATATAATTGGTGGTAAAGCTCAATTGAATGCTCAGGAACAGGCTTTATTTGACTCTAACCCTAGTAAAGGGGCAAAAGCCATAGTCGCTGGAAAAGAGGCTTGGGACTATACAGAATATAAATTTGGATTTAATGGTCATAACGATAAAAGCGATGCATTTAGACATGCAGCGTGGAATATATGGATTATGGGTTTCACGGATTGGAGTTGGGCATATGACTGGACTACTGCCCATGAAGAAGGTTCGTCTTATAATCCAGCATTGGAGAAAGAAATGGATTTAAATAACAATTCAATCGGAAGATTATATGGTTCTATCAATAATATTAGTCCCAACAGCACTCCTGCTCAAACTAGAGCTGCTATCATATCTGCATACAAATCTGGTGACTTAAAATATTTTTATTGGTCATCCTTTACTGGCACTGTGCTAGTAAAATTTACGGGATATGATAGCGATTTTATCAATTAACTTTTTAATGCTTTTCTGAATTTCTTTAAAGTCATCCCCTCCTTATTGGACAAATGATTAAATATCAGTTCGGAGGGGATTTTTCTAATTTAATTTACTTGCAACTTTATTGCATTTAAAAACATCTATAAGTAAAACGGAACAGAAAGGATTAGCATGAAATCAAAACTAAAAGTGATTTTACTGATAGTAACTATTGTTGTTATTTTAATAACTGTTATTATTACGTTAAACAATTTTGCTGACATGTTAGGTGATACCTATCAAAAAATGAATTAGTTCTTTATGATTCCTTAACAAATACCTCTCAGCTCATCCGGCTCCCATTATCCAGCCCAACTTAAATAATTCTTCTCCCATTGGAGGAAAAGTGTTGGTTATCGCTTTGCAATCTGTGCGAGCCAATCCCAGGCGCGTTTGCGTCTCTGTCTGAACTTTTTGTACTTCCTCATCGTCCATTCCAGCAGTGCACGATTCATGCGTCCATATACCGAATGCATTTCCGCTTTGTAGTGCATCCATAATAGTTGAACCAACCTCTTAGAACGGGATTGAACATCCTTGACAAGTCTTCCAAACTCTTTTATGACTTCAACTGAATTCGCCACGTTCGGATCGTTGCCACATGGCTTTCTTGGAACAAGTGACTTGCGCCCGGAATGAAGCTGACGAAGTAATTCCCTCTCCATTCATGGCTCTACGCAGTCGAAACGTATAGCCCAGAAAATCAAACGCAATTTCTTCATGTCTCCACATGAGTACCGAATTTCCTCTATAATTTGATCCAGTTTCTTTACTATTACATCTGGCTGCTTTTTCCGCCAATGGATATACCCCACAATAGTAAAGGCTATATAAATGAATACCAGAGCAAAGAGTAGTGACAATAATTGTACTATTCCTTTCCCCTCTTCATGATACTTTAATATTTTCTCATAGATTCATTGCCTTATCTATAAAAAAAGAAGAAGGGGAATCCACCCTCCTTCGAATATTTTATGCTTGATCTCTTATAAATCGGGCCAAAATCTCTGAAGAACACCAGTCCCTCCTTGAGCACTAGAGTTAAGATTTTTATAATACCAAAGCGTATGATTGTGCTCAAATCCAGTTTTCCAGATGTATTGGTCACACGAATACCGGGCTTTGTGGCATACGAATTCTTTGCCGTATTTGAGCCTAATGCTACATTAAAAGTCCAGCGGCCATACTTATTTGTGATACTACTAGAATCTACGAGGTTCACGGGAGCTCCACCAAATGTCCAGGCGAAAGATGGAATGACTCCGGTTAACGATACCACAAATGAATTATTTGAAGGAGCATTTATCGGTCCGTAGGACAGCAACCTCTGTGCAGAAAATGACTCAATACTTGCCCGTGTTACAATTTGCCTTGTTTGATAGTCATTAACTGGTTGAGAATGATTAAAAAACTTTACATCCCATGCCGATGCTCGTTGTCCATTAACCGTTGTTGCCCCTTGTTTGTAGTATTCGACTGTACTATATGTCGTCTATAGTATATGGTAAGTAAATAACTATATAAGGAAGGGCTGGAATTTATGATCTTAACAAGATTCAGTAGCAATGCTTTAATTCGAGCAGCAGCTATATTATCTGTGCTGTTGGGTTTATTGTATCTGCCTTCTAACTATTCATTGCCCATTATTGGGCTTGGTCCCGAGCTTGAAGGAGGGCAACAACTAGCAGAATTTTGGGCCATGTATGCAATGTACGGAGGCGCTATAATGTTCATTGGCTCTTTCTTACTGAATGTAAGTCGTTCAATTTCGTTTAAACGTATTGTTTTAGCTGCTTGTCTCATCGCTACATTTTTACTGATTGCCGCGCAGCTCCCACCTCTATTCTGGTGGATATTTGTTGGAAGCGCCGTTTTCTCTTGGTCAAGCGTACTTGGTCTATCTCTCCATCTAGCTTTGTTGCTTCTTGCACTACGGGGAGCAATAGTAACGATTCACTCCATTGAGCGCCTGAAACTAAATAAATAAAAAGAGGGAGGGAAGCACGATGCTCCCCTTCTTTTTTATTTCCGGCTGTTCTCAAGTCCAGTACAAACCGCTAGCTTGAAATTCAACTATAGAAGCCTCAACTGCAAAAATATTAGCTTCCTTCCCCTAATAGATTTCAATACCTCGCCGCTTGATTTTCCTTCAATCTCGATAAATCCAGCAACTCAATGTTTTGGTGATTTAGAATTGTATCCAACGCTTCTTGGTTCAACTTCGTAAGCGCAATTGTATATCTTTCCCATCTGCGTTATGGGCGCGGGCATAAAATATAGAGTCTGCACGCCCACGCGCTCTAGCAGCTTCTAACCCCGCTACAGTTCGTTCACGAATAATTAAACGTTCAAATTCAACAAATTATCTCTTTAGTATAAACTGTAAGCATATAACCATTGTCTGGCTCTAAATTACTTACTTCATCAATTCCATCTGATTCAATGAATGTCATTCCATCAAAATCGGCTTTATCTAAATATAGTGATAGAACATCATTCATGTCATTAACCTTTTTCAAGTCACATTCGAAAGGTAGTTCTATCCCTTCGTGATAAGACACTATGGAAACGCGGATTGCTGGGATTTGATAATCACCCCAAAAATAAAATACAAAAGACTTCCCTTGATAATGCTCTCTCAAATATCTAGACCAAGAGGTTTCAATAAAGCCAAAAACATGTTGGAGTTCGTTCATTGAGATATTCTTCTTTTTAATCAGTTTGTTCAGCTTTTGAATGGTGTAAAGGTTATAACGAGCCTCAGCATTGTATTGTTCTTTATCGTTAGAGAATAATAAGTTTGGATGTTTTGCTATTTCCAAAATTTCGTAATATGCCTTTATTCTCTTATTTTTAAGAAAATTAATCATTTTAAGTCACAACCTTCAAATATAGTCCATCTATATTGTACCATATACTGGAATGTTATTCTTCGTATCGCTGTAAATTCTCTTCTAGTCGCTGTGAAAATGTGTACTGCCTAATTTGTCACGAACCAACAGTAATTTGGATATAATCTACCCCCGACTATCTTAAAGCAACCTGCTCCCGATCCCAATAAAAATAAAAAATACCCCCTCTTTTAAGAGAGGGCAATCCCTCATTATCTTCTCATCGTTATTTTCCGTTCCAAACTAACAGTGAACAGCACTCCACATGACTCGTCCACGGGATTATATCCCGCTGCGGTGCTTCATGCTAAAACCCGCAATCTCTTGTTGTTACTGCATTCTTAAAAATGACCTTTAGGCTCGCCGCGGCAGTGATATGCAGCTTTATGCCAAATTCCGTCCCCAATCTGTCCCCAATTTAAAGTTCTAACTCGAAAATCCACTGGACTATGTGTCCTATATTCAAAAATGAACCAACGTACTTGCTTTCTCTTTGTCATCATTGACGATTAATTCCAATTAACAAAAATCACCAAAGACACCCTTATTCTCTACATAGACTATTTAAATAAGATCATCAAATAAACTAAGTTGTTGAATATCTTCATTTGGTTTTTTCTTTACATCTACTTTATTCTCAGCTACAGATTTTTGCCCAATAACAATCGACCTATATCCTTCTACAGAGGATAATGCTTCCTGCAATAAATTAGCTCTATGTAAAGAAACATAAAGAGCAGCTGATTTTGCCTGGCAGTTTATCGATTTTTCAGGATTAAACTCAATATCTGTGAATGCATCATATTCAAATAACTTCTCACTAAGCTCTCTATTCATAGCTAGGGCATTTATGTACAACCAATCATAAAACAAAGTTTTAGGCTCTAGTTCCCATTTCCTACTAAAAAACTGAAAATGTAAAAGCCTACCACTTCCCTTAATCCTTGGATCTTTCTTAGCATCCCTTGAGGATTTTTCATAAAGATCTAGAAATGGTCCTCCACATTCAAACACCTTGCTTGCCTGGAATGCAGTTTCAACACTAAACTCTTTATTATTTTTTGTTCTTATCATAAGATTAAAAGCACTTAAAGAAATACCTAATAGCTCAAGTGATTTGCTGGAAATCTCCAAAACATTAATTGAGGGATATATGTTTAACAGTCGTTTATGTAACGAAGAAATAGATTTTTGTTTTTGTGATATTGCAAACCCAGGGTACCATTGAAATTCAATGTCCCTAACTTCAACAAATCCTTTTTTCTCTGGACTTGATATAAAAACTGGTCTCTCAGCCATAAGTCCTCCTTATTTATCTCCAATATTTAAAATCATTTCGCCCTCTAAACAAATGCTCCACAACTTTAGATTTTACATTTTTAGGAATGAGATGTTCATACCGTTTCTTAATGGATGGCTTTTCAAATGCAACCCCCCATATATAGTCTACCTCGATATTATTAAAAACCAAAATTTCCGCTTGAGGGTTGGTTGGATAAGTCTTAGGAATATCTAAGACCTTTCGTAACGGTTTGTCTGGGTATTCATCATACATACGTGTAAACGCCTTTTTCCCCATTCGACTCTGAACACTTTGTGCAGTAATATTTGCACTTGCCGCATTTTCAACGCAAAAAGCACATTTCTTTTTCCACAGCACTTTCTTCTCCACCCCAAGGACAACCCAATCAACATTTCGGTCTTGATTTCGATACTTATAAAACATTTTATAATTTGGGAATTCTATAGAGAGACAGATTGCATCAGTATGACCATCTAATCTATGAGAATCATTAAATTCATAACTTAACTCTTTACCATCCAACTCATCTACTGATAGAAGCCCATGTTTAAAAATGCTCTTGAGATTTTTAGCCTGTGTAAAGTGCACTAAATATTCTATTCCGTACTCATTAACAACTTCCTTCATAAAATCCCCCTAACCCGATCCTCATCCGGATACTAATTATGGACTCATCTCCATTCGCCTCCTAAATTATACCATGGGTTGATACGCAGGATACTATTGTATTGATTACGCTCTTTAATTTAATTATTTAATGACTGTTTCTACATTCACATAAAACTCTTGTCAGGAGGGCATCATTAAACACCGTTCCTACTGCAGTTCAAAGCCTCGTATTTCTCCCTACTAGATAGGTTCATCTTCTTTAAAGCTCTATTAGATTTATTAATAATAGAATAAAAATATAGATCGTTAACCTTTGTGTATATATTTCCCACTTGTATGATAGCCGCGGCAGTGATATGCAGCTTTATGCTGTGTTGCATCCCCAACTGTTTTTTCAAGATATGCATTTTATGAAATACCAACGTTAGGTT
>NZ_JAELUP010000076.1:20477-24154 GCF_016424485.1 Paenibacillus roseus
TGTTGCATCCCCAACTGTTTTTTCAAGATATGCATTTTATGAAATACCAACGTTAGGTTATTTTATTGATATAATATATCTAATAAATTTAAGCTATTATAATCCAACTTTGTAGGAGGTTATAATGTACTTCAAGTCACTTACGATTAAAAATTTTGGACCTATAGAAGATTACTCAATTAATTTTCTAACAAAAGGACTTAATATTATAGTTGGAAACTCAGCTACTGGAAAGACTCAGATGTATGGCTCTTTATTATCACTAATTCAAGGAAGAAGAGTGCTGTACTTTGATGATAAGTCAACCGAAGCTAGCTCTATAACGCTTATTTCTGAACATAAGAATGTAGTTCAGAAACATGAGTATACGTATCAAGAAAGAATTTTTTCTTGTGCTTTCCAAAACATTACAGTATCGAGAAATCTCTCTCTCTCCCCAGATACTTCTCAACTTCTTAGTATGAGACCAACATTTTATCATGGTGATATCGAGATTAGCTTACAGGAAATTGATATTACATTGATTGCTTCTCTTTTAGTCAACGAACCTAAATTATTGGAAAGCTGGTCGTTATTGAAAGAAAAATATTTATCCCAATTACAACACGCCGGTAAGGAAAAAATAGTAATTACTTCCCGTAGTGCAGAACAAGTCTTGAAATTACTAGCCGTGATCTCATATCACTCTAGATTATCTTATTCATCACCACTCATTTTAGATGAAGCCTTTGCATTACTTGATGAGCAGTTTCTCAATTTTATCTTTTTAGTACTAATGAAGTATTCACAAAAAAATCAAGTCATTTTGTTCAGTCATTTTGGATATCCAGACAAATTAAAGCAAGTTTCTTTAATGGAATTTCCTCTCTCCCAATGGAGAAAAGAAAACCGTTCTCCAATAGGATACAATTACTATAATTTAATAAATAAGCATCTACCTTTTAAACTTGAAAAGAGTGAAAGAGACTCTCCTTTAATAGTTAGATATATTAATCATTCTATTCTAAAGGATGAAGAATACCGCTATGTTGAATTTAAAGAAGTAAAAGGTAATAATCCTACGGACTCTATCCTTAGCCTCGTAGATCAATACGTTGTCGCATATTTAAATGAAAATTCAAATCATAGAGGTCGTATTTTTTGGGGTATCACAGACGAGGAACGTAAAGTAGTAGGTGTAAAATTAAACTATAAACAACGTGATGAATTGAGAAAGCGCATTTCTGAAAGATTAGGACAAATACAACCATCACTTCCCCCAAGTGTATACAGAATAAATGTAGAAAAAGTATATGATACAAAACTAAGTGAAATAGCTGACTTATGCATTATTGAAATTTCTGTTGAACCCTATCAGAATATCTACCTTTACTCTACTTCCAAAGGAGAAGTGTATATAAAAACCGATGGTGGTAAAAAGAAACTCTCTTCACTAGAACTACAACAGGAAATATTACTTCGAAGGAAAAATTAGAGTAATATAACAGATTAAATAGAAAATAACCGCCTTTAAAATGGCGGTTATCCTCTCTAATCTAGACTTTTCGTTTTTTCATTTAAATCCATATTAATAAAACCCTTGAGATCATTTCTGTAAAATTCATATTTTACAAATTCCGAAGCTATTTCCGGTGGAGTATTATCTACAATAATTATTTGCACATTATCTTGCAGTTCAATGAGAAAACTATATATCGCTCTATAACTTTGTGGGTCTAGTCTCTCATCATCAGTTACATTTGAGTTAATCCCTAAGTACTTACTCACAGTATCGAACATTAATAACCCAGGATGATTTAGTTCAGGTTGATCAATTTTAAGTTTTAATATTGCCCCAAGATATGCAATCTGAATGCACATAACTAGACCGCCGCTTTCATGATCAAACACACTTGCATCGTGATAATACGGCATGTACGAATCCGTACTAATATAGTCAACTAAAGGATTCGTTGAAAAATTAAATTTATTGAGGAGCACTCTGTACTCATTATTTAAAAACTCCAAAACTTCCTCCTCAACTTTTCCTTCAACACGCAACCCTTGTTCTTGAGCCCTTAAACTTTTCAATGTTTTATCAACAGAGCTAATTTCAAGATTTTTTTCTTCGATTTTCCTATGAACTCGAACAAATTCCTTAATTAAATTTTCATTATTTTGAAACGAAGAAATAAAGCTATTTAGAACCTCTATTTCGGCAAGAAATGGTGTTTCAATATTCTCCGAAAACTTTCTAAAAGCAACGTCATATATATCTTTTCTGCCTTTAACTTGTTCAATATATGAATTCGTCTCATTTAAAGTAGATTCATTTTGTTGAATTGAAGATGCTAAAGTGGAGATTTTTTTAGTTAATTGACTAATTGCTTGATTTATTGATTCTTGACTTTCTACAGGAAGTTTCATTTTGATCATAGAAGCACACAATGGGCAATGTTGCTCATGATGATCATATTTGTAGTGGAAGTATGCTTCTTTTGTAGCAATCATTTCCTCTAATTCCTTGTTATAGTCGTTTAAAAGATTCTTTTTACTGCTTAATGAAAAATGAATGCTCCTTCTAAGTTCTTCCATATTCGAAAGTTCTCTTGCTTGATTAATAACTTCAAGTTTGACTTCATTATATAATTTATTGTTTTCACTTTTTTTATCGTTAATTTGCTGAAGTAGTTTCTTCTTTGCCAACTTATTCTCATTAATTTTTGCGCTAATACTATTTAACTCAGTATGCAATACTAATTGATCTTCAGCATCTCGTTCCTTAAGATATTGATTTAGACTTTCTATTTCTCTCTCTAATAATTTGATTTTATTTTCATTATCGACTATTTGCTGTATAAGTGCATCTAAATCAGGATTAATCAGCTTATGAAGCAATTGAAATGTTAATTTGTTTTTAGGTCTAACAAAAGGATTTTCAGAATTCAGGAAATTTTTAGTTCCTAGCTCATGCTGATTAATATATACAAACCGAAACATGTCTCTAAAAGAAATTGATTCTGTTGTCTTTGTTGTATCATGGGCTTTGTTTTTGATCCTCTTAAATTCTGGTATTTCTAATATGTCAAGAATAAATCTGGATAAATCTTTATAATCAATTGTTTTAGGAATAAATGAAGAAATCTCCTGTGCATCTGAGTAGTAAACATAAATCTTGGAAGTATTTTGTTTTAATCCCCTTTTCAGAGTGAAAGTACTTCCCATAATTTCTAACTCTAAGAACACATAATCACAAAACTGCCCTAGTTCCTTCTGAACGTTTAAATTTATTTTTTCTTTATCACCAAGACAATAGTCTATTAATTTCAAAATAAGGGATTTACCACTATAACTATCCCCTGAAATTATATTAAGACCAGGCGAAAAAGGAAACGTTCTTTTATAATAGTCTCCCTCAACAATTAACTTCTTGATTTTAATAGATTGGATCATCTTTTTACTCCCATAATAATTTTTTCTCCCTCGACTGAATACTTGGTTTTTGTTTTAATAGTGTTTATTCGTTCTTGTAATTTTTTATAATATGAACTCTCTAGATTGGCTAAAACTTCTTTTCCCTCTGCTGTAAGTGAGCAATTAAAATCATCATTTTTATTATTTGAGATAGTAATATAATTTTGAGAATACAAATCTAATATTATTTTCTTTATCTGACTCTGGATGTCAAAATAAATATT
>NZ_JAELUP010000077.1:0-59642 GCF_016424485.1 Paenibacillus roseus
ATAAAATGCCCTTATTTGTACTTATAAGTAAAAATACCATATTTTTTAATTAAAGTAAACAATTTCATTTTATAATATTTTTCTATTCATTATTAGCGTTATATAAATATCATGTCATATAATACCCCTCAATTGGGTTGAATTATGAACGATGAAACCAATATACGTGGACGTGTGCAGTTGGACGCAAGTTGTGGTTTCGTTATGCAAGCAAGGAAACAAGGGAAAGCAGATATGAGTTGCGGAAGCGGCATTATCGAAGTGAGACTGTGAGGACGTCCCTCAAGAGGCCTGTACACAAGCCAAAGGGGAATCATGGAATTATTGTCAGAATGGAGTACTGCGCTACAGCAAACCTGTGAGAAACTCAGGCTATGCGCTGTCGGTTCTAAGAATGATTTAAGCGAAGAGAGCGTATTTGGACAAGTGAAAAATAACTGGCAATTCAGGGATGACCACCCTGGCACCACCAATTCTATATTTTAACTTTTCCTTTCAGCAAACGAGTTGTCTCGTGAAGTGACTAATCCATTTTGGGGGGCAAATTAAATACAAAAACTGCATTCATGTATCACTTTCTACTCTTCTTGTAATATCTACCACTTAGATTCACCACTATATACACAATAATCACTATAGATACAAAAAAAATAATGCGAGTGTACATATAATTTAAATCTCTAACGAAATATAATAACAAAGCCATGACCGAAAATAATACTAAATAAAATGTTAGATATTTTATAGTAATCCCTCCCAGTTCAGTAATCAGTAAATTTACTCTTATTCCAATATTTATTATAACACTCACTATATATTAGTCAAATATCGCTAAATTGAATTGAGATTTTCTAACCCTTTCATTCGCCTTTATATGGATTATTGTTTCCCTTTATATTCAATCGTTGTGGGTCAAGCATAGAATTTGGGGAGGTATGATGTCGCCGAATCCGTTGTTTGCGGATCAATTCCCATCATAATTCGTTAAGGCACATACAGCCTATCCTATTGCTTTTCTCAATGAAACGGCCGAGATGCTATTAGCCATGCTAAAGAGTATCCAAGTCATCGTCGCAACGATGGGGGAACAGCGCATCCGAGCCGTGTCCGCGCACGTCAGTGACAACGTGAAGCGAATCCTGCGCTTGGCGGGGGATGACATCGCCATCTACACGTCACAAACTGTCGAGAAAAGAGAGAGCTAGACCATTCAAAGGGTGGTGTCCGAGCAACTAATGTCGAAATAAACAGAAATCCGTTAGGCGGTTTCAGGCTGTTTGCAACTGCGCTGTCAACCGAGAAATGAAAAATGAATGCTTAAGATAATTCGATTTGTAAAATTATTTCATGCGAAAAGTCGGATAGATGTTGAGTTCCTGCCAGTTCGATAGTAAATCGGACTTACATGTTACTCAAGGATGGGCGGCTGCTCAGGCAGGATACTCCACAAGCGCTCATTGACGGCTTGAAGGGTAAGGTGTGGATCGTAACGGCAAGCGATGAAACATTGGATCGGCATATTGGCCGGCTCAAAATCAGCAATATGCTGCGGGATGGAAATGGTATACAGTTTCGGGTCATTGATGATGAGAAACCGGATGAACAGGCGATAAATGTACAGGCGAATCTGGAGGATATATTCTTGTACTCTTTCGGAGAGAGCGAACGATGGTAGCATTAATCGGTTTTGAACGGCGCAAACATTTTCTGAGGAGATCCATATTCGTAACGCTGGTTCTTTTTTCTGTCTTGAACATCGTGAAAATATACGGCGTCCATCAAGGCAACTCGTTACTGGCTACCCCGTCTTGGAGCGTATTATACAAGGAGCAATACGATACCTTCAGCGGGCCGATCACAAATGAGAAAATTGAGAGGTTGATGACCATCTATCGGCCTTTGGAGCAACTGACAGCCGAGTTGACGACTAGAACGAGCTATCGACCTCCAAATACTCACTTGACCAATGTCTATGAGGATTGGATTTTTTTTGCTTCAATTTTGTAAATCTCATGCGATATGCCTATGATTATAAGGGGTACGCTCATCAGGTTGTAGCTGCGGCACAGCGGAATGTTGTCTTTTATGAGTCTGTCGGCAATGATGGTGAGGCAAGGAAGAATAAAGCCATTGCGGAGCGATTCCAGGGACGTTCCATCTCAACGTTCACCTATACAGAGATGTATAAATATTATGTCCAATACGATTTTTCTGCTTTACTGGTGCTCTTCATCTGCATATTCGGGTTAATGAGCGTTTTTGTTCTGGAGAAGGAAACGGAGATGGACACGCTGTTGCTGACAACCACATCAGGCGGATTCCGAACAATTGGGGCGAAGCTTATAGCCTCTTTCCTGTTTGTGTCCGGCATTTCATGGTGGTTCTGGTTTGCTGACTTTATTGCGTTCTCCGTTCTATTCGGCTCATGGGATTCCGCTTCAAAGTAGACTATGGAACGATTAGATATGCGCGTTGTTACCTTTGTATGACATACTTTGCTTGATACCATGTTCTGTTAGATCATGACGATAGGGTTTCATCTGATAATGCCAGACTCTGTTATATCCCGAACCCACTTCTCGTTTGGCTTTTCAGTGTGAAAGTCACGTTCTAATATATTCGGTGCAATCTTGTCGACTGTGCCTTTGTACGAACGGTATTTCTCCATACGTAACGTTCTACCTCTGCTTGCAAAACCTCTACAGACCCTTCTGACGGTTGACTCTTCTGTTCATTTGAACCTTTCTTCGTAATCGCCTTCCCATCGCCTATCCTTGTGAAAGATTCTTCCAATCGCTGTTGTTCCCAAATTTCTTGAATGAATGATAATAAAGGGAAATTCGGGAACAAGGCGAGCGCTTCGCTTCTCCAGAATCCTTTCACACTCCAGCTACCTACTTCCGTTTCTTTCGTTCAACTTATGTATACTATCTTAGAACGATGGAGCAATTTTTCCACATTGAATCTGCTGTTTTACTGCTATTTAACCTTCAGATTGTACGATGCAAAATAGATTGTCGGTTTTTGAAAAAAAATTAGACAAATTGTCATGAAAAATTGGAGAATGGCTCGATCGAAAGGTGGATGGATCATGGGGAAGATTATGAATGAATGGGGGAAGCGAATTGTAGCATGTTCGCTTATCCTCACACTGCTGGCACAGCTTATACCGATTCCCGGTCAATCGAATGCGGCGATGGCTGACGCATTAACGGAACTGTCCGCGGCATCGGAGCAATCCGCAAGTTCGTTGTCCGCAAAGACGGATATTTCCGGTCATTGGGCGGAAACCACAATTCAGGCTTGGTTGCAGGAAGGGTTGGTCAGTGGTTTTCCTGATGGCAGCTTTCGCCCCGATAGCGAAGTGAAACGCGCGGAACTGGCGGCGATCATTAATCGAACTTTTCAATACACGAAGGAGGAAACCGGATCATTCACAGACGTGTCGTCTTCGAAATGGTACGCGTTGGACGTTGCGCGGGCGAAAGCGGCAGGCTACATGAAGGGGGACGGGAAAGGCTTGTTCCGCCCGGAAGCTTTCGTTACAAGAGAAGAAGCGGCTGTCATTATCGCAAACTTGCTTCATCTGGACACGGGCAGCAAAATCAAATCCGGCAATTTCGCAGATGCAAAGAGCATGGCGAATTGGAGCCGCGGCGCCATTAGCGCTGTTGCAGATGCAGGGATTATGAAGGGATATGATGGAAATCTGTTCAAAGCCAGAAAGCCGCTGACGCGCGCCGAAGCGGTCGTTCTTCTGGATCATGCCCGTAAACGGCTAGGCGATACGAAGCCTGTTGAAACTGCATTATCGATCGACAAAGCGGGAACGTACGGTCCGGATTCCGGTACGAAAACGTATTCGGGCGATGTGGCGATCAACGTGCCGAATGTTGTGTTGAAGAACGTGACGATCAAGGGAAATCTGCTGCTTGGCGAAGGGATAGGGGAGGGTGACGTCACGCTAGACCGCGTCGTCGTTGAAGGGACGACGACGGTTAAAGGCGGCGGCAAAAACAGCATCCACATCCTGGATTCGGCGTTGAGCAGGGTCGTCATTACGAAAGTAGACGGCCAGGTCCGGGTCGTCATCGAAGGCTCTACGGCGGTGGACCAAGTGTCGGTCGAATCGGGCGCCACGCTGCAGGTTGTCGGCGGAAACGGGGCCAGTTACGGCACCGTGAAAGTGTCGACGACAGGCGAAGTGACGCTGGACGGCGATTTCCCGGACGTTGTGATCGTTGCGCCTGCGCAATTGACCGTAACGAGCGGCAAAATCGGCAATTTAACGTTAACGGAGCAAGCGGCAGGAGCCGAAGTCACCTTGGAAAAAGACTCGCAGGTAACCAACGTGAATGCAGGTGCAGCCGCGACGATCAAGGGAGACGGGAAAATCGATACGGCGTCGGTCACGGCATCCGGGGTTACGATTGAGCAAAAGCCTGCGCAGACGGTCGTCGCGGACGGCATTTCCGCCAATGTCGGCGGAACGGTGACGCAAGGATCGGGGGCGAGCGGATCGGGCTCCAGCGGATCAGGATCTGGCGGCGTACCGACGGTTATCAGGGTTACTGTTGAGGTCAGCAATCCGTCGGCCAGCGGTTTCGATCTGCTGCTGACGCCTGCGGTTCCGAATATGACGAGCACGAATATCATCATGGTGAACGCCGACGGGATGCCCGCGCTCGTATCGAAGCTCCGAAGCACGGATCAAGCCGGCTCGAGCTATAGAGCGGAAGGTTTCCTGACGGGCGGGGCGGTATATACATTATCGCTTGCGAAGCCGGGATACACGTTCGGCGCCAGCAAGACGGTGTCGATTCCTGACGTGCCGGCGATCACCGGAGCATTGGTCAGTCCCGAGTTGACGAAGCTGACGTTGTTGTTCAGCAAACCGCTGGCAGAGTTGCCCGCTGCGCCTGCGGGCTTCACAATTACGGACTCCAGCGTGCCGGTTGCGATTACGGGCGTGACGCTGTCGGAATCGGCCACCCGGCTTGAACTTGCGCTCGGTGCGCCCGTCAATCCGAATGCGCTGGAACTGAAATATGTGCCGGGCACGATTCATTCCACGGACAACAAGGCGCTTCCCGCTTTGACCTGGCGGTTATTTACCGACGGCAGCACGCCAGGCGGCAGAGCGGCATACAATCGCATGCTCGGGAAAACTGCCGAGCAGACAGCGGATGATTTGAAGAACAACGCAAGCGTTAGTGCGAGCGTCGCCGCCAAAGCGTTAATCGAAGGCGGCTACAATACGAACGCACTCATCAAAGCGCTCAACACCGTCTATGGCATCACCAATGAAAACATGCCCGATATGCTCTTGCCGCAAGGCATTAGCGTCTACCATCTTCTGATCGGCATGAAAGAAGCGGGCATCCTGAACATACAGAATTTGGGCAAAAACTTCAGCTACTTGAACGGCCAATCCGACGACTGGGTGAGAGCGCTGAAGCAGGTGGAGTATACCGACGTTCAGGTCGTAGCCAACAGTTGGTTTTTCCCCAACGTCAAGCTGGCGGCATCGATGCGAAAATATTACGATACGAGCAACGAAAGAGCCGCGAAATTATTTGCAGCTTACAGTTACAGCAGCTTTAGCAACGATGTCGGACGCGTGCTGAAGGAAGTTTACGGGAACGACGACTCGCAAGCTGTCTCGGCGCTGAAAGCCGCCGATATCAATGCGAGCAAGGCGGGCATGGTGCTGAAAGACATTTACGAATCCGACCCGAACCGGACGGCGGAACTGCTGCGGACGGCTGGTTATTCCGCGCAGGACACGGCGAACATGTTCCTGTTGGATTACGGAGCGACGCAAGAGGATACGGTTAAAGCGATGCGTTTCGCCGGGTATACGATCACCGAGATATATCCGAGTCTCGGCTATGCGCAGAATCCTGCCGCCGCTATTCATAGCGCGTATACCGTCACAGAGGCTTACAGCTACCTGATGTCGCAATCTGGACGTCTCGACAATGCGGTCTTCTTCCTGAAGAATGGCGGCTATAACGCGGTTGAGGCCGCAACCATGCTGCTGACGAACGGAGCCATTCGAACAAGGGCGGATTTGATGAGCGCTTTGCTCAGCAGGGGATCGGAGGCATTCCCCGGCATGCAGGCTTACAACGTAGACGATGCTTTGGACGCGGTTCGCAAGAAACTCGGCGGCAGTCTGACGGATCTCGCGGCTGTGCTTGCACAATTCAATGTTCCGACAGTTACGACGATGCAGCCCCGCGAAGTGACTCAGGTCGCGGCTCTCGTCAGAGCAGGTTTTAACGCTGCTGACATCGTGCAGTGGCTCGCGCCTTCGAATACGCTCACGCAAGCGCAAGCGAGCAACATTGTACTTGAGTTGCGCAATGCGGGTTATCCGCTGCCCAGCATGGGCAACGTCTTGAAAACTTTGTCTGTTAAGGTCTATAGCAACTCTGCCAGCCCGAATCTGATCAGACTGCTCGCGGCAAGCGGCTTGAATACGACGACGAGGGAGTCGATTCCGGGTTATTCCGCGACGGACATCGCCAAGTTCTTGTCTGGCGCGGGTCTTGCGAATTACGATACGATCGCTGTGGACTTGCAGCTCGTCTTCAGCAAAATCGAAACGGCGCGCGCAATCGCGGAAGCCAGCGGTTTTTCGATGGTTGACATGCTCTATTTCTTGAGTCCTAGCCGATCACGGATGTTCATGGGCTCTGTCGACGTCCCGTTTCTTGGGCAGGTGCTCAAGGATATATACGGATTGTCATCCGACGAAGCCGTCCGTGCATTAAAAGGTTCGTCTGTTCCCAGCATGTCCGAGTTCTTTACGATAAAAGATATTTTGCAGCGAACATACAGCCATACCGATACGACGACGCTTATCATGGATTTTGCGGCTGGCGGATTCACCATGAATCAGATCGGCGATGGGCTGGTCCTGAACGGAGCCGTCTTCAAAGCCGCAGGCTATAGCGCTACGGAAGTGGCTATGTATTTGTTATACAAGCGGACCCAGATGAACGATATGGCGCTGGCGCTGCACAACCTTGGATATAATCTGAATGAAGTTACGATGGCGCTTTACAATCTGTATACCGGAGTCCAGGATCAGGTTGTTCCGCAGGTGACGAATTGGTTGAGCGACCCGCGCTTGGGCTATAGTTCCGAGGATATTACGGCTGCAGTGACCGCCGTATTCAACATCAATCCGTTCGCTGCGATGGCCCAGTCGCTTATCCGGGGCAACTACTCGGCGACGCAGGCGGCTGTAACGCTCAAGGAGACATTCACAAGCACGGATTCTGTCGAGATGGCGAGAGGCCTCGCCGCTGCCGGGTATTCGCGGGACAATGTTTTGGCAGCCGTGTTCCAGGCGTATTGCGACGGCTACATTTATAAAGAAGGCGCGCTCTCGACGATGGACAGCGTCATTGCCGCCGTGTATCCGGAAGTGACGAACCGGCTGGACGCCACGTTGAAGGCATCCGATGTCCGCACCGCGAAATATGCCATCAGCGTGATGCGTTCGCTGGGCAAGTCGTTCGAAGAAACGATAGGCGTTCTTGAGCGCGTATATGGGTTGAACTCTGCTGCCGTGCTGGCCGCCATGTTGGATAATCGTCATTTCGGCCTGGAAGAGGCAGGGATCGTGAATAAAGTCGGCGCCTATTATGGACTTGATCCGGTCGTGCTGTACATCTCCTGGATGGCGGAGCGGCGCTACAAAGCTTATGACGTGCTGGCAGTCGTGCAACAAAGCTACCCTACTCTCGACGGCGTAACGATCGCCAGATTGCTGAATCAAGCCGGTTATACGAAAGAGAGTATCCTGTTTGCTTATGACTATAACTTTCACGGAGACTACGTCAATGAGATGGCGCTTGTTATGGTGCAATTGTTCGGCAGCAGCGACATGCAGAGTGTCGCAACGGAATTGCTCCAATGGGGCTACAAGGGACTGCTCGTATATCCCGCGCTCAAGGGGGCGTTCAAGAACAAGTCGCAAGGCGATATTCTCGTTGCGATGAAGCAGGCGGGTTTCACAGATCTGTTTGATGCCATTCGTTATAATATGAGCAATGGGGATTCGACGGTGATCATGCAGTTCCGCAACCTTGGCTTGAGTTTGTCGAATGCCGAGTATTTACTGGAAGGTCTATGGAAGTACAGTCTGCGTGATACTGTTCGCTATTTGATTGAGCTTGGCTATCCGCTCAGCGATATCGGACGAATGTTAAGTCGGCCCGAACAGCTTGTCAAGCATTTGCGCGCCATGAATTATCCGCTGGAGACGGTTGCCACGATCGTGTATGGGGCGGACCCGCGCCCGAGCATGTTGGTCGGATACATGTACAACAACGGTTATACGAATATCGACGATCTGGTCAAGGCGCTTGAGCTGGTGAATTGCAATCCATACGACTACGCCATTAGCTTGTGGTTCGGCCCACAAGGCCCATGGACATTGGCGACGATTGCTCAAGCGGTTGCAAGAAACTCCACGCTGACGCTCGAACAATTGGGACAATCCTTGATGCAGTCGTACAACAATCGCAGATATTTTACGGACATGCAGGTTTACGAAGCGCTCAAGTCGGTCGCCAATATTGGCGTGAGCTTCATCCAATCGGAGCTGGACAGCGCGATCAGCGCGATGCTGACCGATCTCTCTGAAGGGATCCCGTTCGCGATAATGCGCGAAGCGGGCCTCAGCTCCAACGACGCCGCTCGCGTCATGAGGAAACTCGGCTGGGACTGGATACCGGCGTGCATCCAACTGGTGCAGGCGGGATACAGCGCCAGCGATACGTGGGGCACGCTGTGGGACGTTTACCGCAACGAGCTCGGCTTCCAGGTTTTGAACATCATGTCCGCGGTAGCGCCACTCGCATCGCTTGGCTTAGCCGAAAACTTATCGACATTCCAGACGGTGATGAGATCCGCGATGCGCAAAGCGATGATCTATTACTTCACGAGGCAGTAAGAAGGAATGAAAAAGCGGCATTCCCTGGTGAAGCCGGCATTGCTCCCGTCAAGCAAACGGACATCTTGAAAAGCAAAGGCGATAATCGCTTCGTCCAAAGGGTCACGCTACAAGAGATGAGGCATTAACGGTTCTGCTGAACATATGGGCACAAAAAAGCAAGCCAATAATCACCTCCCGGATTGCCAAAGTATTAGCCTCCAACTACTTCACAGTGGGTTGGAGGCTCTTTGCTTAAGTAGTTTCCCCTGAAAAGCCGAGCTTTTTAACAAATCGGCGCCTCTGAATCTGTCCGACAATACGGGCGCATCCGTCGCAAGGACTTTGCCCACAAACTTCAACGTTGCCGCTATCATTGGATAGGCTACACTATGTTGGACAATCAAAATGAGGGCCTGTAGAATAGATCTATCATGCGAAGGAGCGATCTCTACAATGCCAAGACAACAACGACGTACCTTACCTCAGAATTCAAAAAACAAATGGTCCAGCTGTTTGATTTACTGTTGACAATCAAAAGGGGAATAACGTCAATAAGTGGAACTATAAGTTATGTGTCTACATAGGGAGAGTTGTGCGGAATGAAGTTTTTTTCTTATAAAACAATTGGAACCGTCCGCGGAAAGTTTGCCGAGGAAAAAGAAGAATATCGTAAAGTAATTGTCCTGTTCATCTATCTGTTGTTAGTCGTCTCAGCTTCAACGGTGGGGCGAACCGCGGCGGATGCGCTGTTTTTGTCGCGATTCGATGGTTCGTTGCTGTCCAAAATGTATTTACCACAGGCTGTTGCGCTTATCTTCACAGGTTTCGTTTTTCAGAAATGCAGTTCCCGCTTTCGCATTGACTTGATCATCAAATGGATGATTCCGTCACTTGGCTTGCTCTCCATCATTTCCCGAATCGGCGTTGGAGCGGGGCACCTGTGGATTTTCCCTACCATTTATATCGCTTACGATGTGTTCAACTTTCTCATGATCGTCTGTTTTTGGCAATTTGCAACTTTCGTCCTGGACCAGCGCAAAGTGAAACGGACGATCGGTCTTGTAGGGAGCGGAGGCATTATTGGGAGCATAATAAGTGGGTTCGGGCTCAAATGGATTGTTCCATGGATGGGGACGGAAAATCTGATTTTTATTTATGCTGTGCTTCAATTGTTGGCGTTGTTGGCAGTGTACGTGCTGATCCGGCTAAGTGGAAATGCTGAGGTCGTGTTCGCGATGACGAACAAGAAAGCAAAGGGAGCTTCAACGACGAAGAAAAAGAAGAAGGAAGACCGGAAAGAAAGTCTCTTTCGTTCAGTACCGCATCTCCGGTATGTGGCGGTCATGTCGGCGACGCTGGTCCTCGCTCTAACCTTTATCGACTTTCAGTTTAAAGTCATTTTGAAAGGCGAACTGCAAAATGAGGCGTTGGCGGGCTTCATGGGCAGCTTTTACGGGTTTGCGGGATTATTGGCTTTGGCGGTGCAAGTATTATTGGCTGGCAAACTGTTTTCTCGATTCGGGGTGATGACAGCCATTCTCGTATTCCCGCTTGTGCTTTTTGCAGGAAGCTTTGGCATGCTTCTATTTCCAGTATTGGCGATGGCCGTCATTGTAAAAGGAAGCGATAAAGTTATCGGGGATACGATCAACTCTTCAGTCAATCAGCTCATCATGTTCCCAATCCCTCCTCAGTGGCGAAACCAAGCGAAAAGTTTCTTGGATGGCATTGTGCGTAATGGGGCAAAAGGTCTTGCTGCGATCTGCCTTATCTTGCTCTCTCCTATTCTGACAGCCCAGCAATTCAGCTATATCACGATTGCCTTGCTCGGCTTGTGCATCGCTGCAGCAATCAAGATCAAGGGGGCTTACTTAAAGACGCTGCTGTTCACGTTGCGGACGGATGAGCCAAAGCTCGACGAAACGGAACTCGATTTCATGGATGCCGCGAGTGTGCAACTTTTGGTAGATACTTTGCAAAGCCCCGACAAGCAGCAGGCGCTGTATGCATTCCGAACTCTCAGCAGGTTAGAAGGCTTTGACCTTGCTCCATTTCTTCCAAAGCTGCTTGTTCATCCCGCAAGGGAAGTTGTTATTGAGACGCTTCTGCATATTGAGCGCGAGAAGCCGGAAGGGTTGGAGTCTGATCTATTGAAGCTCCTTGCTGTTTCTGACAATGAAGTACAGTCCCAGACGTTGCTTACCTTAGCCGCATATGCGCAAGAGCAACATTGGGATCTCATAACAGAATATGTGCATCGTACAGGAAATTTAGAGATTAGGTCCGGCGCTATAGCGGGCCTTATCAAATATTATGGAATTGAAGGAATGTTTCAGGCAGTCGACGTCTTGAAATCATTAATTAAAAGCACCGATGAAGAGGAGCGGACAGCCGTAGCGGAAATCTTTGGGCGAATCGGCATTAAGCAGTTCTACAAGCCGCTAGTCCCCTTGCTGCAGGACGAATCGGCGCAGGTTCGCAAGCGCGCGCTTCGATCTGCGGGCGTTCTGCAAGTAGCGGAGCTTGTCCCGTACATTGTCCCGCTTCTTCAGTATGGAGACACTCGTAAGGAAGCGATATTAGCTTTGGCAGGGTATGACGAGAAAAAGCTGTTTCCACTTCTCGATTCTTATTTCAAACAGACGCCTTTTCCCTTGCATTTGCCCAAAGTATTTGAGAGAATCGCGACACCTTTGGCGTTTGAAAAGCTTCTTGCTTGGTATGCATTCTCGAACTTCGAGATAAGAGACAAGTTGTTGGAAGCGTTGACCCGTATACTTCGGAACATTACGGTTTCAAGTAAGCAGACGGCGGTCATTCATGAGCTAGTCATGCAAGAAATAGAGCTTTATTGGAATCTTTCGGAGCAAATTACAGGACTATCGACAATTCCGGCTTATGAAGAAGTAGAAAAAGTAGCGAGTCAACTCCGTTCAGCTTGCGTTTGGCGTGTCTTCCAACTCCTCTCTCTGATTTATGATTTTTCGACGATACAAGCGGTATATGCGAATTGGTCGGGGGGAGATGCTCGCCAGCAAGCGAATGCCATGGAGGTCATTGATCAACTGGCCCATGGCCAAATACGCATGGAAGTAGCAAAAGTTATGGCAGCGTCGGGCTCTGGCGCAAATTCTTCCAGATCGGAGGCCCAACTGAAGCAGCAACTGGATCGGCTTAATCAGCTGGACGATTTATGGCTGAGACAAGTGATTCGGTTTGCAGTAAGTCCTGATGAGTCAAGTGAACTCAACATGCATATGGATCGCATTCATACGCTTCGCAACTTTTCGTTGTTTCATGAGCTAACGAGCCGCGAACTCTCCGCTATTGCGATGAAACTCGTGAAGGCTGGTGCCAAGCGGGGGGAGTATATATTTAAATCTGGAAACTCAGAGAATGCGCTCTATTTAATGAAGAGCGGACTTGTCGGGATTTATCGCAACGGAGAAAAGGTAGCTGAAAGGAAGACTGGCGAATCATTCGGGCAGTCAGGCGTGTTAATTCGCAGGCTTCGGACTGCAGATGCGGTGGCAGAGGAGGACAGCATATTCCTTAAGCTGGATTCGGATGATTTTTATGACGTGATGTTCGACCGACCGCAAATCGCTATGGAAATGATGAAGTTGATATCCCGCAGGATAAGGTCGGTATTGGCGGAACAAAAATCTCATGCAGCAATTCAAGAAGCTGCTACCACCAAGGAGGAAGTCGTAGTCCCGTTATCTGCAAGCAGGACAGACCACCCGGATTCACTTCTTCGCCGAGTGCTGGTATTGCAAAAAATCGATCTTTTCTCGCACCTGTCCGAGGACGACATCATCCGGCTGGCACAGATGGTGGATGAAGTTGAATTCGAGCCGGGAGAAGTCGTTTGCCGGGTCGGAGATTATGGAGATACACTTTACGGTATCATTGAAGGGTCCGTCCGTATACACAGGGGAAGCGACACTGTTGCACAACTTGCCGAAGGAGACTATTTTGGAGAGATGGCAATCATTGATGACGGTCCCCGTTCGGCGGATTGCACGGTGACTTCTCCGACAGTCCTGCTTCAACTTCACCGAGATCAGGTTTTCTCGCTGTGCTTTCAGAACATGGATATTCTACGGAGCATGTTGCAGGTGATGGGTGAGCGGCTTACAAACTTGTTGCGATGAGATCAGGGGCTGAAGCCATGCAAATTCTCCGTCGAACATGGCGGAGTCAATACGACACATTTTGACCAGTAATTAGAGGGTGACATAGTATTATTCTATGTGACCCTCTAATTTTCTTGTAAGCGTCAAACTGAATACACCTATTCATAGCGAAGCCAATTGACCATAATGAGGTATAAGGTCTCTAGTGGTCCTCGTTCCATCGTGCTCTGGATATTACGTGGATCATGTTGAATCAACTGCATTTTAGCAACAATAATTCTTTCAAAACCCGCAAAGCATCTGCCCGAATTCGGAAATAGGTTGCCCTGCTCACATGCAAACGTTTAGTTGCTATTTCGGCCGTCAGATTTGCTATTGTGCTCATTAGACGCAATAATTGCTGCATTCGCTCATCAAGCGGGAATATAAGGTCGCCCCAAAGCAACTTTTGTATCGTATCCTGCAGTTCGATGCCGCTCAGCTCCAGAATTTTAGCAAGTTCGGTTTGTTCCAGTCTCACAGGATCTTCTGCTAGTGGCAAGGCTGACTTAATCGCTCTATCTGGAATGATTTTTGATAATGGGCTTGTTGACTTTGGCGCTTTCATACCAAACAATTCAAGAATCCGGTCTCCTACATCCAAGTCACGCCAATCCAGCTCACGGATCGTTGCATGGCAGAATGGATGATCCTCAGGAAGTCCTGTAAGTGGTCTCATTCGATAGCCTAATTGAAATAGAATTCCATTTAACCCCTCATACGTATTAATCATAACGAGCCGCAACCCAGCAGAGTAGAGGATCAGCCATTCTGCGATAATAATTCCCATGAGTTCCCAAAAGGTATGATCGGAATCCCTTTCCGATGTGCCGGCCAGTAAATGATAATAAGTATTCGATTCTTCAACTGACTGCGTGCGCATCTTCTCGATTTCACCCGGAAAAGCCTGCTCCAGCATGCCAGGGAAAAAAGTTTCGTGGAAAGCGGTTGTTTCCCGATAAAGATGAAAACCTGAACAGAATGCTAAAGGAATGGTTTCTTTAGAGCGGTAAACACGTATGCATTCCGGAAATTGTTCAGCCAATTGTTGCAACACGATGAGGTCCTTCTCAATAGAAACGGCAAGCGAGTCTTGGTCTTGCAGAATACGCATCAAGTGCGGCAGGTCGCTTGGCTGGAATGCCTCCATCTGCATGTGTTCAATATCTTGAGGGATGATGGGGACCGAATTTATTTGGAACGCATCCCTGCATGTGGAGAGCAGGATCGATGTAAGTTTTCTGCGCTGATGGATATCGGAAGATTTAATATCTTGAACTAATTCCATAACGATGCGCGTGCGCAAGGATTGTACTCTTTCGGGCTCTCGGCGCATCATATCTTCCTTAAGGTAATAACGCGCTACATCATGCAAGGCAAATCCATCCGCGGTGGGACGGACAAAAGAAATCCGGCTTAACTTCAGCAGCTTATCCGCATCAAGGGGAGTACGAAGCAAACGCCCAAGCCACTCAGGGGTCGCTTGCGGTAAAATACATAACAGTTCCAATGTTTCCAGCAGGTCTGGCGCTGTTACTTCACGCATAAGTTCGGCATTGATGCGCAACGATAGCGGCCATACATGTGAACCAACCTGCTGGAGCTTCTCCGAGGTAAGTGCCAAGGCAAGCGGTAATCCTTGCGTTTCGCTAAAAATTTGTTCCGTGTCAACGGATTTCGTGATTCCATTGCGAAATAAATATAGCATCACTTCTTGCTTGATGAATGGAAGCAATGCAATATGTTTGACCCGGCTTCGCCAAGCCAGATCATGCTGCCAGGGCTCTGACAGGTTCTTCCGGGAAACAAGGAGAACCATAAGCCCAGTTGCAGGCAACTGCGGAAGGAACACTTCTCGCAGCCAGCTATCGATCATTTGAATCGATTCATAGTTATCAATACATAGAAGGGTTTTGCTTTTGAAGATCTCCTGAATGATTTCTTTATTTGAGAATGTCTGGTGCGTCAAATCTCCGAAATTTTGTTTAACACTGTCAAACAGCGCCTCTACAAATCCTGCTGGCGTTTCCGGGCAAACCCGTCCATCAATCCAAATAGCAAGCTGATTGGCCTGTGCCGTTAAGTCGATAATCCTCATCATAAGAGAGCTTTTGCCAACGCCGCCAATACCCGAAATAAACAGGACTTCGGTTGGCGCATTTTGGTTTTGAATCCATTGCTGCGCAGCCGCGATTTCTGCATCCCGTCCTACAAACAGACGACAGCGTTCCAAAGCAAGCGTTTCACTAAGTTTCCCCATACTTTACCACCCTGGCAGAAAGTTGTTTCTAAAAATACTATAAATACTATTCGTCAAAAACTTACATAATCCTCTGAAATTTATAGGTAATTGAGACTAAAATGAGACCATCGCTTAGGAATTTTCTGATACGATAATAACATAATCATACTTTCTGATAATGGGGATTAAGATATGAAAATTTCATTATTAACGATGGGGACATTCGGAGATGTAAGGCCATTTCTTGCCCTCGCATATGGGCTTGAAGAGCAGGGACACCAAGTAACGTTGGCTGGGCCGGAAAATTTTCAAGAGTACGTCACAAAAACATATAATAGACCTTATTTGCCAATCGGAATGGATTCTCAGCAGGTATTGGAGTCTGAAGAAGGTCGCAAGTGGATGGCGTCAGGTGATATGAAGCAGTTTCTAAATCAATTGAACATCATTTTGCATGAAAATCGGTATGCACTGCAAAGGGATGCGGCGGCAGCGTGTGAGGATTGCGATCTGATTATCGCCCACCCCCTTCAAACTTATTATGGCTGCTATCTTTCGGAGAAATTGAACAAGCCTATCCTATTTGCGAATCCATTCCCAATGTTTCCGGCAACAGAAGCGTTTCCGCATTTCTTGGTTACAACTAGGAGATTGCCACTTCGTTTTATGAATAAAATGACGTTTCGATTAGTTTTCAAAGTGAATGAAAAAGGTTTACGCAAGGACATGAATGAATGGAGAATTAAATTAGGACTTGCACCCTCACGAGGAACTCTTTTTAACAAAATAGAACATCAAAACATACCGGTTATGCAAGCGTTCAGTCAGGCACTTATTGCACATCCAAAAGACTGGGGCAAGCATGTCGTCATTACCGGCCAGTGGAAAATTCCAAGTCAGTATGTTCCCGAGCAGGAAAAGGCGGAATTGGATAAGAATTTGGTCGCGTGGCTGGATGAGGGCCCCCCTCCGATTTATTTTGGATTCGGCAGCTTGCCGGTACTGGAGCCGCAGCAGATGATTGATATGGCGGTCGCTATTGCCCATGCTCTTCAAACGAGAGCCATCATCGCATCCGGTTGGTCCGATATGGACAACGGGGGGAACCGACTGCCTGATACAGTCAGAATGATAAAGTCGGCTAATCACGAACTCCTGTTTCCGCGCTGCAGTACGATTATTCACCATGGAGGAGCCGGTACGACACATACAGCGATCGAGAGCGGCGTGCCTTCCATTATTTGTTCTACTTATGCCGATCAACCTTTCTGGGGTGAGCGAATTGTAGAGCTTGGCATAGGCAGACATATTCCTTTCTCCAAGCTGAACCAAGAGAAGCTGTTGCAAGCCATTCGTGAACTTCAGGACCCGGTTGTATACAAAATAGCTGCTACAGTCGCCAAACAAATGAAAGCGGAAAATGGTTTGGAAACGGCATTGAAGTTCTTGGAACGCCAAATTCCGACTGCTCCCGTATTTAAAAACTGATCTTTTATTCGTCGGTTGACGGCAACTAGCCACGACGGGGTATGAATTCAAGCACATGCCGTAATTAAATCATGGCGTCATAAACAACTTGGAAATCTGCGAGGATTTATCCAGGCTGTTTGTGTTGCCCAAAACAGATATTTGGAGGAGAAGGTTGGATGAGAAATAGACATCAACACCCCATTACACGTATTATTGCGTCTATATTGCTTGTTGGAATTGCGGTTTCACAAGTGCTGTTTGGACAGGCATTCGCGTCTGTTGATGCGGAGATGCCGACGATCATATCACAGCCGTCCAGGATGACAGTGCTGCCCGGGGATACGGCGACGCTGAGCGTGAGCGCAAGTGTAAACGACGGCGGAACGCTGAGCTATCAATGGTATGCGGATGGCGTCGGCGCAATCGTCAACGCAACGGGGAGCAGCTACAGCGTGCCGACGAATACAGTCGGGACGACGCGTTATTTTGTCATCGTAACGAATACGAACAACAACGCACCGGGGTATCGGGTCAAATCCGTGGCAAGCAACGGGGCGACGGTGAAGGTAATCGACGTGCAGGAGCCGACGATTACCTTCCAGCCGCAGAGCCAGACTGTGGTGAAGAACGACAGCATCAGTCTGAGCGTCATCGCATCGGTGAGCGACGGCGGGACGTTGAGCTACCAATGGTATGGCAACACGACAAACAGCACGGATGGCGGTACGGCGATCGACGGCGCGACAGACGCGACATATAGCGTGCCGACCTCGGTAACGGGCACGACATATTATTATGCGGTGGCGACGAACACGCGGAGCGGTTCCAATGGATCAAAAACGGCCACGGCGGCGAGCGAGGTTGTGAAAATCGTTGTGCTTGGATCGGCCAATGCGGAGACGCCGACGATCACATCACAGCCGTCCGGGATGACAGTACTGCCCGGGGATACGGCGACGCTGAGCGTGAGCGCAAGTGTAAACGACGGCGGAACGCTGAGCTATCAATGGTATGCGGATGGCGTCGGCGCAATCGTCAACGCAACGGGGAGCAGCTACAGCGTGCCGACGAATATAGTCGGGACGACGCGTTATTTCGTCATCGTAATCAACACGAACAACAACGTACCGGGGTATCGGGTCAAATCCGTGACAAGCAACGGGGTGGCGGTGAAGGTAGCCGACGTGCAGGAGCCGACGATTACCTTTCAGCCGCAGAGCCGGACTGTAGTGAAGAACGACAGCGTCAGTCTGAGCGTCATCGCATTGGTGAACGACGGCGGGACGCTGAGCTACCAATGGTATGGCAACACGACAAACAGCACGGATGGCGGTACGGCGATCGACGGTGCGACGGACGCGACATACAGCGTGCCGACCTCGGTAACGGGCACGACATATTATTATGTGGTGGCGACGAACACGCGGAGCGGTTCCAATGGACCGAGAACGGCCACGGCGGCGAGCGAGGTTGTGAAGGTAACGGTTAACGCGCTGGTGGACGCGGAAACGCCGACGATCGACACACAGCCGACGGACGCGACGGTGAATGTAGGCGACAATGCAAGCCTGAGCGTCAGCGCGTCGGTAAGCGACGGCGGAACGGTGAGCTATCAGTGGTACAGCAATACGACGAGTAGCACAAGCGGTGGTACCCTGATCAACGGTGCAACCAGTGCGACGTATAACGAGCCGACCACAGTAGCTGGAACGTCCTACTACTACGTGATCGTGACGAACACGAACAACGGCGCAACTGGGAGTACGACGGCTACGGCTACGAGTGAAGTAGCGAAGGTGACGGTTAACGCACTGGTGGATGCGGCGACACCGAACATTACGGGGCAACCATCCGACGCGAAGGTGAACGTCGGTGACACCGTCAGCCTGAGCGTGACGGCAACAGTAAGCGACGTCGGGACGCTGAGCTACCAGTGGTACAGCAATACGACAAACAGCAATAGCGGCGGAACGGCGATTAGTGGCGCAACGAACGCGACGTATAGCGCGCCGACGAGCACAGCCGATAGCTTCTTTTACTACGTTGTGGTGACGAATACGAACAGCGGCGCAACTGGGAGTACGACGGCTACGGCTACGAGCGTAGTAGCGAAGGTGGTGGTCAAGGCGGCAGGAGGAGGTACCGGAGTTGGTGGCG
This sequence comes from Paenibacillus roseus, assembly GCF_016424485.1. Lineage (GTDB taxonomy): Bacteria > Bacillota > Bacilli > Paenibacillales > Paenibacillaceae > Paenibacillus_D > Paenibacillus_D roseus. The sequence continues at coordinate 19,001 of NZ_JAELUP010000077.1, forward strand.
GCTCGCCTGGAGGTGGCAGCAATGGCGGGGGCGCATCTGCCACGGATGGAAACAGTGAAACTGACATCCCAACTTACAAGGTGACGGAATCGGTCCAAAATAATCGAAAGATTGCGTACGCCAAAGTCAATACAGTGGGTCTAAAGAGGCTGCTTGCATCGGAAGGAGAGCATGCTACCGTAAGAATTCAACTGCTGGGAGATGCTGAGGTATTTGCAATCGAGCTAACCGTTCAAATGTTCGAGGATATGATTAGGAAGGATGCGACAGTGGGCATCGAAACCGGCAAAGGCAGCTTTAATTTGCCCGCAAAAGAAATCAGAATGGCATATCTCGCTAAACAACTGGGCCAAGACGCCTCACTAAGTGAGATTCAGATTCAGATTCAGGTGGCATCGCCTGCAGTCGAATTCCAGAAGGCGATCGAAAATGTGGTTCAATCAGGCGGTTATACGCTTGTCGCGCCACCCGTCGAGTTTAGAATTACCGCTCAATACAGGGATAAGATCGTGGAAATCTCCAAGTTTGACAGCTATGTGAGTCGGATGATCACCGTTCCTGAGGGCATAGACCCCACTAAAGTCACGACGGCGATCGTTGTCGAGCCGAATGGCTCTTTTAGGCAAGTGCCGACTAAAGTCGTTCAGATGGACGGGAAAAGCTACGTGGTCGTCAGCAGCTTTACCAACAGTGTTTACGCGGTTGTTCAGAACAAGGTCCTATTCAGCGATATTACAAATCATTGGGCACAGTCCATTGTGAATGAAATGGGTTCAAGGATGATCGTTCAAGGAACGGGGGATGGAAAATTTTATCCCGACCGGGCCATTACCCGGGCTGAATTCGTTGCAATTCTGGTTCGTGGGCTGGGACTGAGGCCTGAGGAAGGGCCATCCGTTTTCTTCGATGTTCAGGAAGAAGTATGGTACTACAGTACAGTAAATGCTGCATATACCTATAAATTAATAAGTGGATACGAGGATGGCACCTTCCGCGGCAATGACAGCATTACACGTCAGGAAGCGATGGTCATGATTGCCAAGGCAATGAAACTGACCGGCCTGAAGAACAAAACGGGGGATACTCGCTCTTTTGAACGGATTGATACTTATACCGATGCTGCCCATATCTCAAGCTGGGCAAGGAAGGGGATCATCCAATGCCTGCAATCGGGCATTGTGACCGGCAGGTCAACAGCAGAATTGGCACCGACCTCCCCTATAACTCGGGCAGAGGTGGCGACAATTGTTCAGCGCCTGCTGCAAAAGTCTGATTTGATCTGAAGTTCGACGTACGCCGATAAAATCTAGGACGAGCAAGCTCACGTGTATGCGAGAGCTTGCTTTGTTTAATGAGACTCGCAGTTGTATGAACTGCCATAGAAAGTCATACGAATATTTTGGTTGCCCTGGATTATAACCGACCTGTTGATCGCGGTGCAGCAGAACAGCGTTCCGGCACTTGTACCGGAACGCTGTTTGCTGTAGACGAGAACGCCCGTGTGAGAGGTTAACCGTTCCGTTATGATTCTGCAGTGGTGCCCATCAGTTGGTCCTATTTCTGCCCCTGCCGAAACTTCGGGAACCACCAGTTCAATCTGCCGAGCAATTTCATTGAAGTCGGAACGACGATCGTGCGAACGATGGCAGCGTCAATGAAGATGGCTAACGCCAGGCCCACGCCGATTTCGCGTACGATTTGCAGGTCCGCAAAGTAGAAGGCGCCGAATACCGTAATCATAATTGCCGCCGCTCCGTTAATCATCCCGGATGTTTTCGAATAGCCTTCGACGATGGCAGCTTCGTTATTGCCGGACTTATCGAAGTGTTCTTTGATTCTGGAGACGAGCATGACCTCGTAATCGATGCTTAATCCGAACAGAAGCGCAAACACGATGACAGGCGTATTAATATTGAGCGGCGCCTCATGGGTTCCGGGTATGTTCGCGTATTGGAACATGAGAACTAGAAACCCAAGCGTGTTTACGGTGACGAGCAGGTTAAGAACGATTGCCTTAATCGGCAAGATGACGGAGCGGAACGTAATCAGCAATAAGACAAAGGTAAGAAAAATACTTATGGCGAGAATCATCGGAATGTTACGAATGAACTGCGCGTCGAAGTCTAGACCGATAGCCGTTTCGCCGGTGACATTCATCGTGTACCCCGGACTCATTTGCCTGGATATATCATCGCGAAGCCGATGAACGAGCTCCCGCGTTTCCGGGGAACCGGGAGACGCCTCTGGAATAACGTATACAATCGAAGCGCGTTCGTCTTTGCTTACGAGCGTCTGCAGCTGCTGTTGCGTATCCGAGGGGAAAGCGTCTCTCTGTATGTACAGGTCATACAGTTGGTCTGTAGTTGCAGCGTTTGCGCCATTAATGGTTGTTAGACTGATGACATTCTCGATATGATCAAGCTGCCCGATGCTTTGGCTTATTCGTTCAAGCTCTGCGAGACTTTCCTTCTCGTACATCGTACGGTCTTCGTTCCGAATGAGTATTTGAATGGGAAAAATGTTGCCTACGCCGGCGTGGTCGACGATCTTCTCCATCGCCTGCCTTGCCTCGCTGCTCACGGGCAGCTCCGTGTAAGCGCCGGCAGGTTCGTGAATTTCAATATCGAATACCGCAGGGGCGAATATGCCCGTGAGCACAATACCGATGAGCAGGAATACGACCGGATTGGTCATCAGCTTTTTTACGAACGCATTTTGGTTGGTGGTTTGCTTCTTCCAATTGGGCAGTTTGATTTTCAGCAAATCGATCTTCTTTCCTAATAACACCAACATCGCCGGAAGAAGAGTCAGCGCCAGGAGGAGCGAGACGACCGTAACGAGAATACCGCCGACCGCGATTGAACGGGCTAGCATGGAGTTCGGCACCAGCAGGGAGAAGAGGCTTATCGCCACGGTTATTCCTGCGAAGAAGACGGACCGTCCCGTCGTACCTATCGCGTTTACCGCTGCAACCCGTTTATCGGAATGAATGGACAGCTCTTCGCGGAAACGCTGGGTGACAAACAGGGCATAATCGATCGCCACGCCGAGGCCGAGCATCGTGATGATATTCGTGATCAGGATATATAGCGGCATATTGACGGCTACGAGATAAGCTCCGGCCGTCGCGACGAGAATGGTGAATATACCGATGATAAGAGGGATGAATGCGGCGACCAAGGACCGGAACACGATAACGAGCAGAAGAAAGACAATCGGAAGTGCGATGCTCTCTACCTTCGTAACATTCTGTTTGCCTATCGTATTCAAATCATAAGCAATTCCCGGCGCGCCGGTGATCTGGACGGTAAAGCCGTTCGAATCGGGCAGCCGTGGAATAATGTCACGCTTAATCACTTCTACGTAACGCATGGTCGTTGAATCGTCGGAAGTCATGTTGACATTGATGATCGCGGCATTCGTGTCCGCAATTAATAATGCGGGATTGTCGGACGAAAAGGCGCTTTCGATTGTGCCGACCGCCGGATTTTTCTTCATCTCCTCCTCTAATGACAGAATGTACTGTTTAAACGCCGGATCGGAAGGTTGAATATTCCCGCTCTCTACGAGTAAAATCAGCTTCTGCGGATATTGACCGTTGAATTGCGTCTTGATGTCTGCGCGTGCGTCTGTCGATTCGCTGTCCATGTTGTTAAATGCGCTGATGGACAGTTGTTCCTCTAATTTGGGACCGAGGAATACCGACCCGAGCAGAATGGCGATCCAGACGCTGATGACGATTTTAGGATACTTGGCTGCAAGAGAGCCTAAGGCCTTAAACATTCACCAATTCCTCCCTTTTGTTGGCAATCGAATTCGATGCTTCTTTCTTTACGACTTGCTCATAATCAATCGATGACAGATCGTGGCCACCGAACGGGTGCAGTATCCAATCCATGAAGACGCGGAGCATTTGCCGCCTTGACGGCATGAAACGAAGGAAGAAGAACAAACGCAGGAGCCAAGGAAACCAGCCTCTTAACTGAATGCCGTAGAGTTCGCCGATCCCCTTGCCGACTCCCATGCTCGCGGCTTGACCGAGTCCCGGATAGCGGAAAGGGCGCAGCGGCTTGTCCAGGATGGATCGGGCAATATTGTCGCCTGTGCGTTTGCCGTGATAGATGGCCCATAACGCATTCGGCGGACACGTTTTACCTGTCCGATAGTGCTTGACATTGGCGATATCGCCCCCTGCCCACAGCTTGTTGTTGCCGACGATATTCAGAGAAGAGTCTGTCAGCAGACGGCCGTCTTTGTCGCGCGGCAGGCTTTCGGAGCCTCTCAATGGCATAAGTTTCTGACCGACCGCCGCAATTACCGTTCGGCTGGAAATGATCTCGCCGGTCGAGAATCTCGCGCCTTCAGGCCCGATCGATTCAACCGCTTCCTGGAAGCGAATTTCAACGCCGTATTGCCTAAGCTGCGCGGTGGCGTAGTCTGCCAATTTATTAAAGTGCGGCCGAAACTGCGGGAGAAGCGCGGTCCCCGCATGTACCAAAACAACGCGTGGTTGATGATTTCTTAGTACCGAATAATGCTTCTTGGACTTGTGGAACAGTTCTGCAATCGCAGCGCATATTTCGACCCCTTCAAATCCGCCTCCGGCCACAACGACCGTTAGCCATTTGGCGATGATCCGTTCGTCCTCCTCGGCTTCGGCCTGCTCCATGACATCGATGAGATGATTTCGAAGTTTGAGCAATTCCCTCGGGTCTTTCAGCCGGAACCCGTTGTCCGCTGAACCGTTTATTCGCTCGTTATGATCCCCTGAGCCTAATCCGAACAGCAGATGATCGTAGGACACAATAATTGAGCGACTTGCTTCCCCGTTAATCCTTACGGTCAACGCGCTTGCCTCCAGATCGACCGCCGTCGCCTCGCCCCGTATGAAGCGGACATGCGGAAAAAGATTTCTGAGCGAGGAACGTTGGTGCTGCAACGGGATAATGCCGCCAAGCACTTCTCCGCTCCATCCGTGGTAAGCGTGATAGTTCTCGGTGCTGATCACGGTAATCTGGACTTCTCCCTTGCGCACTTGCCGGTTGATTTTTCGAACGATGGATCGGCATGCCCATACCGATACGTATCCGCCTCCGAGTATGACGACTCGAATCATCCTTTCACCTCGTTTGTTGGAATGTCATGGGGCAACTTCTTTCCGAATGAATGAAACGGTGCTAATGAGAAGCCGTATCGGCGGTATTTATGCGCCAAGGTTCCAATGTAGTTCGCTTGTTCCAAGGTTGGGTTGCCGATCGAAAAATGTTCAGGGTGACCCTCAAGCGCAAGCAGCATCGTCTCGGCCAGGCAGGCGTAAGCCAATCCACTTGGGACGTTGATATCGCCTTTGATGACGATTCCGTTGATATCTACCATAGCCCCGTCAACGATCATAATATCCGGACGGTGAGACAGCAGTGTCTCATCTGTATTTCGAGGTTGCGTGTCGTCGAGTACCAATGCGCCTTCTTTGAGATGCGCCGGCTGAAGCAGGTTGTCGCTGGAACTGGTAAGCAGCACGACAATATCCGCTTCACGCACAACATTCATGTCGCAGGATGTTCGTACGTCCATGTCCTTATTGATGTGTCTGACGGACTCCGAGAGTTTGTTAAGCCGATTCATATTTCTGGCGACCAGAATGAGATGCTCCGTCATACGGTTACTCGCGATCATTTTTACCAAGCAGCTGCCGACGCTGCCTGAGGCTCCTATAACTGCAATTGTAGGGGCAGGAGCAGGGCACCGTTCAATAAGACGGCCGATACCCTCGCAGGTCATCACCGCAGTAAGCGCATTTCCGTTCGTGATCGACAGCTCGGTGCGTTTCAGCAGTTTTTGTCCGCCCAGCGTGACCGGGGATGTCAGCGCCCCCAGACCGATAATATCCGCTCCCAATGCGGCCGCTTTTTTAATGGCTTCTTCAATCTTGGAGATGACTTTCTTCGGGGGCAATTCCAACATTTGTTTGGCGCTCAGCGGCACCGCGAGCACCCAACCGATGGGCTCGGACATCTGGTCTCTCAGGTAGACGTCCGCAACATGAAGAGGGGGTACTTGCAGCCTCTTTAGTCCCCAATCCAAAACGCGGTTCGGTATATATCGGAACGGCTTCCACGCTCTTGATAAATCCTCGCTGACGCGGGTTCTAGGATGCACTAGAAATGCGAATTTCCGTTGAGTCACGTTGCATAATCCCCCAGTGTGTAATATTGGATTCTCTTGCGATTTGCTTGAATGTGGGGCTTCGCCAATTTTCCGCATTTTTCGCATAAAAATCGCCTTTCGGCATCGTTTATCTACATTAAGCATTATCAAGCCAATCCTTTAAGCTGTGTACTCCTAACTTTATAGGACTATCATTTTTGCATTTCTGCACATAAAAAAGAAGAGGTGCGTTGCCCCCTTCCAACTCGACCTGTATGCGACTTTCTTTCCATGTTCTTTCTTCATTCACTTATTCGAGCAGCAGCTTGTGTATCTTCTGGAAGGCAAAGGCCGTCGTGGACGCTCCGATCTTGTTCAACATACTCGTTATCTGATTGCGGACGGTTGAGATCGATAGCATATATAAGTCGGCAATCTCCTGATTGCTGAGTCCTTCCTTCTTATGCAAATAGATCGTCTTCTCGCGCGGGGTCAGGTTAAAGGTGTCGAGATAGGATAATTCCTTATACTTGACTAAGGAATGCATCAACAATTGCATCGACTGATCCGCATCATGATAAACAAGCCGTATCAGGCTTGCGATTTGACCAACCTTGCTCTTCGTTATATAATGCCGGGCGCCAGCCACGACGGAACGTTCCATATAGGGATAATTCTCATTGGAAGTGACCATAATGACTTTCACGTGCGCATATAGTAATTGAATTTCACCGGCAATCCGTATCCCCCCGGCATAGTCCTCATCCTCACTCAAATTCAAATCGATGAGCGCAATATCGTAATGAGCGCGATCCAGTTCCTGCAAGCATTCATTCACGCTCGCAACGGAGGAAACCACCTGCATATCCGATTCCCGATTGATTTTATTCGCGATGAGATACCGCCAAGATTCCTCGTCCTCTGCGTGGATGATCCGAATCATACTTGATTCCCCTTTCGGATATAAATATTTACCTTCGTCCATGCCCCCTCTTCCGACTCAATGTGAATCAGACCGTTTTGTGCGGAGATATTGTTGAAACAGGCAAATAAACCTACACCAAAATTACTTGACTTATTTTTCGTTGTAAAATACGGCTCGAACAGCCGTCTACGATTGTCCTTCGAGATTCCGCAACCGTTGTCCCACAGAGAAATATAAACGTAACGGCCGTAGGTGCCGACCTCAATCCGAATTGTCGGTTCCTCGCATTTGGCTGTCGCATAAATAGCGTTATCAATCAGGCTGTATAGATCATCTGACAACAGCTGTAAATCACAACGTAAGGTTCCTGTAAACGCAGATGATATCGAAAAACGTATATTTCGTTGATGAAACAGCATAGCGCACTTTTCTCTCACATTATCCAGCAATTCTTCGACGGTGTGCACTCCTAATTTTATAGTAACTTCTCGTGTCTTCTTGTTCAGTTTTTCCAACGTGGCTGACATTTCTTTGGCAGATTGCTCGATTAAGTCTATGTATTGGCTTCTTTCTTCCTGATCAAGTTCCATCATTTTCAATTCACGTGCTATAAAAAGCATCTTGTTAGCTTCGTTTTTCAGAGAGTGATTCAAAATCTCCACACCGGAGGCAACGAGTCTGCTCTCGGTTTTCCTGCGAATAGCACTCAATCGAACCCCAAAAAAACCGGGAAAAAGGATGTAATACAGATTTAGCAGAAAAGCTATACTTACGGATAATTGCAATGTAATGCGAAAATACGGCCATTCTCCTCCGACGCCATGTAAGCTGAGAGGCAAAATAAAAGTGAAAAGTGCAAGCCAGGGATGGGGAACATAAACAATGATAATCGAAAGATAATGACTTTTCTCAAGCGATGGCGGTGTACGAATATATTTCAATACGATTAATAATGATGCGGAAATAATATAAAGCAACCAAAGCCAAAACAAGAACGAGTAGTTGATTTCATAAGAGGGCATAAACGATGTATGCGAGGCATCATACACAAGGGGAATGAACCCTGTTATGGTCACCAATTTACGAAGAATAGGAGACATTCGATATAATGAAATCGCAAGCATCAAAAATGCATATACCGGAACATGAAGGAAAATAAAACTGAATAAAACAAAGATTATGCCAAGCTGTCCGTTGCCAACCATGACTTCATTCGGCAAATAACGGGTACGTAGAATATCGGCCAGTACACCAATTGCTACAGATGCTAGAATAACAACAATCCAAAACATATTTTCTTTTTTAAGAAAAAATGAAAAGATTATAGAAAGTATGATTAAAAAGATTAAGACCAATGCCCACATCTGTAGTCCCCATATCCACTAATAGAATAAAATCGATTCAACAGCACGAGTGAAATGTGACATAAAACGACATTCACTGACTCGATTCTATCAAAAATCAGACGATTTGTAATCCATATGGCCTACTCGAGTACACCATAGGATCAACATAAAAAATCTTTTCCATTGTAAATTCCTCCGATAATTTGGAACTCCTTCAGTTCCGTTGGTTTTAACTTAGGATCCTAATCGTATTACTCGGGTAATGTATTACTTTTTCATGGTCACATGATTTATAATATTTACAAAGGAGTTGGGGCAGATTATGAGTACAAGAGGTACAACCAAAGAAGCCATTTTGAATGTAAGCATCAATTTATTTAATAAATATGGATTCGACCAAGTCACGATCAACCAAATTTGTAAAGAAATCAATGTGACCAAAACTGCGTTTTACTACCATTTTAAGTCCAAGGATGAGTTGATCACCGGATTCTTTTCCTTCGACAACATGATATCGAATGATGATTTATTGGATATTCTTTCAGTAAGCGATTATGCAGACCAGGCCATGAAAGCCATGGAAATTTATGTGAAGCACAGCGTTCGTTTGGGAGTAGAAATGACGAAGGAAAACTACAGAGTTCACCTTCGGAACCAAATACTCCCGCTAGATAAGAGCAAATCATCCTTATTGGGAAATATTATTCCCACTCTGATCCAGCGGGCCAAGGATGAAGGTCAGATTAAAAATCCGGCGAGTGCCGAGGATTTGCTCGATTCGATGTGCAATATTGCCAACGGTATTATTCTGAATTGGGCTATTATGGGGGGCAGCTTCGATATTCTGGAAGAAACGAGGAAGCGATTCGAAATTTTGCTGGTCGTTAAAGAAAAATAAGTGAAACAATTTGGAACGCTCTGTCCGCTCAGTAGAAGTGGTGGAGCGTTTTTTAGTTTGTATGTTTCCGTGTCAGCTCATCCTCCCGAATTATATTACCATGGTGTTGACAAAACTTTACCACGGTAATATAATTCGATTGTTCAATAAACTATATTTAGACTGGAGAGATTCGATATGGGGTCCAACAAAATAAAACCAATATTGGTAATAGGAGGAACAGGAACCCAGGGAGGAAATGTAGCCCGTGAGTTGCTGAAGCATGGTCATCATGTGCGGATTCTGACCAGAAATCTGGAGTCTTCGGCTGCCAAGGCGATGGCTGCCCTGGGAGCGGAGATGATACAAGGTGACATGGCCGATCCGGCATCGTTGGAACCAGCCATGCAGAATGTCTCGGCGATTTTTTCAGCGCAGTACGCCGACCCCTATGATCCAACGGTCGAGCCGCGTAATGCTGCAAACATGGTACAGGCTGCAAGGAAATTCGGAATTGAACAAATCGTGCACACCTCGGTCGCTGGCAGCAATTTATTTCCGCGGTGGGATAAATATGAGTTAATGGTTCAGACTTGGGAGAATAAATACGCAATCGAAGAGCTTGTACGTAATGGCGGTTTCCCATATTGGACGATTTTACATCCTTGCTGGTTTATGGAGAATTTTTTGGAGCCTAATTCAGTCTATATGGCACCGGAACTTAAGAACGGAGTTTTGTTTGGCACGATGAAAGCAGATACCCCGTTGAAATTGAATTCCGGGGAGGATACAGCCCAGTTCGCTCGTGCAGCTTTTGGGAATCCGGTGAAGTTTAATAGAAAGGACATTAATATCGCAAGCGACGAGCTTTCCATGACTCAGATTGCCCAAACGCTGAGTCGTCTTCTTAATAAGGAAGTGGTTTTTGAAACGCTTAGCGCTGAGGAAACCGTGAAACACGGCATGTTGGAGGGAACGGTTAATTTCATGGAGTGGTTAGAGGTCGTCCCCGGTTACGGATTTGATATAAATGAAACAAGGGAGTATGACATTCCGCTTAAGTCTTTTGAGGTGTGGGTTGAAGCGAACAAACATCGGTTTTAAATGATTTAAAGCGAATGAAATGGGCCTGGTGAACGGATGAAGGACATCGCCGGACGATACGCTTGGAAACGCACCGAAGCGAAAGTAGCCGTACCGGACTCTATGCCAAGATCACCCGCGACGCAAAGCCACGGTTCTTCTCACTTTTTAAGTGATCACCGCTAGGCTACCCAATTTGCAATACACGGCCTATGGGTCGTGTTTTTTTGGTCCGGAAGCGGCCATGTCAGTTCCTTGCGGTTTGCTATACTTATGTCCGTAGTAATTTGGCGCCTATGCGGAAAGGTGAAGCGAGAGCCAAGCCTTACGGATTATCGCCACCCCAAGAACATGATCCGAAATCAGCTTATCTAACTCGAGTTGTGCCCTTGCTGTGCAAGGGCTTTTTGCCTTTCCGTAAGCTCGCCAGATGCAATGGAAGCATGATCGCTGCGCGGTGAAAGACTGAAATGCTTAAAAAATGACTCATTATTCTAAATACAGCGGGTACCATCCCTCCTAAAATTAGAATTGAACAAAGAAAGAGGGTGAATTCGCATGAGTACCAAAATTCTATTGCAGCTGGAAGGGGTAAGCAAGGAATTTCCCGGCGTGAAAGCATTGTCGGGGGTGGATTTATGCTTGCGCAAAGGTGAGATTCACGCGTTGATGGGAGAGAACGGCGCGGGTAAATCGACATTGATCAAGGTTATGACCGGAGTATACAAGAGGGATTCGGGAGTGATGAAACTAAACGGGAAAGAGATTCAACCCAAATCTCCGCTTGAAGCTCAGCAACTTGGGATCAGCACGGTATACCAGGAGGTGAATCTTTGCCCGAATTTATCCGTAGCGGAAAACATCTTCATCGGGAGACAACCGCGCAAATGGGGAATGATCGATTGGGAAACTATGAATCGTCGCAGCGAAGAGCTACTGGCTCGGCTGGATTTATATATCGACGTTAAACAGCAATTATCCATGTATTCGGTTGCCATCCAGCAGATGGTTGCGATTGCCCGGGCAGTCGATATCTCCAGTGGCATACTGATTCTTGATGAACCAACATCAAGCCTGGATACGAACGAGGTCAAGCAATTGTTCTCGTTGATGAAGAAGCTGAGGGAGGAAGGGATGGGTATCCTGTTCGTTACTCACTTCCTGGATCAGGTATATGAAGTCACGGATCGTATTACCGTGCTCCGGAACGGAACGTTAGTCGGAGAATATAAGACGGAAGAGTTATCAAGAACGCAGCTTGTGTCCCATATGATCGGACGGGAATGGAATCCCGATGAGCTATCCGGAGAGAAGTCCAACAAGACGGCATCCGCGGAGCAATTCCTTCGTGCGAATGGACTCAGTAAAAAAGGTTCGATCAATCCGTTTGATCTAACAATTCGCAAAGGAGAGGTGCTTGGGCTTGCGGGCCTACTCGGATCGGGCCGGACGGAAATCGCACGCCTTATATTCGGCATAGACAAGTCCGATTCCGGCGTGCTTGAGCTCGGCGAAGAGAAGATCGCTGCCATGAGTCCTCAGAAGGCGATTAAATATGGGTTTGGCTTTTGTCCGGAGGATCGGAAAGTGGAGGGGATTGTCGGTGAACTGACCATTCGCGAGAATATTATTTTGGCACTTCAGGCGAAGAACGGTTTGTTCTCATACATCCAGACCAAGAAGCAGAAGGAAATCGCTCAGGAATACATTGAGCTGCTCAAGGTCAAGACACCCGGTACGGAGCAAAGGATCGACAATTTAAGCGGGGGCAACCAGCAGAAGGTGATTCTGGCCAGATGGCTGGCGACACAGCCAAGGCTGCTTATTCTCGACGAGCCGACACGGGGCATTGATGTCGGATCAAAGACGGAAATACGGAAGTTGATCTTCAATCTGGCAGCCTCCGGCATATCAATCCTCATCATCTCTGCTGAGCTTGAGGAATTGGTCAATTGCTGCGACAGAATCGTCGTATTGCGCGACCGGGTACAGATCGGCGAGATAGCTGGGTCGGATATGAATGAAAATCGGATCATGCAAATGATTGCGGAAGGAGCAGGGGTGTATGGCAAGTCTGGCGTCATCGGTGCGTAGAGTGACGAAATATAAAATCGTGTGGCCCCTCTTGGCAATGGCCATACTATACTTGTTTAACCTGATAGTTGTACCCGGTTTTTTCAAAATCGAAGTGATTGACGGACACCTGTACGGCAGTCTGGTAGACGTGTTAAACCGGGGGACGCCGCTTATCATCATGGCGATTGGAATGGCACTAGTCATTGCATTGGAAGGGATCGACATCTCCGTCGGATCTGTTCTTGCGATTGCAGGTTCGATGGCCATATTCATGCTGGAAGGCCACTCGCTTTGGGTGGCAATATTGGCGTCTCTTGTTATTGGCTTGCTATGTGGTTTATGGAATGGCATGCTGGTTTCTATTCTCGGCATCCAGCCTATGGTTGCCACGCTCATCCTGCTTACAGTCGGCCGGGGGATTGCACAGTTGATTACCAACGGGCAAATTCTTACGACGACGAATAAAGGTTATGAATTTATCGGTAAAGGCTATTTTCTGGGGCTACCATTTGCGGTTTACATTGCCGCTGCCGTCTTTATTATTATTTACCTGCTGAAGACGAAGACGGCGTTTGGTTTATTCCTGGAAGCGACCGGAGCCAATCGAAAATCCAGCGAGTATGCCGGGGTCAAACCGCGCGCCATCTTCATGTCCGCATACGCGATTTGCGGGCTGTTGGCTGCTACTGCCGGCATCATCTATAGTTCAAACCTGAGCAGCGCCGATGCGAACAATGCCGGGTTGTGGTATGAGCTCGATGCGATACTGGCGGTCGTTATCGGCGGCACATCTATGCGTGGCGGCCGGTTTTATTTGGGCGGCACCGTGATCGGCGCTATCTTCATCCAAAGCTTGACAACGACGATCTATTCGCTGGGTGTTCCACCGGAATCGATTTTGCTGGTTAAGGCGTTTGTCGTGATCCTCGTATGTCTGATCCAATCCGACGCGTTCAGACAAATGCTGACATTCAAAAGGAAGGTGACTACGTCGTGAAGGCTCTGCGTATTCGCGTTAGCAGCAATAATATTATCATTCTAGCGACACTGTTGCTGCTCGTGCTGCTTTATGGAGCGGGTTCGATGATGTATACCGGATTTTTCTCCATGCAGGTGTTTCTGAATCTTTTCATTGACAATGCTTACTTGATCATCGTGGCTACCGGTATGGCATTCGTTATTATAACAGGCGGCATCGATCTGTCGGTAGCCTCAGTTGTCGCGTTGATTAGTATGGTATCCGCCTCATTGCTCGAACAAGGGATGAATGCATATGTAGTTATGTCGATTTCGCTTCTTGTCGGTATCGCGTTCGGCGCCGGTCAAGGATACCTGATTCATCGATTTCAGCTTCATCCGTGGATTGTCACGCTGGCGGGGATGTTCCTTGGCCGCGGAATCGCCTATTTGATCGGAACGGAGAGCATCGTGGTCAAAAATGAAACCTATACGAAAATCTCCAGCTATAAAATTAATCTGTTCGGCGGAGGCTTTATCTCCATCAGTGTCGTAATTGCTTTATTGTTCGTGATCCTGGCAATCCTGGTCGGCCGTTACACCGGATTTGGCCGCGCGGTCTACGCGCTTGGGGGCAGTGAGCGCTCGTCCGTTCTGATGGGGCTTTCGGTAGGCAACACCACGATTGCAGTCTATACGCTAAGCGGATTCTGCTCCGCGCTCGGGGGCATCGTCTTTACCTTCTACATGCTCTCCGGCAACTCCCTGCATTTGATGGGGATGGAGATGGACGCCATTGCCGCATGCGTGATCGGTGGGATTCTGCTGACCGGCGGCTTCGGGTATCTGATCGGGCCAATGTTCGGGGTGCTCTGTACAGGCATTATCCAAACGATAATTATCTTCCAAGGCACGCTCAGCTCTTGGTGGACGAAAATCGTCATCGGCTTCCTCTTGTTTCTCTTCATGGCTCTGCAGCGATTGATCGTTATGCGAAAAGAGAAGGGCGGCAACGCGACCCAGATTACACGGAAAATTGCAAAGAATAACGTGAAAATGTAAATACACGCAAAAATGAAATCGGTATAGTGAAAGTGTAGCAAAAATCAACCTTTACTTGGAGGAATAAAAAAGATGAAAAGAAAAAGCGTGTTGGTTACATTGCTCATGCTCGTTATGGTTGCAGCCGTCTTCACTGCTTGCAGCAAAAACAATTCGGGGGAAACAGCAAACACTGGAAACAAGACTTCGACGAGCGAGACTGCGAACGGCGCAGGCGATAAAGACAAGAAGATCGTTGTCGGCTTTGCACAAATCGGCGCGGAAAGCGGCTGGCGCGACGCAGAGACAGGTTCGATCAAAGAGACATTCGGGAACGACCCGAAATTCGAACTGAAATTTTCCGATGCACAGCAGAAGCAAGAAAACCAGATCAAAGCGATTCGCTCCTTTATCGCCCAGAAGGTAGATGCGATCGGACTGGCGCCAGTCGTCGAATCCGGTTGGGAAACAGTGCTGAAAGAAGCGAAAGATGCGGGCATTCCAGTATTCCTGCTTGATCGTGGCATCACGCCAGGAAATGAAGACCTGTATGTCTCCTTCATCGGTTCCGACTTCGTGCTGGAAGGCCAGAATGCAGCGAAATGGATGGTTGATGAGTTCGGCGCAGACGCGCAAGTGAACATTGTGCAGCTTGAAGGCACTGTTGGCGCAAGCGCGGCAAATGACCGTAAGAAAGGCTTCGAAGAAGAGATCGCTGGCAAAGCTGGCTACAAGATCGTATACTCGCAAACTGGTGATTTCACTCGCGCCAAAGGAAAAGAAGTTATGGAAGCTTACCTGAAGAAGGACAAAAACATTCAAGTTGTCTACGCTCACAACGACGATATGGCACTTGGAGCGATTCAAGCGATTGAGGAAGCCGGATTGAAACCAGGCACCGACGTGAAGATTATCGGCGTCGATGGAATCAAGGCAGCTTTCGAAGCGATTGCCGCAGGCAAGCTGAACGTTACGGTAGAATGTAACCCGCTGCTTGGGCCTCAATTGAAGCAAGCTGTACTGGATTATAAAGAAGGCAAGGAACTTCCGAAATGGATCAAATCCGAAGAAGATGTTTACTTTGGACAAAAGGCGATCGACGCTTTGCCTAACCGTAAATACTAGGATGGTTATTGTCTAAAATTACCACCATTTGAATTTGCAAAAGAGTGAAAGATGCTCTTTTGCATTTTCGCTTTTTTCTTTATAATCTAGAGGATAGATGGTTTTTTTATAGACATTTACAGAATGGGCTGATCCAATTGCATGTCGGCGTATTGGACAATCGAAGCATCAGAGTCAAATTGCTTTTCTATTTCGTTATTATTATTTTACTTTCGATCTTGTCACTAGGTTTTCTAGGCAGTTATCTGTACAAGAACTCGATCGAAGAAGAGATGGGCTCCCACACGATCCAGATGATGAATCAAGTCAAGGATTACATTGAAAGTAATCTGAAAGAGATGGATCACATCATAGCCTATTTGTCGATTGAGAACGAACTCATTGATTTTCTAAAGGCAGACGGACGCGAAGTGGCAAGGATTGCTGATCTGGGCGACCAGGTTCGAAATAGACTGGCTATCTACGAGCGGGAGCGGCCCGAGATTGCCGGGATTCTTGCGGTCGGCCAGAACAGCGCGTTCGCCAGCAATACTATAGAGAGAATTGAACGCAATCCGCTGACAGATGAGGAATGGTACCAAATTGCGGTGAAGTATCCGGATAAACTTCACCTGTTCAGTCATCCAATTGGCCGCAATATAAGAGTGAATCAAAATTTAAGCGTCGATCAAGTTTTATCTGTCGCCAAAGCGGTCAGAGATCAGATAAGCGGCGAAGTGATCGGCGTTTTGTTAATCGATATGAAACTGGATTTTATTCGCAGCATTGTCGAATCGGTGTCGCTAGGCAAGAGCGGCTTCATCTTCATTGTAGAAGAAACAGGCGGTGTCGTATATTCTCCTGCGAACCACATCGTTTACCGCATTTCGAGCGATTGGCTGAAAGAAAAGACGGGCAGTCTGATCAAGCCGATTTTCGGCCTCGACTATCGGATCATCTACAACACGTTTGAGAATAACGGCTGGCGGATCGTTGGTGTCGTTCCGCTCAACGAGTCGCTAAAGGTAGTTTCCGATTTGCAACTGTCGATGGTTATTATCGCCCTGATCACGCTGTTTCTGGCATTCATCGCATCGACATTCTTCACCAATTCGATCGTTCGTCCAGTTGCCAAACTTCGCAGCTTAATGAGAAAAGTCGAGGAGGGCGAATTGCATCTGCGTTTCCGAAGCAAGAGGAACGACGAAATCGGGCAGCTCGGCAACAGCTTTAACAAGATGGTGGAGGAAATCGAAAATTTGATTAACCTGGTCTATATGGAACAGAAAGCAAAGCGGGAAGCGGAATTGAAGGCGCTGCAAGCTCAGATCAAGCCTCACTTTCTTTATAATACATTGGATACGATTCATTGGATGGCGCAAGATCGCGATGCTCAAGATATCGTCGAAATCATCGTGGCGCTGACCAATCTGCTCCGTATCGGTCTGAGCAAAGGGAACGAAATCATCCCGATTACGCATGAGCTTCAGCATGTCGAGAGTTATCTGGTTATTCAGATGGCCAGATACGAGGATAAATTGGCGTATGAGATTTTCGTTTCCGACGATGTCAAGGGATGCAGGGTGTTGAAAATCATTTTGCAACCGCTTGTTGAAAACGCTATCTATCATGGAATCAAAACCAAGCAAGGCCCGGGGAAAATTATGATCCGGTGCTTCCGTGAAGGCGACAATCTGTTACTGACTGTGGAGGACGATGGCGCGGGCATACCGGAGGACAAGCTTGCTTTGCTGCGCGAGAGCATTCAATCAGTGAAAGCGGTTGACGGCAATCAGGGCTATGGGCTTTTGAACGTGAACGAAAGAATCAAACTGTCGTATGGCTCTGCCTACGGCATCTCGGTCCATAGCGAGCTTGGCAAAGGGACCGTTACAATCGCGCAGTTGCCATTCTCAGGCACATAAGTGGGGGATTTAATATGTGGAAGCTGTTTATCGCCGACGACGAACCGAAAATACGAAGGGGGCTAGCGAAGGCGCTCCCGTGGCGGGAACTGGATATCGAGATTGTCGGCGAAGCCGAAGACGGAAAACAAGCGCTGGATATGATCAAGGAGTTGCAGCCGGATATAATATTCGTGGATATCAACATGCCTTTCATGAATGGGCTTGACATGATAGAGAGAATAAACGAGTCACTAAGGCAGTGCGTGGTAATTGTAATTTCTGGCCACGACGAGTTCTCGTATGCGCAGCAGGCCGTAAAGTTGAAAGTTTTCGATTACATGCTGAAGCCAGTCGTGAAGAACAAGCTGGAGGAAGTTGTCGCCAGAGCAATCAAGTCGTTGGAGGCGATAAAGCAGGATGCGGAGCGGGACAAGTGGGTGGATCGTCAGCTCAAGAACAATTCTGTAATGATCCGCGACAATTTTCTGATGAAATGGTTTGACGGGTTGCTGGATGAGGAAGACATATGGACAAATCTTGAGTTCTTCCAGCTACCATTGAAATCGTCTGTCAGCATGCTTGCTATCAAGATGATGCCAAGTTTGGATACGGGCTCTTCGCATCGCCTTTGGGATCGGGATCTGCTGGAGTTCGCCACCCAGAATGTGACTGAAGATGTCGTCCGATCGGAAGTACCATCATTCGTCTTCCGCGATATGAAAGGCCATATTGTGTTCGTGGTTGAAGGGGGAGACGAAGTGGAACTGGAGGAGCTTGGAGCCCAAATTCGTCATAAGCTAGAGACGATTCTCGAAAAAACGGCGATGATCGAATTATGCGTGGTACACGACTATCCTCATGGCATACCGGCGTCCTACCGTAGACTGGTATCGGGGTTGAAAGTGAAAGGCAGCTTGTCCCCTATCGTCGTCCTGGCCAAAAAATTTATTGATCGGGAGTTCCACCGATCGGAGCTGTCGCTTGGTGATGTAGCAGATGGCGTTCAGGTCAGCCCGACGTACTTGAGCAAACAGCTCAAGCGTGAGTTGGGGCTGTCGTTCATCGATTACTTGACGGAGGTTCGGATTAAGAAGGCGACTCTGTTAATGAACGATCCGACGATCAAAGTGTACGAGATTGCAGAGTCGGTTGGATACAGAAGCCAACACTATTTCTCCAACGCCTTCAAGAAAATTACCGGTGTTCCGCCGCTTGTGTACCGGAAAGGACAACGTTCATGAGACGGCGGATCTGGATATACGGTGCTGTGTTGGCGGTCCTGCTGGCTAGCGTCATGCTGATATGGCGCCTGATCCCGGCCGAGAATAGCGCCTCTGCCCGCAACGATATTCGTTATTTGATCGGCGTCTCGCAGCCTAATCTGTCCGAGCCATGGCGAGTGGCTATGAATGAGGAAATTCGTGAGGAAGTGCGGCACCGCGACGATGTGCGCGTGATCTTCACGGACGCCGCCCAGAGCAGTGAGCAGCAGGCGGACGATGTGAAGCGGCTGCTCGACTTGGGCATCGATCTGCTCATTGTTTCTCTGGACGATCCGGTGGCATTGACCCCGACGATTAGCGATGCGTACCGCAACATTCCCGTTATCGTGATGGGGCGGGACGTAAGCGATTATAATTATACGCTGTCCATCGGAATGGATAATGAGATGATCGGGAAGAAAGCGGGAGAATTTGCTCTGGAAACGCTCGGTTCAGCCGGGGGAAAGGTCATTGAGGTGCAGGGGTTGGAAGGCTCGCCTAGCGTGGAGGAGCGCAGCAGAGGCTTCCACGAAGCGCTGGAGAAGAGGCCTGACATCCAGATTGTCAAGACGTTGTACGGCGACTGGCAGCGGGATAAGGCAGAGGATTTGCTGACGGAGTGGCTGGAACGAAATGGTGATGTCGATCTGATATTCGCGCATAATGAAGCGATGGCGATTGGCGCTTGCCGCGCAGTGAGTCGCGCCGGATTGAACAATGTTGACATCATCGGAATTGACGGCGCCAATACGGAGAACGGCAGCGTCAAGCTGATCACGGACAATCGTATGACAGGGCTCTTCACAAGTCCGTCTGGCGGTAAGGAAGCGCTCAATTATGCGATCGACATTCTGAATAAAGAGAAGGGAATCCCCAAGAAAGTGATCTTGCGCAGCCAGAAGATTACTGACGATTCGCGTCTGGACACAGACAGCGCCAGCACCGCAAGTGTCGGAAGCGGCACGAGAAAACGAGATCCGAATAAACCAATTGTGATGGGCTTCGCTCAGGTCGGAGCAGAGAGCAATTTTCGGCTGGCCAACACGAGGTCGGTCATCACTGCCGCCAAAGAAGCAGGCATCGAGCTTATCATTGAGAACGCTGAACAATCGCAAAAGAAACAGATCGAGATCATCCGCCGATTTATCGAGCAGAAAGTAGATGTCATCGCTTTCTCGCCGAAGACGGAGACTGGCTGGGAGGAGATATTGCAAGAAGCGAAGGACGCGGGGATACCGGTAATTTTGTCCGATCGGGAAGTGAACGTAAGCGACGACACGTTGTGGACCGCCTATATTGGCTCGGATATGGTCGATGAGGGCAGGAGAGCCGCGCGTTGGATGACCGAGCAACTGACCGAAAAAGATCATTATCGTATTGTGGAATTGCAAGGAACGGAGAAATCCGCTCCTGCGGTTGGCCGCAAAAAAGGGTTTGAAGAAATCATCCGGCAATATAATCGATTCGAGATCATGGAATCTTATTATGCCGATTATACCTTTGAACAGGGAAAACAGAAGATGGGAGACGCGCTGCGCAAATACGGCAAACAGATTGACGTCGTATATGCGCATAATGACGATATGGCGCTAGGCGCTATTAAAGCGATTGAAGAATACGGGCTCTCTCCCGGGAAAGATATAATCGTCATCTCGATCGATGCGACGCGCCCTGCGTTTCAGGCGTTGGTGACAGGAAAACTGAATGTGGCTGTCGAATGCAATCCGCTGCTTGGCCCCCAATTGATGAAAGCGGTGAAAGATTTAATGGAAGGGAAGGAACTGCCGATGAAGATCATTACAGCTGAAGGTCTCTTCACGCAGGAAACAGCCAAGCAAGAGCTTCAATACCGTGAATTTTGAACGGGAATGACGCAAAGCTCACAAACTGCGAAAACTTAGAATAACGGAATAATGTATGAAATATCCGATTTTTCTAAAGATTGTTTCAGCTACGGTCATGTAAATTAAGCTCATGAAGACGAACTCGGTTAGGGGGTAGTTTTGTGAGCTTTTCTCGTATGTTCTATTCCTTGTCTACTCGGATCAAATTGGTGTCCGCATTTGTTGTCGTGCTGTTCATCATGGCTTCGGTTAGTATGGGGCAATACATCTTCTTTTCGGGGTACGTGCAGGATTATAACCTTATGCTGGACGGTATCTCGGAGGCCAATGCCGTTAACGGGCTATTGAAGTCGGATCTGGATATGGAAATCAACAAGATCGTAACCGGAAAAACCGAATTTGCGGCAGGCAAGCAATACGAAATTCTTCAGACGATGGATCAACACGTGCAGGACTTGCTGGCTCGTGAATCTGATGCCGATACGAGGCAATCCGTTCAGACGGTAACAGGCACTTTGGAATCGCTGCGAGAGAGGATCGACAAACTCGGGGAACGACTGGATTCGGGCGCGAGTACGGAACAACTGGAAGCTGATTATGAGTATATTACGATCATTACTTCCACAGTCGAGGAAGGCGTTCAGGATTTGATCCGCCAGAAGCTGATTGCTAGCGAGCGGCTTAAATCGCAAATTACAGACGGATTTAATAGGAACCTGAAGCTCATCGGGGGGCAGTTTGTCCTTGTCATCGGCTTATCGGCATGGTTTGCCTGGGTGTTCTCCGGAACGATAGCAAGGCCGCTCCGTCAGTTAAGCCGCAGTGCGGTGGAGCTCATGAACGGTAATCTGTCCGCAGAGCGTGTCGCTGTCAAACGCCGCGATGAAATCGGCCTATTGTGCGAAGCCTTTAACGGGATGTTCGATCAAATCGCTGCGATGATTGAACAGATCAGAGAGGCGAACGGTGCGGCATTGGCTTCTTCGGAGAGCATCCTGCAAAGCGTACGCGAGAATCGCCGTGTCGGCGAAGTGATCTCGGAGTCCACCTTATCGATCTGTGAATCGCTTGGCATCCAGAGCCAACGGATTGAAGCTTCATCCGGCGAGTTCGATGGATTGTTCAACTCGTTCAGGCAGATCGTCGATCATGCCCGGAACATTGATGAACATGCCGAGCGTTCGTTATCGCTCTCCAACCGGGGTACAGATACGATCAAAGAATTCTCTGAGCATTTCCACCAATTGACAGACACCGTCGGGCAAGCGGATCAGGAGACTGCGCAAATGGAAGCTTTGATCGACGAGATGGCCGGTTTGCTTCAAATGATCAGGAATATCGCCTCTCAGACGAATATTCTCTCGATCAATGCTTCGATAGAAGCCACGCATGAGACGCGTACAGGACAAACCTTTGTTGTGATTGCCGGAAGAATCAAGCAGCTTGCGAATCAAACCTCCCAGCTGGCTGCCGATGCCGATGAGAAGATGGGGACTGTTCGTCGGCAAATCGGGAATATGAACAAGATGATGCAACGCGGCATGGCACAGCTGAATGAAGGTGGGAGCAAGGCGGCGGATACACAGGAGGCGTTCGAAGCGATTCGCGATGTCAATGCTGTCGTTCGGGACAAAATCGGCTCGATAACCGTTGATTTGAAGAAGGCAGGCGAACGAATGGACAAGCTGCTTCAAATGATATCCGATGTGGAAGATCGCGCCGGCGCCATTCAACAGGACGTGAACAACATCGCCGCGATGGGAGAAGAGCAACTCGCCGCGCTGGAAGAAGTGGCGGCTTCGTCGGATGTGTTGACGGATCGCATGCACGATATGAACGGTATGGTATCACGCTACTATGGAAGCAATGGCGACCAACAAGCGCAAGATTTAGAATGAGCGGTTTATTATAAAAAAAAACGCTTTTTTCTAAATTCAATTAAAAAGCCAAATGATATACTAGGCAGAGTATTAGGGAAAGCGCTATCAATCAGTCAACAAATGAAACGGAGGAAGAGGAAGTGCTTAACAAGATGATGATGAAGAAACTGCTTGCGCTATTCATGGCGGCACTACTATTGGTTAGTGGAATAATACCTGCAGCGGCATTTGCGGATGCGAATCCTTCAGGAGATGCCCATGGGCTTCGAGGCGATTACTATATCAGCCAAGGGGACAACAAGTTCTACGAAAAAAAGAGTACGGAAGTGGACAGCAATATTGATTTTTCGAACGATCCGTTCGAACAGATAATGAATGAACGTACAGGACAAAGCGATAACGTAGCCGTGCGTTGGCAAGGAAGAATCGAAGTGCCTGCCGATGGCGATTATACCTTCTATATGATCGGCGATAATGGCTTCCGCCTATGGATTGATAATGAACTTGTTATTGATTTTTGGTTAGACAACTGGAACGAGGAACAGACTACCAAGCCTATCAAGCTTGAAGCAGGTAAGAAATACAACTTTAAAGTCGAGTATTATGAAAAAGATGGGGGACAAAACTTGTACTTGCGTTGGTCTCGCCCTGGATTGGAGAAGTCAATAGTGCCTGCTAGCGCCTTCTATCAACCAGAAATGTTCTATACGATAGCGGAATTGGACGAACTTATCTCGCAGGCTAAGGATCTTCTTGAACTGACAGGAAGCGGACCGGATCAATTTCCGCTGAACGCGGCGGCGGAGCTGAACGGATTCGTGAGCACGGCTAGCGAGACCGCCCGCAAAGAAGGCGTGTCCTCGGACGAAGTCAAGCAAGCGTATCTCGGATTGGTGCAAGCCGTCAAAAATTATAAAAGGGTGGGACCGATCAATAAACTCAAGGTTCACTATAAGCTTGATGAAACAACCGGGTGGATCGCGAGCAACAGCGTGCCAACAGACCCGCGTTATGATGGAGAGCTTAAGGATGGCGTCGAGTGGACGACAGGCGTTCATGGCGGTGCTTTGGCGTTCGGAGGCGCGGGCGGACATATTAAGATGCCCAACGGAATATTGAGCGATGTAGACGATTTCACCATCTCGTTGTGGGTGAATTTGAATGAGAAGAAGCCATGGGAAACGATCTTTACGTTTGCTGCCGGCACTCAGAAATATATGATTCTGTCGCCACATGGCACCCCTTGGGGCAACCCTGTCGGCGTAACCCTGGTTTTGAACGACGGCAGAGGAGAGCAACGGATTTCAACAGGAGCAGGGACAGTGTTTCCAAGCGGAAGCTGGCAGCATTTCGCCTTTACCCTCTCAGGCGGAGTAGGCACAATATATTTGAATGGACAGCCAATCGTAACAAAGAACGATTTCACGATTACGCCTAGAGATCTCGGCGTTACAACCGATAACTTTATCGGCAAGTCTGTCTTTCCTGATCCTTCCCTGGAAGGGAAGCTGGACGATTTCCGCATTTACACCAAAGCGCTGACAGCCGGGGAAATCGAATCAATGGTAAATGGCGTGCAAGAAAGGTTGGTTAACTTGGATAAAGAAGCGCTGGATTTGGGGGATATCTCCAAGGTTACCAGCGACCTTGTATTGCCACGCAAAGGCGCGAATGGCTCCAGCATTACCTGGACATCCAGCCAGCCGGGCATTATTGCAACTGACGGAAAGGTCGTTCTTCCCGTAGGAAACGAAGAGACCGTTACCTTGACTGCCACTCTTGAACTAAACGGCTATACGGCAGTGAGAGAATTTACAGCGAAAGTGCCGGCTTTTACAGATGAGTTGCAAGTCGAACTCGATCTTGCGGAACTGCATCTGGTGAAGATGGTCGAGAAGGATTTGATCTTGCCGACAAGCGGCAAACACAATACCCAGATCAGTTGGGTGTCCAGTGCGCCTTCCGTTGTCGGGGAGGACGGCACTGTGCATCGTCCGGCAAAAGGAAAAGGGAACAAGACGGTAACCTTGACCGCAACGGTGAAGAAAGGAAATGCTACGAAGAGTAAAACATTTAACTTGCTCGTCATGGAGGAATATGTCGCTTATGTAATGTCTCACTTTAAAGATGGCGACCAAGGAGAAAACTTCTATTTGAGCTACAGCTTCGATGGCTTGCATTGGGTTGAGCTTAACAACGGTCAGATCGTCCTGCGAGCGACGCAGGGGACGAAACGGATTCGCGACCCTTACTTGTACCGCAAGCAGGATGGAAAGTTTATCCTGGCATCCACGCAAGGCTGGAGCACAGACAGTTTGTATGTGTGGGACACGGACGATTTGGCAAACTATAAAAACGAACGATTGCTCAAGGTAAACAATATCGAAGTAGCTTGGGCTCCAGAAATTGCGTATGACCCTGTTCAAGACAACTATGTCCTCTACTGGTCTCACGGAACGATATACAGCAACACGACGAAAGATTTCCTTACGGTCTCAGGCAAGAGCAGCTTTTTCAATCCAGGCTATTCGGTCATTGATGCGAGCATTGTGGAGTGGGAAGGCACTTACTATATGTTCTATAAGGATGAGCGGGGAGACAATAGCGACAACACGCCGTACAAAGCCCTTAATGTAGCCACTTCAAAAACATTGCAGCCAGGCAGCTTTGAGGTAGCGAGCGATGATTATATTACGGATCATCTGGTGGAAGGGCCATTCGTTATCAAATCCTTTACAGAGAACAAATGGTATATGTACTATGATTACTTTATGCGCGGCGGCATTTTTGGCGTATCCTATACCAATGATCTGGCGAGCAATAATTGGACGAAAATGGTGGACACCGAATTCAAATTGCCGAACAAAGTGCGCCATGCTTCTGCTAGCGGAGTAACGCAGGCTGAAATAGACAATCTTCTTGAGAAGATGGGGCCATCCAGCAGAACCATCATTCGAGCAGGCAGCAAACAAACCGTTACAGTGGCAACAGGCGTCGAATTCGATCAAGCAAATCTGCCGGCGACCGCCGAGGTTATGCTCAATGACGGCTATCTCGCGCAAGTGCCCGTAACATGGGAAAAAGGTAGTTATAGACCTGAAGAGGGAACCTATACATTAACTGGTACGATTGCTGGCAGCGACAAAATACGGAACCCAAGCAACATTAAGTCCGAGCTTACGGTTAACGTTGTTACTCCAGTTAAAGTGAACCAGATTATTGTAAAATCAACGGATGGAGCGACGGAAATCAAAGCGAAGCGCGGCTCGCTGCAGCTTCTGGCTGAGGTTCTTCCTGATAACGCTACGAACAAAAATGTGGTATGGACCGTAGAGAACGGAACTGGAAAGGCGAATATCAGCGAAACGGGTCTGTTGACTGCAGAAGCCGATGGAATGGTAGTCGTTCGGGCAACGGCAACGGACGAGTCCGGTATAGTAGGGAGCTTGTCCGTTACAATTAAGGGCCAGTCATCAGCTTACTACCCTAGCAATGGTTCTGGCGCTGTTTCAAGTGATCCGGTTGAATCAACGGACGGCGAACTGACATTGCCGTCAGGAAGAGCAGGCAAATTAAGCCTATCGGACGTTGTTACAATTTCAATTCCAGCCAATGCGAATGACGAGTCGCTTACATTGTCAATCAATAAGTGGCAGGGAACGAAGGATCTTCCGGATAATGCCAATCTAGTTAGCTCAATTTATGAGATCAAGAACAGTTCTTCGAAGAAGTTTGACAAACCAGTCACTTTGACCATGGTTTACGATCAAGCAGGATTGAAGAGTGATCAGAAAGTAGCAATTTTCTCTTATGATGAAGCAAAGAAAGAATGGGTAGAAGTTGCAGGCGGTAAGGTCGATGGAAACCGTATTACAGTGGAGTTGGATGAATTGTCCGGTCTATATGCGGTAATGGCGCTAAATACGAATGATTCCCCGGCAACGACAGTCGAATTTGTCGATACGGCGAAGCATTGGGCGTCAGAGAGTATATCTAAAGCGATAAGCAAGGGTATTATTAAAGGATATGCGGATGGAACATTCAAGCCTGAGAAGAATGTGACGCGCGCGGAATTTATAACCATGCTTGTGAATGCGCTGAAGCTTCCGCAAGCAGCAAAAGATACAAAGTTCAAAGATACCGAGAATGAATGGTCAGAACAAGCGATTGCTCAAGCTGTTCAAGCAGGAATCGTAAATGGCTATAAAGACGGTACTTTCCGCCCGAATGCGGAAATCGGACGAGCGGAGATGGCGGTAATGATGGCTAATGCGCTGGGTCTTCATTTCGAATCTCAGGGTCAAACTAGTTTCGCAGATGATAAGTTCATTCCGCTCTGGGCTAAAGATGCCGTAGCTGGTTTGAAAGAAGATGGTATTATACAAGGCAAGGGATCGAATCAGTTCGATCCGACAAGTCGCACAACCAGAGCAGAAGCAGTAGTCATTATCGTGAGAATGCTTGCTAATAAGGGCGAGGAATAACACACTAACATGAGGGGCTGTCTCAAAAGGTCATCAATAAGACCTTAGAGATAGCCCTGTTTTTTTGGGCTCAAAATCAAAATCAGCGCTTGACGAAATAATCGAAGCCCTCTCTTGGATGAGAGGTTTTTTTGTGTTTGTGGAATCTTTTAAGATTTCATTAAGAGTGTTATGCGCTTGCGATTGATATTATTGGTTGATAGATAGACGACATATGAGAAGGAAGTGCAAAATATGAAGAGATTAACAAGACATAAGGCGGCGATTGCATCTTGGTCCAAGGCAAGTATCGCGATCGCAACCCGGCGATGGTTGACGGTAGTATTGTCGATCGTCATGGTGCTGAACATGGTGCCGGTTACGGCGGCGGCAGATGAGCCGTCTTTCGGTGCAGGCGAAGAAGGGGCCGCTTTGGAAACATTTACGGATTCGATAATCGTTACGGCATTCGACGAACTGCCCGATGAGCTGCGCTGGCAGAACACCATGACACCGGAGCTTCCCGCGACTATTTCCGGCATCGTAGAGGAGGAATCGGCTCAAATCCCGGTGATATGGGAGGCAGACCATAGCTTCAATGCAGATTTCCCGGCGCGAGGGCTGTATGTATTCACGGCTGTTCCCGATGAGGGGTACGCGATCGCGCCGGGCGTGGAGGCGCCTCGTATCACCGTTTATATTCCGCAAAGCGCGGACAGTATGCTGATGCGCATGGAGGGCAACGGCACGGACACAAGTCCGCTGGGAATCTTCACAGCGGCACAGCTTGCCGAGATTGCCGCCCTTGTTAATACAGGCAAGTTGGAATCTGTTATACTGGGCAATGCCAGCGCCAAAGTATATCTTCAACTAGCGAATGATATTGACCTATCCGTTTACAACTCTAACGGGGGCTGGACGCCCATTGGAACAAATACCAAGCCGTTCAAGGGGATTTTTGATGGCGGCGGCAATAAAATAACCGGTTTGGTCATCAATCGCCCCGGCAGTGATAATCAGGGCTTGTTCGGAGTCATCGACTTCGGCGGAGCCGTGCAAAATCTCGGCTTGGCGAATGTGAAGGTTGCTGGCAAACGCTATGTTGGCGGCGTGGCGGGGGATGTTGTCGGAACCGTACAAAATTGCTATGTTACGGGCAGCGTTAGCGGTGTCAACACAATCGGCGGTGTGGCGGGGTATATTGACGAAACCAATAATGGGAATGGAACTGTTCAGAACTGTTACGCTTCCGTCAGCGTAAGAGGGACAGGAAACTATATAGGCGGCATCGCCGGGTATGTTGATGGAACGGTAAAAAACAGTTCCACCTTCGGCAGTATTAGTGGAAACAGCGATATCGGCGGTGTGGCAGGGCATGTTACCGGCTACGGCACGTTGCAAAACTGCTATGCTGCCGGCAACGTCAGCGGTATCTTTAGTGTTGGGGGCATAGCGGGATCAATATATGGAACGCTGCAAAACTGTGCTGCGTTAAATCCTGTAATCAGCGGCAGTATGGATGTCGGGCGTGTGACGGGAGATTCCAGAGGCGATCTTTCCGACAATGTGGCCTTTAGCGGAATACCAGGTACATGGAGTGATGACTTTGCAGACGGGTTCGACGGAGAAAGCAGAACTGCCGAGGAAATCAGCGCCGCAGGCTTTTTTGAAGCGTTGTTTGGAAATGATGCTGTCTGGACCTACGCAATCGGCAAGCTGCCCGGTCTATTCGGCGCGGCGGTAGATCTGCCCGATCATATTGTGGACAAAAACGGCGCAGAGTTTCTGGGTAGCGGAACGGAGCAAGCCCCCTACCAAATCCGCACGGCGTCAGAGCTTGCCACACTTGCCGAACTGGTGAACGCTGGCACTGCTCCGTATGCAAATGTTGCGAAGTACTATGAGCTTATGCGAGACATTGACCTTTCCGGCTACGTTGACAACGGCGGGTGGGAGCCTATTGGAACAGATGACAATCCGTTCAGGGGCAGGTTTAACGGCGGCGGCAAAGTGATTTCCAATATGCATATCAATCGATCAGGCATCAGCTATCAAGGATTGTTTGGAAATATCAACTCCGGTACCGTGCACAATCTCGGTGTAGCGAATGTGAATATCAAAGGTGGCAACTTCATCGGCGGCATAGCTGGGAATATGGAGAACAGCACTGTGCAGAATTCCTTTGTTACTGGCATTGTGAGTGGGATCTTCAGTATTGGCGGCGTGGCCGGCAATGCCATTAACAGCATTATTCAAAGCTGTTACAGCAGCGTCAGCGTCAGCGGCACAGGCGATATCGGCGGCGTAGCGGGAAAGATCACCGATGGCATTGTACAAAACTGTTACAGCGCCGCTAACGTCAGCGGGGAAGGCAACGAAGTCGGGGGCATGGTGGGGTCGATCATTGACGAAGGCAAGGTACAGCACGTTTACGCGGTAGGCAATATCAGCGGCGGTGCCTATGTCGGAGGCGTGGCAGGAAGCATTTCATCTCAGGGCATGTTGAAAAACAGCGTCGCGCTGAACGCTTCGGTCAGCGGAACTTCCAATATCGGGCGTGTGGCAGGATATAAAATGCCTGGTGCTGTTCTCGCCGGCAACTTGGCGTTCAGCGCGATGCCTGGCGTTTGGAATGACCTGGACGCTGACAGATTGAACGGTGCAGATGTATTCCTCACGCAGATATATGCCGCTGCTTTTTGGACGACAGCGGGCAATTGGGACACTTCCGGTTGGGATTCGAATGTCTGGATGATCGAGGACGGCAAGCTGCCCATTCTGAAAAACGTCGGAGGCACTCAGAGCGGTGATGGTGGACCATACCTCACCATGCGGGATATTGCCCACGCTGCCGTTCAGGTGACGGGAAGCTATACCTACACCGGAAGTCCTGTTCGGCCGACAATTACTGTAGCTTTTGATGGTAAAACGTTGGCGGCGGGCGTGGATTACACCGTATCTGACAAGCGCAACACGGAAGCTGGAAATAGCGCCGTCTTGACCGTCCAGGGCATAGGCAATTTCACGGGAACTCAGGATGTTGTTTTCATCATTCAGAAAGCTGCGGGCCCCGCCGCACCGGCGGTCAATGGAAGCTCTGTCGTAGATAACAGCACTGATACTTACACCTATACGGTGGACGCCATTATTGGCGCGGAGTACCGGATGGATGGCGGCGAATGGCAGGACAGCAATGTGTTTGCGGGTATTGCGCCGACAAGCAGTCACACTTTTTTCGCCCGGATCAAGGAGACAGCTAACGTTGAAGCGGGCGCGGCAGGCGAAACCGGTACAGTAGTCTTTGACAATCTCAATCAAAGCGCGCCGCAGGCATTTTCGCTTATCTATGCAAGCGTAGACGATGAGAGCTATACCGTAACGATACCGGCGACGGCAGGCGCGGAATACAGCTTTGACGGCATTGCATGGAGCAGCAACAACAGTATTGAGGATGTTACACCCGGCGCAACTATCACCGGATACAAGCGCGTGGCAGCCAGAGCGGGCTATAACGCCAGTCCGGCCACAAGCGATAGCGTAACCCTGCCGCTGCTGCAAGTAAAATCACCGACAGCTTCACCTGCTGGCGGCATGTTCATCGGCAGTCAAATCGTAACCTTGTCCAGCGCAACAGCCGGTGCAGACATTTACTATACGACTGACGGCACAGCACCGACAACTGGAAGCACGCCCTATACAGCACCGTTCACCTTGAGGGCCACTGCAACGATCAAAGCGATTGCGGTCAAATCAGGGATGGCGGACAGCGATGTGTTGTCGATGACATTCACGAAACAGAGTACTGGCGGCGGTGGTAGTAGTGGCGGTGGTAGTGATGAAGGGAATCCAAAACCGGATATGGACGAGAAGGATGGAGCGGATCGGCTGTTGCCAGACAAACCGACCATTGATCTTAA
This sequence comes from Paenibacillus roseus, assembly GCF_016424485.1. Taxonomy (GTDB): domain Bacteria; phylum Bacillota; class Bacilli; order Paenibacillales; family Paenibacillaceae; genus Paenibacillus_D; species Paenibacillus_D roseus. The sequence continues at coordinate 49,830 of NZ_JAELUP010000077.1, forward strand.
TGGCACGCCGCTTGATCCAGCTGGCATTGACCTGACCAAGCCGTCTGTTACGCTTGAGGCGGGGCTGCAGAACGGAACAGCCTATGTCGGCATACCGGCGAGCATTTTAGCGAGCTTCGCGGCTAAAAATGCCAGCTTCTACATCGAAATCAAGACGCCATATGGTAGCTATCGAATACCGGTTAACCTGGCGTCGCTTATACCTGAATGGAAGGAACTGCTGGCGAAGCACAATCTCCAAGTCGGGGATATTAGCTTTAAGATCACATTAACCGACAAGTCCGGGAATAAGGCGCTTCAAGCGGTTTTGGAAAAAGGACTGCCGAATGGAAAAGTGCTGGGAGCAATGGTCGATTATCATCTGGAGATTGTGAAAACGAAGACAGGTCAATCACTCGGAAAAGTAGATACGTTCAGCAAGGCGATTACTAGAATCATTCCGCTGCTGAAGCCTATGTCGGCTATGCCGACGCAGTGGGGGGCGTTCAGCTATAACGAAGTAGCAGGGAAATGGGGTTTTGTCCCTGCCAGAGCTGTAAAGATGGGTGGTGGGGATGGCAAAGACGGCGTATGGGTTGTCGTGATCAACTCCTACTCCAACAGCACTTACATGGTGGCGGACAATGCCACAAGCTTCGTCGATGTGCAGAAGCATTGGGCCAAATCTTCCATTGAACTGGTGGCAGCCAAAGGGCTTGTTTCAGGGGTTGGCAACGACCGGTATCACCCTGACAAGGCAGTGACGAGAGCGGAGTTTGCCGCTATGCTCGTCCGTGCGTTGGGACGAGGGGCATCCGCTAGTGATGCAGCATCCTATGGGGATGTTGGAGCCGACGCATGGTACGCCGGTGAGGTAGCGACGGCGAAGGCCATGGGGTTGCTGGATTTCGCAGGAGGCGCCAGTTTCAATCCGAATCAAGCGTTGACCCGCGAGGAAATGGGAAGCATGCTGGCTGCGGCGATCCGGCTTGAGCAGCCGAAGGCAGCCAGTGAAGCAGCCAATCTGGACCGCTACAACGATATCGGAAGTGTGGATGCTTCTTACCTGGAAAGCATTCGCTTGTTGGTGAAGCTTCAGATTATGGTGGGTACGAGCGAAGACGCTTTTAGTCCCAAGAGCGTTACAACACGCGCGCAAGCGTCGATCGTATTTATCCGCATGCTGCGGCAGCTTGGGATGATCGACTAACGACATATTGTAGAGATGAGAGGGTTGCCCTAAAAGCTGTGAACGATCGGCTTTCGGGGCAACCCTCTTTATATGGTTTGGATTAGTATATTCTATAGCTGAGATAACAGCAGCCATCGTACTGCAGCGTCTCTGGCCAGCGTACATGATAAGAGTGAAGCAAAGATCTTAAATCGAGCACAATTTTTTATTTACAGGAGCAGGCAATTGATTTATCATATATATGGTAATGATTTTCAATATCAAATAGGTGGAGGGTAAACATTGCATTATAAAGAGAAAGCAAAACGTAGTAAGGCCCGCGGGATTGCGGGAGTAGTCGTTTTATTGCTGCTGGCGGTTATGCTCGCTGCATGCGGCAAGGTAGCAAAGGAAGAACAGGGAGCAGCATCAACTCCATCGGCAGTTACCAATGCCAATGGCCAGCAGGAAGAAGCAGCGAAGGGCAGCAATGTTGCACCAGCAAAGCCTCAAACGCAGACGGTGGAACATGGCTTCGGTAAGAGCGAAGTGCCGCTTCATCCGCAGCGGATCGCAGTTATCGGCCATGAAGATATTTTGCTGTCGCTCGGCGCGCCAATTGTCTACGCATTTGGCTTTAAGGGCTATTATTTGGAAAATGAGCTCAAGCAGGCAGGAGCAGAACTGTCTGGAAGCGCGGATGTTTCGTTCAATTTGGAAGCAATCCTGGCGTCTCAGCCTGACCTGATCGTCCTGCAGCAATACTTTACAGACGAAAAGGGATATGAAGAGCTTAGCAAGATTGCCCCGACAATTGCCTATAAGCCGGATGACTGGAAGACGAATATTAAAACGATCGGCAAAGTGCTCGGGTTAGAAGAAAAAGCAGCGTCCGTTATTGCCGATTATGAGGATAAGCTCCAGAAAGCGAAAGAAACGATTATCAAGGCAGTCGGCTCTGACGCTACTGTTGCCTACATTCGTCCGTCCAATAAAGATTTGCAAGTGTTTTTCCCAAGCTTTGCGCCGCTTATATATGATGAGCTCGGTCTGAAAGCGGATGCGAGTATCGCTGAGTTGCAGAAAGGAAGCCAGGATGACTGGGGCGTCAATACGTCGCTCGAAAAGTTGCCATCGATTACAGCGGACTATGTATTTGCCATTTATGGCGGTTCGATAGATTCGGCAGAGGATTTCCAGAAGTACACCGAAGAAGCTAGTGAGGTAGAAAAGCTGAATGTGTGGAAATCGATTCCAGCAGTAGGAAAAAACCATGTCTTCAAAGTTTCTGCCCGGCACTGGATGTCCTCGGGTCCGACTGCAAATGGCAAAGTAATTGATGATGTTGTAGCGGCCTTAACCGGGAAATAGCAAGCGCTAGGCTCCATGAAAGGATACCTGTTTTTGCTATGTGAGCGCATGGCAGGATCGTATGGTAATGCATGGTGGAACTTCGAACAGATTTCGTCTGCATCAGAGAATATAAACTGGTCCCCACAGACTGGACACTTAGGAAAAAAAGTGTTTAGGCTGAACAAGAAATTCCTTCCCGAAAGGGGCCGCCTAGCGAAGATGCTGCCCGACGCGGTTTGGCAAAAGACGGAGAGTTGGTGGAGCATTTGCTCCCAATTCTGGAGGCGGCCGGTCCTTTTACGGTTTTGTGTGCGATGGGCAGTGACATCTTAGCTAGGAACCACAGTGGGGCCAATACTATTCTATTTTAACGAGGCAGCTTGATTCGAAACACCGTTTCCACGTTCGGCGTACTATTCATCTCCACGTTGCCTTGGTGGGCATAGGCGATGTCCTTGACAATAGCCAGGCCAATCCCTAACCCTTCTCCCTTTCTTCCGCTGTCCACGCGGTAAAAGCGTTCGAAGACGTGCGCCTGATGCTCGGTAGGAATCCCTTTCCCTCTATCCTTCACGGTTAAATTCACGGACTGATCGTCCGCTGTCAACTGGATGCCAAGATATCGTCCATCCCTGCCGTACCGGATCGCATTGTCGAGAAGATTACGTAAGGCTCTCTCCATAAGGGGAGCGTCGATAAGGAGATGAATATCCTCATCAGGCATTTCGACGTCCAACTCCACGTGATCGCCATCGAGCACCATGATGTATTCCACCGCGATTTTGCGAACGATCTCCGATAAATTGTGATTCGCCAGGCGCAGGGTCAGATCATCCGCATCCGAGCGAGAGATGTCCAGCATTTGGTCGAGCAGCTTGTCCATGTATCTGCAACGTTGAAGAATGATTTTGGCTCTGCTCTGGAGCTCTTGCTGATCTTTATAATTTCCGGTGCGTATCATTTCGGCGCAGCCGAGCATCGTCGTCAGAGGCGTCCGCAGATCATGTGACAGATTGGATAGCAGGAGCTTGCGCTTACTCTCGAACTGTTGAATTTCCGCGAATTGAGCTCGGATTCGATGCGCCATGGAATTATAGTGCTGCGTCAGCTGGCCAAGCTCGTCCTTGGAGGTGTCGGTCAGTTCTTCAAGGGGTGAATCGCTTTGGATAGTCAGTTGATTCAGCGCATGGTTGAGTTTGCGAATTCTTTTATTCAAGGATGTGAACAACCATAAGGCCAACAGAAAGGGAATCGAAAACGACAAGATAAGCGGCAATACCAGTGTGAGCAACGATTTGAGCTCGCGAATGAGAAAATAAGCCTCGCCTTGCTTCATCGCGGAGGCCGGAATGCTCATAAGCAAGAAGTACGACTGTCCGTTCTTGGTGGCAGGCGTGAGGATATGAACCTCCTCTTCGGTTAAGTAACTTCTGGGTATATTCTGCATCAGCATCGCCAAGTCATGGAAGTTAAATGTCGGATTAAGCCCTGCTGTATCATAAAGGGATTGTCCCTGATCGTTCAGCAACACCCAACGAATGGCAGGATGTTCTGCGTGCGCGCTGTCGAAGGTTTGTTTTACCGTATCCACCCCGAATTCAGGCTGCTCCTCCATAGAATTGACAATGGATTGCGCAAGCGGATTTAACTCGAATAGTGCGTAGCCTTTATTCGCTACCTTTCCAATCCAGACTGTCGTATAACCGAATAGTACCATACTCATTGCGGCGCTAAGCACAAGTGATATCCACAGCTTGGTACGCAATTTCATAGGCCGGCTCCAGTCAACCGGTAACCAACGCCGCGTACGGTTTGAATTTCCCAAGACGATTGAGTCCGTTCCAACTGTTTACGCAGCCGGCTCATATATACGCTTAAGTTGTTATCGTCATACCGCTCATGCTGCCAGACTTGTTGATAGATTTCGAGCTTCGTCATCACGCGGTCGGGGTTCTGCATCAGGAGTTGCATGAGATCGCACTCTACCATCGTTAAGGAAATCTTCTCGTTATAGATGAGAAGCGTGTAGTTATCGATATCCAGAATCATATTGCTCAAACGAATGACCAAAGAAGGGGGACTGGATTTAGGATGCCGTCTGCGCAGAACCGCTTGAATGCGAGCCATTAATTCCATGGGACTAAAAGGCTTTGTCATATAGTCGTCTGCCCCGAGTCCAAGCGTGGCGATCTTATCTTGTTCTGCTCTTCTTGCGCTGACCACAATAGCCAATACGTCTAATCTGCGCTTGTTCAAGTAACGCAGTACTTCGAATCCGTCGCGATCATCCATCATGAGGTCCAGAATGAGGACATCCACTTGCTCGGCTTCGAGCCGTTCGATCGCTTGTTGTCCGGATTCGGCTTCGAGCGTATGCATGCCGGATTGTTCGATATGGATACGGATCACTTCGCGAATTTGTGGATCATCGTCAACTATGAGAATTCGTTCCATTCTATTGTCGTCACCACCAAAATATAGATTAACTCGATCATAGCATGATTCATCCGAAATATGATTTTTTTCAAGGCGATGATGTTCAATCCTTAAGGTTTCTTTAAGATTAGAACGATCCCGTTCCGTGCCTAGGCCGCCTTGAAAGGATACCTGTTTTTTGTTGTTTGGGCGCATAGTGGGATCGTATGGCGATGCACGGTGAATTAAGCCAGGTATTACCGACCGGATGGAGCTATTAATGACCCTTGTTTTGGTAAAATAAATTGAGTGTTGCGATTAAGTTCATGAGGACTTGAATGATATTTCCGGACATTGGGCCGAGGCAAGCATCAAGCAATCCTTAAGCGGTGGAATCGTTACTGGCTATGCGGATGGCAGTTTCCGTCCGGACGCGCCTATTACTTCTTGCTGAGATGGCTATGGTGGTTGCAAACGCTTTGAATTTGTCTTTAGAAGCAAATGCGAATGATTCGACCGGTTTCCAGGACGATAAGGACATTCCCGCATGGGCCAGAGGAGCAGTCGCCGCCATTAAGAGGATGGGCTATATGAAAGGCAAAGGATCAAATCATTTCGATCCTAGTGCCAGGACGAAAAGGGCAGAGGCCGTGACCGTTCTTCTAAAATTGTTGACACAAAGGAGCAATTAGGGCCTGTTGAAAGCTCAAAAAAATGCGAAAAACGTAGCGCTTGCGTATAATCTCCCGAGTTAAGCATGAGACCCGATTTTCGTATAAATGACAATATCATTGAACAACAGAAGACGCCGGGTTTACTCCCGCGCGTCTTTTTTGCTTATACTTTCGTTCCTACAAACCCTTCCTCATCAGCACTTTCTTGAGGCTTCCAATTGCAGCGTTTCGGGCCCGGTAATATGTTGCGCGGCTAATGTGAAGCCGGTCAGCCGCGATTTCCGCAGACAGCAGCGGCGCTTCGGATATCATTTGCAGAATGGCTTGATTTCTCATGGTAATAGGAAAAGGAGGCTGCTCCGAAAAAACGCTTTGCAAGATTTGGTTCAACTCGGGTCCGCTGCATGATAGTCTATGTGCCACGTCTGTCCGTTCCAAGGCAGCCGGATCGCCAATTCGCGTCAGCAGGTCGACGATCTCTTTCTCAGAAAGTTCGTGATCGGAAGACTTGTCCGTATTCCCGCGGCCTAAAGGTGTTTTAACCAATTTCAACAAGTGATCGCCGAAATCTAGACCGCGAAAGTCATTTTCGTAAATGGTAGCGCCAAATAGGGGGTGTTTCTTTGTCCTTGTCGGAAACGGCCGTGACTGCAAGCTCAGATTTCGAAGCAGTTCTTTAATCTGTTCATGAGCGGTCACAATGACGATACAAAGACCCGCAGAATTCGAAGCAATCATGTCCAGCACGACCGTACCGACGAAGGAGCCTACCATTTCGTAATATGAAGTGTCGTTAATGCGGGATGAAACACCCGATATTAACTGGTAAAAGGTATCTGCCTCCTCAATAGACAAACTCCGCATTTGATGGATCTCTTTTGGAAAAACGAGATCCAGGATATTCGGCATAAAGCGTTCCAACAACGAGATTGTTTCCTTATAAAGGAGCACACCCGAAGTAAAGGCTTGCGGAATCCCGTCTTTGGAGCGGATGACTTGAATGCAATCCGGGAATTGTTCCGACAACGCGTCCAGAAGGGCGTGGGCGGTTGCTGCAGAGACGGTGTATTCCGACTCTTCCGCTATGATCTGATGGAGGTGTGGCAAATCGCTCTTTTGGTAGGGCTGCATTTGCAGCACATCCGGGTTGATAGCAAAGATGAAGTTGGAATTCAGGCGAAAGACGTCGCGGCAAACCGAAAGCATGACGGACGCAATCCGTTTTTTTTCCTGGCCGACGGCTTCCTTGAAATTTTTCGCCAACTCAATCATGATTTTCAATCTCAGCGCTTGGAAACGTTCCGGATCGCGCTGTAAAAAGTCCTCGATTAAAAACGTTCGCGCAACGTCGTGCAGCGCCAAGCCCCCGGCGGTGGGACGCACAAAGGAAATTTGAATCAACTTTTGCAGATCCATCCCGGTCAGTGGGGTGGTGAGAAAACGTCCCAACCACTGCGAATTCGCATACGGCAAAACGCAGAGCAAATCCAGTACCTCTTTCAAATTGGACGAGATTGCTTCCCGCAGCATTTCCGCACTGACCCGCATGGAAACCGGCAAAGCGAAAGCGGCGGTATCCGTTGCCAGCAATCTCAAATGCTCCACAAAAAGCGCCATGGCGAGCGGCAGCCCCTGCGAATCGCTGATGAGCCGCTCAGTCTCCGTCCCCACTCCTCTTTGATGAAAATAATGCTGCGCCTCGCTCCGCGTGAGAGGGCCGAGACGGATATGCCTGATCCTGCTCTGCCAGGCCAAGTCATTCTGCCAATGGAACGACAAGTCTTGTCTCGAAGCGAGCATGACAAGCAGTCCCGTCGAGGAAAGCCCTGGGAGGAATACTTCCTTCAGCCAGCCTTCGATTCGATGAATGTTTTCGTAATTATCGATACACAGCAGCACTTTCTGACGGGTCATCTCCGCAACGATATCCTGAAACGTTCTGTTCGGTGAAGCGTAAGCAAGCGGTTTATGAATGAGAAAGGAATGAAGCGATTCTATAAATCCGGCCGGCGTGTCCGTACATACCCGTCCGTCCAGCCAAATGTAGAATATCCCTTCCATTTGCGCCATATTGAGAAATTGAAGCATGAGCGCGGATTTTCCAATGCCGCCCATGCCGGAGAGAAACAGCACCTCGGTCGGGGCATCCTCACGGGTTACCCAGTTTCGCATGAAGCTGAGCTCTTCTTCTCTCCCTACGAACAATCGAGCTCGCTCAACGGATAGCGCTTCACTGAGATACTTCATACGTTTTCCCTCTTTTCCAAACTGGTCAATAAAACATATAGATATTCGACATAATTCGTCTAAAATCCTCTTAATCGACAGCGATTTTGGACAACTTTTGAGAAAAAATTGCGACATAAGTGAGACCAAATTGCTAGAGTAATCTTTTAGAATTAGTCATATGACAAAGGGGTTTATAGATGAGGAAGCGGATAAAATATGGGAGGACTTTGCATGTCAAGAAATGTTTTACGGAGATCGGCATTTTGTTTGACGTTATTATTACTGTTTACCACTTTTTTCAGCGGCTTTACAGCTTTCGTGCAACCCAATGTTGCGCACGCCGCTTCGGATTTTCAAGCGGGGACAGGCACCGAAGGCGATCCCTACCAGATTGCTACTGCAGAACAACTAAACTCCGTCAGGAATTATTTATCTGAGGGACTTTATTTCAAGCTGATCGCAGATATTGATCTGAGCGGGTACCAGGAGGGTTTCGGCTGGGTGCCGATAGGTGTTAATAATACTAATTTTTTTCAAGGAAATATGGACGGCAACGGCTATAAAATTACCAACTTGAAGGTGTATAAACCTTCCTATTATGTAGGCTTATTCGGTCATATTGGAAACAAAGCCACCCTTTCAAATATGAGACTGGAAAACATAGCTCTAACGGGTGGAACCATGTATAGTGGTGGCTTGGTTGGTGCCAATAAGGGAACAATCACCAACAGCTCCGCTTCAGGAAGTGTAAGCGGCAAGGATGATATAGGTGGCTTGGTTGGTGTCAATACCGGAACAATTACTAACAGTTCCGCCGCAGTAAGTGTGACTAGTACAACTTATAATGTAGGCGGTCTGGTTGGTACTAATGAAGGAACAATCAACACCAGCTATGCTACAGGAAGTGCGAATGGTGGGAGTGCGGTTTCTTCTTTAGGCGGCTTAGTTGGTTTAAATAAAGGAACAATCGGCAACAGCTATGCTGCGGCAAGCGTGAGCGGCGGATCTTCTGGAGGCGGCTTGGTTGGTGGAAATTACGGATCAATCAGCAACAGTTACGCTATCGGAATAGTGAAAACCTCTATTGGTAAAGGCGGCTTGGTTGGCGACAAGTATAGTACAAGTAACATTAGCAATAGCTTCTACAACAAAAATACAACAGGACAATCGGATACAGGAAAAGGCGTTGGTAAAACGACTGCAGAGATGCAGACTCAAAGCACTTACACGGGTTGGGACTTTACGACCACGTGGGGGATCCATGCGTCTCGCAATAACCAATATCCTTATTTGCAGGCCATACAAAAATTTGTCGCTTATGATGGCAACGGAGCAACATCCGGCAGCGTACCGACAGACAACGTCTCGTATTCGCCGGGGAGTAAGGTTTCGGTTTCCCACAACACGGGCAATCTGACGAAGCCGGGTTACACGTTCGCAGAATGGAATACACAAGCAGATGGTCAAGGAACCGGCTATGCGGTTAATTCTACCTTTGCAATAGGGACGGACCATGTGACGCTATATGCGAAGTGGACGGCGGTAATCGGGGCGACGTACACGGTAACCTTCGATTCGCAGGGAGGCAGCTTGGTTTCGAGCTTGACGGGCGTAACTTCGGGAGCGACGATAAGCGCCCCGACAGCCCCGACGAAAGCAGGTTATACCTTCGGCGGCTGGTATAAGGAAGCTGGTACCACAACTGCGTGGAACTTTAGCACCGACACGGTGACGGCAGATACGACGCTGTATGCGAAGTGGACAGCAATTCCGACGTACACGGTAACGTATAACAGCAACGGAGCTGCTTCCGGCAGCGTGCCGAGCGACAGCAATAGGTACGAGCAAGGAGCAATAGTCACCGTACAGAGTAACACAGGCAATCTGACGAAGCCGGGTTACACGTTCGCAGGATGGAATACACAAGCAGATGGTCAAGGAACGAGCTACGCGTCAAATGCAACCTTTGCAATGGGAACGTCGAATGTGACG
>NZ_JAELUP010000077.1:59652-102788 GCF_016424485.1 Paenibacillus roseus
CAATGGACAGAAATTCCGACGTACACGGTAACGTATAACAGCAACGGAGCTATTTCCGGCAGCGTGCCGAGCGACGGCAATAGGTATGAGCAAGGATCAACAGTCACCGTACAGGGCAACACAGGTGATCTGACGAAACCAGGCTACACGTTTACAGAATGGAATACGCAAGCAGATGGTCAAGGAACAAGCTACGCAGCAAATGCAACCTTTACCATAGGAACGTCGAATGTGATGTTGTATGCGCAATGGACAGCGATTCCGACGTACACAGTAACCTTTGACTCGCAGGGAGGCAGCTTGGTTTCGGACCTGATGGGCGTAACTTCGGGAGCAACGATAAGCGCCCCGACAGCCCCGACGAAAGCAGGTTATACTTTCGACGGCTGGTATAAGGAAGCTGGTACCACAACTGCGTGGAACTTTAGCACCGACACGGTAACGGCAGATACGACGTTGTATGCGAAGTGGACAGCAATTCCGACGTACACGGTAACGTATAACAGCAACGGAGCTGCTTCCGGCAGCGTGCCGAGCGACGGCAATAGGTACGAGCAGGGGGCAACGGTCACTGTACTGGGCAACACGGGCAATCTGGCAAAACCGGGCTACACATTCGAAGGATGGAATACACAAGCAGATGGTCAAGGAACGAGCTACGCGTCAAATGCAACCTTTGCAATGGGAACGTCGAATGTGACGTTGTATGCGAAGTGGACAGCAATTCCGACGTACACAGTAACGTATAACAGTAACGGAGCTATTTCCGGCAGCGTGCCGAGCGACAGCAATAGGTACGAGCAAGGAACAACAGTCACCGTACTGGGCAATACAGGTAATCTGGCGAAGCCGGGCTACACGTTCGAAGGATGGAACACGGAAGCAGATGGTCAAGGAACGATCTACGCGTCGAATGCAACCTTTGCCATAGGAACGTCGAATGTGACGTTGTATGCGAAGTGGACGGCGATTCCGACGTACACAGTAACCTTTGACTCGCAGGGAGGCAGCTTGGTCTCGAACCTGACGGGCGTAACCTCGGGAGCGACGATAAGCGCCCCGACAGCCCCGACAAAAAGCGGTTATACCTTCGACGGTTGGTATAAGGAAGCTGGGGCTACGACCGCGTGGAACTTTAGCACCGACACGGTGACGGCAGATATGACGTTGTATGCGAAGTGGACGGCAATTCCGACGTACACGGTAACGTATAACAGCAACGGAGCTGCTTCCGGCAGCGTGCCGAGCGACAGCAATAGGTACGAGCAAGGAACAACAGTCACCGTACAGGGCAACACAGGCAATCTGACGAAACCGGGCTACACGTTCGAAGGATGGAATACACAAGCGGATGGTGAAGGAACGAACTACGCAGCGAATGCAACCTTTGCCATAGGAGCAGCGAATGTGACGTTGTACGCCAAGTGGACGGCAATTCCAACGTACACGGTAACCTTTGACTCGCAGGGAGGTAGCTTGGTTTCGAGCTTGACGGGCGTAACTTCGGGAGCGACGATAAGCGCCCCGACAGCCCCGACGAAAGCAGGGTATACCTTCGGCGGCTGGTATAAGGAAGCTGTCGCTACGACTGCGTGGAACTTTAGCACCGACACGGTGACGGCAGATACGACGCTGTATGCGAAGTGGACAGCAATTCCGACGTATACAGTAACGTATAACAGCAACGGAGCTGCTTCCGGTAGCGTGCCGAGCGACGGTAATGCATATGAACAAGGATCAACAGTTACTGTACAGGGCAACACGGGCAATCTGACGAAACTGGGTTATACGTTCGAAGGATGGAATACACAAGCGGATGGTGAAGGAACGAACTACGCAGCGAATGCAACCTTTGCCATAGGAGCAGCGAATGTGACGTTGTACGCCAAGTGGACGGCAATTCCAACGTATACGGTAACCTTTGACTCGCAGGGAGGTAGCTTGGTCTCGAGCTTGACGGGCGTAACTTCGGGAGCGACGATAAGCGCCCCGACAGCCCCGACGAAAGCAGGATATACCTTCGACGGCTGGTATAAAGAAGCTGGTACCACAACCGCGTGGAACTTTAGCACCGACACGGTGACGGTAGATACGACACTATATGCGAAGTGGACGGCAATTCCGACGTATACAGTAACGTATAATAGTAACGGAGCTACTTCCGGTAGCGTGCCGAGCGACGGCAATGCATATGAACAAGGAGCAACAGTTACTGTACAGGGCAACACGGGCAATCTGACGAAACTGGGTTATACGTTCGAAGGATGGAATACACAAGCGGATGGTGAAGGAACGAACTACGCACCGAATGCAACCTTTGCCATAGGCGCAGCGAATGTGACGTTGTACGCCAAGTGGACGGAAATTCCAACGTATACGGTAACCTTTGACTCGCAGGGAGGCAGCTTGGTTTCGAACCTGACGGACGTAACTTCGGGAGCGACGATAAGCGCCCCGACAGCCCCGACGAAAGCAGGGTATACTTTCGGCGGCTGGTATAAAGAAGCTCGCGCTACGACCGCGTGGAACTTTAGCACCGACACGGTAACGGCAGATACGACGCTGTACGCGAAGTGGATAGCAATTCCGACGTACACGGTAACCTTTGACTCGCAGGGAGGCAGCTTGGTCTCGAACCTGACGGACGTAACTTCGGGAGCGACGATAAGCGCCCCGACAGCCCCGACGAAAGCAGGGTATACTTTCGGCGGCTGGTATAAAGAAGCTGGCGCTACGACTGCGTGGAACTTTAGCACCGACACGGTGACGGCAGATACGACGCTGTACGCGAAGTGGACAGCAATTCCGACGTACACAGTAACGTATAACAGTAACGGAGCTACTTCCGGCAGCGTGCCGAACGACGGCAATGCATATGAACAAGGAGCGACAGTCACCGTACAGGGCAACACAGGCAATCTGACGAAACCGGGCTATACGTTCACAGGATGGAATACGCAAGCGGATGGTCAAGGAACGAACTACGCAGCGAATGCGACCTTTACCATAGGATCGTCGAATGTGACGTTGTACGCGAAGTGGACAGCAATTCCGACGTACACAGTAACGTATAACAGTAACGGAGCTACTTCCGGCAGCGTGCCGAACGACGGCAATGCATATGAACAAGGAGCAACAGTCACCGTACAGGGCAACACAGGCAATCTGACGAAACCGGGCTACACGTTCACAGGATGGAATACGCAAGCGGATGGTGAAGGAACGAACTACGCAGCGAATGCGACCTTTACCATAGGATTGTCGAATGTGACGTTGTACGCGCAGTGGACGGCGATTCCGACGTACACGGTAACGTATAACAGCAACGGAGCTACTTCCGGTAGCGTACCGAGCGACGGCAATGCATATGAACAAGGAGCAACAGTTACTGTACTGGGCAACACAGGCAATCTGACGAAGCCGGGCTACACGTTCGAAGGATGGAATACGCAAGCAGATGGCCAAGGAACGAGCTACGCGGCGAATGCAACCTTTGCGATAGGAACGTCGAATGTGACACTGTATGCGAAATGGACGGAGGTAATCCCGGAGACGTACACGGTAACCTTTGACTCGCAGGGAGGCAGTTTGGTTTCGAGCTTGACGGGCGTAACTTCGGGAGCGACGATAAGCGCCCCGACAGCCCCAACGAAAGCAGGTTATACCTTCCACGGCTGGTATAAGGAAGCTGGCGCCACAATGGAGTGGAACTTTAGCACCGACACGGTGACGGCAGATAGGACGCTGTATGCGAAGTGGACAGCAATTCCGACGTATACAGTAACGTATAACAGCAACGGAGCTACTTCCGGTAGCGTGCCGAGCGACAACAATAGGTACGAGCAGGGGGCGACGGTCACTGTACAGGGCAACACAGGCAATCTGACGAAGCCGGGCTACACGTTCGAAGGATGGAATACGCAAGCAGATGGCCAAGGAACGAGCTACGCGGCGAATGCAACCTTTGCGATAGGAACGTCGAATGTGACACTGTATGCGAAATGGACGGAGGTAATCCCGGAGACGTACACGGTAACCTTTGACTCGCAGGGAGGCAGTTTGGTTTCGGACCTGACGGGCGTAATCTCGGGAGCGACGATAAGTGCCCCGACAGCCCCGACGAAAGCAGGTTATACTTTCGGCGGCTGGTATAAGGAAGCTGGCACTACAACCGAGTGGAACTTTAGCACCGACACGGTAACGGCAGATACGACGCTGTATGCGAAATGGACGGAGGTAATCCCGGAGACGTACACGGTAACCTTCGACTCGCAGGGAGGCAGCTTGGTTTCGGACCTGACGGGCGTAATTTCGGGAGCGACGATTAGCGCCCCGACAGCCCCGACAAGAAGCGGTTATACCTTCGGCGGCTGGTATAAAGAAGCTGGCGCCACGACGGTGTGGAACTTTAGCGCCGACGTTGTGACGTCAAATACGACGCTGTATGCAAAGTGGACGGCAATTAATGCGGGCGGAGGAGGAGGAGGTTCAACACCTCCACCAGACAACAGCAAAGTGATTTCAGACAATGGCAAACTTACGCTTCCCGCAGGCAAAGCGGGTGAGGTTAGTTTGGAAAATGAAATCATGCTCTCCATTCCAGCCAATGCAACGGACAAAGAACTAGAATTAACGATCTATAAAGTGTTGGACACGCAAGGGCTTGTAACGGAAAAAGATGTTCTAGCTAGCGCAGTATATGAGGTATTGAAAAACTTCCCAGAGAACTTCAGGAAACCGGTAACGCTAACCTTCACTTTCGATCCAGCAAGCTTGAAGAGCGGTCAAAGGCCATCTGTATTCTACTATGACGAAGTGAAAAAGGAATGGGTGGAAATCGGCGGCAAAGTAAACGGGAATAAGATTACAGTAACAGTTGACCACTTTACGAAATTTGCGGTATTTGGCGTGGGTCAGCAGACGGACACTAAAGAGACAACCCACTTCAGTGATATTGCTGGTCACTGGGCGGAGGCGAACATCAAGCAAGCGGTAAGTGCCGCTATCGTCAGCGGTTATCCGGACGGCTCGTTCAAGCCGAACCGAACTGTAACGCGTGCGGAATTTGCGGTTATGCTGATGAATGCGTTGAAGCCGCAAGGGGACGGGGCTGAACTGAAGTTTACCGACAAAGGCAAGATCGCTTCCTGGGCGCAGAAAGCGGTAGCTTACGCCTCTGAGGCCCGCATAATCAGCGGTTATGCCGACGGCACCTTCCGTCCGGATGCCGAAATCACCCGTTCGGAGATGGCTGTAATGGTAGCGCGGGCTCTGGACCAATCTGCCACTGAGGCAACGGATTTCGCGGATGACAAGGACATTCCAACTTGGGCGAAAGGCGCGGCAGGGGGGCTAAAGAAACTTGGCATCATGGAAGGCAAAGGAGCGAACCAATTTGCTCCGGGCGATAAAACGACAAGAGCCGAGGCTGTAACCGTATTGCTGAAAATGTTGGCGTACAAGAACAAGTAAGGTTTTAGTAGATTGCCGCCGCTTCGATGATTCGATTCATAAATGAGCTTAAGCTAATTAAGCCTCTTCTTGAGCATTAGTCAAGCCCATATGTTTAGTAGACATTGAAAAAAGCCTGGTCAACAATCAACAAGCTGGCGACGGTATTCCACCGGAGCCAGCTTGTTTTGTTGTCTCTGTGCCAGGATGTGTACTGGATTCCTTGGTCGCTGTGAACGAACAGTCCAGTCTAGCACAAGCGAATTGTCATTTGTCGTATCTATTTCCTGCAGAATCGTTAATTCCAAGTGCAGACAGAAACAGGCTTTTATGATTTCACCTGTCTACCGGATGGTGAGCCTATCATTGCAAGGGCAAACCTTACCGTTGATCCCGTCTCTAAACGAAGGCTCGATACCGCGGCGAAGAGATCAATACTATTTAAACAATCATCATGAAGCGATAGTCAGTCCGGAGGTTTAAAAAGGCACAGGATATATTGTAGCGTAGAGGAAGAACACGGCTACCATTCACAAGACAAATCCAGGTCAAGGATGCGCGCGGTGCGCGTGGCAACTTCTTTACCGAATCGTTGCTCAATAATATGGAGTGCCATATTTATGCCGGAACTAATGCCGCCAGAGGTTATCAGATTGCCTTCGTCAACAAATTTCACATGCTCAATAATCTCCGTGTCGGGGAATTGAGCGCGAAATTGATCTATGCTCAACCAATGGGTAGTCGCTTTTTTGTTGTGAAGCAGGCCTGCATGAGCCAGCAGGAAGGCGCCGGTGCAAACGGCAGCCACGGTCGGGATATTAGCTCCTGTATGACGCAGCCACTTCACGAAGTCGTCCTGATCGGTTGCTCGTCTCGCTGCGGGGCCGCCTGGAACGATGAGAATATCGCAAGGCGGAATCTGGGATTCGCTATAATCCGGAATGATAGTAACACCTTGGGCTGTTTTTATGCTTGTTCCTTGCAGAGAAAAGGTAAACGTTCGAAAAGCAGGACCGAAGTTGTGCTCGTCCTGCTGAACTTGGACGAGAGCGAATGTTTCGAGCGGTCCCACGAAATCAAGTGTATCTGCATCATCGAACAGTAAAATGCCTACCGAGATTGGTTTCAACAATCTCCCTCCTTTTAAGTTGTGCTTTGAATAGGGTTTGATGCGTTAATCCTTCATCTGTTTAGCGCAGCGTCACTTGGCAACGGAAGTTGATAATGACTTCTTAGCGTCGTTCCCTCGTAATCCGCACGGTAGATCCCCCGGTTTTGCAATTCGGGAATCAGGTGTTCCACAACATCCTCAAGTCCCCCGGGCGTATACGGGAACATGACGTTGAATCCGTCTGCTCCTCGCTGCTCCAGCCAGGTCGTCATTTGATCCGCCACCTCATTCCAACTGCCGACCATGCGCAGATGTGTGCCTGCGGATACGAGTTGACGAACGGTTAAATTCTGATCGCGAATCATGTCCAACACGAGTTGGCTGCGGCTTCTCATTCCCTCTACTTCACTCGTTTGCGGCAATATCGAATGGGGGATGGGAATATCCGGATCAAGCTTGGTCAAATCGACATCTATAAGCCGCGATACGGCTTGGGTACTATTTTTCAGATTCGCATAGATGTTCAACTCCTGCTCCAATTCAAGAGCTTCCTTATGTGTAGCGGCGATAATAGGCACAAGACCCGGTAAAATGTGAACATGATCCGGATTTCTGCCTACGCGTTTGACGCGCGTCTTCACATCGGCATAAAAATTTTGCGCATAGGCAAGCAGTGGCTGCGCTGCAAATATTACTTCGGCGTATTCGGCAGCGAACTGCTTGCCCGCTTCGGATGAACCCGCTTGCACAGCTACTGGATGCTTCTGTGGCAAGGGGTACTCCCATCGGTTCCAGCTTTCTCGCACCTGATTCACGACTTTGCGCGCCAACTCATAGCGGGAATCGTGGTCCAAATGTTCGCTTCGACTATAGTTGCCCGCGACACTCGACACGGCCGTTGTGACCATATTCCAGCCGGTGCGACCCTCTGTCAGATGATCTATGGAGGCAAAGGTACTCGCCAGATGGTAAGGATCGTTATATGTGGTGGAGGCGGACATGACGATTCCGATATGCGATGTTGCGGCTGCCAATGCGCTATACAAGGTCAGAGGCTCAGATTCTGGCGCAGGGGAACTGTCGACATCATCTCTGACCGAATAAAAATCCGCAGAAAACAGCGCATCCATTTTTCCTTTTTCAGCTAATTGAACAAGTTCAATTAAATAGTTTAAATCACGACTACGTTCTGGCTGAGTAAACGGTAGACGCCATACAGAACCGAAATCATGGCCTAATGAACAGGCGTTCAAATGGAGCATTTTGTTTCCGGTTGTCATTGATGTTCACCTCTTTATAATATAGCAGCAGGACGCTGAAGCCCTAAATGCTGACGCAAAGTTCGGCCGCTGTAACTTTGGCGAAACAATCCGCGCTGTTGAAGCTCGGGAATGAGTTGTTCGATCAATGACGGAAGATGCTGATGCAAATGATCAAACACGAAATGGAAGCCATCCGCTTGCTTGGTGTCGATTGCATGAATCATAGCATGAAGTAAGTTATCCATATTTCCAATAAAAGGGCCGTCGAAGACATTGCTCATAGAGTGAGTTGAAGCCTTATTGTTGATCTCTTCGATGTGAATAAGTTGACTGATACGCAACTGGTTCGGGTCTCTGCCATTAGCGGCAGCAAGCTGCTTAAGCTTTGTATAATGGGCCTGTCGCATGGAAGCGTCGGCTGCATGCAATACGATCCAGTCTGCGTGCTTGATGGCAGTATCGAATTCCTCTTCCCTTGCTATGCCGCAAGCGATGACCGGATGTCCTTGCAAGGGACGATTGACATTAAGCGGACCCTTGACCTGAAAATAAGTCCCGTGATGGTTGATCGGTTGAACCAATTCGGGTCTGGCGTAAATACCAGCCTCCTTATCTATAATGACGGCGCCATCCTTCCAACTGTCCCACAGCTTGCGGGTTACCGACAGCAACTCTCCGCTTCGTTCGACTTCCGCCTGTAAGGAAGGAGTGTGCAGCAGCCATCCGCTTCGGCCTTTGCTTATATGATCAAGGGAGGCCAGTCCCCTTGCAATAAAATATGGCTCATAATGGGCAGTCGCCAGAGTGGGAATAAGACCAATATGCTTACTTGTCGGAGTTAACGCGGCGGCAAGTGTGACTGGGTCTACGCCTTTGGTTTCCTGCAAGTGAGATGGCAGTAGCGCACCGTCCAGCAGGACGGCATCCATGCAGCCTAACTCAGCCCACTGCACAGCTTGTTTGTAATAGTCGAGCCGGTATCTCTCAGTAGACCATTGCCCAACAAACGGTAAACTTAAGCCGGACGTATGACAGGTCAGACCTATGCTTAGATGAATTGAGTGATGGAACCTTTCCATAATTTCCTCCATGACCGTTGTATGAATCAACTTTTCCTTCTACTGATGGCAATCAGATAAAATAGATATGGCGCTCCGACGATAGCGACAATAGTTCCTGAAGGTATTTGATTAGGCAAAAGGATAACTCGTCCTATGATGTCAGATAGAGATAAAATAATTGCGCCGATCAGAAGGGACAATATCAACTTGCCGCGGAAGGAATGACCGCCTAGCATATGTGCGGCATGTGGCGCAAGCAATCCGATAAAGCCGATCGTTCCAACCTGAGATACGGTAACAGCTGATAAAATGACGCCGATAAGTAAAGCTATAAAACGTGTTGGCACAGGCTTCAGGCCCAAACCGACAGATGCCTGATCGTCGAAGCCGAGCAGTTCTATTCGTTTGGCATAAAGCCAAGCGATCGGCATGACTATAACGAAGGTCCACAATAAAATATGAACATGAACCCACTTGATGGCGTAAGTACTGCCACTAAGCCAAATTTGCGCTGACACACTAAATGGCGTTTGTAAAATTAAGATTTGAATGAGCGCCGAAAAGGCAGCAGAAATCGCAATGCCTGCCATAATAAAATATCCAGGCTGGAATTTCCCTTTCCACGTAACCAAAAGCACAAGTGCGCTTGCGATCAAAGCTCCAATCAATGCAGCGAGCGAATATTGAATGGCGGTTGCTGAAGGGTCAAGCCAGATTAAAGCAAGCACTCCCGCGCCTGCGCCGGAAGTGACACCGATAATCGACGGGTCTGCTAAAGGGTTGCGTACGCTGCCCTGTACGAGCAAACCTGCAGCTGCAAGCATGGCGCCGGCTATAGCAGCTGCGACCATTCTTGGCATGCGGAAGGTTAAAACGATCTTGTTTGCATCCTTATCGCCTTGACCGATAAGCACCGCAAGCACATCTTTCAATGTGATTGAAGAAGCGCTTGATACGAATATGCCTGCCACAAACACAACCGCCAGTACCACCGTTAAAAAGGCAACGAGCAGTGGAACGGTCAATTTTTGTTGAGGAAGCAAGGATCTCAAATGAATATGTTGCAGTCCGCTTCCCAACTGGTGCTTCTTGGCCAGTCTGTGAGCCATGAAGAGCAGCCATGGCGCGCCAATTAGCGCCATAACAGCGCCTACTGGAACTTGGTTCGTAATTGTGCCCGGTCGATAGGTTAAAGTATCGGCAAGCAAGAGCAGCAACGCCCCGCACAAAGCTGTAGCCGGCAGCATGGTGATATGTTTGCGGAAGCCCGCCATTTTGATTAAATGCGGAGCGACTAATCCGACAAACCCGATGGGGCCCGTCACACTCACTATAGTAGCTGCAATAAATATGCATAATAAGATAATAGACAACTTGATGACACCGACACGTTGCCCCAACGCTCCTGACATTTCTTCGCCTAAACGAATGACATCCAGTTGCTTATGCGCAATGAAGGCAAGCGATAGACATAGCACAATCCACGGAGAAATAAACAGCACATTTTTCCAGTCGTTTTGCACTAAAGTACCGTTGCCCCAAATGAGAAGCTGTCTGGTTTCATTCTCGAACATAATCTGAATAGCGTTCGTCAAGGAGCCGAGCAGCATGGTCACGATCATGCCGGAAAGCGCCATTCGGAGTGGTGAATTCGCAGCCCGACCCGCAATCATATAGACAAGCCCTATTGCCAATAGTCCGCCCAGAAAAGAAAGCAGAACCGGATAACCGCTCATCCATACCGGCAAAAAGACAGTTGCTGCCGTTGCAACAAAGAAGGCGCCGGCATTAATGCCGAGCGTACTGGCTGATACCAGAGAGTTGCGAAGCGTAGTTTGCAACAGCAAACCGACTACAGCAAGCGAGGCGCCAGCCAATACGCCCAGCACTGTCCTGGGCATGCGGAAGGTATAAAAGATTTGTGCTTCGGTTGAATGCGGATTATGAACGAGTTGGTTCAAAAGCTGCACAAAGGGTATGTCCGCTTGGCCCAGGATTACATTGAGAAGCATGATAATGGGCAGCAAAATGACGCCCATTATCAAATAGCGAATCTCTTTATTCATGAAATGATAGCTTTGACTGCCAAATCGGCGAATTCTCTTGCAGTTTGCGGACCGCCAAATTGCCATACGTATTTCTCCATCGGATAAGCGCGGCCTTCTTGAACAAACTTCAGGCTGCTCCATACCGGATTATTTTTAAACAAATCTGTAACTACAGTTTCTTGTCCCGGATTTAACATGTAGAGAAAATTCGCATCCTGATAAGCAGCCAATGCCTCTACAGTCGAGTCCGCAGTTCCGAACGCTGCAGCTTCTTCGGAGTGGAAGACAAGATTTAATCCAAGCTTTTGCAGAATGCCGGAAGCTTGTGCATTTCTTGCATAAAGTCTTACAGAGGCCGCATCATTGTTGTTCCTGAGCAAGCCCAGCACGAAGGGTGCGCCGCCCTTGCCGTGTTCAGCTAGAGTTTGCTTTAATTCCTCATAGTGTCCATTAAGATCGGCTAATACTTGTTCCGCTTCAGCTTGCTTGTCAACTGCGGAGGCAACCTTCAGAAATGTTTGCTCCATCTCTTCATATTGGTCCAAGCCTGCGTCAGGGTAAGGCTCGAAGGCAAGCGTTGGAGCAATATCGTTTAACAATTTGTAGTTTTCGCCCATAAATGAAGAGTTCCCAATAATTAAATCCGGTTTTAGCTGTACGATAAGCTCCAGGTTAGGCTCGCTGCGTTTGCCCACATCGATTGCATTGGCCTTAAGCAACTCCATATCATGTCCTACAAAATTTTCGTAACCAGTGAAATCGCCAACTCCGACGGGTGTAATACCGAGTGCAGTAAGCTCTTCAACGTAACGGAAGTCAAGGGCAACAATACGTTTTGGAATGCCAGTAATTTCAGTATCGCCAAGGGCATGGCTGATCGTAATCGTCTTGGTTTCATTAGCAGTTTCATTACCAGTTTCATTGGAAACGCTATTTGTTCCATTTGCAGCGGGATCATTGGATGTCGTTCCACATGCGGCAAGCAGGGCAAGCATAAGCACAGCCAGCACTGCCGATTTCAGTATGTTTTTCACTCTGCATCTTCTCCTAAATGTTTAGTAATCGTGTTGAAAAGGAAAACGGGAGAGGTGATGTTTGCCTCGTCCTAATCTTTATTTTGTCGTGACAAACATCACCTTTCTTTTATTTGATCATGATTATCAATATCAACAAATTTGATTATAGTTGTAACTTCAATGCTGGTAAACAGCCAATTCATTTGGCATAGACCATCCATTTTACGTATAATGAGTGCAGTAATGTAGCGAAAGGGGGAGAAGCATGGAGATCATACTGCATGCTGCCAGCAAGGAGCCGTTGTTTCGACAAATATCCAGACAAATTGCGGAGAAAATTAAGAATGTTGAATTGCAGCCCAATGAGATGTTGCCGCCGGAGCGCAAACTGGCAGGTCGGCTCGGAGTGAATCGCAGCACAATAGCTGCAGCATATCAGGAATTGGTGACCTCCGGATTTGTAACGAAGCTGCAGGGAAGTGGAACAAGGGTCGTGGGAGTTCCTAATCAGAGGCAACTTACCTATTCTGTTAACTGGGAGCAATTTTGGAATAAGAAATCCGATAACCCGTTAATGAATATAAGGAAAAATCTATTCACAGAGGCGTCGAGGCCAGATACGATTAATCTTGCATTGGGCGAGCTTTCCGGAGACTTGCTGGAGGTGACCCGTTTGCTTCAGGATGTTCACAAACTGGAAGAATGGTCGACTATCGGATATATCGGCCCGATGCAGGATATGAAGTATCGAGTGAACCTGGCGAGCCATTTGCAAAGAAGGCATTCTATTACTGCAACACCGGATCAAATCCTGCTTACGGCAGGGGCTCAACAAGCCTTGTATTTGCTTGTGAATTGTCTGCTTCGTTCGGGAGATGCGATTGCAATTGAAAGCCCGTCGTTTGCTCATGCGCAAAATCTGTATATTTCTGCCGGCTTGCGGGTATTTTCGATTCCTGTAGATGAGGAAGGGCTTATTCCAGAGCATGTAGAGCACTTGTACACTCGTCATAAAATTAAAATGGTCATTGTAAATCCAACCTTGCAAAACCCTACAGGTACTGTTCTTAGTGTGGAGCGCAGACACCAATTGTATGATATTTGCGCGGCGCGCCGCATCCTCATCGTGGAGGACGACCCCTATAGTTTGCTGTATCCTCCGTCGCTGGGGCAGGCTCCGCTGTCACTGAAAGCGTTGTATCCCAATAGCGAGTTGGTTTTGTATATTGGGACAGTGTCCAAAATATTGTCCCCTGCCTTGCGGTCAGGCTGGTTGATCGCCGCGCCGCAGGTGATCGAGCGGTTATCCTACCATCGTCGCGAAATCGATAACGGAAGCAGCTCGATTTTGCAGGGATTTACACAAATGCTGTTGGAGGAGGATGTGCTTGAGTCTCGTCTGGACTGCTTGCAAGAAGTATTGAACAAGCGTCAATCTTTAATGCTGAAGCTGCTGGAACTCCATCTTTCCCCCTATGTTGTGTGGCAAAAACCTGTGGGCGGCTTTTACGTCTGGTGTACGTTCCGTCAGCCCATCGACTTGTCAGACTTCCAGCACCAATGTGCAGTCGCCGGCGTGCTGATTATGCCGGGCAATGTCATGCACCCCGGCAAGAAATGTTTTCGTCTTGCCTTTTCGAGAGTGTCGGAAGAGCAGTTGGAAGAAGGCATCGCTTTGATAAAACGTGTATTTGAGCGAATGATCGGTCGTAGCAGTCTATTTGAAGGGAGAAATTGAAATGACAAACCATATACAGGAATTATCACTGGAGCTGGCCGAAGGACTGCTCCAAACATTGAAAACCCGGTTTGAGAAAAACATAAACCGTCATCAAGGTGTTGAATGGGCTGACGTACAAGCAAAGCTCGAAGCTCACCCTGGGAAACTGTGGTCGCTCTATGAAATGGAGAGGACTGGCGGCGAGCCGGATATTATTGAGCATGATGCTACAACGGGCGAATATGTTTTTTACGATTGTTCAGCGGAAAGTCCTAAAGGACGCAGAAGCGTGTGTTACGACCGCGAAGCGCTGGAGTCAAGGAAGGAACATAAACCACAAAATAATGCGTTGGAAATGGCAGCTGCCATGGGCATCGAGATTTTAATAGAAGAGCAATACAGGAAGCTGCAGAAATTTGGATATTTCGATTTGAAAACTTCGAGCTGGGTGCAAACACCCGCCAGTATTCGAAAACTCGGCGGGGCTATCTTTTGCGACCGTCGCTACGACACAGTCTTCGTGTACCACAATGGGGCTGAATCTTACTATGCTGCAAGGGGTTTCCGCGGCGCATTAAGGGTCTAGATATTGTTGAGAAAGCTTGATTCATAATGAGTAAACGCCGGGGTTGTTCAATAATCGTTCAGCACCTTGCCGCGTTTCAGTTCCTTGGTGCCGTCAGAGTGCTCAATGTATACGGCGAGATTTGCCAGGAAAGCAAAGCGGCTTTCTCCGCCTCGCTCGTCGGAATCGCGGTCGCCAGAGAACTTCTTCACCAGAGAAGCGCTGATGGTGCGATCAACGACCTCAGCGCGGTTGGTTGACTAAGGAGCGACATTACCTGCCTGATCGGTGGCGCGGACTTTCAGCGAAGAAGCGGAAACTAGACTTTGCTCCGGTATGTAGCTCCATGCCTCCGAATTGTTCGCCGTTACCCTATGTTCGATGCCGTTAAGGCTGACGGTTACTGTGGAATTCGGTTCTGCAGTTCCGGTGATCCGTGGTTTGGGTGTGTTGATTTGGCTTCCTTGCGCCGGTGCAGCAATTGTCGGAGCAGCTGGCGCCTGGGGCTGTCCCAAGCGGTGACACCCAGGCTACGAATTTATTACATTTGAACGGTGATTTTCCATTCTCCCTATGATAGAATAAGCTTTAGATCAAGAACGGGAGGCGTTTGACATGAAAACAAATCATATTTACGGGCAAACTCACCAGGGGCTAAGCGCATAATTGCCCTTGAACTGCGCGATTCCCCATTGAGAGGGGAAAGTCAGTGAAACATTACGCACTTCAGCAGTATGATTATCATGTCTGGGCTAACAAGAAAGTGTGCGCGCACTTGCAAGAATTGTCCCAGGAGGTATATCAAAAGGAAATCACCAGCGTATTCCCTACGATATACGATGCAATGACACACATCTATGTGATCGATTGCAATTGGCTTGCGTTCTTGTCGAGTGGCGGTGTCACGGACATGTCGGCCGAATATTTTCAGGAACTAAAGGAAACGACGGATCAATTAGTGGCTGCGACCGAAGGGAAACGTATAGAAGAGCTTGGTCAAATGATGGATGAGTTGAGTGAGCGATTCAGAACGTTTATTACGAAGCATGAGGGTATTGAAGCATTGTGCCCGTCCGGGACGTTTAAAGCCCGCTACATTGATTTTATTCAGCATCTTGTCAATCACGGGACGTACCACCGCGGAAATGTGACTGCGATGCTCAGACAGATTGGGCACCCGGGTACGCCGACGGACTTTGGTTTTTACTTGTATACTTGTTTTACAAATTAAAGAAGGGACGTCCAAAGTCATCGATGTGATGACTTTGGACGTCCTATTTTACTATCCATGGTCGGTACGGTATTCCGCTTCTCCAGAACCTTGACGTTATCCATAAAAACATACTACAATTTGTAGTGTGTGGGGTGCAGATAATGACAAACGTGAAAAAAATGAATGTAAATGAAGAAGGTCTGAACCGATTTTTCGGTCCGCTCGAAGCCAGGATTATGAATATATTATGGTTGTCTGAAGGTATGAGCATTAAAGATGTGCAGTCAGCCTTAAATAAAGAAAGTCCAATTTCATTTAATGCTGTGATGACAGTCATGAATCGACTATTGGAAAAAGGACATTTAAATAAAAATACAAGCGGCAAGGGCAGGGCTAAAAAAACGATTTTTACTCCTGTACAAACCAAAGAGCAATTTCTACATGCACAAACAAAGGCAGTTACACTTGGCCTCATTCATGAGTTTGGTGATCTTGTTGTGGGTCACATGATTGATGCTTTGGAAGATGCCGATGCTGAGTTGATTCGTAAATTATCTGATAAATTAAATCATCTGAAAGACAGGGTAGATCCATGAATCCTGCACTTCGGGCAAACCTTATTTTTAGTTCCTTGCTAGTTGCTGGAGCTGTGATTTCAGGGCAGATGGGTTTATTTATAGTGCATCAAATTTGGGATGTTCGTTTTCAGTGGAGCTTTTTTCAATATTGCGCAAGCATACTAACGGATGAACCTGCGGCTCACAATTTCATAAAGATTTTGTTTAACTTGGTCATTTTATATACAGTCGGCAAAATCATTTGGCGCGTCTATAATCAAATCTGTCTGACAAGAAAATGGCTTAAAGTTTTTGCTGGCCAGAAGCATGTTAAATTAACCAAGCAACTAAACTCCAAATACCGTAAATGGGGAACAGAGTTCATTGTCGTCAAAGACGAGAAATTTATAGCTCTGACATTAGGCCTTGTTCGTCCGCGAATTGTTGTTTCTACCGGGACCTTGAGTATGTTTTCTAATCATGAAGTTGAGGCCGTTTTGTTTCATGAATGGTACCATTGCCAACAACGTGACCCTCTACAATTATTTTTGCTGACCTTAATTCTTGATGGGATGGGTTACATACCAGCGGCGAAGGCAGCGATGCGCGATTTTAAGACATTGAAAGAATTGCTTGCCGACAGTTTCGCCATTAGACAAATGGGGACGGAATATTATTTAGGCAATGTTTTGCTGAAGTTTTCAAACGCGGGCCAAATGCAGCAATCCACTACAGCCGTCTACTTTGCAGAACATGCAATCAATTACCGTATTATGCAGGTGCTTGAACCGACAAAGCGGGTTCATATCCCGAAGTCAAACTTTAAACCGTTGTTAATAGTCGTATCGCTTATCGTTCTCATGAGTAGTATAATTTTAGGTGGGTGTTCGTAAGCCTGCTTTTTTTGAAAAATAACACTACGATTAGTAGTGAATAAAGTGAGGAAACCATTTAATGAACGCGGCAGATTTAAGTATTTGGCTTGTATTGGGGGCAGGCCTCTTGTCATTTATTTCACCCTGTTGTCTACCTTTATATCCTTCGTATTTATCCTATATTACAGGCGTATCTGTCAAAGATCTGCAAGAAGGAAAAGGACTGCTTCATCGTCAAGCCATGCTGCATACGGTATTTTTTATGATCGGTTTCTCGATTATTTTTATTACCCTTGGTATTTCAGTGAGTTTCATAGGAAATTTATTTGTGGATTACCAAGAACTGATTCGAAAGCTGGGAGGCCTGATGGTCGCTGTGATGGGGCTTATTATGCTGGGAATATTTACGCCCAAGTTTTTAATGAAAGACACAAGAATAACCTTCAACAACAAGCCAACTGGTTATTTGGGTTCCGTACTGGTTGGGATCACCTATGCCGCGGGGTGGACACCATGCGTCGGTCCCATTTTATCGGCGGTAATTTTGCTTGGCGTGGCCAATCCAAATCAAGCCTTTATTTATACCATTGCCTACACAATTGGTTTTGCTATCCCGTTTTTCGTAATGGCCTTCTTTATCGGACGGTTAAAATTTATACTCAAATACTCCGGTATTTTGATGAAGGTTGGCGGAGCTTTAATGGTATTAACCGGAATACTTCTGTATACGGATCAAATGACCAAAATAACGATTGTATTGATTCAACTCTACGGAGGATTTACGGGATTTTGAACAGGTTTTCTCAAATTATCGGCTTATGAAAGAGGGGAGAAAGATTAAAAAACAATGGATTATTATCGTGGCTATTGCTGTACTCACCGTACTGGCTGTTTTTCAATCGTCAACACCAACTGGCAATAAGGAAGAATTGCCGAAAGAAGGATATAAAGCCCCGCAGATTTCGCTAAATGGGTTAGATGGGAAGACATACTCCTTTGAAAGTTTGAATGGCAAGCCCGTCATCATTAACTTTTGGGCATCATGGTGCGGCCCTTGCAAGACTGAGGCGCCTGATTTAGTAAGGACGTATGAAAAATATAGTAAACAAATTGAGATTTATGCCGTAAACATTACAGCTGTGGATAGTCTGGATGAGGCAAAAGCATTCGTGGCAGAATACGGCTTTTCGTTCCCTGTTTTATTGGACCTGGATGGATCAGTGACTCAGCGATATCAGGTCAAGCCGATCCCGACAACCTTTTTTGTAAATGGAAAAGGCATCATTACGGATCAGGTGATTGGAGCTGTCGATCCCCAAGATATGGAACGAAAAATTAAAAGGCTTATTAAGTAGGGGGGAAGAGTATGCCGGATATATTGCAATTTGGACCCTTTATAATTAAAGCTGACTGGCTCCTATGGGGGATTTCGGCAGTAGCTGGCTATTTTGCAATGCAGAGACTTATCAAAAGCTCCCATTTTGCCGATCGTTCTATCCTCGATAAGCTAGTCAACAGCTTCATGATCGTGCTGCTCGTTTGGAAGTTCAGCCCCTTATTATTTTCACCATCTATTTTGTGGAATGACCCATACCGGTTAATCACAATGGCTGGCTCTCCCATTGGTTTATGGGTTGGAGTTACAGTTGCTGTACTATACATGTTCAAAAGTATGCGGCGAATGAAAGTTCCAGTTGTATTTGTTCTTGATCTGCTGGCCATTGGACTCGTAATTTCGGTTCTCGTATATAGCTTGATTAGATGGCAGTATGGTTTGGCTACTTCGTTGCCTTGGGGAATTTCGATTGAAAATCCTCAGTTTAAATATCATCCGATTAATGTTTATATCGTGCTTGTTACGGTGCCTTTGTTCATTTACATATGGAGGCAACAATCAAAGGTCGGTTCAGGGGATATATTTATTTTGTTTTTGACTTATTTTGGACTGGGTATGATGCTGGTTTCGTTGTTCAAGGCTAAAACGATTTTTCTACTAGGCTTATCCGGACAACAAGTCGTGTATGTAGTGATGATGGCAGCGGGGGTTGTCCTTTCCATCGTTTTAAACAAGAAGAAGTCTGGTTAAATAAATTAAACTCCCATCCATTAAAAAACTGCAAATACCTCTTGAATAATATACATAAGGGGAGTATAGTACTAATTAGAAGGAAGAGTAAAAAAATTACATTTTTAACATGATGTATTTCAGCTAATAAAATGGGAAAAATTGATGTAGATTGGAGGTTTGAGGAAGATGAATAAAAAACAGAATCATCACGGGGATAGCGACCATCACGCTGCACATCACGATCACGGCGGTCATAATCACAGTCATGAACACCATCAACACGATCAACACGATCAACACCATCAAGATCATGGCGACAACCACAAGGAGCATCAGGACCATCATGCTGCTCATCAGCACCATGAACAGGTTCATCATGAAGACCATCAAGGACATGGGGATGGCGGTCATCATAATCACCACGCCCACATGGTAGATGATTTTAAAAAGCGGTTTTATATCTCGTTAGTGGTTACCATTCCGATACTATTACTTTCACCTATGATTCAGATGTTTTTAAATGTAGACTGGCGATTCAGCGGGGATATGTGGATATTATTTGCTTTGTCATCATTTGTCTTTTTCTATGGAGGCTGGCCGTTTCTAAAGGGCGCCGTAGATGAACTAAAAGAGAAGTTGCCTGGCATGATGACGCTGATATCGCTGGCAATCGTTGTCGCTTATTTATATAGTTCCGGTTCAACAATTGGGTTAACAGAAAATGATTTTTTCTGGGAGCTTGCGACATTAGTTGTCATTATGCTTCTTGGACATTGGATTGAAATGCGCTCTGTGATGGGGGCCTCGAAAGCTCTTGAGGAGCTGGCAAAGCTAATGCCATCAATAGCCCATCTAATCGACGACAATGGCAATATTCAAGAAATCGGTGTGGCAGAATTACAGCAGGGGCAAAAAGTATTAGTAAAGCCTGGCGAGAAAATTCCCATTGATGGCGAAATAATCGAGGGGAAATCGACGATTGATGAATCGATGCTGACTGGTGAATCGGTTCCTGTTGAAAAAGGGAAAGGTGATCCGGCAATTGGAGGATCGATTAATGGTGAAGGATCTTTAACGATCCTGGTGAAGAAAACCGGCAAGAATACCTACCTTTCACAAGTCATTAATCTGGTACGCGAAGCTCAGGCATCCAAGTCGAAAGCGCAAGATTTGGCCAACAATACGGCAAAATGGCTGTTTTATGGTGCCTTAGCTGCAGGATTAATAACGTTTATAGTTTGGATATCACTTGGCTATCCCGTTTCATTTGCTATTGAAAGAGCAGTAACCGTGCTGATTATCGCTTGTCCACATGCTCTTGGTTTGGCAATACCGCTTGTTATAGCGGTGTCCACTTCAATCGCTGCGAAGAAAGGTTTGTTGATCCGCAACCGAACAGCATTTGAAGGAGCGCGTAATATTGAAGCCATTGTCTTCGATAAAACAGGTACCTTAACGAAAGGGGAGTTCGGGGTAACCAATGTTTACGCTGAAGCTTCATATACAGAGGAAGAAGTCCTAAGTTATGCTGCCGCTGTTGAAGTATTATCCCAACATCCGCTGGCACAAGGGATTGTGTCGAAAGTGAAGGATGAGGGAATACCTTTGAAGAAGGTAGTTGACTTTGAGTCCATGACAGGAAAAGGTCTGCGCGGAACCGTTGAAGGCAAAGAGGTTATGGTTGTTAGCCCGGGATATGTGAATGAGCAGAAGCTAAGTTATCATCTTGATAGCTTCAATACATGGTCGGATGAAGGGAAAACCGTTGTCTTTACCTTGATTGATGGACAGCTCGCGGGGATGATCGCGCTTGCGGATATTGTTCGCGATACAGCAAAAGAGGCCGTAAATGAATTGAAGGCACTAGGCATCAAATCGATTATGTTGACAGGCGATAATAAGAAGGTGGCCCAATATGTTGGGAAACAACTTGGTTTGGCAGAGATTTTCGCAGAAGTCCTGCCCCATGAAAAATCGGAAAAAATCGAACATGTCCAACTAAAAGAAGGGCTGCGTACGGCGATGACGGGTGATGGAGTAAACGATGCTCCAGCGTTGGCAAAGGCCGATCTCGGTATTGCAGTTGGCGCAGGAACAGATGTTGCGATTGAAACTGCAGATATTGTGCTAGTGAAGAGCGACCCCAAGGATGTGCTGAATATTATTCAATTATCAAGGGCTACCTATCGTAAAATGGTGCAAAACTTGTGGTGGGCAGCCGGATATAATATTGTTGCCATTCCGCTTGCAGCGGGTGCGCTGTATGCCTTCGGCATAATTTTGAGTCCGGCCGTTGGCGCTGTTCTAATGTCTTTAAGCACGGTAATCGTTGCGATCAACGCAAAGTTGCTAAAAATAGACTGAATCGGTTGAGAACAGCCTTCTTTTTCCAGTCGCGCGAATTTGTCGCAAGACCTATTCAACCCTGATTTTACGTGGTATAATGGTCTCAAATTAATAGCCGGTTGGAGATCTGGAGAAACCACAACACATAATTTCGCTTTTAGCGTGATTAATGGAGTTGTGGTTTCTTTCTTTTCATCAGTGAAATGATAGCGCTGCCAACCGCTAATTTAAACAAAAGGGGTTTAGTATATGACAAAATCACGGTCATTCTGGAGAAAACCGCAGGGGCTGCTGGCCATCTCATTGGCGATTATGATTGTCGCCAGCTTTTTTGCAGGGTTGTTCCACACGTCGTTTTACGCAGTCAATGTAAAAAAAATCTCTTTTGAGGCCGAACACGGAAAGCTGACCGGACTGCTGTATATGCCTAAGGGGGCAGGTGCAGACAATCCGAGACCAGTGATTATTACGACGCACGGCTATTTGAATTCGAAAGAGATGCAGGATGCGCCTGCCATTGAAATGTCCAGACGGGGCTATATCGTGCTGGCGCTCGACCAATATGATCACGGGGACTCGAGGTGGTCAGCCGATATCCCGGTAAAACAGATGTTTTCTACGTTCTGGATTCATTCCCAATTTGACGCGGCCAAATATATTTACGAGCAGCCTTTCACCAAAAAGGATGCCAATGGCAACGCATATGTCGCGGTGAGCGGTCATTCTATGGGTGGTTTTTCTTCACTGCTCGCCATGTATTTTGACGAAATGAATGCCTTGCAGACAGGGCACAGAATGATTTATGCCGGCATTGCAGTAGGCGCGGATTTCTCCTATGCAGCCGCAGTGGCGCCCCAGGATCAGCTCCAGGCTGCTTACGGAAGCCGTACGGTCGGGGTAATCGCCGGAAAATACGATGAATTCTTCTTCAACAAGTCCGATGCTGAGAAATCTGCGGCGGAGTTGGAAGTAAAGGGCACGGTCACACGCAAAGACTTTGTGGCGACTGCATCAGGCAAAGCGTTTCTCGGTTTGCCTGCCGATCAACAGGGTGTGGCCGGCCAGTTCTATACCGTCCAGTCAGGCGACGTGCTGGTGAAAGAGCAAAAGGCTCGTGCTTCAGAGACAGGCGAGCGCATCATCTTCACGCCTAATCAGACACATCCGTGGAATCACTTCTCACCGACAGTTACCGCGGATTTGATCGATTTTTACACCCATGCGTTCCAGAACGTTGCCTCGCCTGACCAGACAGAGCTTGGGGCAGGCAATCAAATTTGGTGGCTCAAGGAAGTTTTCAATGGTGTGGCGCTTGTCGGATTCTTCTTGCTGTTCGTACCATTAATCAGCCTGTTGCTTAAAGTACCGTTCCTGAGCAGATCAGTAACGACAGCAGTCGCCCCGATAAAGACGCCAGGCACTGGACTTCACAAAGGACTGTACGTCATTGCATTTGCCTTTAGTGCGCTCATTCCGGCTATCTTGTTCCCGACACTAATGGATAAACAAGAGGGTGGCCTGCAAACGCTTGGCGTCATCGCCATCGTGCTGCTGTCGCTTGGCGTTGTTGGAGCAATCGCAGGATTTGTGACGAAGAGGAAACACATCGGTACGGGAAGCATGCTGCTGGCGGTCGTCTCCTTTATCATGTGGCTCGTATTTAATAATGCTCAACAAATTCTGAAGCTTGGTTCTTACTTCAATGAACCAACAACGAACCAGATCGCTTATTGGGCATTCTCGGTTGCGCTGATTATGGCCTTCGTTGCGCTGGCTTTCCATTATTTCCTGAATAAAGGCGCGGGAAGCTCGTTTGGCCAGTACGGAATTAGCCTGAATCCCGTGACGATAGTTGCCAGCCTGTGTACAGCTGTTGTTGCGATCGTAATCGGCTATGCAATCCTGTTTGCCCTGCAAGCTGTCTTCGGCACTGACTTCCGCCTGTGGGTGCTGGCTGTCCGCACGTTCCAGATTGAGCATGTGATAACCGCACTGAAATATATGCCGTTCTTCCTGTTCTACTATTTCGTCAGCGTGGTGGCGCTGAATGCCAATACGCGCGGACGCAAGTGGGGCAACTTGCTGGCTAGCATTCTGAATGTAGGCGGTCTTGTGCTGTGGATCGCTGTTCAATACGGGAAGAACTTCCTGACGGGTGTGGCACTCTACCCGGGGCAAGCCTTGAACGGCATCTTGCTCTTTGCACTTGTTCCCGTTCTCGTTGTTGCAGCCATCTATGCACGCAAAGTGTTCGAGAAAACCAATAATGTCTGGTTGGCTTCCTTCCTGAACACGATCTTGTTTACGATGATTACTGCCGCGAACACTGTCCTGTTCTGGAATCTGGTTTAAGGTTGATTAATCCTTCGGCAGCATGTCTGTTGCTGCCGAAGGACCCTTTTTCTGGACACTCCTCTTCATTTGGTTTATAATCAAATACAAGTTAATAGGGGTGCGGAGAAAAGGAGAACACGCGAATCAGGTCCTTGCAGGATCGTTCGTTCATTTTCCTTTTTTGTTTTTTTACACTCCTTTTTTACACTCCTATACAGGCAAATGACAGGGAGGGCTGATATGAACTTTAATAACCAACGCATTTTGCCCGCTGCCCGGAAAGTGAAGGATCTGGAGAAACTGATGAAGCTGTCTTACGAATATATCGTGATTCTTGACTCCCACATCAGTCAAATCCGGCCGATCGTTGACCTGGCGAAATCGCACGGAAAAAAGCCGCTTCTGCACGCGGATTTGATTGAAGGCTTGAAGAACGACGAGTATGCAGCAGAGTATCTATGCCAGGTGGTGAGGCCTGCGGGCCTCCTCTCCACTCGGGCCGGGGTAATCTCCAAGACCAAGCAGAACGGGCTGCTGGCGATTCAACGGCTATTCTTGATCGATACGAATGCTCTGGAGAAGAGTTACGCAATGTTTGAGCGCACGAAGCCGGACTTCATTGAAGTGCTGCCGGGTATCATTCCGCACATTATTTCGGAAGTGTCAGAGAGGACGAAGATTCCGATTTTTGCGGGCGGTCTGATTCGGACTGTAACTGACGTCGAACAAGCAATCCACGCCGGGGCGTCGGCTGTGACAACATCGAACTATGATTTGTGGAAACATTTCGATCCCGGCGAACGGAAGGGGGAGTAATGGGTGTCTCAAACCTACATTTTGGCGATTGACCAGGGAACGACAAGCTCTCGGGCGATCGTCTTCGATCGGCAGGGGCGTATCGTCAGCACGGCGCAGCAAGAAATTCAGCAATATTTTCCTCAGCCAGGCTGGGTCGAACATGACGCGAACGAAATCTGGGTTTCAGTGCTCGGGGTAATCGCTGCTTCACTATCCCGTGCGGAAATTCTCCCGAAGCAAATAGAGGCAATTGGCATTACAAATCAGAGAGAAACGACCGTCGTGTGGGATCGCCATACGGGCCGCCCGATTCATCATGCCATCGTATGGCAGTCCAGACAGACGCAGGATATTTGCGAGCAGTTGAAGCTCCAAGGGCATGAGGAACGATTCCATAGCAAAACAGGCCTGCTGATCGATGCTTATTTCTCCGGTACAAAGATCAAATGGCTGCTTGACCACGTCGAAGGCGCGCGCGAGAAGGCGGAGAACGGAGATTTGCTGTTTGGCACCATCGACTCCTGGCTGGTCTGGAAACTGAGCGGAGGGCGGGCTCATGTCACCGATTACTCCAACGCCTCAAGGACGCTCCTCTACAACATTCATGAGCTGGCCTGGGATGAGGAACTGCTCGGCATTCTGGATATTCCCGCTTCGATGCTGCCTGAGGTGCGGTCGTCATCGGAGGTGTACAGCAAGACGGTACACCATCATTTCTTCGGCGCGGAAGTACCGATCGCCGGCATCGCTGGCGATCAGCAGGCAGCGCTGTTCGGGCAAGCTTGCTTCGAGAGGGGAATGGCCAAGAACACATATGGAACCGGCTGCTTCATGCTCATGAATACAGGGGAGGAAGCTGTTCGGTCCGACCAAGGTCTGCTGACGACGATTGCTTGGGGCATCGGGGGCAAGATTGAATATGCGCTTGAAGGAAGTGTCTTCGTAGCAGGGTCTGCGATGCAATGGCTGCGGGACGGTCTGCGCATGTTGAAGACGACTGCCGACAGCGAGGCTTATGCAGCTCGGGTACAATCGGCGGAAGGGGTTTATGTCGTCCCGGCTTTCGTCGGTATGGGTACTCCTTATTGGGACAGCGATATGCGTGGAGCCGTATTCGGACTTACGCGCGGCACGACGAAGGAGCACTTCATCCGGGCTGCGCTGGAGTCCCTGGCTTATCAGAGCAAGGATGTGCTGGACGTGATGGTCAAAGACTCCGGCTTGTCGCTCCGCAGTTTGCGCGTGGACGGCGGTGCGGTGCGTAACGATTTTCTGATGCAGTACCAGAGCGATCTGCTCGGGGTGGAAGTGGAACGACCGGTCGTCAATGAGACGACAGCGCTCGGCGCGGCATATTTGGCAGGGCTGGCCGTTGGCTATTGGGCGGATAAACAGGAGATCGCCGATAGCTGGGAGCGTGAGCGCGCGTTCCGACCGGTCATGTCTGAAGAGGAGCGGGGCCGCGCCTACGCAGGATGGAAGAAGGCGGTGCAGGCCGCTAGGGCTTTTAAGCCGTAACTTGCGGCGATCGGCTTTCATTCGCTCGGTTAAAGTGCTATAATATTGTTAACAAGTTCATACACGGTAGGAGATCAGGAGAACCATGAGCGTTCCCGTTGCGGCCAAGCAACGGGATTGTGCATGGTTCGTTTTTGTTTAAACTTTTATTCGTCAAAGGACGGCAAAAGCCGTTTACGCTTGTCACATCTTTCATAATCTTTTAAAAAAGAGGGATTGCAGATGAACAGAATTTTTGGCGGGAATCGGAGCAGACAGCTTGCTGAAATGGAAAAAAACGAGTTTGATGTACTGATCATCGGCGGCGGAATTACGGGAGCCGGCATTGCGCTGGATGCCCAGAAACGTGGAATGAAGACCGCGCTGATCGAAATGCAGGATTTCGCGGCTGGAACATCGAGCCGTTCGACGAAGCTGGTGCATGGCGGGCTAAGGTATCTGAAGCAGTTCGAACTGAAAATGGTGGCGGATGTCGGGAAAGAGCGAGCAATCGTATATGAGAACGGTCCGCACGTGACAACACCGGAATGGATGCTGCTGCCCTTTTATAAAGGAGGGACATTCGGGGCGTTCACAACTTCGATCGGCCTGCGTGTATACGATTTTCTCGCTGGCGTCAAACGTGAAGAACGCCGCAAAATGCTCAGCAGGGAAGAGACGTTAAACAAGGAACCGCTGCTGCGGCGAGATGGCCTGAAGGGCGGCGGCTATTACGTGGAATACCGGACGGACGATGCGCGTCTGACGATCGAGGTCATGAAGAAAGCAATTGAGGCAGGGGGACAACTCCTTAACTATGTGAAGGCGGAGGAGCTTCTCTATGAAGACGGCAAGCTCGCAGGAGTTGTCGCTAAAGATGTGCTCGGCGGTGGAACGTACCGGATTAAGGCACGCGAGGTAGTCAATGCCACGGGGCCATGGGTGGATACCCTCCGAGAGCTGGACGGCTCCAGAAAAGGGAAGACATTGCGGCTAACGAAAGGCGTGCATCTCGTCTTCGACGAGGCCCGGTTTCCCCTTCACCAGTCGATCTATTTCGATACGCCGGATGGCCGGATGGTATTCGCAATTCCCCGAGACGGCAAAACGTATATCGGTACAACGGATACCGACTACAGCGGGGATACAGCCCATCCCCTCGTTACTGCAGAGGATCGGAACTATGTACTGGCGGCTGCCAATGGCATGTTCCCCGACTTGAAGCTGACCGAAGCGGATATCGAGTCCAGTTGGGCCGGCTTGCGTCCGTTGATCTATGAAGCGGGCAAGTCGCCGTCCGAAGTGTCCCGCAAAGATGAGATTTTCGTCTCTCCTTCGGGAATGATTACGATAGCTGGGGGCAAATTGACTGGTTATCGCAAAATGGCGGAGACGGTGACCAATCTGCTTGCTAGCAGGCTTCTGAACAATGGCCGCGGACCGTTCGAGCCATGCAGCACGAAGACGTTGCCGATATCGGGCGGCGATGTGGGCGGTTCACGACAGTTCCCGTCGTTCGTGAAGAAGATGGCGGGAATAGGCGCGGATCTTGGCTTGTCTCCGGAAGCGGCGGAGCAACTCGCTCGCCGGTATGGTTCGAATGTGACAGCCGTATATAGTCGGATTCCAACGATAGAAGAAAATTCTCATGGTCTTCCGCTGGAACTTCATGCTGAGTTGTTGTATGCGATTGAGGAAGAACTGGCCGTCAAGCCAGTTGATTTCTTCATCAGGAGAACTGGCTCCGTGTTCTTCGACATCGATTGGGCAAGGCGCTGGGCCGAACCTGTAATCCGCTTCATGGCGGAAGCATTGGCTTATACGGAAGAGCAGAAGCGTGATTTTACCGATGAACTGGAGCGGGAGTTGACCGCGGCTGCCTCTCCTAAGAAATCGCGCAAAAACAAGCGCTAAAAACCAGCTGTGCCACATCAGACTGTTAACCCGTTAACCCACCGCAGGCCCGACCTGTACGGTGGGTTTTTTATCAGGGTAAGCGAATCATTTTTCCATTTCCATAAAATTTGACATAACCTGTGTTGAATTACACCTCTAAATTACCAAGGGATAGAATTAGAATGAAATAGTATCAGGAAAAATTTGTTTCTATGAAGGGGGGGAATAAAGGGCGGCAGGCAGCCCTAATTTGAAAACGCTATCAGACGAGCTGACAAAGTGAAACAAAACAGATTTGCAGACCAGAAGAAAGGCCAGTCTCAGCAAGAATGTTATCGTTGTCGTGATGTGCGTCATGTTTTTGCAATTCATCTTTTATTACAGGTTAGGAGGAAGGATTAAGATGCGAAACAAGTTTTTCGTGTGGTCGTTGGTAGCAACCTTTGTTCTCTCGACCTTCTTGTCCAGTATCGGGCCGACGATCAAAACGGCGGCAGCAGCAGGCCCGAACCTTGCGATCGGCAAGAGTGCGACCGCCAGCAGTCAACAGAATGCTTTGGCACCTGGTAATGTTGTTGATCAGAATCAAGGCACATACTGGGAAAGCACTAACGGTGTATTCCCACAATGGATTCAAGTAAATCTGGGCAATGCAGTCAATGTTGAAAGCGTTGTCCTAAAACTTCCGTCCAACTGGGAGACAAGAACGCAAACTTTATCCATTCAGGGCAGCAGCAACGGAACGAATTTCAACACAATCGTGAATTCTGCCGCTTACACCTTTAATCCCAATACGGGAAATACAGTTACGATTAGTTTCCCGGCTACAAACACTTCATACTTAAGAGTCAATATTACCGCCAATTCCGGATGGTCTGCAGCCCAATTGTCCGAATTAGAGATTTATGGGGCTTCAGCGTCAACCGCCAAGCCGATTCCTGGCAAAATCGAAGCTGAAAATTGGGATGCTATGTCTGGCGTGCAGACCGAACAAACTTCCGATGTCGGCGGCGGACTGAATGTTGGCTGGATCGATACGGGCGATTGGCTGGACTATTATGTAGATGTGGCGCAGGCCGGCACCTATACGGTTGAGTACCGTGTAGCCAGCACTTCCAGCTCAGGAGGCATCCAGCTCCGTTCCGGGCAGACAACACTGGCCACAACTTCCGTACCGAACACCGGCGGCTGGCAATCCTGGCAGACCGTCAGCGCGACGGTACAACTGAGCCAAGGTCAGCAGACGTTGCGTGTTTATGCGAGCGGAAGCGGTTTTAATCTCAATTGGATCAATTTCCAACAGGGGTCTGTCAGCTCGCCGCTGACTGCGCCAGGCAATCTGGCCTATACGGAGCCGTCGTCAGGGTCCATTAAATTAACGTGGACGGCCTCTACAGGCAGCACTGGTGTGCAAAGCTATGAAATTTATGCGAATGAGCAACTGCGCGGCAGCGTGAACGGCTCCACGCTTACCTATACGGATACTCAGCCGTCCACGGCTACTGTAACGTATTACGTGATTGCGAAGGATGCAGCGGGCAGCGCTTCTCCTCGCAGCAACACGGTTACTCGCACAGGAGAAAACGTTAGCAGTTCGAATCTTGCCTTGAACAAACCAATTACTGCGTCTTCAACCGTTCATACCTTCGTTGCTGCTAATGCGAACGATGGCAGCACGGATACGTATTGGGAGGGAGCTGGCAACGCTTACCCGAACAATCTGACCGTTAATCTGGGTGGAAATGCGAGCATTACCTCCATTGTGCTGAAGCTCAACCCATCTGCATCATGGTCGACACGCACCCAGACCATTCAGGTGCTTGGTCGCGACCAGAATGCCTCCAGCTTCACTAATCTGGTATCCGCTCAGACCTATACATTCAATCCTGCAACAGGCAACTCGGTGACCATTCCGGTTACTGCAACGGCAGCGGAAGTTCGTCTTGCATTCACCAGCAATTCCGGTGCTCCGGCTGGCCAGGTAGCGGAATTCCAAATTTTTGGAACGCCTGCTCCTAATCCGGATTTGACAGTGACTGGACTAACCTGGTCGCCAGCTACACCAAATGAAACTGCGCAAATTACCTTGACTGCTACAGTCAAAAACAACGGGACAGCATCTGCTCCTGCTTCAACTGTAAATTTCTACTTAAATAACACACTGGCAGGTTCAGCTCCTGTCGGAGCGCTGACTCAAGGCGCTACCGCTAATGTATCCCTTAACATTGGCGCTAAGGTTGCCGCTTCTTATTCCGTCAGCGCCAAGGTGAACGAAGACCGATCTATTGTGGAACTGGATTACAATAACAACAGCTACACCAATCCGACTTCGCTTGTTGTAAGCGAAGTTGCCAGCTCTGATCTGGTACCGACTGCCGCCTGGGCGCCGAGCACTCCTGGCGCGGGTGATACCGTTAACTTTACGGTAACACTCAAAAACCAGGGCAATACTGCCACAACCAGCGGCCCGCATGCGGTTACGCTTGTGCTGAAAAACAGCGAAGGGAATACAGTTCGTACTTTGAACGGCTCCTACTCGGGCGTCATTCAAGCTGGAGGGTCCACCAATGTTGCACTCGGCACCTGGACTGCAGCAAACGGCAGCTACAACGTAACGACGACTGTTACTGCCGACGGGAATGAAATTGAGGCAAAACGCGGCAACAATACCAACACAAGCGGGCTGTATATTGGCCGCGGAGCTAACGTGCCGTTTACTATTATTGAGGCAGAATCGTCTGCTAACAGGACGAACGGAACGGTTCTTGCTCCGAACTTCAAACCTGGCGATTATGCAGGCGAGGCATCTGGACGCTCTGCCGTCTATCTGGATGGAACAGGGAAATATGTTGAGTTTACACTGACTTCCCCTGCCAATGCCTTTGTGCTTCGCAGCTCGGTCGCCGAGAATTCATCCGGGACAGTCAGCATTTATGCCAATG
Source organism: Paenibacillus roseus (assembly GCF_016424485.1). Lineage (GTDB taxonomy): Bacteria > Bacillota > Bacilli > Paenibacillales > Paenibacillaceae > Paenibacillus_D > Paenibacillus_D roseus. Next base: position 90,413 of record NZ_JAELUP010000077.1, read on the forward strand.
ATGTGAAAAAAGGCACCTTCAATGTGACCTCCAAATTCTCTCATGTATATGCAACACCAAGCACGTTGGGCCGTCTGGGCTATGACAACCAGCCTGGGGCAGGATTGACTGCTTACTGGCTCTATGAAGACTCCCAGTTGCTGCTGAATGAAGTATTCCCGGCGGGAACAAAAATCAAAATCCAGAAGGATGCCGGGGACGTACCATGGATTTATGTAGATATGCTTGAAACGGAAAATGTCGCTCCGCCGGCTTCCAATCCTGATCCAAGCAAATATGTTCAAGTCTCTGCCAGCAAGTCCATTGAGCAGGCCCTGAATGAGTTTAGACAGGACAATACGAAGAAAGGAATTTTCATTCCAGCGGGTGAATGGTCGCTCAGCAACAAGATTTTCTTGTACGGCAGAGCGACAGAAATTGTCGGCGCTGGTCCTTGGCATACCAAGCTGGTCGCCCCTCAGAATCAAACGAATACCGATGTAGGCTTTAATATCGGCTCTACCGCGAACGGCTCTACGATTCGTGACTTGTCCGCGTGGGGCAACTATATATACCGGGTTGACGGTCCGGGTAAATTTATCGATGGCAACGGCATGCAGAACGTAACCATCCAGAATACATGGGTCGAGCATTTCGTCTGCCTGTATTGGGGAGTTAACTCATCGTATAATACCTTCAAGAATAACCGGATCAAAAATGTTTTTGCAGACGGTATTAACATGACCAACGGATCTTCCTATAATGTAATCGACAACAACTATTCCCGGGGAGCTGGGGACGATGCATTTGCCCTGTTCAGCGCGATTGACTCTGGCGGCTCCTATAATGTAGGGAACAAGTACACCAATCTGACAGCGACCAACGTAAGACGCGCGGCTGCATTCGCAGTATATGGCGGTTCAGATAACCTGTTCCAGAACCTGTACGGGGCGGATACGCTGACTTATCCGGGCATTACAATCAGCAGCTTGAGCTTCGGCTACAACACTTTGGGCTTCGGCGACAAGGATACCGTCTTTGATGGCGTGACCTTGGACCGGACAGGAGGCGACTTCTGGACCAGCGTGGGCGCGGATGACAAAATCAACGAGTACCAGAACTTTGGAGCAATCTGGTTCTTTGGTGGAGACAGAACGTTCAAGAATATTCTGGTCAAAAACATTGATATCAACAATTCGGTCTACTTTGGCTTGATGTTCCAGACGAAATCGCCTGAAAACCTGCCGATGCAAAATGTTCGGATTGAAAATGTCAACATCAACAATCCAGGCCGCTATGGCATCAAGCTTGTTGCAAAGGCAGAGGATGGGCAAGGACCAGCTCTCGGTCAAGCAAGCTTCAAGAATGTCAAAATCAATAATCCTGGCATTCGCGCAATCTACGGGGAGGATAAGAGCCCAGGCTTCACAGTGAACAGAGTATCAGGTAACAACTGGTAATAACTCAGTTTGGAACTGATCTTCGTTGGCAAGACAGGGATCAAAACACTTTACAAGCTTATGCAGCCAGTCGCCGGAAATCTTTCGGTGACTGGCTATTTAGTTCTGTTTGAATCCGAATTGAGTTATAGTAGGTCATGTAGTCTCGAATGAAACGATTTGATGGGACCATATCAGCTGGATCGCAGATTTATTGTCACCTGGCTCGCATTGGCGGATTTTGAAGGGGGTATAAAGATTGAGCGGTATTATTTTCTTTTCACTTCCAATTATTGCTGTTATTTTATTTATCAACCTGATTTCTATTATGAAAAAAATTCACCAAGGCAAGGACAAATGACTGAAATCATCACGTTCAATTCTTGAAAGCCGGTTTTTAATTCGTTTGGAAATTGATTTAGGTCGTGTTGATGATCTATCCTAAAAGGTGACACCTCTTCTGTTTGTGAGTGACTGCCGTCACTCTCACTTTACCAAACGAAGTGGTGTTTTTCTATTTTGACGCCTAGCATTCTCTCCTTCCCGGTTTTACTCAGGAAACAAACGGGGCTTGCTCATCTTACAGCAGCAGAGTATGATGAATGACAAAGTGAATACTTTAAGGGGGAGAAGGATGAAGAGGTGGAAGGAACCGCTGCTCCACTTGAGCCTGGTTAACAAGCTGATTTTGGCTTTCTCTGTATTTGTAGTTGTTCCGCTGCTATTGATTGGAGGCGTTCTCTCCTGGGTATATGTTGAGAATAACCGGGATACGATGCTCGGCGCGGCAGTGGAAACGAACAAACAAATACTTTCTAATATCGATACGTCCATTCAGCCGCTATTGCGGCTATCTATGCTTCCTATTCAAGAGCCGACCGTTTATCAAATTATGCAGAAGGACTATAACAAGCTGCAATATCCGCTGTTGGAGCGGGGACGGGATTACGATAAGGTCAACAACCTCATTCGCAACGGGATTATGCTGTATTCGGAGACGATTGATTCCGTGACTATTTTTCAAGCCAATAATCATCTTGTCTTTGGCAGAAGCAGCAGTGAGTATATCAATTCCGATTATGCCCAGCAGCAATTTTTGCAGGAGGGGTTTGTGCAGGAGATTCAGGCGATGGACGGGCAATATGTCGCAGTCGGCATTCATAATGATTATCTGCTCTCCCGTCAGGGGGTGCCGGTTGTGTCGATCGGACGTGCGATTATGGACCCTTATTCGAAGCAGAACTTGGGGTTTATTTTGCTTAACATTTCGGTGGACAAGCTGAGAACGTTCTGGAACGACAGCGCATTGACGGAGAATACATCTTTTTATCTGATCGATGAAAAAGGGCGCATCATTTACGGACAGCAGCATGAGCAAATCGGACAGATGGCTTCGACGGTGCTGGACAAGGATTTTCTTGATAAGTCAGCCTCGCATCAAAGTCAGACGTATTGGGGCAATTCGGATCAGTATATACTATCCTCACTGTCGCCGCTGACAGGATGGACGGCCGTTACGGTTATTCCGAAGCGCGAATTGTTCTCCGTTGCCTATCAGATGGCGATTGTATTGGCTGTCAGCCTGATTGTGCTGCTGATTTTGTCGGTCATGATTGCAACACGGGTATCCCATACGATCATGAAACCGCTCGCCGTGTTAAAAAGAAAAATGAAGCTGGTGTCGCAAGGCAAGCTGGATGTGCAGTTTGAACCGCAGTATGGCGAGATCGGAATCATCAGCAATACGGTAGATAACATGCTGCGCAATATTCGCGAGCTGATCGAACGCATATACCGTGAGGAGAATGAAAAACGCGAATTGGAAATGCTGGCGCTCCAGTCGCAGATTCAACCGCATTTTATCTACAACACGCTGAACGTCATCAAGTGGATGGCCAAAATTCAAGGCGCCGCCGGTATTGAGGAAGCGCTTGGGGCATTTACCTCGGTCATCAAGTTTACGGCGAAGGCGCAAGGGACGTATACGGCGATTGGGGAAGAACTGGAATTTATCCAGAACTATACCAAAATACTGGACTATCGCTATATGGGCAAATTCGAAGTCGACTATTCGGTTGACCCGTCGCTGGTTCATTACAGGACATTGAAGTTTTTGCTGCAGCCGCTTGTGGAAAATGCGGTATTTCACGGGTTTGACGGCATTGCCTATAAGGGACAGCTTAAAATTGAAATGTACAAGGACCGGGACGGAATCATGATGGAAGTTACCGATAACGGGAAGGGTCTTGCATACGACAATCAGGAAGAACAGCATAAAGGAGTGCGGGACCCGCTGAACTCGATTGGCATTCAAAATGTACGTGAGCGAATTGCCCTTCATTTCGGGCAAGGCTACGGGTTATGGCTGGTCGATGCTTCTACGGGAGGAACAACAGCAATCATTCGCATTCCTGTAATTGAAGATGAAGGAAAGGATGAGCTGAAATGAAAGTTTTGATCGTAGATGACGAGCCTCTCGTTCGCATCGGAATCAAATCGGCTATTAACTGGGAAGAACAAGGCATTCTTGCTGTGGAGGAAGCGGAGGACGGAGAGGAAGCGCTCCATAAAATTATGACAGATCGGCCTGACGTTGTGCTGTTGGACATCAAAATGCCCAAGCTGGATGGTATTGAAGTGCTCAGGGAGCTCAAGCAGCGCAATATTGCAACGAAGGTTATCGTGCTGAGCAGCTTTGATGATATTTCATATGTAAAAGAAGCACTCCGGCTGGGAGCGTATGATTACTGCCATAAACCGGATATTAACGAACGTGAGCTAAGCGCGATTCTCGGATCGATCGGAAAACAGTCAGCAGCAAGCGATCAGAGCAATATCATCGTCCCCAAGGGCGCAACGCTCAAGGATCAGTCCCTGCATAACGCCTTGCACGGCAATTCCAGCCATCTTGCAGATACTTCGCTGAGACAAGGAAATCTGTACGTCGTGCTGTTTGCGGTCAAAGATTATGAAACTGTTATTAAACGGTATACGGAGCATACGGAGTCGGTACTTGGCAATACCATTAAAAACATGATCAGCGAACTGTTTTCGAAGGAGAAGGAGCTGGAGTATTTGCAGCTTGACGAGCAGAGAGGCGTTATTTTCATCAGCAACAGCAATCTGAAGAGCCTGCTGGCTTCACTGACCCGTGTTAATAGCGTTCTGCAAATGGTAAATTCAACTTTGAAGCGTTTTGTGAATATTGAGCTTGTATTTGGCATTAGTGATTGGTTTACCGACTTTGACGGGATTCAAAATGGCTATCAGCAAGCGCAGACAGCTTTATCATTTAAATTTTATCACCCGGAGTCTCACTTCTTTTATTACCAGCATATTAGGCGCAAGCAACAAAATAAGAGTGCTGTGGAGCAATCGGATCAATCCGTATCGCAGATGAAGGGTGCGCTGCGCGAAGGAAGCGGGGACAAGTTCCTGCAACTGCTTGGCCGCTGGGAACAGCTTCTGGAGAAGGAAGAATGTCTGACAGAACAGGAAACCAAGAAAATTTATGAAGGCTTTTACTTCATGATGGCGGAGAGTGGCAAGGACAGTGAGGAGCAAGCTGAAGCACTCCATACTTTTGCCGAGCTTTCGACCTATTATCGTCAGTTGTTTCAGCGGCTTCTCCCCGGTAAGACGAATGAGTACAGCCAACTGGTTCGCAGCATCATTCAGTATATAAGTGAGCATTACCATGAAAGTTTGTCATTAAAGCAGCTTGGAGAGCAATTTCATCTCAGCCCGAATTATTTAAGCCGTATGTTTAAGCAGGATGTTGGCAAAGGCATGTTCGAGTATATCAACGAGGTTCGGATTGAGAAGGCGAAAGAATTATTAAAGGATTACCAGTACAAAATATACGATGTCGCAGAAATGGTCGGTTTCAGCAACCAGGCCCACTTTGCCATTGTGTTTCAAAAGTATACGGGCGTTCCCCCAAAGCAATTTCGCAAGGAATAAATAGATTCAACAAAAAAGTATTGAAATTGAAAAAAACTAAAAGGTAAGCCTGCAGGGTAAATCGTACATTGGTGCATAAGAGGAAAGGAATTGGGCTTTGCGCCATTTTTTTTACGGTTACAGGCGACTATGATTGTTAATAGTTTGATCACAGGGAGGCACTAGGCACAATGCGATTGCATGATCTTAAACCAGCTTTGAAATGGACAGAAGCGCTGCCGATTGGCAACGGCCGTCTGGGAGGAATGGTGTACGGAACCGTCGAGGAAGAACGGATTGATCTGAACGAAGATACGTTATGGTCTGGACACCCGACGAATCATAACAATCCCGATGCGCTTGCCTATCTTCCGGAAATGCGCAGCTATCTGGCCAAGGGGGATTATGTCAATGCGCATCACACCGGCAAGCACATGATGGGGCCATACACGGAGTCCTATTTGCCTCTGGGCAAGCTGAGCATTCGTTTTTACCACGGAAGTGTGGTTCATGGCTATGAACGCAGCCTTAACCTGGAGACAGGAACGGTTGACGTTAATTATAAAATAGGGGACGTTTCCTATCAACGGCAGTACTATGCGTCATTTCCCGATCAAGTGATGGTTGCGAAGCTGCGTTGCAGCAGGGAAGGGTTGCTCAACTTCACCGTTCAATTGGGCAGTCAGCTGCGCTACAAAACCGAGGCAACAGAAGAGGGCTATTTCTTAAAAGGATGGTGTCCTTCCCACGTTGACCCGGAATATTTAAATACGAACAATCCGGTCATGTACAGCGAGCGTGCGGCATCAATGCGCTTCGAAGGCAGAGTCGCGGCACGGGTTAAGGGAGGAAAGCTGCGCATCGACCATGACGGGCTGCATGTGGAGGGAGCTGAAGAGGCGACCTTGTTGCTCAGTGTGGCGACAAGCTTCAATGGTTTTGACAAGCATCCCGGCCTTGAAGGGCGGGATGAAGAAGCTCTGAATGCCAGTTATATCGAGAAGGCGCTTGCTAAATCGGATGAGGAACTGCTGGAACGCCATTTGGCAGATTACGGCGGCCTGTTCGGAAGGGTCAAGCTGAATTTGGGAGAACGTATTTCTCCAGAGGATATGCCGACAGCTCTTCGGATTACCGAATACGGCGCTTCCGATCCCGCGCTCGTCGAGCTGCTCTTTCAATTCGGGCGCTATATGCTGATTGCCAGTTCCAGAAGAGGCACACAGCCTGCCAATTTGCAGGGCATATGGAACCGTCACATTCGGCCGCCTTGGCATAGCGGGTATACGTTAAATATAAATACTCAAATGAATTATTGGCTGGCGGAAGCTGGCAATCTGTCGGAATGCCATGAACCATTGTTTGATTTCATCAGCCATCTTGAAGTCAACGGGAAGCAAACGGCGAGAATTCACTACGATTGTGAAGGATGGACTGCCCACCATAACTCGGATTTATGGGCGCAGACAGCCCCTGCGGGGAACTACGGTCATGGCGATCCGGTATGGGCGGCCTGGCCAATGGCTGGAGTGTGGCTGTGTCAAAATTTATGGGAGCATTATGCCTATGGGAGAGACGAGGACTTTTTAGCGCAGACGGCTTATCCGTTGATGAAGGGAGCCGCCCGCTTTGTGCTTGATTGGCTGATTGAGGACGAGCAGGGCAGGCTGATCACTTCCCCATCCACTTCGCCCGAACATAAGTTCCGTCTTCCGAGCGGAGAGTTGTGTACGGTAAGCAAGGCGACAACGAGTGATCTGGCTCTGATCTGGGATTTGTTCACGAACTGTATCGAGGCGCTTGATGTGTTGGGGGGCGATCTGGAATTCCGCAAGCAACTGGAAACCGTGCTTGATAATCTGTACCCGATGCAGATTGGTCGGTTCGGACAATTGCAGGAATGGGAAGCCGATTGGGACGGCGAGGATCTGTATCACCGCCATGTGTCGCATTTGTTTGGTGTTTTCCCAGGCCGACAATTAACGCCGGAGCGGGAAGCGGAGTTTTACGACGCTGCGCGGAAATCGCTGGAACTACGAGGAGATGAGGGAACCGGCTGGAGCCTGGCCTGGAAAATCAGCTTGTGGGCGAGATTTTTGGATGGGGACAAGGCGGTCAAGATGGTTAGTCAATTTTTACAGCTTGTCACCGAGGAAGATTTGACGAATTATGAGCGGGGCGGCGTCTATCCGAACTTATTCGATGCGCATCCTCCGTTTCAGGCGGACGGCAACTTCGGATTTACGGCGGGCATTATGGAAATGCTCGTGCAGTCCCATCAGAAAGCCATTCATTTGCTTCCGGCGCTGCCTTCGAGCTTTCCTGCAGGAGCAATTGCAGGGGTGCGGGTTCGGGGGGCATTTACGCTCAATCTGACATGGAGAGACGGAGAATGGACAGAATTGAAAGTTGTTTCTCATGCAGGACTTCCATGCCGCATCTATTGCACTACGTCAGTGTCGGTGTTTTCCGAGGGGAAAAAATGGCTAGTAAAACCGGAGGACGGAAATATCATTGCGTTTGCTACTGAAAAAGGAAAAAGCTATGTCATAAACCCCGAAAAGCCGAAACAAGTGTGACAAAATAAAAAAAAGTGTTGTTACACATATATTTTACTGTTTTATGCAAAATAACTTATAGGATAATCGTGTGATTTTACAAAATGAATAGGTGTTCCACGTCTGTTTTTAAAATGGGACTGTAGGGTAAAATGATTAGGCATCAAGAAAACCAACCATTTCTAAGGGGGCAGACAGGTATGGCAGGCAGCAAGAAGCGCTTTTCGCTCATTGTTACGGTATTGCTTGTAATCGCTGTAGCATTAAGCGCATGCGGGGGCAAAAACAATGAGAGCGGCAATGGCAACAAGCCAGGGACAGACACTGGAAATGTTAAAAAGGTTACCGTTAACATGGGTTTCTGGGGAACGGCCCAGGACTTGAAAATTTATCAAGACGCAGCAAAAGCAATTTCCGGGGAATATCCTGAAATTGATTTGAAAATCAAGCAGTACCCGAGCAGCGAGCAATTCTGGAACACATTGCCCGGCGAGATTGCAGCTGGGGTTGCTCCTGACCTGATCGCAGTATCGAACGAAGGTGCATACGAGTACATCGATAAAGGTTTGTTTGCGCCACTGGATGATCTGATTGGGAAAGCGGGCGTTGATTTGGGACGCTTTACGCCTTCCGCACTGAATATCTGGAAGGTTAATGACAAGCAATACGGTATTCCTGCAAGCTCAATGCCTGCGATGTTCCTGATCAACGAGAAATTATGGAAAGATGCCAATCTTGGCGATTATCCGAAAACATGGGATGACGTAAAAGCAGCGGCTACCAAGCTGAATTCTGACAAGTCGCACGGGATTATCATCAACATTGACGCTTACCACATTACCAACTATGTGAAAAGCTTTGGCGGCGGCTGGGGCAATGGCAAAACAATCAATTCCCCTGAAAACGTACAAGCCCTTGAATTCATTATCGATATGTTCAAGGATGGGCTTGCTGTAACTCCGAAATCGCTTGGCTTTGGCTGGGATGGCGAAGTGTTCAGCAACGAGAAGGGTGCAATGACGACAGGCGGATATTGGTATAAGCCATATCTGAAAGACGCCAACCCGGACTTGAAATTTGCTGCAGTTCCAGTTCCTAAAGGTACTGTAGAAGGCAGCACAATGATTTCTAACGCGTATGTGGTACTGAAAGATTCCAAAAATCAGGAAGCAGCGCTCAAAGCAGCTAATTACTTGACGAATGACACCGTTCAGACACAGTTTTTGGACATCGGTTATAACACAGCAGTAGCTTCGCTCTCCAAGCAGTATTTTGAGAAAAATCCGGAGTTTAAAGATATAGAGCCGGCTTTGGCGTACAGCACTGACTTTGGTTACCCGGCAGATACAAAACGGTTCATTGACGAATTGGTGAAGCAAGTGGAGAATCGCGTATTGGGAGGCTCTAACAAGACAGCGAAGGAAATTCTCGACAGTATTCAAGAGCAGTTCAAATAGGTTGAAAGCAGCCTCGTTCTTCGCTCTGCGTTTATATGCGCAGGGCGAGGCTGTCTTCTCCAGTACCTCAGGAGGAACATAATGTCCCAATATAGCAAACAAGAGGGAAGAATCACCGGCAGACCAGGTTTTTCACGACTGCGTATGCTTGCTGATTCCGATAAGGCGCTCGGCTGGATTTTTGTACTGCCGTTTTTGGTACTATGGTGTTGGTGGTTCTTTTACCCGTTCGTGCAGTCCTTTGTCCGGAGCTTCCAGGACGCGAACTTCGCCGCACTTGGCCAGGCAAAGTTCATTGGTCTTGAAAACTATATCAATATTTTACAAGATAAGCTGTTTTATGAGGCGGTCTGGCATTCATTGGAGATCGTCATTATTTCCGTTCCAGTGCAGACCTTCCTAGGACTGTCGCTGGCTATTTTGGTGAATAAAAAGCTGAAAGGAAAAGGCATATTCCGTACTGTCTTTTTCGTTCCATATATTACCTCGCAAATTGCGATTACGACTGTGTTTATGATGCTTTTCAAAAAAGGTACATTCCTGACTGATTTTTTCGGCAAATTTGGTTTTGGCGATGTGACATGGTTTGCGGATACGCGTTATGCGCTGCTGTTCGTCTGCCTGTTGTTTATTTTTCAAAATAGTGGTTTTACCATGATTGTATATTTGTCCGGTCTGCAGGAGGTTCCTAAAGACCTTTATGAAGCGGGCGAAATCGACGGTGCTTCCGGTTGGAACAAGTTTCGTTTTATTACACTGCCGTATTTGAAGCCCATTACGTTTTTTATAGTTTCGGTAACTACGATCGTCGGTTTTCAGATCTTTGATCAGATTGCGGCTATCTCCAGATATGGAGCGTTGGGCTCTCCGGCGGGAGCTACAAGCACTGTGGTCACGTACTTCTATCAGCACGGTATCCGCTATATGAATATTGGTTATGGTAGTGCTGCGGTTGTTTTATTCTTCATCATTATTATGTTAATTACGTTCTTGCAGAAGAAATTACTGGATGAGAAGGGGTGAGACAATGAAGGAACGCAAATTTACCGGGAGAATACTGTTGTACGTTGCCATCATTGCGCTCGGGTTGCTGTTCGCCATGCCCTTTCTATACACGATCTACACGTCCTTTATTTCGATGCGCAATGTGAATACACTCGTGGGGCCAGATCAATGGAGCTTCGCCAACTATTACGTTTATTTTACAAATGAAGCGTATGATGTTCCGCAGTGGTTCCTCAATACGTTGATTATGACCTCCATCGTCGTCTTGGGCAATCTGATCATTAACCCGATGGCAGGCTTTGCGCTGGCGAAGGTTGATTTCAAAGGAAAAGCGGTTGTGTACTGGATTGTAGTCGCGACGATGATGATTCCTTATCATATGATCCTGATTCCAGTATACGTCAATGTCGCCCAACTCGGCTGGCTGAATACGTTTAAGGGTTTAACGATTCCATTCTTGTATCAGGGCTTGTATATTTTTATGATGCGACAGTTCTTCCTCTCTGTCCCTGGGGAATTTATTGAAGCTGCGCGCATCGACGGATTGACGAAGATGGGGGCGTTCTGGCGCATTGTATATCCGCTCGCCAACTCATCGCTGATTACGATGTCGATTCTGGCTTTCTCCGGTACATGGAACAGTTACCTCGTCCCAAGCACGTTGGCGAATTCGCCGGACAAATATGTGCTGGTCGTCGGTTTGAACAGTGTAAAAGACTTGTTCTTCGAAAATACGCCGATGATTATGGCAGGGGTTGTACTGACGACGTTGCCGATTCTCGTCTTCTTCTTCCTGTTCCAGCGTCAATATATTGAGGGCATCTCTGCATCCGGTGTAAAAGGCTAAGTCCTGCCCTGCTCCTTTAATTATGAAACAGCCCGCAAGAGAAACGCTTGTCCAAGCGTTCTTCTTGCGGGCTGTTTTTGCGATAGCCTGTCTGGGGAAAAGGAACCACTTTATTAGATTTAATTATTTATCCTAGAACTTCTATTAAGTAAACTTCATAATCTATCAATGCACCAACAAATTCTTTTATAGGGGGTAGATTTGAATGTCACAAGCGAATATTCCTAATATTACACCCAATATAACGGTAACAAGAGATGATGCAATCAATTTATTGCTTTCTTCGATTGCATTGGAAGAATTGGGTTTAAGCCATATTTTGAATGCAGGTGGAGAAAATCTTCAGTATGTTCTGGGAACGTTGCCAGGTGTAAGCAGTCCCCCGGCAACGATAAGTGATGTATTGGCTGTGAATGCAAGTGTGCGCAACACGATGGACAGCACGATGAAGAACCAGTTATTTTTGCAATCGAAACTTGATAGTGTTTTGAATGCGTCGGTATTGTCCGGCCCACCAGGTCCAACAGGCCCGACAGGTCCTTTTGGAGGGCCAACGGGTCCTACGGGTGCGGCTGGATTGACCGGGGCTACTGGTGCAACAGGTGTTACAGGAGCAACCGGAGCCACGGGCAGCATTGCGCTAGGGGATTTTCTGTTTAATGTAGCAGGAACCTCCGGCACCGCAGTTTTGGGCTTTGGTGAGAGCATCACGTTTTCCTCGGATACCTTGTCTATTGATGTCACCCAGGGTTCGGCAAATGTTAAAATAGAAACCTTGCTTACCCCAACGGGTCCAAGTGGTGCGACGGGAGCAACAGGAGAAGCGGGAGTGACTGGTGCGACGGGAGCAACGGGAGAAGCAGGCTTGACCGGAGCGACGGGAGCAACGGGAGAAGCAGGCTTGACCGGAGCGACGGGAGCAACGGGAGAAGCGGGAGTGACCGGAGCAACGGGAGCAACCGGGGAAGCAGGCTTGACCGGAGCAACGGGAGCAACGGGAGAAGCGGGAGTGACCGGAGCGACGGGAGCAACAGGAGAAGCGGGAGTGACCGGAGCGACGGGAGCAACAGGAGAAGCGGGAGTGACCGGAGCGACAGGAGCAACGGGAGAAGCAGGCTTGACCGGAGCGACGGGAGCAACGGGAGAAGC
>NZ_JAELUP010000077.1:102804-179661 GCF_016424485.1 Paenibacillus roseus
CGGGGAAGCAGGCTTGACCGGAGCAACGGGAGAAGCGGGAGTGACCGGAGCGACAGGAGCAACGGGAGAAGCGGGCTTGACAGGAGCGACGGGAGCAACAGGTCCTGCAGGGTCTGGCGGACTTGTGATTCCGTTCTCATCAGTCGGAGGCGCCGGTCGTGGAACGGCTCTGCCAAGCACGAATGCATCAGGAGTTTCTCTGAATGTAAACCTTCTTACCTTTGGAAGAACTGGAAATGATATTTTATTAACCGGAGGAAGCACATTTACCGTACCTTTTGCTACAGATAACAACCAGTTCTTCTTCACCTTCCCAGTAGCTGTGACATTGACGGGGATCGCTGCCAGCTTTAATAATAATGCAGCGTTTACTCCAATTGCAGCGAGTAATTTCAGACCCTATATCGCATTAGCTACCGCAGCCCCGGGAACTTATAATTTTACAATTAGTCCGGGATCGGTAACTTACTCGTCAAGCGGTTTCCTGCCGGGGGTGAATAACCCGACATCAACAATTCTAACCGCTTTAAATAATACAATTAATGTCCCTGTCCCAGCTGGAACCTTGCTCGCCATAGTCGGGGGCTGGTCTGATCTGAACGGCTCTCAAGCCTTGCAGCAATATATTTATATGAGCGGATCACTCTATTTTAGCTAAAGTAGAGGTCCTGTTCCGTTTCTTTCGTTCAAATTGATATCGTTCAGACCTAAGCATTTTTCATGATGACTTACTTGAAGAACTTAGGTCTGAACATATTCATTATCCAGGCAAGCGGATAGCAACTGACCCGGTTAGCCTTGCCGTGTTATTGCTGTTTTTTGCTTTCTTTTAATGTTTTCGATATCGACTTATGCCACTGTTTCCGTTCCCGAAGGTAGGCGGATTTATCTGTGACAAATAAGTTCTCCTTCTTCAATTGCAAGTAACGGCGCCAGCGATTCTCATCGAGTTCCCCTTGCTCTATCGCTTTCCTGACTCCACAGCCCGGCTCTGTATCATGTCCACAGTCGGAAAATTTGCACAGTTTAAATAGCGACTCTACATCGGAAAATGTCTCGCTAATCCCCGTATCCGCATCCCATAGCCCCAGCTCACGCATTCCGGGCGTATCAATAATCATCACGCCATTGTTCAGCAATGTAAGCTGCCGATGGGTTGTCGTATGGCGTCCTTTGGAGTCGTCCTCCCGAATGCCAGCTACTTTCATAATGTCTTCCTCAGCGAGCGCATTGACCAGACTGGACTTGCCTACACCGGATGAGCCAAGAAATACAATGGTCTTTCGCGGCTGCAAATAGCTTTGCAATTCGATAAGACCATCTCCTGTTTTGGAACTGATCGCAAATACGTCAACTCCAATTGCGATGTTCCTGACCTGCTGAACCTGCTGCGGTACCTGATCCGACAGATCGGCTTTGGTTAAAATAATGACAGGCTGAGCACCACTTTGCCAGGCCATAGTCAAATAGCGCTCGACCCGTTTCGTATTAAAATCATTATTGAGCGATGCCATAATAAAAACATAATCAAAATTTGCAGCAACCATCTGTTCCCGTATGGTCTTCACATAGCCTGCGCCATGGCCCGAGTAATCACTGCGGGAGAAGGCCGACTTGCGTTCACCGGTTTTGACAATCAGGCTGTCGCCCCCGGGGCTGTACTGGAGCATCACATGATCTCCAACGGTAGGGAACAATTCATTTTCGGCCTTGCCGTAGTAAACGCCGGACTTGAGCCTGGCACCAACTTCCCCGTGTTGACAGACAACCTCATAGCGTTCCCGATGTACAGCGGTGACTCGTCCAGGTATTGGAGCGGATGAATCTGAGGATTCTTTTATAGGGGAGATGCCATAATCTTCAATGTTTGTATTCATGTTCTTTTGCCTCCGGTTTTTTAGATTCTGTTCATATTTTCAATGGGCATGTCAAAAAAGCACAGCAAGCAGCCATTTACATGCATAGGCTGCTCTGCTGCACTTTAGTTGAAAAACAACAAAAAACACACCTTAACAAGTGTGCCTGCAGTTAACAGTATTCACGAAAGGTTACTTTGACAAGAGGGCATGGATGCAAGCATAAATAAACGTAACCGACTCCAGCCAGAAGCTGAAGCAGTAGCGTGCCGGTCATCTATACGCGCATGAGCTGCCCGTATTCAGTTTTAAGCGTTCATCACCGTTACAAGGGCTACATGAATTATCATTTGAGAAACACTCCTTTCAATTGCTGGGATAATAAAAAAGTGGAAATGGATAAACAGGAAAAATCCGGTTTCATGTACTATATCATTGTTTTACAATGTTGTGAAGACGAGCTGTAAGAATATGAAAAATTTAGTTATATTTCTACTGTGAAATTCAGGTTGATTATGATATATCCGTATAGTAAGCTGGTCCAAGTTTTCCAGTTGAGCTGAACAGCATGTTGTTCAAGTTGGGGCAATCACAGTTTTGCATGATCTCATGTTTAGGACTATACTAATGAAGAGCAGCTTTTGAAAAGTTAGGATAAGCTTTGATTCATATAAATTGAGGTACAGGGGGCATCACAATGCAGCATATTCATCCGGAAGATATTCAGTCCCGGATCGACCGGCTCAAGGACCAGGATTTATACATTCATCTTGAAATGACAACCGGAGCTTACGCTGCCCACCTGGACAGCTCGAAGCACCCGGCTGCAACTTTCATCACCAATGCGGTGATTCGTTATTCCCACGGTTCCATTTCCGGGAACGGTCCTTACCGGATCGGGCTGAAAGCAGAGGCAGGATGGATTTATTCCGAAGGACTGACACATTATGAGGAAAGTGAAAGTGAAAGACTGATCCTGGCGGGGCATGATAGCCAGGGCAAGCTGATTGTGGCCTTGCAACTGAGCAAGGAACCATTCTAAACGATTTGAAACCATACAAGCCGAATTCACTGTACGGCGGTCCGTATTCGAAAGTCATTCGTTTAACTTATATATAGCGACAACATGCTGCTGAACAGGAGATGAAGAACAATATGGAACGGCATATTCTTGTTGTACTGCCACATCCGGATGATGAATCCTTCGGGATAGCGGGAACTTTGGCCATGCATCTGAATAGCGGAACTCCGGTAACCTATGCGTGTCTGACACTGGGAGAGATGGGGCGGAATATGGGGATTCCGCCATTCGCAACCCGCGTGACATTGCCGCAAATCCGGAAGCAGGAGCTGGAGGCGTCCTGCCGCGCGATTGGAATCAAGGATTTGAGAATGCTTGGCTTTCACGATAAAATGATTGAATTTGAGGACCAGGGGCTGCTGGATGCCAACATCGGAGCTTTGATTGAGGAGCTAAATCCGTCACTGGTCATTACCTTCTATCCCGGCTATTCGGTGCATCCTGATCATGATGCCTGCGGAGCTGCGGTTGTCCGTACGATTGCCAGATTGCCGGAAGCGAAGCGGTCGAAAGTCCACTGTTTGGCATTTTCAAGAGATCATGAGCGTGCGGTCGGCCGCCCTGATATAGAGAATGATGTTCGGGATTTTCTCCAGCATAAAATGGCGTCTATTCAGGCGCACCGCTCCCAATTCCAGGCTGCGGAGCTTCTGGGGAGAAAGCAGTATACTGACAAGGAGCTTCAGGAACGCTTCGGTACAGAGCGTTTCTGGACGTATCGCTTTCAGTAAAATGAATATGATCCAAGGGTTATGGCTGAACTGAATCGTGCTGGTAGTCGCGATACTGTTCGTGTACATTGCCCTTTCCTTATGCACAAGAAGCCGGACTGAGTCGTGTCCGGCTTTTTGATTTTTATCATTTATGGCTCAGAGAAGCCTATTCGTTTTGTACAAATCGACAACATTTTAAGAGAAATGCATGTTTTTAATCGGAATTTTCTATTGTTCATGCCGGTTATCTCTCCTATAATTGCAAATGAGAATAATTATCACAATGGAGGTTTCACTTATGTTGGCTCAAAGGAACAAATATGTATGGTTGGGGGCCGTGCTGCTGATCATCTTGACGATGATTACTGCGTGCGGCAGCAAAACTGGAGACGGACAAGGCACGAACGGGATGCAGAGCGGTCAAAGTTCGCGTACGAATAATAAGGATACACAAGGAGAAAGTAATACATCTTCTCCATCGGAAGCAGCGGAAACTCGTATCGTCAGCACGCCGAAAGGAGATGTTGAAATCCCTGCACACCCGCAAAGAATCGTCGCATTATACTATCATCATATCTTGCTTGCCTTTGATATGAAGCCAGTCGGTGCGAATTTGACCTGGTGGGGCGGCAGTCCATTCCTGAAGGAGCTGGAATCGAATGGCATCACAGATGTTGGCGGCCCGCCATCTTTGGAGGCGGTGACCAAGCTGAATCCGGATCTGATTATTATGAACACTGAGGATAATTATGATCAGCTCTCCAAAATTGCTCCTACCGTAATCATCCCTTATGATGCTAAACGCAATGCATTTGATGATGCGAAACTGGTTGCAGATCTGGTTGGCAAAGAAGGCGGTGCAGAGCAACTGGTGTCCCTCTTTGAAGAAAAGGCCGCAGCAGCCCGGGCGAAAATTGCAGGCCATATTGATGAGAATGCCAGAGCTGCGATTATCCGTATTGAAGGAAAAGGAAGCCAATTCGCCGTCTTCGGAGCAAATTACGGACGCGGCGGTTGGCCGATCTATGAGGGACTGAAGCTTAAAATGCCGGAACGTATTCAGAAAGAGCTTAAAGCTCAAAATGTTGAAATAATTCAGCAATTGGCGATGGAGCTGCTGCCGGAGTATGTAGCGGACGCAGATTATATCTTCGTCTCTAATGAAGGAGAAGGCGTGGATCTGCTTCAGAACAACAAATTGTGGAATAGCATATCTGCAGTCAAGAATAATAAGGTGATTGAACTGGGGAAAGAGTATTTTTATTTTGATCCGATTTCGATGAATGCGCAGCTTGATTTGCTGGCAGACCTATTGTTAAGCAAAAAGTAGTTCATAGCCCATAAGGCTCCGTCAGGAGCCGGGATGATGAGATGCACCGCCGTAGTTAGAGACAATCTGACCCGGCTGGTGCATTTTCGTTATGAAGAAGCATTGCTGAGACGCCGACCTCAAGCTGCCATGCCATAATCTCTCATTGAAACTCTCCCCTTCTTTAGTTAAAATGAAAATAAATATTTGATAATCATTCTCATTTGATTGCAGGAAGGGAGTGCATTTGTGAAATGATCCGTACGGGCCTACCGTTTCAAACTCATCTGTTCACCTTGTTGAGAATTGAAGTGGAGCGTTACCCGGCTGCTCCCAAGCCAAAGAAGATGTATCTAACGGATTATATGCTGCTTAGCATCTTGCAAGGGAATGGCATCGTGTACATAGATGGTAAAAGGTTCCGACTCTCAAAAGGCTGCTGCTTCCTCATTCATCCGGGAAGTATGGTAGAAGTGGCGAATACAGTTCTCCAGGAACTGGAGCTTTACAAGCTGATATTCCGGGCGGAGCAGACGGAGGCCGCGGCGAATGCATCCCGCGACAGTCAGGGGACAGAAGGGTTTCTGTTATCCGGCAAACTAAATGTTCAGCCGCTCCCCGAGTGGTCTGCGCTGCTGAAGGACATGTATACACACCGGGAAAATACAGATAATCTTGCAGCCTTTAAGCAGCATATCCGGCTGCAGGAACTGCTGCATTATTTGTGTGCAAGAAATTTGCATGTATCCGGGCGTGATCCCCGCCGTGCTGTTATCCGGACAATTGATGAGTTGCACGGGGATATTACCCGCAATATGAGCATCAAGCTGTTGGCCGAACAAGCTAATATGGGGAGCAGACAATATACATATTTATTCAAGGAGTTAACGGGAGTAACTCCAAGTGATTATGTTACCGAACTGCGAATCAATCAGGCGAAAACACAATTGTTAAGCTCCAATGATCAGGTGAGCACGATTGCCCGCAATGCCGGTTTTCAGGATGTTTATTATTTTAGCCGAAGGTTCAAGCAGATGGTTGGTCTGTCTCCCAAACACTTCATCAGCGAGCGCAGGCGGGAGCTGCGGGTTGTAGCCTTGTATTATGGCGGCATATTGACGGCGATGGGCGTCAAGCCGGTGGGCGCGAATTTAACATGGTGGGGTGGCAGCGAATTTCTCAAGGACATGGAGACAGAGATTGTAAATGTGGGCGAAGATCCGTCTATGGAGCTGCTGGCGAGCCTGGAGCCGGACCTGATTCTGATGAATACGTATAACGCCCGCGGATATGAGCAATATGCGAAGATTGCACCATCGGTGCTTATCCCGTATGATGGGCGACGAGGCATTTATGAAGAAACCCGACTGGTGGGCGGACTTATTAACCACAGCAAGGACGCAGAGGATTTCATACAACGTTACGAGAAAAAAGCTGCGGCAGCGCGTGCGCGGATACAGGCGGCCGGGATTAACGTAGAGACCAAGACGGCCTCCATCCTCCGTATTGAGGCTGGCGGCAGCCAGTTCTCCATATTTGGCGAAAACTATGGACGCTGCGGCTGGCCCATATACCGGGGCTTGCGGTTCAAGCCTTCGCCAAGCGTTCAGCATATGATGGCAAGCGGTATCCAGATCGAGCAGCGGATACCGACTCCGTTGCTCCCGGACTATGTCTCGGACTCCGATTACTTGTTTGTAATTAATGAGGGGGAAGGGGTGGAGCAGTTTGCGGGGGTAGACCTGTGGGAATTGCTGTCGCCCGTTCAGCATAACCGGATGTTTGAGCTGCCCATGAATAAATTTTTATATTTTGATCCTATCTCCCTGGAGGCGCAGCTAGAGTTGCTGACAGAGATGGTATTGGAGCGTGGCTTGTAAGTTATACAAAATGTGCGTAAAAAAAGAACCGATGCGGTTGCAGGCGTGTGAGCCTGTGTGCCGCATCGGTTATTCTCGAATCATGCTAGTTGTTCAATGGAAAGAGCAAAGTCTGAATCGCATGTGCAGGGATATTGGATTCCGCAATGTCGCCGCCGTTGGAAATGATATATGGCAGTTCCTCATCCGTACGGTTCAGTACGACTGCAACTGCGCTGCCGTCCGGATTTTTGAAAGCGACCGTCTCCAGCTTATCTGTATATTTGGAGCTGGCAATGCGTACCGCGCCTGGACGAATAAATTTGCTGAAGTGTCCAATATAATAGTAGGAGCTTTGGAAGGTCAAGGAATCGTTCTTCGTATCCGCGATGATTGGCGCATCGCAGTAGTTGCCGACATGGTTCGGTCCGCCTTGCTCGTCAAGCAAGATATTCCAGTCCGTCCAGCCGGACATCCAATTGTTCAAGTTCCCGATAATGTCATGCGCGTAACGCTCGCCGCTCTTCCAGGAACCGATCTGTACACCGCCCTCATGACAGCCTTCCGTAAAGACAAGCTGCTTGTCCGGGAAGCGGTCATGAACCGCAGACAGCGCTTCGAAGTGATCTCCCGAATACCAGTGGAAGCCGATACCCCAAATGTACTTGGAAGCTCGCTCATCCAGGAAAGCAACCTTCGCACGGTCGTACACGCGCTCCTTGTTATGGTCCCAAATCATCAGACGGATTCGGGAGAGACCAGCCGTTTCGAGTGTCGGCCCGAGATAATCGCGTACGAAATCACGTTCTTCTTCAGCCGTATACATACAGGAATCCCAAATCTGCCTTGCTTTGGCTTCATTCTGTACGGTCAGTCCCCAGACTGGCAGGCCTTCCGCTTCATAAGCTTCGATGAATTTGACATAGTAGCGCGCCCATGCTTCGCGGTATTCCGGCTTGAGCTTGCCGCCGTTGTTCATCTCTCCGTTCGTCTTCATCCACGCCGGCGGGCTCCAAGGGGAGGCATACAGCAGAAAGTCGTCCCCTGATTTGGCGGCGGCCTGCTTGATGTAAGGGATGATGGCCTGCTTATCGCGGCTGATATCGAAGTTCGACAAGGTCGGGTCCTCTTCTTCTACATAGGCATAGTTGTCGGTTGAAAAATCACAACTATTAATATGCGTTCGAACAAGATTATAGCCGATGCCTTCCTCGGCATCGAAGTAGGCTTTTATAATTTCATCGCGATTTTTCTCGCCCAGCTTGAAGGCTGTTACAGCAGAAGCTTCGGTAATTGCGCCGCCAAATCCGAGGATTGTCTGGTAGGTCAAGTCATCATAAATCTGGATCAGCTGATTTTCTATGCCGCGCTCATCGGTCTTAAAGGTTAATGAATCCTTCTCTGCCAGTCTGTCTTGCGATTGTTCGGTCTGAATTAATCGAATTATCCGTTTGCTCATTTTGAAGATACCTCCTTATTTCAAGTCATTATAGTCCGCGACTCAAGCTTACCCTCAACCGTTCATGTCATTATTATAGGAGGAATACGCGATTCATTGTAGAAACATTATGATTGTAAACCTATACGATCTGATTGTATAAAATCATGAATGTGAGAGGGCTTGGCATGAGAACCGAGGAAATATTTATCCGGCTGTGCGGATATTCGAGGCATCAAGAGCCATTTCAGCAGGACGAAAACAGTCTGGATACCTATATTATCCGATTGCAAACCGAAGGGGTCAGCCGGGCGCTGATTAATGGCCAATTTACTGAGGTCAGCCCGGGTGATCTGCTGCTGTTTAAGCCGGGCGATGCATACAAACTAAGAATAGGGAAGACCGGCGAGCCGATGCAGCCAAACGGCGATTATTTCGTCATGTGCTCCGGTCCTGGAATAGATAAATGGTGGACGCTCAACCAGCGGGAGACCCGCAGAACCATCGTCGTGGATGAACGGCTCAAGGGAATCTGGCATCAATTAATTGGTGAAAAGCGGCGGCTGAGCGGAGGTGATCCGGAGCTTATTTCCTTGCTCGCCCGTTCACTGCTCATTTTGCTGGATCGGGCAATTGAAGAAGCGCCTTTGGCCCAGTCCTTTCCCGCCTTTCATGCGCTGAAGATGCGCAACTACATTGAAGAGAATGCTGCGCAACCAATCCGGTTGTCGGACATTGCCGGCCATGCCGGCTTAAGCGTGTCCCGTGCTGTCCATCTGTTCAAGGAGCATTTTGGCATGTCTGCAATGCAGTATGTACAACAGTTGCGGCTTGCTCATGCGCTTGAACTGCTCGATCATAGTGTGATGTCATTGGAGCAGATTGCTGCGGAGACCGGACTTAGCAGCTACACCTATTTTCACAGGGTGTTCCGTGAGAAGTACGGATTATCTCCTGGGGTCTACAGAAAGAAGCGCATCGGCAAGAACGACGGTATAGATGGTTAACAGGATGAATGATGAAGCTGATTAACAAAATTGTAATAATTTTTACAAAAATCCCTTCCTCATTTAATGGCGGCGCAATAGTTGGGCGGTACGATAGATAAAAGCTCAGCACACACTAAAGGCCGGAGGGAGCAGGCATGAAACTGGTTATTATGGGAGATTTGCACTATCATGATGTCGACCCGGGGATTCCGGGTTTGCTTGTTGCGCGCAATCTGTTCTATGGCAATTTGCTGGGGCGTTTTTTGCAGACAGAAGGGGACCTTCATATTTCGCTTGGGGATTTGACCAACACCGGCTCGGCCACCGAGCTTAGGGAAGTTAGCGAGATGCTGCGGCGCAGAAACCGCACCTTCATTCATGTGCTTGGCAATCATGATCTCTATACCCGAACGAAGCGGGAAGTGCTGGAGATTACCGGCCAGCAACAATATCATATGCTGGATGCCGGGTCATCTATCCTGGTATTTCTGGATACAGCAAGAGAAATGGAATTATCCAACGGGGGCGGCTGGCTGGATGAAGAGCAGCTTGAGTGGCTGGAGGCGATCGTCCTTGCTTCGGGCACCAAGCCAGTCATAATTTTCGCCCATCATCCCGTTCATAATACGACCATAGGGTCGGATCGTGTGAAAGGCTCGCTTCATCCTGAGGTGCCGATATGGAATATCCTGAAGCAAAAGCAGGGGACGGGCATCTACTTTAACGGTCATGCCCATGCGGATTCCATTGTCACACAGCAAAACTGGACGTTTATTCAAGTATCCGCTTGTCTGGATCAACCGGCTTATCGGGTAGTCGAGTTGGAGAAGAACCGCTTCCAGATGACAACCATCGATGTGACCGATGCGGGTGTCGTTACGCACATTCCAATGCTCAAGCGGCATATTCTTTATTACAACTCAAACCCGGATGCCAGAGGAAAGGATGCCGACCGGCAGATTGATATTTCCCTGCGACCCAATCGGCGGCTTCAAAAGATTGACTGAAGAGCGATATGTAGTTGAAGAGGCATGGAAGTATTCAAGGCTCTTCAAGCACTGAATGTTAGGTTGAACCATTATTTTTTTCTTTTTTAATCAAATGATATAAAGAGTTTACTCGATATGAAATGAAAATTAGTAGTGAAATGATTACACCCCAATTAATTTGAGTTATTAAGTTATTAGTATAATATGTGGTTATAGTAATGAATAATATCGGTGCTAATAGTACGATGATAATAATAAAAAATAAATCGTTACTTTTCATTTTGGGCCTCCTTTTTGTCTGTTAAAAACCTCTTCTTGAGATGCAAGAAGAGGTTTTTAACATCATTATTAGTAATAATATCTCACACTTTTCAAGTTTGACAGTGTATATTCATTTAACAGGCACCTTTTTTATTGACTCGACACCAAATGGTGACCTATAATTAAATGGACACCATATAGTGTCTGATTAACTAATATTATTTAGAAGGGAATTTGGTGGGTTGCTATGAGCCAAGCTGCTCAAATACGGGATGTGTTTGATGCGATTGCAGACCCTACAAGGCGCCGACTGATCCATTTGTTGTCTGATGTAGATGAGTTACCGCTTCATGAGATCACCATGCATTTTCCAATGGGGCGTACGGCGGTGTCCAAGCATCTGACAATTCTTAAGAAGGCGAGTCTGGTGCATGATCGTAGAGTGGGTAGAGAAACCCGATACAAGTTAAACGCATCTCCTCTCAAGGCAGTTGAAGATTGGGTTGCTTTCTATAGTAAGTATTGGAATAACAATATGATGCGTTTAGGCCGTCTATTAGAGGAGGATGCTGAATGAGTTCATCACTAAATATGGATTTTCAATTTAAGACATCGGTTGAGAAGCTGTGGTCAGCTTTGACTGATTCTAGCAAGTTAGCGAATTGGATTGCGGATAACGATTTTAAGCCTGTCGTCGGACATTGCTTCCAGTTTCGTCACCAACCGAACGAGTATTGGGATGGAATTGTAGACAGCGAAGTTCTTATCGTGGACGAACCGGATTTGTTGTCTTTTTCTTGGGTGGTCGGGGAAGAGAGGCATACGGTTACCTTAACGATACAGGATTTAGGGGATGGGCAGGTGAACCTGCATCTTGAGCAAACCGGGATTTCAAATGTACAAGCACTTACAGGTGCTAAGTATGGTTGGATGGCATGGATCGACAAGCTTGTAAAGGTGTTGGAACAATAAATACCTGACGAAGCCAGCAATAGTAGACGAATAGATTTGATGTGAAAGGAGTGGGCAATATGGTTTGTTCAGCATTACACATAAGTCCATAAAAAATGATACACGCCCATTCAGTTTGTCATCTGCTCTAACTGAGAATGTGGTCAGAATTACAACACGTATCGGTAAACAACAGAGTGAGTATAAGAAATCGTTGCTGGAACTAACACAAGGTATGAATATCATGATGCGCGGACCTGTAGGGTCTTTTTATCTTAAAGATGAGAGCCCGACACTCCTGATAGCAGGCGGGATTGGTATTACACCGTTTCGGTCGATCTTAAAACAAATAGAAGAAGCGCGGAATGAAGTCGAGAAACAAATTTATCTTCTCTATATGGGTGAGAATAAGAAATTTTTATTTAAGGATCAACTTGATGAAATTTCCAAGAGGACCTCAACAAGTGTAACCTATCTGGATTCAAGGGAAGAATTGCACCAGGAGATAAATAAGTTCAGCAGTTTATATATGAACAATGGCAAATACTATATTGCGGGACCGAAGTCCATGGTAGAGTCGGTTTCCAACTACTTACAAGGCAATCAAGTTGCCAAACAGAATATCAAAAAGGATGCTTTCTTCGGGTATTGATTAGTTTACGAGGAGGGACAGTATGGAAGTGTTTGCGGAATTCCTAGATCGTATTGATCCGCAGCATCGAGCACGTATGGAAGATATTTTATCTCGGGTAATGGAGACCTTTCCCAATTTAATGCCAACGATGAAGTGGAACCAACCGATGTTTACCGATCACGGAACATACATTATCGGCTTTAGCATATCCAAAAAACATATCGCTGTTTCCCCTGAGTTAGCGGGGATGGTTCGTTTTGCTGAGGAAATCTCGAAGGTTGGCTATGATCATACGAAAGAGTTAGTTCGTATCCCGTGGGATCGTCCGGTTGATTATTCATTACTCGAAAAGATGATCGAGTTTAATATTATGGATAAGGCAGGTTGTACAACTTTTTGGCGGTAATAAAAAATTGGAGCTTTGGGTAACGAGGTTTAAGTCTTTGGAAAACAGCGAAGACAAGGTATGTTGCAAGGGAATGGAGAACGTAAATGCACTGCGGCTCTATAACTCCTGCGGTTTCGAGGAGACCTCGAAGATCATCCAATTTTAAAAACGGGCTAACCGCAACGGATCGCCCGTTTTTTTGAAATTGCCATTATAGCCAGCAGGCTGAATGATACCATAACATAACATATCCCCCCGATCGATTTAAAGGCCGGTCAACTCTACCATGTAATCAATCGAATAACCCGGATTTTCGTAATGCTTTGATACCAGATTGCCGGCCTGTCGTGCAACTTATCCTACACCATCACTTTCTAACAAGGAATAAAAATGATCGCGGTCTTCGTTATCGAATTTGCCAAGCGTCCGTACCCTAACAAATTCATGTCCGCCATACATGTCTATTTCCTCGCCATACTGATTGAAGAGCGCGATCATATGGTCATTCTGATCCAGTTCCATGTAACCGTAACATTGTGCCTGAGGCGCTTCACCGTAAAGGAGCATAAATCTGATTTTGTCCACTCTGTTCATACAGCTTCTCCTTCTGTCTTTTTTTAATCTCCTATCTTCCCTTCGACCTAAAGAAAATTTTACGTGAAACCGAATGAATTGGAAAAAGCGATATCGTGCTTCAAACTCGAATATTCATTCCTATTTCGAAAGCATAAGGGGGGGAACTCATCATGCCGTATATTTGCGCATTATCTCTTGACGAAATGAGATTTGGCGATTATGATAACGTGCCGGTCAACTCTGCAATGTCAATCCATAAACCAGCCGACTTTTCGAGTGCCTCGACACCGAGTTGCCAGCCTATCGTTCAGTTCATAAAATAAAAATCGTAAATGGACATTTTTTGGGAAGGGGCTGTCACGTAATTGTGACAGAGCTTGCCTGTTACATTGGGACAGATTGGAGAAGTGAACATGGGAAATACAGATAAATTTGAAATGATCGCGAACGTATACGACACTCCTGAAAGAATCCAGACCGCCAAGGTTTCATCGGATGCCATTCGTGAATATGTAGTTGACGCTACAAGCAAGAAGGCTATCGATTTTGGTTGCGGAACCGGTCTTGTCGGCATGAACTTGGCAAACGAGTTTCACTCTATTCTGTTTCTCGATACATCACCAAACATGATTAATCAGATCGAGCAAAAAATTGCCGATTTCAATATTCGAAATGCAGATACATTATGCTTTGATTTTGAAAAAGAAGGCTTTTCGGAGTTAAGCGCCGACTATATTTTTATGGCTCAAGTTCTGCTTCATATTGATGATTATGAGTTCGTTTTAGCAAGATTATTCAATGTTCTCAATGATGGAGGGCATTTGCTCATCGTAGATTTTAATCAAAATGAAAATATCGTGTCAGATATCGTTCATAACGGATTCGATCAAGCAGAGCTAGCCGACATAATGATGAAAATAGGGTATAAGACTATTCAGTCCAAAACTTTTTATACCGGGAGTAAAATATTTATGGGGCAAGATGCTTCGATGTTTGTTCTTGATGCTCAAAAATGATTTTATATTACTTTTTCCCGTCGTTGTCAAAGTCGGCTTTGATTTTTCTCGCTTCCTCCAGATTCGCGGCAGGGGCTGTAATGAAGTCAGGATCGGACGAGCCCGGATCATTAACTTGCAGCTTCATCTGGTCAAAAGCCCCTCTGATCCAGAGTGCGCCCAATAATTTCAGGTCAGGCTTGCCATTAATGGCAGAGGTATAGGTAAGTCCGCCAAAGCCGTTGCGGATCTCCTTGTGAAAGACCACATCAATCAGCTCATAGCTCTTCGTATATTCATACTCATCCCCTTCCACGCTTAGCTTGCCTCTGAAAGAGGATTCGCCAAATAAAGGCCGGGACAAGGTGCCTTCCACCTGAACAGAAGTTTCCTGTGCGGATGACAGATCACCCTCGCTGAATTGCACTGCAGAATACGTCACATCAATGGTTTTGGGAAAATTATAGGCAGACAGGAAGATGCTCAGGACTACAATGGCGAATACGATGGAAAAGAGAGGTTTTTTGGATCGGCGCAAGGTTGTGGTCCCCTTTCTGTTTCAAAAAAATAGCGCCCCGGATGGAAAATAGGGGAGCCTGCAATTGACGACGAAAAATAGAAAAATAGAGTTCTTTGATTATATAATATCTGGAATTTTGAATCAATGGCGCTCGCCGTTCGGAGATAATGTAGTGCCAGTAGGAGATGAAGCCGGAGACATCCAAAAAAATCCGACCGGTTAGCCGCATGATGCGGCTCCCGGCCGGATTTGATCGTCAAGCGGAATAAGCGCAGTCTTATAATGATCCTGTAGTTATTCTGCGGACAGATTCACTTCAATATTGCCACGGGTCGCCTTGGAGTAAGGGCATAACTGATGAGCCGCTTCGGCAAGCTTGGCAGCCTCTTCTTTATCCACTCCAGGGATATTGACCTTCAGATCAGCGGACAGCTTGTAGCCGTCTCCGTCTTTATGCAGCGATACGCTCGCTGTTACAGTTGTACCGTCTACCTTTATTTTTTGCTGGCGTGCGATAAGACGCAGCGCGCTTTCGAAGCAGGCGGCATAGCCCGCAGCAAACAACTGCTCGGGATTTGTTCCGGGCGCGCCGTCCCCGCCCAGTTCCTTGGGGACCGTCAGCACTTGATTGAAGTTCCCGTCCGCTGACGTCACTCTTCCGCTTCTTCCGCCTTCTGCTGTTGCTGTTGTCGTATATAATGCTCCCATTATGAACGCCTCGCTTTCTTTGGATGTAGATGGATGCTTTTTCATGATGATGCTGGCCCAGAGCTAGATTTGCTCTCGCTTCGGCCAACAGTTTCTGTTTACCCTAATTTCCCGCTTATTAAACCTGTTCATGGCTCTCAGTCCCCGGCAAGGCGAGCGTATGTTTCATTCCCAGTGTGCGGCGGTAGTGTTAAGATAAAGGCAACCGTGCAGATTAGACGTACTGGCGCGTAGTGTGACCAAGACCAAATTGAGGTCAGAGTTGAATGGCGTGGAGCAGTGAGAAGTAGGCCTGCAAGGTGGAGCGTACGAGGCATTTACATAGGGAGAAGGACATGAAAAACCTGTTGATCACGGGCTATCGGGCACATGAGCTCGGCATATTTAGTCAGAAGCACAAAGGCATTGCTTATATTCAAAAAGCGATACTATCGCGTCTGCTTCCTTTGGTTGAGGAAGGACTCGAGTGGGTCATCACGCCGGGGCAATACGGAGTCGATCTATGGGCGTGTGAGGCTGTTCTTGCGCTCAAGGAGCAGTATCCCCGTTTGCAGTTGGCGATCATCACGGCGTTTGCCAATCAGGAGGAAAATTGGAAGGAAGAGAGAAAGGAATATTACGAGGAATTGATTCTGCGAGCGGATTACTTCGGTTCTGTCAGCAATCAGCCTTATACTGGAATTTGGCAGTTTCGGGCAAGGGATGAGCTGCTGTTTCGCAAGACGGACGGTATTTTGCTGGTCTATGACGAGGATGCAGGAGAGGGCAGCTCGAAGTTCATCAAGGAGCAGGCGCTCCGCAAAAGCGCCGCGGACGGTTACATTTATCTGAGCATCAGCGCTGAGGATATTCAGAGTATCGCCAATGAAGAGGCGTACGAGGCAGCCGATGATTATGCATGAATAGAAACTGATTATGTTTAATATTTTCCTTTTATGGAAGCAGTGGTTTTGATACGATAGATATAAGTGTTCAAGTTCAGGATTGGGGGCGTTAGGAAAGATGGAGATCAGGCAGCTTCGCGCAGACGAATATGATAACAGGATGGAGCTTTCACAGTTTGCTTTCCAATTTCAGATCAGTCCGTCAGATTTGGAATCCAGGAGGTTAACCTACAAGCATGAGCAGGACTGGGGCGTATTTGACGAGCAGGGCAGCTTGCAGTCCGCACTCAGACTGATTCCGCTGGAGGCGTGGATTCAGGGCAAGAAGTTCGCCATGGGCGGCATTGCATCTGTTGCGACATGGCCTGAAGCAAGACGGCAAGGATGCGTAAGCAAGCTGCTCGTTCATGCCTTGGAGACGATGAAGCGCAGCGGGCAATCACTGAGTATGCTTCATCCGTTCGCGTTCGCTTTTTACCGGAAATTCGGCTATGAGCTGACGATAGAGCGAAAGAAGTATACCATGGAGACCGATCAACTGCCGCGGCGGCTGGAGACCTCGGGGCAGGTCAAGCGTATGCCGGAGCCTGATATTGAAATCTTGAATACGGTCTACGACCGGTTCGCCTCCCGTTACAGTGGAAACGTCGTTCGTACGGAAGAATGGTGGAAGGAACGGATACTGGACCGCAGCGGTCGTCTGGCTGTCTATTACAATGAGCAGAACGAAGCGGAAGGCTATATATTCTACCACATTGAGAAGCAGATCATGACAGTGCATGAATATGTAAGCACGAGTGAGAATTCACGGGTGGCCCTGTGGACGTACATAGCAAATCATGACTCGATGATTACTGAAGTGTCCCTTATCGTGCCGACAGATGACCAATTGCCATTCCTGCTGTCCAATCCGAGAATCAAGCAAGAGGTCATTCCGTATTTCATGTCGCGTATCGTGGACGCGCAAGCCTTCGTGAGTCAGTATCCATGGGCTGCGGCAACAGATGGGGCGTCGGTATTGCTGACTTTGTCCGATGCGTATGCGCCATGGAATAACGGGACTTACCGTTTGAGCTGGAATGAGGCGGGTACAGGAGAACTGGAGCGCAGTGAAGAAGCTGTGCAGACAGGAGAGGCAATAGAATGCGATATTCAGTCGTTAACAGCTATTCTGGCAGGGGGGCGGAAGCCGTCGTTCCTCCGGGAGACAGGCCGTATCAGCGGTCCGGAGGACAGTATCCGATTGCTGGAAAGCCGTATCCCGGAGCGGCTGCCGTATTTAATGGACTTTTTCTGATTTCCGATTGAAAAAATAAAAACGGCTGCCCTGCTCGCAAGCCATATGCTTACGCTTGCTGTTGCAGGGCAAAACCTTCCTCAGTCAGATATTCTTCCGCTTCCTCGCGGGTTTCGAACGCCATGTCGAGCACATCCCCGGCATATACATACCATAGGTCCTCTCTTGGCTTTAACAGGAGAGTGTGGCCTTCTTCGTTGGTCCAGATTTCTGTGATCGGCCCGGCGGCAATGGCACTGGCTGCAATTGTTTTAGGCTCTGTTTTAGGCTTGCCGGACAACGACCAGATTGATTTCTCGATCACTGAACGTAGTTCGTCTGCCGTAAAATCCCGGATGTTCACGAAGCCTTTGTCATCGATTGGATAACCGAGGATCAGCTCGGCATATACATAGCCGTTCCCGTTGGGGTGCAAGTGATAGACGACATTTTTCTTATCGTGAATACTGTCTTCATAATGAAAGTTGACCCGTTTGAGTGAAACATCTTTGCGCGTCAATTCGGAGAAAGATTCAATAATCTCAAGTTTCTGTTCAAAGGTAAGCAAGGCATAGCCTCCAGCATCTGTAATATGGTGCCGTGATTATACCATATTCCACGGGAAGAACCAACGGCGGCATCCTGATTTAATGGTTGATTGGCTGCTCTATAACTTGGCGAATCCGCTCTTCAACAAGCTCCAGATTCCATTCCTGCCTTGTGAAGCGGATTGGCGTCAATTCGGGTCGCAGCGTCAGGTCATGCTTGCCGACAACGATGGGAATCAGGCTATTGTTCAGCAAAGGGATGTCGGCTACAGCGTCTCCCATGCTCAGCAGGTGAACGGAATCAAGGGATTGAAAGCTTGCATGGCGCAAGATGCGTTCTTTGTTCAAGCCGTAATTTTGAGCGACTTGTCCGGTGATCCTGCCGTGCGCGGTCTTAAGTTGAAAGGCGAAGATGTCTCGCAACCCCAACTGATCGCGATAGGTTTCGAGTAGGTCAAGCGGCGCTCCGCTCACAAGATATGTGCGAATGCCATATTTGTTCAGCAATTGAAACAGCCGATAGGCATCCGGAAAAAGGCCGGCCTCATTCAAAGGGCGGTAGGACCGAACCGCATCCACGTAGTCGGCGAACGAACAGCCCGCCAAAGCCTTGGCAAAGGATGCGCAGGTGCGCTCGGTATAATCTGCATAGGGAAGGGTTCCTGCCAAATATTGATGCTCCAGTTCTTTGAAGACAAGCAGCAACTGCCCGCTGACGAGTTGTTGCTCAACCAGATGGTCAGCCAGTCCATAAATGGTGTATCCGCGATGCAGGGTATTATCCCAATCAATCAGTGCATAGTGCATAGCTGTTCCCCCCTGGATTCCGTACAATACAAGCGATATAATGTTCGCTTCATCATCTCTTCCCCTATCATCGCATAAAAATGAATGTATCGCTTGACTCTCCAGTTGCATGGAGGGTTATTATTTTTTTATATCATTGTAAGTTCATAGGAATAGATCATAATAAATAATGGGCTGTAAAGACGGTATGGATCGATCCGGTCAGCAACATGCTAAATTGCAGCTACACAGCAGTAAGAAGGGAGCAAATGTTGTATGAAAAGAAGCTTATTTGCATTGCTCAGTGTCATTATCGTTTCCGCTGTTATTTTGAGCGGCTGCGGCGGAAGCGGAGCGAAGGATGGCGCAGCAGGCGGGGAGAAGCTTGAGTCGACCAGCGTTATTTTGGACTGGACCCCGAACACCAATCATACCGGTCTGTACGTTGCGTTAGAGAAGGGCTACTACAAGGAAGAGGGCCTGGATGTGCAGATTATACAGCCATCGGAAGGGACGACCGCGACATTGATTGCTGCTGGCAAGGGCGATTTTGGCGTCAGCTATCAGGAGGATGTCACCTATGCGCTTACGAGTAAAGCCAAGTTGCCGATCAAGGCCATTGCCACGATCATTCAGCACAATACATCCGGGTTCGCCGCTCCCAAGAGCAAAAATATTCAAAGCGTGAAGGATTTTGAGGGCAAATTCTATGGCGGCTGGGGCTCACCTTCCGAGGAAGCCATTCTGCAAGCGGTGATGGAAAAGGCCGGTGCGGACTACAGCAAGCTGAATCACGTGGATATCGGCAGTGACGATTATTTTGCCGCTACGCGTAAAAGTGTTGACTTTGCCTGGATATTCGAGGGCTGGACTGGAATTGAGGCCAAGCTCAGGGGCGTCGAGCTCACCTATATCCCGGCCAGGGAGTTGGACCCTGCGCTGGACTATTACACGCCAATTCTGATCGCTGGGACGAAGACCCTAGCTGATCAGCCGGATAAGGCGCGCAAATTTTTAAGGGCTACGCAAAAGGGCTACCAATACGCCATTGACCACCCGGAGGAAAGCGCAGAACTTCTCCTGAAACATGCGCCGGAAATTGACAAGCAATTGGCTGTGGAAAGCCAGAAGTTTTTGGCTGGTCAGTACATTGCCGATGCGCCTGCCTGGGGTCATATGAAGACGGAAATATGGAGCGGTTATGCGCAGTTTTTGAGAAGCAAAGGGGTTATTGAATCGGATTTGAAGCCGGAGGACGCATTTACAAACGAATTTCTTCCGAAATGATACCTATAACAGACCTTACAGAAAAGGATGTTGACGTATGAAAAATGTGAAAGTCATGCTTGAATACTTCTATCCATGGACCAATGCCGCCGGTTTCTATTATGCTCGCGAACAAGGCTGGTACCGGGAAGCGGGCCTTGATGTGGAGTTTACCGTGTATGATCCCGGCCGCGGAGATACGCTGGCTTATCTGGCCAAAGGCGAGGCGGATTTCGGTATTTTCCCGAGCAACCGCCTGCTGGTGCAGCGCGAAAAGCTGCCCGTCGTCATTGGCGTGGCAGCCATTAACCATCGGGGGATGGAGACGGTCCAGACCGTACGCAGCACAGGCATCAGACGGCCTGCCGATCTCGCCGGCAAGCGGGTAGCCATGAATCCGACGCCGCGTGGCCTTGCCATGATCCGCCAACTGGTGAGCGCAGATGGCGGGAATCCCGACGATATCATTATCGTGGATGCGGGTTCCCGGGAATTGACTCCGGATGCGATTGCTGCCGGCGAGGCAGATGCTACCTTCGGCAGCTACTGGGCATGGGAGATTCTGATGGACACAGCCGTGCCGGATGAGGAGCGTATTGTCTGGCCGGTCGATGAAATTGGCGCGCCGCCGTACCATAGCTATTTGCTGGGAACACAGGAAGAGGCGGCGCGACGTGATCCCGAGACTGTCCGAGCATTTCTTGCCGCAACAGCCAAAGGTTTTCAAGCCTTGGCCGCGGAACCGCTTAAGGCAGCCCCGATCTATGAGCGCATTATCCCCTTCTTCCCGGCTCGTCTGGTAGAGCGGTCGCTGCCGCTCATTGCCGCCACTTGGCTCCATGAAGGCCAATGGGGTGTGCAAAGAGAAGAATTGATGGCCCCTTACGCGCATTGGCTGGCCGATCACGGCATTTTGCAAAACCGTGACGGCTGGAACAGCGCGTATACGAATGACTATTTGCCGCAGAGGGAACAAGCATGAGCGGCAGCATTGGCGAGGTACAGGCGCATGGCATGGGCACAACGCTTGTTCGGCCAGACTGGGCGCCGATTCAGTTGGAGGAAGCCAATCGCCTGCTTGTCATGTATCCGCAGCTGGGTGAAGCACTGGAACTGGTCTGGCACAGTCCACGGCCATTCTCCAGCGCCACGATTGCCGAAACGACCGCAGGGCGGTTGTTCATCAAGCGGCATCACCAATCTGTGCGGGATGCGGAAGGGCTGATGGAGGAGCATCATTTAATTGCTCATCTGCATAGCCAAGGCATTCCTGTCAGTAATATTATTGTCGGCGCTGGCGGGCATACGGCCTTTGAACTGGATGAATGGACATATGAGATTCACCGGCTGGCCCAGGGTTTCGATCTATACAGGGATGCGGTTTCCTGGAGTCCCTTTCTGTCTGTTGCCCATGCTCATGCTGCCGGGGAATCGCTGGCGCGCATGCATCTGGCTGCCGAAAGCTACACGGCTCCGCCAAGGCCGCCGCGAATGCTGGTGTCAAGCTTCTCTATCTTTGGATCAGCCGACCCTTATGCAGCGATGTCTTCCTACATCGCGGAGCGGAAGGCACTTTCTGACTATATGAATACCCGGTCCTGGAAGGAAGACCTGGAGTCGGTGCTTATGCCGCTCCATAAGCGGTTGGCGCCATGGCTCAAGGAACTGAAGCCCTTATGGACACATAACGACTGGCACGCTTCCAACTTGCTATGGAGCAATCCGGCCGATCTGGGCAATGACCTTGCTTGGGTGGAGACAATTATGGATTTTGGTCTGTCGGATCGAACAAATGCCGTCTATGATTTGGCTACTGCCCTTGAGCGCAATACGATTGAATGGCTGGCGATGGATGATAGCCGCAGGCAGGACATTACGCATCCTGAGCAAGCCGCAGCGCTGCTTGAGGGCTATGAATCGGTTCGCCCCTTGAGCAGCGGCGAGTCGGCCGCGCTGGTTGCCATGCTTCCGCTTGTGCATGTGGAATTTGCGCTGTCGGAAATCGACTATTTTATCGGCATCGTAGGCTCTCTTGCTAATGCTGATCTGGCTTATGATACGTTCCTGATTGGACATGCGAAGTGGTTTAGTGAGGAAGCAGGCAAGAATTTTCTTGATTTCTTGGAAAGAAGATTGCTCCACGTTGGATAGCGGTTTGCACATCCGACCGTTGACAGCACATCGGGTTATTGTTAATTTATAAATAATTCAATATGAATAGAGTGTTTTTTGGTTATTACTTTAAGAAGTCTGAACAGAATGCTGGGCGATTAAGGACGTGACTCTTATGAACAAAAGCAAGAGGATGGACCAGAGGCTGTATCCGATTGCGACCCTGCTGTTGGCTATTGTGCTTTGGCAGATGGTGGTAACCTTGGGTGGAATACCTCTCTATATTCTGCCTTCTCCGCTGGACACGGTGAATGCGCTCATCAGCGATTTCGGGACGATTGCAGGACATGTCGGGATGACCCTTTATGAATCCATTATCGGTTTTACACTGTCGATATTGCTTGCGTTCGTGCTGGGCGTTATGATGGACAGCTTCCCGATCGTGAAGAAATCGTTATACCCGATCCTGATTGTTTCGCAGACCATACCGACTATCGCCCTGACGCCGCTGTTCATTGTATGGTTTGACTTTGGCCTTCTGCCTAAGGTGCTCATTATCATCATGGTATGTTTTTTCCCGATATGCATCAGTCTGGTTGACGGTTTTGAAAAGGTGGACAAGGATTACTTGAATCTGTTCCGTACCTATAAAGCATCGAAGCTGCAAACCTTTATCCATTTGAAGCTCCCTTACGCGCTCGTCAATTTCTTCTCCGGTCTCAAGATCGCTGCTACTTATATGATCATGGCTGCGATTATCGGGGAGTGGCAGGGAGGCACCAAGGGCATTGGCGTCTATATGGTGCGAGCCAAAAATGCCTATGCGCTGGATAAAGTATTCGGGGCAATTCTGGTTATTGTTATTATAAGTGTGGCCTTTATATATGTGATCAACATGATCGCCAAAAAAACAACCCACTGGAAGTAGCGGAGGTTACCATGCAGGATAGAACGCTGGCCGGGAAGGCCAATTCGGCTGCACGCGAATGTGACGCCTTGATACGTTTGGATCGGATCAGCAAATCGTACGGTGCTTCCGAAATCTTGAAGGACATT
The DNA here is from genome assembly GCF_016424485.1 of Paenibacillus roseus. Classification (GTDB taxonomy): domain Bacteria; phylum Bacillota; class Bacilli; order Paenibacillales; family Paenibacillaceae; genus Paenibacillus_D; species Paenibacillus_D roseus. The sequence continues at coordinate 126,000 of NZ_JAELUP010000077.1, forward strand.
GCTTTGCATGTGGGCAAAGGCGAGTTCGTGTCTATCCTGGGCCCGAGCGGCTCCGGGAAGAGCACGCTTTTTAATATTATTAGCGGTTTGGTTCCGGCGGATGAGGGGACTGTTCATGTCAACGGACAAATCGGGTACATGCAGCAGAAGGACCTGCTGTTGCCATGGAAGACGGTACTCGACAATATTGTGCTTGCGCTGGACCTGAAGGGGCAGGACAAGAAGGCTTCGCGAGCGAAGGCGGAAGCCCTGATTGATCGAATCGGGCTTAGAGGCTATGAACGAAAATATCCGAGCGAGCTGTCGGGGGGAATGAAGCAGCGTGCAAGCTTCCTGCGGACGTTCCTGGCATCAGGTGAAATCATGCTGCTGGACGAACCGTTCGGAGCGCTTGATTCCATCACCAAGTCGAATATGCAGACCTGGCTGCTGGAGATGCAGAAGGCGCTCGGTATTACGATCCTTTTTATTACCCACGATATTGAAGAGGCGATTCTGCTGTCTGACCGTATCTACGTGCTGTCCTCCAGACCGGGTGTGCTCAAGGAAGAGCTTGAGGTGGGCTTCAATCGGGAGAATAAGCGGGAGCGACTTGTTAATCCCGAGCTGCTGATCATGAAGGAAGCGATCAAGGGACTGTTATAGGACGGAGTTTTGTTGAGAGATAAAGGAGGCTGGAGCGTGGAATGGCATACGATTGGCGAGGTTTCGAAGCTGTGCAATATCCCCATTCGGACGCTGCGATACTATGATGATATCGGCCTGCTCAAGCCGGGGAAAATCTCGCCTGAAACAAACTATCGCTACTATTCAATAGAAGGGATACGCAGAATCCCGCTTATTAAATATTACAAACAGCTTGGCTTCAAGCTGGAAGATATTAAAGAAATGCTGGAGCGGCCGACCTTTGGGGTATTGGAAGACTATATGGCCAAGGAACTGCTCATTGTCGAGAAGCAAATGGTCGTGCTGCAGAAGAAGCATTTTGCCATTAAGGAATGGCAGCGGCTGCTGGAGCAGGGGGAGACTTTGCTTACCAAGTCGGTAAATGAGAATAAGGTCACGCTGACCCGATTTCCCAAGTACCGCAGCTTGAAGTTCCGCTACGAAATTGAGCATAGTCAATCTGCGGACATCGAGGTGCTTTACAGCAATCTTCTGGTTGAACTGTGCAGCCGCAATAATATTTTTGCATACGGGCCGTTCATGCTTTGTTTTGAGGATTTTCAACAGCGCAAGAACCATACCTTTACGGGCGTGGACTGCTATACCGCCGTTATTGAGGATGAGACGAACGAGGCTTTGACGACGGAGGTGGGCGGATTCGATGCCGTCAGCCTTGTGCATAAGGGTGACTACCTGACCCTAGCGGACAGCTACGACAGAATTCAGGAATGGGCCGAGCAGCAGGGGATAGAGCTGCAGGGCGCTTCGTACGAGCGCTACATTATTGACCCGTGGAGTACAGCAGACAGCAACAACTACATTACGGAGCTTATTCTGCCGATTGGAGGGAGCGCCAATGACTAATTTGATCCATTCATCCGAGGCGGTTCATCGCCTCCATGATCCGCATACGGTGTTTGCAGATGTCCGATTCGTGCTGGGAGAGCCGTCTGCCGGCTATGCGGCCTATGAGCGAGGCCATATTCCCGGCGCAGTTTTCTTCGATCTGAATGAGGACCTGTCCGGCCCCAAGCAGGAGCACGGCGGCGGTCATCCGCTGCCTCATCCCGATCTTTTTGCGGAGAAGCTGGGCCGTGCCGGCATTGACAGTCATACTCAGGTCATTGTGTACGATGATCAGGGCGGCAGCATTGCATCCCGTCTCTGGTGGATGCTGAAATATGCGGGACATGAACGGGTCAGGCTGCTCAATGATGGATATTCAGGCTGGCTCGCGAATGGATACCCTGTAACGTCAGTGTCTTCCCGGCCTGAGGCCAAGCAGTTTGTTCCCCGTTGGAATGAGCGGCTGCAGGCGACGATTAGCGACGTTAAGGCTGCAATGGGGAAAGCGGACAGTGTGCTTATCGACTCGCGAATACACAACCGTTATACAGGTGAGGATACCTCGAAGTATTTGAAGGCCGGGCATATTCCGGGAGCGATTAATCATTACTGGGAAGACGGCTCGCCGGACGGCCTGTTTCTCGGCGCGGTCGAGCAGCGGGAGCGGTTCAAAGCCATCCCGGCAGATTGCGAAATTATCGTCTACTGCGGCGCGGGCGTTACCGCATGTCCGAATGTGCTTGCGCTAACGGAAGCAGGTTATAGTCATGTGAAGCTGTATGTGGGAAGCTGGAGTGATTGGATTAGCTACGAGGAGAATCCGGTGGCGACGGGGGAAGAGTGAGAAGCGATAGGCCACGCCGGACGCGGGTTTGGGGGTTGTGACAGGTTTCTGTTATCTTCCATTTTAATCGGTTTTGGAGTTTACACAATCTATTTTACAGACTCAGTGTTGCAGCCCATTCACCCCTCCGGGTGCTACCTTGCTTCACTTGGCCTTTTGTTGGCGTTTCGTTCGGCTTAACCCAGCCATAGGTGGATGACTTGCCCCGGCTCAAACTGTACTGTTCCGCCAGCCCCGTCCTCCACGGGTTTCTTGCTCCAAAAGTCCTCCCAAACGTAGCCAAGGGAGGTCGTTGCACATGGACGTTGGCATGTCCTCCGAGGCATTCCCGCCGCGCTGATCGGAACCCCTACTTTTTGGCGTTGGAACCCACTGAGCATAGGGGCTCGTGGAGGGATAAGAAGCTGGAGTGATTGGATTAGTTACGAGGGGAATCCGGTTGCGACGGGGGAAGAGTAAGAACCGAGAGGCCGTGTCGGACGCGGGTTTAGGGGTTGTGACAGGTTGCCGTTGGGCAGGCTGTTGCGGCCCTCTTTGGCTTTTCTGTCAACAGCTTGCAAAGAAGAAGTCGGCGAGAGCAGTTGCAAGAAACTCGGAGTCAGCACAATGAGGCGGCCGGGTCAGGTTGTTGTTGAAGGGTATCGTGCGCCTTGCTTCCCTCCATCCACAAATAGGCGTGGCGCAACCTTTCGTGCGGAGCAAGTGGACGATCACCTTTGGGAACAATTCGCTTGGCTTTCCTTTGCGTTCCCAGTATCCACGGGTTTAGTGGCATTGGCATAGGGGAGTGGACGTGGTAGAACCAGAACCGTTCCATCGCGCAAACCATCACGACCGGGAGCCGTACCGGGCAAAATCCCTCCCGGAACCCGACCACCGCCGGAAGCAAACGCAGGAACAGCAAGAGCAAGCATAGATTCAGCCACAAGCATGGGTACTCGCTTGGCTTCTCTTGCTTGCTCTTGGATTATTATTCAGCCACTCCCCCTGCAAGGCATCGCTTTTGTTGCTGTTGGGGTACGTTGGGAAAGCCTGAAAGTGACTATCCCTGTTTTGGCATGTTTTTTGGCTTGTGTTGTCCTCTTGGGTATTTAAATTTGACCGCACCCTGCCGTACCCCTGACACTGAAACAGATTCAGCCACAAGCTACTGTGCCTTCGTCACGTTTGCTGCGGCTTCGGCTGCTGTTGTGAGCAATTCGTCTAACTTCTCCGCCGCCTCTTGTTGAAGCGTCGGGAACAAGTGTGTTAAGCTTCCGGCAAATCCGGCAACCGCCAACTTGCGTTCTTCCGCTCATCCTGCCCGTCTTGCTCGTCCTTTTCTGGCTCGGTCAGGAGATGCTGGAATCGCTCGTACGGGAACATCATCCCACGAATACCCGCTTGTTCTTTTGTCTGTGAGCCTGCCGAGGGATACTTGCGAAGGCTCAATTCGGTCAGTTCCTCCAGCTTGAGCGTCGAATACTTTTCGATCAACCAGCGTTGCAGATAGCGGTAGTGACTTTCGTGGTCGTTCAGCGTTCGGGGTTTCAAGCCTTCCGTTTTCTTGGCCCGGAGAAACAGGCTAGGCATTTGCGAGTTGACGCTCATCGATTTGCATGAGCCTGTAGCTATCGTGGGGAAACAGAAGCAATCAACAACAACCTGACATATTCCGGGCGCAATCAACCGCTTCTGGAAGTACAGACTGAACGATAAGGGTAACTTCAAGGAAGGGAAATTGGAGAGAGTGGATTAGCTATGAAGAGAATCCGACAGCTACCGACGACGAAGAGAAGGCTTAAGTCGTTATACAAGTTGTAAATCGAAGTATATTGCTCATGTGGCGATGTACTTTTTTGCGTTATGCTGGAAAATGTCGAAGTCAACAGGAAGTCAACGCTCACTCCCTGTAAACCATTTTCCTTGATTCCCCTAGTCCTGCTTCTGGGCAGTCCAGATTTTCGCAGCATTTCCAGCCATCTTGATTCAATATAGTAAGGTGTCAAAGAGGTCGTCTCGTATTGTCTTTCATAAGCTAAGTTTACTAGGTTTTTGGCTATTTCGATAGGTTGCATACAAGCCCTAGGCAAACACCATATTACCAAAGATTTAGGTGCTTTTTATGTTTTAAGAGGTGGTGTCTTCGTAATTCAGAGTTGACGTGGATTCATGTATAGGGATACGAACTCCCCCTTTCATTTAAATCCATAGAAATAATCAAAAAAAATTAGACATTTTTCAATATAATTCGACAATAAAAATCAATTTTCACGGTTTACAATATTGGGTATTTTTAGTTATAGTTAGTATAGGTTTGGAAATAACATTCATTTATTATCAAACTAATTGCCAATTGGAAACAAATAAATTTTTAATTTTATGTAAAAAAGAAGGGTTACAATGTTTGAATTGATGGCCAGCATTCAATATAAATTAACTAGGAGTGATAAAGTGAAAGTGAAAGTTAAATTATTTTATAATGCATTTTCCTTGACATTACTTGTGGTGGCGTTGATGTTAACTTTAGTTGGTTCGGCTAATGCTGAAAGTCTAAATAATACTGAAGTTTCGGTTGATGTTGAAAAATCCGATGATATCGAAGTTTCGGTTGATGCTGAAAATTCGGATGATACCGACGTTTCAGTAAATGCTGCAAAGTTCTACGGATGGGATGTAACTGTCAATGGCACCCACTACGGTATCATTATGGATTCGGGGGTTTTGGTTACCCACTCCAACTATAATAATAGTGTGTACAATATGGATAGATCAGTTTCAAGGGAGTGGTACTATCAATCTGCCGGTAGCGTAGGGGGAAAAATTACTAGTAGTAGTAACGGTTTAGGTGCAGAGATAAGTGCTTCTTCAAGCTGGAGCTCATCATCTAAAGTGACTATAATAGATAGATTTACTCCAGCGATTCCAGGAAGACATAAATTTATTGCGGCTTATCAAATATTTTCTAAATACATTCATGGTACCGCAACTTTTTACGTAGGATGGGTTGCTACTGACTCTGGTGGATTTGACCTATTTGAACCATCTTACGAGGCTTACTACACTGATATAGTTCCCCTATAATAATACAATAACGAGCAATTAAGATAATCATTGACTTGTGATTATTGTAAGAAAAAGTTAGAGCCATCTATAATATTTCTATTCGATATTATAGATGGCTCTATGTCACTGATTATATTCAGAAAGATTAGCCGAAAGAAGTGAGATTTTTATGAAGATAAGATACGTTTTTCTGACTATATTTTTATTTTCCTTGGCACTCCTATTATTGTCTATTTATAAATCTCAAAATAATAAAATTAATTTTCAACCAACGATTTTTCCATTTGATCATCTTATCACCTATTATCCTAATAGTGAGGATCCGTTAGTTGAATTTACTCTTTTTGAAAACGCACCAAATTCCAAATTCAGTGAAAAAAACAACTATGAAGAAGTTAATTTGTTTTCTCCATCCTCCAATAGGAGGATATATGCGGAGCTAGTCAGTATAGGTGAAGCGACCTTTAAAATCGTTGGTAAACAAAAGGTGTATACAAGAAAATTAATATTTAGCATTCCACCAAGCAATGAAATAATGTCAGACGCAAAGTTAGAAATAAAAATATTCAATAATGATAAACCTTATTTGTTTGATGTGGGAAGTTTCTCATTTGTCGGTTACAGTGAAAAAGAAAATGTTATTGAATACTTGTCAGTTACTTCAATAACTCCTATTCTTAAGCAATTAGAACTAATTAGCACTGTAGGGATTATATTGGGTATAGACGTAAAAGAAACATTGACATTAAAGACCTTCAACCTAAATTTGGATAACTATGGTGTCAATCAAAAAAGTGTTTTTGTCACAAAAGAAAGCATTTCAAAAATCAGAGATTTGAATAGTTCCCAAACTTTAGATCAGTTGGCCAAAGGAGTATATGATTTTCCTAAAGAAACAAATCTGAGTAGTTCACTTGGGGATGTCGAATTAACCCCCGGTAAATATAATCTGATAATTCCTTTTTCTGTATCACATCAATATAATTCACTCTATTCTTTAGGAGGGGTTATTGATTATTCAGTGAATAATGAATTGTTTAGCAACGAGATTCCAGCAAATCGTTATTTGAAGATATTAAATTTTGAAGAGGAAGTTCTTAGGGGGGTTCTTTTTGAAAACTGAAGTTAGCGCTATTGAATTTTTTAATGTTTCCAAAAGATATAATAAAAGGAAATTTGGTGTGAAAGATATTAATCTTCATATAAGGAGCAATAAGATTACGGTATTTGTAGGACAAAATGGTGCTGGTAAAACAGCCAATGAAACTAATGCTTGGTTTAATATCACCTACTGAAGGGAATATCTACATTCAAAATAAATCAATTAAAGATAATAGAGGTAACATGGGAATAGGATATCTACCAGAAAATATCGTATTTCCTGAATTGCTAACTGTTACTGAAACATTAAAAAACTTTGCGTTGACAAGAAGGGTTCCACATTCAAAATTTATTGAAAGGATTAATACATACTTTCAAATGTTTGGAATCTCAGATTCTTCCAAAGCACTGACTAAAAATTTATCAAAAGGAATGCGCCAAAAGGTTGGTTTGATTCAATCACTTATACATGATCCCGATATTTTGATATATGATGAACCGACTACTGGTCTCGATCCTATATCCAGAAACAATTTCTTCAACCTCATAAAAGAACTGAAAGAAAGAGGTAAGACTTTTATTATATCATCCCATAATACAGAAGAAATAGAAAGTATTTGTGATGATGTGGTGTTTTTTGATCATTCCAAAACTATAGGACAAATTAGTGATGTAAGTAAAGTAACTGGAACTGATTTTGTTGTGAGGTACGATTCAAATAATAGTTCACTATCAATTGAACAGTTATCAACATATAAACCATGTATTCATTATATGGATAGTAAAAAAATAATAATTAAAAACAGCCAGAATAAAAGTATGCAAGAGATAATCGAGTCACTTACTTCTCTAGGTGTAATGGTCGAATCTATAGAAAAACAAAAAAGTAAAATAGATGATAAATATATTGAGTTTTTAAATAATACAAAAGTTGGAGGTTTAAACGAATCTGATAATTAGACCTCAATAATCTCTCGGAATTAGAGCAGCCTTGAAGGGTTGAAGTGAGGTCTCTGAAACGCTGTTGCTGGAAAACATGAAAGATGAAAACCAATTTCAAAAATGGACGGACTCCGCCATTTTTTGAAGAATTACTTATTTAGAATGAGGCGGATCTCAGGGCTGACGTACCAGGTGTCCATGTGCTAGCAGAACAATACACACATCCTCGTCGAACGATGCCAGCCACCTTCTAGTTTGTAGTCGATCTTTTTAATAAAGAACCTAGACTGCCCTTAGTATTTGTGTAGAAGGTGCGACCGTATTTCGCTGTAGAGCAGCGACTAGGCAGGAATCTCCACTTACGGCAATTCAACTTGGACTCCGTCCCGTTGGGCGAAATCTAAATGAAGGACTGAACGCCTTGGTGATCAAGAGGCAAATAAATACCCTCCCATCATGCGCGGCAGCAAGCAGCATTTTATTGATCGTATCCAAGGTATAATGTTGCTTAAATTTAACTGTGCTCTTGAACAAAGTGTCCGCGTCGTGCCGGGAAGCAGACCTCAGCCTTTGGTACAAGGGCAAAACGTGTTTGCTATCCGTTGCTGAGATATACAGATAGTAGCTGTTGAAGTATTTCTCATGGCACTGTCCAAGTCGGAATTGCATTCTGGCTGGGAGTAAGACGATGATGGTTGCAATCAGCTATAACGTGGGCACGGCAATCGCAAGCGGGTTTGCTTCGAGGAAATGTGGATGTGACAACGGGGTACCATCGCCAGTTACGCTAAGGGCTCCCATGTTCCCGATCCAACCCCGACTTTACGGATACAGCCGTAATCTGTGTTCGAAAGAAATGGAACAAGCAATCAGCAGGTAAGGCCGTTTGCTTATCGGCATAGAGCATCATCAAATGGGCCAAACGCTTTTTCTAACTTTTACGTTGAGTGGTGAATCATAGATTCTTGACCATTGCCGGGCAAAGCCGATGGAAGCTGTTGTAGAGCATGCCTACACTGGGAAGATCATCCTGAAGGTGCTTCTTATTTGAGTTTCCAAGAATTCCTTGAACATTTTCAAAATGCAATATGGGGGAAAATGAAAAAACTCCTACGTAGGTAGAAGAGTACAATGAGAGGGTTCAAGGAAAGTCCTGTCCCATCTGCCTCGGCGAATGCCGAGAGGTTATCTAAATATTTAGGAGGCATTGATTGATGATTAGAATTTGTAACATCACTAGGTCTTTTATTATTACCTACTTATCTCTCAAAACAGCCCTAGTATTGATTAGTGTATTAGTGTCAACATGTTTCATTTCATTAGCAGCATCTGGTTTCTTTGATTATTCTGTCTCAGAAAGAGATGTCAATGCAGTCTCAATGACAAATAGATATTACAACTCTTTCTTTGCTATGGTTTCATCAATATTTACATTTGTAATTGTTTTTTCTATAGCTTTAAACTTTAATAAAAGCTCTAACAATAGTTCAGATTATATGTATCTAACCGGGGGGGTAAGTCGTAAATCTTTTTTAACTGCGAAGCTATTAGGCGTTGTAGTGATAAATGCTCTACTATTCTTATTATTAGCAGTTCTAGTTTCCTCCATTTCTGTGTTTTTTAATATAAGTTTTTTTGAATGGAATATATTTTTAACGGTAATAACTCATGGATTGAATAGCACACTTTTATGTTTATTGGCGGTATTTTTGGTGATGTTATCAAGAAGTTCATTGGTTGGATGCCTCCCAATAATAGCTTATTATTTATATAATATTTTTTACTCATCAGCAAGATACTCTAATGATTATATAAATATAGTAGATTCTGGTGTGTATAAGATATCCAATGCCTTACTTCCCGTTTTTACATATAAGCCATTTGATATAACTAATGCAAATGAATATACATATCTATTTAATTTAAATTTAGAACCACATTTCGGAATAGCATATTTTGTTGGATATCTTATTATATTGTCAATTATTTCTGTTTATATATATTCTTCGAAAGATTTATAACTATCCATAGATGAAAAAGTTGTTTTTTAGCAGTTGTCAACGTGAGGTAGCCCGTTATATCCTAACCTCGCTAATGACCACGGACAATCTGTAATTGACGTAGCGGCTTAACGCGTCTAAAAACTTGTCGAGCTCGTCGTTTGACGGGAATCGGCATTCCAGAAGATAGTCTCATAACGAAATGGTACGTGTCGAGTTTATTGAGTCAAGATGGAAGCAAAGATCAGAACGGTACCCTTAACATCAACCGAATTCATCCAGCGAAACCTGGAGCCGCGGTTGTAGTCAAAAGCGACTTTGTAAGGGATTGTCAAATACGACTTTCATTAACGAAACCGATGTGATAACCGATAAGCTGTAGGCATATTCCCGGTTTGATTTCGAAAGCCGGAAAATTGTATTCGTTACGGGAGGTTTATTGATCCTTGGAGTAGTAGAACATATTTTCTAATCTTGATATGATATATACTAAGGTGTCAATAGCTTGCAAACAAGAACTCGGCGAATCAAGTGTGTGCAAGGTGTACCAATTGATTATAAATAGGAGAATGTCATGTCCTGGAGTAAATTAAAGCAGCAACTGGAGAGCTTTCTTAGCCCTGCATTACAAGGGAAAGTCGAGTACCGGGCAACCGGCTATCGATACTTACCTGATAAAGCAGGCATTTGTTATATTACGGTGAATAAAAAAAACGTCCTTAATTTGAATGACGCAACGATACCGATTAAATGGTATCAGTCGGAGCAGGAAATAAAAAATGCGCTTATTCATATCGACATTCTACTCAGTCATGAAGAGATCGAGGCAGTCCGATTAAGCATGAACGGGAAGGTTCCTGAGGATCGGCTGGCTATCATTGCAAGAGATAGAAAAATAACAGAAGCCGCAAAGGAAATCCAGGCCGCACATGCGGCGTTAATCAAATCCAATTTCACAGCTGTAGCTAATCGGTTTTTGTCTACCCCCATTGAAGAGAGTATAGATAGCAAGGATATTTTATTAACGATATTGGCCCTGGTAGACAGACGAGTCGGGAAAAAGCGGCTTTTAAATATGTCCCAAAAAATAAAGCTAAAGCATCCGGCTGTTCAATATTTTTATGAGCTGCGTCTTCACTCGTTCTAAACCACAATGACACGCCAAATATCGTCGGTTCCTATTTGTACGTTATCCGCCTACCTAAACAGCAAAAAACCGCCCAATGGACGGTTTTTTTGTCATCATTATTTGATGTTCTGGTCCTGCATAAATTGCTTGTACCCCTCGGCAATTTCCTTGGACAAGGTATGGTGCAAGTAATGATCGCCATCCAATAACACCAGCTTGCCGCGATCAGATTGCTTGATCTGCTCTTCATGCAAGGCAATCCAGTCCAACTGCTCTGTATTGTTTTTTTGTACAAAGATAAGCAGTGGCAATTGTTTTGGAAAAACCTGCTGCTTGGCAGCTTCAAAGTTATCATTAAAATGTTTCATTTCATTAAGGGTTGTATCGTTGTTTAAGTTTTTGTTGCTAATGTAACCCATCTGCTCTTTTGTCTTCTCGTCAAAAGGAAGACCTACGTAAATATCTCCTTGAAGCTTGTTAACCAACCTGAATATGCCCATTTTCTTAAGAGTACCAATTGATTCGATGGGTATTTCATCATCCGAACCAACTTGATTAGGTACGCTAGTATCTATGCCTACAAAGGCTTTAATCTCATCCGGATACTGATTCACATACTGCAAGCTATAAATACCTGCAATCGAATGGCCCATTAGGGTATAACGGTTAATATGAAGTTGCTGAAGGGCCTCGTGAATTTCACTTGCAATATTTTCTGTGGTACGCTCCTTATCCGTCTCATCACTTAACCCGTAACCAAACGGCTCAACCACAACAACTTTGTTTGTTGGGGAAAGCTGCTCGATAAGCGGCTTAAAATCAAGTGCTGGAGCGGCTGTCCCAAATCCTGGAATCAATACAATGGTATCGTCGCCGTTACCTTCGATCAATACATTCATCTGTTTGCCGTCTACTGGCACTAATTGACCATAAGACTCGATTTTCTTCGCTTCAGACTTGCTGCTCACTACATCAACGGTGTACACGATGACAAAAAACAGCACGATTAAAGCCAAAAGGCTAGCAGCTGCTATCAATAAACGCTTTAACGATTTCTTTAGTATGGCTTTACTCATACGGATAACCCCTCTTCGCTATTCTCAATTATCGAAAAACTTTCGCCTGCAGCAAATCAATGGCCTGCGCAAGCTCCTCTAGCTCTCGTGCCTCCATCGATTGAATCAACTGCAAAAAACGCTCCTCAACTAATTGAAAAGAAACGTCCATAACACGCTTCCCCTCTGGCGATAACCGAATATATTGCTTGCGCCGATCAGCCGAAGTCTCCACTTTTTCACATAGCCCCTTTTCGCTTAGCTTGCGAAGCTCCCGGCTAGTATTGGGCATGGACATATGCTGACATTCACTAATTTCGCTAATTGTAACGGGCTGGTGGAGCATAATATGCTCCAGTATGCTGTATTGGACAGGTGTAATTTCGTCGGATTTGACACCTTTTGTTAATGTTGCGCTTGTTTGATGAACGGCGGATGTAAAGCCAATCATCTTTTGAAATAATCGTTTTTTATATTCCAGTTGCTCTTCCAATCTACTCACCTCTTTCCTACACGATAGCAAATTAGTTATCATAAAACAATTATCATTTGACAACTAAATAACGTGCCTGTTAAGCTTTATTTAATTCTTCAACGCAAAAGAGGCGATTTTATGAAAATGCTTGTTATTTATACACATCCGAATCACGAGAGCCTAAGCTTTGCTTTTCTTGAGCAAGTGCTCAAGGCCAGCAGTGCCAATTCTGCTATTGATGAAGTGCAGGTGCTTGATTTGTATGAAGAACAATTTAATCCGATATTATTTTTTGATAAGGATAATCGCAGAAGAGATATGCATCGTGTACCTGAATTGGAAAAATATAGACAACAGCTATTGTGGGCAGATCAAATTGTGCTCATCTACCCGATCTGGTGGGGACGTCCGCCAGCGATGCTTCTCGGCTATATCGATCGCATGTTTGCGTCCGGGTTTGCCTATAAGGATGATGGCAAATTATTGCCTGAGGGACTTTTAAAGGGCAAATCTGTCGTATGTATTTCTAGTATGAAGGGACCGGCCTTTTATCCGTTAGTATGGTTAAACAATGCGCATAAGATTTTAATGAAACGAGCCTTGTTCCAATATGTTGGCATCAAAAAAGTGAAGTTCTTTGAATTTGGCAATATGGAAAATAAAAATGGCAAACAAGCGAATAAGCTAAACAAGGTATATCGCTACTTTCATCTTTTAAACAAATGAGCTAAAAAATCACATCTTCTAGACTCTGCCGCATTGCTGTTTCTAGTTTCTTATATAGAAGGACCGCCATTGTTCAATGTTGAAATTCGTATGACGGCTCATCGAATATGCTGAAGCTGCGGACAACTGAAACGATTTGACATTATTCCACCTGCACAGTACCATACGTTTAGATTGAAGCAGTCACGACAGGAGTAATTCAGAAGGGGTGAGTGTATTGGGGAAGAAAAAGAAAGCGGCGCCCGCTCCATCATCCGCTTCGACAGAGGTCAAGCCGGCTACATTAAAGGATTTGCTTAATTCTGAGGTGCTGGACAAATTAAAGGCACAGGCGAGCGAAATGAAGGCGGCTGAAGTCAAGAAAAGAGAAGACGATCGCAAACAGGCTGAAGAAGCCAGAAAAGCAGAGCAAAAGCGGCTTGAAGGCAATTTTGAATATTTGTTGAATAATAGCAGCATGGACTGGAAGAAGTTTAAGTGAATCGGGCTTCTGAATAGAAGCCTTGTAGAAAGAATAGGATGCTATGAAGACGGTGGTCGTGACAAGGTTTGTAACCGCAGTCTTCTTTTTTTACTTGACAATAATACTATAGGGGGGTATTCTATGTATAAATAAATTAGAAAACAGGAGGGTTCTTATATGACAAATTTAGCGTTGAACGTAGCCGGTATGTCCTGTGGCCACTGTGTGAATTCCATTGAAAGTGCTCTAAAAGAAGTTGGCGTGGAAGGGAAAGTGAACCTTGCTGACGGCATAGTTGCTGTTGCTTTTGACGAAAATAAAGTGACGATCGCGACAATCAAGGAAACCATTGAAAATCAAGGGTATGATGTGAAATAAAGTTTGACAGATCGGAAAGCAAGGCAAGGCGATAGTTTCATTCGTCGTATAATCTCTTTTTAAAGGAGCGGCAGGGAATGTCATGAAAACCATCTTAATTGTGGATGATGAAGTGAATATTCGCGAGGTTATCCGATCTTACTTGCAAAAAGAAGGGTTCCGGACGATAGATGTGGAGACCGGCCGTGAAGCGCTCCAGTATGTGCAAACCCAGCCGGTGGATTTTGTAATTCTCGATTTAATGTTGCCGGATATGGAAGGCGAGGAAGTATGTCAGGCTATTCGGCAAATTCATTCTGTGCCCATCCTCATGCTCACTGCCAAAATCTCCCAAAGCAATCGTATAAGAGGATTAGCGGTAGGAGCGGATGATTACTTGTTAAAGCCATTTGATCCGAGAGAGCTTGTAGCCAGGGTGCGGACGATATTGCGGCGTTCCACTGATGATGTGCTGCTTGCCGACCGTTTGACGTTTAATCAAGGCGAACTGACGATTGATTCGTTGAAGCAGCAAGTTTTTCGTGATGGCGAGCCCGTGAATCTGACGCCGAACGAGTACAGGATTTTACTTTTGCTGGCCAAATATCCTCAGCGAAGCTTTTCAAGGGATGAGCTCATTGAACGCGTTTTGGGTCACGATTTCGAAGGTGATGTGCGTACCATAGATCAGCATGTGAAAAATCTCCGATACAAGATTGAAAGCGATCCGAAGAAGCCATCCTATCTCGTAACGGTATACGGTTTCGGATATCGATTCGCAGGTGGAGCGATATGAATCGGCGACTCTACATGAGACTCGCCCTCATTATTATTGGCATTGCGGCCGGCATTGTTATTATTTCTAGTGTGATTCTTATTCTTAAAACACACTACCATTTTATAATGTACCAGTCTCAAGTATCTAAGATGGATTACTGGCTTGAGATGAACGGTCATTTGGAACTCGCTTTGCTGCAGACGATTCTGTGGACAAGTCTGGTATCGATTGTACTCGCGATCATACTTGGTTTTTATGTAGCGAAGCGAATTTCTACTCCTCTGGTGCATATGAAGCATGTGGCGGAGAAGATGACCGTTGGCGAGTGGCATGCGCGGGTTTCTCTTTCAGGCAAGGATGAATTGGCCGAGTTGGGCGCTTCTCTCAATACACTGGCGGTGCAATTGCAGAATCAGGAGCAACTTCGCGTGACGATGACAGAGAATATCGCCCATGAGTTGCGAACGCCGTTGGCGACACTGAAAAGCCATATGAGGGCGCTGGAAGACGGTATTTGGGAGCCGACCCCGGCGCGCATTCACACCTGTTATGAAGAGATTGAGCGCTTGACTAAGCTGGTCGCGGAGTTGGAGGATTTAACCCAATTAGAATCGCCCGGCTTTAAATTAGTGCAAAAGGAAGAATCGCTCGCGGAGGTTATTGAACGGGCTGTCCATCTGGTCGATGCGTCTTATCAGGAGAAACAAGTTTTTCTGAATTATACGGTTGATCCGACTATTCGAGTGTTTATCGACCATGGCCGAATGATTCAGGTTATGGTCAATTTGCTGAGCAATGCACTCAAATTTACTCCAGCGCATGGTGAAGTGAACATTACAGCATCCGAAGAGCAGGCTGGGATTCGAATCGTTGTGGAGGATTCGGGGAGTGGGATTCCTTCTGAGGACTTGCCCAACGTGTTTGAGCGGTTTTATCGCGCAGATAAATCACGAAGCCGGAGAACCGGAGGAAGCGGACTCGGGTTAACGATAGTGAAGCAGCTCATCTCAGCTCATGGCGGACAGATTCAAGTGAAAAGCGAGCAAGGCACAACCTTTACTATTCGGATTCCTAAAATTTCCCATCAGGTCTACACAAGTTCTTCATAAGTATGCGGTACATTTATTGTGCGGACCTCTTGGCATGACGGATCAGTATTATGGAGACACTTTGGGAGTCAAGAGATAATACGGTAAGGAGTGAAGGCAATGAAGAAAACACTGGTGTTACTAAGTCTTGCTGCTTTGCTTGTGATTAGCGCTTGCGGAAGCAGCAAAAGCGCTGAGCCTAATGAAACGAACAAGGGAGCGCAAAGTGGAGGGCAGAACAGTCATGCAGGGATGGATCATTCCAGTTCAAGCGGGGCTCCTGAAGGAATGCGTGAAGCTTCCAGCCCGACTTTTCCTGTTGGAAGCAAAGCAGTAATTGCAGATTCGCATATGAGTGGCATGGAGGATGCAGAGACAACGATTGCTGGTGCTTATGACACGACGGTTTATACGGTTTCTTACACCCCTGTCACCGGCGGCGAGCGGGTAACGGATCATAAGTGGGTCGTTCATGAAGAGATCAAGGGTGCAGGGAATGAACCGTTCAAACCAGGGGATGAAGTGGTGTTGGATGCTGATCATATGCCTGGGATGGAAGGCGCTACAGCGAAGATTGATTCTGCGAAGCAAACGACAGTTTATATGGTTGACTTCACCTCCACCACAACTGGAGAAGAAGTGAAAAACCATAAATGGGTAACGGAAGAAGAGTTGGCGTTGCCATAGAAGATGAAAACCATAGAGACACTTGCTACATGGAGTGTTTTATGGTTTTATCTTTATGTTAGGGCAAAAGTTGAAACTAAGAAGGGATTTGAAGAAGACCTATGTTTGAATTGAAATTTGGCTCTATTAAACGGAAATGGCCGTTGCTCATTATACTGATCACTGTTTTTTTGGCCGGATGTTCTGCACAAGGGAAGAAGAGCGAGCCTGTTATCCTTACCCACATTCACGGACTAGGCTATACATCTGATGGTCAACGACTTTATATTCCTGCTCATGACGGGTTGAAAAAGTTCTCTGAGGGAAGCTGGGGCGAGGCTCCTGGGGGCAAGCATGATTACATGGGTTTCGCAATGACTGATGGCGGGTTTTACAGTAGCGGGCATCCGGCTATGGGTTCAAGCTTGAAAAATCCGCTTGGTATCGTGAAGAGCACAGATGAAGGGAAAAGCTTGGAGCACCTTGATTTATATGGAGGGATTGATTTCCACTTGTTAAGTGCTTCGTATGCGAGCCATACGATCTATGTCTTCAATCCGGAACCGAATGAAAGGTTGGACACGGTCGGCTTGTACTATACGCAGGATGAAGCAAAGAGTTGGCACAAAAGTGAAATGAAGGGACTGACGGAGGAGCCGCGCGCTTTGGCTGTCCATCCAACCGATGATGCGATTGTTGCAGTAGGGACGGAAAAAGGGTTATATCTGTCTACAGATTATGGTAACCAATTCAAAAAAATAGACGACTTTCAGGTGACGGCCGTAGCATATAGTCCAGAAGGCCAGTTATATGCAGGAGGCTATCAGGAAAAGGGCGTTATGTTCAAGCTGAATTCTGAATCTGCTCTTGAACAAATAAATGTTCCAGATTTAATCGATGACGCGCCATCTTACATTGCGATCAATCCCGTTGTTAAACAGGAATTCGTATTTTCAACATTCAATAAAGACATCTATTTATCTGCTGACCAGGGGGAAACTTGGACGAAAATCGTCAATCAAGGCGAGGCGTTAGCTAACTTGAATGAATAACAGTTGGGCCGCGGCTCCCGTTAAAGGCTCTTCCGATCGTGGTAATTGATTGGATGCAGCAACTACATACACATTAAGACGCTTTGGACAAAATATTTACATTTTTTTCGGCTTAACCTTGACATTAAAAATTGGGATATGTTATAAAAAAATTAGCCGTTAGCACTCGGGTTTCCTGAGTGCTAATATCACTATTAATCCAGTCTAATTTTTGATGCCCATTTTAAATTCGAAGGGAGCCCCCCATTCATGGCAAAAAAGCAGTTCAAGGCTGAATCCAAGCGCCTTTTGGAGATGATGATTAATTCCATTTACACGCAGCGGGAGATTTTTTTAAGAGAGCTGATCTCCAACTCCAGCGATGCCATCGATAAGATTTATTATAAAGCACTGAGCGATGACAAGCTCGTCTTCAACAAAGAAGATTACTATATTAAAGTAACCGCTGACAAAGACAGCCGTACGCTGACGCTGTCCGATACGGGAATCGGGATGACCAAGGAAGAGCTGGAGAACAACCTCGGGGTAATCGCCAAGAGCGGCTCGCTCGCCTTCAAGAAGGAGAACGAGGCGAAGGACGGGCATAACATTATCGGTCAGTTCGGGGTAGGCTTCTACTCGGCATTTATGGTTGCGGATCAAGTCACGGTAACCAGCAAGGCGCTTGGCAGCGACGAAGCCTTCAAGTGGGAGTCCGCCGGTGCGGACGGGTATGCGATTACTGAGGCGGAGAAAGACTCCATAGGTACGGAGATCGTCCTGAAGATCAAGGAAAACACCGAGGATGACAACTACGATGAATTTCTGGAGCAGTATCGCCTGAGAGCCATCATCAAGAAATATTCGGATTTCATCCGTTATCCGATCAAAATGGATTTCAAAGGCCAGCGTCCGAAGGAAGACAGCGACAACGAGTTCGAGGAGTATGAAGAAGAACAGACGGTCAACAGCATGGTGCCGATCTGGCGCAAGAACAAGAGTGAGCTGACCGACGAAGATTACCACAGTTTTTATATGGAAAAACGCTACGGCTTCGACAAGCCGCTCAAGCATGTCCATATTAGCGCAGACGGAGCGGTCGTCTACAATGCGATCCTGTTTATTCCGGAAAATACGCCGTTTGACTACTATACGAAGGAATATGAGAAGGGGCTGGAGCTGTACTCCAATGGCGTACTGATCATGAACAAATGCGCCGACTTGCTCCCGGATTATTTCAGTTTCGTGAAAGGGATGGTCGATTCCGAGGATCTGTCTCTGAACATCTCCCGCGAGTTGCTGCAGCATGACCGCCAGCTCAAGCTCATTGCCAAGAACATCAAGAGCAAAATCAAAAGTCAGCTTCAAAGCCTGCTGAAGGATGAGAGAGAAAGTTACGAGAAATTCTACAATTCCTTTGGCCGTCAGCTCAAGTATGGCGTTTACAGCGACTACGGCGCGAACAAGGATGTGCTGCAAGACCTGCTGCTGTTCTATTCCTCCAAGGAGAAGAAGCTGGTCAGCCTGGATGAGTATGTATCCAGAATGCCTGAGGACCAGAAGTATATTTACTATGCTTCCGGTGAATCCATCGAGCGAATTGAGAAGCTGCCGCAGACGGAGCTTGTACTGGACAAAGGCTATGAAATTCTCTACTTCACCGACGACATTGACGAGTTTGCGATCAAGATGATCCAGTCCTATAAGGAGAAGGAATTCAAATCCGTATCCAGCGGCGACCTGGGCATCGAAACGGACGAGAATGAGAAGGATGAGAAGGAGCAGGATGCCAATAAAGAGCTGTTCGAGGCGATGAAGGAACTGCTTGCTGGCAAAGTAAAGGATGTCAAAGCATCCAAGCGCCTGAAAACCCATCCGGTCTGCCTCTCCACCGAGGGTGAAGTGACCATTGAGATGGAGAAGGTGCTAAGCGCGATGCCGAACAGTCAGGAAGTAAAGGCGGACAAAGTGCTGGAGATCAACATCAACCATGATGTGTACCAGTCCCTGAAAAACGCCCATGCCAATGATCAGGAGAAGCTGGCCTTATATACCAACCTGCTGTACAGCCAGGCGTTGCTCATCGAAGGTCTGCCGCTGCAAGACCCGGTAGCTTTTACCAATGATGTGTGCAAAATTATGGCTTAATTAAACGTGACTGCAAGTGAAACCACCGTAGGGCTTTAACCTATTTAGCGGTGGTTTTTCGCTTGTTGTGAAGCTGACGGCCAGAGTAGGGAGCTTATGCAGAAGGAGGCGGGAAAATAGTGAACATTGGCGTCATATCCGATTTGCACATCGATATAAACGAGCTTGCAGGCGAGGCACCTATAGAAGAAGTACTGCTGGGAGTCGCAAACGAGAGCAAGCTGGACACTTTAATTATTGCCGGAGATATCTCCAACGATGTCAACCGGAGCCTTGCAGTTCTGGAGTGGCTGAAGGCACGCGCAGGAATACCGGTATTGTTTGTTCCAGGCAACCATGATTACTGGAGCAAGGTTAACGGGATTAAAGATACATGGCAGGTGTACAAGCAGTTTCAGACGTATGAAGGGAATCTGTGCGAGCGCCCTTTTGAACTGGATAACGGATGGGTGGTCATTGGGAGCTCAGGTTGGTACGACTATACAATGGGTGACAGCAAGTATAGCACCGAGCAATTTGATCAAATGCAAGCGATGGGCAGGATGTGGCATGACGGCCACTGGGTGGATTGGGGAATGAATAATCCCGATGTTCACCGGTACTTTTATAATCGTATGAAAAGCGAACTGGAGTCCTATCGCGGGAGGCCGGTTATTATGGTCACGCATATGCTGACGCATCCGAATTTTAAAGTGCCGACCCCTCATCCGGTATGGGAATATTTCAATGCTTTCCTGGGAAGTACAGAATATGCCGAGCTGTACAAGCAATACGAGGTGCGTTACGGCATCATGGGCCACGTACACTACCGCAAGAGGCAGGATTATGACGGTACAGAGCTAATATGTGCTTGTCTCGGTTACCGCAGAGAGTGGCGACAGCCGTCAGCAGTTCAGGAGATTCGGAATTGCATGCAGATTATTTCGATCTGATGATGAGGGCGAGGAAGTATAGAGTGATCAGTTTTTAAAAGCCAGCCCAATTTCTGAAAGAGCAGTTCTAAGTTTTGGCAACGAGGCAGGACCCATGCCGTGGAATTGCAGGATTTCTTTCTCGCTATATGCAGAGAGCTGATCCAATGATGTGATTCCGTTATGTTCCAGTGCCCGTCTTGCCGGGGCGGAGAGCAGAGACAGAAACCCGCTTTCAGTTTTATTTTCCCTCTCACAGACCGGGCAGGTCGGGCAATCACTGCTTTTATAAAAGTGATGTCCGTTGCTGCATGTTTTGAGTTGTTTTTTGGAAGCGGCCATTGTATTACTCCCCTTTTTAAAGTTTTTAGTTGCTCACATGATAATTTTGATCGTTTATATTTTATCATATTGAAGTTTGAAAGTTAAAAGTGAAACTCCCCAGAACCACAGCCAAATGAAAAATCCGGCAAAGTGGTTCTTTTTTTATGTCTCATTGTATGACATTATAGCTATGGGGGCGATGTTCGGATGTTTAATGACTTTAAGCCGGTAGACGATCGACCGGTCTATATACAAGTGAAGGATTACGTGAAACGTTTAATTATAAAAGGGGCTCTGCAGCCTCATCAGAAGCTGCCCTCCACCCGTGAACTGAGTGCGCTGATGAAGGTAAGCCGCAATACGGTTATCTCCGCCTACGCCGAGCTGGAGGATGACGGCTTCACCTATGTAGTTCAGGGCAAGGGCAGCTATGTTGCAGCCTCCACTGGCGGAACGGCAGCCCAGTCGCTGCGGATTGATTGGCAGGACCGTATTAGCGATCACGCTCGCATGGCTGAGAAGCTGGACCTGATGAAACATGGTATTAGCGCGCATCGGGGGGCTATTTCGTTTACAAGTATTGCACCGGATGAAAAACTGTTTGACCTCAGCAATGTGAAGCGCGCATTTATGGACCGGATGAATGTGGAAGGAGATGTGCTGCTCAATTACGGTTATGCCAAAGGCTATAAGCCGCTGATTGATTATTTGCTCAGCTATATGGAGCATAAGGGCGTAGACTTGAAGGGCAAGGACATTCTGATCACCAACGGCTTTACAGAAGGGATCGACATTGTGCTGTCAGCGCTCGGAAGGCGCAGCGGTAGAGTGCTCTGCGAGAACCCGACCCATAATACAGCAATCAAGAATTTGAAGCTGCATGGCTTCGCTATTACCGGTGTTCCTATGGAACATGATGGCATTCATATCGAAGAATTGGAACGGGCGCTATCTACGAAAGCCTATGATTGCGCTTATCTGGTGCCTTCCTATCATAATCCGACGGGGATTGTCATGTCGCCGGAGAAGCGTCAGGAAGTGATGCGGTTGATGAGCGAGTATCGGATTCCGGTCATTGAGGACGGATTCAATGAGGAACTTCGATATAGCGGAGCGCATGTTGCACCGTTAATGGCCGCGGCGGGCAGCGGCAACAACGTCATTTATTTGGGGAGTTTCTCCAAAGTATTGTTCCCGGGCTTGCGGGTTGGCTGGGTAATTGGGGATGCGCAATTGATCGGTTATCTGGAAAGCATCAAAAGAGCGCGAACGATTCACACTTCTACCCTGGATCAGTCGATATTGTTCCAATATTTGCATAACGGCAACCTGGAGAAATATTTGAAAAGAGCGCGCGCCGAATACAAGCGGAAATATGAACTGACGATGCAATGCTCCAAAAAATATATTCCGTATGCGGAAGTTTCCGGCCATGGCGGGCTGCATTTGTTCGTGACGTTTGCGGAAGGTTTCAGTACCCGGAAGCTGCTGGATTTGTGCTCGGAGCAGGGCGTCATTTTCACGCCGGGGGATATCTTTTTCACGGATGGCCGGGGTAAAAATACGATGCGGCTCGGGTTCTCCCGCGTGGCGGACGAAGATATTGTTAAAGGAATCAAGCTGATTGGCGAGATAGCTAAAACATTACTGGGATAAGAGGTGCGCAACATGAAAATCGGAGTTGTTATGGGCGGGGTATCATCAGAACGTGAGGTATCGCTTCATTCAGGCAAAGGCATTTTGGATCAGCTTGACCGGAGTAAATATGAGATCATCCCTGTTGAAATTACAAGCCGCGAGGACCTGACTGAGAAAGCACAAGGCCTGGACCTGGCTTTGCTAGCCTTGCATGGCTCTTATGGGGAGGACGGCACGGTGCAAGGAACATTGGAAACCATGGGTATCCCGTATACAGGCAGCGGCGTGCTGTCCAGCAGTATTTGCATGAACAAGGACTTGTCGAAAAAGCTGCTTCGCTATGACGGCATCTCAACCGCCGATTGGCTGTGCTGGAGCAGTATGAGTGATTATTCAGCCGAAGCGGTAGAGAAGCTGGGCTATCCTGTCGTCGTTAAGCCGAATTCCGGTGGTTCGAGCATCGGGACCCATATTGTTAAGGAACGTGGAGCATTGCGAGCAGCAGTCGAGGATGCTTTCCGCTGGGATACAGAGGTTATGATTGAGCAATTTATTCAGGGGGACGAGATCACTTGTGCCATTATAGATGGAGAACTGCTGCCGATTATTCGCATTCAGGCGAGCGGGTCAGAGTGGTTCGATTTTTCAGCCAAATATGAGGAAGGCGGGGCGGTAGAAGAAGTCGTCCACTTGCCAGATGATGTTCATACCCGGGTCCGTGCCGCCGCGCTTGGCAGCTATCGCACATTGAAATGCAGTGTTTATGCTCGTGTGGATATCATCCTGCGAGAAGGTATTCCCTATGTACTGGAGGTTAATACGCTGCCGGGGATGACGAGAACGAGCCTGTTGCCCAAAAGCGCTGAGGCTGCCGGTATGAGTTACAGCAGCTTGCTTGATCGAATTATACAATTGTCTTTAGCCAAATCATCTAAAGAGCATCAGGGAGTGCTGAGCCATGGGTAGCGAATGGATTTCACCGCTTGTAAGGGATATACCGCCGTCGGGAATACGCGCTTTTTTCGATATGAAGGGCGAGGACAGCATTTCGCTTGGTGTGGGCGAGCCGGATTTTGTGACACCAGAGCATATTCGCGAAGCTTGCGTCCGTGCCTTGAATGAGGGCTTTACGAAATATACCTCGAATGCCGGGATTATTGAGCTGCGCGAGGAAATTGCCCGCTATATGGAGCAAAACTGGGGACTGCACTACGAGCCGGGCAGCGAGGTGCTGGTTACGGTGGGAACGAGTGAGGCTGTTGATTTGGCGCTGCGGACCTTTATTTGCCAGGGAGACGAGGTGCTGATCCCGGTTCCGAGCTATATTGCATATTCTCCTATTGTTGCAATTAATGGAGGGAGCACCGTCCCGATTCCGACATCGGCGGCTGACCAATTCAAGCTCACGGCGGAAGCCTTGAAGGCAGCGCTGACTCCCCGCTCAAGGGTTTTAATGCTTAATTACCCCAACAACCCGACAGGCGCTGTCATGACCGCTGAGGACTGGCTCCCGGTAGTCGAGGTTATCAAAGAGCATAATCTGATTGTGCTGTCTGATGAGGTGTACTGTGAGCTTACGTATGGACGCAAGCATGTCAGCATTGCATCGTTGCCGGGCATGATGGAACGGACGATTGTCATCAACGGCTTTTCCAAAGCATTCGCCATGACAGGCTGGCGGATCGGCTATGCTTGCGGGCAGGGAGAGCTCATCGGAGCGATGCTGAAAATTCATCAATATACGGCCATGTGCGCGCCGGCAATCGGGCAAATCGCAGCGCTGGAGTCGTTGCGCAATGGCATAGAGGCAAAGGATCGGATGATCGCTGCATACGAGCAGCGCAGAAACAGCTTTGTTCAAGGATTGCAGGATATCGGTCTGCCTTGTCATCTGCCGGAGGGCGCGTTTTACGTTTTTCCTTCTATAGCGGGTACCGGGCTGACATCTGAACAATTTGCGATTCAGCTCATGCAGGAAACAGGCGTTGGCGTCGTACCCGGCACTGTATTCGGTGAAGGCGGGGCGGGCTTTATCCGCTGCTCTTACTCGGTGGCGCCAGAGCAACTGAACAGGGCGCTGGAGCGGATAGACCAGTTTGTCAGGAAGTGGAGTTTAACCACGGCGGATGCCGGATAATCGATCATAGCAATGCCCCCAGGCGTACTAAACCTGGGGGCTGCTGCTGCCTGATATACAGTATTTCCGCGACCCAAGCTCATCGTCCAGCCTTCCCCATCTCTCTCACAACCTTTACCGATTCAATTCTCCAATCTAGTTGATCCCGAACCATAGAAAAGGCAAGCATTCCATAGTACACATCCGCAACCTGCTTTTTTCCTGCGTACGTTATGATTTCAAAGTTGGCCAGCACTTCCCTTGAGTTGAAGGCGCTATCTTTAATTTTCAGTTTCACAGAAGGAGAGGGCAGGCTATGAACCTGATGGAAGCTGAGAAATCTGGAAATCTCATTGGGATACAACGTTCTATTGTCCGAATACGAGTTGAAGTCTGTTAAATATCGGTTGACCATCTGGCTAGGCAAATAATAGAAATAGACGCCTGCAAAAATCCCGAATCCCACCAGCAATGCAGTGCCTGTCAACAACAGCTTATTACGCATACCCCATCCCTCCCGACATCTACGGCAATCTGTCTTTCTCCTGCTCCGCTTCCCTTGTTTAAACCGATTATAACAAACAAAATCCTTCGTCTACCACCCAGCTTCCTGTCACTGCTTTCTATTCCGATAAATTCGGAATGACTCTAAAGAATTATACTACCCCACACTCTGAACCGTTCTGAACCGTTCTGAACAATATCTGCTCAGAATTTGCTCAGAGCTAGTTGCTATACTTGAATCGGTGTCGAAAATCTAGTGCAAAAGGTGGATAATTGTCGATTTTCGCTGAATGCTGGAAGGTATTCAAATATAAAAATTTATAGATTGCCATTATAAATCGTTTATATTTCAAGCGAAATGAAGCTTTTTGCTTATCAAAGTACGACAAAGCCGTTTGCACATGGGTTAAAAGTCCTATTCATACATTTATTCAGCATTTTTAAGGGAGGTTGTAGTATTGCTTAGAAAGCACAAGACACACAGGCTGCTGGGTATACTGCTGATCCTGTCCACGCTGCTGTTGCCGCTGCAGGGTATGTTCATCAGCGTGGCGCAGGCGGCCGGGGAGGACCGCGAAGTATTTTTCGGGAACGGTGTTCGCGTTGGAAACCAGACGTATTCAGCGACGAACGCCGTTGTGAACTTCAATTCTCAGAAAGACGGCTTTACCTATTCCAAATCCGGAGATGTAACGATAGATTTCGGCGCCGGTGACACATTCTCAACCAACGGATCAGTAGCTGTATTCGAGCTTGATGTTTCCAAGAACAGCTATCTGAAAGAGCTTGCCGCCAGCGGTCATGCCGAGGTTCAGGTCGGCTGGAGTGCTCTGGATTGGATAGAGGAATGTACAAGGAGCGTGTTTGGCATTTGCCTGGACAAGGACTACCAGGGCACAGAGGCCTGGATTGACATCGGCGGTGTGAACCAGATTCATGAAAGAGCCTACCATGGCGGTGTAGGGCCGAGAAGCATAACCCGGGTTCTGGGAACGGAGACAAAGATTAGAGTCACTATCGAAGGAATTCGCGACAGCACGGACGAGAGGTCAGGAGTCCGGGGGCTTTACTTCAGATTCAAGGATGTGACAGCGCCGGTCATGACGGGCTACACCTTTACCGGCGACGGGGCGGAGCGCACGAATCCCAATACCGGTGAAGAGGAGCTGTATGTCAAGGCCAACGAGAATATTACGCTGGCTTATGAGTTCAGCGAGCCTGTTAGACCTACCGCGTTAAACTCCGGTTACTATGAGCATTTTCTCAGGCACCCGCTGTTTGTGAATCCGACAGGAACGGGGCTTCCGGCAGCCGGGCAGCAGCAATACTTGCAGAACCGGACTTATACTTCCGCAGCGAGTCTGAAAGAGTTGAACAGCAGGATTGTATATCAATACATAGGCGCCAAGTATCATCATAGCGGCAATATTCCGCTTGACCCCAAAATTACCGGAACCTCGGATGGCTCGCCAATCGACCAGACGATGGAGCAGAAGCTGAAGGATGCTGTTCTGACTGATGCAGCCGGGAATGCGGTAAGGCCGAACTTTCCAGGCAAGGCAAGCACGGCCAGCCTCGATTACCTCAAGTCCAAGACCGTGAACCCGTTTGATTACAAAAACGGCGGCTTTAAAGTCATTGTCGATGCTGTAGCGCCGAAGTACACGAAGGCAGGCAACGGCATTCAGCCGGAAATTCTGACAGGCATGACGCTGAATAACAATGACGTGATCGACTTCAGCCTGCAGTTGTCGGAAGAAGCGGTCGTGAGGAAGGGCTATGTAGCGACCAATACCTACCTGCTCCTTAACAACGGGATAAAAGCTCACTACGTCTCCGGTGAGAACAGCGATAAATGGCTGTTCAGAGCCTACGTGACGGACAAACTGATAGATGAGACGCCGCTGTTGAAGGTGATTGCGCTTAGCAATAGTCAGAAGGGGGATGACTCCGACAAGGGTGTTCTCCAGGACTATGCCGGCAACATACTCATGCAGCCTGCCAATTACCAGGGGCTGCACCGGGATGAGAACGGCGAGGACGAATCACTAGTGAATTCGACGATCGACTGGGCCAAGCTGTCTATCGATAACACCAAGCCGGTCATCGGATTCCGTTATGAAGCGGATGGAGCTACTGACCTGATTTATCGTAAAAACGGCAAGGTAACGATTGACGCCAATGATCCACCCGTCAAAATTCCACATCTGGAGCCGGATGCGAGCCAGCGCGGAACCGAGCGGCCGAGCCGCGGGATTTACCGCCCGTCCAACATGACAGGACCGGCTTCGCCGTCTGTCGGCTTGGTCTACTACTGGTGGAGCCAAAGCCCGGATAATCCTTTTGCAGATAAAGGGGCTGACCAGTTCGCGGCGATCAAGCGCTACGCATTGTCCGCCAAGCAGCCGTCAGAAGAGCTGTACCCGGGGGAATACGCGAATGTGCAGCTTCAGGTCACGAACAACAAGACGAACCTGATTGCACCGCCTTCTGAAGCCTTCACTGCCGAAGGCAGCGGAGAGTGGTACTTGCACGCATGGACTGCTGATATGACTTGGGATTCAGCCAGGGAACTAATGCAATATGCAAAGATGAAAAGCTATATCAGCGATAACCCTGGCCAGTACGAGGCTTGGAAAGCCGAGCTGGCGAATGCGCCCGAGGCGGAGCAGATTTTTTACGCCAATAACAAGGCTATGCAGGCTGTCGGACAATACGGAGACACAGCCGTCTGGCCGCTCTCGAACTTCAAGCAGGAAGATTCCAACTGGACCTATGCAGTGACCACACTGAAGATGGACAATAAAGCGCCTGATGTTGTCTTTAGCCAGGTGACGGGCGACCAGAGTGTCAATGTACAGGTGGAAGCTGTTATTGATGACAAGCACAGCGGTGTTGACCAGGTATTCTATCAGTGGGTGAAGGATGGCAGCCAGCCAAGCGATATTGAGTGGCGTCCTGCAGTGATTTCCGGCACTCAGGCCAGATTTGCGACACAGAACAACGTATTTGAAGACGGACAATATTGGCTGTACATCAAGGCCTCGGATCATGCGGGCAATGAAGGCATTACGATGTTGGAAGCTCCGGTAACGGTCAATTCGGAACAGACTGTCCATGCCGAATTTGTAACCGAGGCCAATCCGAATTATGCGCAGAGCCATGCTGTACGGTTCTATATTAGCGGCATTGTCCCGGAGAAAGTTGCTTATGCATACAGCATAAGCGCGGCCAGGCCATCCGTGGGAGCTTATACGGATTTGACTATTTCTCCTGATGACCCGGATAACTATCTCATTCCCGCCGATCCAGACCGTAACGGCATCCAATATTTGCACCTGATGGCCAAGGAAGGTGAACGGTATTATTACTATTCCAAAGCCTACTATTTCGATAATGAACCGCCTGCCATTTCCTTCAGCAAAAGTGGTGTCGCCTACCCGCTGGATTCGCAGGAAGTGCAAGTAACGGTTACTGAGCCATACAGCAAGCAGGGACTTTCCGTTCGCTACCAGTGGGTCAGGGATGGAGAGGCTGCACCGGACGAGAGCTCTCCGCTATGGGAAGTGCTCCCCGAAGGGGGAGTGGCTGCTATAGACGCCTCCCGCCTTCAACCGGGCGAAATCGCAGACTTCCGCTTGCATGTGCTGGCGGTAGACGGCGCAGGCAACCGGGCGCTTGCAGGGACAACCGGTACGTTCAAGGTATCCCGGGCAGGAGGCAGCGATACAGAGCCGGCGGCTTCCCAGTCTGACCTGATCTATGTACATGGGGACGAGCAGGACGGCTATACGGCAATTCTCAAGCTGAGTCTGGATACGGTGGATAAGCGCGGCTATGAATTTTCACTGTCGCCGGATTACGGGGTCAGTTGGGGGAAATGGCGTCCATATACCAATTTTGCCTCCCTTAAGGTTCCCGCAGGAACGGTTGCCGACCAGCAGATTATGGTCAAATACCGGACTCCCGGGGGCAAGATGAGTGAGCCGCAGCCGCTGAGAGCCGGTACACTGTCACCAGTAGAGCCGGTGTACGCCATTGCGACGCTTCATACGACAAGACCGGTGAACCCGAATCGCGGGGTGGATATCGAGGTTGCGGCGCCGCTGGGCATTAAGATTGTAACGTCTGCCGTTAATCCGGCGCCTCTGATTCGCAAGGGCAATACGTTTACGGTGAAAGAGAATGGCTATTACGCCTTTGACCTGACGGATACCGCGAACCCTGATCGGAAAGAGACGCTTTACGCTGTCGTAAACAGTATTGACGGCGACACGCCCGTTGGAAGCATCGAGTATTTGATCACTGGACCGACGAATAGCAATGTCACGGTCAAACTTGGAACCTCCAAGCCGGTGCAGATTACAAACAACCAGGGGCGCAACGTATACATCTTTAACGAAAACGGCTCCTTTACTTTCGAATTTAAGGATGAGGCAGGAAATACAGGGACAGCTACAGCAACCGTGTCCAATATTGACAAACAAGGGCCGCGGGTAAAACTCGTTCGCTCCTATAATTATGGTCCGGACGGCAGCCGGACCTTCGGTACGATTCGGGATCATAACGGCAACGTCATACTGTCCTCTGGCGTCACGCTCGAAGTGCAGAAGGAAGACGCGCTGGCCAAAGACTTTATTGTGTTGAACAGCAAGCCTGCTGTCTCTATAGAGCGCAACGGGACACTGGAGTTTATCGTAGCGGATTTGTTTGGCAATACGACCGTGCTCAAAGAAGAGGTGAGCAGCATTGTAGCGGAAGCGCCTGCTCCCGATAACATTGCGTACACCTTTGTCGATGAGCAAGGCAATCCGGTACCACCCGCTAAAATCGCAACGATTGACGGCAGGAAGTATGCCAAAGGCAGCGTCAAGGTGACGCTTACCGGGAAGACCGCCGAGCCTAACCGCGTATTTGCAGGAATGGCCCCGATTGTAGAAGGCGGTGCTTACAGCAATGAGATTACGAAGGCTGACGGAAGCTTCTCTTATGCGAGAACTTTTTCCGCTGAAGGCCAGACCATCATTGCAATCTCCGATTTGCTCGGCAATGTGAACCGCATTCCGGTAACCGTACAGGGACTTGACAATAAAGCGCCCGAACTGGTGCTGAAGCAGGCGCAGGCCGGAGTAGTGCAGAACAAGAAAAATTTTGATTTCCGTACGGACCTGGGCGGGTACACGGTGACGGACAATGTTTCCAAGCCGGAGAATATTAAAGTATCCATCAGCGCTCTGGACCTTAGCAAGACCGGACGCCAGCAGGTCACCTATACGGCGACTGACGAGGTGGGGAATACTTCCACAATTGTTCAGGATGTGTACGTAATTGGCGAAGACGGCATGTTGATCTTCGGCAATGGGGCGCTCATTTCCGCTGGTCTGGGCGAATCTGTATTGTTCGATACCAACGCGGTAACGTTCAATATCTCCCGCCACAACCTGATGAATATCGGCGGCAAACGGGAAGTCAATGAACGCGGAACCTACGAACTGATGTACCAGTCCGGCTTGTACCGTGAAGGCCAGATGAAATATATTGCCAAGAAGCTTACTTATGAAGAATTGGTGAACGGCAAATTTACCGTCACTTTCCCTCAGGCAGGCTGGTACACCATTATTGTCCGAAATCAGGAACGCGAGCGCGAATACGCAACCTTCTTTATTTCCAGGACGAAGTAGCCACATGAACTTGTGGACAAGCATACAGAACCAGACAAGTCCGCCATCTCCCTGTGAGATGGCGGACGGTTGCTATGCTGTAAATTGCGGCAAATTGTAGCAAATAGCTGTAATTTGCCACCAACAGACAGGAGGTACAATTGTGCTGCTGATGAGAAAAACGCTAGTCTTTATGCTTGCTCTTATCCTGTTGCTTCCTTCCAATATAAGCGGCATTCAGGCGATTGCGGCGGCAGCTACGGCACCGAAGGTGACCGTACTGCAAAATGATTTTATCAAGGTAACGGTGGACAACAGCACGGGACGCTTCGGTATCCGTACCGTGGAAGGCCAGCCGGTCCGCAAGAAGGACCAGAACGTCGATATGCTGTTCCGCGGCGACGATCCGGAGACCTCCTTTACGACCTTTAAAATCGACGGAACCGATTATATTTTCGGCAATCCGTATAAATTCGCTTCCGGGCTGTTCTCGGAAATTACCGCGCCAAAAATCGTGAGCAATCCAAACGGCACGAAGCAGATCGAAACGGTGTGGAAAATAAAAGGCGTGGAGATCAAGCAGATTTTAATGCTGTATTCAGACAGCGCCGACAAGAAAAATTCCGGTAACGTCAATGTCCGTTATGAAGTCGTGAACAGAAGCGGGGCAAGGGTACAGCTTGGCAGCCGGATTCTGCTTGATACAATGGTCGCGGGCAATGACGGGCCAGAGTTCCAGATCGGGACCATCTCCACGCAACCGCTTATGGTGGAGCGCAAGCTGGTTCATGATCCGAAGAAGCTGGGCATTCCCGATGAGGATGCGGCGTTCTACAAGCTGCCTCCTTATTGGGTAATGCGGGACAATCTGGATTTGGCTGATCCGCTCGCTACGAACGTAATTGCCTACGGCTTCAATAATTTTGCCGAGGGGAATATCAATCTCGTAGACGAGATGATCGTTGGTCACTGGAATGGACTGGCGAACACGAAGTGGGATTACAAGCCGAACCCGAATCTCGATTTTACACGCGATACGAATGACTATGGCACCGCCGACTCGGCAGTCGCGTTTTATTGGCTGCCAAGGGCGCTCAATGACAAGGCGGTACAGACGTTTGAGACCGTCTACGGGCTGGGCGAGATTATTGAGCCCAATCAAGTGTTTTCCA
The DNA here is from genome assembly GCF_016424485.1 of Paenibacillus roseus. GTDB lineage: Bacteria > Bacillota > Bacilli > Paenibacillales > Paenibacillaceae > Paenibacillus_D > Paenibacillus_D roseus. The sequence goes on from NZ_JAELUP010000077.1 coordinate 157,685, forward strand.
TCCGCTATATCGATCCGGTACAGCAGCTTGCCACCCTATCGGATAATAGTGATTATGCGAACGAAGGCGTCTTTGATATTATTGCCGAGGTCGAGAATCTTGCCTCTTTTAATATGGAGCAATCCAAAATCAACGTGGAGCTGTCTTTGCAGAACGGATTGAACTTCGTCAAGCTGGATGATCAGGGGCGGGTTGTACGGGATCAGAACGGCAAGGTGGCAACCGAGGCGTTCCGCAGCAAGTCGCTGGAGTTCATGAAGCCGGCAACCCCGGAGGAAGCAGCGCAGGGGATTATCCCGAAGTATAAGCCTGGCGATACGGTAACGGTAGCTTTCAAAGTGCAGGCCAAGGGCAGACCATGGCCGGTGACGAGGGAGTACATGCTCAAGGTCAAAAGCCCGGAAACACAAGCGAAGCTGGGCCAGCCAAACCAGAACGGCATTCAGGATGAGGACATAAAAGCGCAATACGAATCGAGCAAGGCAAACTTTATTTTGCTTCCTGCTGTCGGCAATGCGGTCCCAACTTATGTATATGCGATGTCGCCAAAGGAACTGTACAGCAAGGACATCAAGTACATTACGGTCAACCTGTCGAATATTGAAGCTTACCATACAGGCAACGAAACGACGCCTCCCAACTTCGATTTATATCTGCAGGAAAAGGCAACCGGGAAGCGGTACAAAGTATCGGTCAAGGACTCGGTTATTTTGCAGCCGACAGATGACGGCTTCTCCGGTGATATGCGGATCGCATACCGTGGAGGGGAACTGGTTAACGCCGCGGGTGATGTCATTCAGGCCGGACTCGGGCCGGAGCTGCCGCTGGGCGAGTACCAGGTGCAGATTGACTTCAAGGGGGACACTGGCGGGGACAAAGAAATCGCTGCCATGTATGATATTACAACCAGTCAATTGTTCAGGGTCACCGACAATCCGAAATCACGGATCAGAGAAGCGGGTCTCATGGCGCTCTACAAGCAAACCGTTGATTTGAAGCATGTGGCAACAGGCGGCGCTCCTGGTCAGGAACTGCTCGATGAGTTAAACAGTTTGTTCCCTGGTGAGCCGTTTAAGCAAGGAGCGGATTTATACAGTTCAATTACAGCTTTCAAGCAGACGAAGACCTTATTCGGAATCGCGAGCAAGGCGGCCGATCCGAAGTTCAAGCTGGACGAATTCCTGGATGAGGATTCACTGGAGGAAGTGCCGGCCTATAGCTACAAGCTGTTCTCTTCCGAGGAAGAAATGGAACAGTTCTTTGATGAAGAGAGCGAGGAAGGCGCAAAACGCGAGAAGCTCGTTGTCGTCAGGGGCATGATCCGGGAAGTGGGCGAGGGCAAGGATCTCCAGGCCGTCGTCGATACCCGCACGGAACCTGCAATTATTAACGACGCCGTCGCTTATAAAGGCAAGGACATGGTCTTTGTCCGCGGCAAACTGGATATTTTCGGTGTGAAAAGCAAGGTGAACGGCTATGACCGGATGCCGTTTTTCGATTCCTTATTTGTAAAAGGTGACGGCTTGCTCAGTGTGGCAAGCAGCGGTTTCGTCTTCCACCGGGGAGAGTGGACGCTTGATTTCTATAACGGCTTCAACAAGACCGTTGGCGACAGTCTGGTCGAGGACGAAGAGGAAGAAGACGAAGAGAAGGAAAAAGAGAAAGACAATGACGGCAACGAAGAGGACGACAGTCTGAACGGCAGTCTGAAATGGGCGGTCGGCGGTCTCGGAGACCGGATTAATCCGCTTCGCCAGGTGATGATTGAGAAGGTGTATTTTAACAAGCACAGCTTGTTCGCGGCTCCGAGCTTTTCGATCTCCGGCTTCGGCTTCTCCTTTAACGATTTCATACTGCGCGAGGGCGGCGTCTCCTTTGGCGGCTCGATCAAGCTGAAGGTGGTCGAGGGCGAAGTTAAAAATGTCGTCTTCAATGAGAAGGGCTTCGTAGGCGTAGACGCGTCCATGAAGTTTGAGTTGGATAAGGATCTCGGGCTTCTGGGCTCGAAAAAAGACAAGAAGGACAAGAAAGGCAAGGATGATGACGGCGGAGGCGTTAGCGGCGAGCTGAACGTCGTGCATTATGTGCAGCCTGTGAAGAATATCGACAACCAGTATGGCATCAAGTTCAAGGCGGATTTGAAAAATACCGTTGAAGTACAGGCGGAGCTTGGCTTCAAAAAGGTAGCGGACGGCCGAATATTGCCCGATGTCGTTGCCTTTGGCACGACCTTGGGGAAACCGGGCGTCATGATTGGCGGAGCTACCTACCTGACCGCCATCCGCGGAGCCATCCGTGAGCTGGCAGATACCATTGCCGGCGGCAGCGACAAAGATCCGTTCCCGCTGGTGGTGCAGGCTGGTGTCGATTTGAAATTCGGAATTTCACCGGCGAATTTCTTTGGCAAGGTCGATCTCACTGTGAAGCGAACCGGCTTCAAAGTAGAAGGGACGATGGATTTCTCATTAAAGCCTGATCCTAAAAAGGATGACCTCCTCCCAATGCTCAGCAAGGCGCTGCTGGAAGCGCAATGGATGACGCCGTGGTTTGTGCGTCTAGCGGCGGAAGTTGATATTGGCGGCTGGGATGTCATTATCGGGAAGGCTGGAATCTTCGTTGGACAGAATTTGGAGAAGAACCGCATTGATTTCGAGGGATATATCGGAGCCAAAGTGCAAATTCCGGGCAGTGTCCCGATTGTAGGCGGCATGCCGCTATCCAGCGTATTTTTCGGTCTGAACAACGATAAAGTATGGGGCAGCGTAGGCGTGCTCTTCATTTCGCTGGGCATTACCTACTACTGGGGCGGCGGAGTCGAATTCGGCACCTCCGGCGAGAATTTGCCGGATGGCCTGATCCACCTCGTTATCGACGACCCGGAGAAGGGGCCGCGTCTGCTTGTTATCGGACAAGGTGTCGAGACCGTTGCAACTTCATGGATTGATGCCGAGCAGGCTGCTCAAGGCGTTGTCTACCGCAATATTGCCGAGGGTGTAAGCGTAATGGAGAATGGCGCTGTAAACAGCGGTATCGGCGGCATTGTCACGAAGAATGGCGGCAGAGTTCATGAAATTCCAGTGGCTGGTGTCTCGGGCAATGCAATCATTGAGATGCAGTATGATCAGAAGAATATGCCTAACTTTACCTTGAAGGATCGTGACGGCAAGCTGTATCCGATTGTGTTTGACAACACCAACAAGAACCCGCAAGCCAATGCATTCACGCAGGAAGTTTTGGCGGCAGATTCGCCGGATGGCGTCGACACAAGAAAGGCGTATATCATCCTTCCTGCCGACCGGGTCAAATCAGGTGGCACCTGGACGCTCACATCCTTAACGCCGGTAGAGACGCGCTTGCTGAATGTACCGGTAGCGCCAGGGCTGAAGAATGTGTCGCTGATCAAGAACAGCAATGATCCGAACAAGTTCAAGGCAGCTTGGCAGGTTGAGAACGCGCAGCCGGGAGATACGGTCAATCTGTACCTGGCTGAGGATGCGGTGACGCAGGAGAAGACCGTGCTGGCCAACGGCGAGGAAGTGCTGGAACCGGGCGAGCCGGGATTGCTTATCGGAAAAGATATTCCTGTTGACCATCTAGGCGGGGCAAGCGGCAGCATCACTAACGGCAGCACCGACATTGATGTTACGAGGGTATCCGTGCTCGGGGGGCAGGAAGATATTCGCGGACTGCTGCAACAGGGCAGCTACTATCTGCGGGCGGAACTGAAATCTCATGCCGCTTTCGGCACGAAGACTTCACCCGAGAAGTTCGAAATTATTGACCCGCTTGCACCACAGAAGGTGAGCGACGTCGTCATAGAGCCGGCAGGCAACGGACTGTTTGCATTGTCTTTCAAACCAGGCGCCCGCAAGCCGGGTCAGAACAGCTTTGAGCAGAGCTATATGATTGAAGCGCTGCAGAACAAGCAAGGCAAGCTGGAAAAGGTGGAGAGCTTCGGCGAACTGCTGTTCACGGCGGATGAACTGGCCCCGTACTGGAACAGCGCCAGCGGTCGCTACGAAGGCATTCTGATTGGCGGCTGGACGGCCACATCGTCTTCGGACAAGATCAATACCTCAAGTCTGGAGGGTACTGTTCTGGACCTGAAGGATGTAAAGTATACCGGGCTTAAGACCGGACAGGAATACATTGCAGGTGTCACATCTGCCAATAAGCCGCCGAAGGAAGCGGACCAGAATGAAAATTATCATTTTGCCGAGCGGTCGATCAGCTCGAAGGAGATGCTTCCGGTTCCGAAGAAGCCTGTGCTTGGCATCCGCTCCGATTCCGGGACGGTGACCGGCTCGGGCGCGCATACGGAACTGCTGACCGGCAAGACCGAGCAAATATTGAAGCTGACTGCTGATCAGAAAGATATCGAGATCGAGGCTTTCTATGCGGAGGAATCGCTTGGGAAGACGCTGCTTGCCAACAGCGGCAACGGCAGCCAGGGAACCTTGAAGCTTGATCAATTCAAGACAGATGGCCCTTATGCAATCGAACTGGTAGCTCGCAATAAGAAGACTCGGGACAAATCAGTGACCATGCTGTATTTGACCGTTGATACGATTGCTCCGGTGCTGTATATTGATCAGCCTCTGACCGGAGAGCGCACTGCGAACGGAAAAATCAAAGTGTCCGGTACGACCTCGAATGATGCGAGTCTGAGAGTCAACGGCAAGCCGATTCAAGTAGGGGACGACGGCAAATTTGACGGAGAGGTAGAGCTTGCTTCGGCCGAGCCGACCGCAGTACTGGAATTTACAGCAGTTGACGGGGCAGGCAATGAGAATCAAGCTGCCGTGCAAATCTCCAACGACCGCTATGAAATTCCGTCGGCGCTGATCATTAAGGAGTTGAAAGATTTACAGCCAGGAGAAAGCCAGTCCATTCAGGCTGTCCTGAAATTCGCCATCGGCAAGGATGCGGGCGGCAAGCCGAAATTCAAGGAGGTTGCCATCCCTGCGGGCGACAAGCGTCTGAGCTATACCGTTCAAAGAGGCGGCTCCGTACAAGTGACAAGCACAGGACGGATGACGGGGCTTGTGAGTGGCGGCAGCATCATCGAGGCCACCTATAAAGTCTCTGAAGATGTAGCGCTGAATGCAATGACGCTCGCGATTGTGAAGGGGCTGGACAGCATTACCGCTGCCTCTTCGGCTATTGCCAATGCGCCGGGCAAGACCAGGCTCACGGTAAGCGGGACGGGAGATATGGATGGACAGCAGCTTGTTTACAAAGTATTTGCCAAAGGAACGAATGTTGCGCTTCCGGCATATCTGGAGGACTTAAGCAGCTGGAGCTTGCTCCCTGACAGCGGTGAAATTAGCGCGAGTGATGGCGACAGCATAGTAGTCGCCAAACGATTGACGCAAAGCAAGCAAGCTACTGCTGTATCATCCAAGGTGACAGCGAAAGTATGGCAAGCTCCTGGCAATAATGGCGGCGGTGGAGGAGGCGGCTTCGGCGGCGGAGGACCAGTTGTAAATACAGGTCCTGCCGAAGTGAGCGTGGACGGTCAGCAGGTGAAGGCCGAGCGTTCCGGCAATGAAGTGCGTATTCATCTGAAAGCCGACCAAGTGACGGTGAAAGAATCATCCGATTTGATCATATCGGCTAAGGATACGACGGCCGAAAGCTATGATCTGCTTGTGGATAAGAGCATTGTAGAGCAGCTCCGCAACAAGAAAAGCAAGCTTCGTGTGGAGCTGCCGGAGGCAGCATTGGCGCTTGATCCTGATAAGCTGGAGGGTCTGACAGAAGACCTTCACATTAAAGTTGGTGCAAGCAGCGCTGTTTCCATCAGCGGTCTGAAGAAAGTGGCGGACAGCTTGAAAGCTTCGCTGCTGGGCGGAGGCCAAAGTACGGCGATTACAACCAATCTTCCAGCGGCAAGCTTCCTTCCTTATGTGAATGCGCAGATTGCTGTGCCGGGCAATGCTAAGGCCGGTGACATCTCGGCCATCATTCTAAGAAGTGAGAGCGGAAGCTGGACGACCGTTCCTTGGAAGCTGGAGCAGATCAACGGCAAGACTTATGCCAAGATTCATTTGACCGGATCGGGCAGCATCGGTTTTATTGGCGGCAGCGGAAAGCCGTTCAAGGATGTCACAGACGATTTCTGGGGCCAGCATAGTATTAAAGAAGCAGCTGCGAAGCTGTTTGTCCTGGGCAAGAGCGCAGAGCGCTTCGAGCCGAATAGCCGGATCACCCGGGCTGAATACCCAACCATTCTGCTCAGAGTGGGCGGATGGTTGAACCGGCCTGCGGCAGGAAGCTTTACCGATGTAGCCGGGAAAGATTGGTTCAGCCGCAGCGTATCCATCGCTGCCGATCTGGGCATCGTCACGGGCAAGGAGAACGGCGCTTATGAGCCAAACGCGATTCTTTCCCGTATCGAAGCCATGACGATGGCAGGACGTATGCTTGGTGTGCTTGGATTGGCAGAGGAACTGACCGATCAGGAAGCGGAGCGCATTCTGGGCGAGTTCAAGGACGGATCTGCAGTTCCGGTCTGGGCGCGCAAGCCGGTTGCGCTGACGATCAAGCAGGGCCTGATTCGCGGAGAGGGAGGCAACATTAATCCGCAAGGCGTCCTCACCCGGGCACAGGCAGCAGCCATTGCCATTCGTCTGGATCAATTTATAACGGGGCAACAATAGGCACGGCGTACCCACACAAGCAGCAGTCAGGTTTGTGTGGGTACATCTGCTCCAAGGGACTGCGCATACGCAGGAGCCGAAGATGGGGGAACGTCGGGCATAGATCAGACATTCTTGTAAATATAGTTGAGCTTCACAATTTATCTATAGGCGGTGCATGAATGATAGCGAAGCGACCATCGGTGTACAAGCTTGCCATTGCCGTAATGTGTTTGTCCATTGCGGCTCTCGCGGGTGTCTACATGGCCAAAGCCGAACCGGAGAGTTGGGACGGCTATGCCCAAACAGACTGGTACAACGAGACTTATGTCACTTTTACGATTGATTCAAAGGAGAAGCTGGCTGGCGTAGCCAAACTGGTCAATACCGGCGTGTCGGACACGGGTGTCCAGATTAACGGCTTCAGCGGCAAAATTTTGGAGATCGACCGCAACCTGGACTTATCCGATTATTTGTGGACGCCCATCGGCAGCGCCGAGCATCCCTTTAAAGGCACACTGATTGCCGAAGGCGGGAAGGTGTTCACCATATCCGGCATGAACGTCTCCAGCAGTGACAGCTATTGGGGCCTTGTCGGATATATGGAGGGCGGTACGGTAGGCGGATTTAAGTTTACCGCAGACGGCAGCTTGACGGTCACAAATTCCGGCCGCGATGTATATGCCGGGGCAGCTGTCGGGAAGATGACGGACAGCAGCATTGTGTACCAGATTACAAATTATATTCCGATACACGTTCAGGAGAACAGCCACAAGGTCCGCGTCGGCGGTATTGTTGGCGCGGGGGACGGCGCTGTCTCCAGCTCAAGCAATGAGGCAGATGTTACCGCCTTCGGTTCCACGGCTGCGGCTGGAGGTATTGCGGGCCAAGGAGGACTTTCCGGATTAAGAATCAAGAAGACAGAAAACCATGGAGCCGTCGCGACAGAAAGCGATGGAACCGGAGATGTCTACGCAGGAGGAATCGTCGGCCATGCCCAGGGCTCTCTGCGCATGAATGAGGAAAATACGCCGGTGGCCAACACAGGTGCGATCACAGCAGAGTATGGGGAGCACAGTTATGCCGGCGGGCTTGTTGGCCGGGCCGGGGCAGACATTGCCTTCTCCGAATTATCTGCGAACAGCGGATCGGTTACGGTTGACGCCCCGCAGGCGCTGGGCTCCTTTGCAGGCGGGCTGATCGGAGAGATCGGCGCGGCGCAGAATGAGCCATTATTCCAGATCCAGTTTACGAGCAGCGCTCCAGTTACGAACCATGGGGGCGCCAATGTCCATACCGGCGGCGTAGCCGGACGGATTGACAGCAGCTTGACATGGGGCCGCAATTTTACGAATCAGGTTGACATTGCAGCATCCGGGCAGTCGGAGGTTTATACAGGCGGTCTGATCGGAAGCATCACAGGTGATTTGCGATTTTTGGGCGCTGCAGTCAATTCGGCTGCTGTGACCGTAACCGGCAATCCGAACGAAGCCTATACAGGCGGTCTGATCGGTTCAGCGAGTCAGCGTGTGCTACTCGATCATACCGTAGCTGAAGGATATGCGAACCGGGGCAAGTTGGTTGTTGAAGGCGGTAAAGCCGTGTATACCGGGGGTATTGTGTCCAATCAGGCCTATGCTACCTCTGCAGGCGGAGCGGCAGCAAATGTTGTCAGCATCGGGGATATTTCGGTAAAGGGACAAACGGAGCTGTATACCGGCGGATATATTGGCCGGGTTGATGGCAACAAGGCAGCAGATACTGCAATTGACAGCGCAACATTCGCGCATGAAATTCAGGTGACTGCGGCTGAATCCGGCGGGGAGAACGGGATTTATACCGGTGGTATTGTCGGCGCTTACTATGCCGGTACGGCCATTTCGAATACGTCCTTTACAGGACGTATCGATGTACAGGGCAAATCCGCCGCATATACCGGCGGCATCGCCGGGTATCTGGACGGCGGGACAATCAAGAAAGCAAAAGCAGGTTATACCGCTGCCAATTTTGCAAAAATGACTTCAGACGGCACGCTTGGCGGCATAGCCGGCTATGTGAACGGGACAATTACCGAAACTCAGGTCCGCTATCTCGCGCTTCAGGTTAAACCTCATAGCGTGGCGGGCGGAGTAGCCGGCTGGGCGCAAGGTGAAATTTCCCAAACGGTTGTCGGCGCGGCGGATACTATGGCAAGCGATAGCGTTACGTTTGCAGCCGCGCTGGATAACGCGGCAAGCGGCAGCGACAAGATTATCGCCGGGGGAATTATCGGCGCCAATACAGACGAGCTGGCAGTGACAGAAAGTGAAGTCACTCGTATCACTTTAATAACAGAAACAGGAAGAAGCGGCTATACTTTCGGGGCGGTGGCAGGGCAGCTTACTTCGGATGCTGTCATTGGTTCTCTGGAGAAGCCAGTTCAGGTGCATCATGTAGCAGTTGAAGCTCAGGCATCGGATAGCTTGCTGGGCGGAGTGGCCGGAATGAATGAGGCCTCCAAGGTTCATGTGTCGGTGGAGCAGCTTGAGCTGAACCTGAAAGCATCCGCCATTCACGCCGGGGGGATTGCTGCGGTCAACAGCGGAGAGATCGCGGCTCAGGCTAGCGTACTGAATGTAAAAGACAGCAAATTTGTCAGCAGCGGAGCGAACAACCGTGTTGGCGGTGTATTCGGAGAAAACAAAGGGCAAGCAGATAATGCGCAGGCAGATCATGTGATGATCACATCTACAGGAACTGGCAACCGGATCGGCGCGATTGCGGGGGTCAACTCCGGTGTTCTGACAGGCAGCAAGGCAAGTTATGCAGTCATTGCGGCAAGCGGCGAGAAAGCAGAGGCAGGCGGAATTGCAGGACGGCTGGAGACTGCTGCCGGAAGCGGACTGACAGCGGCCATCAAGAATGCTGTTGTGTTAGCAGGTGAAGAGGCGCTGCTGACCGCAGACGGAGCGGAGTCCGCTATTGGCGGAATCGCAGGAGTGGCTAAGGATTCCTTGATCTTGAATTCAGTTGTTCAAGCGGTTATACCCGACTATGCAGTGCTCTCTGTCAAAGGGACAAAGATTGCAGCGGGCGCCATCGCGGGCCAAGCCGAAGATTCGCATCTTTCCGGCGATGCAGTAACCGTCAACGCGGAGAATGTGATGCTGTCCACGACGGCCTCAGGAACCGAGGCCCACATCGGCGGGCTGATCGGGCATAGTGTCCGCACCAAGACGGAAAAGCTGGTCGGCAATAAGGTAAATCTCATTTTGAATGGAGAGAAGGCGGCTGCTGGCGGTATTGCCGGCTATAATCAGGGCTCGAATGAAGCCATGATTACAGGTACCTATCTGACAGAACTGAACATTCGGGTGAATCCGTCCGCACAATTTGCAGTGGTTGGCGGTTTTGTCGGACGCAACGCAGCGCGTAACGGCGATACGATCGCTGACCCTGCAACGGGTGTCAGCACTATTCAAGCAAGCCGGGTGTCCGGCAGCATTCAGACGAATGCGCCGTCCTCTGTAACCGGAGGCATGGTCGGGGAGAACAGCAGTCTGATTGCCAATAACAGCATCACCGAGAAAAATTCGCTCATCTCCAAAGGCAACAATTCGATAGCGGGCGGATTGGTCGGCTTGAACAAGGAAGCTGGAGCCGTATATTATACCTACTCCAACGCCAATATGAGCATTGAAGGGGAAGGCACGCTTACGGGCGGACTGGTCGGCGACAACAAAGGACGCATTATCGCTTCCTACATTGACAATGATCTGACAAGCCGAACTTACGGGAAATCCGAAAATCCGGTATTTACAGGCGGTATTGCAGGGCGCAATACAGGCGTAATTGAGAAATCGTATGCCGTTTCCAACGTGAGGGCGGATGGCAGCTATTCGATTGTCGGCGGTCTTGTGGGCGAACATGCGGCAGGGACAATTGATCATTCCTATACAGCCAGGTCGGTTGCCGCAACCAAAGACCATTCCTATGCGGGAGGTTTTATCGGGCGAATTGTCGCAGGGAAAGTATCCCACAGTTATTCCGCCTCCAGGGTGAGCGCGGCAAGCGATGCATTTGCAGGGGGCTTTGCGGGTCGCTACGACAATACAAGCAAGGAATTGTTGTACAAGTCCTACTATATTAAAGATGAAGACAAATCAATTAATAAAGATTTGCCGGACTTCGCGGACGGGAAGCATCGTTTCCTCAACGTCCATGCAAGATTGAGCACGATATTGGCGGAGACGCTGGAGGATCGCAACGTATTCCCTGGCTTGTCGGGCTGGGATTTTACGAATACTTGGAGATACGGGTCGCTCAATGCCGCGTACAAATATCCCGAGCTGAACCGTGTTGCCAATAGCGGCGGCGGAGGCGGCCATGAGGATGTGAACCAGAATATCCGCTGGTACATGCTGGACAAAGATGCCATTAATTTCGAAATTAGCACCGAAGCGGAGCTGGCAGGTCTGGCGGCTATCGTGAATGGAACCGTTCCGGGTGAGAGAGCCTTTAATTTTGAAGGACGGAACATTCGTGTGACGAAGCCAATCCATATCCAATCCAAGCAATGGGCGCCGATTGGAGATCGCATCGACCATGCATTCCAAGGCAGCTTCGCAGCGGGCGGACATCTGATCGACGGCCTGGCTGTAACGTCGGACCTTTCGTATGCAGGCTTGTTCGGTGTCATTGGAACCAAGGGTGAAGTGCTGAATGTGAAGCTGGAACCGCTCGCTGTTGCCGGCAAGCATCATGCAGGGGTATTGGCAGGGCTGAACCAGGGACGAATATCTGATATTGACGTACGTCTGCTGAATGGAGTTGAGATCAGCGGGCAAACCGTTGGCGGACTGATCGGTGAGAATACGGGGCAGATGGAGAAGCTTCAGCTTACGCTGGATGGAGGCAGCCGAATCGTAGGGAATATAGAGAACGCGGTTGTCGGCGGTATTGCGGGCAAGAACAAGATGGCTATTGATGCCAGCCTCTATTCAATCCAAGCGCCGGATGGAGAAATTACAGCTACAGCGGACGGGGCGACTGTCGGCGGACTATTCGGCGAGCAGACAGGAGATGTTACAGGACTGAATATAGAAGTTGTGAAAGAATATCGTGTGTCTGCCTCAGGCAAGAGCAATGTGGTTGGCGGCATTATCGGCCGTTATGTGTCCGGGAAGGCACAGGATATTACATTGACCTTCAAGGATGGGCACATTACGGCCAGCGGACAGGGTTCGGTCGCGGGCGGCGTGATCGGCCACTCTGAACCGGGGAATGCAATAATCGGTATTCGCGTAATCGGTCGACCCGAGCCAGATAAAATACTGCCGGACAATGCGGTTAGCGGCGATGAAGCGGGAACTGCCGGGCACATCGTCAGCAGCGGGGCTGCAGGCGGCGTAGTCGGTATGAAAGAAGGCAAAGGAACGAATGCCTATGATATCCGGCAGGTTCGGGTAGAGAGGTTAGATATTCATGTATCGGCTGACGATAAGCCTGCAGTTAGCGGGGGAATTGCAGGCTGGTTGATGAAGACGGCCATGTTTGATGCCTACTCGCAGGCAGTTATCAGGGCCGGAGGCGCGGATGCTGCTGTCGGCGGTATTGCCGGTATGGCGCATAACAGCATTTTGAACAAGTCTGTCGTGATTCCGGATATTGTAGTAGAAGCAGCATCGGGAGCAAGCGCTGTTGGCGGTGTGACAGGCAGCTTGTCGTCGGACGATCTGGACAGAGCTTTTGACTTTGGACAGCTTATTCCATTCTATTCCGGTATTTATCAGGCGGACGTTCAGCGCGGACAGATTCAATTGACAACCGGAAACGGTGCGGCAGATCTGACTCTCGGTGGAATAACAGGCGTCAACGCAGATGCTTCTATCTATTATGCCAATGCAGAGCCGCAATTGAAGCTCTCCGGCGGTAGAACAGCTGCTGCGGGGGGCGCGGTCGGTGAAAGCAGCGGCATTCTGGTTCATGTGAAGACAGGAACGCCAATTCAGGCGGAAACTTCGAGTATCTATCATGTTGGCGGTGTTGTTGGCAAGTCGACTGCCGGCGAGATTCATTATTCGGAGGCAGCGGCTGTCCGCAGCGGCAAGATTGAGATCGGCAATGCGGTTACACGTCCTGGCGTTGTGCCTTCGGCACATGCGGGCGGGTTCATCGGCATGGGTGATCATACGAAAATCTCGCATTCTTCGACTGATATTCCGGTTCAGGTGCAGGATACGAATCAGGATAATACGATCTATGCAGGCGGCTTCGCCGGTTTGCTCGGTGATACAGCGGATGAAGCAGCGTCCATCGACCGGGTCTACGCCAAAGGCAATATTACGGTAAAAGGTATTACCGGTGCCTACGCAGGCGGCTTTGCCGGTTCGGTAGACAAGTATAAGATTACCGATGCTTATGCATCGGGCAATGTTCAGAATACAGGCTTTGACACGCGCAGCGGAGGCTTTGCGGCTGCCGTAGAACGTGAAGCTGACATCAAGCGCGCTTACGCGATCAATCAGAAAGTCGAAACAGTCGGCATTAATCATGCGACACGCGCCTATGCGGGCGGTTTTGCCGGGTACAATGACGGTCAATTGACAGAGGTATACGCGAATGTGCCGGTCTTGACGATCAATGTCAGCGGAGCCAATGTGTATAAAGGCGCGCTGATCGGCTATCAGTTCAGACAGGGTAAGCTGAAAGACTCTGCTTATACGGGGGTTGCAACGCCTGTCGGGTACAATCTGGGACAAGTGACAGGTACAGCCGCAGTCGAAGCGCAAGATATGACGCCTGTGCTGAATTGGAACTTCGAACTGGATACGACCTTCCTGAACGGGGAGGCGGCGGACGGGCTTATTATTCGGACAGTACCGCAGCTCGCAGGGGCGGTGCATCTCTATAACGCTTCCGGCTTGCCGTATTACCAGCTGTTCAACCGTGCGGCAGAGACAAAACCGGAATTCGAACGCATTCAGCTTGCTGCAGATCTGGATCTTGCAGGCATAGCATGGAATCCGTTTGACAGCTTTACCGGGGTGTTTGATGGGGACGGACATGTCATTTCAGGTCTTCAGATTAAAGAGACAGAGAGCTCTGGACCTGCAGCCTTCATCAGGCAAAATAAAGGAACCGTCACGAATATCCGTTTTGAGAATGTCTCCGTTACGGGCGGTGCGCATACAGCGATTGTAGCCGGAACGAATGAGCAAGGCGCTGTTATCCAAGGCGTTGTCATCAAGAATGCCAAAGTTGCAGGAACAAATTATACCGGCGGCGTAGCAGGCCGCAACAAAGGGTCATTGGCTCAAACTCAATTGAGCGGCTTGACTCTTAAAAGCAATGGAATTGCCGGTGGAGCAGCAGGCATTAACGAAGGGCGCATTAGCAACGTATCGACAGCCGGCCGAATCGAGTTGAAAGCTGCCTATGCGGAGCAGGCTGTGCGTGGCGGCGGTATTGCCGGAGAGAATCTTGCGGGCGCTGCAATTGATCACAGCTTCTCTTATGCCGACTTGAAGTCCGAAGCGGCGGAGGCGCAAACAGGAGGTATCTCCGGTCTGAACGCCGGGGAAATCAGCTTCAGCTATTATTCGGGACGCGCCGAGTCCAAGGGTACTGCAAAAGCCTGGACAGGCGGAATTGCCGGTTCTACAGTCGGCGGAGCAATCAGCAATGCCTGGTCGGCAGGAGAAGTCATTGCTTCGGTGAACGGCAAGCATGTGCCGGGTGTGACATTCTTCGGGGGAATCGCCGGACAGAAGACGGATTCCGCCGCAATTTCGAATACCGTGTTCAACAAGCAGCAGTTGAAGCAGAACACGGCGTACTACAACAGTGACTCCAAGCCGGTTGGCGGGTCTGGTGGTGAGGCGCAAGGCGTGCTGGCGAAAGAACTGGCGCAAGGTGTTGTTCCATCTCAGCTCGATACTGCTAAATGGAAAGCTGTCCAAGGCCATTACCCGCAGCTTGCGGGATTCTATGGTACTGACAAGTCCGCGATCAGCGCGGCAGCAATTCTGTTGGATGCCAAAGATACGATTAACCGTATTAACGCGCCGTTTGAACTGACAGGAACAGGCGTAACCTGGTCGGCAAACGCGGCGGAGGCAGTCATTGAGAAGCAATCCGCTAAAGTAAAAGGTGCCCTGAAAACAACAGGCACAGCCGTTCTTACCGTTGCCGCGGGCGAAATGAAGCGACAAATCGTAATCCATTCGCCAGCTGTTCAATATGCCGAGAAGGCCAAAACGCCGTTTGTTGAATCGGGCGATGCCAGCTTTACCGATCAGGTATCTGTCGTGCTTGGCGTTCAGGAGCCGGGTGCAGCCATCTACTATACAATAGACGGCAAGCAGCCGACTGAAGAATCGGCGCGGTATACAGGACCGATTGTATTGAAGCAGACGACGACTATTAAAGCGATTGCTGTTGTCGCGGAGAAGGAAATCAGCGACGTATTCACAGGCGTGTGGACGAAGAATACTCCTCCGGTATCTGGCGGTGGCGGCTTTATCCCGGTTCAGCCCGAACAGCCGGAATCCGCAATTCAGGCGTATACCGGACAGAAGCAGATCAGTTGGGATAAGGACACGCCGGTGTCAATCGCCCGCAACAGCAGGCTGGCGCTGACAGCTCCGGCTGGACAGATCATTTACTACACGACAGACGGAAGCACGCCAACTGTAAATAGCCAGCAATATAAAGGCGAGATCATCATCACTGGCAGCATCACGATCAAGGTGATTACGAACAAGAATAACCATGTCATGACCATGCGGTATGAAGTTGCCAATGCGGGTTATGAATTGAAGCAAAATGCAAGCCAAATTAAATACATGAAGGGGTATAGCAATAATCTGTTTAAACCCGATTTGGCGATGACCCGATATGAATTAATCGGAGCGCTTGCTCCACTGCTGGATAAAGAAAATGTTACCGTAGCAAGTCTGTTCAGCGATGTAGGGGAAAAACAGGCGAATGAGGTTGCCTTCTTTGCTTCGGCCGGTATTATACAGGGCTATCCGAATGGAACCTTTGGCGGAGAAAAGCCGCTGACCAGGGCAGAATTTGTGGTCATGCTATCCCGGGTGCTGCATGTGGATGTATCCAGGAATAGTCAGGCCGGAAGCATTGGCGCTGGTGCAGGGACCGGGGCGTTCACAGATGTGAAGGGTCATTGGTCCGAGCCTTATGTGCAGGCCTTCGTGAAGGAAGGGTATGTGAAAGGCTTCCCTGACGGCACGTTCAGACCGGACAGCAAGTTATCCCGGGCCGAGGCTGTTGTACTGATCAACCGGGCTACTGGAGTTGAGAAGAAGAAGCTTCCGGCAAAATATACGGATTTGCAACCTTCCCACTGGGCCTATGAGGATATTATGCCAGTCGTCCAATAGCAGGCAGCGAGATAAAGGGAGATTCAGAGAAAAAGGAGCATAACAAATGTCCAGAAGAGTGAAAATGATGATGCTGTGCCTGATGGCTTTGCTCATTTCCGGCATGATTGCTTTTACCCATGCTTCACAAGCAAGCGTGCCTGATTCGTACAATGCGAAGGAGAGCTATGCGCTGGCCCGCGGCGCGATGCTCTATTTGCGAGTCATGGGCAACGGCGAGGCCGTCAAGGCAGTGGGGTCCGGCGTCATCATTTCCACCGACGGCACGGCTGTTACTGCTTATCATGTAGTCAAGGGCGGTGAGCGGATCGAGGGCGTTCTTTCAGACGGCAAGGTAGTTGGACCGATTACGGTCACAGCCTATGACGAACTGACGGATGCGGCGATCTTGCAGCTCCCGCCAACCAGAGTTGTAAAGGGGAAGAAGGAGACATATCCTTACCTTGCGATGCGTGAATCCAAACTTGCATATGGGGAAAAAGTGTATGCGCTCGGTTATCCCATGAAAGACACCCCCGTCATTACAGAGGGGATCGTCAACAACCCGAATGCGGAAGTGAACGGAAGAGGGCGCATCTTGACTTCCGCCCAAATCGTCAGCGGCATGTCAGGCGGTCCTGTGCTTGATGAACAAGGGAGACTGAGCGGCATTGTTTCCGGCTCGATGCGGACGATGCCGGGCATTCATTTGGCCATCGATATGGATGCTGTGCGAAGTTTGCTTCAAACAGCAAGCCATTGAACTCGCTTCACGGAATTCCGTAAATTTAAAAAAGGATCAGGATTTCTTCATTAGAAGAGTCCTGATCCTTTTTTTGTTTTGCGCGTCTAGCCAAGCGAGGGACAACTAGCCGGTGTGAGTCCGGTCGAGGTCAGAGGCAAGTCGCCTCGTAGCTGACGGGCAACTGGTGGAGAAATCTTTGAGGTTAAAGCCCCGTGACAAAGTAACTTTCTTCGGAAGTGCGAGCCAATAGCAGGCCGTAACATGAAGTGAATCCTGCGGCATTGTCAAAAAGTACTTTATAGAGACAAAAGAAAGTCGAGCCCGGAATGTGATCTATAATATTTCTAAAAAACTGGTGTTTTTTAGAAGATTACATGTTATTATATGTCAGTAAATATTAATATATATAATTAAACCTTTAATAGGTGGTGATTCTACTTACGAGAGATAATAGATAATAATGGGGAAACTGCAAACATTAGAAGCAAGAGCGAAAGAAATCAGCAAGATTTTTTTACTTACGCCGGGAGCACTGGTTGCTTGAGAATTTAATTCAGATGTTGACTTGGAGGCTAAGACAATGAAACAACGTGCAAAGTTAAAAAGTATGGTCATCGCTCTCATCATGATCATGCTTTTTGCTGAGGTTAACGGATATGCAGCAACCGAAGCAAAAGGTTCAGCAGCAGTCCAGGCCGGGTCGCAAATGCAAGTGGAGACATTGACAGCAATCGAACCGGATATGGGCGATAGCCCTGCCTTTCAATCCTTTATGTCCGAGATGTCGAAAAAAAGGGCTGTTGAACGACCGGAATTGCGACGTGCGAACGAAGTCCATTTTAAACTGCCGGACGGCAGCTATCGGGCATTCGTCACGACGGACCCTCTGTTCTATTGGAGTGAGGAAGGAAAATACGAGGAAATCGGTACGGCGCTTACAACGCCGGCAGAATCCAAAGCGCTTCAACAGCGATCAGCAGAATTTAAAAACGCGATCAACGCGCCTCAAAATCGGACATCGGCGTTTAAGGCCGTTCGAATGCCTTTCGATGTCACGATCCCTATTGAATTTAAAGAGGGCTATAGCATTGGAAAAGGGGGAGACTATGTCCGGTTTATTCCGCAAAACGTCAGCGAGTCCGCCAAAAAAGGCGCTCTGGATAAAAACGAAAAAAATAAAATCCGGTATCGGGACGTATGGTCCGATACAGACGTTTTGTTGGAGGTAACCAAGAAAGGGATCAAAGAAACGATTACGCTCAAGAATGAGAAGGCCGGGAAACAATTTTCATTCCTTATCGAAGGTAAGAATAAAGAGAAATTCACCATTCATTCCATGTTCCTGGTGGATAAGAAGGGAGTCAAAAGAGCCGTTTCTCAACAATTTCGAACAGACAAGGGTAGAAACTATCTCGATATTCAGGTGGATACCACGGGTTTAACCTTCCCGATTGATGTCGACCCCAGCGTAACCTCTCCGGTGTTGTCAGGCGGGGACAGCTTTTCATTTACGATCCCTCAAAATGTCGTCGTCACAAACGGAAAAATTGGCTTGACTCCAAAGGATAACCGCGTAACTCGCTCACGAACCTATTATTCTTCATTAGGAGACATTAACTTTTGGAGCGATAAGCCATCTTCCTTGTTTACCGAACCGTTTCGTCCTTTCTCTTTAGTCCTAACTGCAACCAAGTGGAATGGACAAGTTAGTTGCTCGAACGGCAGCGCCCCATATACCAATATGGACTATATCGTTCCTTCCGATCCTCCGGCTACGCTCATGGAAAGTAAATTCAAGGTGGTTACCATTCCACCTTCGCCCAAGCCAGCACCCCAAAATGCAGAGTGCGGGGTTAAGGCAAATAGTGACACGTACACGCTGTTGAGATCGACGTCCAACAAACTGCTTCCATTGAATAATAATGATTCCAAATTGATAATGGATGTTAGTGGCTACATCGCCTTGACCAATTCCAAAATCGAATTTAATAACTGGAATGCATTGTTCTCTAATTACTTATATGAGGAAACGGAATATCGTACTGTCCCGTCAGAGTACTGGAATTTAGGGACAAATACCGTAACCTTTATAAATAGTCAAGGGAAGGCCACAATCAGTGTGATGTATGACTATACGTTGGTCGGGGGAGCTCGTCTAATCAGTCCGATCGGGGGAGAAGTGTTTGGGACATCCATGCCGATCTCTTGGGTGTTGGATCCTGGCCCGCCCACGCTGGAAACCCGATTTCAGGTTCAGTACTCGTCTAATGACGGATTCAACTGGGTGGATCTCGTCAATGAAACAACCAGTACACAACTCACAGTAAATACGGCGGGCTACTTCCCTACAACGAAGGGACGTGTTCGGGTTCGAGCAAACGTCATCAAAAACGACGGCAGCCTTACGTACGGCGTATGGAATCAGTCTGCTGCTTTTTCTATCAGGCAGCCTAACGATGTTTATGTCTACTCCAATCGAAATCGGTTAACGGATATCTATTTTGCCAACGGGTACAGAGTGTCGTATCAATACGATGCGAACGGAAACATCGTGTCGAAAACCAGAACGCTCTATTAATTTCAAATAAACACGTACACTTAACCTGCAATAGGAGCTGTTTCTATGAGAAAAATTATCGTCTATTTACTACTTGTCGCTTTCGTTGTGCAGCTTGCCCCCGCCCCGTCCGCAGTAGCGAAAGGGAAATCAAATATTCAAACCGCATCGCTTGGAGAGTGGCCGATCCCCCCTGTGGAAGAATCGGGAGTTCAAGAAACCTTGACATTGGAGTGGCTTAGCCGCAGCTTTCAAATCCCGGAGCTTGATTTGGTCGAACAATTAAATAAAGGCTACACACTGGAAGACCTGTATGCAGCCCTCCAGGCCCGGATAGCGCCGGATCAGTCTTTGGCTGACTCGCTGCAGCAAATCAATCCCGAGGTGGAATGGGAGGAATGGGATTATTCAGCGGCCCGGTTCGAAAATCGGGAAGCGATCCCCGGAGACGTGGATCAGAGCGATATTTCCGAGACGGACGAAAATGTTGTAAAAACGACAGATGAATTAACGATCCCGGATGAAAGTCTCCTGCACCCTGCCGTTACACCAGATCCCGAACAGGGACGCATGATGGCCATGTCCTCTTCCACTTCCTATCCGACCAGCTATGACGAGTTTGCGGTGAAACGGTTGAATATTCAACGGGATAGCGCCCCGTTCTCGATTCAATCGATTGGCGAAAGCATATCTCCGATTAGCGGTTCGCTCTCCGTACAGGCTACGGATATGGTGCTGCCCGGGCGAAACGGTTTATCATTTGCCTTAACCCGTAGCTATGACAGCTCCGATGCCCAGTATTATGATAAAGATTTTGTTAGCGGAATCCCGTATACCAGGATGTACTACCCTGAGCTAGAAGGTCGTTTGTATAATAAAGCCTCTTCGCCAAATAGTTTGGTGTCACCACAAGTGGGATACGCCGGGAATTTTGTGTTTGACGGCACGAGTTACAAATCGCTGGTCCAGATCATTGGTGGACAATCTACGTTTGTGTACTACCCGAGGCCTAATGAGCCGTATTTCGAATTTAACAATGAAGTGATAGATTTGCTAAAATCAGCATGGACCTACGTCGATCCTAATAATAGTAACAGCCCGTACCTGCTGGCTCAAGATATGGTTCTGAGTGGAATTCCATTAAACGTCAGATTTTATCCAACAGGCAACGTCGTCTATGATCCCTATTTTCAAATCCAGTGGGCTAACTATGTCGCCTATAGCAACCAAGCCAAACCGAAACAAGGAGAGAATCGTTTCCCGATCGGGAAAGGATGGAGCTGGGATATCCCCTATATCGAAACGAAGGATACCAATAAGAAATATATTCACTTGTTCGGCGGAAGCGCTTATGAATTGGATGGGCTGAATCTCAAAGGCTATCCATGGAAGGACTTGAAACTGGAAACAGGTTCCTTCACCACTCCGAGTAATAGCTCTGCCTATTACAAACTCCAATCGCTAGATGGAAAAAAGATGTATTTTGATTATCAAGGGCAACTGATGGAAATCGCAGACGCCTACAACAATACTCTTCAATTCGGCTACCAGTCTGTACAGCCGTATGGCACTGTCCTGACCAAAGTGAAAGACGCCCTTGGCAATGAATTAACGATCAGCTATTCAACCAAGGAAGTTGTGGTCACGATAGGTGATCGGACGGTTAAATATGACAAGATGAAAGATCCGCAAGGCAATAAAGAACTGCTCACTCAAGTGACCGATGCGATGGGCAGAAAAACACAATACGTCTACGATATCAAGCCGATTCCTTTCGATCTCGTCGGCGGTGGACGGCCCAAAGACAATTTTATTGCCCTGTTAAAACAGGTCTACCATCCGACCAAAGCGCGAACGGATTACGGGTATACCGACTTTGATCGCGCACTGGGCACCAGTGCGAAAGAACGGGCTTATCGGGCGACTTCAAGAGAAGACGTGGTCACCTATACGGATGGTTCAGAATCGAAATTCAATCGGGTCACGTATAGTTACACAGGCGACGGAGCGGCGGTCCGATTCTCCAACAGTTCGTTCTCCACCACCGTGGACAACGGGAGAATCCAGACGACCTCTTCCTATGACCGCGTGTATATCGACGAGAATACGCCGGAAGTCTACTACAATACGCAAGTGGTCAAAAGCAGCGGCACCCAGCAGTCCACCGAAACGATGGAATACAACCGGGTGAAACGCTGGCCGGTACCCACCAAAGTGACCGCTCAGACCAAACAAGGTTCTTTGCAATCGACAGCCAGCATCGTCTCCCGAGATTATGATGAGTACGGGAATGTGATCACCGAGACCGATCCGTATACCAACACGACGAGTTATACGTATGATACAGGAAATTTGTTAAAAAGTTATACGGTTCCTGTTCAGTCGAATAAAAGCTTGTTTGTCGAGTTGGAACGGTATCCGACCACGAACGGCATCAAGACGGTCAAAATGAAAGAAAATAACAGCAGCGGTCCCCTGAAGGCCCAAACGAGCTATGTATATGACAGTTACGGGAATCCAACGACGATCACAATCAAGGATGACACCCGAGATATTGTCGTTGCCAACGAATACGATTTCACGTTATACCAGGCTGGTTTCCCAACCCGTCAAGCCATTCAGGTGACCGGAGCGGATAATCAGACTACGTCGGTGGCGCAGCAGTTCCGGTA
>NZ_JAELUP010000078.1 GCF_016424485.1 Paenibacillus roseus
CCGTATTCAACGCTCCCCTACCCAATGCATTGCTGCATTGCCATAGCTTCGGTGGTGTGTTTAGCCCCGTTACATTTTCGGCGCAGAGTCACTCGACCAGTGAGCTATTACGCACTCTTTCAATGGTGGCTGCTTCTAAGCCAACATCCTGGTTGTCTGTGCAACTCCACATCCTTTCCCACTTAACACACACTTGGGGACCTTAGCTGATGATCTGGGCTGTTTCCCTCTTGACAATGGATCTTAGCACTCACTGTCTGACTCCCGGTTATACGTCTGTGGCATTCGGAGTTTGACTGAACTTGGTAACCCTTGGCGGGCCCCGCATCCAATCAGTGCTCTACCTCCACGACGCTTGACACCGAGGCTAGCCCTAAAGCTATTTCGGGGAGAACCAGCTATCTCCGAGTTCGATTGGAATTTCTCCGCTACCCCCACCTCATCCCCGCACTTTTCAACGTGCGTGGGTTCGGGCCTCCAGTGCGTGTTACCGCACCTTCACCCTGGACAGGGGTAGATCACACGGTTTCGGGTCTACAACCACGTACTTATTCGCCCTATTCAGACTCGCTTTCGCTGCGGCTCCGGCTCTCCACCTTAACCTTGCACGTGATCATAACTCGCCGGTTCATTCTACAAAAGGCACGCCATCACCCCTATAACGGGCTCTGACTTCTTGTAAGCGCACGGTTTCAGGTTCTTTTTCACTCCCCTTCCGGGGTGCTTTTCACCTTTCCCTCACGGTACTGCTTCACTATCGGTCACTAGGGAGTATTTAGCCTTGGCAGATGGTCCTGCCGGATTCCGACGGGGTTTCACGTGTCCCGCCGTACTCAGGATCCGTCTCGGAGGGAATCGACTTTCG
>NZ_JAELUP010000008.1 GCF_016424485.1 Paenibacillus roseus
TTGGACCGCAGGGTCCTGGGAGAGTAGGACGTCGCCAAGCACGAATGGCCCGTTGAACTTTAGGTTCAACGGGTTTTTTGTTTTATGTTTGCAATTTGACGTATCCGGGTAATCCGGAATAAGGAGACGAGTTTCTCTCCCCCATAACATAGTCAAAGAGCATAAGCAGGTAGTTCCAAACAACCAGAAAGCGGTGATTACAATGACGATTCATTATCGTATTCCATGCTTTGATTGTGAGTTGCTGGTCAAACAAACGGAAGCAAGCGAGGCGTCATTTCAGGTCGGTATCCAAAACCGATCAAATCCGCTTGGTTTTGGCAATTTGATCGGCAGTTATGCGACAAAAACAGAGGCTATCCAACATGCTAACCATTTTTGTCAGTTTTACACGATGGCCAAAGAGAAAGGCTACCATTTTAAAGAGAATGCATTTATTAAAAAAGATAAAGAAACGATTCCTGTCGCAATGATTATGAAAGCAACACCAACGGCAGTCGATTTGGAGCGATTTTTTAAGTAGTGTGATCAAAGCTCTAATATGACGGTAGAAAAAGAATCTGCACTAACAATGAATGTTAAAGACAACATCCTGTTTTCATCCGAGAAGGCCGCAGATTCACGCTGCGGCTTTTCCATATCTTTAGTTCATGGATGTTATTTGAATTTGAATTGTTAGTTGTGCCATAATAATGGATATACTGGTTCGTAAGGCGTCAGCAAATGGAGTTGGAATCTGATTTTTTGGAATTCATTCATGCATATTCAGCCGTTGAATGTTTACAATACAGAAAGATGACAAGGCGCGCAATAATTTTTTGTAGTAGAAGCTCTTGACCTAGCAGGAAATATGCGTATAATAATGATTAAAGTCAAAGAAAGTCAAAGTCAAGTGATTGATTTTAAAATGTGCTAGGCTCTTTGACTTCAGTTTTAAAGGTTATGTAAATTCTCTAGGGGCTGGTGATATGCGTAATATTTCAGATGCTCTGGAGCAATTTTTGAAGCAACTGCTGCAGGATAGCTCCGAAGGTTCAATCGAGATTCAACGAAATGAATTGGCTGACCGCTTCTCTTGCGTGCCATCCCAGATTAATTATGTACTTAGTACCCGTTTTACATTGGAGAAGGGGTATTTGGTGGAAAGCAAGCGCGGAGGCGGCGGGTATATCCGAATCCAGAGGATAGAGCTGCCGAAGCTGAAAGCAATTCAAGGTCATATTCACCAGACGATTGGAAATATGGTTGACCAGGGCGCAGCGGAAGGCTTGATTTATCAGCTCATGGAAGCGCAGATGATTTCCGTTAGAGAAGCGAACTTGCTTCGTGCAGCGATTCACCGGGATGTTATTGCGCTCAAGCTGCCACTAAGGGATGAGGTACGGGCCAGAATTTTAAAGTCGATGCTAATTTCTCTGTTAGTGAAGTAGCGGCATGATGCTTGAAGGGAGTTGAGGTTCTTCGTGCTATGTCAGGAATGTGGTGAAAAGCAGGCTACTCTTCATTTTACGAAGATTGTAAATGGAGAGAAGACTGAATTTCATATCTGCGAATCTTGCGCCAGAGAGAAGGGCGAGGGCATACCGGGAACCTCCGGAGGCTTTTCGATTCACAGCTTGCTATCAGGGCTGCTTGATTTTGAGAAGTCGAGCACGGGGGGGCTGGGGCCTAAGCCACCGCTGACTCTTCGATGTGATGAATGCGGACTTACCTACACCCAATTCAGCAAAATTGGACGGTTTGGCTGCAGTTCTTGTTATCGTCACTTCGCGGACCGGCTTGATCCGTTGTTCAAGCGGGTACATGGCAACACTATACATGTAGGCAAAATTCCCAAACGCTCCGGCGGCCAGATTCAATTCAAGCGCGAAATCGAAGAATTGAAGAAGGAAATGCAGCTTCGAATCGGGCAGGAGGAATTTGAAAAGGCAGCTGGTATTCGCGACCGGATTCGCGAGCTTGAAAGCAAGCTCGAACAGTCCGGTTAGGTCGGTAAGGCAGGAGGGATAACGGTGGGAAAACGACGTTTTGCTCAAGAGGCGTTAAGCGATTGGATGCGCAGTGATGGCCCCGATTCCGAAATTGTTATTAGCAGCCGTATACGGATTGCACGGAATTTGCGGAAGCAGCCGTTTCCGATGTTGGCTACCAACCAGCAGTCTCGCGAGGTCATGGAGCAGCTTACTGCTGCCGCTCAGTCGGAGGAACTGAATGAGATTAGTCGCTTTGACACCTTCATTCTTTCAGAACTCAGTGAACTGGAGAAGAGAGTGCTCGTTGAGAAGCATTTGATCAGTCCGAACCTGGCGAGTGAATCGCGCGGCGGCGCCTTGATCTTGAATGATTCTGAATCCATTAGCATTATGATTAACGAAGAAGACCATTTGCGAATCCAATGTTTATACCCTGGCTTTCAGATTAAGGAAGCCTGGTCATTGGCAAGCCAAGTTGATGATATATTTGAATCCAAAGTGGATTACGCGTTTGATGAGCAAAGAGGCTATTTGACCAGTTGCCCTACGAATGTTGGAACGGGGATACGTGCCTCCGTGATGATGCATTTGCCCGCGCTGGTGCTGACGCATCAAATCAACCGCATTTTATCCGCAATTACCCAGGTAGGGCTGGCTGTACGCGGCATTTATGGGGAAGGCAGTGAAGCTGTAGGGAATATATTTCAGATTTCCAATCAGATTACATTAGGACAATCTGAAGATGAAATTATTGATAATCTATATGGTGTAGCCCGGCAAATTATCGAGCATGAGAAGGCTGCCCGCGAGCGTCTGGTCGCGGAATCCAAGATTAGAATTGAGGACCGTGTTCGCCGTTCATTCGGGATTTTGTCCAATGCTTCGATTATGGATTCCAAGGAGGCCGCTCAGCGGCTATCCGATATTAGGCTCGGAGTAGATCTGGACTTGATTGAAAGTGTCGGGCCGCAGGTAATGAATGAATTAATGGTACTCACCCAGCCTGGCTTTTTGCAGCAGGTGTTTGATGAGAAGCTGAATGCTGACGAACGGGATATCCGGCGAGCTGAATTGATTCGCCGATACTTGACGCAGCAAACATAAGCATGGAGGTGTTTAGCTATGATGTTTGGAAGATTTACAGAACGCGCTCAGAAGGTTCTCGCACTCGCACAGGAAGAAGCCGTCAGACTTGGACACAATAATATTGGGACAGAGCATATCCTGCTTGGTTTGATTCGTGAAGGCGAAGGCATTGCGGCGAAGGCGTTGATCGCGCTTGGTCTTGGTCTGGAGAAGATTCAAGATGAGGTAGAAGCGTTGATCGGCCGTGGACAGGAGCAGCCTACCAATATCGCTTATACTCCAAGAGCGAAGAAAGTAATCGAGCTGTCCATGGACGAGGCACGCAAGCTGGGTCACACTTATGTAGGGACGGAGCATATCTTGCTCGGCCTGATTCGCGAAGGTGAAGGTGTAGCGGCACGCGTACTGAATAATTTGGGCATCAGCCTGAACAAGGCGCGTCAGCAAGTGTTGCAACTGCTGGGCAGTAGCGAAGCGGTATCGAGCAATCATGGCTCCTCCTCCAATGTCAGCACACCGACGCTGGATGGTCTTGCCCGTGATTTGACAGCTATCGCCCGTGAAGGCAATCTGGACCCAGTAATCGGACGCAGCAAAGAAATCGAGCGCGTGATTCAGGTACTCAGCCGCAGAACGAAGAACAATCCGGTGCTTATCGGTGAGCCT
This sequence comes from Paenibacillus roseus, assembly GCF_016424485.1. Classification (GTDB taxonomy): domain Bacteria; phylum Bacillota; class Bacilli; order Paenibacillales; family Paenibacillaceae; genus Paenibacillus_D; species Paenibacillus_D roseus. Next base: position 3,726 of record NZ_JAELUP010000008.1, read on the forward strand.
GGGGTTGGTAAAACAGCAATTGCTGAAGGCTTGGCCCAAAAAATTATTGCCAATGAAATTCCGGAGACACTGCGTGACAAACGTGTTATGACCCTGGATATGGGTTCGGTTGTAGCCGGTACGAAATACCGCGGGGAGTTCGAGGATCGTCTGAAAAAAATTATGGACGAAATTCGCCAGGCGGGAAACATTGTTTTGTTCATTGATGAACTTCATACGCTGATTGGCGCCGGTGGGGCAGAAGGCGCCATTGACGCTTCGAATATATTAAAACCGGCGCTTGCCCGCGGAGAGCTGCAATGCATCGGTGCAACAACTTTGGATGAATACCGCAAATATATCGAGAAGGATGCCGCTCTTGAGCGCCGCTTCCAGCCGATTACGGTAGATCAGCCATCGCCGGAGGAAGCTGTTCAAATTCTTCACGGGTTGCGTGACCGGTATGAGGCGCATCACCGGGTTAAAATTACGGACGAAGCGATTGAGCAGGCTGTGAAGCTGTCCGACCGCTATATTCAGGATCGGTTCTTGCCGGACAAAGCAATTGACCTGATCGATGAGGCCAGTTCCAAAGTAAGGCTTCGCTCTTACACGGTACCGCCAAATCTGAAACAGCTGGAGAATCGTCTGGAGGATATTCGCAAGGAGAAGGATGCGGCTGTACAAAGCCAGGAATTCGAAAAGGCCGCTGCGCTGCGCGATACCGAGCAGAAGATTCGTGAAGAGCTGGATGTGACGAAGAATCAATGGAAAGAAAAACAGGGACGTACGGACTCTGAAGTGACGCCTGAAGATATTGCTCAGGTAGTCGCTAGCTGGACCGGGATTCCTGTCGTCAAGCTGGCTGAGGGTGAAACCGAACGTCTGCTGAAAATGGAAGAGATTCTTCATGATCGGGTAATTGGTCAGACGGAAGCCGTTCAGGCTGTATCGAGAGCGATTCGCCGCGCGAGAGCAGGACTTAAAGATCCGAAGCGTCCAATGGGCTCCTTCATCTTCCTTGGTCCTACAGGCGTCGGTAAAACCGAGCTGGCTCGCGCATTGGCTGAAGCAATGTTCGGGGATGAAAATGCGGTAATCCGTATCGATATGTCCGAATACATGGAGAAGCACTCGACATCCAGACTCGTCGGGGCGCCTCCAGGGTATGTAGGCTATGAAGAGGGCGGTCAACTGACAGAGAAAGTGCGTCGCAAGCCATACTCAGTTGTTCTGCTGGATGAGATCGAGAAGGCGCACCCTGAAGTTTTCAACATCCTGCTGCAAGTGCTGGAGGACGGCAGATTGACCGACTCCAAAGGGCGCGTTGTCGACTTCCGTAACACCCTGATCATCATGACCTCTAATGTAGGGGCCGATCAGATCAAACGGAATTCCACACTCGGCTTTACAGCCGTACAGGATGCCGGACGCGAATTCAACCAGATGAAGGATAAAGTATTGGGTGAGCTCAAGAAGAGCTTCCGCCCGGAGTTCCTGAACCGGATCGACGAGACCATTGTATTCCATTCTCTGGGACAGGAGCATATCAATCAGATTGTTTCCCTCATGTCCGCAGAGCTTCGCAAGCGGCTGCGTGAGCAAGAGGTCGATTTCGAACTGACCGATGCTGCGAAGATATTCCTGGCTAAAGCCGGTTATGATCCGCAATACGGAGCACGTCCGCTGCGCCGCGCGATTCAGAAGCACATCGAGGACAGATTGTCTGAGGAATTGCTCAGAGGCACTATTTCCAAAGGAGATTCGCTCACCATTGATGAAAAAGACGGCGAACTGACCGTTATAAAAAATCAAGGCGATGTGAAAACAGAAGAAGAGCCTGCAGCTAAATAATAAATAAAAGCAAATCCCCGCCTACAGATGGTTATGCAGGCGGGGATTTCTTTGATTTTAAGTTCTTAATTCTGAAGGTTCCTTCATAAACCAGACAATGTGGCTGCATCGTTCACAGACTAGAATGATTGCATTCCGATTGGCTCAATCCAGCCTAAAGAAGGTAGCTCCTCTGGAATTTAGCTGGCGGTAGTCTTTGCTGAAGGTATCGTCGCATTCTTTCATTTTCGACGAGTTTCCGCAGCTCATGCTCGAATCGTTACTCTTGTGCCAATCGGGACAAGGGAGGAAAGCTCTAATACATCTTCGTTGTACATCCGAATACAACCATGCGATACCATTCTTCCAATCGAGGAAGGATCATTCGTACCGTGGATGCCGTAGTGGGGCTTGGACAGGCCCATCCACAATACGCCGAACGGACCGCCGGGATTTTCTTGCTTGTTAATAATCCGATAATCCCCGGTGGGTGTGCGGGTCAGCATTTTGCCGATCCCAACCGGATACGAGCGGGTTACGACATTGCCGTCCAGGAGGTAGAGCGTACGATCGGATAAATCCACAATAATTCGGTAGTTAGGCAAAGCAACCACTCCTTTTGTACACAGTATGCGCACAGTAAAGGAGTGGTCTTGGCGGAGCAAACTCGAGTAAGAAAATGTGCATTTATCATAAAGAGCAATAAATCTTGAATGGCTTATTACTCTTCTCTGCCATCTAAAAGCTGGAGAAGCGCCGGTGGCAGCGCAAACTGCTGATTGTTAATAATAATTCGTTTCAGTTCATCCTGATTATCGCTCGATTGCTTTTCCTTGATTTCTTCAATCTCCAGGTGCAGCCGCTCCATCTGGCGGTCCAACGCAGAAGCGGAATCGGCGGCGCCTTTCAATTCGGCAAGCAGATGCTCGGGTACGGACTGGTTGTATTTATAGAAAATTTTATGTTCCAGGCTCGCCCAGAAATCCATGGCTATTGTACGCACCTGTACTTCCACACATACATATTCCAGGCGGTCGGACATGTACACCGGAACCTCAAGCAACAGGTGAAGGCTTTGATAGCCGTTTGGTTTGGGATTCTTGATATAGTCCTTGATTTCCAACACTTTCAGATCGCTTTGATGCTCAAACATTTCCTGGATACGGTAAATATCCGATAAAAAGGAGCAAGTAACCCGCAAGCCGGCGATGTCTTTAATATGGGTGCGGACACTGGCGAAGGAAAATTCGCAGCCCTTTCGGTAGACCTTTTTCAACAGGCTTTCAGGAGATTTGAGTCGGTATTTGGTGTGTTCGATCGGGTTGTAATCATGCAAAAGCTGGAACTCTTCCTTCAAAATTTCGATACGGGTCTCTAGTGCATCCAAAGCAAACTTGTACATCATCATAAAACGGGTCAGCTCATTTTTAAAACGTTTAAGATCATTAGTAGTTAATTGGCTCATAGGTGTAAACTCCTTATCCAACTTTTCTTTGGGTCTTGCAATCATGCCTTTATGGGAGTATTCCGGCAGCGTCTGATTGGTTCAGGGCAATCGGAGATCGATTTGACTTAACTTGTAAGTAAGTTATTACGATACTTTGAATTCCTTGCTTCTATTGTAACTCAATTCGCCTTCGCTTTACAGAGCACCTCGCCCGGGCAATTTGTGGGTTCATTTGCAGGGTCGCATGTATCGGATATGAGTAAATGGGGCTGAGTTTAATTTGCCCGAAAATCGAAGGCAAGGTCTGTCAGAGACGTCGAAAGTAAGGAAAATCCGGCATTAGACACGTCAGATGTTGACGGACTGCCGGATTTTGAAGGGGATGGAGTTGAACTGTTTTAAAAATAGTAGTTGTGCATTTCTTCTGGTATACCGCAGCGGCTTAAATACCAAGCTAAAGGTTCTCCCTGCTCCATTTGCTCGCCGTATGAAAGCAGCTTAACAGCAAATTCATTGGCCTGCCGTTCAAACTTGCCGATCATAAAATGAGTGCTGCGCGTTATAAAATAATGGTTAAAGCCTTTGTGCAGCATCATATGGCCAAGCTCGTGGGCGCATATGAAGCGGCGCTCATTTTCATTGAGGCTTTGATTGATGACAATATACTTGCGCCTCAGCACACGTTGGCAATAGCCCTTAACCTCATGCGGCAAATTCAATATCATTATGGTAATGTTCAGTTTTTCCGCCAGTTTGAAGGGACAGTTGGTTCGGTACCTGCTGTATAGGTTTCTTGTTCTCTTTTTAATATCCAAATGATATCCCCCGCCTTTAACAACCCGTCAGTTGTGTTGAACAGCAAAGCGAAAGCAACCGTTCGCCTCTTCCGTCTCCTGCCTGTTATTCCGTACGCTGTACTGCCGATTGCGTTGTCCAAGCTGCAGTCTTCCAATAGGGAACCAATTTACCCCAAAACTGCCTCGCCGCGGGTGTCAAGACTTTTTCTTGTCTCTGCTTTTCTTCCATGCTTCTTTGTTCTTCATTTTGGCATCCCAGAAGATCGTCTCCATGACGCCCATCATCTTCGCACGGTCCTCTTCAGAAAACTCGATACCGTCGAAGAAGAGCACTTCCGGGCTTTGGAGCATGACTTTCAGATCACGTTTGTCCTTGGCGGTTGCCCAATTCGGCACAGCCGGGGATTGGCCAGCGGTGCTCTGTGATACGGAGTCCGACCGTCCAAGCAAATAATCGAGCGATACTTCAAACACATCGGCGATCTTCAGCAAGGTTTCCTCCCTAGGGATTCGGTTTTTTTCAGCAGATTCGTATCCTGCAATAGTCGATCGCTGAACGCCCAATTTCTCGGCAATTTCATCCTGGGTCCATTGATGTTGTTCTCTAAGTTGTTTAAAACGCAGATGAAAGCTAGTCATATGTTGTATCACCACCGGAACATAATGCCTTTATTATACCGCAGATTGTTCCTTAAAGAAACATAGTTATTTGTCGAAACGGAACAAAAATAGAAGGATATTTCGTTGACAATGTTCCTAAAGGGAACTAAAATGAACATATGTTCGTGTTTTTAAGGGACTATATAAATTGAATGAAGGAATTTTTGTCAGGTTACCAGCGGTAACACAGACTTTTAAAACCAATAAACAACTTCTTAGAAGCAATCATCATAAAAGGGAGTGTCGCATCATGGCAGATAAACCGTATTTTGAAGAACAGGTTGTAAATCAGTTGAAGGGATACAAGCGTCTGGCAAGCAGAATCGCCATGCTGGAAAAGCAACCCGTCGGTATGGGGATCTCTGTATCCCGCGGCCCGGAGAACGACCGTCTGCAGGCGTTGCATCGGAAGTTGAAGGATATGCCTTCCTATATGTATTTGTCGCAGAAGGAGCAGGACCTGGAGTTGACGGCACATGCTTATCTGGAGAATTATACGACAGGGACGCTGAGTCAGCTTCGCGAGGTGCGGCGAGCAAGCGGGGTTGATGAGGAGGATCAGGGCAAGCTGAACGATATCGCCCGCCGCGTAGCGAAGGTGTTGGAAGCCCGGCGCGGTGACGGAGACAGCTATGAAGGCTATGAGGGAGCGCTGCGGCGGCTGGATGAGATCAAGGAACTGCAAGAGCAGAAGGAGCGGATTGACGGCGCGCTGGAATTGCTGGCTACATACAAGCCGGATTACACGAAGCTGCTGAAGCTGCGTTTTATTGAAGGCATGTCGGTGGAGGAAGTGTCTGCGCAGCTGTTGATCGTTCGCAAGACATTTTCCCGCTGGAAGCCGAAGGCGATTGAAGAATATGCCGAGCTTGCCGGCCTGTCCCGTTAATGTCCCATAAGTGTCCCGCACAAGTCCCCTTTTGACGAAATATCCGTGTTATTATGGTAATGTGGAAAAAATGATAAACAAACGGTTGCGAGAAGAGGCTGTCCATTCGGGCAGCCTTTTTGCTATGCGAGGACGGCTGCTTCTGTCCATGAGATGGAATGGCTGATTTCGCTTAGGCAGGCGGTTGTGGATTGGAGGGAGTGAAGGCGTATTGCGATTACAGTGAAGACGGTGCGAGACGGAGTGCTTGATGTGTTAGCGGAGCATTTTCCGCAGGTTCCTGTTGTTGATTCGCTGGCTGATACTGAGGGTCAAGGACCGTGTCTGATTCTCAGCTTATGGTCGGCGGCTCAGGATAGGGAAACGGGCCATCGTTACAAGCGAGGGCATACCTTCGACATTCTGTATGTGAAAGGGCAAGGAGAGAGCGGAGAGGCGCAGCTTGAAGTTTATGAGCTTCTCTTCAATCAACTAACCCAAATCACTGTAGACGGATCGTTATTGAAGGGCAGCAAGCTGCGCTGTGAGACCGTAACAGGCGCGCTTCATTTTAGAGTTGACTATGATTTCCACATCATGGTCGAGCGCCAGCAGGGTCCTGTCATGCAGCATTTAAAAGCGGAGGTGGAATTGAGGAATGGCAAATAAACCGGAAGAGCAACATGGAGCCGTGCAGGAAGGCGGCTATGCTTATACGAAGCAGCAATTCCTGGCATCGGGACAGCATACCCATTTGCAGAAGGATATGATCAAAGCTCTGCTTCAGGAGAACAAGCTTTATACCGAGGCGGAAGTTCAGCAACAGATTGACCAATTTATGAAACAGGAGGCGTTGTAAAATGGCAGGAGGAACATTCGTAACACAGAACAAGGTGCGTCCGGGGGTCTACATTAATATGAACAGCGCGCCGCAAGCTCTCGGCACAGCCGGTGATCGAGGCGTTGTCAGCCTGGCGCTGCCGCTGTCATGGGGACAAGAAAAGCAGATTTTGACGGTTCAGGCGGGAGATGAGTTTCAAACATTGCTCGGCTATGACTTGACTTCCCCGGAGCTGCTGCTCGTAAGAGAAGCGCTCAAGCGCGCACAGACGCTGCTGCTGTATCGTTTGAATGTGGGAGTGAAGGCGACCGCCACGCATAGCGGCCTGACGGTTACTGCTGCGCATAGCGGCGCTCGGGGGAACAGCTTGAGCGTGGTTATTCGACCAAGCCTTGATCAGACAGGCAAATTCGAGGTGCTCACTTTGCTGGAAGGCGCTGAGGTGGACCGTCAGATCGGTGCCAAGGCAGCGGACCTTCAAGCTAATGATTGGGTGAGCTTTGGCGGAACGGCCGACCTGGTGGCATCAGCGGGTGTACCGCTGGCGGGCGGTACAGACGGAACCGTAACCAATGCCGATCATACGGATTATCTTGCCAAGTTGGAGCTGCAAAGATTTAATACCGTCGCTCTTGTCTCCACTGACAGCACATTGAAGGGCGTATATGCGGCATTTATCCAGCGTTTGAGAGAAACAGAAGGCCAGAAAGTTCAGGCGGTGCTGGAAAATTACCCGAATGCCGACTACGAAGGCGTCATCAGTGTCAAGAACGGCGTCATTTTGTCCGATGGGGAGACATTGACCGCTGCAGAGGCAACGGCATGGGTAGCTGGAGCGACTGCAGGCGCAGCGCTGAACGAATCGCTTACCTACCGTGCGTATGACGGCGCCATTGATACGTCCATCCGCTATACGCATTCTCAGATTGAGGCGGCGCTGCTGAACGGTGAATTCGTATTTACTGCAGCCAATGGACAAGCCGTGGTGGAGCAGGATATTAACTCCTTGACCAGCTTTTCGCCGGAAAAGGCGAGGCCGTTTAGCAAGAACCGTGTCATTCGTGTATTGGACGGCATTGCTAACGACCTGAAGCGGATTTTCGAATCGTTCTATGTCGGCCGCGTCAACAACAACGATGACGGACGCAGCCTGCTGCGCAACGAATGCATCACATACCTGGAAAGCCTGCAAGGCGCAGCCGCGATCCAGAATTTCAATTCGCAGACAGATTTCTCGATCCGCCAAGGCAGCTCTGCCGACAGCGTGTACATGGAACTGAACATTCAGCCAGTGGATTCCGTAGAAAAAATTTATCTGAAAGTGACGGTGGTCTAAGATGGGTTTCTTGAGAGCGAAAGATGTAATTTCCGGCCAGGAGGGCCGTGCTTATGCAGTAATTGACGGTAAAAAAGAAGAAATGTTCTATATCAAGAGCCTGGAGGCGACCGTTGAAAAAAATAAAGCGGAAATCCGCACGCTTGGCCGCAGAGGGACTCAGCATAAAGCATCTGGCTGGAGCGGTACTGGCAGCATGACGATTTACTATGTTACTTCTCTGTTCCGCACAATGATGTTGAAATATATTAACGAAGGTATTGATACGTATTTCAGCATTACGGTAGTCAATGAGGACCCCGCTTCATCGATTGGCACACAACGTGTCACGCTGAATAACGTCAACCTGAATAGCATCGTCATGGCTTCTTTGGATACAGAGAGCGACGCGCTGGAAGAGGAAATTGAATTTACTTTTGAAGATGTATTTATTGCAGCAGCCGATACCTTTAAGAGCCCTACGCTTGGCTAAGTTGAAATCATTTATACGACAATAAAACTTTTAAACATACTGGAGGACTATCATATGAGTCAATTTCAAGCTTTTTTTGCACAAAATGCAGTGATCGACACTACGGAGGAATTTGTTGTATCCGAGCGCTTTAAGGATAAAGAAGGAAACCCGATTCCTTGGCAGCTTCGCAGCATTACGGAGGATCATAATACCGAAATCCGCAAAGCCTCTACGAAAAGAATCAAGGGAAAAAACGGTTCGTATTCCGTCGAGACGAATCAGGAGGAGTATGTAGCCCGTCTGGTGACAGCTTCGGTTGTCTATCCTGAGCTGAAGGACCCCGAACTTCAAAAATCCTACAATACAGTAGGCGCGGAGTCATTGCTGCGCAAAATGCTGCTGCCGGGGGAGTTCGGTGTACTGTTAAAAAAGGTGCAGGAATTGAATGGCTTTGACCGTGATATGTCCGAACTGGTAGACGAAGTAAAAAACTGATGGAGGAGGGCGACGGGGAGGCCAACTACGCCTACTATGCCCTCCACGAGCTGCACATTTTGCCGCATCAACTCATTGCCATGAGCAGGTATGAAAGAGCAGCCATTTATGCAATGATTGATGTTCGGATTAAAACTGAGAAGCAACATCAGAAGAAGATGAAGACAAGATAAGCGGCCGTTGATGGCCGCTTTCTTTTTTTACTATACGCTTCATGTAAACAATCGACTTCTACTTTTACGTGAAACGATCTGGGCCTGTTAACTAACAGCCAGCAGTCTACGCTTGAAGGGCGGTGAACGTCATAAGCATACGAGACATGATAACTATGATGAACACAATAGGGCGAAATACGATAACCACAATAAGTGGAATTGTGACAAGTACGGCAAATGCAATTAAAAAATTTGCAGTTAATGTCTTTCAAACAAGCAGAACAATTATCATGACTATTTTAAGAATAGCAACAGTAATTAGAATGATTTTATTTATTGTAAGGTTATTGAGAATGGTTGCAACGGTTCTTCGAATTGTTTTCAGGCTATTATGGAGAGTCACAGACAGTACAACAGCTATGGGACGAGCGTTGCGATTAATTTTAAACATAGTAAGAGGAATTGCCCTCATAGGGAGAGTAATTTCCGGCATTACTGCCGTTATTAAAGGAACTGTCTTTGTTATAGGGTCTCTAATAGGCGGTATGTTCCGTCTGGTTAAAGGGATATTGAATATGGTAGCCGGTCTGAATATGGGTTCCAAACTTCAAACAGGTTTTGAAAAAGCGTTAGATTTCGGCAAACAAGCTGTAGCGGCAGCCAATGAACGTATTCAGGCCGAGCAGCAGCTTCAAAGCATTATGGGGAACACGAATGGACAGAGCCAGGGCTCCATCAATATGGTCGAAGATCAGGCTGACAAGTTAAGTCTGGTTACAGGCATTAACGCGAATACCGGAATTGCTGGTCAGGCTCAACTGGCACAGTATGTGAAAGGGCCGGAAAATATTGCTGCACTGACTGAACCGTTGTACAACATGGCTACCGAGATGTTTGGTATTAACATCGATCAAGATCAAATCAAAGAAGCAGCCGATTTGATGGGCAGAGCTATGAATGGTGAATTGGATTCCATCACCCGAAACGGCAAGGCGCTTGGTTCTATGTTTACCGATGCGGAAAGGAATTTGTTCAGTTACGGTACAGAGGCCGAGCGGACAGCACTATTAATTCAAGCCTTGAATAAAGATAGTGAAGGACTTGCTCGCGAGATGGGGAAGACACCTGAGGGCCAATTCAGAATAATACAAAACATTCTCCAGAGCATCAAAGAGACGATTGGTTTAGGAATCTTGCCAGGCTTGATGGGAATCGCAGACTTGTTGATTAATGCGTATGCCTCTAGCAAATTTGATGGCCTTATTAATGCAATTGTTGGCGGCTTTACTCTCATTATTGATGCGGTGACCTGGGTTGCTCAAGTGCTTCTGGATAACTGGGACATGGTGCTTAACGGCTTGACTGCATTGGGGATCGCTGCTGCTATTTTCGCGGCTATCTGGCTTGTGCAGTGGATGATCGCTATGTGGCCGCTGCTTCTCATTATCGGGGTCATTTTGCTTATTATAAATGTATTGAATAGCTTTGGAGTTTCTACAGGAGAGATTATCGCGTACGTTGTGGGCGGATTTATGGCAATGTTTGGTATGCTATATAATGCTGTAGCCTTATTGTGGAATTTATTGGTCAGCTTTGCTGAATTCCTGATCAATCTTTTTATTGACCCAACGTTTGCGATTCAAAAGCTGTTCTATGATCTGCAGATGACTTTCCTCGAATATATGTACAAAATGGCTTTGGGAACTGAAAACTTTGCAGGAAGCTTCATGAGTTCTATCATTGGGGCTGTGAATAGTGCCTTGAAAGCTTTCAATTGGTTAACTGGAAAGATGAACAAAATATTTGGCACTGAAATCGATCAAGTAGAGCTCTTCGATGAACAGAATGTCCATGCTATAAGCGATAGAATCAAGGGAATGATGGACAAACTGCAGAAGCCTGTGAGTACGAAAGACACGGTTGACCTAAGCGGCAGTAAAATGAATTACGGCAACTGGAATGATCAGTTTAATCAAGGCTTCAATGCAACGTCAAACCTGTCGAATTCCCTTGGAGATATCAATGCTGACAAGTTTTTATCCGGAACTTCAAAACAGGGTAACTGGGCTGCGACGGATAACAATAAAAATATCGATCAAGTCAATCGTGTCAATACACTTGGCGGCATTGATGAGAAAGTGGATATTTCAAGCGAGGATCTCAAGGTTATGCGGGATTTGGCTGAGATGAAGGCGATCCAGAACTTTGTCACACTTACTCCGACGGTTCAGGTGACAACAGGAGATATCCGCAACGGGGATGATGCAGATACGATGATTGGGAAAATTGAACAGATACTGGTCAACCAAATTAGTAGCACTGCAAGTGGGGCATATGGGTAAGATTCAAGTATGTTAGTCATCCGTTGATAGAAAATGTGGTGTATCTGGTTTAAGGGGTGATGTTTCTGAGTAGCGGAATAGAACAAACAGCAGTTGCAAAATCAGAGGATGGGGAGAACAAAGAGCCGCTATACCGCTTTACACTCAGCCATAACAATGGCGCTGAATCGTTTGACTTTCCGGTACTACCGGAGTCGATTGAGGTGCAAAAGAAAGGGAGAGGCCAGACCTATGATATTTTAGGTATTGGGGAAATTAATATTATCCAGTCCGGGGAACTAGCGGAGATTAGCTTTGAAGGGGTATTCCCGGCAAGACGCGTTCATTATCTTTCTATTAATAAAGATAAGTGGAAGAGTCCCAGCTACTATATTCAAAAAATTAATCAGTGGCAAGCCTCAGGCCATCCGTCACGATTATCTGTGAAGACGGAGACCCTGGACTTCACTATGGCAGTAAGTATTGAGCAATTCGACCGCAGGGAAGCAGCAGGAGAAGGCGGAGATATTGCGTTCAAACTGTCGTTTAAGGAATATAAGTTTTACATGGCCCGAAGGGTGATTGTCGATACAAACACGCAAGGGGAGACGAAAGTAAGCAAAGATACCCCTGCACGTCCTGATGAAAGGGTTCCTCCTAAAACCTATGCTCTCAAGAAGAATGATTCCTTATGGTCTGTCGCTCAGTCGCAGCTTGGGGACGGTTCTGGGTGGAAGGAGATCATGGAGCTGAACAAAATTAGCTACGATAAGGTGACGAAGCTCCCGATTGGTCTGGTTCTCAGGCTGCCGGAAAGGCGGAAGAAGTAATGCTGGAAATCATTATTGATAATCGGGATGGCATGATGTGGGATATCTCCGGGATGGTGACGAGTCTGAAGTATACAACAGGCCGGGTAGGCAAGGCTTCCAGTGCAGAGCTTTCATTTGTGAAAACTTCGCCGTACACATCCCGGGATTTTAAATGTGCGCCCGGCAATATAATCCGTATCAAAATCAAGGGACAAAATCTGTTCTACGGGTATATTTTCTCATTAGACGAGGATGAAAAAGAATCTTTGAGTGTGATGGCTTATGACCAAATGCGGTATTTAATGGGCGATGACACCTATGTATTTACCAATGTTACCGCAACGCAAATCATTCGAAAAATTGCTGAAGACAACAACCTTAAATTGGGGCAATTGGCGAATACCCAGCATGTTATTCCGAAGATGCTGGAAGAGGGGAAAAAGCTGATGGACATCATATGCAAGGCTTTGGACAGCACACTTATGGCGAATAAAGGGCTGTATGTGTTTTATGATGATTTTGGCAAGCTGACGCTCCGCAACCTTCAAGACATGAAGCTGGATGTTGTGTTAGGGGAAAAAAGCTTGTTGTATTCCTTCAGCGGCAAACGCTCCATCGACAATGAAACCTATAACCAAATCAAATTGGTCAGAGACAATAAGGACACGGGCAAGCGAGAGGTGTATATGGCCAGAGACAGCGCCACGATTGCCAAGTGGGGGACGCTTCAATATTATGAGAAGGTTGATGACGGGCAAAATGAGGCCCAGATCAATCAAACCTTAAATAATCTGATTGAACTGAAGAACCGGGAGCAGGTTTCATTAACGGTGACTGCCCTTGGTGACGCTCGAGTCAGAGCGGGCAATACAATTTTGCTCATCATTAAAGAGCTTGGTATTCAAGGCTATTATGTTGTCAACGATTGTACGCATCAGTTTGATGGAGATGCGCATACGATGTCACTGGAATTGGTGGTGTACGGATCATGAGTCTAATCGACCAAATCAAGTTAATCGGAGCCAACGCAGTTGAAGCCGGAAATCCCGTAGCTGTGCTGTATGGGAGAGTAACCAATACGAGCCCCTTGGAGGTCAACGTGAATCAGCGTTTGCAGCTTCCCAGGGCTTTTTTGGTTGTCCCCCAGTCATTGATGGAAAAGAAAGTGATGATTGGTTCCGAGGAGTACATTTTGCATGAGGGGCTTCAAGTTGGTGATAAAGTTATATTGTTGCGTTATCAGGGTGGGCAAGATTATCTGATTCTGGATAAGGTGGTGGAATAAATGCTGCCCCAGGGTGTACTGTCTCCACAAATTCAGTATGAACAGCAAAGTGAACAGCCCAGCAGAACCTATAAACTGGACTTGAATCAAGGCCGAATTGTAGGAAACGTGGATAGCCTGGAGGCTATTCAACAGGCTGTTTATAAAATATTGGCAACTGAGCGCTTTTATTATTTAATATACAGCCCAAACTATGGCTCTGAATTACAAGTCAATGCCATGAACAGCGAACTCGAACGCTGGATCACCGAAGCGCTGCTTTGGGATGAGCGAATTCAAGCGATTGAAAATCTAAGAGTACAAAGAACAGGGGAGAGCGCGCTTGTCGAGTTTACAGTTGTATCTACGGCAGGGCGCTTTTCTGTATTGCAGGAGGTGAATTAATGTACGAAACAAACACGTTTGAATATCTGTTGGACCGAATGCTGACGAGGGTTCCTTTCACGTTGGACAAGCGGGAGGGAAGCATCATTTATGATGCTCTGGCTCCTGCTGCAGCGGAACTGGCCCAAATGTATATGGAGCTGGATATTAATTTAAACCTGTCCTTTGCAGACACGGCTTCCGGTGAATTTCTGGAGCGGCGGGCATCGGATTTCGGCCTGCGTCGCAGACCGGCTGCTCCGGCACAGCGCAGGGCGATTTTTTATGACGATCAAAATGTTCGTATAGATGTCCCTCTCCTTACACGCTATTCGGCGAGCAATCTGAATTTTAAGGTCATTAAACGTTTGGAAAAAGGCGAATATACAGTGGAATGCGAGACGCCGGGCGTACTTGGCAATCAAAGCTACGGAAACTTGCTGCCAATCGATTATGTACAGGACTTGGCCAGGGCAGAGCTTGCCGAGGTTTTGATCCCTGGCACGGAAGCGGAAAGCGATGATGCGCTTAGAGCGCGATATTTGGCGAGAGTGCAGACGCCTTCATCCGGAGGGAATGTCTCGGATTACAAGAACTGGGCGCTGGAAGTAAGCGGGGTCGGGGCTGCTAAGGTGAACCCGTTATGGAATGGCCCGGGAACTGTGAAGGTTGTTGTTGTGGATGCGGAGAAAAAACCGCCTGCGACGGAGCTTGTGCTTGAAGTGAGGAATCACATTGAGCAGCTGAGGCCGATCGGAGCCAATGTTACTGTAAGCCCGGCTACAGGCAAAGAAGTAGCGGTGGCAGGCGTAGTAACGCTCGCTCAAGGCTATACCTTGCAGCATGTGGTGGATGCTTTCACAAGTGCGTTGAATCTTCATTTCCAGAGTGTAGCTTTCAATCAAAACTATCTCAGTCTGGCCAAGATCGGAACGATCCTCCTTGATGTGCCCGGCGTCACCGATTACAGTGACCTGAAGCTCAATGGGCAAAGCACGAATGTAGCATTGGGTGATGAAGAGGTCCCGGTTGTCCATATGGTTAACTTGGGGGTGTAAGGCAATGGCTATTCTTGAGAAAACGGATCAGTTTACGGAAAAGCTCAATAAAAGACCCGATGGCAGCATGTATGTGGTTGAGGAAGAGGTTGAGCTTGTAAATGGCAGCTATGAGGGCTATCTTTCCCACAGCAACGTTCGCAAGGAGAGCATTCAATGCTATACAGGCCCGAAATTGACAGGTCAAAAGGTAGATCAGGTGCTGCTCACAACGCCTAGTGATGCGCCATGGAGGCTGATGATCAAAATTTTCTCGTCCGCAACGGCTGTTTACATTACCTATGAGACGCCTGGCGACCAGGTAGATGCCTCCCATATTAATACGTTGCAGGACAGCTTAGTTCGGACGCAAGAGGATTTTCAGTCTTACAAAAGCAACGGTCTGATAGACGGCGGTTATTTTGAGAAATGATTGCAGTCGGCGGAAATGGCGGGTCGGGTTTGGCATCTCGGCAGCATTTAGTGCGAGGGTAATCAGATAAGGGTAACTTGTATATGAAAGGGGAAAGGCAATGGCCCAGACGATTAGAATTAGGCGAGGAACGAAAGCCCAGCTTGATGCCTTCGGTAAATTATCCGCAGGCGAGCTGGGCTTTTGTACGGATACAAAGGAAATTTACATTGGCGACGGGTCAGATAATATTTTGGCTGGCCGCGCAATGTCAGGTGTAGAAGCAAGTCGTCCGAACAGCGGTGTATCGGGACGGATGTATTATGTTACGAGCGGCAGCAATGCCGGATACATCTATGTTGATGACGGGTCAGCATGGAGACGTATCAGTGCCCAGAAGCTGACCGATCTGACGGGCACGCTCGATGATATTACGGACGGGACCAATTTTGCAAAGGTTAAAAAAGCAGATATTACGGCTGGCAGCGTAAACAAAGTGTCAGACGGCACCAACACCAAAACTGCGGCAGAAATCAAAACGCATATTGATGATGCTGCCAAACATCGTCAAATCAACGATACGACCGCAGGGGCGACATCGCTGTGGTCATCGCAAAAAACAAATACGGAAATTAGCAACGCCATCCGCGGTCTGGACTGGCAGGATAGCGTCGGCTCCTGTGTTGTCGCGACTCCGCCAGCTTCGCCGCAAGCGGGTTACCGATGGATTATCCCCGCTTCTGCAACAGGAGCATGGGCTGGCAAAACCAATCAGATTGCACATTGGTCAGGCACAGGGTGGATTTACTATGAGCCTAAGCAGGGCTGGAGCGTGTACGTCCATGATGAGAATAAAAATTATGTGTTCAACAGTACGGCTTGGGTGCGCTCGGGTGAAGCGAATCAGACGATAATAGCGGGCAACGGCCTAACCGGCGGCGGACAGGGAGACACGATCACGCTAACGGTCGGTGGCGGTAATGGAATTACAGTGGCGGCAACGGGCGTAAGCGCCAAAGCAGGAAAAGGAATTGTCGTCAATGGCACTGGTATTGAAGCGAATATTGACCAGGAAAGTATCGTGTACGATTCTGCGAACGGCAGCCGATTAACAGTGGCTGTAGTGGATGGCGGTACATTCTAGGAGGTGAGAACCAATGGCCCGAAAAGCCTTGATACAGATCCGCCGGGGACTGGAAAAGGATATTGGCACACTCGCAGTAGGAGAACTGGGCTACTGTACGGATACGCAGAGGCTGCATATTGGAACTGTATCCGGTAATGTGCTGCTGACGGCCCCCGGGGTCGGGGGTGACATGCTCAAATCCATCTACGACACGAATAATAATGGCAAGGTGGATCAGGCAGAGAGCGCAGACAGTATTGACTGGAGCGGAGTGACAAACAAGCCGGCTTCCTTCCCTGCTGCCGCACATACTCATCCTGCTGCAGAGGTGACGGAGTCGGCTGCCAAACGTTTTGTTTCCGATGCAGAGAAAACAACATGGAACGGTAAACAAAATAATCTGGGCTATACGCCTCTCAATAAAGCCGGGGATACCGCAAGCGGAACGCTTCAGGTTCCGGCGTTAAAACTGGACAGCAGGTATCTGGAGAGATATGTGGGAGGCGTATCTTTTGCCAACGGGGTCGCGAACCAGAAGTTTAACCTGGTGTTCCCGGCTATGACCTCGGACTTTGCCGGCTGGTTCGAGATTGATATTGTGACCTCCTGGTCATATGCCAATGGCGCGGGGAGAATGACCAAAAGAATTGCCACTCATACGAACCAGACAAACAGTACGATTAGAAGCCAGCATGCGTACTATTTAAATGCGGACCCTTTAATTTCCGAACTGTTCGCCATATCTGACCTCTGGAATGACGCTGCAGACGGTCGATACAAGGTAACTGTTGTCTCCCATACGAGTGCAGCCAATACGATTCATGTCTTTGGCAAGGTAATGAGCATTAACACCAATTCCCCGGATTTGTTTAACACTATAACCTTATCGTCAGTGTATACATCAGATACGACGGTACATCCCAAGGCTGTCATCCAGATGCCTGCTGGGGCAGAAGTAGGCGGACAAACAATCTGGCACGGGGGCAACCTGAACCCGACCAGTTATTTGACCAAGGGAACGATCACCTGGGATCAACTGAAGGGGGGGTAGAGCGTGGCTTACGGAACAGAAATATACGGTCAACTTTTGCTTGGGCAGGATTCCGAAGAAAGCGAAGAGCCTGGTGTTCCCGGTAAAGTTGATCTCATGTCTTACTTGCCTTCTTATTATATGGATGTAACAGAAATGGAAGAGCTGCAAAAGCAGTTGGGTATGGAGCTAGAATTGCAGCAGTTCTGTATGAAAGATGTGCTTGACCAGCATTTTATCCAGTCTGCCACTTGGGGGTTGGAGCGCTGGGAAAAGGAGCTTGGGCTTCCGCTTGATCCTTCCAAAGATTATGAGAGGCGGCGGGAGATGCTGCTGGCAAAGCTGCGGGGATCAGGAACAACGACCAAAGCGATGATCATGCAGGCGGCTGCAGCGTTTTCTGGCGGAGAGGTCGAGATTGCCGAGACGCCGGGGGAGTATCACTTTGAGATCCAATTTGTCGGGGTTATGGGGGTTCCGCTCAATATGCCGGGCTTTATTCAGCTTCTTGAGGATATTAAGCCGGCGCATTTGACCTACTCCTTCAAATATACCTATACCTGGTGGGACACCTTGAAGGCGTTGAACTGGCACCAGGCCAAAAGCAAAACATGGAATGAGCTAAGAGTTTACGAGGGAGAGTGAGCACATGAAAACAACAGGAATTCTGGGTCTTAAAAAGCCTGACGGTACAGATATCGTCGATATTGCTGATCTGAACAGCAATATGGATACGCTGGATACCGAGGTTACGAAGCTTGCCAGCACGACCGCGCCCGGTCGAATGTCGGCGGCAGACAAGGCCAAGCTGGATGGGATCGCGGCCGGAGCCAATAATTATACGCATCCGGCAGGCGACGGAAATCTTCATGTACCTGCGACGGGGACAGGGAATAACAGCAAAGTGCTGAAGGCCGGAAGTACAGCAGGCAGCGCGGCTTGGGGGAATGTGGCCTTCTCTGAAGTGACTGCCAAACCTACTACGTTGAGCGGATATGGGATCACGGATGCCGTGTCTTCTTCCCATGTCGGCGCAGGCGGCGCTGCACATGCTAGTGCAACTTCAAGTGTTGACGGCTTTATGAGTGCAGCAGATAAATCGAAGCTCGATGGGATTCAGGCGGGAGCGAATAATTACACGCATCCGGCGACACATCCGGCCTCTATTATTGCCCAAGATGCCAACAATCGATTTATGACAGATGCCGAGCGAACGAAGCTTGACGGGATTGCTGCCGGGGCGAATAACTACACACATCCGGCGACGCATCCACCGTCTATTATTGCCCAAGATGCGAGCAATCGGTTTGTCACAGATTCAGAAAAAACTGTCTGGAACAGTAAGGCAGGTACGGCTGTGGCGACAACATCAGCTAATGGGTTGATGGCGGCTACGGACAAGCAGCTTAGTGATAACCGCAACGGATACGGCACAACAGCAGGGACGGGTGCAACTTACACCGTAACGTTGAGTCCGGCTCCGGCATTGGTCGAGGGACTGCGAGTGACGGTTAAAATACATCTAGCCAATACCGGATCGGTAACGCTTAACGTAAACGGTACCGGAGCCAAGTCAATCCTAAAAAGCAACGGCAGTACGCTCTTAGCGGGCAATCTCAAACTCAATTCGGTGTATACGCTCGTTTATTCGGGATCGGCTTTTATCTTACAGGGTGAAGGGGGTGAGTACGGGGACGCGGTTGCAGCGGATGTCCTTGCAGGGAAAACAATCGGAACAGAAGCGGGGCTTGTAGCCGGCACAATGCCAGATCGCGGCGCAGGCGGGACGGTAACGCCAGGGACAACAGCGCAGAATAAAGATGCTGGATACTATAACAGTCCGATAACGATAGCGGGTGACGCTAATCTCGTAGGGGCCAACATTTTAACCGGCAAATCAATTTTTGGCGTAGCTGGTACTGTCAAACGATCAGCTCAAGGGACGCAAGGTATGGTTAGAGGCACCGATAGTGTGACAATAACTGTTACAGGGCTCAATTTTCGGCCTTCTATTGTAGTGCTGAGGTGGTATTATGGCGGTGACGATTATAGCGCATCCGGTCGATGGTTCAACTCAAGTGACGCCTATTTGGTGCGTAAGTATTATGCATCATCTACGTACTTTATTTTCTCAGCTTCTTGGTCCTTAACAGACTCGTCCTTCACATTTATAGGTAATTCTTATGCTTTCGGGGATTCACAAACCCTTGTCTCATGGTACGCGCTCGAATAGGAGGAATTGTACGCAAATAGGGGCAAAGCTTTATTACGATAATCAAACCGGTGATGTTATAGTTATGATCGGGCAGCGGTCCGGTAGTGTGGTGCCTACGACGTGGGATCAAGACTTCGAGGACTACGGAGTTCTTGCGGAGCGTGCGCCGGGCACAATCGGAATACTTCAACTCGACTACGGAGACTACGAACAGGACTTTGCGGATAGTATCGGGTACCGAGTGGACCCGGATACGCAGCAAATCATATTTTTGTATCCAAACAAAGATGAAGACGGTATAGGCTCCTAACGGGGCCTTTTTATTTAGGGGAGGGAAGGAAATGCTCAAGGTATTTGATAAGAACTTGGTACCGATCGGACTGTTACCTAATGCAATGGATATACAGAGGCGGAGAAGAATAAATTCAGATTATGAAATCCAGTTTACCCTTCCAATGGGGACGGATGATTATGAATTAGCACAACCGAAAGGCCACGTTCAAGACGAACGTGACCAATTTTACGTCATAAATGATCGAGCTCGAAAAAGAGAAGGACTTAAGCGCTTAGTTCAGTTCGAATTTATGCATATCATGTTCAAAATGTCCGACTTCAAATTTCCATACGCTTCATATATTGAATAAGCTTTTGGGGTTAACATTGCAACATTGCTGAATTCTATTTTGGCAGCTACAGGCGGTAAATTCACATTTTCCGTTGATGATGCTTTTGAACTGAAGGATATTAAAGACTTTGGGCGCGGCAACGCACTACAGGCTCTGAATTACGTCATCGAAAAATATCAATGTGAAATTGAACCTGATAATCGTTATTCACATCAAGAAGCGGGTTGGAATGGATCGTGGCCTTCATTACCGGTTGAAGAAGAATATCATAAGCATCAATTTCAAAGACAGTTCCCGAGCGCTTGTAACACTCTTGTTTAGCCAGATGAAAGACGGACGGACATTTATTGGTTTGTCAACTTCGCACCTTACAGCGGAAGAATACAGGCTCCTAAACGATGTACCAGGAGCAATTGTTGACGGTGTGATAAAAGTGAATTATCTCATTTCTCCTTATGTAGGATACTGGTCAAATACAACCAATACCTATTTTGATGGCGAAGTCATTAACCAGGAAATTCAAGAATCTCTTGAACTTTTGGGGTTCACGCGGAAGTTTCTTCGAGAAAATGAAGTCCCGGCTCTTGATGTACTAGTTAGTCCAGCTGATTTACACAAGATTGACGATGAGGAGCCAGAAGTTTACTTGGGTGATACAGCGCGGTTGTTCGACGAAGGTATGGACATCAACAATATTGAAGCGCGGGCAATCGAAGTCGTTGATTATCCATACGAACCTAATACTCGTCCCAATGTACAACTTGCGAATTACTTCTTAAAAGACTATAACGATATTATTTAACATTGCGCGTCTAAAACGGCTATGATATGCTTAAAATAGAAATAAGGGAGGCGCTACCCTCCCCAGTCAGTGTAGGCTTGATGCCGGCACGCTGGTCTTAAATTAGAGCACAGCAGAAACCCACCGAAGGTGCTCAGCCTTTAGCGGTGGGTTTTTGTTTTGAACGTTTTCTGATCCAACGATAAACCTTGCGTCCACTGAACCACAGGCTCAGGAAAGTAGCAAGAATTTTGAAGAATAGATAAACAGCTTCAAGTAAAGTCACGGTGCACCACCTCCTTTATAGAGAGCGCGCCGTGACAACCCACACACTGACATAAGTAAGATTATACCAATGAAAGATAATTCAATACAAGAAGCTTTCCTGCAAGAATGCCACCGCATCCTGAAAGAAGGCAACTACCATTCACAACCGGTTCGACGGCACTACATCCCGAAGAAAGAGGGGAAGAAAAGGCAGCTCGGCATCCCCACTGTCCGAGACCGCGTCATACAGATGGCAACAAAGTTGTGGTGGCTTAGATAGTAACTCAACTCACACATTTGCACGTCTAAAACAGTTATGATATGCTTAAAATAGAAATAAGGGGCGATGCCAGTCGCCCCCCTGCACAACACTTTTGGATGGGAAACCTCCAGATGATGTTCCAGAGAAAATAACCTGCTCCCGGTGGCAAACTCGGGCAGGTTATTTTCGTTTGTTCAGATAAGTAAGAAAAGCAAGGAAGAACATTCCAAGCATAATTACTTCTGTCAACGAAAATTGCATAGCATCACCTCGCTTCTGGAGGCGATACTTTCCCACCCAAGTCATGTTGCACCAAATTAGTATACTAAATAATAGAAAAGATTGATACCGTAGAGGCTGCTCATGGGAGTAGCCTTTTTGTCTCGGGGAGATATAGAGAGATGAACGCAAATTACAGTAATTTTAAAGAGAGGATCAAACAATGAGCACATTAAAAATCGCCCTGGACGCCGGCCACGGCCCGGCCACACCCGGCAAGCGCACGCCTGACGGCAGTATGCGCGAGTTCCAGTTCAACAGTGTGGTCGCCAAATACGCAGCTGAACTGCTTGCCCGCTGCCCAGGCGTGCAGACACTCTTCACTCATGCGGGCGATGGCAGCCGGGATGTGCCCCTCAAGGAGCGTACAGACCGTGCCAATAGCTGGGGCGCAGACTTGCTGGTATCCATTCATGCGAATGCCAGCGGCGATGGCTGGAGCAACGCGGAGGGGATCGAGACGTTTACGTACTCGGTTCCTTCTGCTGCTTCTACGAAGCTCGCCCAGGCGATTCAGTCCGCCTTGATTGCCGCTACCGGTCTGCGCGACCGCGGAGTCAAGACAGCCAATTTCCATATGCTTCGGGAAAGCAAAATGCCTTCTGTACTGGTCGAATGCGGCTTTATGACAAATCAGAAAGAAGCGGAGTTGCTAAAATCTGATGCATACCGCCGAAAATGCGCGGCGGCTATTGTTTCAGGGATTTCCGAAGTGTACGGATTTTCAATGCCTTCTCAAACCGAATCCGATACTCCAGATCAAAACGCACCGCAGATTCCACAAAATCCTTCGGAAAATAGCAACAATTCGTCTAAAAAGACAGAATATTCAGATGTAAAAGCGAACAGTTGGTATGAGGATGCCATTCACAAGGTGTCTTCTCCAGATATCGCTCTGATGACCGGCTACCCGGATGGGACGTTCAAGCCCGATCAGCCTGTTGGCAGGGGCGAACTCGCAGTGATCTTGACCCGATTATTGAACCGAAGGGGGGATTAAAATGAATGCGATTTTTCAACCTTTTTTGCAAACGCTCGTGCTGACGCTTCTGTCGTTATTCGCGACGGTTGCAACAGCAGTTATGCTGGAAGCACGCAAGAGGGTGCTGATCTGGCTGGACAGCCGTACGACAAGTGAACAAAGACAGCTTCTTCACACGCTTGCTGGAGAAGCTTTTTCATTCGCCGAGACGGTCTTCAATGAAGTAGATGGCCCGAAAAAGCTGGATGCGGCCTATGGGTATCTCAGCACCCGTTTGAAGGAGCGAGGGATTGAACTAAGCCAGCCGGAGATTCGCTCCGCGATTGAGAAAGCAGTGCTGGAATACAATGCACTGAAAGCTCCTTTGCTTTGAGTAAAGGAGCTTTCAACCGGTTATCTGATTAATTTCCAGATCTCTTGAGTCACCTGGCACCCATACTTGCGGTAGAGCGTGCTTCAGCTACGTTGCAAACCGTAATTCATATAAATGAAGACTCCCGATTTATATTGCAACCGGGAGTCTCTCACCTTTACTATTAACGACTTTTATATGAATACGCGATAATTTCGAACCGCTTAACAACGCATCCCTTTACTATCCTGCTTATTAAGCCTCAACAATAAATTTCTTATTTATATCATCCGCAGTCAGCTTTCCGTTCACAAAATCCTGGTAATCTTTAGCCGGAATGCTTACGTAAAGCACGTAACTTTCGTCTTTGTCCTCATCGTATACATCATAGGAGATGGTCAGCATGTCAGTACCGTACGTCAGCAATTGCCGATATACGCGGTCCAATTGCTCGTTAGTAACATTCTTCTCGTCCTCCACATAGGTAGAGGCATAGGATTTGCTGTCCTGCTCAAACAGGGTAACCCCGTTTCCGCCCAGCTTGGTGACTTCCTTTATCGTCTTCAAGCTTGAACCGGACTGGCTGCCGCCTGACTTGCTCTTTTTCACATCAACAGTCTGCTTTTTGGCATCATAGGAGTAAGTGACTCCAGCTTGACTAAGCAGGTAAATCGGAACCATCGTACGTCCATTCAAGATAACAGCAGGTACATCCGCAACCTTTACATCTGCCCCATCCACCGTTAGCTTGATGATATCGTTGCCTTTATAGGTCCCCCACATGCCTGCCGCGTGTACAACACCAGCAAAGCAGAAGGAAGCCATCAGGCTGATTGCAATTTTCTTTTTCATCGTGTTCACGCTCCTTAGTTTTATTCCCCATCGGCTGAGGTATTGGTCTGTTGGTCTGTTGAGTCCCCGTCCAAATACTATTATATTCTAAACCTAGTGTCATCCTACCTAAGACCTATACAACATCCCTCAAAGAGCTTTCTTCTACAATAGCTATCAGCCTACTCTGTCTTTCAGGTGAGAGATGATATCCACGAAATCGCCCACTTTTTAATTCTGAGAATTTCCAAATTTTTCGGCCATCAAGCCTTTTCCTTGTTTCAAGCGAAACAGCCGCAAAGTCCCCTGGTTTTCAAGCCCTTGACCCTCCCTGGTTTATCCATTCCAAAAGTTAGGAAACTCTCATTTCATCTTCCTTTTAGTTTATTTTAAGCTTCCATTCAGAATTGCGCTTTAAATTTAGGTACCAACGAAAGGGGGCGCGGGTATGGCAAAGTAAACGCCATGCTTCAAGCAAGTGGATGCACAGGAGGTCGTTTAGAAAAAGTTGCAAGGCTGCACAGGCTGACAAAAAATACTGAAACCAAAATTGGAGGTAATGACAAATGAAATTTAACAAGACACATATTCTGATTTCGCTTTCCATGGCACTGTTATTAGTGGGTGCGGGTTGTTCTTCCACTACAGATCCGATCAACGGCCCAGTGAATGGCACTCCGGAAAATACGGTACCGGGAGGCGTAGATCCAGACGGAACAACACCGGATACAGAAGAGCCAGGCATTCCGGATATGACGACGCCAGATAATACGACGCCTGACAATTCAGCACCGGACCCGACGATCCCGGATACAACACCTGACACACCAGATGACGATATTTCGGGAACAGACGAACCGGACAGCACGTTGCCGGAAGATGACCCGGCAGCTTCGGAAGACAATGCGGCAGGCGGCAACTGACGATTCATTGTAAATTCCGCATACGGCCTCTGTTGATTCCTCAGATGGATATCCCAACGCTACCTTCGGCAGCAAGCATCGCGATTCAATAATAGAGATTAAACTGATATAACGAGGACCTGCCAAGAGCAGGTCCTTTTTTCATAATATAAGCATTTATAAAGTCCCTTCTATAAATGAGCTTATATTTCACCACGAAACGAAGTTTTGCCCGTCAAAGGACGGCAAAGCCGTTACGCTTGACTTTTCCGCTCTCACTCCTGCCAGCCAAGGACGACAATTCTGTTAAGCTTGACCGCTTGCAAGTTCATAAGAAAAACTAATAAAACCGAAACGCATATCTGCTGCCTGCGTACTACATTAATAGCTGACAAGCATCCCAGTTGCCGCATGTACCCATTTGGAAAATATCCTTGTGGCGTTCATGCATTTTCTTATACATAGCAAACAGAGCCTATCTGAAGGAGTGGGAGAAAGTGAAGAGAAAGAGGATGTATGCCATGCTTGTGGCAGCGGCCTTAGCCGGGACAGCCGTATTGTCAGGCTGTACTCCGGAGGCTGAACTCTCAACAGAGCAGCAGCAGGAGGAACGGCAGACGCCGGTTCAGGTGGAGAAGGTGAAGCAAGGCTCATTGACTCTGCAAAGCGAAATTCTCGGAACGGCTGCTCCAAGCACTGCCGTCGATGTATTTCCCAAGATGACGGGTGAGCTGGTTCAACTCGATGTGAAAAAAGGGGACAAGGTTAAGAAGGGCCAGCGTCTGGGCAGAGTCAAAGGCGATGAGCTGCAATCCCAAGTAGAGCTTGATGAATATGCGCTGGAAATTGCCCAAAATCAATATAAAGCGATTGCGCGTTCCGAGCATACGACCGATATCGAGCGGGATCAGGCCAAAATTGCCATTGAGCAGGCCAAGCTGCGTTTGAGACAATCCCGCAGCCAACTGGATAACACCTCAATTACGACCCCCTTTGCAGGGGAAATTGTCAATGTGAACGGTGAAGCGGGCGGATTCGTTACGACAGGTTCACCGTTATTTTCCATCATCTCGATCGATCCGATCAAGATTATGTCTCAAATCAGTGCAAGCCAGATGCTTGTGCTGCAGACAAAAAATGAGGTTGAGGTTGAGATTCCCGACTTGAACAAGACCTATACAGCGAAGGTTAGCTACTTGTCCCCGCTGACAAATGATAGCGGCTTTTACACGCTGGAGGCCAAGCTTGCCAACCCTGAAGAGAAGATCAAGCCCGGGATGGTTGCCAAGCTCGTCGTCAATCAGGAGCGCCAGAAGGATGCATTGCTGGTACCGACCGAGTCGATCATCGAAAAGAACGGCCAGCCCTATGTGTATATTGTGAAGGACGGCAGAGCCGCGATGAAAGAAATTGAGGTGCTGGAATCGCAGTCTGACCTCTCCGCTATCGCCGGGGAACTCAAGGCTGGTGACGAGGTTGTGACCAAAGGGCAGATGACGCTGGCTGACGGACATAAGGTCAAACGGATTGAGGGGGCGCAAAAACCTTGAAAATAGTGGATATATCGGTCCGGCGTCCAATTGGGGTTTCCATGCTTGTTCTTGCGGTGATCGCCCTCGGTTTCGTGAGTCTGAGAAATCTGGCGGTGGACCTGTTCCCCAAGATTGATGTTCCGGTCGCGGTTGTCGCCACTTCTTACCAGGGAGCGGCGCCGGAAGAAATCGAGAAGCTCATTACCCGCCCGCTGGAAGCTGCACTCAGCTCGATTCAGGGGATGGACACCATATCGTCCCAGTCCCAGTCGAATTCTTCATTGGTCATGATGCAGTTCAAGTCCGGGACAAATCTGGACAATACCTTGCTCGATATTCGCGAAAAGGTGGATCAGGTCAAAAGCTTCCTTCCTAAGGAGGCGAACTCGCCGTCCGTCCTGCGGTTTGACCCCCAGCAGATGCCAATTATGACCCTCGGGCTGTCCGGCGGCGACCTGGCTCAATTGCAAGGACTGGCTGAAAATCAGCTCATTCCCTATCTGGAGAGACAGAAGGGAGTCGCTTCGGTATCCGCCGAAGGCGGCAGAACCCGAGAGATACTGATCGAGCTTGATCGCTCAAGTCTTGCGCGTTATGGCGTATCTCCGCGGCAAATTGTGCAGGCGCTTGGCGCGGAGAACCAATCCGCCTCTGCCGGCAGTGTCGTCAAGGGCCAGCAGGAGATGCAGATTCGCGTCAAGGGAGAGTATGAATCGATTCATGACATTCAGAACACTCTCATTTTGCTTCAGAGCGGTCAACAGATTAAGCTCAGCGAGCTGGCGGAAATCAAGGATACCTATAAGAAGCAAAACTCGCTGACGATCGTCAACGGCGAACCGGCGCTTGTGTTGTCCATTCAGAAGCAATCCGATGCCAATACGGTCAGTGTGGCCGATGAGATTGATAAGGCGGCAGCCTCCCTGAAGCAGCAGCTCCCGGAGAATGTAGAACTGTCTACCCTGATGGATTCCTCTATATATATCCGCCAATCCATTGATGGCGTAATCAATAACATGCTGACAGGGGGCATTCTGTCTGTATTGATTCTGCTTGTGTTCTTGCGCAGCTTCCGCTCTACGCTAGTTATCGGGATCGCGATTCCGATTGCGGTCATCTCGACGTTTACCCTGATGTATTTTACCGGACAGACGCTGAATATTATTTCAATGGGCGGTCT
The DNA here is from genome assembly GCF_016424485.1 of Paenibacillus roseus. Taxonomy (GTDB): domain Bacteria; phylum Bacillota; class Bacilli; order Paenibacillales; family Paenibacillaceae; genus Paenibacillus_D; species Paenibacillus_D roseus. The sequence goes on from NZ_JAELUP010000008.1 coordinate 31,186, forward strand.
CGCGCTCGGAATCGGAATGATGCTCGACTGCTCCATTGTCATTTTGGAAAATATCGTCGTACACCGAAAGCGCGGCGCGTCCATTATAGAAGCAGCTACGAAGGGCGCCTCGGAGCTTGGTTCAGCGGTTGTAGCGGCGACGGTCACCAGTCTGGTTGTGTTTTTGCCGATTGTATTTGTACAAGGCATTGCCGCAGATATCTTCAAGCCGATGGCCTTGACCGTTGCATTCTCTCTGATAGCCTCGCTCGTCGTTGCGATAACGCTTGTACCGATGCTATCCACCAAGCTGATGACAGCTCCGGTGAAAGAGCGAAAGCCGAGCCTCTTCGAACGTGGGCTTGATATGCTCATCCGGTTTTATAAAAACAGGCTTATATGGTCGCTCAAGCATAGAAAGACAACCGTGGCGCTCGTAGCATTCCTCATGGCAGGCAGCCTTGGGCTTATACCGTTCATTGGGATGGAGATGATGCCTGCTGAAGACCAAGGACAGTTCACCATTAATGTTACAACTCCGACAGGTTCGCGACTGGAGGAGACGAAGAATGTAACTGATCAGATTGAGGAGTTGCTGGCTCCGCACAAGCCGGTCATTAAAACTGCGTATCTTTCCATCGGGGGCGGAGACTTTATGGGGGGAGGCGGCAGCGCCAACAAGGCAACCTTCAATATTGAATTGATCGGCTCAAGCGACAGGGAGATGTCGACCCGGGATATGGTGAGCAGTCTCAGCAAGCAGACCGGACAAATACCGGGGGCGGAAATCTCCGTATCAGCATTGGAGACCGGGTTCAGCGCGGGCAGCCCGATCCAGATTCAGGTTAACGGGCAGGATCAGGCAGTGCTGAAGGAAATCTCCGAACAGATTGTCTGGCTCATCTCCGATATTAACGGCGTTCACGATGCCAAGTCCTCTGCGCAGGAAGGCAATGAAGAACTGAATATTATTGTGGACCGCTCTATGGCCGCGCAATACGGACTGAGCTACCAGCAGGTCACGAGCGAGATTCAACTGGCAATGAACGGGCAACTGGCCACGCAGCTTCGTGAGGATGGCGATGAGTTCGATGTGAGAGTCGTTCTTCCTGAAGATGAACGTGCCGACTTGGCTGCTCTTGGCCAGCTGCGGCTGCAGACGCCGGGCGGGCAATACATTCCGCTGTCAGCTGTGGCAGAATTTCAGCAGTTTCAGGGGCCGGTTCTTATCCAGCGGGAGAATCAGCAACGGCAAATGAATGTGACTAGCGATATCATCGGAAGAGACCTGGGAAGCGTTGCTTCGGATGTTCAGCTCGCGCTGCAAGGGATGAACTTTCCGGATGGCTACAGCTATTCCATGGGCGGAGATGCCGAGGAGATGATCAAATCCTTCATCGATTTGGCGATTGCCCTGGTGTTCTCGATCTTTCTCGTCTACGTTGTGATGGCGGTTCAATTTGAATCGCTGCTGAATCCTTTTATTATCATGTTCTCCGTTCCAACCTCGCTCGTAGGCGTTATGCTGGGTCTGTTTATTACGGGTACGACTCTTAGTCTGCCTGCCTTGATCGGGTTGATTTTGCTTGTTGGCGTTGTGGTCAACAACGGGATTGTTCTTGTCGACTACATCAATATATTGCGGAGAAAAGGAATGGAGCGCGATGATGCGCTTATGGAAGGAGCGCCGAGCCGGGTGCGGCCGATTCTGATGATGACCTTAACGACTGTACTCGGCATGACGCCGCTGGCGCTTGGATTGGGAGAAGGCTCAGGCATGCAGGCGCCGCTGGCGATCGTCGTCATATTCGGCTTGCTGTGCTCGACCGTGTTTACCCTTATTTTTATACCGGTCGTCTATACGATCATGGATGATTTCAGCAATTGGGTCAGACGCAAGCTGACGCGCAAGCCGAAGCAGAGCAATCATCCGCCAGCGCTGGAATCCTGATTGGCTTCAAGCATGGCTGCAATAAACAAACAGCGGACGATTTCAAGCCTTTGCTTGTCAAAGGAACGGCACAGCCGTTTGCGCTTGAAGCCGTTCGCTGTTTTTTCACGCTTGTATTTCCCCTGACATAAGATGGATAAAAGCTGAGATTAGAGGAGGGAACTATATGCCGCGTATCCCGAACTTTCCGGAAACCTTTCTTGCAGAGCATCGCAATTGGCATCATTCGCATCATAATGTCGATGTTGAAAATCCGCCAGCAGGGTACGGAGAGGCATTTCTCCGGTTTCACCGGCAATTTCTTCGCAAGGCATTGGCATGGTACGAAAGGCAAGGGTATGATCCGACACTGGTTGAGCCTTGGAGAGCTGTGCCCGAGCCGATCCGCCGTTCTTCCTGCTACAATATTGCCGCAGAACAGCGTATTGTCAATTCACCGCAATCATTTGCTACTGCCGATGAACTGGGGCGGTACCTGGAATCCATGAACTTGCACAACTGCATTCATCAGCAAGCGGCTCTGCTTTACGGCGAGGATGATCTGAACGATTTTGATGTCGCCCCGCGCAGCACCTTGTTCTACCAAATCCATGGCATGATCGACCGATGGTATGCCAACTGGGAGGCAGTAAATGGAACGCGTGGCGCTCGAGGCGGATTGCCAGGTTCTAGACCGACAGGCCGTGCTGTGCCAGCGCGCGAAACATCCCGGAATAATAAGAAGAAGGCCGGGGTACAAAGTCTGTCGCCCGTACGTTCCGCTGAACCGGCTGCAGCTCCCCGGAACAGCACGTTACCATCCCATCAGCGGATACGGCGTCCAGCCGCCCCTCGAACAAAGCGATCATTTCGTCCAGGCCAGCCTCGAATATCCCCGCCACTTCTTCTGACTGAAGTTCAAGTGAAGCCAGCGGGACCCGGCTTGCGTAGCCGAAAACGTGGCTGAGTTCCCGGTCAATGAAGGGGACACCCCGCACATGTCCTTCCAACTGCTCCCGGTGTTCCCCTAGCTTGAACAACTCGCTGAAGGAGGCGCGAATCCCCAGCTCCTCCTCCAGCTCCCGCACTCCATCCTCAATCGTTTCTCCCGCACTCAGATGTCCGGCTACCGTAATATCCAAGAGGTCAGGATAGGTGTCCTTGTCCGATTGACGAAGCTGGAACCATACATAACAGCGTCCTTCCCGCTTTTGCATCACCCAACAGTGAATGGTCTGATGCCATAATCCCCGGCGGTGAACCTCGGAGCGCAAGGCAGTGCCTTGATAGTTCATCTGCTCATCATAATAATCGAATATCTCGCTCATCAAGCCGTCTCTTGCGCAAGCTGGGAGGTGCAGTGTCCGCAGCGCGTAGCTTTAACCGGGATTTCCGACAGGCAGTAAGGGCACTCCTTGGTTGTCGGCTCCCCGTCCGTTACCGGCTCCTCTTTTTTGCGGTGGAGACTATTAATCGCCTTTACCAGGACAAAAATACAGAATGCGACAATCATGAAGTTCAGTATAATGTTCACAAATTGCCCGTAAGCAATGACAGCGACTCCGGCTTCCGTCGCCTTGGTAAGGGATATATGCTTTCCGTCCACCAAGGTTCTTTCCGGCTCCAGGCTAATATACAGGTCTGTAAAATTGACATTGCCAAGCAGCATCCCGATGGGTGGCATAATGATATCGTTGACCAGGGAGGTAACGATTTTGCCGAAGGCTCCCCCGATGATAACACCGACCGCCAGATCGATGACATTGCCGCGGACGGCAAATTCTTTGAATTCTTTTAACAGCTTGGCCATAACGCATTCCTTCTTCCAGAAAAATAATAGACAGCCTAAAATGCAGCAGGCTGCAAGGTATAACCTAGCATCTACTATTATAACCGATTTTTGCAACATCGGAACCGGAGAATTCATAGTTTTGTACGACTCGATCAAATTCCCGGATTGTCAACTTACCGGCCCTTACCGGTCCTTAAGTTGCAGAGTTCTTCCTTTCTGCATCTCCAGTCATTCGTCCACCTTTATAGCTGTGTATAAAGCCCTATGACTTTTTTCACTACAAATTAATTGAAAAAAAAGGTTTTATTGAAAAATTGTCGAAATTCAAACCCATTGCGATTAGTGAGGTGGTGGAAAGGGAAATGGGGAACTATTTCAACAATGGGGGCCTATTCTTCACCATGTTAACCTTGACGATTAGCGCATTGGCATCCTTTACAATGTTCCAGCTTATCGGGAATTTATCACGGTCCGACTGCAGGAGCAGACTCCCTTGGATGTTTGGGGGGGCAGCCGTGTTCGGGCTTGGCCTGGCCGTCGTCAACTTTTTGGTGCTGCTTGCCTCCGATACGATGATTATTATTGACCGCCGTATGCTGCTGCTTCTTTTGATCGGCATTGGTATGACCTTTCTCTCCCTGTCTATCTATTTGAGCAGTCGGTCAATCATTTTCCGTGTCGTTCTATCTGGCTTGCTGCTTGCTGGGACCAACTGCGGAATGTTCTGCTACAGTGTCATGATAGCGCCGCTGGACCGCTTTGCGATGGATAAAGGTCTTGTTTTTCTGGCGTTATTGCTCAGCTGGGGGACGGCGTGCTGCGCTTTCTACTGGTTCGAACGGCGCAGCAGCAAGGAGCTGCTGACCAGCAGTCTCCTGCTTGGGACATCGGTTATGATCGTTCAGGGTCTGGGGCTCGAGGCTATCACGGTGGAATATACAGAAATTATGACGGCCGACCGGCTGAATGAAAATATGATGCTGCTCTCGGCGATGATGGGGGTAGCAACACTGCTTGTCATCGGCTGCAGTCTGATGATCGGCTATGCAAACCGGAGACTGGGACAGGCGGATGAGAAGTACAAGCTGCTTGTAGAAAATTCGTTGGATACGATTGGGATCTTCAGTGAGGGAGAATGGAGGTATGTCAACCAATCCGGCATCCGCATGTTTGAGGCGAGCCATCAGGATGAGCTGCTGAACCGTTCCATATTCGACTTGCTCCATCCCAAGCATCATGTGGAAGTAAAGAAAAGGCTGGAGGAAGAGCGGGCCGACGGTTCCTTCGGGCCTGTCGAACAGGAATGGTATACGATGGAAGGCAAGCTGATTCATACGGAGGTTTTAGAAACGCCGACCATGATGTCCGGCAAATTTGCTCTGCAAATTATTATTCGGGACATTTCCGAGCGGAAGAAAAATGAAGAACTGCTTATTAATTCCGAAAAGTTGTATGTCGCCGGTCAACTGGCCGCCGGAATTGCCCATGAGATTCGCAACCCGCTGACCTCGCTCAAAGGGTTCCTCCAACTGATTATGTCTGGCAAAAATACGAATCAGAATATCCAGGATATTATGAAATCGGAGTTGAACCGGATCGAATCCATCGTCAGCGAGATGCTCATGCTATCCAAACCGCAAGTATATGAGCTGAATATCAAGGATACACGTCAAATTATGAAGGATACGGTTACGCTGCTGGAGGCGCAGGCAATCCTCTATGACATCGAACTGGAGGCCGAATATGATGAGGAAGCGCTGTGGATCTACGGCGTTGAAAATCAGATCAAGCAAGTGTTCATTAATGTCATTAAAAATGCGATCGAGGCGATGATGGACGGGGGCAAAATTAAGATTCGTTGCTTTCTTGAAGGACACGAGGTCAAAGTGCAAATTCGGGATCAAGGCCCCGGCATTAATAAAGAAATGCTTTCCAAAATGGGACAACCTTTTTATACAACCAAAGACAAAGGGACCGGATTGGGTTTGATGATTAGTTATAAAATTGTAGATAATCATCAAGGCCGTATTGAGGCTAACAGCGAGATTGGCATCGGAACGACGCTGATTATCGCGCTTCCGTATACGGAAGGGGGAGAAATAAAAGTCTGAAATGAGTTATAATAAGAGCCAGGAAGACTAACAGGAGGTTTATCGTATGACAATCGGAGCCCGAGTGCTGAAAACCGGACTGGCGGTTGCCCTGGCGATATTTGTAAGCGATCTGCTCGGCTTCAGCTCCCCGCTTATTGCAGCGGTCGCGGCGATCTTCACGATTCAGCCGTCCATATACCGGTCATGGAAACAAATACTTGACCAGCTTCAAGCCAACCTGATCGGTGCGGCGATTGCGCTCGCAGCGGTTTATCTCATTGGCAGCACAGCCATTGCGGTCGGGCTGGTATGTATTCTGGTCATTATAATTACCATTCGTCTCAAGATGGAGAGCGCCATCGGTTTGACCCTTGTAACGGTGGTAGCTGTAATGGAAGCTCATTCAGGTGGATGGTGGTACGCCCTATTACGCCTGGCTATGGTGCTGACAGGGATGGGGGCAGCCTTTGCGGTTAATGTTCTGCTGTTCCCGCCGCGCCCAAGACGGCAGTTCAATGAGCATGTACATGAGGCTTTTAATCAGATGTCTCTGCTGCTGCGAACGGCAATCTCCAACGAGATGAAGGAGCAAATTTACAGTAATGAAAAAGAACTGCTTCATACGACGCTGCGAAAGCTGGATGAACGGTACAGACTTTTTGAAGAAGAACGCGCAGTGACTGCCAGCAGCAAGCAGAGCAGGGGTCGGCAACTGCTAGTTTCCAAGCAAATGATCAAGTCTCTGCAAAAGGGGATGGAATTGCTGGAAGTTATTGAGGAGCATTACTTCCGCGCTTCGGGGTCGGACGCATGGGACTCCCGATTTGACCGCCAAATTGAGGCCTGGACCAAATACCATGAGCAAATTCTGCTCAAGGCAGAAGGTAAAATGAAATCAGGGGTTGCAATCATTCCCAACCAGCAAGAGGATAACAGCTTTAGCTCTGAACTGATTGCGTTTATTCATAACCAGCCGGATCAATGCAGGCCTTTTGTATTTGTCGGTGCAACCTTGATGGAATATGCGTATCATCTGCGCAGACTGGATAAGCTGATTGAACAGGTCAGCCAGCGTGAATCGTCCGAGGAAGACTTGTTGTTTGGATACAAGTGAAATCATGGAACAAAGCAACCCCGAAAACTCGTACTCAAGACGGTTTCGGGGTTCATTATTAACGGTCGCCCCGTATTAGATGGCGGCGCGGATGGGTGATTTTAATTTCTTTCTCGGAATCCTTTTTCGGCACCAGGCGCGGATCTGTCTCCCCGTCATGATGATTGTCAAATGAATACTGCGTCAGTTTCCATTCTGTAGAACCTAAAATGAGGTCAGCTGGGAAGGTTTCACCGCGATTCAATTCCTCTTCCCGTCCGGCCTCGTTCTCATAGACGCCGTCCACTTTGACTTTTTCTCCAGTAACCGGCTCCATATCATAATGATTCGCCTTTTTGCTCATGACGGCCTCCTTATGGATAAAATAAAATCCGCTTTATAAGCCATGCTTGCGAACAGCAGAACTGTCAGCTTCAGACTGCAGGCGATTGGCCTCTTCCTTGCTAGCCTGATTGCGGTCAGCCAGTGATTGAGCTTTGCTGGCAGCTTGCTGCTTTCCGGATGGGAATGTGCCTGACATGCCAATCTCCTCCTTCAGTTAGGAATTATGCTTATATTTAATTGCTTCTATAGCGTTCCACAAGGTGGGCCTGTCTATGTACGGGAAGGGGTGGCAGTTTCAAGTCTGAAATCGCATCTCCAAACGTTTGCCAAGCAGCCACATCAGGAACAGGCATGAAACGGCCAGGACAATTCGCCATGGCGCATCGAACACATTCGCGATATTGAAGCTTAGCAAGGAAACGCTTGTAATCATAACACCTTTGCCCATTAAAATTGCAGTCGCAAATGTACGCATCGGAACTGTTGTCAAGCCGGATGCGATGTTGATTAAAACCGATGGAGAGAACGGGAAGCAGGCGAGCAGGAAAATAGGGGTAAATCCGCGACTTTCAATCCAGTCAAAAAATCGGGCGCTTGCCGGAAATTTTCGCTGCAGCCACTTTCTAAATCCGCCCCCGAGCTTGCGGGAAAGCCAAAATATGAGGATACAGCCGCTGCTGACGCCGATCCATGAATACAGAATGCCAGGCCCAAGCCCATAAATATTTGCGTTTGCGGCAATAAGAAGCAGCAAAGGCAGAAACGGCAACAATGACTCCAAAAAAGGCGCTGCGATGCCAGGGATTGGCCCGAGCGCCGAGAAGCTTTCTAAATACCCTTGCAATTGCTCCGGTTTCATGTGCTGAATATTATCGGTCCACTCTTTAAATTGACTCACGCCGATCTAGCTCCAATTCTCCTTTTAATTTTACCTTTGCTGGCCTTCGAAAGCCCGGAAAGGAAACCATAAATAAAACAGGCCGATAATGCCAAACAAAATAGCGCTGATTAAAACGACGGACGTCTCTCCGTTGGCTGAAGCCAGCATACCGCCCAGGACAGGGCCGATCATCACACCGACGCCTTCAATAGTGGAGAAGACGCCCCAGCCGAGACCTTGCTGAGATGGCGGGACATAGGAAGCCAGCAGTGCGTTCCAGGCGGGGAGCAGCGTAGCATAGGACAGCCCCAATATGGCGGCAAGTACAATACATTCCCAAATCGGCGGTTTCAAGGTCAGCATGTAGACGGTAATTGCGAAGAGCGAGAATCCGATCACCAGAAACCACTTTTTGCCCCCAAGCCGATCTGCCAGTCGCCCCATAGGCATAAGGCCAAGGACGGTGCACAAACCGCCTGCCATCAAAATAAATGAATATTGAGTATTTGTGATACCTAGCTGCTTGTCTGCAAAGCTGGGCAGAATCGGGACGAGCATACTGGCTCCTGTGGTTTGCAATATCATGCCAGGCAGCAGCAGCTTCATCTGCTTGAGCTTCTCCTTCAATATCGCAACCTGTTCTTTGAACGGGATCTGCTGGACTTTGCGAAGCGTCTTGTTGTTGATCAGGAGCGCCAGCAGCCATGCCAGCAGGGAAAGCGCAACAAGCAGATAAAAGGTGAAGAGCGGATTGAAATCCAGCAGCATATTGCATACGACCGGCCCTGCTCCAAGCCCGATAAACCAGAGCGTGTATAGATAACCCATTTGGGTCGCGCGATGCTCCTCGGTCACCTTGGTCAGACAGACAATCCATACCGGCGAGATGCCGATCCCGTAAATCGCAGAAGCGGCGATAAATAAAATTGGAATGCCTGCGTATCCCAATAGAATGACGCCTGCCAGACATATAAGCAATCCTAGATGCACTACGAACCTTACGGAGAACCGATCCAGCAAATAGCCGATCATCAACTTAAGACCCGTATCCGTCAAGTAGTGCGCCGTAATGGCAATTCCGATAATGTCCAGCGATAGACCAAGCTGTTTCTCCCCGTAAATCGGTAAAAAGCTGATCAGCATGGCTCCCCGGACAAATTCGACGAGCAGCACAATAGCGGACAGCAGCAGCATTTCAGGCCCAAACCAGCTGTTGCGTTGAAATTTCAGCAATTTCAGCATAAGAAAAGAACTCCTTTGTCTAGAGGAGCGATCTGTCAGGCTCCCCACGGTTTTATAAAACGTATCCCTTTTCTTATTAGTTTCACCACTATCCGCAATTTTTAAGAGCTGCTTTCCGAAACAGGTTCATGAAAATTTAACTCCGCAAGACCTAGCGAGATTTTCTCTATATTCATAGACTATTAATAGAGTATAATTGAATAACATGGATGGTGAAAAGAGGCTGGCATGACTGTAATTCGCGCCATTATATTGCCACGATCCATTTGCAGCCCGTTTTTGATATCAATCTCAAAAGCAAAGGAGTAGAGGATGAACATGCAATATACAACATTAGGCCGATCCGGCTTAAAGGTAAGCCGTCTTTGTTTGGGAACGATGAATTTTGGAGTGGATACGTCCGAAGAAGAAGCTTTCCGCATTATGGATGCGGCTTTGGATGCGGGCATTAACTTTTTTGATACGGCGAATGTATATGGCTGGAAAGAGAACTCCGGCAAGACTGAGAAAATAATAGGACGCTGGTTCAAGCAGGGCGGCGGCCGCCGTGACAGAACCGTACTGGCAACCAAGTTTTACAATGATATGTTTGACAAGAATGACGGGCCGAACAGCGGCCCGGGCTTGTCCGCGTACAAGCTGCGCAGACATCTGGAAGGTTCCTTGAAACGGTTGAAGACAGACCATATCGAGCTTTACCAGATGCATCACATTGATCGCAACGTCAATTGGAACGAGCTTTGGAGTGCATTCGAAATTGCTGCGGGACAAGGAAAGATCGGCTATGTCGGCTCCAGCAACTTTGCGGGTTGGGATTTGGCAGTGGCGCAGGGCGAGGCGAAGGCGCGCGGTCATCTTGGCCTTGTGTCCGAGCAGCATAAATATAATTTGCTGTGCAGGCTGCCTGAGCTGGAAGTGCTTCCGGCTGCCGAGAATCTCGGCATCGGCATTATCCCGTGGGGCCCGCTTGACGGAGGATTGCTGGCAGGCAACCATCGCGGAGGCGGAGGCCGGAGAAGCGGCGACAAAGATCGGCTGGATAAACACGCGACGCAACTTGAAGCGTTCAGCCAGCTCTGTGACGAATTGGGCGAGCGTGAGGATACGGTAGCGCTGGCCTGGTTGCTGGCGAATCCGGCTGTCACGGCTCCCATTATCGGGGCTCGCACATTGGAGCAGTTTGAGCGTTCGCTCAAAGCGGTTGAGCTGCAATTGGACGAGCAAGTCCTGAAGCGCCTGGATGAAATATTCCCAGGCCCGGGAGGCGCAGCGCCAAATGCTTACGCTTGGTAAATGAAATAAAGCGCCAGCCCCTTCTGGGCAGGGGAATATATCCCGATGGGCTTGTATGTCTGCTGTACTCATAAACAAAAAGATGCCGTAAACTCCGAATCAGTCGGAGTTTACGGCTTTTGCCAATTTATTTATTAAAATTGCGGTAATTACTCTCCAATTGCACGAAATCATTTGATACTCGACTATAAAAGGCATCCCCTTTGAGAACAGCTTGATACAATTCATACGCCCTTTTACGTAATGCTTCCTGGTGCTCGACAATAAACCTGTATTCTTTTTCAAGCAATGCCTTGTAATGAATTTCTTCGAAGCTAAAATCCATACGCTCAATTTCGGTTTGAATAATGGGGAACATATTATTCAGGTGCACTACCGACAACTTTTAGGTTTCATCTTTACCATACACCTTAAAAATGGTCCTATTAGAATTTTTAATACGATCATATTTATGCGATTTATACGACGACAACGGAGCAAAATACTGATGTACGCCGATGTTAATCAGCACCCCAATATGCGGCTTTGCCCGATACGGGTAATTGGACTGTATATTGGGTTCAATTGTATGTAAAAATTGCAAATAAATATCCGTTATACGATAAAATTGTATTTTCTCCTGTATCATCAACCTGTCTCCCCTTAACAAAAAGAGCAGTGGATTGATCCACCGCTCTTCTGTCGCGCTTATGGTGGCGAAACACCAAGAGAACATTAATTATTGTATGTTTATCTTATCAAAACACATACAATTAAGAAAAAAGGGCATTTAGTTTCTTGAATTTTGACCTAGAGGTATTGTTGTTGAATCAATCGATTTTCATCGTAAAATTTCTCCCGCTGATGTTTTTATCATTAAAGGACAGCACAGCCGATTATGCCTATTCAAATCAGCAAATTAAAAAGCAGCGGGTCCTTATTCAGCTCAATATAGTGCAAGCCTTTGGCATTCATCCGCTCTAACAGCGGTTCGTAGTCGCAGCGCTGCTTCAACTCGATGCCGACAAGCGCCGGACCGTTGTCCTTGTTTGTTTTCTTTGTATATTCGAAGCGAGTAATATCATCCTCGGGTCCGAGCACATCATCCAGAAACTCGCGCAATGCGCCCGCCCGTTGAGGGAAGTTCACCATAAAATAATGCTTGAGTCCTTCGTATACCAGAGAGCGTTCCTTGATTTCCTGCATGCGATCGACGTCATTATTGCCGCCGCTGATGACGCAAACGACTGTTTTGCCTGCAATCTGTTCCCGGTACTGCTCAAGTCCGGCAATCGCAGTCGCGCCTGCCGGTTCTGCGACGATTGCATTTTCATTATACAGATCCAGCATGACCGTACAGATTCTGCCCTCGGCAACTTCGATGACATCGCTCAGACTGGTGCTGCATAGCTCAAAGGTCAGATCGCCTACCCGTTTGACAGCTGCGCCATCGACAAATTTATCGATTTCTGCCAGCGGCGTCACTTGTCCTGCAACGCGCGAGGCTATCATGGAAGGAGCGCCTGCCGGCTCGACGCCGATTAATTGCACCTCCGGCTTCACCACTTTCACATAAGAGCCAATGCCCGCGGCAAGGCCGCCGCCTCCGACTGTGACAAAGATATAGTCCGGCGCCTCCTCCGCCTGCTCGAGGATTTCCATCCCGATTGTACCGTTCCCGGCAATAATCTTTGGATCATCAAACGGATGGATGAATGGCATCGAATCCCGTTCGCTAGCTGCGATAGCCTCTGCATAGGCATCGTCGAAAGTGTCTCCGACCAAAATAACCTCAACCATATTCCCGCCGAAAAATCTGACCTGATGGACCTTTTGCCGCGGCGTGGTGCTTGGCATATAAATTTTCCCGGGAATTCCGAGCGTTTGACAAGAGTACGCAACACCTTGCGCGTGATTGCCTGCGCTGGCGCAGACGACTCCTTTCAGCTCCTGGGAGGCCATGAGAGACTTCATCAGGTAATAGGCGCCGCGGATTTTGAATGAACGAACAATCTGAAGATCCTCCCGCTTGAGCAATACGCGGCAGCCGTAACGCTCCGACAGAACCCTGCTGTGCTGGAGCGGTGTGCGGACAATGACATCCTTTAACAAATGCTGGGCAAAGACGATCTCCTCCAGCGTTACTCTCGATGATGATGTATGCTGTTGATCCATGATGATCTCCTCCTGCCTTATAAAATAAAAAAATCCCGCCCCTATATAAGGGACGAGAATGTTCTCTCGCGTTACCACCCTGATTTCAATGGGCAGCGCGAAGGGAATGCCCCGGCTGTCATTGACTCTCTGACACGTACAATGAATACGTGATCCTGCTAACGGTGGAGTCCGTCCGCAACTTAATTTCAGAGTGAGAGCAGCAGCGGGCCGATTGGCAGCCGTAATTCTCTTCTGTTTCAGTCCGGATTCTCGGGGAGGATATGCGCCCGCCTGCAACCGCCGGCTTTCAGCATGACCGGCTCTCTGGGGATTGCATGGGGCAAGGCGTTTTTTGTTCCCTTCAACGAATGTATGATTAACCCTTTTATACTCCTGTCCGGTGTAAAAGTCAACTTTTTTAAAGGCTCAACCTAAAAAATAGTGCTTGACATAGAGGAGAGAGCAACCTGAAGAGAAGCCTTAATCACTATAGTTGAGCGCAGCTTTAAATTGTGCAATTACATGATCCATTTGTTCATCTGTTCCGATCGAAATTCTTAGTTTATCCCGGAGTCGGTCGGCATTGAAATAGCGTACATATATTTCCTGTTCCATAAGCCGCTCCATCCATTCAAAGGCAGTTAATTGGCTGTTTGCAGGTGGCGTACACAGGACAAAATTGGTCTGTGACGGGAAGACTGTAAAACCAAGTTCCGCAAGTTGACTGCTGAAGGCATCCCTCGTTCGGCGAACAGCAGCCGCATTGCTCTTCATATATTGCTGATCCTTTAATGCAGCCAGAGCCAAACGCTGAGTGATCGTATTCAGGTGATAGCTGTTGCGCCCCTTTTCGAAGGCCGAAATGAGGGAACTGTTTCCAAGTGCGTAGCCGACACGTCCACCGCATAGCGCATATGCTTTGGAGAAGGTGCGAATTACGAGCAAATTAGGCAATTCGCGAATAAGCGGGATGACAGATTCATCGGTTTCTACGAATTCCATATAGGCTTCATCTATCACAACAAGACCGTCAAACCCTCTGGCAAGCCGCTCGACTTCGGATGCAGGCAGCAGTAGACCTGTAGGAGCGTTGGGATTGACCAGAACGATAACATCAGCCGCACAAGCCATCAACTGATCGATATCGATAGAGAAGTCTTCGTCTGTCGGAATTCGAATCGTTTCCGACTGGTAGCTTGCAGCTACGTTCTCATACAAGGCAAAGGAAGGATACGGAATGGCAACACGCCGGTGCTCGCCGATCAAAGTTCGGAACAAGAGACCGATCAGCTCGCTGGAGCCGTTGCTGCAAAACACCTGGCTGCTCTCTACCTGGTAGAAATCGGCCAATGCTTGCCTTAGCTCTGTGCATTGCGGGTCCGGGTAGCGGTGCAATACTTCGGCGGATGTATGCTGCAACGCAGCTAAGACCTCCGGGGAAGGCGGATAGGGACTCTCGTTCAGATGGAGACGGATCGCCCGTTCATGATCTTTCGGCATTATGCCGGATTTATAGGGCTCAAGCTTGTCAATATGAGGCAGTACGTAGTTCATGGCAATTTCCTCCCGCTGAAATAAGGTAATGGCGGCCGGCCAGTCTTAATGTTAAGATCATACTAGCAGATAATTGACATTATAAAAATGTACAGAAATGAAATAAATCAAATGACAGTTAAAGAAGGGATCATCAATGCTCGAGATTACGCCTTCCCTGCAAGAGGATGGGGCAGAGCCGTTATTTATGCAGCTATACCGTTATTTGCGAGAAGAATTGCTCAAGGGCAATATCCCCTCCGGTAAAAGACTGCCCTCCATACGGACGCTGGCAGGACATTTGCAGCTAAGTCGGACACCGGTCGCTCTGGCATATGAGCAGCTTCTTGCCGAGGGATTTATCGAAAGCAGGCCGCGCAGCGGCTATTTCGCTGCTGTACTGAATACAGACGGAATCGAAGGTGACAGTGGCAGAGCGGCTGCTCCCGCACTGTCACCGCTTCCGCCGAGAGCGTATCATGCGCCTCACCATGAACAGCTTGCCTATGACTTTGGATACGGCAGCGTAGATATTGAGCAATTCCCTCTTTCAAAATGGAAAAAATGGATGAATCGCTGCATCCGGCAGGAGGGCGGCCGTCTGCTGCTCTACGGTGAGCTGCAGGGAGAGGCGGAGCTGCGGGAGGAGATTGCTGCTTATTTGCATCAAACTCGCGGCGTGCGCTGCTTGCCTTCGCAAATTATAGTTGGTGCGGGAACGTATCATTCTCTGGATCTGCTGTTCCAACTGCTGGCGGAAGATGTGAACCGGATTGCGGCGGAGGAAGCGGTCAATGATGGGGTGAAAGCGCTGCTTGGACGATTCCGCTACCCGTGCGTTCCGCTGCGGTTGGAGAAGGACGGCGTCAGCATTGAAGATGTCAGGCAAAGCGGGGCTCAGGCGGTATATGTAACTCCATCCCATCAATTTCCCTTCGGCATGACGCTGTCAGCAGGCAAAAGAATGGAACTTCTCCAATGGGCGCAGCAGACAGGAGGGTATATCATTGAAAATGATTATGATGGGGAATTCCGCTATGGCGGTCGTCCGATCCCATCTCTGCAAAGTATGGATGAGCATGGGAGGGTAATTTATGTCGGCACCTTCTCGAAAATTTTGATACCGTCCCTGCGCCTCAGCTATATGGTACTCCCGTTCCCGCTGCTCCAGCGGTTTTACAGTCGTGGTCATACCTATGACCAGCTGGCGTCACCGATTTTCCAGCATACGCTGTACCATTTCATGAAATCAGGGGAACTGTCCCGCCACATTCGCAAAATGCGGACCCTGTACCAGAACAAGCAGCAGGTTTTGCTGGGGCATATTCGCAGGCTGATGGGAGATCAGGCAGAAATCATCGGGGCTAGTTCAGGGCTGCACATTTTGCTTCATCTATCTTTGAAGCGGGATGAGATGGACATGATCCGCTCAGCCGGGCAGGCAGGGGTAAGAGTCTACCCTACCTCGGTTTATGCTCTTGATCCGGCCCGCGCTCCGTCTTCTACGGTAATGCTTGGCTATGGAGGCCTGACCGCACAGCAGATTGGTGATGGCATTGAGCGGCTTGCTGCTGCTTGGCTTGAACGGTGACCGGGGGTTGTGTGAGCTTATTTCCCTTCCCTTCTCCCATTTACTGGGCTATAATCAGGTCATGTCCAAGCACATCATCAGGGAGGATTAACGATGAAGAAATTAAGACTTGTTCAACAAATTGTGGATGAAGGCGTCGTCGCAGTGCTCCGGGGAGACACCTGGGAAGAGGTTGTCGAAATGGCCGAGCAGTCGATTGCCGGGGGTATCAAAGTCATCGAGATTACAATGACAGTTCC
This sequence comes from Paenibacillus roseus, assembly GCF_016424485.1. Lineage (GTDB taxonomy): Bacteria > Bacillota > Bacilli > Paenibacillales > Paenibacillaceae > Paenibacillus_D > Paenibacillus_D roseus. The sequence continues at coordinate 47,332 of NZ_JAELUP010000008.1, forward strand.
ATTTGCTCTACGGGCAATTGAACAACTGGCTGCTAAATATTCCAGCACCTCAAGCGATCCGTCAACCTATGCGATTATTGGTGTGGGTACTGTGCTTGACCCCGAAACAGCCCGTGCCGCTATCCTGAGCGGAGCGGAATTCGTTGTCGGCCCTTCACTGAATCCGGCTACTGTGACGCTTTGCAACCGCTATCGTGTCCCTGCTATGCCCGGTGTAATGACAGTTAAGGAAATTCAGGAAGCGCTTGAACTTGGCGTTGACATTGTGAAGCTGTTCCCGGGCAATCTGTACTCGCCGGCCATGATCAAGGCGATCAAAGGCCCTGTGCCGCAGGCAAACATTATGCCTACCGGCGGTGTCTCGCTCGATAATTTGGGAGAGTGGATCAAAGCAGGTGCTGTAGCTGTCGGAATCGGTTCGGATTTGACAGCCGCTGCGGTCAAGAAAAGGGATTACTCGTTGATCGCCGAGCGTGCAGCTCAATATATTGCAGCCTATAAGGCAGCCAAGAGCTGATTGTTCATTCGGAGCGCCGATTAGGCTTGAAACGTAATATGCAGGTCCGGGATGATCGTGTCCCGGCCTGCTTTTTTTGTGTTGGAGGTATCTGAATCAGGGTTGGATGTCAGACTTATTTATTTTATAATAGATATAGATATGATGTAGGCATTAACGTTTCCCCTCGCTGCATAAGGCAAGGGAAACATGGCGGCGCTATTCGAAATCATCCGTTCAAGTTCTAAAGAAGTCAAGCACTGATTAAAAATAGTCTATTTGAATGAACAATGTTTTAGGGCAGGAGAGGGGCTTTCAAGCATGCAGCCATTACGCTCGGAGGAGCAGAAGAAACGTGAAATCGCCAACAGGCGCCGATTTTCCTTCCGGTTGAATATCTTCTTTTTTCTCACTTTTGTTGTGTTTTCAGTCCTCATCTTACGTTTGGCAGTCCTTCAATTCGTTGAAGGTCCAGAACTTAGGGAGAAGGTAGCCCGCATCGGGAATGTGTACGTCAAAATCCCGCCGATTCGGGGAAACATATATGATCTCAACGGGGAGCCGATTGCTTACTCCACTTCGACTCAATCCCTTTATTATACGATACAGCCCAATACGAAAGAGGATGATGCCAGAGAACTGGCGCAGCATTTGGCTGAAACTTTCGAAAAGCTTGGGGACGATACCGATGCCCCGCAGCTTACCGCCGACAGTATCTTCGAAATGATGGATATCAGGGGGAGATTAAGCTACGTGTTTGAGCCGCGGCGAATCAAAGCCGGAATTAACGAAAAAGAAATCGCCTACTTTATGGAGAACAGCGACCGCTATGTAGGAGTAGACATTATTGAAGAAAGCATCCGTCATTACAGCAAGGATACAATTGCCGTGCAACTGGTGGGTTATATGAAAGGCTTCAACTCGTTGTATCAGAATGAGAATGGCATTCGAAAATATCAGGAAATCAAGCAGGACAACTCCAACCGCGACCCTGTCGATCAGTATCTGGACAAGGAAAAGGTCGGCTACGACGGTCTGGAGCTGATGTATCAGGATGAGCTTAGAGGCAAGAACGGCGTTAAGAAATATCCGGTGGACAGCATGAGCCGCATTATCGGTCCTATGGAACTGACTGTGCCAGAGAAGGGCAACAACCTCTTTTTGACCATTGATAAAAATGTCCAGTTGCGCACAGAGGACGCCATCATGGAGCATCTGGAGAAGATTCGCAATTCCTCCAACCCGAGAGAGCGTGCGAAGTACGCGAGGACCGGTTATGCTGTGGCGATGGAAGTCAAGACGGGCAAGGTTGTAGCTATGGCAAGCATGCCAGATTACGATCCGAATGTATGGCAGGGGCCGATTAGTCAGGAAACCTCGCAATACTTGCAGTATTTTATTAATAATGGAACCATTCGGACATCGATGCCTTATTATGAAGACCCCAAGGAAGTGCCGAATCATCCTTCGTCGCTGGTCTATCTCGGTTCAACTCAAAAACCGCTTACCGTACTTCTCGGCTTGAACGAGAAGCTGTTTACGCCACAGACGACATACTATGACCGCGGAGCCTTCTACTTTGGCCGTGAAGGTCACAAGACGAGCGTATCGAATGCGAGCAACGTAGCGAATGGACCGCTGCAGCCTTGGCAAGCGATTTCCAAGTCCTCGAATGCCTTCATGGCGGAGCTGATCGGCAACAAGTTGTTTATGAAACCTGGCAATGAAGGGCTTGAAATTTGGGATCGCTATATGGAAGAGTTCGGACTTGGCGTACTGACTGGCAGCGGGCTGCCGAACGAATCCAGGGGTGTCAAAGACTACTTCAGCGAATCAAGCGGAAGTGCCCAGGCGGCTCTTGTTTTCTCATCCTTCGGTCAGCAGGGGCGTTATACGGCACTGCAATTGGCTCAGTACACTACAATGCTGGCTAACCGCGGGAAGCGGATGAAGCCGCAATTTGTGAATGAAATTCGTGATGCGAAAGGGAATCTGGTGCAAGGCTACAAGCCCGAAGTGCTCAATGAAGTGGATATTCCAGGCACTTACTGGGATGTTGTCGAGAGAGGGATGTCCCAGGTTTCGGCGCAGGGCTTCGAAGGTTTCCCTTACAGCTTCAACCGGAAGACCGGGACATCGCAGCAGGACGTTGGTAAGCGCAAGCGCGTGGAGAATGCGGTGTTCATCGCCTACGCGCCCGCCAATGATCCGGTGCTTGCCGTAGCGGTAGTTGTGCCGGATGGCGGCTATGGCAGCTTCGGGGCAGCGCCGATTGCCCGCAAAATTTTTGACGCCTATGATGATGAGGTCGGATTGACCGGTACGCCTAAGAATCCGACGAAGAAGAAGCACGAGAACAGCTCCGGTGACCCGGATAATGCGCAAGGTGATCAGACAGATCGTACAGAGGGTAATCAAGTCAATCCTCCGGCAGGTCAATAAGGTGGATGTCCTGACAGTCCGGTCTACTTTATAATTAGCTTTTCTTTCTCCGCGGAATGAAGCATTTGTCCGTCAAAGGACAGCAAGATGTTTCCTGCTTGATCAAAGAAAGGCCTCCTCCATGATCACCGTATGCATTTTGGTGACCATGGAAGAGGCCTTTTCCTATCCAATTATGATATCTTCTTTCGGGTAGTGGTAATTTTGCTTGCGCTTGTTGGTGCGGAAAATGAACAGCAGGGACAATACGCCGAGCCGTCCGATGAACATGATGATCATAAGCACCCATTTGCCTTCAGTAGACAACTCCCCGGTAATCCCCATCGACAACCCGCTTGTCCCGAATGCCGAACAGATTTCGAAAATGATCGAGATAAGCGGCAGATGTGAATGTTCAGTATAGGACAGCAACATCGTACTGACAACGACAATTATTGCCGCCGCTGCAAATACAACGAAGCTCTTGATAATGTCCTCCTGTTTGATCGTTCTCCGGAACACTCTTACTTCGCTGCGCCCCGCCGCGTAATGAATCAGCGTAAGCAAAATCACTGCAAATGTGGTCGTGCGGATACCGCCCCCCACGCTGGATGGGCTGGCTCCGATAAACATCAAAGCGGAGAGCAGGATCTGGGTCGGATTACTGAAATCATTGATATCCATCGTGTAAAAGCCCGCACTGCGAGTCGATACGGAATTAAAAAGCGAGTAGAACAGCTTCTCATGCCAGCTCAGTGAGGCAAAATAGAAATCCTGCTCCAGCAGCCAAATGCCCATAGCCCCGGCAATGATCAAGGAGAGAAACATAATCCCGGTTACTTTGGTATACAAAGAAAAGCGGTAATGGTTGTTTTTGCTTGTAATGTACTGGTAAAGCTCTATCAATACCGGAAACCCGATTGCGCCCAGCAATACCAGCAGCATCGTGATGATTTGCAACATATAATCGCCGGAGAAAGTCGTTAGCGAATCCCCGTAAATATCAAAACCGGAGTTGGTGAAGGCCGAGATGGAATGGAAAGCGCTGTGGACAAAGCTTGTCAGCCAATCACTATACACACCCGCCAGTTTAAAATAGATCGTCAGAATGAGCGCGCCGACGCCCTCTATAATCAACGTGAGAATAAATACGAGCTTCAACAGTTGAACAAGACCGGACAGGTTATTGCGGTTTTGGTCTACCATAATGAGTTTTCGGTAGGAGAGGCTAATATTTCGGCCCAGAATCAGCCACAGGAACACCCCGAGTGTCATAATGCCGATTCCGCCGAGTTGAAACATGCACAGCAGCGCAATTTTGCCGAATTCACTGAAGGTTTCCCCCGTATTAACGACCGTTAATCCCGTTACGCTGACTGCGCTTGTCGCTGTGAACAGCGCGTCCATCCAGGAGAGACTTGCCCCCTCCTGCCAACTGATCGGAAGCCGCAGCACCACTGTCGACAGAATCACCGCGGCCAGGTAACCGAGCGCAATAAACTGAGTGGGCGTGATGCGGCTGGAATATTTTTTGAGCCTTAATTTCATTTCCAAGTGGTGCCTCCATTTTGTATGGGCTAATTGACAGCACTCTAAGCTGCCAGGATTTGATGCTATCATACCTGATTTAAGCAAAAGAATCCATGATCAGGCTGAATAACTGTTACATCCAGATGCTTTTGGTAATACTATGAAGGAAAGGGGGGAGCAAGGTGGCTATATTGCCGATTCATGAGCGTCTTGCCGAATTGTGGACCTTGAAGAGTACGCGTGAACTGACCGATCAGGAGGCAATGGATATGGAGCATTGTATGGCTGTCAATGCCTCATATTGCCGTGAACTGGCCCATCTGCGCAACATTTCTTTACTGGCATCCATGACAGGAGACAGCGTGTGGCAGCATGAAATCTGTTCACAAATTGAGAAACTGATCGGGGCGCCGCCCACAACTCCCCGCTAGAATTGTCCCCCCATATCTTTGATTCCGGAACTTGGCTTTACGGCAGTTCCGGTTTTTTGGTTGTTCTCCAACATTTCCGTACGAAGAAGTCTGATTTAAATAAATATATTGACACTGATAATCATTATCATTATTATTTAAATTGAAAGTCATGAACGGATTGGAAGGAGGGGCGGCTTTGTCAGAGAATTCGCCTGCTCAAAAGGATTGGCACTTATTTCATTTTTCATCTGTGAAGGTATTTGGTGAGGATACATTGATCGCGGCGTCCATGGGCCGGGGTGTAATGCGAAAATATAAATCGGGCAACTGGGAGAACGCGGACGCCGGGTTGCCGCCTGAAACGCATGTGAACCGCCTGTATGTGCAGGAGGAGCATCTGTTGGCATGTACAAATAACGGCTTGTTTTATTTTATGGATGAGCAGTGGGAGCCATCCACATTGTCAATCGACTGTTACCAATACAAGCGGATTGGGAGAACATCGCTAGCGGCTACGCAATTCGGTTTATGGACCGGGATGAGGGACCACTGGCATAACCTGGCCTATCCCAACGCAATCGTCTATGACTTTTTGTATTTGCCCCAGTTCATTATATTGGGAATGGAGCAGGGACTGTCTGTATATGACCGGCTTGCGGATTCGTGGATGGATTTGAAGATTGGCGCAGCCGTCACGTCTCTTGCATTGTTCAACAGGCGAATTATCGGCGTGACGGACAAAGGGGAGTTCGTTCAGGGAAATGGACGTGGCGGCTTTGAAACGTTCAGATTTTCCAATCTATTTCTGTTCTCTGTAGTAAGTACAGGGAGTCATGTCTTCCTCTGTTGTGACAGAGGGCTGTACCGTCTAACGGTTATTCATAACCGGATTTCGCTGATTTCGGTAAAACTGGGCTGTCCGGTAACCGATATTGACGCGGACGAAGGAAGCTTGTATCTGGCTACTTTGTTTCAGGGCGTTCAGATGGTCGGTCAGTAAAGGGATGGCTGCCGACATGATGACGAAACCGATTATGGATTACATACTGGAGGAACTGCTGCGCAATTCAAGCGTGCAGGTGGTGGGGCAGGGCAGACATAAGAAGGCGCAGCTTGACTGGCGGCAGCTCTCCCAATACGCGCTCAACCATACGATCAATGATTTTTTCATGCTCCCTGCGGCGGTCAGAACCCGGTCTGTCATTCCCGTCCTGCTGGAGCGAAGGTGGACGAAGCGGGTGAGCGTGTTTGAATCCAAGGAACATTATATTCAGGTAAGGGAACGGCTTGCGGCAGAACTCATGGTATTTCTCCGAGAGCATGGGAGGTCGGAGCCGCTGCTGTTGTTTGAACAATGGGAATCTTTTCATCCGGTCTTGAGACGAAAGCTGTCGATGATTTTTCAGCTTGTGACCGCTGTATCCGAAGAGGGCGACAGAGCGGATACGGGCTATATCGTCCATAAATATGTTGTCAATGACGATGACGAACTCATGAATGCCTTCTGTCACTTTGCAGCGGTATTTTGCAGCAGCGCCTTCTCCACGCTGCCTGAGCGAATCGAGATTCATTCGCTGCTAACGGGGCAAACGAAGCGGCTCATCCCCTCGCGCAGGACGATTGTGCAGTCTGAAGACTATTTGCGGCTATTGCTCACCCTGTACCCGGATGAACAACAGTCCGACCATAGCGAGTCCGATCTTAAAATCAGCCTTTTTCCTGGTTATAAAGTTGAATGAATGTAGGCAAGGCCTGCGGTGAAATGAACAGATATGGAGGGAAACATTTGTCTAAAATTATTGTGGTGTTTGCGAGCATGTCGGGGAATACAGAGGAGATGGCTGATGCCATAACGGCAGGAATTCGTCAATCAGGGGTTGAGCCTGTTGTGAAAGAAGTTATGGACACAAACGCCAGCGAATTGGAAGTGTACGACGGTATTTTGCTTGGCGCTTATACATGGGGGGACGGGGAACTCCCGGATGAATTTCTGGATTTCTATGACGAAATGGATGAGATCAGTCTGGAGGGACGGAAAATAGCCGTGTTCGGCTCTGCCGATTCTTCATATCCTGTGTTTGGGGCTGCGGTCGATATTCTTATTGAGAAACTGGTTGAGCGTGGCGGAGAAAAAGTGTTGGATGGCTTGAAAATCGAATTGAGCCCATCAGCTGATGAAAAACAGGAATGTATCCAATATGGAAAGCGTTTTGTTGAATCACTAGTCTAAGGCGGTGTTGATATGGGAATGCTGTATGAGATTATTACACGTGCGTTAGACAAGAGGAAGCAAGCAAGCGCCGCGAAACCGTATAAAGCGGACCTGGTTCTCAAAGCCAGTCATCTGGAGGCTGAGCGGAAGCTGCGCATGTTCTATGCTCAGGAAGAAGTACCGTCGTTTGCGGGTAAAAAGCAGCAATAAGAGAGGATTTCCGGTTTCGCACGCCGGAAATCCTTTTTTATTTTGGCCAACAGTCAAGGAGTTTGGACCGCTGCACTTCGGCGCTAAAACCGATTGTATGCTACAATAGGGCTATCGATATTATGGATGTGCTTATACAAGCTTAGCGAAGGGATCTACGTGCCAATGAATCTGCTGTCAGTTGAACATGTAACGAAAACCTACGGGGAAAAAGTGTTGTTTGAGGATGTATCGTTCGGTTTGGAGGAAGGCGACAAAATGGGAATTATCGGAGTCAACGGAACCGGTAAGTCCACCTTCTTGAAGGTGGTTGCTGGTCTGGAGACGCCGGATAGCGGACGGGTGGCAACAGGCAATCGCGTACGCGTTCAGATGTTGTCGCAGAGTCCGCTTTTTGACCCGGAAATGAAGGTGCTGGAGCATCTATATCAGGGTAGCTCGGATGAGATGACAGCGCTCAGAACCTATCAGGAGGCATTGACAGCATTGGAGCTTAGGCCGGGAGATGCTGTCTTGCAAGAGCGGCTCGTAGCAGCAAATGCCAGAATGGATGAACTGGGCGCGTGGCAGTTGGAGAGTGACGCCAAGACCGCGCTGACGAAGCTTGGCATTACAGGATTTGACGCCAAACTTGGTACATTGTCCGGCGGACAGCGCAAGCGTGTCGCGATGGCGGCAGCGCTCATTCAGCCGTCGGATGTGCTGATTCTGGATGAGCCGACCAACCATATCGACAACGAATCCGTCTTTTGGCTGGAAGGGATGCTGCAAAAGCGCAAGGGTGCGCTGCTGATGATCACGCATGACCGCTATTTTCTTGACCGGGTCAGCAACAGGGTTATGGAGCTTGATAAAGGACGGGCTTATTTCTATACCGCGAACTACAGCAGATTTCTGGAATTGAAGCTGGAGCGTGAGGAGCGCGAAGCGGCATCCGAAGCCAAACGGCAAAATTTGCTCCGCAACGAGCTTGCCTGGATTCGGCGCGGCGCCAAGGCCCGTACGACCAAGCAAAAGGCGCGTATTGACCGGTTTGAGCAGCTCAAAGATGCCGCACCTGAGCGCAACGGGGACAAGTTGGCGGTGTCAGTGGCATCTCAGCGGCTGGGCAAAAAAATCATTGAGATTGAGCATGTTCGCAAAGGCTACGGCAGTAAAGCGCTGATTGAGGATTGGAGCTACATTGCTGTCCCTGGCGACAGGCTGGGGATTGTCGGTCGCAACGGCAGCGGCAAATCGACTCTGCTGAAAATGATCGCTGGCAACATTGAGCCAGATTCGGGCACAGTGGTGCTTGGTTCGACGGTGAAGCTCGGTTGGTTCTCACAAGAGCATGAGGAGATGGACGAGCAGTTGCGCGTCATTGAATATATCCGCGAAGGAGCGGAGCAGGTACGGACAGCCGAGGGAGAACTGATCTCGGCCGGACAGATGCTGGAGCGCTTCCTGTTCTCTTCTACCATGCAGTGGACGCCGATTGCCAAGCTGTCCGGCGGTGAGAAGCGCCGCCTTCAACTGCTTCGCGTACTCATGTCGGCTCCGAATGTGCTTTTGCTGGACGAACCCACCAATGATCTGGATATTGCAACGCTGACCGTGCTTGAGGATTACCTCGACGAGTTCCCTGGCGTCGTCATAATTGTCTCCCATGACCGCTACTTCCTGGACCGCACCGCCGAACGGATTGCCGCCTTTGAAGGGGACGGACGGGTGAAGCTTTATGTCGGCAACTACACCGATTATCAGGAGCAGTCGGCAGCCGCCAGTCAGCAGGCTGCGGTAATTGCCAAGGTTCAGCAGGAAGAAAGCCGGCCTGCTTCATCGGGCGCTTCGGCCGCTGTACAGCAAAGCGGACAGAAGGAGAAGACGCTGCGGATGAGCTACAAAGACCAGAAAGATTTTGAGCAAATTGATGACTGGATCGCCGCCACTGAAGGAGAACTGGCGGTTGTAGCTGAACAGATGGTGGAGGCCGCAAGCGATTCTGTCCGGCTGCAGGAGTTGGTTCATAAGCAAAACGAGCTGGAATCGAAGCTGAATGAATTGCTTGAAAGGTGGACCTATTTGAACGAGTTGGCCGAGCAGATTGCTAGCCAGAAGAAATAATAAAATCCCCGGGCTATAGGAGGTTATTCTCCTTGCAGCACGGGGATTTTGTATTCCGGGAAGATGCTCTTAGCGGCCGTTGAATGCTTTCAGCATCCAGACATGCTTCTCCAGCCCGGTATGGATCGCAAGCAGCAGATCGGCGGTCGTTTCGTCATTTTGCTCCTGCGCCGCTGCCATTCCTTCCTTGAGCTCTGCAATCAGCACGGTGTAGTCCTGAATCAGAGTATCCACCATTTGCTCTGCGGTTTGGCCGTTTTTGGCCTCTTCCACACTGGCTGCCGCCAGGTATTCGCTCATACGTGCAAGAGGTTTGCCCTGAAGCGCTAGCAAGCGTTCTGCAAGTTCATCGACATGGAGGGCGGCTTCCTCGTAAAGCTCCTGAAACTTGGCGTGCAGTGTGAAAAATTGCGGTCCGTTTACGTACCAATGATAGTGGTGGAGCTTGACATACAGTACGCTCCAGCTGGCAATTTGACGGTTCAGAACATGATGAATAGTTGGATTGCTCATGGTATGACCTCCTTATAAATGGGGAAATTAAATATATTAATTCCTTTTTTATAATTATTATAAATAATGACGAGATTGTCAAGTCCAGAGGATGTGGACTTTTCTTTTCTATCTGGCACAGGAAGTTCTTAGAAGCATTCACACCCTTAGCGGCTGACTCTGCTTGTCGCAGAAACAGTCGTTAAGGGCGTGAGATGGATGAACGAATTACTGGAGCTTAATATGAAATTCTCTTGTGCGAGGTCCGTCAAATTCGCAGAAATAAATACCTTGCCAGCGCCCAAGCAGCAACTTGCCTTCATGAATAATGACCGTCTGCGAGCTGCCTGTTGTAATAGCTTTCAGATGTGAGGCTGTGTTGCCTTCGGCATGGCGATATTTGGGGTGCTCCCATGGATATAGTTCATCCAGGCGCATGAGCACATCACGCTTGACATCCGGGTCTGCATTTTCCTGGATTGTAATTCCTGCAGTCGTGTGCGGACAATAAATCAAGGCGATACCTCCCCGAATACCGGAGGCTTGTACAGCAGAGTGGACTTGCCGGGTAATATCAATCATTTCATCTCTGCGCGAGGTGCGCAAGTTTTCAGTATACAGCATCATTAATCTCCCCCTAGGTATGGCGTTGCAAATAACGGCTATAGGCTGCTGGTTGCATTGTAACAATTCAGAAGTCAAAACGCCACTTCTGCAGCAAGATATTCAATTCATATATCTTGCATACAGGGAGGGGGTATGTTAAAATGAATGCATCCGACATGGCTGGATAAGCCGGAGGCGATCTTCGGCAAGTCTATTACTGCGCGGAACGAAGCTGTTGTCCGTCGAAGGGCGGCAGTGTTGTTTACGCTTGGCAGGAAGGGGATGTGAGGCTCATGGATAACAAGTTGATTCCACTGTCGTCTACGGACAGTCAGGTGAGTGATCCGCATTGTGCGGTTGATGAAGGCAGCGAGCGCAAAAGTCATCATTCCGAGAAGTTTCAGGCCAGTTTGATAGCCCGTCTGAATCGGATTGAGGGCCAGGTTCGCGGCATTAAAGGCATGATCGAGCGTCAAACCTACTGCGACGATGTGTTGAATCAGATTGCGGCTGTACAGTCTGCGCTCAATGGCGTAGGCAAGCTGCTGCTTGAAGGTCATATGAAGAGCTGTGTGGTTGAGCGCATCGAGGAAGGCGACAAGGATGTTCTGGATGAACTGCTCAAGACGATCAACAAACTGCTCAAGTAATTCGCGGGCAATATCGAAACATGAACCGGCTGGGATGGATTTGATGGCGCAAGCCTCAACCGTCCCCATCGTTTTTATACATTACAAGGGTAGAGTAGTAAATTGACTACACTATTAAAATTAAAATGGCTCAACCTAAAATTAGTGGTTGACATAGAGGAGAGAACAGTGAAGGGGCAGAGGAATTCTGGAGAAACGAACGTGGTCGCCTTTAAAGCTCGATTCCCCCTGCTAGTCTCTATCCTATAAAGGAATCGGGCTTTAACAGCGATCGGAAGAATCCTCTGCCACGCAGCGTTCCCTCCTTACTAGAGGGCAACCACTAGTTTTGGTTTTGAGCCATTAAAACAGGTGGGTATTTAATATATAAAGGAGAGGATTTAAATGAAAGAAGTTACTTTACAGGTTGCAGGAATGTCTTGTAATCACTGCGTGAAGGCCGTTGAGGGCGCATTACAGCCGCTAGGCGTTCAGGGAAAAGTGGATTTGGCCGACAACAAAGTCAAGGTTTCCTTTGATGAAAGCAAAGTGAGCCTGGATCAAATCAAGGCTGCAATTGAAGACCAAGGCTACGATGTAGCCTAATAACAGGTAACATTATTCAAGTGTCGTAGCTGTTTGGCTAGGGCACTTTTCGTATTATTAGGTCAGCCAGAAACTACTGGTTGGCCTATTTTTGTGTGCCAAACGAAACTACTGCCCGCCAAAGGACAGCAAAGCCGTTATATTTATGTGCTGACTAATCGGAAGACTGGTGTGCTTTCTTGTTTATGTTGAAATGTACATACAAGTAAGGATTTATGATAGTATAGGGACAGATAGCAAAAACTATGAAAACGAGGTGCGTCTTGAGCCAGCCAACGCCCAAATATATGTTATTAAAGCGCGAGATATTGTCATGGATCACGACGATGCAATTTAGACCGCATGACAAGCTGCCTTCGGAAAATGAAATCGCCGAGCGGTTTGGCATGAGCCGCCAGACGGTGCGTCAATCGCTCGGGGAATTGGAACAAGAGGGAAGGCTCTACCGTGTGCAGGGCAAAGGTACTTTTGTAGCGGAGCCTTCCACTGAGGCGCAACGAACCAGTGTCTCTGGAGGATTGACGGTAGGGCTGATTACAACCCATATCTCGGATTATATCTTCCCGATGATTGTCCGCGGGGTGGAGTCGGAAGTGCGTAGCCTTGGCGCGCGGCTGCTTCTGGCGAGTACGGATAATGAAAAGGAAAAGGAGCGTGAAAATCTGGAGTCGATGCTTCGGGAGCCGCTTGACGGTCTGATTATAGAACCGACCAAGAGTTCGGAAGGCAATCCGAACTTCAGATTTTTTCTCGCGCTTGAGGCCCAGAATATCCCATATATTATGCTGAATGAACGGTATAGCGATGTGGATGCTCCGGTACTCCGGATGGATGATGAACTGGGGGGTTATATGGCAGCAGCCCACCTGCTGGAGCTCGGGCATTCACGAATTGCGGGCTTCTTCAAGACGGATGACAATCAGGGAGTTCACCGCATGCGCGGATTCCGACGTGCTTACAGGGAACGCCAGCTGCCGCTTGACCCGGAGCTTCTGCTGCGATACTCCACGGAGGAGAAGGATGACAAGCCGCTTGAAGCGCTGGCTGCGTTGCTTAATCGGGAACAGCAGGAGCGCCCGACGGCAATTGTGTGCTACAATGACCAGCTTGCCGTCCGTCTGCTGGATGTCATTCGCCAGAAGGGACTGAATGTCCCTGAAGATTTGTCTATTGTAGGATACGATGACTCCAATCTGGCAACGGCTACAGAGGTGAAGCTGACCACGATTGCTCATCCTAAGATCGAGATGGGGGAGCAGGCCGTGAGAATGTTGTATCAGCTCATTGAAAAGCAGAGCAACGGTGGAAATCTGACCAGAGATATCGTCTATGAGCCGCGGCTGGTTATCAGGAGTTCTACAAGAAGTATAAAATAATGCGTGACATACTTGTACGTACAACTTATAATAGGTCTATAAAGCGCTTGAACCAACAAAGGAGCTGCTGACAATGCTGGAAGCTTTGAAACAATCGGTTTGGGAAGCAAATATGGATCTGCCCAAGTACGGACTGGTTACGTTCACATGGGGCAATGTAAGCGGGATCGACCGGGAAAGCGGCCTTGTCGTCATTAAGCCGAGCGGTGTGCCTTATGATGAATTGAAGGCTGATCAGATGGTTGTTGTCGATCTTGAAGGTCGCGTAGTAGAAGGGGATTATCGGCCTTCCTCGGACACAGCCACACATGTTGTACTGTACAAGTCGTTTGAAAATATCGGAGGAGTTGTCCATACCCATTCTCCATGGGCTACGAGCTTTGCTCAGGCAGGGCGGGGTGTTCTGCCTCTGGGCACGACGCATGGAGACTATTTTTACGGGGAAGTGCCTTGTACACGTCCCATGACAGAGGAAGAAATCAAAGGGGCATATGAGCTCGAGACCGGGAATGTCATTGTTGAAACGTTCCGGGAACGTCAGATCGACCCGAATTTGGTTCCTTCCGTACTGGTAAACAGTCATGCGCCATTCTGCTGGGGCAAGGACCCTGGGAATGCCGTGCATAATGCGGTTGTATTGGAAGAGGTAGCGAAGATGATGCTCCATACGGTCCAATTGAATCCGCAGGTTAACGCGATGAGCCAGCATCTGCTTGACCGCCACTATTTGCGCAAGCATGGTGCAAATGCCTATTACGGTCAGAAATCCTGAGAGGAGATCAGTCACAGATGAATAAGAAATATGCGATTGGAATCGATTATGGGACGCAATCGGGGCGGGCAGTACTGGTCGACCTAAGCAACGGAGCGGAGCTGGCTGATCACGTTACCCCATACCGCCATCATGTTATTGACAAGGAACTGCCAGGGCTTGAAATCAAGTTGGGAGCAGATTGGGCTCTTCAGCATCCTGCAGATTATATTGAAGTGCTGGAGACTTCGGTTCCCGCAGTCATGAAGGCGACGGGTATTGATCCGGCGGATGTCATCGGCATCGGGATCGATTTTACGGCCTGTACGATGCTGCCGATTGATGAACAGGCTGTACCATTATGCTTCCATGAGGCCCACAAGCGCAACCCGCACAGCTGGCTTAAATTGTGGAAGCATCATGCCGCGCAGGAGGAAGCGAACCTCATTAATGAAACCGCTGCTAAAAGGGGTGAAAGATTCCTTCCCCGCTACGGAGGGAAAATTTCATCTGAGTGGATGATTGCCAAGGTGTGGCAGATTTTGGATGAAGCGCCTGAGATGTACGAGGCCGCTGACCTTTTTGTGGAGGCAACAGATTGGGTTGTCGGGCAAATGACAGGAAATCTTGTACGCAACAGTTGCACAGCCGGCTATAAGGCGATTTGGCATAAGCAGGAAGGATACCCGGACAACGCCTTTTTTGCATCGCTCGATCCCCGTCTTGAAGAGCTTACTGCGACCAAGCTGCGAGGCGAGGTGCTGCCGCTGGGTACTAAAGCGGGGGGGTTAACTCCAGAATTTGCAGTCAAAATGGGACTTCTTGCCGGAACTGCGGTCGCGGTAGGAAATGTGGATGCGCACGCAGCTGTTCCTGGTGTTGGCGTTGTCGAGCCGGGCAAGCTGGTTATGGCCATGGGAACCTCCATTTGTCATATGCTGCTCGGAACTGAAGAGAAGGAAGTTGAGGGGATGTGCGGGGTTGTCGAAGACGGCATTATCCCGGGGTATTATGGTTACGAGGCCGGACAATCGGCTGTTGGGGATATTTTTGAGTGGTATGTAGAGCATGCTGTGCCTGCTTATGTAACCGAAGGTGCTCGTGAAGAGGGCATCAGTGTGCATGAGTGGCTGGAACGTAGAGCTTCCCGGTTGCAGGTTGGCGAGTCCGGTCTGCTTGCGCTGGACTGGTGGAACGGCAATCGCTCCGTACTCGTGGATACGGACCTGACAGGTGTGATGATTGGCTATACGCTGCTGACTAAGCCGGAGGAAATTTATCGGGCGCTTCTGGAAGCTACTGCTTTTGGCACGCGCAAGATTGTCGATGCATTCCATAATAGCGGCGTCCACGTGAAAGAATTGTATGCTTGCGGCGGACTGCCTCAGAAAAACCGCTTGCTCATGCAAATCTACGCCGATGTCACAAACCGCGAGATAAAAGTAGCTGCTTCGAAGCAGACGCCTGCTTTGGGCGCGGCGATGTTTGGCGCAGTGGCTGCGGGTGCCGCCCAAGGCGGCTATGACAGTATTGTAGATGCTGCCAGAAATATGGCGCGTGTACAGGAGGAGACCTTCAAGCCAATTCCTGAGAATGTAGCGCGCTATGAAAAGCTGTTCCAGGAGTACACACTTCTGCATGATTACTTTGGCCGGGGTGCGAATGATGTAATGAAACGGCTAAAGGAGCAGAAGGAAGAATTGGTTAACGCGAATAACTATATAAGTTGAACGAAAGGAAGTCAGGCAAGGCGTGCGTGTGAAAGGTTCTTCCGATCGCTGTTGTTCCCGGATTTCTTGAATGAATGGTCGTAATAGGGGAAATCCGGGAACAAAGGCGAACGCTTCGCTTCTCTAGAATCCTTTCACACTCCGGCTACCTCCTTCCGTTTCTTTCGTTTCATTTTGGACATTTGTAACCAAAGCGTGTATAAGTCATTGTTTGAAGGACTTATACACGCTTTGGTTCTTTGCTTATTCGAGAACTTGTGCCGGCGCCAGCTAAGTGTATGGCTAACAGGAGAACTGGGGTCGTAAGAATCTTTAACTAGCAGCACTTTTCTTCTCTTAAAATCAAGCGCTGATTCTGGCTATGCGTCCTTAACTATACAGGGAAAACCTGTGTGTTGTTAGGAAAGGCATAGCTGTTACTTACAACGCTAAAGTGCTCTTCAGGCCTGGGATGGAACGGCCCTGGTCCAGGATGGAACGGCCCTGGTCCGGGATGGAACGGCCCTGGTCCGGGATGGAACGGCCCTGGTCCGGGATGGAATGGCCCTGGTCCAGGATGGAATGGCCCTGGCCACAGAGGAAACGGTCCGGGGATTGGAGGGATGGGAAATGGCCCTGGAGTTGGAGGAAAGGGTACAGGTCCCGGCCCTGGAGGTGCTGGGAATGCTCCTGGCCCGAAGCTGTGGAGGGTACGCTCATAAGCAGCCTGCCAGGAGGTTGGCTGTGCGATATATGCTGTCCTGCGGCATCCGCATCCGCCTGCTCGGATAGAGGTATCAATGATAGGGGATCTAGACATTGTTCATACTCCCTTTTGTCTCAACTGGGTGTTTATACCTGTTCCATGATATGCCCAGATGCATATCCGGTGTGACACGCAATTCGGACCGCGATTGGGCTTTCTGCTTCTTAAGGCTCCAACATTAGCTTTCCAACTCCATGCTGGCAAGGAAATAGGGCGGCTATGTCGAATACAAAAAGGCTATGCAGTATGAATCAAGCTTACGGGGAATTGCCGGTCCGGTTGCATGTGAAATAGACGGAAAAAATCGGACGAGCTTGAACGGATGAAAGGGGAAATATACGGTGAGTAAACTGCTGGATATGCTTTTGGAGCATAAAATTGTAGCGATTTTTAGAGGATTCAAGGGAGCGGAGGCAGACGCTGCGGCATTGGCGCTGATTGAAGGCGGCATCCGGTTGATGGAAGTGACGATGAACACGGAGGAGGCCGCAGAGACGATTTATCGCTGGCGCGAAAAATTTGAGGGAAGAGCTGTAATAGGAGCCGGGACAGTGCGTGATGTGAAGATGGCGCAAGAGGCTGTTGCAGCTGGCGCGAGCTTTCTGATCTCGCCGAATCTGGATGAAGAAGTCATCGCATTTGGAGCAAGTCACGGCATTTCAGTATGGCCCGGGGTCATGACCCCAACAGAAATTGTGCGTGCAAGGAAGGTAGGGGCGGAAGCGGTGAAAATTTTCCCTATGGCCTCGCTAGGCGTCGGTTATTTGGCTGAAATCTGTGCTCCGCTTGATAATATTCCAATGATTGCAACGGGTGGCGTTGATTTAGAGAATATTAAGGATTATTTCGCTGCGGGGGCATGTGCGGTCGGAATGGGAAGCAAGTTGCTTAATAAAGAATGGATACGGGAAGGGCGCTATGAACTTCTGACTGATCAGGCGTCACAGTTTGTAAAAGCAGCTGCTGACTGCAAATAATATGACCTATAGTTAAAAACAAAGATGCCTGCGGGAATGAAGCCGCAGGCACAAGAGAGAATATATAATAAGGGGGGTCATGTTTCATATTATAGGCAGTGAAGATGAACCCAACCTGAAGCTAAGATTACAATTATATTACAAAATGGATTTGAACATGAAGGATTAAAACGGTAAGAGGAGTGTTTGAAATACAACATCATATTTTGCCAGTCGAGAGCCCCCCTATAACTTCGTATGCTAACCATGCTTTTTATTTATCAATGTTATCTGGCTCTAAACAGTACTTAGGATGGTTCTATTGCAATTATATCCAAATAAAAAGCCTTCCCTATAAAAAAGGTAATATTTGGTTCGATTTTTATACGCTTGATCCCGCATACCATTATAACCCTCATCTCACGACAACTAGTCAAATCTTGCAAAGAGATATGCTAAGTGTGCTTCAAATAGATATTTTGGATTTCATTAGAGAATCAATTGATACAGGCTACTATGTTCATCTGAATATAGATGAATCCGTAATACCCGAATCTCCGGGTTATAAAAAAGGCCCTTTTTTTCATCCGATTTTTATCTATGGCTATAACAACGTCGAGCGAAAATTTAAAGTTGGCGGTTTTTTTAACCAAAGAAAATACCAATTCATCGAAACAGATTATAAATTAATAAAACAAGGCTATGATAAAGCTATAGCAGATCAAAATAACCTTTGGATAAATCGGTTACAATTATATAAAATTAATCCATCCGCTAATTTTTTGTTTGATATAGAATGCGTACTGGAAGGTTTAACGGAGTATTATTTTTCTGTGCCATCAGACAGGAAAGTAAAACACTTTGAAAATCCCGATACGACAGCGGTTTTTGGATTAAGGACGTATGATTCTTTAAAAGAATATATCGGAACGATAGCACTAAAAGATCTTTTTATTGATATTAGGCCGTTTCATGTTATATGGGAACATAAAAAGGTCATGATTTCCAGACTGGAATATATGAGCAATATGGAGCCGAATCTAAATTTGTATATTGAAGCTTATGACAAATTGGGAACAGACGCATTAATAATGAGGAATATGGCTCTAAAATTTAATATCACTGAAGATACTCGTTTATTAGAACAATTATTGGTCAATCTAAATAATATTCAACTAAAAGAGAAAGAACTTCTGGAGATAATGTTACCTGAAATAGAAAAATGTATATGAGAAATCAGTGAAGCACGAATTCAGTCCCGTCGTGGTTAGGAGAAAAGAGGCGTCACGAGCACAGCCGGAGGAACCCGGGCAACTGGTTTACGCTCAGAGGATAAGTCAAGTATAATAATACGTATTACAAACCGTAATTTAAACGATTAAGGGGGCGCGAATGAGGAGGAAGCTGACGAAATGGACTCTGATGGCCATTGTCATTTTAGTTGGCCTTGGAACTGAGCTGAAATTCGAATCCGTCTTTGCCGATTCTTCCACGATTACGGACCTGAATCAATTAAGCGATGTGTTTGTAGAGCGATTGGCAACCCGGACTGAGGAGTTCGCCGTGACCTACTCCGGGGATAAAAAACAGTTGTCCGAACAGCTTCCCTCCCTATTGAAGGAAGCAACCGAACAGGATGATTATACAGCTTATATCGTGGACTCCTATTTTTATACACTTCGTACTTGGAGGTCAAAAGCCAAGCTTAGCGTTGTAATTCGATACCGGGAAACTTTGGAGGAGACGGAGGAGGTAAACCGACAGGTGAGCCTCGTCTTGAAGCAGATAATCAGTCCGCGCATGAGCGCCCATGAAAAGGTGAAAGTGATTCATGACTGGCTGGTTAGCCATCTCGAATATGACACGCGGTATGAGCGGTATACCGCTTATGAAGCGCTCAAAGACGGCAGGGCAGTCTGTCAGGGATATACTTTGCTTGCTTATAAAATGCTCAATGAAGCGGGAATCCCTGCCAAGATTGTCGAAGGAACCGTTGCTACGGGAGATCATGCCTGGAATCTGGTGCTTTTGAATGGCATCTGGTACCATCTTGATGTTACCTGGGATGATTCGGAAGCGAATCCCAATACCGGGATCTCTTATAGCTATTACTTGCAGACCGATAAGCAGATGCGGCCTGATCATTCATGGACGAAGAAGTACCCGAAGGCGTACGTTTCATACTTGGAAGTCCTGGAAAATCTACAAAAGAGCGATCCGACGCTTCGGTTGTTTTACCAGTGGCTGAAGGGACAGGTCGGCAAGTCGGGCCTTTCTATGCAAAACAGCTAAAATCTGAGCGTTAAAGAACAAGGCGTGCCCGGTGAAGTGGTTTAGTTTATTATGGATGCCAGATAAATGAAATGGCAGCGCAACTACCGTTTTGCGGTTGGTTGCGCTGCCTTGTTTGTGTTGAGGCCTGATGCGGTGATTGCCCCGTTTTTGCCGGAATGAGTCCTGGTTTCCTATTCTCCGCTGCGCCGGCTTGCAGTCATCTGCTGCCATACGGAGCCTGCAGCTTCCTCGCCTCGCTCAATTCGCTCCAATGCCATTTGGGCCTGGAGACGAATTTCAAATTCTTCGTCCCCGGCGGCTTCGCGCAGAGCTTCCAAAGCGGTTTCGTCCCCAATCTCATACAGATACCGCGCAGCCCGCCAGCGTACCAGCTTGTTGCTGTCCCCCAAAGCTTCAATCATTGGCCCGATAGCAGCCGGATCTCCCAGATCAGACAAAGTGTCCCCGGCAGTCCTGCGGACAGAAGGCGAACGGTCCTTCAGTGCGGTAAACAGATGCGGCAGGGCTTCAGGGATTCGCAGGTCGCCCAGATAGACAACTGCAAGTCTGCGGATGGACGCGTTCTCGTCGCCTAATGCCTGAGCAAGCAGAGGCAGAAACTCAGGTCCTGGAGATACTCGCTCCATGGCGGCATAACGGTCGTTCCAATCCGGCAAGGACAGGCGCTCCGCTAGCTCCTGGACGCTTGGCGGCGCTGGTCTTGGCGGGGCCGCACCTTCCACGGGGGCAGCCGAGCCTTGAGTTTTGGCCGCCTCAATCAACTCCTGCAGCCTCTCATCTGTATAAGCGGCAGCCAACTCGCCGACGACCTCGGTCATGATCTCCTCCGGCTCCCCGTAGCGGACGCCAAGGTCCTCGAGCATCCGTTCACGGATCATGCCGGAACCTGCAGCTTCTGAGACGGCTGCGGCGAATTGCGGTGGGAGCGCGGAGCGCGATTCGTTGTCTCCTATACGAACGCGAAGCTGCATGGGAATTCCCCGATACATCTGCACAAATACATGCGCTTCACCATAAGCTGTATCCTCCTGTCCAGTCGTCCCGGCCCCCTGGGTCGTGCCGGAATCGCCGGCAAGGAGCTGACGAGCCTGCTCAAGAATCGGCTGCCAGTCAGCCCCTGATCTGCGGTCGAGCGCGATGAAATCGGCAGTGCGGAATATACTGCGCACGCCTTCGATTTGCAGCAGGCTGCGAAGCGGCTCGGGCGCTTGCTCCAGCTGCTTGATGGTAAATGTATAGCGCTGCCCGGGCGGCAGCTTTATGTCAAGATTCAGTTTCATGGAATTCGGGCTTGGTGTCGGTTCGATGGAGAGTAGCTTCAAGGAATTATCCTCCTTTTAATTGCAGCCTGTTCGGCTATGTTAGTCTGCCTATAGTGTAACCCAAACAACGTTCCAAAGCGAGTCGCATAGAGCGGCAGTATAGCGGCTGACGAATGAAAACCTCCCCGATCGTCCACAATGAATAATAGCGTAAAATTTGGCGGCAGGGGAAAGGAGTGGGGAGGATGATCAGCAAGGAAGGGAATTTCTTCGTCGGTGTATGCAATGCAATGCTGCTGTGTCTACCGTTTTGGGCCGTTATCCTGTGGTTAATATGCAGATAGGCCTGCCCTGTTTTCCGGACAGGCAGATTTCATTTGGGTGAATGTTTCGGGTTTGCCCTCTGGCAAGTATTACTGTTATGCTAGATAATAGATTGAGGCAGTGAAGGAGTTGACGGCTTGGGTAAGTACCGCTTTACAAACTCAAATCCTGTTCATACAGAACACACGATGGCTCATTTCAAACGATGGCGCAAGGAACGGGCAAGAAAGCTGAAGGATTATTCTTTTGTTGTGCCAAGTGTGCCTCCTGATCTGGAATATTTGCGGGACAACAGTCAAAAGTCCTCTATAACCTGGATCGGGCATTCCACCTTTTTTATTCAGCACTCCGGTCTTAACATTGTCACTGACCCGGTATGGTCGGGCAAAATGGCGTTCCAAAAGCGGCTTGCTCCGCCCGGTATTCCGATAAGAGATATGCCTCCAATTGATATTGTTCTCATATCCCATTCGCATTACGATCATTTAAGCATGACTTCTCTGCGCCGCCTGGCGGGCAACAAGGAGCTTCTCGTCCCGGCCGGATTAAAGAACAAGCTGCTTCTGAAAGGATTTTTCCGCATTCGCGAGTTTCAGTGGTGGGATTCGGCGGTCATTAACGGTGTCCGCTTCACCTTCGTCCCCTCTCAGCACTGGACCCGGAGAACGCCGTGGGACATGAACCGTTCTCATTGGGGCGGCTGGGTGATTGAGCCTGCGTCCGGTCATGAAGAGAGCGACGACAACAGGTCGCATAAAAGAGAGAATAATTCAGGGGCTCATTATGCGCTGCCTGAGCCGTTCACACGACCGGTCGTTTCGGACAACCCGACGATCTATTTTGCCGGAGATAGCGGTTATTTCAACGGGTTTAAGGAAATTGGCAGCCGTTTTCAGGTTGACGTGGCCTTGATGCCGATTGGGGCCTATGAGCCTGAATGGTTCATGGGGCCGCAGCATGTGACGCCAGAACAGGCGCTTCAGGCTTTTCAGGATACAGGTGCGAAATGGTTTGTACCGATGCATTACGGTACATTTAAATTGGCCGATGATACGCCGCGGGAGGCGCTGGACCGACTGGAGAGCGGACGTGAATACTATAGGATTGATCCGAACCGTCTGGTCATTCTTCCGCTTGGAGAGACATGGAGATTGGATGGCGGCTAGCAAGCAAAACCAAAGCTGCAAAACATACAATTGTGGCAGATATATATGAGTGAAGAAGAGGCGCGGAACAATGGCAGCGGCAGGACTGTCCAGGTTTGCGTCTCTTTGCTTCGCGGTTTGTACAGCAAAATACCAAACCAGCACAAGGACAGGACAAACCATGTGCTGGATTGTTGGCAGGCGGATCGATATACTAGGGCCATATGACCAAAGGGAGGATTCCATTTTATGCCCGCACAACAGCCTATCCGGCTAGGTATTATTGGCGCAGGAGCCATTGGCAAGGTTCATATCGAGACGTTCAGACAATTGCCCGAGGTTCGTGTCACAGCTGTAGCTGATGCATATTTGCCTGCAGCTGAGCAACGTGCCGGCGAATACGGCATTGAACAAGCGACTCCGCAGGATTTGCTTGAAAACCCGGAGCTGGATGCAGTTGTGATCGGTGTGCCGAACCAGTTCCATGCGCCGCTTGCT
Organism: Paenibacillus roseus; assembly: GCF_016424485.1. Classification (GTDB taxonomy): domain Bacteria; phylum Bacillota; class Bacilli; order Paenibacillales; family Paenibacillaceae; genus Paenibacillus_D; species Paenibacillus_D roseus. The sequence continues at coordinate 70,135 of NZ_JAELUP010000008.1, forward strand.
ATAGAGGCGTTGAAGCGCGGAAAGCATGTGCTTCTGGAGAAGCCGATGTCCATTGATTCAGAGACAGCGAGAACGATCTATGAGACGGCAAAGGAATCCGGTAAAGTGCTGATGATGGCGCACCAAATGCGCTGGCTGGGCATCGTCCGTGCAATTAAACAACATGTAGACCACGGAGACCTGGGATATATGTATAACGTAAAGACAGGATGGCTCCGTAAAAAAGGCATTCCCGGCTGGGGTTCGTGGTTTACTCGCAAGGACCAGTCCGGCGGAGGCCCATTAATCGATATTGGTGTTCATATGCTGGATTTGTCTCTGTACTTGATGGGCAATCCCAAGCCGATTTCTGTATACGGGTCGACGTATGCGGAATTCGGGCCGCAAAGACGCGGCATCGGTACATGGGGGACGCCAAACTGGGAGGGCTACTACGATGTCGAGGATCTGGCTACGGCTATGATTAAAATGGACAATGGCGCAACGCTGCTGTTGGAGGTCAGTTGGGCCGCTCACGCAGCCGGAGTGAAAGATGAGCCTTATGTCCAGCTCATGGGTACGGAGGCAGGTCTGGCTATATCGGGAAATACGGGGATGCTCATTACCCATGAGGATGATGCTGTTAAGGAAACAGCGATTGAGCCTTTGCAAGGGGAGAGCGACCGCGTACTGATGGGGAGGCACTTTGCCGAATCCATCCGCAGCAATAAAGATCCAATCAGTTCGGCGTTAACCGGGTATACGAATAACCGGATTTTGGATGCGATCTATGAATCCTCCCGTACCGGCAGCGAAGTTAAGCTGGATTGGTAAAGGAAATCTGAACACACAGTCTCTCCTTCGGGTGAGGGGCTGTGTTTTTTTTGTATCGTCCTTTCAAGCAAGGCCTGCTCCCGTTTCTTTCGTTCAACTTATATATAATTCTGCAGTCCCAAAATAATGTTTTTATTATGTTATATTTCATTACATTAAATTCGCTTTTATATTTTATATAATTAAATATTCCTAAACGAAATAAAGCGATATTCATCATTATTTTCAGTATATATAAGAAAATAATAGATGTAATCGCTTTTTTAATACTGTTACTTAATTGTTATATTATATAACATATAATAAAATGAACTCGTTGTATTTAGAAAAAAATAT
>NZ_JAELUP010000079.1 GCF_016424485.1 Paenibacillus roseus
CGCGTCCTTCTTCGGCTCCTAGTGCCTAGGCATCCTCCGTGCGCTCTTACTAGCTTAACCTAGTACTTCACTTCCGAAGAAGTAAAGGAATTCATATCGCTTCGCATTGCTGCGCGCGTTTATTAACTCAGCTAAAGGATGTTTCATCATATTCGTATCCAGTTTTCAAGGTACAAGTATAAATAGTGCGATATGCACCGCTTGGCGACGTCCTACTCTCCCAAGACCCTGCGGTCCAAGTACCATCGGCGCTGAAAGGCTTAACGGTCGTGTTCGAGATGGGTACGCGTGGTTCCCTTTCGCCATTGCCACCAAACCGTGTTTTTCGCTGCATCACTTCCTGATCAACATCAGAAAATACGCAACTGCTGAAAGAGACTTGCTCTTTCAAAACTGACAACGAGCGAGCAACTTGCCTTTGTTTATCCGATCATCATCGTGATCGAAGAATGATGCTTACGATGTGCGTTTCTTAGAAACGCTTTATTCCTTAGAAAGGAGGTGATCCAGCCGCACCTTCCGATACGGCTACCTTGTTACGACTTCACCCCAATCAT
>NZ_JAELUP010000080.1 GCF_016424485.1 Paenibacillus roseus
TTAATATTGAAAATTTAAAAATAAATGATTTGAAAATTCATATAAAAAATGGTGACATAAACGATTCTGAATTTACACTTGTAAACAAAAAAAATGATAAGGATTATTTTGTTAATTTATACTCCGTTGATTCTAATAACAGTGTTGTATTGAAGTTTCTAGCTGAAAAAGAAAAAACGGATAGTTGGGCACAGTATGATTCTTCTATTAATGCAGAGTATTTTTTTAATACGCTTGATTCTGTTAAAGAATTTATAATTAAGTTAGGTCATAGAGAATATACGATAATATCGACTGGGGTAAAAGAAATACAAAAACAGAAAGCAAATTATATAAAATGGAATAATGGTGAGTATGTTCAAATAGAATTCCCTTTTGAAAATGAAAATTTTGCAATTGTTGTTATACCAGATAGTGGAAAGGAAATTACAATTATTTATATATGATAGACAATGGGCCTATCGAGAATTATGGGTCTGTCAAGAGTTTTGTGTAAACGTAGTTAGAGGATAAGGCTCCCGAGGGGGGCAACATGCGTCTCAGCTTAAATGTGTTGCCCGACCCGATCCGGAAAGAAGACGGAAAGTTGGAGGAGCATCTGCCCCCAGTTTTGGACCCGCCCCGTCCATTTGCGAACCACATCCATCGTGGAAAGATAAAGCATCTTGAGCAGCGCTTCATTCGTAGGGAAGATACTTTTTCCTTTGGTGACTTTGCGGAGTTGGCGATGGTAGCTCTCGATCATGTTTGTCGTATAAATCAGCTTGCGGATTTCTGGCGGATACTTAAAAAAGGTCGCCAGTTCATCCCAGTTGGTGCGCCATGACCGGATAATGAGCAGGTACTCCACACACGTAATCAGAATGTCCTGGACGCCACGGTTTTTAAGGTCATTCAGCACGCTGAGCCAAAACTTCGCCGATTCATTTTCACCGATCCACATCCCCAAGACGTCCTTGTTGCCATCCAAGTCGATCCCAATGACCATTCCTTGATGAGCGGCACAATCTTATTCGTCACATTGGAGATCATCGTCGGCGAGACGTCAATGCCATACAACTGTTGCAGGTGGTCTTGAATCTCTCGCGTGCTGACGCCTTTGGCGTAGAGGGCAATGATTTGATCTTCGATGCCGGTTACATTGGATTCACGGTCTGCTCCTCCCGGAGCAGCTCCAGCACGACTTTACTTTTCGACTCCGCGGTGTATCGATTTCGCTTCTCCATAGCTTCATTATAACTTATTTATCACGCTTCCGTGTCTCAACCTATGGGAGCATTATACTACATCAAGGCTTGTTTACCGAATTCAGGCTGCGAAAGTTGAGCTATAAACTATGAAAACTATTTCATATTTTGAACCAAGTATTCCTGAGGTCGTTTTGTTGAACTATAGCGAACAGAGTCTATTTTTTATTTGAAAACGATTTCAAAATAGTCAAAAACTCCTATTGTAATTAAAAGGCTTATCTTGTATAACTATACTTGTTAACGCTTTCATCTATCCATTTAAGAAATCGATTTCATTCATTTTGTTCGGTCAAGAGACGGCAAAGCCGTTTACGCTTGTTATGGCAATGCTCTCTATCACGAAAGGAGGTGATGCACCAGGTAGGCAAGGAATCAGACACTTGATTTTCAAAAAACTAAACGAAAGGATGTTGTTGAATTGAAACGTTGGAAGAAAAGCGCAATCGCATTGCTGACTGCCGTTTTAGTCTCCGGAACATCGTACGGATCGCTTTCTGTCTATGCCGCCAATGAGCAAGCTGAAGTATGGATTTCTACATCTGACCCGTATACTGAACCGGCCGTCGGCTTAAGCCCGAATGCGAGGCTTACCCGCATTGGAGATAAAAACTTTAGCCGCAATGCCGGAAATGCAGACTTTACGATCACGGTAAATGAAGGAACTACCTATCAGCAAATGGATGGTTTCGGTGTATCGTTGACTGACTCATCGGCATGGCTGCTGAATTACAAGCTGGACAACAACAAGCGAGCCGAGGTTTTTGAGAGGCTGTTCGGATATACGGGTATCGGCCTCAGCTTGCTGAGACAGCCGATCGGCAGCTCGGATTTTGCCTGGGCCGCCTATACGTATGCCGATACGCCTAATGATACGGCTTTAAACAACTTTACAATTCAGCGTGACAGATACTATATTATTCCGATGGTGAAGCAAGCTCTGGCTAAAAACTCCAGAATCAAGGTAATGGGATCGCCATGGAGCGCTCCAGCATGGATGAAATATTCCAATACGCTTAACGGCGGCAAACTGAGAGCAGAGCACTATGGAACCTATGCCAATTACTTCAAAAAATACATTGAGGCCTACCAGGCTGAAGGAATTCCGATCTACGCTGTAACCATTCAAAACGAGCCGCAATATGAACCTTCACATTACCCGTCTATGGGGATGAACGTACAAGACCAAATCGGCTTTATCGGGGACTACCTGGGGCCGACTCTCCGCAACGCAGGCATTAATACAAAAATCATTGCATTCGATCATAACTTCCTCAACTGGAACTTCCCGAATTCGGTTATTAATTCTCTTAAAAATGCAGGAAAAGGACAATTTGTCGCAGGCAGCGCTTTCCACCACTACGATAGTGGCGATGGATCAACGATGACGTCGCTGCACAACAATCACCCGGATAAAGAAATTTGGTTTACAGAGGGCGGATTCGGCAACTGGAATGACCCTCAGAATGGCACGTCCCAAGGTTTTGATAATATGATTAACTCATTCATCAACATTACGAGAAACTGGTCCAAATCCATTATTACGTGGAATGCGGCGCTTGATCAAAGAGACGGTCCTGCGTTGTTGTCTCCGAATAACACCAACAAAGGGATGATCACGATTCAAAACTCTGACAATCGCAATGATTCGCCAGAGAACCGGGTTACTTATCACAAGCAATTCTACTTGCTGGGACACTTCAGCAAATTTGTAGTGCCAGGCGCTTATCGCATTGCCAGCAACACAGGCTCGGATATTAAAAGCGTTGCCTTCCGCAATCCGGATACATCCAAAGTAGTAGTTGCTTATAACTCTTCAAGTTCCTCCCGCAATGTTAAAGTTCAGTGGGGAGGCCAAAGCTTTAACGTCACCATCCCAGGCAAGTCTGTCATGACCTACAAGTGGTACGGAACGGTGTCTTAGTATTGCAGATCCGTTAAACAGGTTGATTTCCAAAAAGCGATATGGTAAGCTTACGGTAATTTGATGACAGGAGTTGAGCGGAATAATGTAAAATTTCTTGCTGATGATGAAACATAATAAAACCATTTTGCAGCGGTTTGGACGCGCGTGGTTTGTTATTTTCAGATGGCAAGAAAGTTGCTTATTCTTATCAACTCAAGCGAATACTCTCATTCCTGCTGCCCACAGTGAAACCTGAGCGGGATTTGACGTATGAATTTGAGCTACAAGAAAGTAACTTTCTTGTGGCTCTTATTTTTTTGAGAGGATGATCGTTAATGTCATTAATTAATGTTTCTAACCTGACGTTTGCCTACGACGGCAGCTACGATACTATTTTTGAGAATGTAAGTTTTCAGCTCGACACGGATTGGAAATTAGGGTTTACCGGGAGAAATGGGAGAGGAAAAACAACGCTGCTTCAATTGCTGCTCGGCAAATATGAATACAGGGGTACGATTTCATCGCAAACAAGCTTTGAATATTTCCCATTTCCCATTGAGAATAAGGGGAATCTCACGATAGAAGTTATAGAAGAGATCCACCCGGATTATGTCCACTGGGAAATGATGCGGGAGCTGTCATTGCTCAAGGTGTCGGATGATGTTCTGTATCGTCCTTTTAGCTCCTTGTCTAGCGGTGAGCAAACGAAGGTTATGCTGGCGGCATTGTTCCTGAAGGAAAACAGCTTTTTGCTTATAGACGAACCTACTAACCATCTGGATATGCAAGCGAGAGAAGTGGTCAGCCGTTATCTCCGTTCCAAAAGCGGTTTCATTCTCGTTTCTCATGACAGGGCGTTTCTGGATCATTGTGCAAACCATATTTTGTCAATTAACAAGACGAGCGTGGAGGTTCAAAAGGGGAACTTCTCAGCTTGGTGGGAGAACAAAGTCAAACAGGATCACTTCGAGCAGGCTGAGAACGAAAAGCTGATGAAGGACATCAAACATCTATCTGAAGCTTCCAAGCGAACAAGCAACTGGTCCCACGAAGTGGAAAAAACAAAAAACGGCACCCTGAATTCCGGCTCTAAGGTAGATAAAGGATACATCGGGCACAAGGCTGCAAAAATGATGAAGCGGTCCAAATCCATGGAGAAAAGGCAAGCGTCTGCGATTGAAGAGAAATCCAAGCTGCTTCAAAATATCGAAAGCTCGGAAAGCTTGAAGATTACTCAGCTTGTTTTTCACAAGCAACGGCTTGCAGAGTTGGATGATGTCTCGGTGTATTATGGAGAGCATCAAGCGTGTTCGCAGATAAGCTTCACAATCGAGCAAGGAGACCGGATTGCCCTCTCGGGCCCAAATGGCTCCGGGAAATCGAGTGTGATGAAGCTGATTTGCGGCGAGGAACTTGATTATACAGGCACGTTCCGCAAGGGAAGCCAGTTGAAAATCTCATATGTTTCCCAGGATACTTCTCATTTGCAGGGCAATTTGAAGGACTACGCCCGCAGCAACGATATCGATGAGAGCCTGTTCAAAGCGATCCTGCGCAAACTGGATTTCTCCAGACTGCAATTTGAGAAGGATATGTCCTCTTTCAGCGGCGGGCAAAAGAAAAAGGTGCTGATTGCCAGAAGTCTCTCTGAGCGTGCTCATATGCATATTTGGGATGAACCGCTTAATTTTATTGATGTGATTTCCCGGATGCAAATTGAGGAGCTGCTGCTGGAGCATTCTCCTACACTTTTATTTGTGGAACATGATAGCGAATTCTGCGTCAATATTGCGACTAAGGTTGTTGAATTTTAGAGGATCAAATGTGGTGCTATACCATCCACCGGCAATTGAGCTGGTAGTTCGCATGAATATTGACGAGCAGGCTCCAAGATTGGTACGATGGGCTTGTAATTTCGGATGAATAACCATCAAGGGAGTGGACAATTCTATGATCAATAAACTTGGCCAAATTATGCTGTATGTCAATGACCAGGATGCGGCAGTCGATTTTTGGACAACGAAGCTGGGATTTCAAGTCATTGCCGAAGAAAATAACGGACAGGGCCTGAGATGGATTGAAATTGCTCCTGCACAAGGCGCTGATACAAGCATTATCCTGCATAATAAGGAATTTGTGGCGAAAATGTCTCCGGGATTAAATTTGGGTACACCGTCCTTAATGTTCTTTACCGGCAATGTGGAAGAGCTTCATCGAGACTTGTCCAGTAAAAACATTAAAGTCGGGGACATTATAACGATGCCGACGGGCAAAGTGTTTAACTTCGCAGACCATGAAGAAAACTACTTTGCAGTTTTGGAGAAACAATAAGTTTTTGTCGTGCGTGTGAATGCTTATTCCAGCAGCCCTAACACTTCATACACCTTATTGGAAACAACGCCGTTCTGAAGCAAATGATGGTCGCGTTGAAATCTTCTGAGCGCTTCAGCCGTATCTGCACGGAACTTGCCGTTGCAGATCCCGTTATAGTAGCCGGCGCTTTTTAATCTGAACTGAATCAATTGTACATCACTGCCGACATCCCCTTGCGCCAAGTCCCTTAATTCATGATTGGTATCTCCCAGTACATGCCCGTATATCGTGACCTTTGTATGCACGGGCACCATGTCGTACAACTCCAGCACATCTCTATTGTGCATGCGGATACATCCGTGGCTGAGATGTTGCCCGATTGAGTACGGCTTATTGGTCCCATGAATGCCGTAGATGCCCCACGGGACATTTAACCCTAACCAGCGCGGTCCGAAAGCGCGTCCCCAGTTCTTCCCTTTGTAGATAATCATGTATTCCCCGACAGGGGTTGGGGTAGAGGGATTTCCGACTGCAACGTGGTATTCTTTCCACTTTTGGCCTTCCTTGAAGACCAGCAACCGATGATCAGCAGGATATACTTCAATTTCGAAGAGGGGAGAATCAGGCGAAGCTTCAGCAGCTTGTATCCCCGAACAAGATAAAATAATGACCAAACCTAATAGGATATACCATGCTCTGGTTAGTATTTTTCGTTTCATACAGATCTCCATCTTTTTTCCATAATGTTCCCAGAACAGCAATGTACCATTCACGGGGTTTCCTGGACGATTAATGAGGCTTTTGCGAAATTAGAGAAACCCTGTCACCTACAGGAACATTTCGGAATGCGGTTGAGATTAACTGGTAATTGGAATTATGAATTAAATATTTCATTATTAGTAAAGAAGATCTAGTCGCAAATGTTATAGAGCGATTGGATCTTCTTGCATGACCGTGGCATGAAGCACAAGAAAAGCGAGAAGGGGTGGAAAAATGGCGCGCGTTTTATTTGTGAGTGCGGGTTCAGAGGGGCACATTAACCCTACGATTGGAGTTGTGCAGGAGCTTGTATCGCGTGGAGAAGAGGTTGTATATGTTACGATTGAAGCTTTTCGTGAGCGTATGGAGAAGGCGGGAGCTTCCGTACGTACATTTGACGATCAAAAATTTATTAAGGCCTTCATCTCAGGCGGGAGAGACTATTTGCTCGAAAGAGTCAACGGACTTCTCCTTACGGCAGATATCGTCATACCAAGCATTCTGGAACAGATCAAGGGAGAGCATTTTGATTATATGATTCATGATTCCATGTTTGGCTGCGGACGATTGCTGGCCCAAATCCTTAAACTTCCCGCTATTAGCTCGTGTACAACTTTTGCGCAAACAAAAGAATCATTCGATTCCATGTTGAAACCATCAATTGCAGATGTCCCGGCAGAAATCCTTAGGCCGATTCATGATAAGTTTCACAAACTGACTGCAACGCTACAAAAGCAATATGATGTGGAGATTCATTCTCCTTATGAAGTTTTCTGTAATCCTGCACCATTTACAATCGTGTACATAACAAAGGAATTTCAGCCCGATGGAGAAGGATTTGACGAAACTTATAAATTTGTAGGTCCCTCCATTTCTTCACGTTTAACCAATGAACATTTTGACTTTGCTGCAATTCGGGAGACCAGCCCGATTTATATTTCACTGGGCACGGTGTTTAATCAGGCGCTGGATTTCTATAAGCTTTGTTTTCAAGCGTTCGGGGATACGGATCATACAATTGTAATGTCGGTCGGGAATAGAACCCGCATTTCTGATTTAGGGGAAATACCGAATAACTTCATCGTACAAAATTATGTTCCACAAACAGAAGTCCTGCCCTACACGAAATTATTTATTACGCATGGCGGGATGAACAGCACGAATGAAGGTCTCTATTACGGAATTCCGCTGCTGGTACTTCCGCAAAGCGCGGATCAGCCCCTGATCGCCAAGCAAGTCGAACATATCGGAGCAGGGATTTCCTTGCAAATGCAAAGCTTGACTGCCTCTCGGCTGCGAGAAGCGGCAGATCAGGTGTTAGCTGGGCCATCTTTCCGGGCAGCCGCTGAAAAAATCAGCGATTCGTTGCGCAAATCAGGTGGTTATCATCAAGCTGTTGATGAGATTTTCAAATTTAAACAACATGTATAAAATGGATGGAGAGCTTTTTTTTCGATCACTGTTAAAGACAGCGCAGCTCTCCGCTGGAGCCTAAAATAATATTGACAAGACACCAAATGGTGGCCTATAGTTAAAGTGACACTAAATGGTGTCTGATTAAGTTGTAATATCTCATTTGGCAAGTTGGAATCTGAATAAGCTTCACTGGAATCAACAAAATATTAGGAGAAGGTACTGTGAGTGAAAACAGGTTGCGGGATGTGTACGAGGCGATTGCAGACCCAACCAGGCGCCGACTGATTCGTTTGTTAGCCGAGTCGGAAGAGATGCCGCTCCATGAGTTAACGGCACAATTCCCGATGGGTCGGACGGCAGTATCCAAGCATTTGACCATCCTTAAAGAGGCTGGATTGGTACACGACCGGAAAGTCGGAAGGGAAACGCGTTTTAGATTAAATCCCTCTCCACTTAGAGAAGTGCAGGATTGGGTAGCATTCTACAGAAAGTTTTGGACCATGAACATGTTGCGCTTGAACCAACTATTAGAGGAGGAAGAAGAATGAGTTTGACACTATCTTTGGATTTTCAGTACACAACAACGATTGAGAAGCTTTGGTCCGCGATAACCGATCCGAGCAAGCTGGCCAAGTGGGTCATGGAAAATGATTTTAAACCCGTCGTAGGACATCGTTTTCAGTTCCGTACGGAGCCGAACGAGTGGTGGGACGGCATCATTGTCGGTGAAGTGCTTCTTGTGGACGAACCAAACCGGCTTTCCTACACGTGGGCCAGCGCAGGGGAGGAACATACGGTTACCTGGACGCTCCAGGATCTGGGGGACGGGAAGGTTAACCTTCATCTCGAACAGATCGGATTCTCCAACGCTCAAGGGCTCGAAGGAGCGAAATACGGCTGGACGGGCTGGAGCGGCCGACTTGCAAAAGTGCTGGAAGAATAGTTACGCACACGAACGAAAGGATGTTAGGAATGATTCAATCTTCTCAAGAATATATTGCAATCTCGTCTGCGCGGGAGAACAATCTCAAGAACGTATCCTTGCAAATTCCCAAGCGGAAGATTACGATTTTCACCGGGGTCTCTGGATCGGGCAAGTCTTCCATCGTTTTCGATACGATAGCCGCAGAATCCACGCGGTTGCTGAATGAGAACTTCAGCATGTTCGTCCGTAATTTCCTGCCGCGCTATCCGCAGCCGGATGCGGACGCGATCGAGAACCTGAGCATGGCTGTCATTGTGGATCAGAAGCGGCTTGGCGGCGGCTCCCATTCCACAATGGGTACGATTACCGATATTTCCCCCATTCTTCGTTTACTCTTCTCCAGGGTGGGACAACCCTATATTGGACAAGCGAACATGTTCTCCTTTAATGATCCGCAAGGCATGTGTCCGGAATGCAACGGAATCGGTCGCAAACTAGGTGTTGACATGAGCAAGGCGCTGGACAAGTCCAAGTCGTTGAGGGAAGGCGCCATCATGCTGCCGGACTATTCGGTGGACAGCTTCGATTGGACAATGGTCGTGCAGTATAGGCCCTTCGATCCTGACAAAAAGTTGAGCGATTATTCGGATGAGGAACTGGAGCAGCTTCTATACGGCAAGGCGAAGAAAGTCGAGGTGCAGTTCGGCGGAAAGGCAGTGAATATTACGGTGGAAGGCGTCATCGAGAAATTCACTAACAAGTACATCAAGCGAGACGTGAAGACGATGTCCGAACGCACGCAAAAAGCTGTTGCGCCTTACATCACGGAGGGACCCTGCTCAAGCTGTTGCGGCGCCAGGCTCAGTCAAGCTGCGCTCAACTGCAAAATCAATGAACTGAACATAGCCGAGATGTCTTCCATGGAGGTCGGCCAGCTTATCAGAGTTATCCGGGAGATTGATCATGCTGTCGCCGCGCCGATTGTTAAATCACTGACGGAACGGCTGCAGCATCTGGTGGATATTGGACTGGATTACTTGACACTGGATAGAGAAACGGATACATTGTCCGGCGGGGAATCTCAGCGTGTCAAGATGGTGAAGCACCTGAGCGGAAGTCTGGTCGATGTCACGTATATCTTTGATGAGCCGAGCGTCGGCTTGCATCCCCGTGATGTACACCGGCTAAATGAACTGTTGCAGAAGCTCCGGGACAAAGGCAATACGGTCATTGTCGTTGAACATGATCCCGATGTAATCAAGGTAGCGGACCATGTTATCGATGTTGGACCGTACGCTGGAAGCCGCGGCGGCACTATTGTGTATGAGGGAAGCTATCAAGGGCTGCTGGAAGCAGATACACTCACTGGCACCCATATGAAAAGGCCGCTTGAGCTGAAGCGGGATTGCCGACAGCCATCCGGCAAGCTGTCCACTCAGAATGCCACCTTGCACAACCTGCAGAACGTCAGTGTAAATATTCCAACGGGCGTACTGACAGTAGTTACGGGCGTCGCAGGTTCGGGCAAAAGCACGCTCATTAACGAAGTATTCCTCAGCCAGCATTCGGATGCTATCGTCATCGACCAATCCGCCGTAGGGGTATCAACACGTTCGAATCCCGCGACCTACACGGGCATTATGGATGATGTGCGCAAGGCGTTTGCTTCGGCAAACAAGGTGAACCAGGGTTTGTTCAGCTTCAATTCCAAGGGAGCTTGCGAGAATTGCCAGGGCCTGGGCGTTGTGTATACGGACCTTGCATTTCTGGAAAGCGTGAAGCTGCCATGCGAGGTTTGCGGAGGCCGACGATTCAAGGAGGAAGTGCTCGCGTACAAGCTGAACGGAAAGTCAATTGCAGAAGTGCTGGAGATGACCGTGGAGCAGGCCTTGGAGTTCTTTCAGTTGAAAGAGGTTGTCCGCAAGTTGCAAGCAATGAGCGATGTGGGGCTGAACTATATTACCCTTGGCCAGCCGCTCAGCACGCTCTCTGGCGGGGAATGCCAACGCATCAAGTTGGCAAGCGAACTGCATAAGAAGGGCAGCATTTATGTGATGGACGAGCCGACAACTGGCCTGCATATGTCAGATATCGGTCACCTGCTGGAGATCATGAACCGTCTCGTAGATGCCGGCAATACGGTAATTGTCATTGAGCACAACCTTGATGTGATCAGCCAGGCGGATTGGATTATCGATATGGGACCGGACGGAGGCAGCAAGGGCGGTCAGGTGGTATTTGAAGGCACACCAACTCAGATTGTTTATGCGGAACAGTCGATTACAGGACAATACTTGAAATCGTAACTACTTGAAATCGTAACCTAATCAAAGGATCATTTCTCGTCCTGGGCTTACAGGGGAGCAATGATCTTTTTGTGTTGCTTGCGCAGGAAAGAAAGAATTTATTGTTTAATAGATAATTCCTATTTGATTAATCGGATATAGGATGGTAAATTAAGGGTGTAACACTAAATATAGAGTGGATAAGAGAAAAATGGAGGGATGAGAGTGTACGCTGAAATCGCTGAACAGAAGATCAACCAGTTAAAAAGCAAAGGGCATTACCGGGAGTTTGTAACCATTAATCGAATTTGCTCGCAGTATCCACTGGCTAATGTGAATCAACAGGAAGGCCGTCCCGCAGTTGTATGGTGCAGCAACGATTATTTGGGAATGTCGCAGCATCCGAAAGTATTGGAGGCCATGCATGAAGCGATTGAACGGTATGGCGCTGGTTCAGGCGGTTCAAGAAACATCGGAGGAACGCACCACTACTATACGCAGTTGGAAGCCTCACTCGCGGAATGGCATGGCAAGGAGGCTGCGTTGGTATTCCCGACAGGTTATGGTTCCAATGATGCGACGATTCAGTGCTTGACGCGTATTTTCCCGGATTGCCTGATTTTCTCCGATGAGTTGAACCATGCTTCCATCATTAATGGAATCACCGCCTCCAAGGGAGACAAACTGATTTTCCGGCACAACGATGTCCGCCATCTGGAGGAATTGCTGGCATCTGTTCCGAGAGAACGAGCCAAGATCATTTTCTTCGAATCCGTGTACTCTATGGATGGCGATGTGGCGCCTATTCGGGAAATTGCAGCTTTGGCCAAAAAGTATAATGCGTTGACCTTCCTGGATGAAGTGCATGCTATCGGCATGTATGGTCCATACGGAGCCGGTATTGCCGCTCAACTGGGCGTAGCCGATCAAATTGATTTTATTCAAGGGACGATGGCAAAAGCTATTGGCGTGATCGGCGGTTTTATCGCTGCTTCAGCGGTACTGATTGATTCCGTCCGTTCCTTCGCTTCCGGCTTCATCTTCACAACTTCTCTGCCTCCGGCCATCGTCGCCGCTTGCCTCACCAGTGTAGAGCATCTGAAGCGGTCAGAGTGGGAAAGAAGCGGTCTGCATGAGAAGACGCGAAAGTTGAGAAATGCTCTATCTGCCAGAGGAATCTCTGTGATGGAATCCAGTCAAACGCATATCCTTCCGATCAAGATTGGAGATGCCGAGAAATGCAAAGCGGCGGCGAAGCGCTTGCTTGAACATCACGGAATCTATCTTCAGCCGATCAATTCTCCGACAGTACCTGCGGGCACGGAGCGGTTTCGGGTCAATGTAACACCTAATCATACGGATGAGCAAATTCGCCATCTGGTCGATGCGCTTGCGGAGGTCTTCGCATATTTCGATATCCTGACTCCGGCAGTAGCGGTGTAGGCAAGGGGAGAGCTTATCGATGCAGACGAAAAGTCCGGTAGTGGCAAGAAGAGCCGAAGAGAAGGATATTGAGAGGCTGATTGAATTGAGAAAGCATCTCCTTAGCGGAGGAGATGGGCATTATGCCGCACAATCCCCTGAAGAGGAGTTGGCCTGGCAAGACAGCTACCGCAGGTGGCTGCACAAAAATTTGCGAGATAACCCGACAGTGCTGATTGCCGCTGCTTCCTCGGACGCAGCAGACGGAATTGTCGCATGCGCGATTGGCGTCATTGACGAGCGAGCGCCGATGAAGGGAATTTTAAACGGACGCTCCGGCTGGATTCAAACCGTCGTTGTTGATCCCAAGTGGCGCAGGCAGGGCATAGCGGAGCAAGTGATGGACTACCTGCTGTCATGGTTTCGGGAACAAGAGGTCGGTAAAATTGTCCTGCAAACGACAATCGTCGCTAAATCTTTATATGGAAAGCTGGGATTTGAAGAAACAGGTGAAGATCTTTTATACAAACAACTGTCCTGAGGGGAGTAGAATAAAGGAATGAATGTGCTGATCATCGGACTAGGCTATGCGGGAACACGGTTTTACAATGCTTTTAAACAAATTGAATTGCCTGGCAACGAAGAGATTGAGGTCGCATATGTTGGCAGGAAAAAACGCCGGTTGGATTTAGCTTACTATACGAGCATTGCTGCGGCGCTTAAAGAATTCCGCCCGCAAATTGTTGTGGTTAGTGTAAATGATGGCAGTCATGCGGAAGTCATTACCCAGCTTAGCGGTTACAAGGGTTTTGTGATCTGTGAGAAACCATTTGCCGGCGTACATGATAACCTGGATGTGCTGGAATCCAGTTTAGCCCATATTTCGGGCTTTGCCCTTGACCTTGTCGAGCGCTACTCAGATACCACTATCGCATTAAAACAGTACGTGGCGAAAAGACAGCTTCGGCTGCTGCGGGCTAATTTTTACTGGGGAAAAGACCGAATTCACGATCTCCGGCCTACCAGCGGGGTCATTAGCGAAATCATTCACCCGCTTGATCTTGTGCAATGGATCTGCGCGCCCAATGAGGAACTGCAGCTGCAAGAAAGCCAGGGCATTCGTTCCGATTTCTCCATCTCAGGAGATGATGTGCTCGACAGCGCATCGATTACAGCAGCGCTTCAAAAAGCCGTCATTACCGGGTACAGCAGCTTTGTGAACATCAACCGCAAACGGGAGATCGATCTTGTGTTCGCCTCGCCCGACGAGCGGCTTGTGTATGCTTCGCTGATCTATGATACGCCTGCCTGGGATTTCGACCAGCTGCGGGTGTGGGAGAAGGGCTTGACGGGAGACCGGACCATTCTGGACATTCAGACTGGAGAAGAGGAGACCAGACCCGAACTGCTTACGATCCGCAAGCTGACTCGGCTAGCGTTGGATGCCGCGCATTTTGCCCACAGCGGGAAGGCTCCCGCGCAGCCATTTGCTGATCTGCAAACAGCGTTGAAGCTGCAAAGATTGCTGAACCGGATCGATCACAGTTCAAGAACGCTTGGTCCGGTACAGTACGTGGTAGGCGCTGAAAGAGAATCTTATTATGATGAAAGCAATCTGGAACGCCTTGGTTAAGGCAAACGCCAAGGCTGATCTGACTATTATGAAACAGGCGAGGAAATAGGTGTGCAAAAAGTCATTCTTCTTTCATTTGGCATGTTCGCACTAGGATTGGATGCCTACGTAATTGCGGGTCTGCTTCCCCTGATGGAAGCGGATTTCCGTCTTAACACATCCCAGATGGGGCAGGCGGTCAGTGTTTTTACCCTTTGTTATGCGCTGGCCGCCCCGATTTTTGCTACGCTGCTCGCAGGCAAGCCTGTGCGCCGGACGCTGCTGATCGCGCTCGCTGTTTTCACTGTGGCTAATGCCGTCACAGCGATTGCTCCTAACTTTACGCTGCTGCTCCTTTCCCGGGCTCTTGCCGGTATTGGCGCCGGACTGTATTCTCCCTTGGCCGCCGCGGCTGCCGCATCTCTGGTTGCGCCAGAGATGCGGGGACGCGCGCTTGGAACAACGCTCGGCGGCATGAGTATGGGAACAGTAATTGGCGTTCCCGTCGGTCTGTTGATTGCCGAGCAAGTTGGCTGGAGAGGAACTTTATGGGTCATTACTGCGCTTGGCATAGTCGCTATCGTGGGGATTCTGCTTCGTTTTCCGGATTTCCCTTTATCTGCGCCTCCGGGCCTGCGCCAGCGTTTGAGCATGATGGCCAACGGGCGGGTGGCTGCCATTGTGGGCATTACATTTCTGACCAGCGTAGCGAGTCTGGGGCTGTATACGTATGTTTCCTCCATCCTGCAAGAATTGGCCGGGATTCAAAATATTACGGCCTATCTCTGGGCATGGGGAATTGGCGGGGTAGTCGGCAGCTTATTTATCGGTTCCCTGATTGACCGCACCAAAAAACCGGGAATACTGATGGCCGGGATTCTAACGATTATGGCCATTGCGATGTTCAGTCTGCCGTTCAGCCTGCACTATGCATTGCTCGGTTTCATTCCCTTTTTCCTGTGGGGTGTGACGGGATGGGCCTCACAAGCGCCGCAGCAGCATACGCTGTTGCAGTTGCAGCCGCAGCAAGGGGCGTCAGCTGTTGCCCTGAACAGTTCCGCCAATTATTTGGGCAGCTCTGTCGGCGCTTCGCTTGGCGGAGCCGTCCTGCTGATCGGCATTACACCGTCACAGCTTCCTTATTTGGCCGGGGTTGTTGTTGCCGCAGCGTTAATTGGACAGGGACTGCTCCTTTCAAGGAGAAAAGTCGAGAAAGAGCAGGCGGCTGAGTTTCATCAATGATCATGTTTGTGTATTTCAAGCTGTATAGAGGGTGGTTTAGCTCATGGTGAGCTAACCACCCTCTTTTTATTTTTGACAGTTGGCCCAAGGGGTGAGAGAATGGACAAAAACCATTTTGGAGGCCTGTTCATGAATCAGCGTTTTCGGATTACACGATCCATGCAAGAAACGGAGCAAACTATATCATTGGAAGAGTGCCAACACTATTTCGCATCCAAGCCTGACTTTACGTACTCCCAGGTTCTTACGGTCAAAGGACCGGATAGCACCATGTCTATCGAAGGGGATTTTTTTATGTGGAAGCTTGCGAACGCGGAAATTCCTTTCCGGCTTTACATGGGGGATTTATACGTAGCCATTTCAACTGAAGCTATCGTTCCCAAAATGATTGAAATTGCAACAGATCTGCACGCGGATGTGGTTGAAGGGTAGCTTGCGGTGCCGGAACTGTTAAGATAAATTCAACGTAAACTCAATTTTTACATCTTTGGCGAGTATATTTTATACTGCGGTTATACAATAATCCTGTAAGCAGCATTTTACAAAGGAGCGTTGTATGAAGTGCGCATCAATCAGACCAGAATACTTGCAGGCGAATACATCGATCTAGTGCCTCTGGATGCAAGTCATGCCACGGCTTTGATTCAGGTGTTAGGGAATCAGGAAATTTGGGAATTCACCTGGAGAAGCATTACAACCAGGGAACAGGCGGAGCAGCTTATCGACACAGCGCTGGTGAGCGAGGCCAACGGAACAGCCATACCTTTTACAATCATGGAGAAAGCAACCGGACGCATTATTGGCACCACACGCGTCATTCACTTGGATTTCACTCATCACAACGCGGAAATAGGCTGCACCTGGATTTCACCGGAGTTTTGGAGAACGAGAGTCAACACGGAAGCCAAGTCCTTGCTGCTGCATTTTTGTTTTGAAGAGCTGGAACTGCTGCGTGTGCAGTTTTCGGTTGGAGCTTATAATTTGAGATCGCAAAAAGCCGTCGAGCGCCTGGGGGCGGTCAAGGAAGGCCTTTTGCGCAAGCACAGGGTCAAGTCTGACGGTACCATACATGATAATATCGTGTACAGCATCATTGATACCGAATGGCCAGAGGTGAAGGCGAATTTGCATTACCTGTTGAATGTGAAGTATGACGGTGGAAAAGCGACAATGTAAGAATAGAAGTAAAGGAACCCCTCAAATGCGATGGGCATAAGCTGATCTATATCGATTTGAGAAGGGGTTTGCTTATGAATCCTTATACTCCCTATCCCCAAGGCGGTTGGTTCTGGCCGCATGGCCGCACGGGATTTAATGAAAGCAACCGTCTGGCAGCACAGCAGCGGCTTATCTTCGTGCTTGTGCATGGCTCCTGGGCCGATGCTCGCTTTTGGGACGGCGTAGCGGCTGTCCTGCAAAGTAGGGGGCATACCGTCTATGCGCCGGAATATGCAGGTCACGGCAATGATCCGAACAAAAAGGTCACGCATGCGATGATCACAAAGTCCGTCGTCTATTTTATTACGAAACTGAATCTGCGCGATATCATTCTCGTCGGGCACAGCTTTGGCGGAACGGTCATCCAGAAGGTTGCTGAACAGGTACCGGATCGCATTAAACGCCTCGTATTCTGGGACGCATTCGTACTGAAAGACGGCCAGTCGCTTGCTGATGAGCTTCCTCCCCAGACAAGGCAAATTTTCGAGCATCTCAGGGCCGAATCGAAGGACGATACGATCATGCTTCCGTTTCCGGTATTTCGGGATTTGTTCGTCAATACAGCCAGTCTGGAGGAAGCCAAGCAGATGTATGCGGCAGTCACTCCGGAACCGGCCGGGCCGCTTTTCGAGAAGCTGGATCTTAAAGCGTTTTACAGGCTGCCTACACCTAAAGGCTATGTCTATTTTTATCAAGACAATGCGCTTCCGCAAGGCGAGGGCTTCGGCTGGAATCCGCATATGTCTACAAGGCTTGGCTTGTTCCGTCTGATCGTCGGTGACGGCGACCATTTTACGGACACCCGTACAAGGCCTGAAATGGTAGCGCAGAAGCTATATGAAGCGGGCCGAGACTGACAAGGTCAATCAACCCTTCAATTTGCTAATTGATAGGGCGTATAGACAAATATATTGAAAGCGTATATGATTAGTTCGAATAATTGCATAGAGCAAGATATAATGAAGGTGCAGACATCCCGAGCGGATACATGCAAAGGGCATACCGATATAAGCCAGAGCGGTCCCGCCGCCCATCTGTTGGGTGGCTTTTTTGTTGCGTTTGCGATCAAAAATACGTGAAAAGGAAGGATTAAAATGATTCATTATCATTTTTCAAGACCGGCTATGGTCTCTTTACTGTGTGTAATGCTAGCTTTTTCTTCATTGGGATCATTCATTATTCCGGACAATCCGGCTAATGCGGCAACTGGAGTCAGCGAAGTTTCCGTTCTTAACGACCCGTTCAAGCTTTACGCGGATGCTACCGACATTTCGGACTGGGCGGTTGATGCGATTGGAGAAGCGGCCGAACTGAATATTTTGCAAGGCAGCAACGGGGCTTTCCGCCCAAAATCAGCCATAACGAGAGCTGAATTCACAACAATAATAACGAGTGTAGTTGGATTGGCTGTGAGCACGGACAACGCAATCCATTTCCGCGACGTCTCCCGCCAAGACTGGTTCTATCCGTATGTAAATGCGGCAAGCAAAGCGGGAATTGTAGCCGGATATGGCGATGAGTTCCGACCCAACCATAAGCTTACCCGTGAACAGTTGGCCGTCATGTTGTCCAGAGCAATGGGCCTGCCAACTAACGTGCAGGTTCCTGAATTTGACGACGTGTCCACAATCTCGAACTGGGCTGCTGATAACGTAAAGACTGTCGTGGCGCTCGGACTTATGTCGGGGTGGAATAGCCGGTTCCATCCAGACGCAGAGGTAACCAGAGAAATGGCGGCCGTTGTGGCTATGAGAGTGTACCACTTCCAAAAAGATGATTCGGGGAAAGCACATCAACCCGATTTTAAGACCGCTGTAGTCGAAAAGCAGATCAAAGCGACAGCGGCATTTTTGCGGAAATCCGTCACTAACCCGACCATAGGATCGATTGGCGGCGACTGGACGGTATTGGGCTTGGCGCGTTCCTATGTTGGAGCTCCCGACGTCTATTATGACAAATATTATACGAATGTTGAAAGCATACTGAAGGAAAAGTCTGGCAAGCTTCATGCGGTAAAGTATACGGAGTATGACCGGGTCATATTGGGTTTAACTGCCATTGGAAGGAGTGTCGAGGACGTTGCTGGCTATAACTTGCTGAACTGGCTAGCCGATTACGACACATTGATCAAGCAAGGAATAAATGGCCCGATTTTTGCTTTGATCGCACTGGACAGCAAAGCTTACGATATTCCCGTTGTTCCAGCAGTAAAGACACAAACCACAAGACAATTGCTGATCAGCTTTATCCTGGAGAGAGCAATCATTGGGGGAGGGTGGGCATTGAGCGAGACCCCGTCGCAGCCGGACCCTGACATTACGGCGATGGTGATCCAAAGCTTGACACCCTATTACAAAACGAATACAGATGTGCAGGCTGCGGTAGACCGCGCCCTGGTTTGGTTGTCCAAGGCTCAGGCGACCAATGGCGGGTACGCCAACGGGGTAACCGTTAGTTCCGAAAGCACAGCTCAAGTTGTCGTTGCATTGAGCGGCCTTGGGATTAACCCGCATACAGACGCCAGATTCGTCAAAAACGGCAGATCAGTTATTGATGCTTTACTCAGCTTTGCCGCTGCTGATGGAGGTTTTTATCATGTAAAAGCTGGCGGCGTTGATAATGGAGGGGCGAAGCCCGGTGAAGTTGATCTGATGGCTACAGATCAGTCCATGTATGCTCTTGTAGCCTATAACAGGTTGATCAAAGGACAACCTCGCTTATACGATATGATCGATGTAGAAACAGTCGGCAGAAATTGAAGCGAGGCAGCCAAAGTGTGAAAGGATTCTGTATTTCCTTTTCGTTGTTGCCCAGCCGTTTTCGCGTGTTCCAATCGAAGCGGTGCGCGTTACAGGGAGAAGAGGCTGAAAAAACATATATAACATGACAAGGCGCCCCATATTGTAGCGCCTTGTTTCTTTATTTATACGACTCGCTGAACATTTATTACGGCTCCTGTGCCAAAGATTGCGAAGAAAAAGTCCAAATCGTCCGTAGCCGATATTTGAATGCTCAGATCATCTCCAGCAATGAGCGTGAAATAGTTATTTATTGCAAAAGTTGTTGATGTATCTGGTAGAAACTGTAGCGTCTGAGCCATACTCGTTTGTCCTGTACCATTTATCGCCAAATTAACGGTAACAGTTGTTCCTTGTAATGTATTTCCCAAGACTAAAATACTTATAAAATAAGTTCCGGATTCATTAACGGTTATAGTACCGGGTGCTGTGAACGTAACATTTGCCGACACATTGGAAGGTTGATCAAGCGGTACTTGTAGTGGTGTAGCAGTCAAAGCGATGGATCCTGTGTTTGTCTGTAGGTATGAACCAAAAACACTTACTATCCCCCCTGTCGCACCGGTAACGCCTGTCGCGCCCGTTGCCCCGGTGGCTCCTGCATCACCCGTAGCCCCCGTTGCGCCTGCTCCCGTCGGCCCTGTCGGCCCCGAAGGCCCGGTTGCCCCCGTTACGCCGGTAGCTCCGATCGGCCCGTTGGAAATCGGCGTTTCCAGAACCGATTCCAGCTTCGATTGTAGAAGCCATTCCTTTTTCGTCAGTTCGCGTAGCGTGTCCCTTACGCTTGCGTTAATGGCCAGCAAGTCGGAAATCGTTGCCGGAGGCGATGAAACGCCGGGTAGAGTTCCCAGAACGTACTGAATTTTTTCCCCTTCTGCATTGATAATGTGGCTCATCCCCAGCTCTTCCAGGGCAATGGACGAAAGCAGCAAATTGACGGCATCATCTCTTGTTATCGTTATTGTAGGGGTAATATTCGGAATATTCGCTTGTGACATGAAGAGTGCTCCTTTCAAAATATAATTGCTTTCTTCTTAACATATTTGTTTTGTCTATGAACGGTTTGTGTAAAATGGTAATTAAAAAATAAATAGATTAAAAATCTAAAAAAACTGTCTTGACATCTTGTAGCACCATAGAATCCGCCGAACACTCGAACTGCTAAGTGTAAGGGATTCATGTTCTTCGAGCAGTTCGGCGAAATGACAACTGTTGCTGCCGTGATATTTGGTTATGTAAGGACGTATAGACAAATGTATCAAAAGCGTATATGATTAGCTCTGATAATTTCATAACATCGAAATAAAGGTGCAGGCATAC
>NZ_JAELUP010000081.1 GCF_016424485.1 Paenibacillus roseus
TACTATAAAAATAACTTGCTTAAAAAGTTGGATAACTTAAGGAACGGCAGTGTTCAGGACAGCTACTCCTATACGTACGATGAAGCAAAGAATCAGACTTCGAAAATAGAAACGGTTCAAGGAGCAGCTAAAGGGACTACCGGATTTAGCTATGATGGACTAAATCGTCTATCGAAAGTGGTTGAACCGTCAGGCAAAACAACCGAATATACCTTTGATGAAGCTGGAAATCGCAAAAATGAAGTCATTGCACAGGGAACAAGCATTCAGGCTACGAAGTATCATTATGATAGTCAGAATCGATTGACGTACACGTCTAAAGCTGATCAGTCCGGGAAAACGGTAGAAGTTCGATATCATTATGATAGTAACGGAAACATGGTGCGGGTGAGCACCGAGTCACGAGCATTGTCGAATCCAGCTAATCAACCGGATGCAACATTTGGTATGTTTATTCCAGGTCAGCCCAATCTGAACGAACGCATATCGGATATGGTTAACGGCACAATGACGTACGAGTACAATAGTTGGAATCAACTGGTGACCTCTCTAGGCAATGAGACCATTAAGTATAAATATAATGGCGACGGCTATCGAGTAGAGAAAGTCGCAGGGAGTCAAGTTACCCGATATGTGTATGAAGGCGATAAAGTTGTGCTGGAATTGAATGAGAAGTCTGAAGTAAAGGCGCAAAATATTTACGGAACGCAGCTAGTGTCTAGGAAGATGGCAG
>NZ_JAELUP010000082.1 GCF_016424485.1 Paenibacillus roseus
TGTCAATTATCTGAGAAAATGTCACCTTAATTTGTCTATGAAAATGTCACTTTCATCGCAGTCCGAGCCCGTTTTAAGGGGCTTGGACTGTTGTGGTTTTTATGTTATTCTGAGAGTGTTTCGTGTTCCAAGCCCTCCAAGGATGGCTTGCGGCGGGTTTGCGTGGCTGCGCAGAACTCGCCTTTTTTGTATCCTTCACGCGTTGCATGTTTTCCGTTTCTTTAAGCTCTAAGGCTTGACCTTGATGCCAGAGAATAAGGTGGCCTTCTAATGTTTCACGAACCTCTACGGTCGTTTTAGCGCTGAATTGAAACGGAGTTGGCTTGGCAAGGGTATAGAGCTTTCCGCGGTAGGAGAGCGTATTTCCTGTGCCTAACTGTCGGTGCTCGCGTATGGTAAATACATGGCTTAGTTTGACGCTCGGATCCCGTTGCACATAGGCGGATTCAGCTTCTGCGGCCTTCACAGCAAACTGGCGGTTATGCTTCTGAATGAGTTGCGGAAGGGCTTTGTTGGCCTCTTCAATGGAGTATACACCTAACAACCTCAGTTCAATGACCAGACGATCCTGAAGGGTGACCCAGAGTCGTTCTACCCGACCTTTCGCTTGAGGGGTTACGGCTTTGATGTGTTCGATGTGAAGTTCAGCCATCGCTTTACCAAAGTGAGAGAGAGGTTTGGTTTCCCCGGCAAGCTCTTGCTCCAGCGATAATTTTTCGTTCGGTGAACGAAAGATGGTGTGGCGGTCACTGTATAAGCCAAGCGGCACGCCGTATGTGGCGATTCCCTGTTGCATGACAAGTGAGTATCCTTCCCGGCATTCCGCCTTACGAAAGACCGCTCCAACGACCGTACCTGTAGCATCATCGATGGCGGCATGTAAAGCAAAGGCAGGGGCACGATCCTCAAGCCATGCATAGGGGGTCGCATCGATCTGCCAGAGCATACCTGCTTGAGGTTTACGTTTGCGGGGCTGATGAGCCTTGCTACGCCGTCGTTGCTTAGCTTGCTTCATCCCATGCTCCAGCAGAATCCGCCGAACACTCGAACTGCTAAGTGTAAGGGATTCATGTTCTTCGAGCAGTTCGGCGAAATGACAACTGTTGCTGCCGTGATATTTGGTTGTGTACAACTGGGCTACCCGTTCCTTTAGGTTATCCTCTAAAGCATGAACAGGCTTTCTGCCTCTGTTCTGATGAGCAACTTCCGCTGCTCCTCCTTCCACATATTTTTTCTTTAATCGTATCACTTGGCGGGGAGTTACCCCGAGCACCGCTGCCCCCTCCACATTTGTCAGATGTCCATCTAAGATTTTTTGCACAACGAGTACTTTTTTCATCTCTGCGTCCGTCAATGTGATTGTCTCCTGTCCCATAGTGACATTATCTCAGAACAGTTATAGGGTGACATTATCACAGAACAACAACA
>NZ_JAELUP010000083.1 GCF_016424485.1 Paenibacillus roseus
GGTGTCAAACGTCTGTGAAAATGTCACTCTAATTGTGCTATGAAAATGTCACTTGTTAAATGAAGGCCTCTGTTACCAGAAGGCCTCTGGATAGCTATTGTGCTGCGAATACATGGCATCTTGGAACGAACGTTGTTTTGTGTTACGCTTAGTTATGTTGTTGTCATACGTGGTTTTCCACGGATGATCTTTGGTGGGTTTGCGTGGCTGCGCAGAACCCGCCTTTTCTTTTGGGGTGAGAACAGGATCACGGCTTGGGCGATCCGTCGCTTGGAGCGTAAAGGCCTGTCCGTACATCCAGAGCAATACCTCACCTTCCAGGGTTTCGCGTACCTCCACGGTTGTCTTGGCACTTAAACGCAGCTCCGTCGGTTTGCCAAGCGTGTAGAGCGTCTTCTTGTAGCTGAACGTATGACCCGAGCCGAGCTGACGGTATTCACGCTTCGTGAAGACATGCTCCAAAGGGAGCGATGGGTCGAGCGGTAGATAAGCCGATTGGCTCTCACGAGGACACACAGCAAATTTACGGTTATGCTTCTCAAGGAGCGGAGGTAAAGCAGCGTTCGCAGCCTCCAGCGTGGTGATGCCGAGCAGCCGTAGTTCGATCACTAAGCGATCCTGAAACGTTCTCCACAAGCGCTCAACGCGCCCTTTGGCCTGTGGCGTAATCGCTTTGATGTGTTCAATCTGAAGGTCGGCCATCGCCTTACCGAAGTTTGAAAGCGGCTTGACCTCACCTGCCAGTTCCTGCTCCACAGTTAGCGTCTCATTCGGCGAACGGAAGATGGTGTGCCGGTCACTGTACAGACCGAGCGGCACACCGTAATTCCAAATTCCTTGTTGCATGACGCGGGAGTAGCCCTCGAAGCACTCGGTAGGGCGAAACACAGCGGCGACGACGATTCCAGTTGCGTCATCGATCGCGGCGTGCAGTGCAAAAGCAGGCGCCCGATCCTCCAGCCACGCAAACGGTGTGGCATCGATCTGCCACATCATACCGGCTTGTGTCTTGCGTGAACGTGGTTGATGGGCCTTCGCGCGCCGACGTTGCTTGGCTTGCTTGATTCCGCGCTCCAACAGCATGCGTCTGACGCTTGCTGGGCTTAGATGCAAGGATTCATGCTCTGCCAAAAGCTCTGCAAAATGACAGTTGTTGCTTCCATGGTATTTCTCCTTGTACAAGGTCACCGCCCGTTCCTTGATTTCATCCGCCAGCGCATGGCTCGGTTTCCGACCCCGGTTTCCATGGGCAAGTTTTTGTGCGCCTCCTGTCTGGTAGTTCTTCTTCAACCGGATGACCTGGCGCTGCGTCATCCCCAAGACTGCTGCTCCTTCCGCATTCGTCATATATCCCTCAAGAATCTTCTCCACTACATGTACCTTCTTCAGTTCGGCTTTTGTCAACGTTATTGTCTCCTGTCCCATAGTGACATTATCTCAGAACAGTTATGGGATGACATTATCACAGACGAATAACA
>NZ_JAELUP010000084.1 GCF_016424485.1 Paenibacillus roseus
GGTCATGACTCGTTCATACGGCGTAGAGTGCACCCGATCCCATTAGACCTCGGAAGTTAAGCTGCGCTCGGCGGGAATAGTACTGCGGTGGGTGACCACGCGGGAAGTCCCCGTGACGAGTCGTTTTTTTGCCCCCGGCGACAATACCTACCCAGGAGCACGGGGCGGGGCCACCGGCGCGGGGGCGAGGCCCGGGCCCCGGGCCCCGGGCCCCGGGCCGGAGCCAGGAGGCGGAGCCAGGAGGCGGAGCCAGGAGGCGGAGCCAGGAGGCGGAGCCTGGGCCGGGGCCTGAGCCCGCCCCCCGGGCCCCGGGCCGGAGCCTGGGCCGGGGCCTGAGCCCGCCCCCCGGGGCCAGAGCCGGAGCCTGGGCCGGGGCCGGAGCCCGCCCCCGGGCCAGAGCCGGGGCCTGGGCCGGGGCCCGAGCGAGCGAGCGAGCCCCCCCGCGCCCCGAGGCCCGCCCGAGGCCGCGGCTCGCCGCCGAGCTCCGGCCCGGCCCGCGCCGCGAGTCCCCCGGGGCCGCCGCTGGCCCGGAACGCAACCTACCCAGGAGCGTCGCCCGGCTCGCCGGTCGCGGGCCCGCCGCCGAGCTCCGGCCCGGCCC
>NZ_JAELUP010000085.1 GCF_016424485.1 Paenibacillus roseus
ATAATTGGCTTATTGCAAAAATGAGATATCTTTTCATTGATTGGTTTTTTAGAGCTCCTATAAATAATTTAAATGATCTTATTTATTTAGGAGTATTATTTATTATAATACAAAGTTTAATTTTTATATTATAATAAATAATGAAATTTGATTTTATATTCTTTAAAACGAAAGTTTGGTACACAAAAAATAAAAGAAGGAGAAATGGCTGAGTGGTTTAAAGCAATACATTGCTAATGTATCAATACTTTATTGTATTCGAGGGTTCGAATCCCTCTTTCTCCTTCCTTTCTCTAAATTTTAAATAGGTTTATTAGGGCTTATCGTCTAATGGATAGGACAAAAACCTTCTAAGTTTTTAATGTAGGTTCAATTCCTACTAAGCCCAGCCTATTTAACTCAAAGGTAGAGTATCGGTTTTGTAAACCGAAGGTTATCGGTTCAAGTCCGATAATAGGCTAATTTCTTTTTTTCCTCAATAGCTCAATGGTAGAGCAGTCGGCTGTTAACCGATGTATATAGGTTCAATTCCTATTTGGGGAGAATTATTGTAGAGTGGAGCAGTTAGGAAGCTCGTGAGGCTCATAATCTCAAGGTCACAGGTTCAAATCCTGTCTCTACAAAAAGTAAGGGGTTGTAGTTCAATGGTAAGAGCACCGCCTTGTCACGGCGGAAGTTGCGGGTTCAAGTCCCGTCAATCCCGAAATGCATCTATGGCAGAGTGGTCGATTGCACCGCACTCATAATGCGGATCTGTATAGACGTCGTTGGTTCGAATCCAACTGGATGCTTTAATTCATTAAATATAACTCAAAATCTTTTATAAATAAGCCTTTGTGACGAAATTGGTAGACGTGTCAGTCTTAGGAACTGAAGCTGAGAAGCGTGCCGGTTCGAATCCGGCCAAAGGCAATCTGAAAACTATCGTACTTTATGGGGTTATTTATTTTAAAGCAGAAGTTTTCTCTACTTTTAAAATTTATTTAGAATAATACTCTAAAATACTTCTGTTATCAATTTCCAAATAATTATTAAAATTTCTTTGTAAAATACGATAAAAATTATATTTTATAGGTAATATTTGTCTATTTAATTTTATTTTACCA
>NZ_JAELUP010000086.1:0-531 GCF_016424485.1 Paenibacillus roseus
ATAGTTACTGTGCAAGTCAATAAATCTGGTGACGACCAGTTGACATCGAACAGGTAAGGCTACGTGTCGGGCTAGCCGCCTTTCCTACTCCACAGGCGCTTAGTGGCGGCATAACAGCACAAGAAGGAAGGAATTGCATATGAAAACGAAGTACAACGACTTCTGGTTGACTAAGAACACCAAACCTGCTAATGCGTATATGGACGAAGTTGCCAAGGAGAGCAACTTTACAGGACAGCATAAGGGATATACCATCCTGCCGCATAAAATTCATCGGTGCTACGGTCTAAGTCCGTATGAGAAGCTGATTCTCGTCGATATTGTCGCGTATATGAGCGACAAGAGCCAGTGCTACCCCACCATTGAGATGATTGCCCGAAATCTGGGATGCAGTTCCAAGTCTGTAGAGCGGCATATTGCCACACTGGCAGAGAAAAAGCTGATTCTCATCAGCCAGAGCAAGAATAATACGTACTACCTGCCGAACTATCTTCACGTTCATCCATACTTGCTTGTGTCAGAGAAGACACA
>NZ_JAELUP010000086.1:541-20386 GCF_016424485.1 Paenibacillus roseus
GAATTGACGCTGTGGATTCAAGAGACCGTCAAGAGCGACGACTACAAGGCATATACCGCCCGACTGGAAAAACTGCATGAAAGACGCTTCACTACGGATAAATTCGCTGAAACGGAAACATTGGCTAGTTACACGCAATTCCTAATGACCGCATTTGCCAAGCGATTTCCGCCAGATGTCAACGGGGTATAATGGAGAGTCTGTTATTTCAGCGGACTCTCTGTCCAGATAGCCGTCACACGGTCGGTTAAAGGCAAGAAATGAAGGTTGTAGACTCTGTGTCCATGATTTCGACAAAGAGTCGGAAATGCCAGACAGAGAGTCTTAATCGTGGACGTAAAGTCTGTTGCGAACCGTCAGATAGTCTCACTAATAAGAATCAAGCTAAGAATCACTTGAAAAAGAAACAGCAGACACGCCGTTGGCGGTCTGCAATTTCAGGGGAGATTCCTGATTCTTGGAGGGGGTGAGTCGGGGAATAACTCTTTAAGGGATACTTTACTCAAGAATAAAAGATAGAGTTCCGCGCCGCCGCGCCCGCTCTACGCATCCGGCTCTCTCAATGGCTCTGAGAACGCACAGAAAGCCTTTACAGGTACATTGGGTGGAAAGATGTGTCGCACAATAACCTGGCTCTATGAGCCGTATAGAAGACTACACGGGCGGTGATGCTATTTATCTTCCATGTCAATTAACTCATGGATGTGTATGTTCAAGGCTTTACATATCTGCTCAAGGGTACTGATGTAAATTCTATCCGTCGTTTCTTTACACAAAGCATTTATTGTAGCAGGTCGCATGTTTGCCTTTATTGAGAGCTGGCGTTGAGAGATGTTTCGTTCGTCCAATATCTCTTGCAATCGTAATCTAATTTTCATGGAATCGACTTCCTCATAATCAATTGTGGTTGTCATTGATACACCCGATAAGTGGAGGAGCCGATGGTCACCAGATCGGTATCCGATTTCGAGATGTAGGAAGCGAAGTTTTTAAGAGATTGCCGGATGCCTTGCGGATAGAAAATACGGTTCGTTTTCAAACCGCTAATGACATGAAAGCCGCGCTCCGTACTCGTTTGGAGCACGGAAGCGGATGGATACCAAGCGTCCATGAGGACGTAGGTTCGACACATCGACATGGGAACGTTCTGAATCATTTCACAAGCCCAATCGATTTTGCTTTTTCCTTCGGGGTCGTAACGTTCTGAGGCAAAGGGGAACACTTGATCACCCGAGCGAAGCAAGGCTTGGACGACAGTATGCCCTTAGACGGATCGACCCTTGAGATGAGAATGTTGAAACGAAGCCCCTTGGATCGTGTGCGTAGCCTGTGACGAAGGCTTGGTTTTTTCACACACGGTATCGTCAAGAATGACGAAAATGGGGCTCTGATCACGCTGAGCATGGGTCTTGATCTGCTGAAAAGCCACCTGTTGAACGATGCGTTCGAGGTAAGATGGATTCCAATTGCCATGAGTTAAGAAATGACTCAGGGTTCTGCGATCTCGCTCTTGCAAGCTTTCTCGATGAATATCCGTTAACGTACCCGTAAATCCAGATGAAAGCATGCCGCTGACAAAGTGCTTGATGTGATGTAGTACAGGCTTGGAGAAATACAGCGGAAGTTCCATTCGTCGAACCGATTGTTCCAATGATTTTCTTGTGCTAAAGTATACGTATGAGACATATCTTGTTCTCCTCTGCGTGGGGTGGTTGGTGGTACTTCTATTTTACGCAGAGAGTCAAGGGTGTCTCTATTTACATTTCATGGAACTAATTTTGAGCAAGTGCAGTACATAAGTTGAACTAAAGAAACGGAAGTAGGTAGCCGGAGCAGCTCAAGCGCGATCTTAAAGTTTTCTTTATGTTTCATAGATGGACTTATCACCATGATAAGATTGAGGAGGAAAATCGATATCATACTTCAGGGGGACAAACGATGAGGAAAAAATTTGTCGGATTATTGATGGCGGTGCTGCTGTGCTTTCATTTTTCCGTCAGCTTTGCAGTAGGCGCAACGAAGACTTCCGCCGACTTTACAGACTTGAAGGATCTGGATGCTAAAACGAAAGCCAAGTTCGACGCGATGATCTCCGCTGGTGTATTCGACGGTGTGGGGGATGACAAATTCGGTCTCAAAGATGAAATGAACCGGGCACAGTTCGCCAAGGTTGCAGCATTGATTTTCGATTTGAAGGTGGATACGAGCGTAACGACGTCTTCATTCAAAGACGTCAAAGCCGACGACCCTGCCAATGGATATGCGTTGCCGTTTATCGAGGCGGTAAAAGCAGCAGGGATCACGGATGGCTATGGCGCGGGGGTTTACAATCCTGCCGGTAAGGTGACGAAGGAGCAGCTCGCGACGTTCCTTATTCGCGGACTCGACATGAAAGAGAATGCCATGGCAACTCCAGGCGTGAATGATTCTACTGTATCTGACTGGGCGAAGGGATATGTCGCCTTGGCGTTGGAACTCAAATTATTGGACAACGGAGCGGACCTAAAGTTCGGCGGTCAAACAAACGCAACGCGCGATCTGCTTCTTACAGGCGCATACGAAGCCAAGGGGCACTACGTAGCACAGGTAGAACAGGTAGAACAGAAGACGAAAGAGGAAGAAGAGAAGAAGGAAAAAGAAAAGAAAAAGCAGGAGGAGCAGTCTTGGTATCCAACTTCGCCGCCAGTACAAGTTATCCTTGAGACTCCTACGGCGCTTCCTGCAGGCGGTGCTGTCGTGTCAAATACGCAAGTATCGCTTAGCGCAACGGGTGGCGCAACGATCTACTATACAACAGATGGCAGCACGCCGACGAGGACAAATGGCCTCGTATATAGTGTTCCAATCGTAGTGGATAGGGCAATGACGGTCAAAGCTATTGCGGTACAAAATGGCAAGAGAGACAGTAGCATCATGTCAGCGTCGTACACGATTAACGTGCCGAAATCAGCACTGGATTTGATCAATGAAGCGTCGGAATCCGGTAATTGGACCGATGTTAATGTGACGACTTTTGGCGATGCAGGTGTTACGGATGTCATACCAGAGCATCTAGACGCCATTAAAATCGCATTGGAAATCGATTCAACACCTTATCCAAGAACATTGTCTCAAATTCAAGCGATTGTCAGCCAAACTATTGAAACGCTTATGGTAACTGCAATCTATGATTATTTAAATCCTTTCGGTGGTGAATCTCCCCCTACCTTACAAGTGTTCGCTCTCGCTGGTATAACCGGAGTGACAGCTTCGAACCTAGCTGAAATCTTAGATGAACTTAGTTGGGCCTATCAGGATAGCAGATCCGGTCAATATGGCACAACGCCCATGTCTACTAAACAAGATATCCAGAATGTTGTTGACCGTTTGCTTATTCAACCTTGAGTTGAAGACCGCTCTTGAGCGAGAAAATATTATTCCCCGGAAAAATAGCGGCGTAAGGGAGGTAATCCCTACGCCGCTATTTACTAATGAATTCGATCTTTAGGTTTAATTTGGGTGACTGTAGCTGTCATGGTCACGCTACCAACCTTAACGCTATGTTCGCGCTTGCATCGCATTTCTCGCAACCAACATATATCCGCTCCCCCGAATCGTAATGATTTTCTCAGGATAGGCAGGGTCAGTCTCGATTTTTTTGCGTAAATTACTGATGTGTACAGCGACCGTTCTCGTATCCTCCAGACTATCCATTCCCCAGATGAGCTGAAACAACGCATCGACACTGACGACACGATTAACGTTTTGTGCCATATAGGACAATAGGCTGAACTCTTTTTTCGATAAAAAGATGGTTTCATTACCCATGCTGACAGACTGTACGTAGAAATCCAGCGTCAAACCCGGTAACTCCAGCAGTTGTTCCCTTCTGCCCGTCGACACTCTGCGAAGATGAGCCTTGATCTTGGCCATGAGTACTCCCGGACTGAACGGCTTGGTCACATAATCGTCGCCGCCATAGGATAATGCACTGATTTTCACCTCGTCTTCCTCACGACTGCTCAGAAACACGATCGGCGCATTCGTGTAGCTACGTGCGTTCACGCACCAATCAATGCCGTTTTCATGAGCCAGCAGTACATCCAGTACAATCAAATCCGGCTCGAAAGACACAAGCAGCTTCATGGCTTCTGTCCCGCTATGACTGTAGGAGGATATGAAACCCTCCCTCTCGCAATACACCTGAACAATCTCGCATATATGGGGATCATCATCGACAATCATTATTTTGTGAGTGTCTACCACACCGTCACCTTCCTTCATTATACATTGCAAGGAAGCGATACATAAAATATCGCCCCCGTCTTGCCGTCGCTCTCCGCTCGAACCGTCCCTCCATGCGCTTGTACGATTTCCCTGCAAATCGCCAGCCCGAGCCCGGTGCCCTCTACTTCCTTCTCCACGCCCGGTCGATCATACTTGTAATTGCGATCGAAGATTTGCTCAAGCTGATCTGGAGGAATACCCGTGCCAGAATCTTGTACGCTAATTATGGCATAGTAGGTATCATTCACCTCATCCACAGCTAGAGCAATACGTACCAGCCCACCCCTAGAGTTGAACTTCATCGCGTTCGACACTAGATTAAACAAAGCCTGCTCTAATCTTTGCGCATCCATCTCGACAACAGGCATGTCAGGTCGTTGATCTTCCGCATCTCCGATATCCAGCATGAAATCCAACCCTGCGTCATGCACGACCAGCTCATATTGTTCAAAAAAAACACGCAAGAAGTGAATTACATAAACCGGCTCCATTCGGTACGAGACTTGTCCCGTCTCTAAAAGCGACAAGAAGGACAACTCCTCGATCATGCGGTTAATTCTTATCGTGTTCTCCCGGATATACTTCAGATACTGTTCATTACGTTCCGGCTTGACCCTGTCCTGCACAGCTTCTACATAACCAAGCATACTGGACAACGGCATACGCAGATCGTGCGTAATATAGGCAAGGAGCTTCTTCCTTCCTTGCTCGGAGTGAAGCAACCGGTCATACGAAGTGCGGAGATCATCGTGAGCTGCGGATAAGGCCTGTGTACGTTCCTGCACGGTCCGCTCCAAATTCATATTCATTGCGGTCAGCTTGTTGTTAGCGTCCTGCAGCTCTCGGGTAATCCTCTCCTCGTTCGATGCCGCCCTCGTAAATCTTGAAGAGAGCAGAATCATCTGTGCGATCGTAAATATCAACAGACCAGGCGGAGATGTATTTCCAATCAGTGACCATTCGTTGTAATATAAAAAATCGTTGATGACCGTAACTAAAGCAACCACCGACACCAACAGGAAGATCAGCGCTCCCTCTTTACGCCGCACAGCCGCTTGGACCAGCCCAACCATCAGATAAATCATATGGAGAACAACCATCACACCGATCATCAGTAATAATTTTGTATATATAAGCGCAGGGGTCACCGTAACAACGATACAGAATGCGCCGGTTACGAGCCGCGTGCCACGCTGAAACCAACGCGACACATAATTGGGAAAGATGCAATCAAAGTACATCGTGATGATGTATCCACTGCTACACAGAATCAGGTACTCGATCTTGAACTGCAAGCCCCATGGAAAAGCTGGCCACAATTGTGTGAGCAATAGCTCACCGACCAGCAACGACCGGATACCAAACAACAGGGTGAACAGACCAAAATACAATGTAGCCCTGTCTTTGCGTCGCAGGACGAACAACAGCAGGTGATACACGCCAATCATTAGCAGGCTTGCGGTGATGAACATTTCAGCGGCGATTCTCAGATTTGTCCTGACCGTTAACACATCGCTGCCGCCCAACTCTATATACTTGGTGATGCCGCCTCGCTTATGATGGAAGTTGGCTACTTGCATAACCAGCTCCACCCTGTCATTCTCGGGCTGAAAGAATACCAGCTTCGTTGACAGAAGCGGTGTCGCGCCACTCTTGTCCTGACCAACTACACCAACTTCTTCCAAAAGCTCGCCATTAACCCATAATTTATATGCATGAAAAATTGTAGGCAGCCGCAGAGCAAGTCGCTCATTCCTATCTTGCTCGCTAAGTTGGATGACCACTCGAAAGGTTGCAAAACCTGTACCGGTCAGTTGCTGACCATCTAACCGATAGCCTAGCCAGGAGCTCGGGATGCTAATCCAGCGGTCATGATTTCCGTCCCTTGTAGAACGAATCTGTATGTCCTCAGGTGACAGCAGCTCTTGCCAGTAAAACGCCCACTCCCCGTTTAACTTTATCGGATTCTCACTGACATAAACCTTCGTTAAATCCAGAATGCCTTCTTCACTTTGGAACTTAGGGGAGTCCGATGCAAAGATGACAGCATAGCTTGCAACCAAACCAATAACAACGGCAGCAGCTATATGAAGCAAGATAGTGCGAGAACCCAATCGGAGAATTCCCCCCATTATGAATCCAACCCCAATCTACAAGAGAGCAAAAAATAAATTAATTACCTAAATAATATCATCATTAAAGGAAAATGTACCCTGCAAATATCTGCAAAGCGTTGAACACAAACATCACAATGAGGTCCTTGGATCGTCTACACTAAGTTAGACCGAAAAAATAAGGGTTAGTAGAATGAAGAGAACGAACTCCTAGCAGGGGGATGCCCTTATAAAAGTTGTTCAGTTTTGTGTTGACAATCCAAACTTCTTGACAGACCCAATTTCCAATCAATGCCGAATGAGTTGAGCTTACTATAGAAACTAAATCCTTTCATAAACAAAGTGAAGACCGCCTTTCATCGGCGGTCTTCACTCATCTTCCATATCTATTAAATCAATCATTTTGCGAATATCTTCAACTTCTAAAGCCTCTGCAATCCGCTCAATATGACCAAAATTAATATTTTGCCGGTTATAATTTTAACACCCTTACAGATAAGCTACAAAATAGGCGAGAGCAGCCGCGCCAGCGACTCCTTGAATTTAAGCACAAGCGAACGCTTGTAATAGCTCTCCCGCGTCAGCTCCGTGCTTGAGCGCATGTCGCGCAGGAAGATTTCCTTGAGCCGGGTTGAGGTCGCGGTATCGTAGATAAAAGCATTCATTTCAAAATTGAGACGGAAGCTTCGGATATCGATATTCGCTGTCCCAACCGATGCCAGCTTGCCGTCGACCACTATCGTCTTGGCATGGAGGAAGCCCTTGTTGTACAGATAGACCTGTACGCCGCTCTCCAGCAGCTCGCCCAAATAAAAGGAAGACGCCCAATAGACAAGCTTGTGGTCCGGCTTGTTTGGAATCATAACTCTGACATCGACTCCCGAAATCGATGCAAGCTTCAGCGCGGTGAGCAAGCTGTCGTCCGGGATGAAGTACGGCGTCTGCAAGTAAATGCTCTCCTTGGCGGCATAAATCATTTTCAAATAGCTGTTCTTGATCTGCTCCAGCACAGAATCGGGCCCGCTCGATACAATCTGCATGCCTACCGAGCCTTCGCCGTCCGGAGATACCTGGAAATAATCCAGCTCCAGCGGCAGCTGTGCGGTCGAAGCCAAATTCCAGTCTAATATGAATTGCACCTGAATCTGCTGTACGGCGCCGCCTTCCAGCCGCAAATGCGTATCCCTCCAAGGTCCGAACCGCTTGGATTTCCCCAAATATTCATCCCCGATATTGAAGCCGCCAATGTAACCATAGCGACCGTCAATAATCGCCAGCTTGCGATGGTTGCGATAGTTCAGCCGAAGGTTGAGCAGCGGAATCCGGGATGGGAAGAACGACGCCACGTGTCCTCCCGCTTCTGATAGTTCCTGAAAGAAGCGCTTGGGCAGCGCTCGCGAGCCGACATGATCGAACAGGAAACGTACTTCCACTCCCTCTCTCGCCTTTTTCACCAACGTCTGCATCAGCCGCTTGCCAAGCTCATCATCACGTACAATGAAGTACAGCAGATGAACATGCTCCCTCGCATTTCGAATATCCTCCAGCAAGGAGTCAAATTTACTCTGTCCGTCCGTAAAAATCTGCACACTGTTATCCTGTGTATAGAGCGAGTGGCTGCTGACCAGATTCATCAGAATCATATCATAGTAGCTGTCAATGGCCGGGTCCTTGAACTCAATCCGCCGCTGCTCCAGCATGATGAACTGCTTGCGCAGAATGTCGCGAATACGATTCAGTCGATCGGTCTTAATCTTGTAGATTTTGCGGCGGCTCAAGTTCTGCCCCACAATCAAATATAGAATAAAGCCGACACTGGGCAGGAACGACAACACCAAGAGCCACGCCCAGGTAGCAGCAACATTGCGCCGCTCCAAAAAAATAACGGTGCCTGCCAGAAGGAAGTTCATCACGTACAAGATGACAATTGTATTTTGCAGCAATCCCATCGCTTAAGGTGCCCCCCGTTCCCCATTTTCAATCCTTCTCTATTATCTATGAAAAGCTGATAAAATACCAATTTTCCCGCCAAAAACTTCTACTGGTTGCTTATTCGTTATCCTGGCACTGCTTTGTGGCAGCAGGCAGCTTTTGACGGCATGGCGCTGCGCCGGCTTTGCCGCCGCAACGTCAAAAGCGCCGTTTCCATAAACGGAACCGGCGCTTTCCAAACCTGATCATTCTTGATTAGACCTTGAAGCGTGCTGCCTTATTTGTTCTTGCCTGAGTTGGCGGCTTCATCCTTATTGGAGCCTTCAGCAGGCTGTCCCTGTGTACTTGGCTGCTCCGGGTTCAGCTTGTTATCGATGGTCGACTTGTCACGAAGCTCCTGAAGCCAAGTGGTTGATTTCGTATAAACTTCATTATTAACCAACTGCTCTTTCAGCTCGTCTTTTTTCTCTTCATAAGATGGCGAAACAGCTTCCTTACGGTCCGTAACTTTGATGATATGAAAGCCGTACGTCGTCTTGACGATATCGCTCAGTTCGTCTTTTTTCAGGGCAAAAGCCGC
This sequence comes from Paenibacillus roseus, assembly GCF_016424485.1. Lineage (GTDB taxonomy): Bacteria > Bacillota > Bacilli > Paenibacillales > Paenibacillaceae > Paenibacillus_D > Paenibacillus_D roseus. Next base: position 9,434 of record NZ_JAELUP010000086.1, read on the forward strand.
TTCCTCGAATTCCGGCATCATCGCGCCGCGCCCAAAGAAGTTCAGGTCGCCGCCATTTTCCTTGGAACCCGGGTCCGTAGACTTTTCCTTCGCCAATGTAGCGAAGTCTGCTCCTTGCTTGAGTTCGGCCAGAATTTCTTCGGCTTCTTTCTCAGTAGCTACAAGAATATGGGAGGCTCTCACCTGCTCAGGCGTACCCATATATTCCTTATTCTGTTCGTAGTATTCCTTTATCTTGTCCTCTGTCACTTCAACCGTTGGCGCAAGGAGCTTGCGCAGTTCGATCTGGTGATGGATTTGCTTGCGGAGAATATCTTCCGTCATCCCGTTCTGCTCGACGATGCTCAGCAGCTGCTCCTTGGAACCGTACTGCTCCTCAAGCTTCTGCCATTCCTGGTCGATATCGGCATCCGTGACGGCAAGTCCTGCCTTGGCCATCTCCTGACTCAGCAACTTCTCGGTAATCAGGGAGTCCAGCGTCTGCTTGCCGCCTGCATCCACAAGGGTGTTGTACAGGTCATTCTTTGTAATCTCCTCGCCATTGACGACAGCTACCACTTCATTGGAAGCTTTGCCGCCAAGCGGACCGGTCACTGCAATTACAATCAGCAGCACCAGCAGCACGAAGGATACGCCCATCCATACGGCAGCTAACCGATTCGGCTTATTTGGAGCCTGCGGCTCCTGGCCGGCATGGTCTGCAAGAACTGCATCCGGCAGTTCTTCACTTTCCCTCCGCTCGTCTTCGTCAGATTCGTCCTTGTCGGACACATCATCGTCCAAGGCGGTCTCTGCCGTTTCAGCGCTTTCCTCCTTTGCTTCAGTAGTTCCCTCCTCTTTATCTGCTTCTGTAAGGGATTCATCCAATTTCTTGTCTTCCGGTTCTTTCATTCCGTTACCCCTTTCTATTAACATACAAATATAATACCAAATATATCAGACAAGCGCTTGCAGAACCTTAAATTAAAATAAAAAATAATGGTTCATTTGCGGCTCAAAACCAAAACTAGTGGTTGCCCTATAGTAAGGAGGGAACGCTGCGTGGCAGAGGATTCTTCCGATCGCTGTTAAAGCCCGATTCCTTGATTTGATGCAGGTTAGCAGGGGGAATCGGGCTTTAAAGGCGACCACTTTCGTTTCTCCAGAATCCTTCTGCCCCCTCCCACTTTTTCCTTCCCGTCATGCGCTGATTTTAAGGGCGAGCCTTCATAGTTTAGCAAAATACGGAATGCAATTGCAGGTTCAATAGCTTCCGTGTAAACTTCAATAGAGCGCAACGTCAGAATTAATAAGGAAGGTGCAGGTATGTCCATCAAGCTCAAGTTATCCTTGTGCATTTCACTTGTCGTAGCTGCTGTACTTACTTTGAATATATCCATCTATTATTTTACGACAATGGATAGACTGGTCACCAGCGCCAAACAGCAATCGCAAGCGATTGCCGAGCAGATCAGCTCCGCATTGGAGGCTACAAGCCATGCAAGGAACAACATGGAAGAATCGCTCGGACAAATGCTGCGTATGGCGGCTATCTCCGCAAGGAAGCAGCTCCCTGCCGATATTGATCAAATTACCAATGAAGAGCTTTCCCGGCTCAGCCTTGAACTCAATGTGGACGATATTACACTGTGGCGGCGGACAGGCTCGGATATTATTGCCGTGAAATCCTCCGAGCCTGATGAACTAAATATAAGCTCCTCTACCTGGGGATACTGGCATACCGCCTTTAATCAATTGCTCGATCATCGCGAAGTTACAATACCGCAAGGCCAAAAACTCAAAGACTTCTGGTCCGGGCCTTACAACTTTGCTGCATCCAACCCCGACAAGATCATCAAATGGGGGTATTATTACGATGGCACAACCAATTACATGATCAATCCTTATATAAGCGTCGAGCCTCTGATTGCTTTCAACGATCGCTTCAAGCAAGAGACCATTCCGAAGCTCACTCATGGGTATCCGGGCGTGCTTGAAATCAACGGGTTCGACCCGGAATTTTTCGGCAAGGAACCGATCCTGCGGATCAAGAAGGGTCGTGTGGTCTACAACCTCGACGTCCGTGCTGTTCTGTTCGGCAGCAACAACTTTGCCAACCCTGATCCTGACGAGGACGTACGCAGCATTCAGACCGCCACCTCAACGGGAGAAATTCAGACCCAGACGGCAACGATAAAGGAAAGGATGGTCACCAAATATTTCATCCCGATCCAGGGAGAGTCCAAACCCAATGTGTTTAATATTGTCCTGGACCAAAAAACGATTGTGAAGCCGCTGTACGACCAGTTGCTGATGCAGGTGATCATCTCTTCCTTTCTGCTCATCATTACGCTGGTCGGCAGTTACTTCTTATCGGGCATACTTATTCGCTCTTTGAAAAAAATCGTCCATAAGGTAAATGAGATTTCCTCAGGCAGCTTCGGGACGAAAATTGAGTTGAAAAATACGAAGGACGAGCTTGGACAACTGGCCGAACAGGTCAATTCGATGGCGGACAACCTTCAGCATTACATGAATCGGCTCCAAAATTCAGCCGAGGAGCTGCGGAGCACGAAGGAATATCTCGAATCCTTCATTAATCATACGTCCGATGCCATCCATGTATCGGATCTGCAGGGCAACATCACGCAGGCGAACAAGGCGTTTTGGCAAATCTATGGCTGGAGCTTCGAGGAGATACAAGGGCAGCCGCTTCCCGGTCAGCTTGAGGAAATTCGGGCGGAAGAGCAGGATTTAATCCGTCGGATTATTCAAGGGGAGACAGTGACAGGCTTTGAGACAGAGCGGTTAACAAAACATGGCAAGCATGTCGACGTCAGTCTGACGATTTCCCCTATCCGCAATGGGCAGGAGGAGATTGTCGCAATCGCGACGATCTCCCGCAATATTACCGACCGCAAACGGACCGAGGAAATGATTCTCCGTTCGGAGAAGCTGTCTGTGGTTGGCCAACTCGCCGCCGGTGTGGCCCATGAAGTGCGCAACCCGCTTACAACGCTGCGGGGCTTCGTCCAGTTGCAGAAGACGAAAGGAACGGTAAGCCAAAGTCACCTGAACATTATGCTCGCCGAGCTGGACCGAATCAATTTCATTGTGAGCGAATTTCTTGTTCTGGCCAAGCCGCAGGTGATTTCCATTCAAACCTTCAACCTTCGCAAGCTGCTGAATGATCTGGTCATGCTGCTGGACGGTCAAGCGAATCTGGACAAGATTCAAATCAACCTCCCGAGCGAAGGCCATCCGGCTTATGTAACCGGCGAACCGAACCAGCTCAAACAAGTTTTTGTCAATCTGCTCAAAAATGCAATGGAGGCCATGCCTGGAGGCGGAACCATCGCCATGGAGATTGAACAGAATACACAAGGCAAAGTCATCGTACGTGTAATTGATGAGGGAGTCGGGATTTCCAGGGAGGACCTGCAGCATCTGGGAGAACCGTTCTTTAGCCGCAAGGACACCGGCACAGGACTTGGCCTGATGATTTGCCAGCAAATTATTTCCCATCACAATGGAATATTGAACGTTTACAGCGAGTTGGGCAAGGGAACAACTGTGGAAGTCGCTTTGCCGGGCGCGGCAAAAAGAGATGCAGGCGAGCAAAACAGCGAATAGGCAAATGTATAAGCAAATAGGGGAAGAAATCATTGTTGTTATTCTTAGAACGTCAAGGAGGAAAGAAACATGGACCTGCGCACAATGCGGCTAGCCGAGCCTTCCATTCATAATTTCAGTGAAGAGCGGGAGGAATATGAGCGGGATTACGCACGCTTGATCCAATCTCCTGCCTTCCGGCGGATGCAGGGCAAATCGCAGGTATTCGGCGCCGGAACCGGAGACTACTACCGCACCCGCCTGACGCACTCCCTGGAGGTATCTCAGATCGCCCGGGAGGTGGCCCGCAGACTAAGCAAACACTATCCCTTCCTTGGCAAAAAGGATCATCCGGGCCTGATGATCGAATCGGCTGTCGTTGAATGCGCGGCACTGGCCCATGACCTTGGTCATCCGCCCTTCGGGCATCGGGGAGAAGCCGTACTGAACCGCCTCCTGCTGCAACATAGCGGCATTCCTTATGAAGGCAACGCCCAAAATTTCCGCATTCTGATGTTCCTGGAGAAACGGGCCGGGAGCGGCAGCGGGCTGGACCTTACAGCAGCCGTGCTGCTGGCCGTCAACAAATATCCGTTCTCGCTTGGGGAGACCGGTCAGCTCAAGGGGTTGTATACGTCGGAATGGCAGACAATCAATGAACTGCGGGATCTCTGGCAGATGCCTGCGGGTTGCGGTACGCTGGAGACGCAACTGATGGACTTATGCGATGATATCGCCTACTCTACCCATGATATCGAAGACGGCATCCGGGCGGGCAAAATCCGCATGGACCGCGAGTTTTTCGAAAATGACCGGCTCGTCGAGCTGCTGGTGCAGGAAATTATTCAGGATGTCCATAATAGCGACGTGTGCTGGGATCAAATCGATGTGGCGGCCATGGTCCGCACCGTACTTACAAACTACTTTAGCCAGTGGGAGGAAGTATACGCTGAATGCAATCATGAGCCTTCGCGCACTCGCAGGGAGATGAAGGCACGCTGGGTCAGTATCTTTGCCGGACGGGTCGGTATAGTAGATGATGCCGCCAGCAGATGGAAGCGCGTCACCTTCGTCCGGGACGGTCAGAAGGATTACGAGCTGCTGCGAACGATGGAGATTCTGAAGAAGCTTGCCTGGGTGACGCTGGTGAAAGACTTCCGTGTACAGCGGCTGCAGATGCGCAGTGAAATCCGCATCGGGCGGCTGTGGGACAGCTTCATCGATCCGGACTACGGGCGGCTCATCATTCCGCCGGATTGGGTGGAAAATTACAAGCAGCATAAGCAGCACTGGCCATGGGCCCGCTTCGTAGCCGACTACATCTCGGGGATGACGGATGCCTATGCGGAAAAAGTATATGCCGAGCTATTCTCCGGGAGCTCCGGCTCCATCTACGAGAAAGATTGAGCCTGCTGTCCGATCGGTTGCCCATGATCTCCTTTTGCAGCGTCAGTTATGAAGGATGACACGACGGCCTATGAATAGCAAAGAGGCTGTCCCAAAAGCGTTTGCATATTAGGGGAACATTCAATTTTTAAGCAAAAAGGACCTCAAATTCCACTGCAAAGTGGAGGTTGAGGTCCTTTTTCTTGCTGAAACTCGGTTCTAAGTGGGGCTAGAAAAATCACAAATTGATTTTTGGGACAGCTCCTTTTTGTAATCGCATATGAACGTATCGCTTCAACGCCACCATTGGTGTCGTTCGTTCAAGAATGGGAGCTACGCTCCGACGACGAACTGATGTGGGCAACTGCAGGAGCGCCAGTACCGAAGCCGTGCTCCTCTTGTTCGTTGCGCTTCATGAACGGCCACCAGTTCGCCTCGCCAAACACCCGTACCATAACCGGCACAAACAGCGGCAGCATAACGAGCGCGTACAGGAACAGTCCGCACAGTACAATCGTCGCAATTTGCAACAGCGACAGCACGCCTGAAGGCAGCATCGCTGCGAAGGTGCCTCCCAGAATCAGAGCCGCGGACATAATGACGGTCCCCATGTTTTTCATCGATAGCAAAATCGCTTCCGTCGGCTTCAAATTGCGATATTCCTTGAAGCGGTCCATCAGGAAGATGCTGTAGTCGATACCGAGCGCCACCAGCAGGACGAAACCGAAGAACGGAACCGCCCAGCTTACGCCAGAGTATCCCAGTATGCGGACGAATATCAGCTCGGTGATCGCCACGGATGTGTAATATGTCAGCAGCAGCGATGCCACGAGGTAAATCGGCAGCACGATTGACCGGAACATGATAATCAGAATCAGCATAATACCGATCATCATGAAGACGACCGTGCGGGAATAATCTGCCGCGGATATTGTGCGCAAGTCCGTATTCATGCTCGTGACACCGCCAACGGCAAGCTCCGCTTTGTCAAAGGACGTGCCCTTGAGTCCCCTAGCCGCTGCATCCTGCAGCAACGGGATTTTATCCATCGTCGTACTGTCATACGGGTTGCCCGAGAATACAACATCAAATTTGGCAATCTTCCGGTCTTTGGACAAATAGACATCCAGCGCCGTCTGGAATTCTTTATGATTAATCACTTCACCCGGAAGGAACCAGCCTGTCATCTGACGGTTCGGAGAGCCGGACAGCTCACTCAGATAATCTTGGGCGGAGTTCAGCCCGCCGGATACCTTATTCAATCCGTCGACACTCTGATCGAGACCGTCTGTCAGTTGAGACAACTGTCCGTTCAATTGGGCAAATCCACTCTGCAATTGCTTTTGCCCGCTGGCAAGCTGGTCGAAGCCGCCGGTGAGCGCAGGGAATCCCTTAACGATTTGTCCTTGTCCGTTAGCTGCCTGCTCGATGCCTGACTGGAGTTTGCCAATGCCTGCAGCCAGTTGCTCCAGCCCTTTGGCAAGCGCAGCCTGCCCTTCGATGGCCTGACTCAGCCCGCTGTTGGCCTGATCCAGTCCGCCGCCGAGTCCAGCCAGTTGTGCGTTCAGCTGCTCCAGCCCCTTGGTGACGCCGCCGGCAGTTGCCTGGAGAATGCCAACCGATTTTTGCAGTTCGGCATAGGCCTCGTCATCTTTTAACTCGGGATGCTTCTCAGCCAGAGCGCCCAAACCTTGGCCAAGACCGCTGATTTGGGAAGCAAGCTGCGTCTGCAAGGCCGTCACATCTGCGTAGCCTTTGGACAACTGGCTTATGCCTCCGCCCATTTCCTTGTAACCCTTGAGCAAATCCCTTGACGCCTGCGTCAACTGGTCCGCACTTGACTTCGCCTGCCCAAGTCCCGCCTTCAACTCACCAGCGCCGGCAGAACCATCACGCAGTCCTTGCTCAATCCGCTTCAGACCATCGCCCAACTGACTAACGCCCGCCTTCAGCTTATTAGTTCCCGTAATGAGCTGTGCAGCCCCTTGGGCCGCTTCATTCAGCTTTGGCGCATTGTCGCCCAGCGCTTTGCTGGCTTCCGCCAACCCTTCGCCAATCTTGCCGAGTCCATCCTTGCCTTCGCCAAGGCCGTCGCCCAGCGTCTGAACCTGCTTGCCGACCTCAAAATCATCAAGCTCGTCACCCGCCGGACGGGTGGCGCTGCGCACCAGCTTCACGCCGTCAATCTTCGCCAGCTCGCGGCTGACCTGCTCGATTGCAGCAAGGCCTGCCGTTGTATCCAGCGGACTATCCGACTTCACAACAACAGTAGAGGCCAGGGTGTCCCCAGGGCCGAAGCTGTCGGAGATTACTTGGAAGGCTTTTACCGAATTATATTTGTCCCCGATTTCATCAAGGGAATTGAACGATACGGAGCCTTTATAAGCAGCCAGGAACGGTACGATTAGAACCGCCAGAATAACCAGTGCCCATACCGGACGCTTTAGCGAGAATGTGCCAACCGCTCCCCACAGTTTGCTCGGCTTATGCTCCAGCGAGCCTTTGACCGGCCAGAAAATTGTCTTGCCCAGGACGGCCAGAAAGAATGGCACAATGGTAACCAGGGCAATCAACAGCACCGCGACTCCTACAGCTACCGCCACAGCCGAGCGATACAGAATGAAGGTTGAGAAGCCGATTGAAGCAAATCCGACCAGAACCGCAAGACCGGAATAAAATACTGTTTTCCCTGCCGTTCTGTAAGTTGCCAGTATCGCCTCTGTCTTGCTGCCACTATGCAGCAGTTCCTCCTTGAAGCGGCTGATCAGGAGAATGCAATAGTCCGTCCCGATCCCAAACATAACTGCTACCATAAAGATCTGCGTGAAGTTGGATAGCGGGAAATCTGCATAATGCACCAGAAAAGCGACTACCGATTGCGATACCAGATAGCTAAGCCCCACTGTAATCAGCGGAATGATCGGCGCCACAACCGAACGGAAGACCACGAACAGAATAACCAAGATAAACACGAGCGTAATCATCTCGGTTTTCTTGAGTCCTGCCTGCGAACTCTCTACAACATCCTCTTCAATTAACCAATCGCCTGTAAAATAGTGCGTCACATCTACGCCTTTGACGGCTTCATATAATGAGTCTCTCATCTCCGCCGGAGTTCGGTTGTTCGCGGCAATATCGACAAGCGCCATCACCGTTGCGCCGTCCTTGGATACAAGCTGCTTTTCCAACTCAGGGGTGTCAAAATGAGTGATGACGGATGTGACTCCGTACGTATCCTGCGTTTTTTTCAGACCTTCAATCCCCTGCTTGATCTTCTCAAGCTCGCTGTTGTTCAGCCCATTCTCATTGTGGAAAACCAGCACCGCTGAATTCGTCTTCGGCGCATCTGGATCATTCCCGTGCAATTCCTTGATAAGTTTGCCCGCTGCGGAAGATGAATAGCCATCCGGCACGCTGATCTGACCCTTGTCCCTTACCAGTTCCTCCATATTGGGAGCTCCCAGGAACAGGCCAACTCCTGCGACCAGCCATAAAGCCATGATTATCCATCTAAATTTTAAAATAATTTTCATTGCTGATTTCCGCTCCCATCCGCCGTTTCTGCAAGTACTTTAGCCAGCTTTTCTAAAACATTGATAAATAGCATCGCTTCCTCACTGTCAAAATCGACAAGGTATTTGGAAAACAGATGCAGGATTCGGGTCTCCATTTCATCCGTAAGTCTGGTCCCTTCCTCCGACAGCTCCAGATAGATCACCCTGCGGTCCTTCTCATCCAGACGCCGTATAATCAGATTCTTGGCAGACAGTCGGGTTATAATTGCAGTGATGGAACTTCTCCCGACACAGAAAATATCAGCCAGTTCGGACGATGTCGCACTGCCTTTGGAGCGAATATAGCGGAGCGTAGACAGTTGTTCCGCTGTCAAATCCCCGGGAGTAAGTTCACGAATCATCGCGTTTAATTTGCGGTTCACTGTAAACATTGCGGTTTCGTACCGAGCCGTAATTTCAGGCAGCATCTTTTCTTCCATAACGGTATTCGCTTTCTCCTTCCCCTCGATGTCGTCCATAGGCTTGTTCGAAATAGTTTCCATATCAAATTATTCAATTATAGAATAGTTCAATAGTTGAACTATATCAGCGGAACAAGTTTTCCGTCAATGTGTGAAAGCGCTATTTAGTTTGACTTTTTTGTGAAGAATCGTTTTACTTGTACGCCCGCTACCGATCAGGCCCATACGAAAAAGCGCAGCCCTCTTCCACTCAAAGTCATCACTTTGAATGGAACGAGCTGCGCTCACTTCAGGTTAGAAGATAACTTTTAAACTACCTTGGACCAAGTGCGATCCAGTTCAGGATGCCTTCCGGCTCTGGACCGAACCGGCTGCGCACCACGGCTATAATTGCGCCCTCTGTCGTCCTCGACTGAATGTAGGCGTAGCAGGACGGATGGTCTGTCGTCACTGTCAGCGCATACTGGTCATTGCTGAAAGGCCGGTCAAACCAGATGACAACCTCCGCTTGTTCATCGTGACTGCCGAAGGCGAACGGTGCGAGGCCGAAGCACTGCCCCAGCACGCCGGAGTTCGACATTGCAATTACAGGCGGGAACGCCAGCTTGGATAACGTCACAGACTGGTCCCGGAGATGAACGCCTGCTATACTATCCGACCCGATCTCTGTTGAAATCCGATATCCGGCAAAAATATCCGGCGCCAGCTTGCTGGCAGTCACGGAGCCGTCCGCCAGTTCCTCACCGGTTATCGTCCCCTTGGCCAGATGTTCCCTCGTGATGGCCCCCGGTATAACATGCTGCTCACCCACCGAACTATAGCCCAGTTTGTCGCTGCTTACCGCCCCATCTGCCAGAGCAGCTTCATCCACAGCTCCTGAACTCAGATGATGGGCATACACGGATTCCGGCACCAGATGAGCGGCCACGATCGATTGTGCGGCGATCTTCTCTCTTGTAACTGCTCCCGCCATTAGTTGCTCCGAACCGACTGAATCTGCAGCAAGCTGCTCCCGACTAACTGCTCCCGGCGCAAGATGCTCACGGCTAACTGCTTCCGGTGCAAGCTGGTTGCGGCCCACACTTCCATCCTGGAGCTTCGAGCCGGACAGTGTGCCGTCCTCCCATACCTGTTCTTCGATTGCGCCCGGAGCCAAATGTTCACGGCTCACCGACCCCGGGGCCAATTGCTCGCCATTAACCGATCCCGGCGCAAGATGCCAAGCCTGGACGGAACCTGCCGCCAACTGGCTGCTGTCCACCGCTCCGTCCACAAGATGCTCAGACGTGACGGCTCCCGCTTGAATGTGAATTCCCTGTATACTCTGCTCGGCCAGATGCTGGCCGGTCAATGTGCCTGCTTTGATATGCTCCCCATGCACCGCTTCAACTGTCAATTTTTCAGACGTGACGGCTCCCGCTTGAATGTGGCTTTCCTCTATACTCTGCTCGGCCAGATGCTGGCCGGTCAATGCGCCTGTTTTGACATGCTCCCCATGCACCGCTTCGGCTGTCAATTTCTTAGAGGTGATAGCTCCCGCTTGAATGTGAATTCCCTGTATACTCTGCTCGGCCAGATGCTGGCCGGTCAATGCGCCTGTTTTGACATGCTCCCCATGCACCGCTTCGGCTGTCAATTTCTCAGACGTGACGGCTCCCGCTTGAATGTGGCTTTCCTCTATACTCTGCTCGGCCAGATGCTGGCCGGTCAATGTACCTGTTTTGACATGCTCCCCATGCACCGCTTCGGCTGTCAATTTTTCAGACGTGATAGCCCCAGCTTGAATGTGGCTTTCCTCTATACTCTGCTCGGCCAGATGCTGGCCGGTCAATGTACCTGATTTGATATGCTCCCCATGCACCGCTTCGGCTGTCAATTTCTTAGAGGTGATGGCTCCCGCTTGAATGTGAATTCCCTGTATACTCTGCTCGGCCAGATGCTGGCCGGTCAATGTGCCTGCTTTGATATGCTCGCCATGCACCGCTTCGGCTGTCAATTTC
>NZ_JAELUP010000087.1 GCF_016424485.1 Paenibacillus roseus
TGATATGCTCCCCTTGTAGTAGACAGTTGAAATAATAAAACTGTTTACTACGAGGTGGAGCATTTTTATGTCTCATAGATCGAAAATATCAGAATATGAAAAGATTGAAGCTATTGAAAAGTTTCTACGTGGGGAAGATTCGCTTAACCATTTAGCATCTCTTCTTGGTGTTACCTTTCCAACGATTAAACAATGGCTTCAAACCTATCAATCATTAGGTCCGGAAGGACTACAGCATACATCAAAGAACAGAGCCTATTCCGCTGATTTAAAGAAAGCAGCTGTGGAGGATTATCTTATCGGTGCAGGCTCTCACATGGAAATATGCAGAAGGTATGGTATTAAATCAACCCGTCAATTGCGTCAGTGGATCTTGAAGTATAATGGTCATAGCAGCTTAAACACCTATTCGGGGGGATCTCCAGCTATGACCAAGGGACGTTCGACAACTTGGCAAGAGAGAATCGACATTGTTCTTTACTGCCATGCTCACGAGCACGACTACAAGAAGGCAGCGGAGCAGTTTAAAGTTTCTTACCAGCAAGTATATGGATGGATGAAAAAGTACGAAGCAGGCGGCCAGGAAGCTTTACAGGACGGCCGTGGGAGAAAGAAGGCACCTGAAGAGCTGAGCGAAGCAGATCACCGGAAGCTTGAGATGAAGAAGCTGGAGTATGAGAACGAGCGGCTTCGGGCAGAGAACGCCTTCTTAAAAAAGTTACAGGAACTCGAAAGGGGGCGTCGCTAAGCCAGCATCGTCAGGAAAATGTCTACCTAGCCATTCAAGAAGTTCAGCAAAACGCAGCATTCCCTGTGCAGCTTCTGTGTGACATTGCAGGGATTCCACGTTCTAGCTACTACAAATGGCTCAATCGCGAGCCCAGTTCCCGCGAGTTGGAGAACGAACAACTGACGGAGATAATGATGTCCCTCTACAAGAAGGTTGAAGGCATATTCGGATACCGGCAACTAACGCTCCATATGCGCCGCCAAACCGGGAAAACGATTAATCACAAGCGAGTGCAGCGCCTTATGGCATTCAAGGGGATCCAATCTGTCATCCGCGGAAAGAAAAAGAAATATGCACATTCTACTCCACAGCAGGTAGCTGAGAATGTGTTGGATCGAAAATTCGAAGCTGCAGCGGCTAATGAGAAGTGGGTAACCGATGTGACGGAATTCAAATACGGCAATGGCCAGAAAGCTTATTTAAGCGCCATTCTTGACCTTCATGATTCATCGATTGTCGCTCAAGTGCTAGGACATTCCAATAATAATTCTCTCGTGTTCCGGACGCTGGAGCTGGCTTTACAAGCGGCGCCAGGAAGTACGCCCATGCTTCATAGCGACCGCGGTTTCCAGTACACCTCCCTACAATTTAAGAAGCTCCTGGACGACAATAAACTGACCCAAAGCATGTCGAGGGTCGGTCGGTGCATTGATAACGGCCCAATGGAATCCTTCTGGGGTACATTAAAATGTGAAAAGTATTATTTACATACCTACCGCACCTTTGAGGCGCTTAAAAATGACATTGATGACTACATTCATTTTTACAATAACGAACGATTGAAGGCGAAATTTAAAGGCCTTAGTCCGATGGAATTCAGGACTAAGGCCGCCTAACTGATTTTTAATAAATTTACTGTCTACTTGACGGGGAGCAGTTCA
>NZ_JAELUP010000009.1 GCF_016424485.1 Paenibacillus roseus
TGCAGTTGGACGGATGTCTTGATGACGGAATACGTGCCTTGCGGCCTCGCTATACTGCCTGGGATGGGACGGGCCTTTGTTCCTGGCTTCCGACCAAAGGGAGGAAGGTTTCCTTTTCTGGCGCTCCTTTTTCTTCTCCTAGCTCTTGTTTCTTTTCAGCCTTATCCTGACGGGGGTTGGCTCCGTGGGGGGTGTAAAACGAAATACAGGAACGTAGAGCGGCTTGACCGGGGCGAACTTCCCCGTTTTAGCCGCTCTTGTTATCGTAGTGAGTAACCCCGCAGCGGTGCTTACAGGCTCTTAGAGAGCGTTCTTTGCTCACTTAGAGCCTGTTGCATTAGCCCAAAAAAAACGCTGTAAAGCCCTTTAAGAGCCTTACAGCGTTTTTAGCCAAACTATTTATTAATCCTCCACGGATAGGCTATCCAGGGCAACCCTCATTTCCTTGCTGCTGGAGATTGTATAGATCCTGGTATGATCCAATGAAGAGTGCCCCAGGATGTCGGCTACCCGTTGTAACGGATAACCAAGAGTAATCAAATCATGAGCAAGTGTATGCCGCGGCACATGACTTGTTAAATCGAGTATTCCTGTCTTCGCGCGTAAAGTAGTGTAAAGGTACTCGATACCATCTTCAGTTAAGGCACCTCCACGGATAGACAAAAAGAGCTTTCTGGTTCCAGTCTTGTCCTGGACTTGATCCCGCTCAATAAGCCATTCTTTCAAGACGTCTCTCAACTCCTTGTTCATTTCAATTCGTCGGGCCTTGCCTCCTTTGCCATCACGGACAAAGATGTATCCGGAATTAAAATCCAAATCATCAGTGTCCAAGGCAACCACTTCACCCGCGCGAAGGCCGGCGAGAAGTTGCAGGAATACAATAGCTCGATTGCGCGTGAACTTAAAGCTGTTTTTGATAGGGGTGTTCATGAACCGAACTAATTTATTTCGTTCGGATCTCTCTAACCACCGAGGCACTTTATCGTAAGTAATACCTTCCACGGTAGAAACATTTTGAGTTTTTAGTTTGGCCCCGGGGTTTCTCTCAATAACACCCGTCTCTTTCAAAAATGTAAAGAAAGTACGGATCGATTTAATAGAATTATTAACGGTACTAATTGAATATTTTCTTTCCTTTCCGCCTTTAAGATAGGTTGTTTTTAGCAGGTGCTGCTTCCACTGCTGCAGATCCGAAGCAGACACGTTTTGCGGATCAAACAATTCGTTTGTTAAGTCAGAGCCAGAGTACCATTGCATAAAGCTGCTGGCCACTGTGATATAGCGATCAACAGTGTTATTACTAGATTCTTTTTCCTGCAGCCAATCCGCATATGCCGTTAAAATGTAATTCACCATCTGTTTGTTATGCTAATTGGCTTACTTATAAAAAAATCAATCAGAACGCCTAATACAATCGATAAAAAAGACGCGATTACCATTAACCAGCCGTTCGAAGTGAGTCCGTATATAGCAATATGATGAAACCGTGCGTAAACAAATGCTCCCGATAATAGAAAGATCGTCAATGTCATTGGCATGCAATACAAAATTCGAACTATGTTCATGAATTTACAACCTCTCAATTCCTTATTCATTTCAATATGATACTACTCATCACAAGAGCAATTATGATTGTACTTATACTCGTCTATGATTTCTCTCTTGAATTCTTTTTGTTGTGCTTCCCTGTACAAACTATCATGTTTCCAGGTCACAAAATCAAAAACAGTGCCTGTCGTATGTGCATGAATATTATGATTTAGATGCAACCTTCCATCTAATTTCCATAGATTATAGCGAACCATCCCTAAGACAACTTCAAAACCATTACCGCTTTCTTTAATTTCGCTATTAATTTTCGTTCTGGCGTGCCCGGTAAATTCGGCAAAGAACTCTACTGCCATTTTTTTATTAAGCTTCTTTGATTGAGCTATTTTTTCATTTTTAACACATTCTTCAATCTGATTACCTTCAATAATGCATTCCAAAACTTCATCTATATCAATATAGCAAACATTTCGTTTACTACTGTAGGAATCATATTGGAATGTTTCGTAGGGTTTTAAACCTTGATACACGAATACGCCATCATGATTACCTGTCAAACCGTAAATAGTCCATACCCTACCCTTGTAATAAATCACTTTATCGTACAATTCAACTTGCTTCGCCTGATTCATTCATATTTCTCCTCTCTATTGTCTTAGTTCCTTTTATATACGGGTAGTTCCAAGCCCATTATTTTCGTAATTTAAACGATCCTTCATTTTTAAGAACCCCTCCTTTCTCCTTTTCCTTAATAACTTTAACCATTCTTTTGATACGTTTTCGCTCCTATTTAACACAATAAAGTTATTCTGTGAAAATACTCTTTAAGTATACCATAGTTATTCCGCGAAAAAAAGAGGTTTTAAGTATTTTTTCACGGGATAACTTATGTTATTCCGTGAAAAAATTCGACGGTTTTTTTCTTCATCTTGAGGTGTCTAATGCCACGAATTCACCATCAATGGTGACACAACAATCCGCCCGCCTGATTCCAGGGACGAGCTGCTGTTTCCTCTGCTCCGGAAGAACCGTCGGCCTGCAACAGCGACGAACGCCGGGCGCTGCGGTTCTCTTCAACTACCTGCTTCCGGATACGGCTGCAGCAGGACCGGCACTCTCCTTTGCCTGGATCCGGTTGGCCATCTTTCATGCTAGTTCCACGCCCGCCTGTTTCTCCAGGGACGAGCTGCTGTTTCCTCTCTGGAAGAAACGTTCTTCTGCAGCACCGGCGAGCGCACGGCGATACGACCGCTGCGCTTCTCTTCGCCCGTTGCTTCCGGATACGGATGGCCATCTTTTATTCCAACTCCTTGCTGTCTCCTTATCCAGGAAAGTTTCTCCTGCAGAGCGGAAAGCGATGCGCGATGCGCCTGTAAATAGTTGTTGTGGCCGCAGGTGCGGCAACAAGTGTAAGCATCGGGTGAGACGCCTTAATCACATCACATCTTAAATTTGAAAGTTAACATTCAAAAAAATATTCTGTGCTAATCGACCAGATGATGAATTCTCCTGTAACAAGCGGCCGCCGCTGGTGGTCTTGCCGGATTAAAAAAAGAGAATGACCCAAGGTCATTCTCTTACACGTTGCACTCTTATTTAATTCTATGAAGCTGATAGAAATCGTTCCATTTGTTTTTAATGTTCACCCGAACGACTTTAATTTTCTCGGTTCCGTTGTTGTAGCGAACCTTGAAGGTGAAGTCCAGATATCCATTTTTGAGTTGTTCCAGCTTAATGTCTGCTGGTACATTTGGCAAGTCGGTATGTGGATCGTTTACTCGCCCATTCCACAGCGTTCTAGTGGTATTTCCGGGTTTAAGATCTCTATCCAGATATGCTTTACCAGCCCATGGCGATTGTGATTCATTCGGATAAGCGCTGCCGGTGACTACCGTCCAGACTTCTTCGGCCCGGACGGTGGAACCCGTTTGAATGCTTGTCGTTACGGCTGAGAGCAGGAAGCTTTCACCTGCCCAGAAATCATTCTCATTTCGATAGCGCTGATTGTACTGTTGTTGCGTTATTTCCCTGTTTCTGAGTTGCTGGTCCAATTTTTTGTTGTACTCTTTCAAATTGTTGAGCCAGGTATCCGTATGACTGACTTCTGCGGTCAAATCCAACTCCAGTACCCGAATCGTTTTACGCGTAACAATGGCTTCTGCTTTACCATCGGAAACGCTTTGCTCGACCTCGTAATTCCCGGACTTTGTTGTCTTCCAGCTTGGTCCAGGTCCAGCATTGGAGTAAGGGAACGAAAGGTTGTAATCATACGTTTTTTTCGCGCCGGTAACCATATCGGTGACAACGTAATTTACAGTCAAATTGTCTTTATCCGGATCCGATAAGCTATGGCTGATTTGAATTGTATCTCCCTCATATACTGGTTTTGGCGCCCAATCAAAATCAGCGGTTGGTGGTTGATTTGTCTCGATAAAGAAGAATCTTCTGTCACTCCAATCTCCCCACTCAATCCCGTCATGTACACGCACCTGGATATACATGTTCACTTTCTCCGGCAGTGGCTTTGCCGGTTTCCAAGTGAGCGCTGATCCCGTCAGCTCACTTGACTCCTGCTCCATATGTCCACCATACCTATAAATTCGAACACTGTACTTGGATTGAGTATCTTGATCTGCATCTCCATACGTCCACCGGAATGTCGGCTGCAACTCAGTCATCTTCGTAGGGTTGCTCTGGTCTTCACTGGCCGGAACCGTCACCCTGGCGACCGGCTTGCGGTTTACGATATTAACCTTGAACTGGAAGGTATCACTTTGTCCAAGTGAATCCTCTACGACTTGACGAATGTTGAACGTGCCAAGGGAGTTAAAGGTTTTAATCCAGCTTTCCCGCGCGGTGCTTTGCAGCGTCTCAAATCCGCCGATACTTTCATTTCGGATGTAATACCAATGCGGCAGGTTTTTACTTGGGCCATCCTCCTTATCATAGGCCGTTGATGTTATTGTGATTGGAACGCCCCGGTAAGTATTGATATGACTGGTTGTAAAGCCGGCAACAGGCGGCTCGTCCGCCTTTGGAATGACCGTGACATTAATCGTCTTCTCTAGAAATTGACTCCATGCATCGTACTCATCCTTCACCGCTAATCCGACCTTGTACAGTCCCCGCTCTTCTGGAGTTACCAGCTTGGCAGCTACCGTTCTACCAGACGGTGTGACGTAGTAGAAACGCTTCTCTAGAATACCTTTTGTAGCTTTATAATCGATCCCGGTATCTTCTTTGGAGTAATTGGTCGCCGTTAAATATCTGTCCTTGTCGTGGCTCCTATCCGTCCATAAGATTGTTCCGTCCGAAGCGGCCGCAATATCATAATCAACTGTCGGCGGCCGGTGAACAATGAGCTGCCGCGAAGCCAAGTTTGACTCTTGCCGATAATCGGCAAAGGTGTTGTCTGGATACAAGTGATCGCTATGCGGATCATCTGTCGTCTTGTACGTGACCTGATACAACCCAACCTTGTCCATAACGGTGATCGGCTCTGTATAAGACTTGTCGTTATACTTGGACACACCCGATTTGCCATCACTCGCATCCAAGAATTTTTGATCGAGCTGCTTGTATGTCCAGCTCGTCAATGCCTTGACTGACGGATCTTCTTCGGTATCGGTGTACATGGTAGAGTAAATCATCTCCTCCCCCACCAACGCGATACCTTGTAGCTTATTTTTGGCGCTCAGTGCTGACAGATCAGCATAGCTCATATCAAAGAATTCCGTTTTCGATACCTCAGTATATGGCCCATAGAATCCGCTGGCAAATTCCGAATCTGTTGCTTCAAGTAGCGGCACATTTTGGACATAAACTCGAATAACACCGTCCAAAATATTGATTTTGATTTTATAGGCTGTTCTTTCCTTGAAATTGTAATCCGTTTTTTGCAGCTCTGTTCGCTGTCCATTTACTATTTTGACCAGCCGTAAGGTGCGGTCATTGGCTTCCACTCGGTACATATTTTTTTCATCCTGTATGTGGAAACCGAAACCTGCGTAACGCTCCGCGATAAAAATATCATTCATTCGCAAAGTGAAGTTAAAGTTGGCATCCGACAACTTTAACTTGCTGACAAGCTGTTGCTGCGTAAGCAAGCTTTCCTTTATCATCGGATTTTCGTTGTATACAACATAAGGATATGTGTACCAACTTTCTTGTACGCCACAGCACATGCTATCGTAATAGTTGTAATTGTTAATTCTTAATATTAACAGCCCGTCATAGTTTACACTAATAAGGGGTGCGTAAGCATATTTGTATCCTGATGAAGCAGAATCATTCGGCCATATATCACTACTAATAGTAGTGATAAGCTGTTTAGCTCCTGTTCTTGTGTTTACCCTTTGTATTTTTTTGTCTTTACTCACGTAGTAGATGTATCCTTGAGCATCTACTTTTGTGATGGGGTAAACGGAGACTTTAGTATTTGATGTCCAAAACACATCATCTATTGTAGCCACGGTTTTTAGCTTCCCGTCATTTTCCCATTTATAGATAATGTATTTTTCGGGCAAAGTGACATGTTGCATAACCACTATATTTTTGACAGGTGGTAAGTCTACATTAATTTTGTAGAGTCCGGCTGTACCAGAAATCTTGCCTGTATTGGTATTGTATATTGATCCATCTCCATTAATGATAAATTTCCCGTCATCTGATGGATAAACCGTATGATGGTACGGTGTATCTGTGACTGTCCGAGTCTCATTGGATCTGGGATCATATATTAAAAACATACCGTCACCGCTGAATGGCTTGTACATTCGGTATCTTCTACCGTACGCATCCAGTAGGGAAGCACTGCGTGCCTGGTACTCATTCACGTTAAAATTCTTTTTCTCCAGAATTCTGTTTGGCTCTGACCATTCAGCATTTTCCATACTCCCATCATTTGTCCACTGGGATGTGTATTTTTCTTGCTGATAAGAGTAACTTGTTTCTCTTGAAAGTTGTTGGGTTGGGTTTTGACTAAACTTTTCTTGGCCCGATGGCTTAATAAATTCTGTGAATTTATATACCCGGTAGAAATCCCGGTTGTAGCTCATCGTCTCCAATTCTTGCCGCCAATAGTTGATTCTCATCAAGCTATCGTCAGAGTACCCTTTGTACGTTTGTACTATTTGTCCCTTAAAGACATTTAGATTCCCGTTACGTTTAGAAACAGAATAGTCGTTAAATAAATATGCACCATCCTCTGCTATTTGTATGATTTTTACATTGAGTGGTGTTGGACCAACATAATTAGATGCCCTCACGTTGAGGTAATCAATGTTGGCCAGTGCTTTTGTGCGCGGGTTTACTGCCCATGACATTGGCGTTTCCCCGTAATAGTCAGTGTTTTTAAAATTTTTAATGATGTCCGAAGTTAGGATCGGAACATCTTTGATAACGACTGGCTCGATATACTCCGAGCTGACATCAAAGGATACTAACGGTCTGTCATTGATGACATGCAAATCAAATGTCCTGCTAGCATCTTTACCCCAATCCTCTTTAGCGTAGACGGTAATTTTGTATTTACCGACTTGGAGCTTGGGAATGATAAATTCACGGTTGGCATTTAGCTTGACTTCAATTTCCGGCTGTGAGCCGAACAGTCCTTTGTTGCCTAAGTCGTAGACGTAGGACACTTTTTCTAAAACAATCTTGTCATTATCTGGACTGTAGGACGTAACCTTAAACGTAGCGTCCTTGCCTTGTCCCAAACGAATCATTGGTGTTCTGTAATCAAGCTGAGGCACAGGCGGCAAATCTTCCTTTACCGTCAACGTGTGTGTCGCAGGGTAAATAGATCGCAGTCCATCCTCGTCATATACGTGTAGCGTAATTATTTCTTCACCTGGCTTATCATAGATCGATAATTTATTGGTCCAAATATCCCTGGAATGGTTAATTTTACGGTCAGTTGGACTGAAGCTGTTCGCTGAAGAAAACGTCTGAGGCAACGGACGCCCTTCAACGACTGTTGACGGGCCTGTGATCATTGCAACAGGCTCACGCGGCACTACCTCTATGCTAGTTGTCCGAACGGAAACAGCGCCAAAATCATCTCTCATATACGCACGCACATAATGCGTACCTAATGTATCCATTTTAATGCTATGATAGCCGTTTATCTGTTTGTCATATTTGACCGGGATGCGTTGCCCCCAGTCAGAGCTGATTGAAAAGTCAAAGCCCATGAAATAAACCTTATCCCCATCCGGGTCCATAGGAGTTGGAACGCTTGGATCATCGATGTAGATTAAGTCCATAGTAGTTCCGACTACCACTTTCTTAATCGGTTTGGTCCAAGCCCACGGATATACAAATCCGATTTCAAATTCAGGCGGCCGGTTATCTTTCGGCCCTTTCACATCGAGCAACTTCGGACCGATCCAGTCCGATGTGCCGCAGCTCGTTGTGACCTCAATGTAGACGTTATGCGTTCCTACACCGATAACCCATGGATACGTGCTGTAGGTGTAATTACTATGTGTGTTGATACCATATACAGGTGATGTGACCACACTGCTACCGTCTCTCATGATTCGGTACCGATGTGAGTAATAGGTACAGCCGTTGACCGTAATATCGGGTATAAAAGAAAAATTGTCACGGTACTCAATACTCCCTGGAACTATACGGAAATCAGCTTTATAGCTCGCAGTGTTTTTTTCATAAAAAAAAGACACATACGCTGTCTTATTGGCAGTTGACAAGCTTACGGACGCTGAACTGCCGTTATTGACCGTGTTTTTGTAAGTGGAGTAATCAACGTTGTATCCTTGAACGGTTCCGTAAGTAGAATTGGCTGTTATCGTCCGGGTTGCCGGGAGTGTGCTGACGATTTCCGAGCTTTCATCGGCCAAACTGTAGCTGCCGGTAGGGCTTGTCCTTACCATATGTCTAATCTTGATTTCGCCGGTATTAGCCCCCGCCTTAAGCCTGTACACATGGTAAAGGTACATGAGCGAAAAATTGCCTTGAAACGGATCAAGCTTGTAGGTGTAATTACTAGGGTTGTTAAGATTTGCTGGTGGTTCACCGTTTGTCGAGATTTTAAAACCAACGTACTCATAATTGGCATTTGTCGGAGCTTCGAATGAATAGTTCTTGTCTTTTACAAGAGCTTGCTCCTTATCCGTAAAAACGCTATTTAGACTACTTCCATTTTCAAGAAAGTGCTTGATTACAGCTTTTGCCCCATTCTCATAGTAGAGATTGATACGGTGGGTGTCGTAACTGCCATCGAATTTGATGGAAGGCGGTGTTCCACTTTTAATAGCGCCGTCTGGAACGCCAGTTGTGCTTGATTTGTACCCCGCATACGTATAGCCGCTTTTAGTCGGTGGTTCGACGGAATATGTTTGTCCTATTGACATATCCGTTGTCTTCGTGGGAAAGACATCGGCTAAGCTTTGTCCACTGGTAGTATAGTGCTGCACGATCTGTTGTCCGTTTAGATAAAATTCGAATACGACTGGGAAATAGTATCGATATATTTTCACTCCCGGCGAACAACTTGGGCATGGATCATCAGATTCTTTCTCCCTCATATCCTTATGCCGACCGGTTGTTAGCTGGCCTGACAGATTGACTTTAAATGTTACTGTGCTGCTTCCTTGCCCCGATAAATTGGAAACGGTTGGGTTGCTGATAGAAGCAGAAAGAAATTTTTCATATTCTTTAAAATCCAAGTCTCCACGTCGTGATTCATTGAAATATTCTGTATGTTTCGAATTCGATGAATCGAATTTGTACACTTTAACATCTGTTACAGACCGTGCAGGAAAATTGAAATTATACGTATGATACAGGTCATCTGCTTTGACCGTTTGACCAGGCGAATATGTCGTCCATTGACCTGCTGAGTTCGTCCAAGCCTCGTAATACATAAACCCTACTGCATATCGTCTGGTGGGATAGTTCGGATCAGTATATGGCTGGATCGATGCATTCCCAAATCCAGGTGCAGCTTTAGAAACAGAAAAGTCTAGAAAAGGTATGAACGAGGCTATTAATTCCATAAGCAGTAACATTAACAGTACAAGCGATACCCCTTTTAAATGCTTTTTCAAGCAGCTTACCTCCACTCATTTTTCATGGCATATAATGAATGCCCTGATAAATTAAAACCGAAGTATTCGATATCTTTCATTTTTGTTTTTTCCTGCGAAAATCTTTTAATCATAGGGATATACTCTAATGTTACTGTTTTATCTGATTCATCATCCCATCTTGGACCATGTAATTTCATTTCAACTCCACTTTGCAACAAGAATAAAGAATTATTCATCGAACCTCTATAATTAGAGGAAAAACGAACATATTCTCCACCATCAGGCGCTAAAGACTTATCTAATCGAAAAATTATCCGTCCATTCCCCATGACAAGTGGAAAATCATCCGACTTTACCAATCGGATAGTTGTTTGCTTTTTTCCATTGAAATTTGGATCAGAACTGAAAATTGTAAGAATGGTGTCATCTTTTGGGTAATACTTCATATAGGGCTTCGCATCAGTTTCTTTTATTAGATCATCTACATGCGGTACATCTGTCTTACCGATCCAGACATAGTTATTAGTCTGGTCCCATTGTACATTGACAGCTAACCCTTCACTGATAGCCCGAAGTGGAACCAGGGTACGGCCACTCACGACCATGGCCGGTTGAGTTAAGGTTACGGCCTTACCGTTAAAGGCGGCTTTTTTGGAGTCCATCGTCAGTTTGAGGACCTTGGTTCCTTTGGTAATCGTGATGTCCTTTCCCTTTACCTCCAGCTTGCCGCCTAGCTTCTCACTGACAAAGCGGATCGGGACCAGGACGCTGCCATCTACCATTTTAGGCTTCACATCAAATTTAATGCGTCGGGCATCGAACAAAACCTCCAACGAAAGATCCGTTTTAAATTTCATGTCAGAAGCAGCTTCTACTTTAGTAGCTGCAGCGCCGGTGAACAGAATTGTCGCAGCCATCATAGCGGCCATCATTTTGATCATAATTAATTACTCCTTTTTTAGGTTTAGGTATAGTTGCGGCCAAATAGCTTTGCCGCTGGCTCACGCATACTACAGAGCCGTGTGGATACACGGCGGCCCAATCGCCATCTAGGGGCCACGGACGCCGGTGAATTGTCCGGCGTTTGGTGGGTAGATGGCTCTGCTCGTCAAGGGGCGCGAGGATAAAGCGGACTGACCAAAGGGAGGGAGCATTTGCCGCAGCGGCGTAGCGTACCCCTTGACCAGCAGGCGGGCTGTGGTATCGTGGGAAAAGCGGAAAGTGAGCATCAGTTGAGCCGCCCTCTATGGAGTGCCGGCAGCATTTGATTCAGACTCCCCCTTGACGGCCTCCCACGCTTCTTTTGAAATGATTTTCCCTGTGAATTTATCAGCCGTCTCCTGGCTGATTTCAACCGCTAAGTCATTACTGTATTCACATTCTGAATGACTGCTATGTCCAGCAGCCACAATCTTGTACGATTGTTCTCTCAGCCATTCTGCCATATAAACCTCATCTGCTGCCTGCTCTGGAGTCACCAGGGCCATAAGTTCATTGCAAGAAATAGTAAACGTTGCTTCCCCTTGTACCAAAACGCGTTTCACTGTTACTGCCATATAAAAATCGCTCCTTTGTGTAAGAGAATAGATTTTAAAACCGTCTGTGCTATACTATAGTTTGGATTCTGTGACTGCAGATCCGTTTTTTCAATGGGGAGAAATAGACTAGCTATCAATCATCTAAGTCTATTTCTTCCCTTTCCTTATAAAGATTCGGTGACATATTCATAAATGGTTGGGATTTGCATCGGCTCTGGATTTCTTATCCTTTGTACCAGAGCGGGATAATCCATTTCAATTACGGCGATCACAGCCGGTCCTCGGATAGTCTTTGTTAAGTGGTAATCCGGATTATCGTAAAGGAACGGAAAGCTTTGTCCAGTTGTGTCATCAATGATTTCGAAGTAAAGTACCCGTAGTTCTGAAAATACCGGGCTTCCGGTTTTGGGCTGGAATGAAGAAGTCAGTCCTAAGTTCCTTTGTAATGCCTCGTCGTAAGCTTTACGTGCTGTCTCAGGAGAGATAATGAATCTCCCTTCATTTGAGTTCGTGGATACCAGCATGGCTCTATGCACAGCTCTGTTATTAGCTGCTTTGAGAAGTTGGCGCTGCTGATCCCAAGTTTGGAACTCTTCTTGTGAAACCCATATGAGTACCACAATAATTATCGTGGACATAAAGAAAAGTGCTTTGTCCATTGTCCTACGCCTCTGTTCTCCCAATTATATGTTTCATGGAATATACTCACTTGTTGTATATGCTTTTGCAAAATAAGTCGTCGGCAACTCCTGTCCGGTGAATTGATATACAAACATTGGCAAACGTGGAGCTTCTATTTGAATTTCAAGTTCTTCTCCTCTTTTTAATGGGCTGCTGGCATTACTAACTATTACAACCTGACTCGGATCTATGCCGACTGCTTGAAGATTTGCTAAAACCTGTTCCCGGACGGAAGGCGTGAGCATTCCGTCCGGAGCAGCTTTTTCCGCAGCGTAATTTGCATTGGATTTAACAACGACATAGAGCAGATAATCAATGTGGCTAAGCAACGGCTGAATAATTAGAAAGATTAGCATCCATACAAAAGCTACACGTACAAATGCTCCTGACACCAGTAAACCTCCTTAATACCTTTCTATCTGCTTCGTTCGGTTAATGACTCCAGTTTGATTTTCTGATATTGAATTGAAGCTAAAAGCCGTAACGATTGCAATAATGACAAAAATGAGCAAGATCCCAAGAATTTTTGAAATACCCATAATTTTATTCCCTTATGCAACAAACAGGAATTCTGTATCAATCGTTTCAATCGCACCGATTTTTGGTGGTTTCGGAATCTCTGGAACAGTTGCGTCCATGTCACCGACAAAAGTAATAACCAGCAAGTAAATAGCTGCACCAATAACAGCAAAAATCAGAAGTCGCAGAATGATCCATAACAATTTATCCAAATCCATTTTAAAGTCCTCCATTTTCATATATTTAGTATTGAATATTTTTTGAAACAACCTTCGTGTATTCTAATAACAACAGAATTACCATCAAAAACATCAACATCATTGGAATATTGTTAAAAGCTTTGATTTTTTCTTTTTCCATTTCTGACCTGGTTTTAAATCGGTCAGCGGAAAGTTTCTCAAGCATTTCAGCGTTTTTTTTCAAATAGTCGCTTGGATCCTTTAACGATTCTGCTGTTTCTAAAAAGATACAGACTTGTCGTATAAAGAGATGTCGCTTAGGAAAGCGGCCTTGCAGCCAAGTATAGGCTTCCTTACCAGATGTCGTTAGCAACTGAGAAAAGTTTCTTAGATCCGTCTCTAGCAGAGGGAAATGCTCCGCTACCAGATTTGCATAGTAAGACAATTGAATACTTCTTTTTCTTCTTGTCTGCTCATAGAGTCTGCAGAAAGCAATGAGTTGACCATCCCGTTCTGCTTGTTGTTTCTTGTTGTACGTTACCTTTGGTATTTTTTCAGGCCCATTGAACCATCTATACTTCGGCTTGGGAATCGTCCATTTGGAAAATTGTAAAGCAAAATATCCCAAGGAACCTAGTAGAAGGATATAAAAGATAAGCGCTGCGTTATTCACCTGTTCACCCCCTCTCAACGAAATACGATTTTATTTATAGTCTAACGGGGGCTTCATGACTAAAAAGCTCAAAATCATGGTTCCCACACAAGCACATAAAATGATCGTTAATAAAGTGATACCTAATGAAGTTCGGAATTGAAGCCCTGCATACACTGGGAAGCCAATAGTAAGTGCTACAGCTCCGCATACCAGAATAATGGCGGCTGGATTCCCCCATGTGCCCATATGAATGGCTCCGCTTAATTCTTTTTTCACTTCAAGAATTGCACTTAATCGCGTTTCCATTGAATCACCCAATGAGACTAAGGATTCCCGCCATGGCGTACCGGATCGGAGTGAAAACAGCATATCGGAAATGAAAGCTATTGCAAATGTCGTGCTTACGCTCTTAATAAACCGATTCGTTTCCATTTTAAGTTCAGCTTCTGATGAATAATTACTTACTGTAAAAGCAAGAATCTTTAACTGTTTACGCAACAGATTGGATGCATGAACTTCATCGGCCGTTCGTATCATCGCTTCCGGAATCTGCAGATCCGCAAATCGTGGTAAAATCTTTACGATTTCTAGTAAATCGTATCCAGACTTAATTTTTCGGAAGTGATACTGTAACCGCAAAATCAGATAACCTACAATCACTACGATAACGGCCACGATTAAGGAAAATAATACCCCTGCCCCTCGGCTCCCTGACATTTGGAAAGAACCAAATGGACCATTGGTCGATGGCAAACGCATAGGAATTTCAGTCGTTATCAGCAGCATGATGAAAAAACTTGTGATGAACAGGATCCCATTATAAAAGAAATAACGATTGGATTGATTAGGTTTCCCGGTCAGCAAAAACATGACTTCATCAAAATGTTGAATCAGACTGGATTGCTTAACTGCCTCTTTACGATTCTGGATGAGAAACAAGGACTTGTTGACTACTGTTGCAAATGAAGGAAGCACGAATCCAATTAGCCCAATAAATGTGATGAGATAGAGAATTCCTAATAACAAGTTTTAATCATTCCCTTCTAAGACGACCTGACACTTCATGCTTGGTACGATTGGATCTTCAATAGGCGCTTGTTGAGCCAGTCGTTCCATAATGCCAAATAATTCCTTCGCGCATCCCGGATTGACTCGGCTTAGCCTGGCTTTCAATGCTGCTGACAGGTCGGAATTGTAGAACCATTTTTTCATTTGGTCATCATAACGAACGAGGTCGTTGGCAACGACTTGTATTTTCGCATTTGGATCATATCGAATCTCCGAAAGTCGCATAAGCTTCTTCTTTCCATATCGTTGTGGCTCCAGAACAGCGACGATTTCAACGGATTTCAATGTAGCCATTAAATGACCCTTCAAGTTTCCGCCAGACTGACTGTAGACAGCGTGAGCGGCTTGATAGGGAATGTCCTCGGATTCCTTGGTATGGTATGTACCCAACAGGCCACGATATCCTTTTTCCCCTGCAAAGTTATAGAACAACCACTCTGACCATCGCATCTCTGACATATATATGAGATCGGGGTCATGCCGCAAGCTTTGAATACCAACATCCATTAATTCTTCGGAAGACGCTATAATTGGGATGATCCGATGTTTATCTGCAATGGGCGCTAACGGAAGTGTTGATTCTGGATGTGTCTCAATGAGGATGACTCCTAATGAGAATTCGGCTTGCAATAATTGCTCCAACACCAGCGTATTTCCTTTAGTCGTTTTTCCGGATTCAACGGGCCCGCTCACAACTAAGTTTGGGTAGCATGCTATTAGATTTCGGAATAAGGGAATAGCTTCCTCTCCAATAAGTCCACTTCCGGCTTGATCGTCTAAACTCATATTTTCAACGGTCTGCCGCCGGAAGGTGATGGTCGTAAATCCTTCCCATACGCGAGGGGAAATCCAGACCGCAATCCGAATGAATCGACCTGGCCATAACGGATCATTGATTTTAAACTCAGCCGACGGATGAGACTGATTCAGTTTGACACGAGGGTTATGTGTGATCAGAGTACGCCGCAACTGATCTACTCTATCTGCCGATACAAACTGATGCGGATAAGGGTGATACTCCCCTCTATAAGCAAGGGATATATTTTTACCGATAATCTGCATTTTTTGACTGTACATGTGCTGTCGATCATATAACCATGGAGCTGCAACCGAAAATCCTAGCCATTCTTGAAAAATCGCACTTGTAACGTCCATACCCTGATATGCTTCGGGCAACCGTCCAGAATAGGGATATTCTCGCATTTGCCTCTCTATTTCCTTTGTTGCGGTCATGACGGCCGTCGATTCCCCAACCAATGCCCGTTGTGCGAGATCGAGAAGCTGTTCGTCACTTTCGATTTGCTTTTGAAACCTTTCCCGGAACTTTTCCACGTAAGAGAAGAAGTCCTCTGATCGATTCCCCCGGAACAACACCTTATTTTTCAAGCTATACATATACATCCTCCCGGATAGAAGAAATTATAGCCCCTGCCTGCTTGATCTGGTCCTGCTCCTTTCTGGATACAGGAAGGAAGAAGTTTGTTTCTCCATCTTTATAGATAGGAAGCGCTGAAAAGTGAGAGAACACTTGCATCCCCAAATTATGTGCAATTGTCGCTGTCGGAATCATATCCGCCCCTGCTTTGTTTTGAATCAAAAACCAATTTCCAGGGTCAACACCAAGATCACTGGATAGTCGCATCAGCCGCTCAAGCTGCAGCGTATATTTGGGATGAGAAACCATGATCCGGATGTCACTCCGTTGAACAGCACTGACCCACGCTGCTGAATGGGGAATGGCTCCATTATCTGTGATCAGAACATTTTCTTTTCGAAAAGTGTCTGTAAGATGTTCGAATTCACTTTCTGCATAATCTAAAGTGATTAACGGATCAGCGTTGCCCGGTAGATACAATACACCTTCCACATAGATTAGTGAGTTCGTATCTGCCGGTTGCATCATTTTTTGAATCATACGCATCCGCCAACCGTCCAGACTGACATTTGGATTTGCTTGATGCCAGCCGGGATTAAATAAATTCAGTCCAAGCAATACTTTTTTTTGTTGGCTTGGCATATGCTTCGCCAGCAAAGCGGCAATACTTGTACATCCAATACCGGGAACAACCCCAAATACGCCAATCATAGGGGTTAAGCTTTTCATTTTTTTCTGGAACCATATATCCATCTGTTGGATAAGTGCATCCTGTCCGATTCCTGGTCTTAGGAATTTGATGCCAAGTGCTTGGCACATGATCTGAATGGATCTCCAGCCCGCAATGCCAGGTTCTTGATAAGAATAAATTAACGTTGCATCGGGATACTCAGTTGCTGTCTGCTCCAGCTTATCAGTCGAAACGACTCGGCTGCTAAATAGGTAGACTTGATTGGCAACCACTGAACTTCCTGGAGCTTCTTGATACATGACGGTTTCATAATCAGCATCACGGAGCATTTGCGTCCATTGTGGATCAATTCCACTACAATAAATCTTCATGTGTCCTCCTATTTGGTACGTGCTATCCAAAGCGTGTACCCCGCCTCAAGTTTCTTCTGAATGATTTTGGCCATATCATCAGTGGCGAGCAGCTCAACATTATTAATTTGTTCGGATGTGGTCAGGCGGTCATTAGACTTCCCTTCCGGCGTATCCATGACCATATTGCCACCACTTGATCTTACCGACACTACAGAAACATTAGGGATCATGTCTTCTTTAGATGGTTGTTCGAGCTGCTGCGCTGCTGGATCGTCCAAGTCGATGGTTTCATCTTGAGGACTACGTTCCCTATTCCGGTTATCAACAGTCCTGAAAAATAAGATGTTCACCCGATCTTTGGCCCGTAGCGAGCTGTTGACTGCATAGAGGCTCGATGAAGGGACAGGTAAGATAACTTCTCCTGAAACGGGAATCAGGGGATCCTGATCAAACCATTCTTCGTATAGCATTGATCCAGAGGGGATAACATTTAAAGCAGTTAACCCAATGAGTTGATCAGGTACGGTTATGGCATAGGCCGGAATGTTATCTTTGGGTATATTCATGATTTTCAAGTGTCCTGGTGTTATAACTTCATTCGCATGCAGTAGAGTCGTCGTAATAACAACAGGCTTTGTATTCCATTTGGGACCATAGTAATATAACCCTGCTAACATCGCCGTCCCAAGTATAAAGATGGCCAAGGAACCCATCATTCGCAATTTAATTCTCAACATGTGTTTCCTTCGGTCCTTCCTTCGGTTTATTTAAAATAGACTTCCACCAACTTTCTTTTTTCTGTGGAAGCACGGATGCTAATATCGCATCTGTCTGACCATCATCAACGAAGGGGTTCTCATGAAGCTCTTGTCGCCAGAAATGAAGTTGCATATCGCGCTTTTCGCTTCTGGAGAGTGAATCTGTCCATTCTTTGAACCCGACTTCGTTACAAAGTAATTTAATATGCAAAGGCCGATTCCATTCACGGCTGAATAATTCATTTGTCAGCGCAGATGTATGTTTGAAATCCCCTCCAAGAGCCGTCAATACATGTAACTGGCAGCGGGCAAACGCGGATACATAATCCTGCCACTTCGTTCCAAAGTCGATGATCAGGTAATCCCAACTCTGAAATAAGAGTTCGTTTAACTCCTTTTCTTTGACCGAATGGAAAAGGGATAATCCCTCAATGTGCAAATCCTTCTCGTAGCGCTGTTCTTCCGGAACATGCTCCAAAAGTGAGTTGTTGTCCAATTCGATTAATGCTGTCTTGTAGTGCTTTGAAAGCCAACTTGCAAGCTGCATAGCTGAAAAGGTGCAGCCGCTTCTATTGACGGGTCCGAACACCCCAATCGTTACCGTTCCGAGTATACGATCCTGATAGATAATCTTTTCAATGGGAGCTGCTTGTTCAATTTTTATGACTGTCTTGGTTTTGATGGATTTCTTCTGCTGTCCACCCTTTTTGACTGAAACAAAATCAAGATCGTCATCCAAATTGCGCCACCTAGCAGCGTTCCCCATATGGTACTTCATTGCTAGTTGACGCTGCAGGTAAGGTCTGATATCCAGATCATGTTCATCATCAGAATCTTCTTCCGGATCAATGGCAGGAGCTACAATATCATAGACCCCATCTGCGACTAACCATGAGATTAACGAGTCTCCAGGGACTCGTCCAGGGGCGATGAGAATCACGCGGGCACTTCGTGTAATGCGATACCTACGAACGCCCTTGAGCAAAGCTGTGGCGTCTGAACAACACGTTATATCGACGATCAGTAGATCAATTGAAATTCCAGCAGCCGAAGTAAACAACTGCTGGAATTCTTCCGCATCAAAAGAATCATGAATTCGCTCGAATAAGATGGGCTGGTCTTGTAGAACTTCTTTAATTTGTTTTCCGTATTCGGCGCTTGCGATGATTCCGTACACTAGGCTAATCCTCCTTTTCGAGAAATTTAGCATACAGCACAGGATGCTTTTCCTTTACATATTGAACGAATAATTCTTCCGTGATCTGATAAAGGTGCTTATCCTCTGTTGCTGCCGCACTTTTCATCGCTTGATGAACTTTTTTACTTATCACTATGGATATATGCTTTGTTTCTTTTTCTTGGCTACTCATTTCGTGAGCCTCCTTATCAGATAATCACCTCCCCTTATGGGGGGCCTCTTGGTATTTTACACCATGTGCCCAATTAAAGTTTAGAGATACCAATTGTTAGATTTTGTCGATAACTTTATTTTACTATTAAAACGCTATTTATGCAATTGCATAAATGCATATATCGTTATTTTTTTACATAATTTATTTGCTTGTGATTCGACGATAGCCATGGAAAATATACTTGACCCCGTTACTATCCGTGTAGTTCTTCCATCCGGAAACGCTTGATTCACTGACACCTTTTGAATTGGCATTGATAAATTTGTCATTTCCAAT
This sequence comes from Paenibacillus roseus, assembly GCF_016424485.1. Lineage (GTDB taxonomy): Bacteria > Bacillota > Bacilli > Paenibacillales > Paenibacillaceae > Paenibacillus_D > Paenibacillus_D roseus. Next base: position 19,108 of record NZ_JAELUP010000009.1, read on the forward strand.
GTACATCCCAACATGGCTAATTGTTCGATCCCCTCCTGTGTAGAAGAAAACGAGATCGCCGGGTTGTGCAGCACTTTCAGCGACCGGGGTTGTCATATCGAATTGCATTTGCGCCGTTCCTCTAATATTAATGCCGAACTTAGCGAACACAAATTCCATAAGTCCTGAGCAATCTACATAACCCCGATCCGGGTTACGTGCGCCCAATTGGTATTTGACACCCAAATAATTTCGCATTTCTTGATAGACATCGTTTACACTAAATATCTGCTCACCCGACGCTAGAATGGGTGAGTAGTATCGCATGACATGCTCTACGTAATTGACATCACCATAGCTATCCCAACCCAAACGGTTGGCCTGCAGCATGGAGAATGCAACAGCCGTCTCTTTACTATATCCCCCTCGGGGTAAAGCAAAACCAATAAAGCCAATACCAAAGTTGTAAGCTTGCAGAGCCAGTTTTTCTTCTCCACCTGCGGTCGTTAGCACTTGGCTGAAATACTTAACACCTTGTGCAATGCTATCAACCGGGTTGGTGTATGAGTTCCTTGGTAATCCAGCAGATTCACTGGATTGCATGACATCCGGAATACGGCCTCCAGATTCTTGCTGAATTAGCGCGAGTAGTAACGGGACCTTATCCTCAATTCCATACTGTCTGGCATATTGTCTGACTATCGGCTCCAACTCCCTAACTTCAATGGATAGTCCACCACCTTCAACCATCATGGCTAATGCCGTGAGGTCAATTGTGAGATACCGATTTACATCTTCAATTTTCGCTCTGGTAATGATGCGGTCAGAGACTAGCATACTAAGTACTTCGTTCCAGTCCCTGGCGTAATATTCCGTTTTGTAGTAGCTGCAATCGTAGCTCTCACTTATTGTTTCAATTTCTCCGTCAACTTCTCGCTGTACGTCTCGGCTGCAGGTCTGTTCAACCTTCACTTCCACTTCACGGATAAAATATTTTTTGTAATTATAAACATGTGAGCTGCTGGATTTTGAAAAGTCTTGCTCAAGTACAACTGCATCGACGGCCATGACCTGTTGCCAGTTAATTAAGACGTCCGTTTCCCGCTCTATGCGCTTGGCTGTTTCGATGTAGAGATTAAAATCTGATGCTGATTTCCCAAGAGGAACGTGTTTGAATATCATGATTGGAACAATAAAGACCACAACAATGATGAGAACGAACAACATCATAATAATCATGATAGCTTTGACTAACTTGTCCGGATCGCTGGCGAGCTGCAACCCGATACGCGCTAACCAAACAGGCATTAACGTCCGCCTCCCGATCCAAACATTTCGAGTTCATAAGACGATACCATTGTTTTCAGATGGATACGTTTATTTCCCGCGACGAATAATGCTTCACCCCGTTTCCCAGCTCGTAGTGTTTCGGTCTCTTTTTCCGAAAGATCCATTAAAGTACGAAGCGCTTTAATGTCTTCATCCCCTTGGCCCATAATAATCTTGTAAACGGGATTATCAAGGAGTGCTTGCCCGAATCGGCGGACTTCAGGATCCAGAAAGTCAATCATGTTGTGTGTAATGACCATAATCCCACCTTCATATTTGCGAATCCTTTTTGATGTGTTTCTAAGGAATTGCAGCGATTGTGGCGCTTCCGGATCTACCAACAAATAGGCTTCATCCACAACAAGAATAACCTTTTGTGAACGGTCTTCTGAAATTTGATCCCATGCCCAACCAAATATGTTGAAAAATTGAGCACGTTGTATTGATGCATCAGCTTCTAGCAACCGGTTAATATCTAAACAGACAAAACGTGAATTTGTCTTGATTGTTGTCGTACCGGACCAAAGCGCTTGGTCTGCACCTTTTGCAGCAGATCTCAGGATCAATTCTAATGTTTTCCATTCCGTGTTGTAGTCATTATGGGATAGGTCTAATTTGGACTTTTCCTGAAGTTTTTCGTAAAGATCTGCTATGATAGGCCATGCGTCATTGCTAAGGGTTCGCGGGTCTGTTCTCCATTGGATATGTTTATCTTGGTAGACTTCTTCCAATGCAATTTCAAGCAATGCTTCATGGATCTTTGTGATGTCTTTCAGATAAAGCTTAAAAAATGTGCGTAATGTTTGAAAATGTAGGGCAAGCGGTCCTAAATTAGACATCTCTTCGGTATAAAGACGATCCTCATCCTCATCTTCATCATCCATTGGGACTGATCGCACTTGTAATGGATTAATTCGTCCTTTACTCCCGCCTCCGCAGTCAATCCAGTCACCTTCAAGCTTTTCACAAAGCTCTTTGTATTCCCTTTCCGGATCCAGAATAATGATCTTTGTACCACGAGCATATTCATTCATCAGAATTTTTTTTATGGTCGTGGATTTACCTACGCCTGGACGCCCCATGACAGTTACATTCGAGTTTGTCCGACTGCCAAACCTAGTCCAAAAATCAACCAGTACAATACCTCCGGTTTTGTCTTTTCCTAGCAACACTCCGTCTCCATCGTTGATACCGGAGTACACGAACGGGTAGGAAGCCGCAACAGTTTCCACTGGCATATTCCTCTGTCCCAAATTCGCGATATCTGGCGACAGCATTTTAAACGGAGCGACACTTTGAAATCCTTCCTCTTGTTGGTATGTAGGTACTCTCCCACGCATACCAGCTCCAGCTAATATAGATTCCACTTGCTTTTTGCGCTGTAATAATTGATCTTGCTCTAATGCTGAAATGAGGATGACGACTGTTAACAGAAATACGTTTTGTTTCTCACTATCAATCTTCCGGAGCAATGTTTTTGCATCATCATATTGATCTTGCGTACGTTGCATGGTTAAAGGGTTTCCGCCTTGCACGAGTTTTCCTCCCAGTGCTCCCATAGATACGTTGATTTGATGAACCAAATCGTATGGATTAGTGGGTTCCGCATGTATTGACACAACAACGCCAGGTAATGTAGCGATTCGTGACAACCATGCAGCTCTGACTCGTGGAGGATAGTCCGTAATGGTGATTACAGCTTGTAAGGTTTCACCAAATTGAATAGCCTTTGCTTGAAAATGTAAAGTCGTGGGGCTGATTACGTCCAGAAAAGCTGTCATTTTTGCTGTGTTCTGAGGTACTATTTTTTTCTTCGTTTTTATTTCACTCATGGAATCCCCCTACTTGTGGTGGTAAGCCGAATTGATGATTTGGAGCACGTTCGAATGCTGCCTGATTTGAGTTTGTGAAGATGAATAACAAGTCCCGGAGTTCTTCATCATTGCATACATGGGCAATTAAGTCTGCCCCAACTAAATTGGATGCTAATTCATTTGTACGTTGGAACAACAGAATTTCATCCTTTTGTGTAGTTTTTCCTAATTTTTGATCCAGGAGGATATAAAACTGTCGCTCTACCGTTTCACCACTTGTAGCCAAAGCTGCTGCATGTGACATATAAGAGTTTAAAAGACGATTTCGAATATCATCTTCTTTGTTGATTTTTTTGATCTCTTGTTGTAATTCCTCTTTTGTCTCGCTTTTTGTCTCCGTCACGTTACTTTTCAATTCCTCCATTCTGGTAATGAAATTATCCAAATCAACGGGTCTTGCGATAGAAATAATTTGAAACGTATATTCAATTCCATTTAGGACTTCTTCGAATGATTTTATTTTGGCGTATTTCTCGTTATCTGAAAGTAATTCGAAGTTCACCGGCTGAATTCGGATCGCCGTGATGATGGATCCATCACGGCGATGCATGAAGCCATTAAACACATCGGTAACAGGCATCCAGGATTGAGTGCTTGATTGTGTAACAGTACGTGACTGAGTTGGAGCCGCCGTAGGAACGGCAACTCCAGTCGCTGGCTTCTTTCGATTAAATAGATCTTTAAACAAGATGATCCTCCTTTCTTCTTCCATGACCAAAACGATAGAAATATTTTTTTCTTTTTCTACGATACTGGCGCATGGCCATTAAATGATCTAGTCCATTCCTTCCGGTTCTTAGGTCGGGTTTTCCAAGTATAAACCCGATGGTTGTAAATAGAACGGCTGGTAAAATTGAAAAGATTGAATTTGTAATGAATAACAAAGGGGTTGCTATAGTACCCCCGATGATCAATCCAGCAAGCATCATGAATAACTCTTTAAATCCAAATCCGTTAAAAAACTCGAATTTAGAACTTACGTTTTTAGGAATCAAAAAATTCAATCCATTCACTCCTTTTACTTGAGGAACCGACGCATCAGTACCATAGAACCAACGGACTGAGCTGCACCACCTGCTACTTTACCTACGCCCGTGGAATGAATATATTGTTTTAAAATTGAAGGGGATTTGTAAGTTACCCACAAAAAACCACAGAATAAAAATAGACTAAAGAGCGCGGTACCCCCACCAAAATTAAAATCGGTTAGTGTGAAGAAGCTTATTTTTACTAGAACCATTTGTATGGCTTGTGCCATACATAAGGTTAATAGTTCTTTAAACCAGGCTCCAAAAGCTTGGGAATTACTGTTGGTAAGCCCAAGGGCCATGAAACTTCCGATAATGGCTGCTACTGCAAGTTCTGCAGCACGCAGGAAGGTTTGAATCAAAATGATGATAAAAACAATTACAGCAAAAATAATGCCTAAGAACACGAAAAATATAAATTGTCCGCCTCCGCCTGTAGCCATGTTTAGGAGACGTTCCATAGGTGTTGCTGCATTTTGAAGGTCAACACCCGGAAGTTTAGCAACATCACCGGCAACTGCAGTACCAAACTCATAAAACCATTTTACAAGCCAAGGCATACTACTAATAATAGCTGCCGACGCCATTGATCGGATCAGTAATCCACCAGGGTCAGCATCAGGATCCCCACTCATCCTCATGATATATGTCATCCATGCTTCGAATGCTATTTTTGAAACAAGTATTGTACCTGCTAGAGCTTGGCTGAAAATAATAGCTTGTGTAACAACTGGCAGGCCGAGGACTTCCCCGGCCATGCCATTAATGGCATTCAAGAATTGCAGAAAAAAATTAATGCCTTGTTCGATGATCCCCTTGATGTAGTTCTCAATGGCCTCGTTTATGAGCCATGACACAAATCTTCACCTGCTTTCTATTTAGAATTTTTAAGAATAGTAACTAATGACTAACTGAACTATGCCAACGGCTGAAAAAGCAATAATTGTACTGATTAGAATTCTCTTCATGGCCTTGTTTCGCATCGCAATGGCGTTTTCGTCACCATCAGCCAATCCTTTCATCCATGCTTGATATCCCATCATTGAGGCCGCAGTGATAGGAACAAGAATTAGAACCCATTTGAGAAAATCCTGTCCGAGCCTTTTGGAGCCTGTTACAACAACTGGATCACCACCAGGAGTGCTAGCGAATGCAACCGGTGATACAGCAATTACAAGTAGTAGAAATAAGGCAGTGAAGTAAGTCGTACGGTTCCAAATCATTTTTTTTATAAAATTCATTTGATGTTTCCCTCCAGTATTACTTTTTTTCATCTTCTTCATTCCATTTCAATAGATCATCTGACGTTTCTTCTGTTTCTGTATGATCTTCCAACACGAATGTTTCTTCTTCCTCTGCAGCAACCGATTTTGGAGTGTCTTCTTCGTAACCGGCTGCTACCATTTCAATTAAATCGTCAAATTCATGGGGGTCGAAATCCTCAAGATTCCCTTGATGAACGTCCGAGTTCAAAATTTCGTTTTCAGACCTTGGTTCGTTGTCGGGGTTAATGAAAACAATATCTTCTTCGTTGTCGTTTTCATGATTATCAGAAGATTGCTCGTTGAAACCAGGAACGAAGATCGGAACCCTAGTAATCACGCGTTCTTCTTCTATTCCCACATTATCGATGTCTTCATTTGCGGGCCAAAGAGAAAGGTCCGGCATCGGCACTCGCGCCGGATCATGTCGCAACCATAAAACAAGTGCTTCATCATCTGGGAAACGTTCGAGTTCTTCCGGTTTCAACAATCGTCTGCCGGTTCGACCTTGATTGTAACCGTGAGAGATGCGTGACCGTCCACCGTCATTAATACTGGATCCGTGCGTTTCAATTGTCTTGTCTCCAAGCTTTTTGCTGATTTCTTCTGCCGTCTTAGGAGAAGAAGTCAAGAGATAAAGCCAAACATGACAATTACCTTTAATCGTTTCAGCAGCTCCTTGATACAGTACCTCTAATTGCTGAAAGTCTTGTACAATGAGATGCCAACGGACACCGCGTCCACCCGATACCGTGAGCTTGGTTGCAAAATCTTTAAATGGCGGCATATTACCAAATTCATCCAGTATCATATTTACCCTAACCGGAATCCTTCCCCCATTTTTGTTCGCCAGCTTCACTAACGCCTGGTAGGTCTGCTCTACATAGAGAGCAGCCAATTGATGCCGAGTAGTATCCTCATCAGGGATAATTAGGAATACGGCTGTTTTTTCTTTTCCTACATTCTCCAGCTCGTGATCTTGCGAACCCGTTATGTACTGCATGGCAGGGTCAGCAAAGTTTTTCAGTAGGGTTGCGACCGAGGAATAGAAACTTCCTCTCATTTTTTCAGGGGCCAGCCGCGCCGCGATAAACGCAGCGCGCGCCGGATGGTCTTTAGGCAAGCTTTTCATGTATTCATTCAGTGGTACATAGTCCATAAGCTGATTGCCTACTTTTACTTTCTGAACTTCCCCCAACTCACCAAGCATCGTATAAACGCTGGTGAGATGCTTTTGATCATCCCGATCTGCTTCCATTGCGATTGCAAGCGTCAGAGCTTGAAGCACGGATTCTGCACCGTTATTCCAGGTTTGATCCCCGTTTTTGGAGCCTGGAGATTGATGCACAAACATGTGCGACATACTTGATGCGAATTGTACTGCTTCCGCTTCTTTGTTCTCTTTTAGAGCCTTGATGACGGGATGCATCGGGTTCCATCGATTCCCTCGCCCCGGCTCACGAAAATCTAAATAGACAATCTTATAGCCCATCATTTCAAGCAGAAATCGTTTAGCCTTTGCTAAGATTTCCCCTTTAGGGTCTGTTAGAATCATGGATTCTCCGGAGAAAGCCAAGCGCCATAGCGTTGGAAACACCCATCTCCGCGTTTTTCCAGATCGTGTGGCACCGATAATGAGGGTGTGCAAGTCTTGATCGATAATCCAGGCATATCCCTTTTTCAGCATAGCTCCAATCACGATACCGCCTTTTTCTGTCATCTCTCTAAATTTCCAAATGACTGCTTTTCTGTCCATTTCTTTTTCTGACATCCATCGTGCCGTACCATATTCGCCATTGCCAACTGAATCAGGACCTCCGATATTACGTCTCCCGTTTTTCTTCCCCGGCATATCCTTCCAAAATATCATGATGAGGGGGACTAAGAATAGGAGCTGCAGAATGGCCCAAAATTTTCCGAGTATCGGATCAGTGATTAGCAATTTTATCGCCCCGATTAGATCAAGCTCATCCAACCATAAATTAGCTCCAGATAAAGAATGTTTAACAATGTATTCTGGCAGTTGAATTAAGGATGGAAGAACTAAAATATCAATCAAAATCAGAAAAGCTAATCCAATTAATTGTCCTTTTTTAATTTTTTTCACCTCCCTCCAAGGCTCCCATATTTAAGAAGTTTCCTAATGTAAATTGAATTTGTTCTTCCATGTCATTATCTTCTGAACTCATTTCTATTTGTTTTTCAGGGAGCGCCGCTGATACGGCGACCCCCTTCTCTTTAATTTCGTTTAACGCATTTTTAATATAATCAAGGTCTTTTTGAATGAACTGAAACGGCATTACATGGTGTACGTAGTGTTCGATGGACTTCCGAATAAAATCTGACTTGTTTTTAGCTTGCAGATAGCATTGTTCTGCTTCAGGGCTAAATTCAACCTTTGCTGAGAGATTATATAACTGCCGTTTCTTTTTGGACAACATTATCCTCTCCCGGCTGCTCTCAAGGCGAGAGCTTGTGCAGCCAGGAAACCTTTAGCATTCGCAAATTGAGGATTTTCTACTTTTTGTGTGATCCCAAATGCCTGCTCAAAGTGCGAATAAAGGTCATCTCCGCCACCTCCACCAATCATAACGCTTGAGAGTGTATTCACTTCATCTCTCCACCGCTGTTTGAGTTGAGAGATTATCCGACTAGCTACATTCTCATTAGCTTGCTTTCTAAAGGGTTTCAAATCAATACTTTTCCCTTTTGCTGTAAGTATCCCATTCATTCCTGGCCAAAGGAGTGCTTTTTCGATTTCTTTTAAGTCAGGCTCGTAACCGCCTAACTCTTTTTTAGCTGCTTGCTGGATCTCTGTTTGTGCAGTATTCATACCAATGTCCAAAGAACCGGTAAACGGCTCTGGACGAGGTTGTAAGCCACGTTTACCCAAGGACATGAACAAGAAATCTGTTGTTCGGAAACCGATCTCTATCACTGCTAAAGGCTTGTTTAGTAGATTTGCATCTTTAACAGAACCATCAATATTGTGCAGCGCGGCGTAATAGGCTCCGGCTCCTTGCGGGAAGACAAAAACACTACTCACTTGGATCTTACTGTTTTTAGGCTGTCGCTCACCTTCTACAGATACATCTAGGGACAATCCTGTCAGTTTACGTTTAAGTTCCTCATGTTGCGCCGAAAATACGTTCATCGGCAGTCCAACTGCAAGCTCAACCGGTTCTTCTTTTTCATTTAGGATTCCCATCGCAGTGGCGATGAGAACTTCCAAGTTTCTATTTTTAGCATGTTCGTCTTCCCAGGTACGCGTACCGCCTGATGTCAGGCCAGCATCCCCAACATAATAAGAATTTTGATCCTCATCGCCTTTTTTGATCGTTACGATGTAATCGTCAAACTGCTCTCCAAAAACCCCTGCCACATTACTAGCCCGGCGAAGCCCTACAACAGAAGGGAATAAAATCGATTTCCCTTCTTCATTTTCGGCTTTGACATAACCAAAGCCAATATCTACTGAAATTCGCATGTTTACCTCCCCAAAGATAAATTATTTTGTAAAACAGCTTCACTTACTCCACTGGCAGCTTGTTCGATTGCAAGATCCTTCAATTCCTTTGATAAGTGAGGGTGTTTCTCAATAGGGGTATGAAGAACTCGGTCTTCACCCTTTAATTGAAACTCAAAGCGATCCCTTCCTAGACGATATCGTTCCACAGGCGTATTTAATTGTTCCTGGGAAACCATAGTCGGAACGCCATCAATCGTTTTTAACGTATCCTTCAAATTTCCCTCGCCTTGCTTCCAGCGATTGGCTTCCATTTTGACTTCGCCGGATCCTTGTATGATCATGTCTTGGGCTAATGTCTGCGCATCATTTCGATCATAAAGGGTTTCGATTCCCCCATCGACATTCCGATCACGAACGATAAAGGAAAATGGGTTTCGTTCTACATTCCATATGTCACCTTGGGGAAATTGAAAACTACGATTCTCGCCTACTACCATGGAATTGAGTTCTTCTTGTAAATTACTTTTTAGCGTTTGTACCGGTTGAATTACTTCTTTGGAATCTCCAGAACCATTTGGCTTTAATTCCGGTTCAGCAATCGATTGATCATTCTGTTTACTGCTATCCAAAGCTTTGACATCCCCGGCTTTTACAATCTCACTTGCTAGTTCAGAAGATCCTTGTGAATAATTAATTGGCTGAACGACTTGGTCAAATTGATCACGAACGACGAAACCTTGTTCACTTCTCTCAATGTTCCAGGTGTCGCCCTTGTTTCCAAACTGAAAAGAACGACTTTCACCTACCGCCAAGGAATCGAGTTGTTCTTCCAGGTTATTTCGAAGATCCCAGTCCTGAATCTGCTTCTTCGAATCCTCAGACAAAAGGTTCCAAGTCTCTGTCGCAGCTTCATGCTTCCCATTGTTTCGCTGCTGCAAATAATCCTGGGCCAATTCCGATTGAGCCACCGGATCGTTCTGATTGCTGACCTCCAATACTTTTACGTCTCCAGCTCCATACTTAACCATGGCATCCGCTAATTCGGAAGATCCGACTCCATTTAATTCATAGGTAGATTGAACGATCTCTGGATTGAATTGATCGCGAACAACGAAGCCTTGCTCGCTTTTTTGAACATTCCAAGCGTCACCCTTATTATCAAATTGAAAAGTACGACTTTCACCTATTTCCATGGAATCAAGTAATTCTTGCAAGTTGTTGCGAAGATCCGGCGCCAACTCTGATTGAGCTATTGGCTCATTTTGATTGGTGACCTCCAAAAGCTTTACTTCCGCTCCAGCGCCATATTGAATTAAATCATTTGCCAATTGTAAGGAACCAGCACTGTTTAACTCATAAATCCCTTCAACATTTCCCCATTCAGCCTGATCCCGAGCTGTGAAGCCTTGGTCGTTTTTCGTGACATGCCATGCATCAGATGTGTCACCAAATTGAAAAGTACGACTTTCGCCCATCGGTATGGCATCAAGTTGACCCTGTAACTCGGATACTTGTCCTACTTGAGGAACCGGCTCATTTTGGTTACTTACTTCCAGGAGTTTCACATCTGCTCCAGCCCCATATTGAATTAGATCATTTGCCAATTGCAAGGAACCAGCACTGTTTAACTCATAAATCCCTTCAACATTTCCCCACTCAGCGTGATCCCGAGCTGTGAAGCCTTGGTCGTTTTTTGTCACGTGCCATGCATCTGATGTGTCACCAAATTGAAAAGTACGACTTTCGCCCATTGGTATGGCATCAAGCTTTTCCTGCAACTCTGATACTTTTTCCTTTTCATCCATAATGATCAGCTACCTTTCTCTCTCGTTTTCTTGTTGACGAATTTGCTGCTCTCGTCTGGCCATTTGCGCCTTCTGAATCCGCCCTTGCGCTTCATTTTGCATTCTAGATTGCTCAATGGCGTTCCAGGCTGATTTCCAAACGGTTCGAGCAACATTCATCTGTTCTTCCATCTTAGGAGGACGAGCTGGCTTGACTGATTTAGATTGTGGCGAAGACCCTTTTTTGCTACGTTTTGAAGCGTCCTTTGAAGCTTTATTAGAGGCATTCGCCTTATTCACTTCTGCAGCTCCCCGAACAATAACGTTAGCGACCCGATCCCTTAAATCATTATGCGCCCTATCTTTGGCAGCTTTAATTTTGTCTGGATTGGTAGTGTGCAAACGTGTCATACTTTCAGCCGATTTCATATAGCGGTCATAAGATGCTCTGAAATCCGGGAACCTTAACATCTTTTCAGCAATTTCCAAAGCTTTTGTTTTAGCCGGTTCTGGCATGAACTTTAACGCCGCCCGACCACGGCCTGGCATCAATCGCGCTAATTCCCCCAAACCTTTAACAATTTCTTTCAATTCTTTCGGATAAGCTTTAGGAGCTAGATCAGTCTTCATCACTCCAGCAGACTGCAATTCCAATTCAACAAGCTTTGTCGCTCGTTGAACATCCCGAATAATAGCAACTGCTTTTTCCGTATCCCCCTTAGAGAGATCACGAATCAAATCACGCATAGCTGTTTTCTCTTGGGTCAGTCGGACTCGCTCACCACCATAAATCTGGTTCATAAAAGCGTTCTTCACATCTTTACGTTCCCCATCTGTGATTCGGCCTTTCCTTCTTTTCGGAACCTTTTCCCACATGACCAGATGGACATGTGGATGACCCTTTTCCTGATGAAAGGCCGCGACCCAACGGAGATTACTTTCTCCTATCCCCATCTCAGCTGCAGCTTGTGGTACAGCAGCCCGCAAGGCTGTTTCCCACCCTTTACGATCATCCAGATTTAAAAGCTTGGCGTCTTCTTCCTTTAAAGACAGAATAGATCTCCACACAACACCTTTATGAGTTTGGAGTTCATCTTGAATCTCATTTAGGACTGGTTTTTCTCCAGTTGCCCCAAACAGACCATGACTACCTGGGCGTTCAGATGCGTATTTCACATGCCCCGCTGCACTCCCTGGCTCTACACCCTCAGATATTTCTTTGAACGTGTACTCGGCATTCTCTGGCTTTTGAAGCTCATCCCCAAGATCAACGCCAGTTCGCCTGCCAATGTAACTAATGTGGGCAGCATTCTTTGCTCGATTTTCAGTATTTGGCGCATAAAAAGAAAATTTGAAAATGAAAGGTGACTGAAATCGTGAATGTTCATTCACCAGAGAACCAAATTTTTTACTCATTTGTTATTCACTATCTTCGTTCATCATTTTTTCTTGAGACATTTTCATGAAACCAACAGCTTTTTTACGAGCCGCATCGTGCAAGGATTGACCGTTTTTCCCCATAGCCTCATACAAATACTGAGACATGTACATAGAGGTTGAAGACGATATTAACGTTTTGGCATTAATTTTAGCCAAACGCTCAATCCCTGGTTGCATCGCCTCTTCGACTGCACGACGAATCATTAGCAAAACAGGATCAACCACTTCTCCAGCGAGTTCCTGTGCAACTGCATTTGATAGTAAACGACGACACAACTCAGCTTTTGATTCCTGTCTGATTGCAGCCAATGCATTTAATTGCGCTTCTAATTCTGCATCTAGCCGAATCCGCATGGGATTCATCAACTTGCTCATTTTTTCACCCTTTCCACAAAATGTAGTCACTAAAAACACAGTAACAATAATATTTTACCACATTTCGTAGTCCAGAAAATAAAAAAATAAATCATCTGTGTTCCACAACGTAGTCTTAAAAAAATGAGTTTCTTCCCGGCTTTGCCGGGAATGTGTAGTCTCTGCGCGACACGCGCCTTATCCTGCCTTAAAGAATTTACCCCTTAATTTCGGGGTAAATTGATTAAGGTCTCCCCTTTTCGGGGAGAATGATTTCAGCAATTTTAGCTGCTATTGTGCCGGATTGTTTCCCCTTTCCAAGAAAGTTTATCTCTCGCGGCGTTCTGTAGCTATTCTGGTCGCGCGAAGCAACCCCAACTGAATTTTGATTCTTTAGTTCGCAGCATGGGTTGTAAACTGTTTTGATGTAGGCAAATTGATCTAAAACTTCAAGAACATTTTCCCAAAATACCTATGAATATCGAACTAAACCCATTATAAACCAATCCATGTAATATGACAACTTAATTTTCATAACGAATTTATCACTACATGTATGGGATTAAAGCTTTTTTTAACCAAAAATTTCATAATTCATTATAACATATTTTCATACCGTGTAAACCACGTAATAAAAGGGTTTATAAGCTTTTTTGATTTTAATTTTCTTAACTATTTCGACACGACTAAACACCTTCAATAAAATTATGAATATTTAATTCTAAAGGAACAAAAAACCCTTATTAAATAAGGGTTTTTTGTTCATAATTTTATGGTATAGGTCTTTTTTCACATTGTTTATTTTATCAGTAACGTCCAATTCTTTCTGGCATTACTTCGGCTGACCATCCTTCCTTTATTGCCCGTTTAAGAAAGTTAACGGGTGATCTGATAGTCGATCTTGACTGTCGGAGAATGAGAAGTAATTCTAAGGATCGCTCTAAAGGTATCGGATCTAGCAATTCCAACACTTCGTATGCTGGATAGGTTAATGTAGCGATCTGATAAGCTGTTGTAATTGCCTTAAGCTTATTGATCTGGTCCATCAGTTCTACCACCCTCTCTTGCTTTCATCCACTCAGAATCTTTTTTTATAGCACTTTCTAGTGCTTGTTCAAAATCTCCTGATCCTTCGTATTGCTCAATAGTCCGAAGCACAGCCATGGTAAAAGGGCCAAGGATCGGCTCTATTCCCCTGTCTCCCCATCCTTCGGGATCATCGTATCTGAGATGTCGGTGAGCAATACGGAAATAAGCTGACACAGTATTCGAACCTTCTTCGCCGTTTACTATTCTGTCTATGTATGCCCACTCCTTTTTTGGTAGTGTAATAGAAACTTTTCTAGTCTCTCCAATTGTTGGTCTTCCCCGATTTTCAGTCATCCTATCACCTCTTATAAAAGTTACTTTTATTATATATTAAAGTTCCATAAAATAAAAGTGGAAACTCAGCGTTTGCCGAATTTCCACCATTTATGTTTTGATTTTTCTTTTGCTTCGGCCCTACGTTCTTCCAAGCTATCTTTCAAGTGTTTTAATAGTATTTCGTCCCTGCGATTTAAAGATTCCTCGATATAACGCTTCTGATCCTGCAACTCTTCTCTTGCAGCAGAAACTTCTTTCAGTAGTATCATGTTAAATTCTTCTTGTTTATTAACATACTGAATTATTCTGGCCATCATTGTTGTATGATCATCTTGGCTTTCAATTGCTGTAGATTCATCAGCCTGATATTGTTCCTTGCTGAATCGAATTGATACTTCGCTTGCGGCACTTTCAAGCGCCATGCTTCTATCTTGAGTCAACTCTTTGAAATAACGCAAAGCGTCAATGTCTTTCGTTGTAAATCCCCGCCGCCCCTGGTCATCTCGAAAGAAAATATAACCTTGCGATTCCAGTTGCTTACACCACTTCCGGACTGTACTATCACCGATTTGAAGAAATCCAGCTACTTCCCTACTCCAGTAACTGCGTTCTGGCCGGTTATGGGCATCGATCGCCATAGTAGTACCTCCTTTTGCTAAAGAAATGATACATAACGTATTCGACATTACCCTCTAGGTTCCTGCTTTAGGGCTAGTTCGTAGCGCCGCGCGCTACGGTGCAGGTGGGTTCTGCTGCAGACGGGAACCGGACGGCCAGCGCCGCGCGCTACGGTGCAGGTGGGAGCTGCTGCGGCCGGGAGCCGGACGGCGAAGCGCCACGCGCTACGGTGCAGGTGGGAGCTGCTGCGGCCGGGAACCGGAC
>NZ_JAELUP010000089.1:0-86946 GCF_016424485.1 Paenibacillus roseus
AATACAATTAAACTGTTTATCAGTAAAGAAAAGTCAACTTTATTAATTTTTCTAACCTCCTCTTTTTTTTCTATATTATCAATCATTTGTATATTTATTTTTTCGAAATAGTATCTATTTTGATATATTTAATTTAAGCTCAAAAATAAAATGAGTGCTTGACTTGGAGGGAGGAGAAACGCTGCATGGCAGAGGACTCCTCCATTTGCTGTTAAACCCGATTCTTTTGCAGGATGTAGTTCTACAAAGGAAACATTCATATTTAATTGTGATTTACAAAATCGATTTAATGGGTGTCAAAAAATTTTTTTAGGTATGGATTTGGTAGCATGAAAGGTACTCAAAGACCATGCGATGTTTTTGTTTTCTGATACTTACAATTTATAAATTAATCCTTAATTTAATAGATAAACCTAAAAATTAGTGATTACTATAGAGGGGCTAGCAGCGAAGGGGCAGAGGAATTCTGGAGAAACGGTAGTGCTCGTATTTAAAGCCCGATTCCCCCTGTAAACCTCCGTTACAATAAAGGAATCGGACTTTAACAGCGATCGGAAGAATCCTCTGCCGCGCAGCGTCCCCTCCTTCTAGAGGGCAACCACTAATTTGGGTTTTGAGCCAATTTAACTGTATAAAAATGTCCTACAGAAGATAGAAATACATACTTGTTTCGTTTCTCCCATTCATTTATAGTAGATGAATATTTAGGATACTATTAAAGCGACCGGGGGAGGGGAGCCAACATGACCTTGATTCAGGTAGACAATCTGTATAAAGAGTTTAAAAGGCAAAAACGGAAAGATGGCTTTTGGCAGCTTATGAAAAGTCTGGTCTATCGTGAATACGAGATGAAGACCGCTGTCGAGAACATCTCCTTCCAAATTGACCGTGGAGAAATTGTCGGTTATATCGGTCCAAACGGTGCAGGCAAGTCCACCACGATTAAAATGATGGTAGGCATTCTGGTGCCAACATCCGGTCAAGTGCTTGTCAACGGTCTCGTCCCTTATCAAAACCGGATTGAAAATGCCCGCAAAATCGGCGCGGTGTTCGGTCAGAAAAGCCAGCTCTGGTGGGATACGCCCGTTATCGAATCACTTCGGCTTACCAGATATATGTACGACATCCCGGAGGACCGCTTCCATCAAAATATGAAGCTGTTCGATCAAGTGCTTGGTCTGGACGAATTCAAAACGGTTGCCGTTCGCTCGCTCAGTCTGGGGCAGCGGATGCGCGCGGACTTATGCGCAGCACTGCTGCATGATCCGGACATTCTGTATCTGGATGAGCCGACGATTGGCCTGGACGTTGTGGTTAAGGAAAGAATTCGGGAGTTTATTAAAGAAATTAATCGCCAGAGAGGGACGACCGTCATTCTGACGACGCATGATATGTCCGATATTGAAAAGCTGTGCAGCCGGGTTATGGTTGTCGATCAAGGCAAGCTGATGTATGACGGCAATTTAAGCACACTGAAGCATGATTTCGGCAACATGGAGTCGATGGAGCTAGAAACGACCGAGCCGTTTATAACCGAGCAGTCGCTTGTTCATATGGGGGTTTCCGTCAATGCCGGCGAGGATAACAAGACGCTGCTTACGTATGACAAAAACGAAATCAATTCGTCTGCCATTATGAAATGGCTGATGGAGCGTTATACGGTAACAGATTTTAAAGTAAAGGAAACGGAAATTGAAGCCATTATCCGCAATCTGTACGGTCAGTTCGAACAGGTTAAAAGCAAGCGGCAGGAGCAGGAAGTGAGCTTGGTATGAAGCTGGTTCTCTACCGTGAAATGACGATGAACTCATTCCGCTCTCTGCTCGCGTTTAGGGCGGAAGTTCTTTTGTTTCTGCTGTCGCAGGTGTTTAGAATCTTTATTCAAATTTATATTTGGCACGCTTTATTTGACGGCAAGGATGCCTTGAATTCACAAGCAGGAGCAATCTCTCTGCATGAAATGATTACCTACGTTTTGATCAGCTCTGTCATCTCGGTCTTTGCGACTAATGATGTCATCTTCCGTGTCAGCTCCAAAGTGTCCTCGGGCGAGATCGCCATGGATCTAATAAAGCCGATGAGTTTTCGGTCCGTTGTTTTTTGCCAAATGCTTGGCAGCAATTTATACCGCATTCTATTTGAATTAGTACCTCTTATCGTCATCAGTATCTTATTTTTCCATGTTCAGCTCCCTTCCTTTGCTCACGGAATCGCCTTTTTATTGCTCGTTCTAGGCGGCTTGTTCCTGAACTTCGTGATTACATATACAATTGGGTTGATCGCTTTTTGGTACATTTTAATCTGGCAGGTTAACATGTTATTAAACGGCCTGATCCGATTATTTTCCGGCGCATTTATTCCGATTTGGTTTTTCTCCGATTCGTTAATCCAAATCTCGTACTTTTTACCGTTCCGCCTCATCTACTATGAGCCGATCTCCGTTTATCTGGGCAAAATCTCAAGCGTGGAAGAGCTGCTGCTGCTGTTTGCCCAGCAACTGGCCTGGATTGTCGGATTGCTGCTGCTGCAAAAATGGATGTGGACGAAAGCTGTAAAACGTCTTGTGCTGCAGGGAGGTTAACATGAGATATTTGAAGCTTTATATGCGCTTTATCCCTGTTTATTTTAAAAGCAAAACGGAGTATGGTTTTGGCTTTTACATGGACTTTATCGGCTTTGCCATTTCACATGTCGTCAGCTATATGGTTATTTGGGCGCTTATGAGCCGTTTTGAGACGATCAACGGCTGGAATATGTACGAAGTGATGCTCATTTACACATTAAATCTCATTACGTTTGGAATTGCGGGCGCCTTTTTCTTTTTTCAGATGGATGATGTAGAAAACATGGTGCACCAGGGGAACTTTGACGGCTTTTTAGTGAAGCCGATCAACCCGTTTATTCATATGATTATTAAAAGTTTCGGCCATTTTTACTTGGGCGATATTGTCATTGCCATCATAATGCTCGCTTTTTGCTTTCAAAAGCTGGGCTTGAGTCCCGATATGATCGCCTACGCCAAGCTGATCTTTGTTTTGCTAGGGGCTGTACTCGTTCAAGCTTCCTTTATTGTGATGACTGGCTCAATGTGCTTCTGGCTCGTGCGTTCCCGATCCATCATGAATATTGTCTTGTTCGGCATGCGCGGCTTTGTCGATTACCCGATCTCGATTTACAGCAAGTTCATCCGGATTTTACTGACATTCGTTATTCCGTACGGCTTTGTAAACTTTTACCCGGCCCAAATCATATTAGACAAGCAAGACGGCGCTTTGTTTGCCGGCTGGCTGCCTTATGCAACGCCAGTTGTTGGGCTGATCCTGTTTATGATCGCGTACAAGGTGTATATGACGGGCATTAATCGTTACCAAGGAACAGGGAGTTAGCTAATAAATGGTCAAGCCCCACCGCTAGAGTCCATCTTGCGCGGTGGGTTTTTGCTGTGTTCTCTTACAAGCGATATTTCTAAATAATTGCTGCCTAGAGTGAAGCTATGTCGTATCATTTATTGGCGAATTTTAAGAAACAAGGTCGAAAATAGGTCTCAATTGTGATTTTTTTCACATACAACATTAATGAAATAAGTCATACTGTAGATGTAGCAAAGATCACATCAAAGATTAAGTAGTGAGGGGAGATGTCAACATGATTAGAAAATGGTGGACTGAGCATACGGGGGCTTCGGCTCTGCTTGCCTTACTGAGGATTTATCTGGGGTGGCAATGGTTAGTGGCGGGGTGGCATAAGCTTGCGGCGGTTAAACCGTTTGACGCGACAGGGTTTTTGAACCAGGCGATAACTAGCCCGGTGGCGGAAAAGGGAACAGGTGCAGTACTTTATCCGACCTTTACAGCCTTTATAGAGCACTTTGCCTTGCCGAATGTGAAGCTGATTAATTTTATGATTCCGCTGGGCGAATTCCTGGTCGGTCTGGGCCTTATTCTTGGGTGGCTGACGCTGACGGCAACATTCTTCGGACTGCTCATGAACTTCATGTTCATGTTTGCCGGTACGGTATCGACGAATCCGTGGCTGATACTGTTTGGCTTCCTGATTATCTTGGGTGGCGCGAATGCCGGACGCTTCGGTATTGATTATTACATCCGTCCGTTTGTCAATAAGACGATTGCCAGATTGAGAAAAGGCAATACACCGGTCAGCAGCGACCATCCAAATCGACCAGCCTGAGTTAGTGGAAATCGACAAGTGTAAACGGCTGGCAGTCGTGAGACTGCCAGTCAATCCTGAAGAAATCCCCTTTAGTTCCTGCAGAGAGGACAACTAAAGGGGATTTCTGATCAAGCCTGTGGCTTCGGTTACATTCTGCAAATATCTTTGGGACAGTTCTCGCAGTGACAAATATCCCGCAAATAATTGATATCATGGATGACCAGATGTTGCTGGTCGTAAGACAGCACGCCGCGCGCCTTGAGATCGTTAAGCATCCGGTTGACACTTTCCCGTGTCGCTCCGATCATTTCGGCCAAATCGGTGTGGGTCTGCTTGCTGGAAATGTAAATGCCATCATTCCGCTGCACACCATACGAGTTGGACAGACGAATCAGCGTAGAGCAGAGGGCGCCCGGCTTGCCGAACATCATAAGATCCCTGAACTTCGTTTGCGTAACCCGGTGCATGAGCCCCATCCATTTCATAAATTCCACTGCCAGCTCTCCATGCCGCCAGAGCAAAATTTCCAGGTCACGCTGCTGGATGACTCCGATTACCGTATCCTCCAACGTATCCGCGCGGAACGCGTGCGTTGATTGCTGAAACGGATCGACTTGCCCGAACAAATCTCCCTCCTGATGGATGCACATAATAATCTGCTTGCCATCCGGCGAGGTTTTCGTTATTTTCACACTGCCTGACTTCAAATAGTATAGTTTATCCGCGTGATCTCCTTCTTCATAGAGGGAGGTATTGGCAGGCCATTTTTTGTCATACATGATTTCTGTCAGCTTTACCAGACTTTCCGACGAAAAGCAAGACGTATTCCGTATTCCCGTATCCTGAACTTGTGATTCATATGCGGTCATGTGGATCCCCTCCAATACTGATAATCTTATTATATACGGAAAATATTGTTTTTGAGTGTGATAAATATCACACCGTGGTGACGGAATGCCAGAAACGTGAGATATCTCACAGCCAAAATGTTTTCTGGGTGGTTTAATTAAAGCTAAAATCAGGGAGGGAGGAGAAAAGGATGGATGTAACAGGAGTCATTTTGGCGGGAAGCCGAGCTTCCAGGACAGCGGGGAAACCAAGTCATGCTTTTTGGTTCTACAATGGGGAGATGATGTTGGAGCGCCAGCTTTCATCCATGCGTCAGTTTTGCAAAGAACGAATTGTAGTCACCGATTCCCCGAAGCCATTTTTGGATGTGCTTGACCCCAATGTTCGGCTTATTACCGATTTCGCTGCAGGGAACGGTCCGCTCGGAGGGTTGCATGCTGCGCTCCACCTGTCGACTCATCCGGTTATCTGGGCTGTTGCCTGTGATTTGCCGCTTTTGAACAGCAAGGCAGCGGAGTATATGACTCATAAGCTGGAAGGCTATGATGCAGTTGTACCGGTGCTTAATAACCGATTGCAGCCTTGGTTCGGTATTTATGACAAGCGCTGTGCGAAGGTAGCGTCAGAGCTTCTGAACCATGGTCTGACATCTCCTCTGGTGTTTTTGTCCTTTATACAATATAAGCCGGTTCCGGCTTTTGAATTTTTGGAACACGGCATTGATCCCGGCTTTTTGTATAGGCTCAGCCATCCGAATGAGATGACGCGGCCATCTTGATCATAGAAATCATTCACGAGTTCTGGCCGTGTGACAAAAATCACAGCACATATTCAGATAAACAGTTATAATAGAAGTATTCAAGGGAATACATTCGGGCTAACCAAGCCGCGTTCCCAATGCAAAGGGGGAAATTAATACTCAGAGCTGTATGCTCAATTGCATGAAGTATGAAGGTAATACGTTAAGCCACAGTCTCAGCAGCATCGAGAAGATAAGGCTTTACCTGCACGAACAACAGACAAGATGATGGAGCCTTCCACTCCAAGATATGAGAGAGCTGATTCCATGGCATGAACGGATACTCGAATCGGCTAATTCGTCTCCGGGTTCCCCCGGGCTATACCTCCCGGTTGGAGACATTAGAATATACACCCTATAAGCGCAGCGGCTGCCGCATCCCTTTAACCGGCAGACACGCTGCGCGCATACAATGAAAATCAAGCAGTCGGATGAAAAGTTTCCTTGTAAAGAGGAGATTTTCTTCCGGCTGTTTCTGCTATATACGTGGAACGAAAGAAACGAAAGAAACGAAAGAAACGAAAGAAACGAAAGTAGCGTGGCGAAGTCTGGAGGAACCCGGAAAATGAAGTCAAGCGCCCGTTTACGTTTTGAGCCGAAAAATTTTTGCTGAACACGGAACCAGTTCCTCTCTTGTATTGTCTAATAGATGGAGGTGAGGATATTTGGATGATTCAGACTGGAAATATGTCGAGCAGATGGATACAGATGGTCTACAGCATCTTATGTCTGCTTACGGTCAGGACATATGGAATCTGGCTTTCCTGTTGACGAAGCGCCATCATTTGGCGGATGACATTACGCAGGATGTTTTTATTAAAGTGTATCAATCCATTCATCTGTTCCGTGGAGCATCCAGTATGAAAACCTGGCTGTTGTCCATTACACGGAATATTGCCATTAATTATTTGCGGACCGCTTTTATGCGGAAGGTGACTTTGACAAGCTGGATTTCAACCCAGGGGGTTAACGCATCGGCTGAAAAAGAAGTGCTGGAACAGTCGGTTGCCGAGGAGATTTGGCGCGTTGTGCTGGAGTTGCCGTTAAAGCTGAGAGAAGCGCTGATTTTACATGCCAAATATGAGCTGTCCATGAAGGAAATAGCCAGTGTGCTTGGGGTATCATCCACAAGCAGCGGACCCGTCGGACCAGGCGGATTATGGTTGCAGCCGCAGCCTTTATGATCATTGCAGGAATTGCGGCCTATCAAGGCAAGATCGGAGAATAGGCAACAGGCTACTGGAAGGAGATCACGGTGCGGCAGGTCCCTCCAGAATCTATTGATCCTCCAAATTAGACCGAAGAAGAACCCAAGGAACCGGAGAAGCTGTTCCCGATTAAAATCAAAGCGGCATCCGGGGTGCTGAAGGATGTATGGCCTATTGATGACGTCTCCGATATATTCATTTATAATGAACGGACCGGAGAAAAGATTGAAATTCCCAAGGAGCGTCAGTATGTCGTGACCCAAGCGCTTGCCTGGACGGACCTTGACAAGGCAAGGGCCTTGAAACCAGATGATAAGGGATATATGGTGACCTTGGCGCTGTACATGCAAGATGGGAAGGAATATGGTTTCCGTTACAACCCGGTGCAAAATACGTTTGATTTGGACAGCGGGCAATATTATGCCAATGACAAAATGTTGTTGCTCCTCAAAGGACTGCTGGAGCCGGACTCCAGATTAGCTGAACTGGATCGCTTGCTGGAGCAGGCGCGCGTGGAATATTCAGCCGATGACAGCGCCAAATCGACGAAAGCTTCATGTATGATTTTCGGCGTTTGCTGGTGGATGGCAGCGATTTTTACGCGTGGCAAAAGCGGCCTGCTGTTTTCAGTAACGTACAGCTTTATCTTTATTATGACAGTATGGTAGAAAAGATCGCCACAATGGGAGAATACGGCGGGGCCGATAACCTGATTGTTCTCAATTCTCAATTCGTGTTTGCCAGCAGCGACTATAAAACGGTGGACGGCATTGGTGTTGGGTCTCTTGAAGCAGAGGTGCTTGAGAAGCTGGGCAAGCCGAATTTGAAGACAAAGACAGGTTGGGGCTATAAATCCGGAGATTATGCAGCATTCTACCTTTATTTTGAAGAAGGCGTCGTCAAGTATATGTCCATCGGCATGCCTTCATAGAAGAACGAGTCAGCATTCCGGGCGATTCTCATACGAACAGGAGGTTCATTTATCTTGAAGCTGCGTTACAAATTCATGCTCATTCGAATTTGCTTTCTACCTTTTATAATCTACTATGCGGTTTTGATATCCCGAATCTCATTTTTCAAGCTTCAATATACGGCAGGCAATGTTCTGCTCGCCATTCTTCCACTTCCGTTGATAATTGCTCTGGCTATAGCTGTCTACTCCAAATGGCTGAAGAAAACGGCAAAAGCATACATGAGCATCTTTGTTGTAATGGGAATTGTATTTTGCCTGATTTCCATATCTTTAATGGGGTACAATCTCAATCATACCAAATTCGACTACAATAAGTGGGTCGGCTCCCCGCAATTGCGCATGGATATAGTCGACCATATGCTGAATAAGTATGGTCTGGAGGGACGCTCCAAAGATGGCGTTATTCAACTGCTGGGGCTTCCCGATCAGCCGGGGACGTCGCTGGAAGCTGCCGATTCATCCTTGTTTGTCTACCATCTTGGAGCAGGAACAGTAACAAAGGATGACAGGCAATATTATTTGGCCATTCGATTTAACCAGGAAGATCAGGTAGAGAACTATAGCATTTACTCGAATTCTTAGAGACTGAAGCGTGATTCGGCAGCCCTTTTTAACCCCGGTTGTAGGGGCCGGATCGGAGCTGGACAGGTCATAATTCTTTGTCCAGCATCATAGCTATATATCGGGAGACCAATTTCGCAGCGGGAGAGGAGAAGCGGTACGAAGGAGCATTACAACTGGCAGGGAGGGAATGCAATGAGTACAGAACTGCTCATTCAACTGCTTGTGCTGATTGTAATGATCATCGGGCTTGCTGTCCGTTCGGATTAGTCTTGCCAGAGGGGAAAACCGGAGGTCCGCGGCGGCTTCCGGTTTCTTCTGCTTGCAGCGTTGCAGCAATTCATCATTAGCCATTTACGAAATCTGGAATAACGTTTAAGATGGTGACAAGACCCGATGGCGGACACGCTGTGTCTCCAAAAGCGCCGCTTGGTGTTTGGGGCTCTGCAGCCGACAAGGGGTAATAGGAGACGAAGGGGTTAAATAGATGGCAAGAGGCTTGGAGGGAAAACGGATTGTGCTCGCAGGTTCGAGAAAATTAAACGAGCTTGGCGTCATGATCGAAAAGCAGGGCGGAGAAACGGTCGTCCGTTCACAGCAAGGGCTGCTTCAACTGGCGGAGAGCGAGGTGGAGCATGATCTTCGCCTGTTGCTGGACAGCGGAGCAGACTGGATGGTGTTCACAACAGGAACAGGTCTGGAGGCCATACTGAATCTGGCGGAGCAGCACGGCTTCCGGGACCGCATTGTGGAGCGAATCAAGCAATCCAGGGTAGCCGCAAGAGGCTACAAAACGTTTGCCATGCTTAAAGGGCTGGGAGTCGTCCCGGAAGTTACAGATGACGATGGCACTGTCCAGGGGTTGATCCGGGCATTGGAGCCGAATCGTTTTGAAGGCTCGAATGTCATGCTTCAATTGCATGGCGAGCTAATGCCGGAGCTGGTGCATTTTCTGGAAGAGCAGGGTGCTTCGGTCCGCAGCATACTGGCGTACAAGCATATTCCACCGGATTCCGAGGTGTCGCTGCAGCTCTGCAAGGAAGTTGCGGAAGGGGCGATCGACGCGGTTTGCTTTACAACGGCTGTGCAGGTCAGGTATTTATATGAATTTGCCCGGCAACACGGGTATGCCGATCGGCTCACTGACAGCTTCAATACCCGTGTGTTGGCAGCGGCTGTCGGCAGGGTAACAGCTGATGCATTAAGGGAAGCCGGGGTGGAGCGGCTGGTTGCGCCTGAACTGGAACGAATGGGTGCGATGCTGGTGGAAGTCGCCCGCTATTATCAGCAGCAAGCGGAAGAGGGACAATGAGAGAGGGAATGCCCCCGTATGCAGAAATAAAAATGCTAAAAGAAAATCGCCTGCGGCCCCTTACAAAATGGAGCGCAGGCGATTTTTTCATGCTTGAACAGCAATTAGGCGTATCCGCGGACCTGCGCATCTTTGGGCAGCCATACGGCAAGCAGACCGAGAAGCGGCAGGTAAGAGCAAAGCTTCATGACGAAAGCGATGCTTGTGGCATCCGCGACCGTACCGAGCACGGCGGAGCCGAGGCCGCCGACACCGAAGGCTAGCCCGAAGAACAGGCCGGAAATCATTCCGATTTTGCCCGGCAGCAGCTCCTGCGCGTAAACGACAATAATCGAGAAGGCGGAAGACAGGATAAAGCCTGCCAGTATAGCCATAACCGCCGACCAGAACAGATTGGTGAACGGCAAAATGATTGAGAACGGCGCTGTTCCCAAAATCGAGAACCAGATAATATTGCGCCGCCCGAAGCGGTCGGCCAACGGGCCGCCAAGGAATGTTCCGATTGCCGCCGCGCCGAGGAACGCAAACAAAAACCACTGCGATTCGCTGACTGACAGACCGTAGTCATGTATCAGATAGAACGTGTAATAGCTGATCATACTGGCGGTATAGACATTCTTGGAAATGACCAAGAGGACGAGAATGGCAACGGCCCATGAGACTTGGCTGCGGTTCAAAACACTGGCGTAACCCGGTTCTGATGCAGCGTGCGCCTTCCGTACCGGTCTTGGAGCAAGCTGCTGTCCTTTGTACCAGCGCGCAACATAAATTTGAATCCCTATTGCTGCCAAGGCCGCCAGGCTGAACCAGATGACGCCGAACTGGCCGATTTTGACAAACAATACAGCGGTCATGATCGGCCCGAGCGAGCTTCCGATATTGCCTCCCACCTGAAAGATGGATTGGGCAAGTCCTCTGCGGGGACCGGCTGCCAGATAAGCCACGCGCGACGATTCGGGATGGAAGATCGCTGAGCCAATCCCGATTGCGGTGACTGCCGTCAGGATGAGGCCATACTGTGGTGCGAGTGCCAGCATCAGAATCCCGATTAGTGTAAAGCAGACTCCAAGCGGCAAAATCATCGGCGTTGGCCTGCGGTCAGAAAATTGCCCGACTAGCGGCTGCAGAACGGAGGAGGTCAGATTCATCGCCAGAGCAATCATACCGATCTGGGCGTAACTTAAGTTCAACTCATCTTTTAGGATGGGAAATAAAGCGGACACTGTGGACTGCATTGTATCGTTCAGCAGATGGACGATACTGATTGCAAACAGGATCGGATATGCAGTTGCTGACGCTGCGCCTGCTCCCTGCTGAATAAACTCTTTTTTTGTACTCATGGTACGTTTTCTTTCACTTCCCTCAATTATAATTACATTTAATAGAATGCTGTCCTAATTAGGCTACTATATCACAGAAGTCAGGAAGCGTGTGAGGGAATTTTTCAAATTTTCTCCATTTCATATATCCGCTCGGATCGCCTTACAGAGTACCCGTCCATACGTGGATATCTTTGCGGTAGCGTTCGATGTCCGCGGCGCGGCAAGATAAGGTGAGTCTGGTTCCTTCCTCCTCATAGGCAGTAGCCTGCACATCCGCATTAGAGTTGAAATAGGCCACGATCTGACCTTTATCATAGGGTACAAGGATATCGCAGTGAACAAAGTCCCGGAATATCCGCTTGGCCAGTTCTGCTGATAGCTCATTCATACCGTATTTCTCCCTGGCGGATAAATAAATGCTGTTCTCTGTTACCCGCGGGTACGGCTCATCAGTCAGATCGGATTTATTGTAAACCGTAAGCTCCTGCACATGATCCGCTCCCAGATCGCGGAGCGTCTCCCGTGTAACTTCCATTTGGCTAGGCCAATCCGGATTGGATACATCCACAACCTGCAGCAGCAGGTCAGCTTCTGCCACCTCTTCCAATGTAGAACGGAATGCCTTCACGAGATGATGGGGCAGTTGACTGACAAACCCGACCGTATCGGTCAGCACAAAGGATTTGTTGCCGGGCAACTCGATGCTGCGCGACTTCGTCTCCAATGTAGCGAACAGCATATTATGAGCAAATACCTGTTTATCTGTATCCGGGTTATAAGTTTCCAGCATTGCATTCATCAGCGAGGATTTGCCGGCATTCGTATAGCCGACTAGAC
Organism: Paenibacillus roseus; assembly: GCF_016424485.1. Lineage (GTDB taxonomy): Bacteria > Bacillota > Bacilli > Paenibacillales > Paenibacillaceae > Paenibacillus_D > Paenibacillus_D roseus. The sequence continues at coordinate 12,032 of NZ_JAELUP010000089.1, forward strand.
TGACGACGGGGACTTCGTTTTTACGGCGCTGTTTACGCAATATCTGGCGTCTGGACACCAGCTTCTCCAGTTCACTCTCCAGCGCGGCAATCCGGTCTTCGATCCGGCGGCGATCCAGCTCCAGCCTGGTTTCACCTGAACCACGGTTTTTCAGGCCAGATCCGCCGCCTTGTCTGCCCAGCGATTCACGGCTGCCTACCAGCCGGGGAAGCATGTAATGCAGCCGTGCGACCTCGACCTGGAGCTGGGCCTCTTTCGTTTTCGCCCGTTGAGCGAAAATTTCCAGAATAAGCATGGTTCGGTCGATAATTTCACAATTCAGCTCGGATTCGAGGTTGCGGATTTGAGCCGGGGACAGCTCATCATTGAACAAGACGGTCGAATGCTCATGGGCTTTAAGCATAGTCTTAAGTTCCTCGAGCTTCCCCTTGCCGATATAGTGGGAGGAGTGGAAGCGGGCTGATTTTTGTGTCAGTGCGCCAATCGGCTCCATATTGCAGGCTTCAGCCAGGTTGGCCAGTTCCTGCATGGAATAATCGAATTTGTAATGCTGCGGCAGTTGTGCGCCAACGAGCAGCGCTTTGGTTTGTTCTACGGTCATCTGTATATCTTCCTTTCGTCGTACCTGATTTGTTCAAACAAATAAAAGCACAGGCAGGCTGCCTGTGCTTAAGGTAAGCGAAGAGGAAACAGGGGACGATATGAGAGCGCTAAAATGCATGGCGGCACTCAACATGTCCGTGGATTGACCAATATTCCAATGCCGGAGAAGTTCAGAGCAAAGCAGCATGGAGTCCGACTTCAATTAGGCAAACGAAGGGGACAGCCGGGTCGATGCTTGGCGAGACCAGTTCCGTATAGGGTGAAATGGGCAGACCTATCCTGATTCCTCTGCTTACGAGGCAGAGCCTTGAGCGTGTTCAATTAACCGCGCAAAGTGCGAATCCGGATAAAATCTATCACACTTAACCCTCCGTTCATTCAAAATTAGACCTAGTGTAGCATACTCGGCTTCGCCTGGCAAGGGTTGGAAAACAAGAGTTTACAAATTGCTGCCACATCCTCAAAAAATATACGAACGAATTCTGCAAAATTCCCGCGAATTCGAGTAGCAAACGCTCTCGCAAGATCATTGACAATGAGGAAGGAAGCATTATACATTGATGGTAGTCTGTAACGTTATACAACCAATCAGAGGGGGAATGGATATGACCCTGCATTTAGGAATTGATCAGGGCGGGAGCAAGACGGTTGCCGTATTGTTCGGCTCCGATGGAAAATTGCTGTCTCAGGGCAACAGCTATGGTTCATGCTTTTATTATGACGGGGTAGAGCATGCGCTCGAAGCCATACGCCAGGCGTCACAGCAGGCACAGGCGCAGGCAGGTGTGACGTGGGAGGACATTCGCACGGTTGCAGGAGGGATCGCCGGCGTGAACTGGCCGGAGGAGGAAGTGCTGATTTCCAATGAACTGCAGCATCTGTGGGGTGAAGCGCGCATCAAGGTCGTTAATGATTGCCTGATTGCTTTGGGAGCAGGCACGAACAAGCCGAATGCGGCCGTGCTGTGTGCAGGTACCGGATTGAATGTGGCGCTGCGTGGAAGCGGCGGCATTGAGGTCGTTTACGGCAGCTATATCGATCGGCTTGACCAGGGTGGGCGCGGGCTTGGCGAGCGGATTCACCAGGCACTGTTCGACGCAGAGATCGGCCGCATTCCGCAGACCCGGTTGACTGGCAAGGTGCTTGAATTTTATGAGCTGAAGTCGGTAGTGCAGGTGTTGTATGATTTGCCGCGCGACCGGCTGAAGCGCAGTCCGAAGGATATGACCTACTTGCTCTTTGAGTTGGCTAATGAGGGCGATCCGGCTGCGTATGAGATCGTCAGCAGCTTTGCCCGCAACATCAGCAGCTACATAACGGCTGGAATCGCTAAGTATGGCCTGCAAGAGACGGATTTTGATGTAGTTCTGACGGGCGGGCTGTTCAAGACACGGCATCCGTTGCTGAGAGAGACGGTTGTATCGGAAATTCACAGGATTGCTCCGCGCGCACAAATTGTAGATGCCTGGTATGAGCCGGTTGTAGGCGCGGTGAAGCTCGGACTTGGCGGCTTGTATGCCGGGAGTATTCCTGAGGAAGTGCTGCTGCAATGCGAGCAAGGGGCAGATCAGTACGGCCTTGCAAGAGTCTGATGAACGATGAAGGTCGAATTATAAACGTTACGATGGTTAAGACGGAACGGGTCCTTCGGTGAAGCTGCAAGGCAAGAGAGTAATTCGTTCGCTGTACCACGTGTTGCAGATTCTCTGCCGTGTTTTCAAAATGTCAAGAAGAGAAAATTTATTTTTTTCTCATAAACAGGACTAGTCCCGCGCCTGTACTGGTTTTTTTGTATCAGAGGTACATTTTAGGAAATGCCCGTTGTGGTACATTGGATTACAGATACAACACATTCTGACAGAAAGCTGGGGATAGCAAATGAATCCACAACGTGTACCTTATGCAGGCAAATGGCTGGCGGCGGCAGGGCTTGGCTTGACACTGATATTGTCTGGTGGAGGGATCGGCGCACTGCCTGCAACATACGCGGCCACGGAAGGCTCTTCACAGGCGGATGCTGTCATAGCTACCGGAAAACAGTTTCTGGGCGTCGATTACAAATTTGGGGCTCCATCAGGGAGAACGGATGAATTTGATTGCTCTTCTTTTACGCAATATGTGTTTAAACAAAACGGTATTGACCTTCCGCGTTCTTCTAGAGAGCAATCGACTGAAGGCGTCAAGGTCTCAAAGAGCCAGCTTCAGCCGGGTGATTTGATTTTCTCCGATACAGATCGGGACGGTGTCATTAATCATGTCGGGATTTATATCGGGAACAATAAAACGCTTCATACGTACCGCAAAGGAATTGGCGTCACGATTTCGGAATTTTCCGGAAGCACTTGGGACGATACCTTTGTAACTGCTCGCCGTGTCATTAAAGGCATTCCGTCAACGGATGGCGATAGCGGTTCGGCAGTTGACCAGCAAAGTTCCAGCAAGCCTGACGAACCAAATTCAGGTAAGGATAACACCCCTAATCAAAGGGATCGTAACAGCAGTGGCGGTGCCGGAGAGATTGATTCCGGACGGAATGGCAATGGAAATGGAAATGATCAATCGCGTCCGGACAGGAATGACCGCTACAATTACAACAACAACAACAACTGGTTGAATAGATTCTTCTAAATTATTCGGACAGGAATAAAATAATAATTGCACTTGAATTTCTAATGGCAGAAAGGGGACAGTTAAATCTGGTCTCCTTTCTGCTTGTTGTTGCCTTCACCTTGTCAGTCTGCATCCGGGAGTTGTATTCTACTTATACAAGCCAAACCTTTGGTTTAAACGACTGATGACACGATACATAAGGGGAGACAAGATGAATGAGCAATATCATTGATTTAAAGGAGATTAGCTGGCGGAGAGAAGAGAAGACGATTCTTCACGATGTGAACTGGCAGGTAGAAAAAGGGCAGCATTGGGCGGTTCTCGGCCTGAATGGATCCGGCAAAACCACGATCCTGAATATGATTAATGGTTACATCTGGCCGTCAACAGGCTCCGTATCTGTACTCGGACATCCGTTCGGAACCATTGATTTACGGGAACTGCGCAAATCAATCGGCTGGGTCAGCTCATCGCTGCAGGAGAAGATGAACTATAATGACAAGACAGACAACGTGGTAATAAGCGGCAAATACGCCTCCATCGGCTTGTATGAGAAACCGGCGGCGGAGGACATCGAGCAGGCGCATCAGTTGATGCGAGATCTCCGCTGCGGACATCTGATCGGCGGCCTGTACCGGACCTGCTCCCAGGGGGAGAAGCAGAAAATTCTTATTGCCCGCGCCTTGATGGCTTCTCCGAAGTTGCTGATTCTGGATGAGGCCTGCAACGGGTTGGACTTTATTTCCAGAGAGGCGCTGCTGTCAAGCATCAGTGAGATAGCTTCCCGTGCGGATGCGCCGACACTTTTGTACGTCACTCACCATACGGAGGAGATTTCCCCGGTCTTTACCCATACGCTGCTTGTCCGCCGGGGTACTATTTTTGCAGTGGGGGAGACCAAACAGGTGCTTGCAAGCAAGGTGCTTAGCGAATTTTTCGAAATGCCGGTTCAAATTTCCTGGCAAAAGGAAAGAGCCTGGCTGTCCGTACTCTAATGCAATGGTAAGTCGTACTTACAATAAACAGCCCCCGCACGGCATTCCGGCGGGGGCTGTTGCTAATGTTACAGCTTATTCGTTAAAGTAAACGGCTTTTCCGGTGTTGGACGACTCATAGATCGCTTCCAGAATTCGCGATACTACATAAGCTTGCTCCGGTGTGACGATCGGATCGGTATCCTCATCGATAGCTTTGAGCCAAAGCTTCATCTCCAGATCCGGTCCTTCTTCGCTTGTGCCGTCATAGAAAGCAACGCCGCCGGATTCCAGCTCAACTTCAGTTGTATACAGACGGCTGTTGCGCTCGCCATTCAGGCGAAGGCCGCCTTTCATGTCTGCTCCGGCTTTTGTTCCGGAGAGTGAACATTTAGCCTCATCCACCTCAAGCGTATTCAGCGCCCAACTGGACTCGACCATGATCGTTGCACCGTTCTCCATAACAACCATAGCGAATGCGGAATCTTCTACAGTAAATTTAGCAGGGTCCCACGATCCCCAGGCATTTGCCGCGTTTTCCGTCTGGGAGAGCTTGTGATAAGCTTGGCCCAATACAACTTTTGGCTTATAGTTGTCCATCATCCAAAGCGTAAGGTCAAGCGCATGCGTACCGATATCAATTAGCGGACCGCCGCCTTGTTTCTCTTCATCAAGGAATACACCCCACGTAGGAACCGCGCGGCGACGGATTGCATGAGCCTTCGCGAAATAGATTTCACCCAGTTCGCCTTCTTCGCAGAGCCTTTTCAGATGCAGGCTATCTGTTCTGAAGCGGTTGTTGTAGCCAACAGTAAGCTTCTTGCCCGTTCTCTTAGCCGCTTCAACCATCCGTTTGGCGTCAGCTGCTGTTTTGGCAATCGGCTTCTCACACATAACATGCTTGCCGGCTTCGAGCGATGCGATTGTAATGTTCGCATGGGAGTCATTTGGTGTCAAGACATGAATAACATCAATGGAACCGTCTTTAAGCAGCTCTTGGAAATCTGTGTAAACTTTGGCTTCCGACGTTCCGTATTTCTCAGCTGCCTGTTGTGCACGCTCTTCGATAACGTCACAGAAGGCAACCAGTTCAGCGTTTTTCTGTTTGCTCAGGCTTGGCAAATGTTTGCCGTTAGCAATTCCGCCACAGCCGATAATTCCAATGCGATACACCTTGCTCATTTGTCATTCCTCCAAATTCATTATAGGTTTGCGTATATTTGCGAAAAAAATTACAACTCAGGAATATGAATCTCAACCTCGCGCTTCAACTCGGCCGAGCGAAGGAAGCCGTCCAAAATCGCCTGGCTGCGGACAATCTGCTCGCCAGGAATAGGAGCCGGTCCATTTTCCCTGACAGCTTGTACGAAGTCACGGACCTTCTCATGGAATAGATTCAACTTATGATCAATAAGCGGAATCTCACTGTGCGTATTATGCTTCTGAATATCATGGTACAGTGTAATCGATCCGACACGTCCGTCGAATACACCGCTCCATGGTCCTGTTCCGGCAGGAGTGATCTTCAGTCCGGCATCCGTGCCCAGGAACATCGTTGCGCCAAGCGTATCCATGTGCATCGCCCAGGAAATTTTGAAATTCATCACGATATCATTTTCGAAGCGAATCATCGCGACCCCGAAATCCTCGACTTCAAAAGCGGAAGCCTGTGGATGATAGAGCGGATTCGTTCCGAAATGATTGGAGGAGTAGGCCGATACGGACAGCGGTTTCGGGAAGCCGAGCGCATTAAGCGCCATATCCAGTGAGTAGGTCCCTATATCGACAACTGCCCCAGCGCCAGCCAAATCCTTGCGGATGAAAGTACCTTGCGGCATGCCGCGCCGTCTGCCACCGCCGGTCTCGACGTAATAGATTTTGCCGAGTTGGCCGGACTGCACCAGATCACGAACAAGCACTGTATTCGGGTCATAGCGCGGCTGGTAGCCGATGTTCAGCATCGCTCCGGTTTCTTTGGCGACTTGCGTCATATGAACAGCTTCATCTAGTGTAACAGACATTGGCTTCTCCAGCATAACCTGCTTGCCAGCGCGAAGCGCGTCAATAGTCGTCTGATAGTGTGCGACATTCGGCGTACAGATGCTGACAGCATCCAGATCGAGCTCCAGCAGTTTGCGGTGATCGTCAAAGGCTTGTGCTTCCGCCAGCCCTGTCTGCGCGATGAATTCCGCAGCTTTTCCCGGAATAATATCAGCTACAGCTGCGATAACCAGGTTATCCAGCTGACCGTATGCTTCAGCGTGAGCGCGTGCAATGCCGCCGCTGCCAATAATGCCAATCCGCAATTGTTTACTCATTGGGAAGTTGCCCTCCGTTTCGTAATGAAGTTTGATTGCGGTATTCGGACGGCGTCATGCCAAGCCGCTTGCGAAATACCGAGTGCAGATAATTCCCGCTGGCGAAACCTTCGAGAGCAGCAATGCTTTCCACAGAAAGGCCGCTGTCCTCAAGACGTCTGCATACTGCCTCCAGCCGAACGTCTTCTACAATGATGCTGAAGGAGCGCTGATCCGGCTGGGATTTAAAAATACGCTGCAATTGCCGAGAACTGATGTTCAGCTTCTCGGCGACGTCTTCCAGTGTAAGAGGACGATTATGATTTGCGCGAATATATTTCATTGCCAGGCGGTAGCGGATCGCATTCATATCCCTTGAAGGAAGACTGGGCTGAACTTTTCCAGTATCATAAGCGCGCACAGTCCTCAGCAGAATCTGGATAACCGCTTGCTTGATGGTCGTATAGGAACCGATGTAATTATCCAGGCTAGCCTGAAACGCCTCCAAAAAGCAGGGCATAGCCTGATACACATCCTCAGCAGGTTCTAGCGGCATCTCACGAATCTTGGATACACATTCATGAGCCTCCGCAATCTCCCACTGATCGGTAATTCCGATATTCCCTTCGGTACGTTCTTTAATATCCACATGAAGACACAACTCATACATCGCTTCATTAGAGTCTGCTTCCTGATAATGAACGACTCCCGGACCGGTCAAGTAGAGCATTCCGCGTTCCAGCGGAAATTCCCGCTCGCCTATGATAACCTTGCCCATGCCGCGGGGAATATAATGAAATTCGAATTCCTCATGCTTGTGATAACTGACGACTTTGCCTGGAAGGAAAGTCGCCAGATGGAAACGGAGGACGCGAATGTCGTAATTGCCCCACTGAATGCGCAAATCGAGCCGATCAAGCACTTCCATCCGGTCCTGCATCACTTCATAGAGGAAGCTATTCATGGTGTGGCGCCTCCGGCGGTAATTATGCTAAAGAAATCGTGCGCTTTTCCACATTCGAGTTGTTTGCAGCTTCCATAAGCTTGGACAGTTCAACCGCCAGGAAAATATTTTCATCAGCAGTAGTGCCATTCTCGATATGTGAAATCCATTGTTTATAAGCGCTCTCGCGATTTGCAGGGATTGGAAGCTCATGCCACGATTTAGCGTACTCTTCACCTTTGCGGTTTGTACGCAACAAGAGCTTTTCATCCGGCGTGCCGTACAGCAGCGTGCCTTCAGTACCTTGGATTTCTACAGTAAACGGCGAGTGGCTGTTTACAAATCCAGCTTCTACGATGCCTACTGCGCCGGATGGAGTTTTCAGCACAGCTACTGCATTATCTTCAACTTGTCTGCCAGTGACATAGCCGTATTGGGCAGTCAGAGATTCCGGGGCTTCTCCCAGGAACAGGCGAGTCAGATACATCGGGTGGCAGCCCAAATCAATCAGCGCGCCTCCCAGACAATCTTCCAGACTGTAAAAATGCTCAGGCAGCCAGTTCTCTAAAGCGCCGTTGTGCGACAAGCGAGCGCGTACTTGGGTGATCTTGCCCAGAAGCTGCTGATCCAGCACTTCGCGAATCGCCAGTGTGTATCCATCATTCAAACGCGGGAGGGATACCGTAAGCTTGACGCCGCTGTTGTTCACTTCCGCAACAATGTCCTCAGCTTCTTTTGCTGTAGGAGCAACAACTTTTTCAGTAAAGATATGTTTGCCTGCGCGCGCGGCTTTAACCATCACTTCATGGTGCAAACGAGTAGGCGCATCGACAATGACTGCATCGATGTCACTGGCAAGCAGGTCATCAAGCGAAGCATAGAACGGCACATTCAGCTTGTCTGCAGCTTCTTGTCCGCGTTTTGGGTCTTCATCCCACACTGCAACGATTTCGGAACCTGGATGCTCCTGTGCCTCTTTTGTATAATCCCAGGCATGAACATGCCAAAAGCTGATTTTACCTATTTTTAAAGTCAATTTAATCGCTCCTATCTTACAGGCCAATGTTTTGTATGCCAGCTTATTTTGGAGTCATACAGAGCCTATATATAATATTATGACATTTCGAAATAACTTTATCATATCTAATCCTTTATTTTAAGTATGAAATAACGACAATTATATTCAATATTACGACTTAGATTGAAAAAGATCAAGTTGTTTTCAAGAAAAAATATTGCATAAAATGTACAAAGTGGGGCAGGCCACTTAATGGTAGGAATAAAAGTTGAAGGGAGAAAACGCATAACCTATTGGTACGCAAGCGTGGAGAAGGGTGCCTGGTGCAAGTGGGAATCACTGCATCAGGCACCCTTGAAAAACGGGGATGAAGCTAACATCTTAAGTTATGAAAGTAAGGGGAGAATTAGCGAATTATTGCAATTGCTCCAATGTGAATTGTTCCCATTGTCCGCCATACGAAGGTCGGTTCGCATATAGCACAGGCGTACTCTGGCTGAGATCAACGCACACATATTGGTTATTGGCTAGCGCTTTGAGCGCTACAAGGCCATTGCCCACATTTTCAAGCTGGAATTTCTCCCATTGCTGAATGGTGTTCCCATTGGCAATCAGTCGACCGCCCTGATTCGGATTGGCTTGAACATAACGGTTGTTCGCCATCGAGAGGAAGGAGACGGTACCGTCCGGGTTGTTGATCATTTTGAACATTTCCCATCCGGATGCTTGTGTCCGGTCAGCGATCAACGGATTGTTTCCATAGTTGTCGGCGCTGACGTATCTCTGGTTCGCATTGGCTTTCAGTGCAGTCCAGGTAGCTGGCGTAGGAGCTTGCTGCGTATATTTTTTTACCAGATTAATAAGACTGGTGTTGGTATTGAAGTTGGAAGTGACGAATTGGTTCCATTTAGAAATAATAGTTGACGCACTGTCTGTATTCAGGTTTGGCGAAGGGTTGTTATTATTATTGTAATAACCCCAGTTGCCTCCACCCTTGACTTTATAGGTCCAGTTTGTCCAGGAAACGTTCAGAGCATTCAGTCCGGAAAGCCATTTTTCATATAGATCATTATGGTCAAAGGAGAATTCGCCTGCGTACACCGGAACATTCCAGTTGCGCTGGTAGGTCGTAATATTGCGAAGCCAGCGTTCGATTTCGGAATTGGTCAGATTCCAGTTAAACCAGTCTGCAAAATTGTAGTGGTGGGTCTGATAGACAACGTTGGTCCAGCCGTAGGTGGAAGGTGGAAGAGCGGCGAACCACTCAAAGAAAGCAGCGATCATGATGATGTGATCCGGGTCTTTCGCACGAACCGCTTTATATAGTCTGTCATAGAAGTCCATTTTTTGACGAACCTGGGCGGCATTTTCTCCGGCGCCGTTTGTTACGAGCGGCTCATTGAGCAGGTCATAGGCAGCAACAGTCGGATTGCCGTTGTAGCGTGTAGCGATGCGCTCCCAGATTTGAATCGTCCAGTTTTGATATGTTGAGTTGGTCCAGAGCTGATTCGAGTTTTCACGGCCGCAGGAATGCCATGGACAGTGGGCGCCCGGGGTGCCGTGCATATCAAGAATAACGTAAATGTTGCGGTTTCCGCTCTGTTCGATGAGCCAATCCAGTTTGCGGAAGGAGACGGAATCCGGCTTCATGTTGCCGCTGAGATCCATGAAGTCTTCCCAGTAGATTGGCACGCGTACAGCGTTCATGCCCATATTTTTAATATTGTCCAGGTCGCTGGCCTGAATCCAGATATCCTGATAGCTGTTCAGGAGATTTTGCGCCCCGGCTTCACCGAAGCGGCTGACCAATGTGCGCCGAAGCGTATATTCATCAACAGCACCGGCAGGGGTCATCCAGTTCTCTTGCAGCAGCCAGCCGCCGAGATTTGTTCCACGCAAATTGACAATATCTCCGTTCCCGAAATTATTCCGAATGACTGTGCCGTTTGCTTTTAGAAAATCATTTTGGCTAAATGCCGCCTCGACCTTAGCCGGCCCAATGAAGCCCAAAATGCTGCTGAGCAACAGAGCAGAGAAAGTGACGAGCAAGCTCTTCTTAAACATAATTTAACCTCCTGTTTTTCATTTTGATTTTCTTGATCTTGAAGCGGATTGTTTCTCGCGAGCACCTCCTTATTTTATATAAATTGAAAACGCTTCCAAATGAAGCTGATTTTATCATGACAGTTTTTAAACAAAAAAAACAGGTATCATTTTTTAGATTTACTCCTATTTTTTTCAATCTTTTCCTTTATACATGGAATTTCGACAAATGCGTCATTTTGTAGAATGCTTTGGACATTCGATAAAACGGCTACGTCATCAAAAAAATGACTCATATTTTACACCGCTTATAAAATTTATACTAAGAGCAGTTCCTGGCAACCTGCAATACGAGGAACAAAACATGATCAAACAAGGAGGGTGTACGTTTGAAGAGAAAGCTGGCGAAGTGGATCGCGATCCTGCTTGTCCTTCCGCTGCTGTCTGGAACAGTTCAGTTCGGGACAGCTTCGGCTGCCCCGGGAGACGAAGGCTTGCCGCCTTATCTGAATCCAGGCCGAAGCACGGAAGAGCGTGTGAAGGATTTGTTATCACGTATGACACTGGAGGAAAAAGCCGGTCAGCTCATTCAGGCTGAGCGGGCAAGCATTACCCCCGAAGAAGTCAGACGTTATTATGTCGGTTCGGTACTAAGCGGCGGCGGGTCATTCCCGAATAGCGTCGAGGCTGACAGCACGGCTGACAAATGGCGGAAGCTTGTAGATCAATATCATAGCGGAGCGCTGTCGACAAGGCTCGGCATCCCGATTCTGTACGGTGTGGATGGCATCCATGGGCATAACAATGTCATAGGAGCGACCTTGTTCCCGCACAATATCGGACTTGGCGCCGGCAACAACCCGGATCTTGTCCACAAGATCGGGGCAGCGACAGCCAAGGAAATTCAAGCGACAGGCGTGAACTGGAATTTCGCCCCGACGATTGCTGCCCCGGAAAATATCCGCTGGGGCCGCACCTATGAAGGCTACAGCGACAAACCTGAAATTTCCGCTGTGCTAGGCAGTGCCTACATTCTCGGCCTCCAGGACGGAGAGGGTCCAAGCTTCGGCAGAAAGGACCGTGTTGTCGGGACGGCCAAGCACTTTATCGGCGAGGGCTATACAGACAACGGAACCAACCAGGGGAATACAACTCATTACACTGAAGAAGAGATTCTAAAGAAAGACCTGGATATGTACAAACAGGCCGTTGATGCCGGTGTGCAGACCGTAATGGCGTCTTATCACAGCATCCAGGGACTGAAGATGCATGCTAATAAAAAGCTCTTGACCGATGTGCTGAAAGGTGAGCTTGGATTCCAGGGCTTTGTTATTAGTGATTACAACGCCATTCAGCAAATTACGAGAGATCAGGACGGCAATGCCGTCAGCGGACTGAAAAATCAGGTGCGCGCGTCCATTAATGCAGGCGTTGACATGCTGATGCTGACGGGAGATTGGAAAAATGCGCTGGCTCACATTATTTCACTTGTAAAAGAGAAAGCGATTACAGAGGAGCGGCTTGACGATGCGGTGACACGTATTTTGCGGGTCAAATTCGATTCCGGCGTGTTCGAATATCCGAAGAGCGACGGCGACCTTGCGCCTTTCTTCGGGGCGGAAAACCATCGCAAGCTGGCCAGTCAGGCCGTGTCGGAATCACTTGTATTGCTTAAAAATGATGAAGTAAACGGCAGTCCGATTTTGTCACAGCTGGGCGATGCGAAACGTATCTTTGTCGCAGGCAAAAATGCCGATAATATCGGCAACCAGTCTGGCGGCTGGTCCATTACTTGGCAGGGCAAGTCCGGCAACATTACAACGGGCGGTACAACGATCCTGCAAGGAATTAAAGACAAGGTAGGGGCGAATAACGTTACCTTCAACCTGCATGGCCGCGGGGCAGCAGGTCATGATGTAGCGATTGCCGTACTGGGCGAGACGCCTTATGCCGAATCTGCGGGCGACCGGTCTGAGCTGGGCTTGGATATGGCGGACCTGGCCACCCTTCAAAATGTTCGCGCTTCCGGCGTACCGACAATCGTCATTCTCGTCTCCGGCCGTCCGTTGCTTATTGCGGATCAGCTGAAAGATATGGATGCGCTGATTGCTGCATGGCTTCCAGGGACGGAAGGGCAGGGGGTTGCCGATGTATTGTTTGGCAATCATGATTTTACAGGTAAAAATCCGATTCGCTGGCCGTTTAGCATAACCCATGACTATCCGATCAAAAATTCCAGCAGCAGCAATTTGCTGTTCGATACCGGTTATGGCCTGACCAAAAGCCAGCCGACGCCTGTACTTCCGGTCAAGCCGGCCGAGCCGGAGGCGAAGTCGTACCCGATTCCGGGCAAGATTGAAGCCGAGGATTTCGCGGCCAAGAGCAGCGGCTTGAATACAGAGACGACCTCGGACGAAGGCGGCGGCTTGAATGTAGGCTGGTCTGCTGCAGGAGCGTGGCTGGAGTACAATGCAGATGTTAAGGAAGCGGGGACGTACCGCGTCGATTTCCGCGTTGCTGTTAACGCTGCCAATGCTTCGTTGCGCGTCAAACTGGCTGACGGAACAACAGCTGGCACCTTCCAGACGACAACATCAGGCGGCTGGCAGAGCTGGAAGACCGCGTCCCTCGAAAATGTGGTCATTCCAAAGGCGGGCAAGCAAAAGCTGCGCATCGAGTATGTAACAGGCGGCCTGAACTTTAACTGGATGCAGTTTACCCGCACGGGTGACGTACCTGATGGAGGCGTTGGAAATCCTGAATCGCCAAATAATGGCGAGCAGGGAGAAACGATTGCAGCCGATGCCGTAGAAGCGTGGGTAACCCGCGAGCGTGATCCGTCGGACCGCAGATGGTATTATGCGGATCGCTCTCACCAGGGAGATCCGAGGCTTACAAAGCAGGAGAATCTGGATTTGCAGAAGCCGGGCAGCGGGACAATGACAACGATTACACTTGACCCCGACAAAAAGTATCAGTCGATGCTCGGTATCGGAACCTCGATGGAGGAATCCACTGTCTATAACCTTGTCAAGATGTCCGAGGAAAAACAGCAGGAAGTGCTGCACAAGCTGTTCGACCCTGTGGACGGGGCTGGCATGAGTCTGGTACGCCTGACAATCGGCACGTCGGACTTTACAGCTCAAAAGTTCTATAGCTACAATGATCTGCCTCCGGGCGAAACGGACGTAGAACTGAAAAAGTTCTCCATCCAAAAAGATATTGATTTTGGCATCATACCGACAGTTAAGAAAATGCAGGCTATAAATCCGGACCTGAAGTTTTTCGCCTCCCCTTGGAGTCCGCCAGGATGGACCAAAACAACGGGAAGCATGGTTCGCGGCCAGATTATTGAAGAGTATCTGCCGGTTGTAGCCAAATATTATGTGAAATTCCTTGAAGCTTATGCGGAGCACGGAATTTATTTTGAAGCGATGACGCTGCAAAATGAACCGCTTCTGGAAATTGACTACCCAAGCACGCGCATGTCCTGGCAACAGACTGCCCGTCTAGCCAAGCTGATGCGCGCCGAATTGGATAAGCACAGCAACGAAAAAATCAAGCAAGTTAAATTGTGGATGTTCGACCATAACCCGGGCGACACCATGGCATTCCCGGCGCTGATTTTGCGCGATAATGTTGAAGGCGCGTATGATGCGGTTGACGGAACGGCATTCCACGATTACGGCGGCGAGCTGTCCATGATGTCGCAACTGCATGATATGTTCCCGGAGAAGAATGCTTACTTGACGGAGCGCGCAGTATGGGGAACTACGGGAGCCGACCGGATCGTACAATATTTCCGCAACTGGGCAAGAAGCTATAATACATGGGTGACCATGCTGGACAGCGATATCAACAAGCATCAGTGGGTCGGCATCCCAGACCCGACGCCGATTGTTCAGGATTCGTCGGACCGTGATAATTATTGGCTGCTGCCGGAATATTATCTGTTCGGCCAGTTCAGCAAATTTGTGAAGCCGGGCTATGTGCGGATCGACAGCAACTACGGTTCGGCAAATACGGTGACGAACGTTGCCTTTGAAAGTCCTGACGGCACTGAAATTGTAGTTGTTGCTGTCAACAGGACGGACGAGGCGCAGCCATTCAGAATTTTGGCGGATGGACAGCAAATTACAGCCAAGCTGCCTGCCAAGTCAGCAGGAACGTATCGTTGGAAACGCAGCGTGTCTCTTCCTGGTGAAGTAACAGCGACCGCCTTCACCAAAGCGGAAGGTGATTACAATGTGCATGCCGAAGGCTATGTCGAGATTGGCCATGAGGGCACAGGCGCTTCATTGAATTACACGGTCAATGTTCAAGAGGCTGGAAGCTATGAAGCCAAAATCAGATTGGCGGCGGAGGGAGCATCCGGCGAGGTGCAGCTGTATCTGGACAACAGCTCTGAACCGATCGCTTCAGTTCCGGTAATTGCTACAGATGGCGGACGCTTTGCGGAGACGAGAGTGCTTGCCAATCTTCCGGCAGGAAATCACAAACTGACCGTAAGAGCAAACGGAGCAGCCTATAAATTGAAATCGATTGCTTTTGCCAAACCATCGGAGGAAGCCACCCCATTGCCGGGTCTGCTCCAGGCGGACAGTTTCAAAACGGCAGATGGCGTACTTGCCGATGAGGATGGCGCTTATTATGGAACAGGAGGAAGCACGGCCACCTATAAGGTTGATGTTCCGGTCACAGGAGATTACGCGCTGACTTACCGCTATGCGGCTTCAGGCGATGCTGCAGTTGTGCTTTCAGCCGATGGCGAGCAACTCGATCCGACTGAACTTCCTTCTACCGGAGGTCTGGATAGCTGGGGCAGTGCCGAGACGACCGTACGCTTGAATGCGGGCGAACAGGTGCTGAGAATTAGCGCACAGGAAACAGGCAGCAAACTTCGTCTGAAATGGCTGGCAATCGGTCCTGTGCTGCAAATTGACAACCCTGTTATTTATGAAGGGGAAGAAGACAATCATTCATTCGAGGTTTCCCTTCTTGGAGGAACGTTCCAGGAGACGCTGGATCATTCCAAATGGGAATTAACCGGTTACGATGAAGGCACTTCAATTCGTTCTGTTGATCGCCTGAATGATACAACTGCGCGAGTCACGCTTCAGGGTACTCGCACGAAGGCATTTGACAAAGACAGAACGATTACGCTGAGTGTGGACCAATCAGAATTGACAGAGCCGCATTATGGAGGCAATGTTCGAATTTACGGTGTACTGAAGGCTGTAGTTGTCAACAGACCGGCTTATCTGGAAGTACTGGAGGGTCAAGTGCCTTATGGGCAAGATGCATTCAACCTGACGCTCAAGCTGGACGGCAGTGTCTTCGCCGCCGATAAGCTGGATCAAATTACGTTGTCGGGACCAGGTGTGACAAATGGATATATTGGAAGCAAGCATCCTCAACTGATTGACCCGAATACCGTACGGTTGACAATATTCCGGAATCCTTCGGTATTCTATGAAACGCTGGATCTGAATATTGAGGTGCCGGCCGACGTATTCACAGGCAGGACAGCATTGCATGCGAGTGTCAAGCTGGAGGGTACAGAGAAGAACGCAACGCCAGTGCCGCTGCTGCAATTGAATGCTGTTGACCAGTTCAACCGGATTCAAGGCATTGTCGTAACAGGCACAGGCAATCAGAGCAGATTGACCGAGATTGATACCGGTGACTGGATCGACTATTATGTGAACGTTCCGGAAGCGGGACAGTATACGGTCACGTTCACGGCGGCTTCCCGCGTATTAGCCAATAATGGCCTGCAGATCAAAACTGATAGCGGCAGTGGTTGGAAAGTTCAGGATCAAATTACTGTTCCGAATCTGTATGAGCAGGTTGCGGAAATACGCAGTACGCTTGATCTCCCGACAGGAGCTGTGAAAATTCGTCTTGAAGCTGCGGCTGGGGGCTATGAAATCCGTGGTATCCGTTTTGAAAAGCATGTTCCATTCAATCTGGAAAAGGGCCGGGAGCATACCATTCAGGCCGAAAGCTATTTCAAAGCCAATACAAATGCGATTCAGACGCAAACAGCGGGCTTTAAAAATGTTGGATTTACGATAGCAGGCTCGACTTTCTACTATGATCTTCAAGTGGAAGAAGCAGGCTATTACAAAGTTACTTACCGTTATGCTACCCAGCAGAATGGTGTTCGCTTCGCGCTGTCGGCAGGCGACTCGGAGCCTTATATTGTAGCTGCTCCGAACACTGGCAACTGGGCGACCTACAACGAGCTTGTTAGCGGAATCAAGCTGAATGCCGGCAGGCAGACGTTGAAGCTGACCATGCTCGGCGAAGGAGCCAATATTGACTGGTTCAAGCTGATTCCGGCCGAAGAAGAGCCGCAACAAGAAATTGGCGGAGAGGCCGAAATTCCGAAAAGCTCGCTGAAGCCAGGCATTTATAGCGAAACGAAGAGAATTGAGCTGAGTTCAGCAACGCCAGGCGCGAAAATTTACTATACACTGGACGGTTCACTGCCAACGGCAGAGCACGGCCAACTGTATAAAGAGCCGCTGACATTGAGCGAAACTATCGTACTTCGTACCATTGCAATCAAACCAGGTGCGGCAAACAGTTTCGTCTCTGCATTCACTTATATAGTGAAGGAAGCGGAGCCTGGACGTGCCGCGGCGCCAACCGCTTCTCCGGTACCAGGCACCTATTCTTCGGCCCAGAAGGTAACCTTGACTTCTGCCACTGAGGAAGCACAGATTTACTACACGCTCGACGGATCTCAGCCAACTGAATCCAGCACCGAATATACGGGCAGTCTGGATGTGAAGAAATCGGTCGTTATTAAAGCGATTGCGGTTAAGGAAGGGCTTGAGGCTAGTGAGACTGCTGTGTTGTCCTACACGATCAACTCGGCGCCATATTATCCTTCGCAGCCGGTAACTCAGCCGGAAACGGATAAGCCGGACGAAGAAACACCTGAAACAGGCACTAAAGATGGCCAAATTTCACTCTCCGATCCGAAGCTGGATACAGCGACAGGAGTAGCCAAAGCTTCTGTATCCGAGAAGGAACTGAATGAGGCTGTTCAATCAGCAAAACCTGACAATAAGGGCATCAAGCGGATAGCCATTCAGATCCCTGCTGTATCTGAAGCTAACGGTTATGAACTTGAGCTGCCATCAGCGGCGCTGACTGCCGGCAAATCTGCCATCAGACTGCAAATCGACACGGCAACCGGTCAGTTGCTCATTCCGGACACGGTGCTTGCCGGGCTGAACCTGAGCGAAACGGATCAAGTAAGCGTCATTATTGCGAAGGCTTCTGCGAATGATCTACCGGATAGCATCCAGGCAGCAGTTGGTGAACGTCCTGTAATCAAACTGAGCTTTGCTGTGAACGGGAAGATCATCGAATGGAGCAACCCGCAGGCGCCTGTTCAAGTAAAGGTTCCTTATAAGTCCGGTGCTGCCGATCAAGCCGTCAGCGAGTTGCTGTCCATCAGACATGTTGCGGGCAAAGGCGCAGTGACGTCTGTCTATGACGGCAAATACAGCGCAGCCAGCGGAGCAGTGCAGTTTACAGCAGTTCAGGATGGATGGTACGCTGTTGTTTACGAGCACAAGACTTTCAATGATCTTGGCAACCATTCATGGGCACAGCAAGCAATTGAAGTGCTGGCAGCCAAAGGCATCATTAACGGCGTATCGGACAACAGCTATGCGCCGCGGCAAGACGTGAAGCGAGCCGATTTCGCATTGTTGCTCGTCAAGGCGCTCGGCCTCACGGGAACAGCATCAGCCAGCTTTACAGATGTGCAAGAAGGCAGCTACTACTACGAAGCGGTAGGCATTGCCCATAGTCTGGGGATCGTAAACGGCAAGGCAAATGGAGGTTTTGATCCAAATGCGCCGGTTACCCGCCAGGAAATGTTCGCGATGGTTGCAAGAGCGCTGAAACTGACGGATAAGGAACTTGTTCCGGCCGACAGCAATTCGCTCGCCAGCTTCCAGGATCTCTCCAGCCTTGCTTCCTATGCAAAAGAAGGAGCGGCATTGCTTGCAGCAAATGGCATTGTTAAGGGCAGCGGCTCCAAGCTAAACCCGCTCGGCCTTACAACAAGGGCAGAAGCAGCACAACTGATTTACGAGATTTATAAACGGTAAATGGTCAAATAAGAAGCAGCAGGAGCGTCATCCTGCTGCTTCTTTCATTATTTTCATGCCTAGAAGTTTCATGCTTACAAGTACGGGGAATCGTTTCGTTTCCTCATTCAGTGTCCGAGAATATGGATTGTACAGATCAAAAAACATAAAAGTAACAGAATAAGGTATTGTTATAGAAGTTATTGTTGTAAAATGAAAAACAAAACGAAAGAATCACAGTAATAACAAGAAGAGCGGGTTATTATGAACAAAATGATGATCGGCCTAAGCAGAATGATTCGAAATAAGCTCTCCTAAATGGGGGAGTTTCTTGATGGTATCGATAAAAATAGGAAAGTACAGGGAATAAGGGAATAACCCAAGGAGGAAGAAGCGTATGTCAACCGTTAAGCTGCCAAGAGAACAGAAACTGCAACTCGTAGAACGGATCCAGTATTACTTTGAAATGGAGTTGTCCCAAGAAATGGGTCAGTTGGCTGGGGAAAATCTGCTTGATTTTATGATCAAGGAACTGTCGCCTTATTTGTACAATCAGGCGATGGCGGATGCCCGCAGCGTTATTGGAGAGAGAATGGCCTCAATCGAGGAAGAACTGTATGCGCTAGAGAAGCCTGTTGCAAGGTGACGTTAAGCTTGTTGCGCAAGGTTAGCTTATTTGGTTAGCAGATCAGGGATCAGGCCGGGCAGCAAGTTCAATTTCCTAAGAAAGAGATGCGGCCGCCAGCCTAGCTGGTCGGCAACGAAGATATGGCAGCTGCCCGAGGGGGAATTCTATATGTGAATTCCATAT
Organism: Paenibacillus roseus; assembly: GCF_016424485.1. Classification (GTDB taxonomy): domain Bacteria; phylum Bacillota; class Bacilli; order Paenibacillales; family Paenibacillaceae; genus Paenibacillus_D; species Paenibacillus_D roseus. The sequence goes on from NZ_JAELUP010000089.1 coordinate 31,445, forward strand.
ACGAGTAAGTTTTGGATTTTTTTTCATTTTGTCTGAGCGATATTCTCCTTTTTTTATGAGTCTCAATAATGAATTTTGATTCACTATTAGGGTGGATTTTTTGAGAAAGATATATCGACATTATAAGTATGGATAAAAAAACCATGAAATCAAATTGTTTTTCTGATCGTGGGATTGACGGGGCGGCATCCGGGTCTCATCTAGGCGGAAGCACCGATACCGATGGTGGTTGAAGGGTGTGCCTCCATTTTTTATATTGGAATAGTGAATGGGGGTTCATTTATGCAAGTGCTAAAAGATGAAGTGCGCAACTCGATATTACGCTGTGCGAGGACTGTGTTTTTGGATCGAGGGTTCGGCAAAACTTCGATGAAAGATATTGCGGCGAAAGCCGGGGTTGCCGTCGGTAATTTGTATCGTTACTTTCCCAATAAAGAGTATTTGTTCGATGCTGTCGTTTCCCCGGTTTATGATCAGCTTATGGAATTGATGATCGTGAATGAGCAGGAATTTATTGATGCCGCCGGGGTCATCGATCGTCTCAGCCATATTTTCGCAGAGCTAGCATATGAGAACAGGGAAGGGCTGCTCATTTTACTGTACAAAAGTTCGGGAACGCCGTTCGCTGGCACGAAAGAGGAATTTATTATTCGCTTGACGGAACAGATGGATACGCATTTGTATGAATATAATCGAAAGCATTCGTCTGACCCGCTGGACTTGCTTATATCAAGGCCGATTGCTATAGCCTTTCTTGAAGGCTATTTCGATATTATACGCACCTTTAACAGCCGCAACGTGATCCAGGAGGCGACGAAACATTATATTGCCGTCTGGTTTATGGGGCTGAAGGCTGTGCTATAGTTTGTTTTCCGATGTATCGGCTCGTCGCCTGTGGGCCTTTTCGCTTCCATGGCTAGGCTCCGCAGCAGCCAGGGAACCAGGGACCAGCTACGGGGCTGTGATGAAACTCTGGCACAGCCCCTCTCAAACCTCATAGAGCGCAGGCAGACTGTGAAGCATCCATCCTATTGACTATGTATTGACTATGCCTAATGCGCAACCGGGTAGTTCTTCTGATATTGCGTAGGGGTCATGCCGGTCCACTTCTTGAACGTGGAGCTGAAATGCCGCTCCTCCTGGTAACCGACCAATTTGGCAACGGCGTAAATCTTATACTGCTGGCGCAAATATTCCTTGGCCTTTTCAACCCGGTACTGGTGCAGGTAGTCCAGGAAATTAATGCCCAGTTCCTGCTTGAACAGTGAACTGAGATAGGAGTTGCTGACGAATACTTCCTTGGAGGCGCTATCGAGCGTCAGATTGGTGGCGTATTTGGCTTTGATCAGATCGAGCGTTGCTTGCACGGTGCGGTGAAGCACTTTCTGAGATAAGACGCCGACAATTTGCTGGAGGGTCCGCTGGAGGACGGAGGCGACATCGTCCAAGGTTTCCAGCTTGGCCAACTGATCCGCCGGCACCAGATCACCGGGCCAGTCCGGGGAAGCGGTGTAGCGCTCCCGCATCCATTTTTGCAGCTCCCAGACCAGATTGGAAGCGCGGAGGTTGACTTCTTCTTTTGTGTGATGAGGATTCTGCCGCAGATAGCTTAGCCATTCCTCCAATGTATCGACGGATTGCTCGTAGCTTTCATTCTGCAACTGGAGCAGAAGGTTTTTCTCCGTTTGGTCCAGATAAGGGTGATCGTGCAGCAACTGCTCCGGGTCTGCTGCGTCAGACTCTGTATACATATAAATACCGCCCCGCCCTCTGTAAAACCGGGCTGACATCGCCTGTGAGACCTCTTGATAGGCGAGATGCAAGGTCATTATGTTGTGTGAGGCGGAGCTGACAGCAAGGCTGGCTGTATGCTGCAAATAACGTCTAAGATTGGACTGCACAAGCTGCAGGCCGTCTGAGAGCCGCAGGCCGCCGCTTGATCCTTGATGGCTGAGCGGCCCGCCGACCCAAACGATATCGTCCTGGTAGACAAACGTCTCCAATCGGCCGACATAAACATCCTTGAGCGATTCATAAGTAATATTCAGCGCAGCATAGCGGAACAACTCGGCATCCTGAACGCTCCAATTTGCGGCTTTTTGCCGGGGCTGCTCCAGCCGCACGGCTCCGACCTGAATGCCGTCCTGCTGTCCCAGCGCGATGCCGAACTCCTGCATCATATCGGCGCGGTCCTCCAGCGGGAGCGGGGCAAGCTTGATCCATCCCGACAGCACCTGGGCTTTGAGCAGGGGAATGTTCTTGTTCCAGCTGTGGCTAAGGTCATCGATTCGCCGTCCCTTTTGTTCCTCCAGCTCCTTCTTCTGTTTGATCTTCATAATGACACGCAATATATCCTGAGGCATGCACGGTTTGAGCAGATAATCCTCGACGCCGAGTTTGATTGCCTCCTGCGCATACTGGAATTCGTCGTAGCCGGTCAACAGCACGGCATAGAAGTCGAGTCCCGCCACCTTGGCCTCGGAGATCAGCTCCAACCCGTTCATGACCGGCATGGTAATATCGGTGAGTACAAGATCGGGCTTCTCCTGGAGCATGCATTCCAGCGCCTCACGGCCGTTTTCCGCTTCGCCCATGATTTGGACTCCGTAATCATTCCAGTCGACCATGTTGATGATTCCTTGACGGAAAGAGGGTTCATCCTCTACCACTAGCAGTTTTAACGGCATGCTGTATTACCTCCCCAGTTTTAATTTGATCGTAATCCGTGTTCCTGCGCCATGCCGGGTATCAATGTCCATGCTGGACTGTTCATCGAATAATTGCAGTCTTTCCTTGACGTTAATCAATGCAATTCCCGAGCCGCTGCCTTCCGGACGGAACGGCAGGGAGGGCCTGGCGAGCCGCTGCCGAAGTGTCTCGGCCTGCTCAGGCGTCATGCCTTTGCCGTTATCCGTCACTTGCAGCACGACCCAATCCTCCTCTTGACAGGCGCGCACGCTAAGGTGCCCACTGCCGTCAAGCGGCTCAATGGCATGAACGATTGCATTCTCGACAAGCGGCTGCAGAAGCAGCTTCGGCAGCTCGAAATGCCGCAGTGAAGGCGCAAGCTCAATATCAAAATGCAGGCGGGAAGCATACCGCTTCTTTTGAATAAACAGATAATGCGAGACCAGTTCAAACTCCTTCTCCAACTGGATGAAATCCTGGCCGCTGTTCAGACTGAGTCTGAACACCTGTGACAAAGAAACGACCAGCTCGGAAATTTCCTTATCGCCCTTTTGAACAGCACTCCAGTTGATCATATTCAGTGTATTGTACAAAAAATGAGGATTGATTTGAGATTGGAGCGCTTTCAGCTCCGCTTCCTTCTGCTTGAGCCGGGAAAAGTAGACATCGTCGATCAGTGTTTTGATGCGCTGGACCATCGTATCGTACCAGTAGCCGAGCCGCCCGATCTCGTCATTGCCGGTGAAATTGACGCGCTGGGTAAAATCGCCATGCTGCAGCGCTTTCATCGAACGGATGAGCGTTCGCAGCGGGTTCGTTACAATTCGAGCCATAATCCAGGTGAGTGCAATCATGACGAACGATACGACGAGGGCAATAATCAATGTGATGGACCGGATACTGCTCAGTTCCGACAGCAGGCTTTCCCGGTCTTGGATGACAACAGCTTGCCATCCCGTGACTGTCGACAACGCTTTGGTAACGAGATATTCATCGTCCAAGCTGCTGTCTGAGGGGAAGGGCAACTCGTCCGCAGGCTTGCCGACCCACTTGAGGCTGGAAGCAGCGACGACAATCCCTTGCTCATTCACTATGTATTGGAAAGCGCTATCACTGCTGTCGTACAAAATTTTGCTCAAATGATCGGCATCCATGCCGATGATCAACAGCCCGTTCGTCTGAAAGCTGTAAAAATCTTTGAATGATTTGATGAGCACAATTTTGTGATGATAATCGCCGGGAATGATGCCGTCCGAGGGCCGGAACAAATCCCAGATAAGCTGTCCGGACGCTGCCTGCAGCCGGGCATAGAACTCGCTCTTGCGAAAGGCCTCAAGCGTAATTGCATTGGCAATGCCGACCTGGCTGATGAAAAACGGATATACCGGCTCATCTCCGACGGGATCCGGGTATAGAATAACGGATTGAATCGTATTTCCGGTAACCATGAGGGGGACCAAATTTTTGAAGAGCTGATCGCGATTTTTGCGGGTGTCCTTGCTGATGACCATGCTCTGAACAACGGGATTAATAAACAAATAATTCGAAAAATTGAGCATATCTTTGGCGACATAGTCCAGTTGGTCTCTTGTTTTGCTTGCCATATGATTCTGTGAATCTTTGATCTTGGCAACCACTTGATTAGAGGCGATATAGTAGGAAAACATGCCGGTCAGTCCCACTGTTGCAATAAGCAGCGGAATGACCATAGCAAGCAGCTTTTGCTGAAAGGATAGATTGCGGAAGAAATGAACCGGACGGCCTCGAATTTTCATGGCTGGTCTCTTTTCCCCCTGCCTTAAAGTCTGATATGTTCTCTGATTCAAGTATATAAAGAATAATAGGAAATGGACATAGATTTTGGATAAATTCAAAAAAATACGTCATTCATCTAAATAATCGGTCATTCTCCCTCCTGTAAAAAGCCGTTATAGTAGGTACCAGAGCAGGCACGAACCTGATCAAAATTGCAGCGATAAGGTGGGTTAACGATGAAAAGAGCATTGATACTGGTCATGATGTTTGCATTGACGGGCATGCTGCTGGCAGCATGCGGGGGGAACAAAGAAACGACTCCGACGAATCAGCCTCCGCAGACGAACAAGGAGGGGGGGGCGAACACCAAGCCGGAAGGAGAGCAGGTCAAGCTGAAGTTTTTTAGCGCACTTGCCGACCGTTCCAATGGCCCGGGAAAAATCGAGCAAAACCTGATTGACGCCTACATGAATGATAACCCGAATGTGAAGATTGAGGTGGAAGCCCTTCAGGATGAGCCTTACAAAGCGAAGATGAAAGTATACGCCTCTTCCAACGATATTCCGGATATTATTCAGTCTTGGGGCCAAGCATCCTTCATCAAGCCGCTTATTAATGCCGGATTGTTGCTGGAGTTGAATGAAGCGGATTTTGCCTCCAGCAAGTTTGTAGCGGGCGCGACAGATGGCTTCTCCCAGGACGGCAAGTTGTATGGACTGCCTCGCAACACGGATTTCTTTGTTGTCTATTACAACAAAAAGCTGTTTGAAGATCATGGCGTGAAGGTGCCGGGGACGACTCAGGAGCTGAAGGAAGCGGCTGCGGCACTCAGAAAAGCCGGTGTTAATCCAATCGCTTCCAACGGAATGGATGGCTGGTCACTGCCGATCTGGTTCGAATATGTTGCGCAGCGTCATAACGGGGATTTCAATAAGATTGATGCTGTATTGAACGGTCAAGCAACATTCTCCGGCGACGCGGACTTCTTGGCTGCTGCAACAGAGTTTCAGGAGTTTGCGGTTATCAAAGGCTTGGCGGATGGATTTATTACAGCCGACTATGGCACTTCCCGCAATATGTTTGGCCAGGGCCAAGCGGCTATGTATCTGATGGGCAACTGGGAAGCCGGTCTTGCTACTGATGAGAACTTCCCGGAAGATTTCCGCAACAATGTTGGCGCGATCCCTTACCCGGCTTCGGATAAAGGAAAAACAACCGACGTAGCGGCATGGTTCGGCGGCGGCTATTCGGTAGCCAAGAACAGCAAACATCCGGAAGAAGCGGTTAAATTCCTGCAATATTTCTTCGCTCCGGAAAACTGGGCGAAGCAGCTCTGGCAGACTGGAAGCGGCACGCCTGCGCAAAATTTCGATGAGTTCCTGACAGGCGATGAGACAGAGCTGCAAAAGCAACTGATCGGCATTTTCAGTTCCATTTCAAGCTCCAGCGGCACGCCGGTACAAGATAATGGAACCGATGAATTCAAAACAAAGGTTATGGAAGCGCACCAGAACCTGCTCAGCCAGTTGATTACCCCGGAAGCATTCCTGAAGGAACTGGATGCGGCAGTAGCTCTGATCAAGTAAAGGCGGAATTAACATGCACAAATTAATGAGCAACCGATGGACGATTACCTGGCTGGTTGCACCAGGACTTACCTTGTTCCTGTTCATGGTCTGCTTTCCGATTCTGATGAGCGTCTACTACGGAACAACCAACTGGACGGGACTTGGAGAATATCAGAGCGTAGGGTTCGCCAATTATCAAAAGGTGTTGTTCGACGACCCGATCTTCTGGCGCTCCTTATGGAATGCGCTGCTGCTCCTGCTTGCAACGTTGCTTCTCCAGCACCCGGTTGCCATTTTATTCGCGATCCTGATTACACGCGCCGGGCGGCTGGAGAAGACATTCCGCACGATTTTCTTCATCCCGGCGGTCATCTCCATTGTGGTCACCTCCAAGATGTGGGTGAGCGTCTTCCATCCGAGCTATGGCGTGCTGAACAAGGTGCTGGAGCAACTGGGTCTCGCCTCGCTCAAACAGGATTGGCTGGGCGATCCGTCCGTTGCCATCTGGAGCCTGATCTTCGTTATCATGTGGCAGGGCTTCGGCTATGCGCTGCTCCTGTACTATGCGGGCTTGCAGGGCATACCAAAGGACTTGTATGAGGCAGCCGAACTGGATGGAGCGGGCAAGGTGACACTGTATACCCGTGTCGTAGTCCCGCTGCTGTCTCCCATGATCCGGGTAGCAGTTATTATCGCGGTGACGACTTGTCTCAAGCAGATGGAGACGGTCTTCCTGATGACGAACGGCGGTCCCGGCAGTACGACGCAGTTTTTGGGCAACTACCTGTACAAGACAGCGTTCAGTTCATCTCTGTATGGTTACGGAAATGCGATTTCTGTCATATTCGTTATTATTTGTCTCATCATTACCGTTATCATGAACCGTGCTTTGAAAAAAGATGTCGGGCAATTTTAGAAAGAAGGAGGAGCGCATATGGAAAGACAGGAGCGGCCTCCGATCTTGCTTCAGCTGCTGTTATGGCTCGTAGCGCTGCTGCAAATATTTCCGCTTGTGTGGCTGGTTAACTTTTCGTTCCTGAAGAGCGGGGAGTTTTTCGGCAGCGAGATTTTGAAATGGCCGAAGACCTTTGAATTCGCCAATTATGTCAATGCTTTTACTTATGGAAGCGTGCCGAAGTACCTCGTGAACAGCTTCATGATTACAGCCGTGACGATTGTCGTGGCGGCTGTATTCTCGCTCATGATGGGTTACGCTTTTACCAGAATGGAATGGAAGCTAAGGGGACTTGCGCTCGGGCTTGTCATGCTGGGTATGATTGTTCCGATCCATGCCACACTGCTGCCCAACTTTACGCTGTTCAACAACATTGGCCTGCTGGATCATCCGTTGTCGCTGATGCTGCCGTATATTGCCTTTTCACTGCCGATCAGCACGCTGATCATGACTGGATTTTTGGAGACGGTGCCGCGCAGCATTGAGGAGTCGGCGGTAATGGATGGCTGCGGCGTGTTCGGCTTGCTGACGCGGATTATATTCCCGATTACCAAGCCAGCGATTGCAACGATATGCATTATGAACTTTATCAGCTGGTGGAACGAGTTTATTATGGCCAATACCTTTTTAACCTCGGACCGCTTCAAGACATTGCCCTTTTCCATTATGAAATTTGCCGGGCAATACTCGTCCAATTACGGCGCGCAATTTGCCGTTATGACTATGATTGCTCTGCCGACCCTGATCATCTATCTGCTGTTCACAGAACAGATGGCCAGAGGAATTACCGCGGGCGCGGTAAAAGGGTAAGGAATGACTCAAGGCCGCACAGAGAAATGCCTATAAACATATCCTATCGAAAGCTGCAGCCTTATTAAGGTTGCAGCTTTCGATGTTTGTTACGGCAGTTGCAGATGAACCTTTTGATGGGATATGATAAAAGGATGATTGCAGAACGTGAGGTTGATGGAAAATGTGGAAAAGAATAGTGAGCGACTCGATTTCACTTGTAGTCGGGGCATTTTTGTTTGCGCTGGCTGTCAATTTGTTCGTGATCCCGAATGATCTTGGCGAAGGCGGCGTCACGGGGATAACTATAATTTTGTATTATTTGTACCAGTGGTCTCCAGGGCTTGTCAACTTGATCATCAACTTATTTCTGCTCGCAGTCGGGTACAGATTTTTAGACAAAAGGGCAATCATCTACACGATTGCCGCCGTTGTATTAAATTCAATGTTTCTGCATTTGACGAAGGACTGGAACGTTGCTTCCGATGAAGCGATGGTCAATGCCATATTCGGCGGCATCTTGAGCGGGGCGGGTATCGGCATCATTATCCGTGCGGGCGGAAGTACGGCCGGTACGACCATTCTGGCTCGCATCGCCAACAAGCTGCTGGATTGGAATATCAGCTATGCGCTGCTGTTTTTTGACTTGATTGTGGTGTTCTGCTCTTACTTCATTATTGGGTCGGAGCGGCTCATGCTGACCGTTGTGATGCTATATATTGCGACCAAGGTAATGGACTTTATTATTGAAGGACTTAATCCGAAGAAGGCGATTACCATCATTTCAAATAACCAGGATCAGATTGCCGAGCAAGTCAATCTGGTCATGAACCGCGGGGTTACGGTACTGCAAGGCAAGGGCTACTACACCAAGGAACCCAAAGAAGTGCTTTATATTGTGATCAGCAAGCAGGAGGTATCGATGCTCAAGAAGATTGTTAAAAACGCGGACAAGGATGCCTTCCTGACTATTCACGATGTCAGGGATGCGTTTGGCGAAGGTTTTGTGGAGCTGTCCAAATAACGTCTTTTCGTTGCAGGATGGGGCCGTGAATGCTTGACCGCCGAAAAAGGACATGTATATAATACTGTGCAGGATGCAGAGGTATTTTTTGAAAAGGAAGGGAGCCCGGCAGAATGGATCTGACACGCATCAGGTGGATTTTTTTCGATCTTGGCGATACGCTGTTGGATGAGTCTGCGGCCGCTGACGACGTAATTGGTCAATATGTTCGCAATGCCAACCGTCTTGGCTACAAGATCTCCAAGGAAGACATGTGTGAGCGGCTGACCTATTATTTCCGGGAGATGACGGAAATACCGATTCGGCCAGTGCTTGAGGAGCTCGTTTCCTCCACGGAACATTGGCATGCCATCCGGGAGGGAGTCAAATACAATAAGCAGCTGGAGCAGCCGTTCCCTGGCGTCGAACCGATGCTAAGACGCCTGTCCGCCCAATATCGGCTCGGGGTCATTGCCAATCAAAGTCTCGGTACGCTCGATCGGCTCAAGAGCTATAAGCTGGATTCCTATTTCAGCCTGATGGGGTCTTCCGCAGAGCTTGGCATGAACAAACCTGATCCTCGCTTCTTTCAATGGGCTCTCAAGGAAGCTGATTGCCGTCCTGCCGAGGCGGTTATGATCGGAGACCGTATCGACAATGATATTATTCCGGCCCGTCAGCTTGGACTGCATGCCATCTGGGTAAAACAGGGGTTTGCCAAAGTGCAACCGCTACCAGCAGGGGAATTGGCCCCGGATTACATCTTGAATCATATACTTGATCTGGAGCCCTTGCTCACAAAGGAGTAGCAGAACCTAAAGCGTGTCGCTATAACTAACCGATGGCTTGATCACTTCTGCCTATGGCGGCCATAATGATGATTTAAGTTTTGAAAATAGGATTGACTTTAAGATAAGCGGTAATTTATAGTAATTTTAGAATGCATCGGGCCAGGCAGAGATACGCTGGCCTTTTGTATACTTACAATTCCAATTAATCCTATAGATTTAATACCAAGGAGGCTGTCTAATTATGACTCATTTGTTTACTCCTTTTTCAGCAGGGAATCTCCACTTATCCAATCGCGTCGTAATGGCTCCGATGACAAGGGGGTTTGCGCCTAACGGGGTGCCTGGGGATGATGTTGCTGCTTACTACGCGCGGCGGGCCGCGAACGGCGTAGGGCTGATTGTCACGGAAGGGACATTGATTGATCACCCTGCGGCGGGCTCCAATCCGAATTGGCCCAACTTTCACGGTGAGGAGGCGCTGTCGGGCTGGTCCAAGACCGTAGAAGCGGTCCACGCGGCAGGGGGCAAAATTATTCCACAACTCTGGCATATCGGTCTTGTACGCAAACCGGGAGACCTGCCGAACCCTAATGCGCTTCCCGTTGGTCCCTCCGGTCTGTCGCTAGCTGGAGAGCAGATTGCGGAGCCGCTAACCGAGGCGGGGATCGCAGATTTGATCACCGCCTTTGCCAAGGCTGCTGCAGATGCCAAGCGCATTGGATTTGACGGCATTGAGTTTCATGGCGCGCATGGCTATCTGATCGATCAATTTTTCTGGGAGAAGACCAACCACCGGACAGATGAATACGGCGGGGATCTTGTCAGACGGACGCGCTTTGCTGTCGAGGTCATCAAGGCCGCAAGGAAAGCGGTAGGGGATGATTTCCCGATCGTGCTGCGGTTCTCACAATGGAAGGGCGGGGCATATGAAGCCCGGCTTACACAAAACCCGGCGGAACTGGAACAGTTCCTTGCACCTTTGACGGATGCAGGTGTCGACATCTTCCACGCTTCGACCCGCCGCTACTGGGAGCCTGAATTCGCGGGCTCATCTCTGAATCTGGCCGGATGGACGAAAAAATTGACCGGCGTCCCGACCATTACAGTCGGCTCCGTCGGACTGGACAAGGAATTTATCGGTTCCAAGCATCTTCAGGATGCGGAGGTATCTGAATTTGATCGTCTGCTGGAGATGCTCGACAATGAAGAATTTGATTTGGTTGCAGTTGGTCGCGCCTTGCTGACCGATCCGGGTTGGGCGGACAAAATTCGCGATCAGAAGCTTGCGGAATTGCTGCCATACAGCACTGAATCTCTGAAAACACTTTATTGATCCCAGAGCATGAAGAAATGATCTCAAAAGCAGGTTTGTTTACTGAAATGGCGGTGCCCGGGGTGTTGTGCCCGGCATCGCTATTTTACATTTCAACCGCAAGCTCCGGCTATAATCCTCCGAACCTTCAGACATGCGAAGACTCAAACCATTGAACACTAACTTTGGTGCAACCCCCTTTTCTTTTGAGAATATGTCAAATAAATGCAAGGTAAAAGTAAGTTTAGTGGATCGAAATTTAGCGGAAAGTCCGTTATGATGTAACAAGATAGCCAGTTTTTTACTTTGTTGTTATATTGAACTTTCCTTTTGCAATTATCCAATATGGAAGCTAAATAACCGGAGCGACAGCCGTTTGGGGGTATTATCCGGCGGTGAATTCGAAACCGGCTATCAATATGCCTATAGTCTTGTCTTACCGTTGATATATAGAATGCGAGAAGTTAAACAGGCGGTCACAGCCTTGAAACGTTTTTGCTGAGAATAACCTCGTATTTATTTTTTGTACACAAGAAGGAGGCTCATTATGAACTCAATCGTTTTTAATAAAGAGGAGGGCGGTTATTACCCTTTAATTCGACAATGTGAAGGGGGGGAACTGACAATCCCATTTCCGGTGGAAGCCGCTTTTTTACTAGGGGAGGCGCTTTGTTTCCGTTATCAGTCTGTAAAGGAGATCCAAGTGGGGAACTGGCTGGCGCTTTGCGAATTCCGGCAGGCTGGATACCGCTTTACTATTGAAGATAACTGGACCGCAGATACCTCTTCCAGAGTGCATAGAACTGTGCGGGCAGAGCGGGAATCGGACGAGCCGTGCTCCGGCAGGACAGAAGGCGTTCAGTTTCGGCTTCGTTTTGTACAGTCTGTTCAGGAAGAGACGCCCTTCCGTTTCCATGCGCCTTCTATTTGGTATGGAACTATTGATCAGCATCGGGAAAATGTAACGCGTATGTATATGGATGATCGAATGACCTACCCGCTCATCTTAGGGTATGATTCCTCTACCGGCACGACCGTTTCCCTCTCACGCATACATCTGCCGTCTTTTGTGTTGCCGCCAATTAGACCGGAGCGCGAGAGCCGCTATACTCAGCGAACGGATATTGGCTCATTGGGGTACAGCCGCCATGGGGATACCGTCATGTATCAGGCTTGTCTTCCTTACTATGAAGGGGACCGCAGTGTCGCATTGTCAGCCGACCAAAGGCCGGTTTCCGCTTTTTATCCGCTGGACGAGCAGGTGATCGAGCTGAAAACCGCCTATGAGCTGCGTATTAGCAACCAGTGGGGGTTTGATGAAGCGGTCTTTGATGAATTCAAGCATAAGGCTGGCCTTAACAAGCCTGAACCTTTCGAGCTCCCTTTCTCTTTGGAGGATTCCATGGAGTACCGGAGCGTGTCCCTGCGCAATTCCTACCGGGAACTTCGTAGCGGTGCAGCTGGGTTCTTCTTCCATTTCGATCCACGGAAGGGATATCGCAGCGCCCCGTCAGGGTTTGGAGCTTCCTTTGTGAATATTCCCCATGAGAGCTACCAAACGGTGCTGGAATACGGATTCACCGGCCGCCAAATTCATGCTGCACATGAAATGGCCAGACGAAACGGCGGGGAATGGTGGGACAAAGGAAAAAAGGTAATTGATTTCTTCGTAGACCGATGTACGACGCCTTCGGGCTGGATGTATACACTGTTTGAAGTGGAGGAAGACCGTCCTTTCCATTCGTTCGGCGATCCTACCGCTCCGAAGCTGCATTATGTCTCGCACGGCGATGTTCGCGGCAATTACCTGCGGTTGATGGTAGAGCCTGCTTTTGATTTGCTTACGGCCTATCAGCGATACCGTGAGGAAGGCCGAATCGAGACCAAATGGTACGACGCAGTAAAGCGTTTCGGCAACTTCCTGGTCAATGTGCAAAATGGGGATGGCTCCTGGTATCGCGCGTTTCAACCGGACGGCACGCCTCTAAAAAATGAGCCGGGCTTTGGAGATGATGAATTTTCCTCCAAATCCGGTACGGCTATTCCGATTATGTTCCTGGTTGCCTTGTGGCGGGAGGAACCCGGGGAGGGTATGAAATATTTGCGTGCTGCAATCAATGCGTCCGAGTATGTGCTTTCCAACTTTGTTCAACGCAATCATTATCAAGGCGGGACCCTTGACAATCCGAATATCATCGATAAGGAAGCGGTCCAATATACGATGGCGGCATTGTATACGTTATACAACCATACGTGTGAGGAGCGGTATTTGAAGGGAGCTGTGCGCGCAGCCAGACTGTTCGTCACCTGGAATTATATTTGGACAGCGCCAACGATGCCGGGAACGAGCTTGCACAACCAGCGCTTTAATACGGTAGGCTGTGGTGGTATCAACTCGATCTGGGGCGGGGGTGTCGTAGACATCTATTCGCTATTCTTTATTCGTGAGTTGCATGGGATTGGGAAAGCAGCGGGAGAACCGTTCTTTTGCCAGATGGCGGCATGGATTGCAAATGGCTGTCAGCAGATGCTGTCATACCCGGGGGACCAGATGGGATTTGCGGATATCGGCATGCAGCCGGAGGGGTTTGGCATATGCAGTCAGGGCCTGGATGAGGGCATGATTGCCAAAGGCGATATTTGGGGGACACTTGGCTGGATCTATTCCGCTGGTCTTCTGGGCCTAGGACGTTATATAGAGAGCTTTAGGTAAAAGGATAGATAACTGTATGGCTTAGGCTACATTTGTTCATTTATTATGAGTATGATTCAGGGTACAGTGAAAAGAGCTTCTAAATATTCAAAAAAAGGGGAGGTAGAGGGGATGGTTATAAAAAGAAGCCGGGTCCTGCTGCTTGCTCTGCTTACTGTATTGCTGGCCGGATGCTCCGCAAATTTACAGAAGGAGCCAAACAGCAAACAGGCGGATGAACCGATTGAGATCAAAATGCTAAGCAGTTGGAGCACGGATACAGAGCGTGGGAGAGCTCTTCATTTACTGGTCAACAAGTATAATGAAGCGCGCGCCGGCAAAGTCAAGATCAGCATTGATATTAATCCAGACTGGCCTAATTATCAGGAGAAGGTAAAGACTATGATCGCGGCCAAACAGCCGCCGGATTTGTTCAATTACAATTTCAATCCGAATGATTTGTCCCGGCAGAACTCAGGCCAGCTTCTTGATTTTTCTCCATATATGGACGAGCAATGGCGTTCGCGCTTTAAGCCTGAGGATATCGAAGCGCTGACCTTTAATGGAGAACTGACTTCCATACCGTATGAAAAGGCGGGTGTGCTTTTCTATTACAATAAGAAGCTGTTTGCCGAGGCGGGAATTCAGACGTTTCCCCAAACCTGGGATGAATTTTTTGCCGCATGCGCGAAGCTTAAGAAGAAGGGAATTATCCCGATTTCACTTATGACAGCTGATGATTCCTGGCACTCGACGAATGCGCTGACTTATTTGGCTGCTGCCGCGGACGGGATGGATGTATTCAAAGCGGGCGTCTCTTTAGATACGCCAGGGATGGTGGCAGCGGCGGAGAAGTTGAAGCAGTTGTTCAGCTACTCTACAGATGATGCGATCGGGGCTAATTATTCCATCAGTTCCAATCACTTTGCACTTGGCAATACCGCCATGATTATTGACGGACCTTGGCTGATCGGATCACTGGACGATGAACTGCAAAAGAATATCGGAATCTCGGCAGGTCCGCTTGTTCATCAGGGACATGCCCAGAAAGGTTTCATTGTGACGGATACCTACACACCTTGGTCTGCGGGCAAGCAAGCATCGAAGGAAAAGGAACAGGCCATCGTGGATTTTATGAAATATATGACCTCTGATGACGGGGTCAGACTCATGACGTTGGAGGGGCGCATTCTGTTGTCCGCAGAGCTTAGTCTCAGCGAGGAAGAGCTGAAGAAGGCAGGCCCGGTTCTGAGTCAATTTATCGACGTATCGGGCAGCGCGCCAGAGAGTATTATTCAAATTTCAAGAGTGCTCAAGCCGGCAGCCATATCGAAGCTCCCATCCCTGATTGAGGGCATGATGTTTGAACAGTACGACCCGGCTGGTATGGTGCGCAGAATGAATGAAGCCAATCAATAACCGATCATAAACAGAAACGTTTGGACATCAAGGTGCCGCTAACGGATTGGAGCAGATCCAGCCTTAGCGGCATACGTTTTAATTTTATGAAAAAGGAGAAAGTTTCTCATGATTGCCAAAAGACATATCGTTCTCTACCTGATGCCGGCAGTTATATTTACTCTCCTGTTTTTTGTCTTTCCATTAATTTTTGCAGGTTATATCAGTCTTCAGCAATGGAATGGGATTAACGAGATGGTGTATGCAGGGTTGGATAACTTTAAGCTTGTTTTTCAGGACCCTGTTTTTATCAAGGCGGTTATCAATACACTGCTCTGGGTTGCCGGTGCGGTTTTATTGCATATTCCGTTCGGACTTTTACTTGCTCTTCTGCTCGCGCGCCAGCCGCGGGGCTGGAAAGTTTTCAGAGTGCTGTTTGTACTGCCGAATGTCATATCGACGACTGCTATTGCTTTTTTGTGGTATTTTGTACTGCATGTCAATCTCGGGCTCGTCAACAATATCCTCAAGCTTATGGGGCTCGGCGCTCTGGCCAGACCGTGGCTGGCGGATTTAAAGACCGCCTTGTTTGCCCATCAGCTTCCGTTTATTATTTATGCCGGCCTGACGATGGTTGTTTTTTTGACCCGGATATCTGCAATCCCTGCCGAACTGAATGAAGCGGCGAAGATAGAAGGCGCAACTAATTGGCAAAAAGACTGGTATATAACGATACCGCTAGTAAAAGACGCCGTGCTTATTAATATTATTCTCAATCTGGCCTTTTGCCTGCGCATGTTTGAATACCCTCTCCTTATGACTGGAGGCGGACCGGCTAACGAAACAGTCAATCTGGGACTGTATATGTTCAAAGAGATGATTATTGCTAACAGGTATGGCGTATCCATGGCTGCCGGATTAATGACGATTGCGGTAGGAGCGGTTGTGACCGGCACGACACTGGCGCTCTCGTGCATCATGGATCGGAGGAACGGCATATGAGATGGATCAAGGAACTTTTCCTGTATCTGGTGAGTTTCATCATGCTTGCGCCGTTTGTGTGGCTCATTATCGCTTCCTTCAAGACGAACCGCGAGTTGTTTGCAGAACCCTTCGGACTACCTGAAAACTGGATGTTTGACAATTATATAGCCGTTATGACCAGGCATCCGGTCACGACCTATTTTCTCAATTCCGTGATCGTATCCGTAGTCTCTACGCTGCTGGCCCTATTGCTTGCGACGCTCGCATCGTATATATTTACCTATACATTCCGCTGGCGCTCGTACTGGCAGCTTTTGCTGGTTGGCGGCATTCTGGTACCGACGAATGCATTTATGGTTCCTTATTATTTTATTGTAAAATGGATTGGCTTTTATGACTCGCTATTTGGAATTGCACTTGTATATGCAGGGATATCCCTCCCGCTTAGCGTATTAATTATTAAAAACTATATGAATACAATTCCCCCGGAGTTGTCCGAGGCGGCATTTATAGATGGAGCCGGGGTTCACCGCACTTTTACGAGAATCATTCTGCCGCTGAGCTGTCCTGGGGTTGTAACGGCGTCAATTTTCCTAATGGTTACAGCCTGGAATGAGTTGATGTATGCCAATCTGCTGACGCAAAGCGAAGGAACGCGTACGCTTCAGGTTGCGATTCGCTTTTTTCTGACGACTTTTCAAGCTAATTATCCGCAGGCCTTCGCTGCTATGATTTTGGCTATTGTACCCAGTATTGTAATCTACGCATTGCTTAGCGAGAAGATTATTGGCGGATTGACAGCAGGGGCTGTGAAATGAGAGAGTGTGAGATTGCAAGAAACGCTGCCGCGGCCGGCACTGATCTCTGCAGTGTTGCATCCGGATGGAAAAGAGAGGGAGAATAGGAATGCGCGTACTGTTTGTAGATGACGAAGCGATCATCCGAGAAGGCTTGCATTCTCTTATTGACTGGCAAAAGGCCGGCTTTATTGAGTGTCTGGATGCGCCCAACGCAATAGATGCCATAGAGATGATTGAGAAAAATCCGCCTGATTTGATCATTACGGATATCTTTATGCCAGAGATGTCTGGCATCGAATTTGCCAAACGGATCAAGCAGAGCCATCCCGGAATCCGGTTCATTATTTTGACAGGTTATGAGAAGTTTGAATATGCCAAGGAAGCGGTGTCGCTCGGAATATCCAGCTACCTGGTGAAGCCGGTACTCCCGGAGGAATTGCAGGAGACGGTGAACGCGGTTGTCAAAGAAATTACATATGAGCAGCGCAACTCGCTGCAAAATGAGGATACGCGGCGGAAGCTGGATATCTACAAGCCGATTATTATCGAAAAGCTGTGGGCAGATCTGATGTCCGGTACCTTTCAGACCCCTGAGGAGATGGAAGAGCGTATGGAAGCGGCCGGTCTCTATTTGGAGGAGGGCAGCTACTACTGTATTGCAATCAAGATCAATATCAATCAGGTAGTTCCGAGCGGAGCGGACATTGCCCAGTTGAAGGGGAAGGTCCGGGCAATCGCGGAGAAAAAATTGAAGCGGAGATGGATGCATTTTGCGGACTCCGGGCCTGGGCTTATTCAGGTCATCCTGCATAAGCAAGTGGAGCCTGACGTATATGAGGCTCTGCTTGCGGAGATAGAGGGTCACTTAAAGGTGACAGCATCTATTGGGGTGGGCAGAAGCTATGACTCCTACAGCTTTATTCCCCATTCCGTGCATGAAGCCGAAGAGGCGGTTCATTTGCTGTCCCTGCTTGATCATCGGGGAATTATTCATTATGAAGATATGCCCAATTGGAACAAAAGTCATGTCGAATACCCGTATGCGGAGGAAAAAGAGCTGATTGAAACGGTCCGTTTTCGGGATCAGTTTGAAGTCTATCCGTTAAGACCGTTCATCGCTGCGCTTGAACAGCAAAAGGCAATTTCGCCTATGATGAAGCTTATGTTTGTCCATCTGCTCGGAACCGTATACAGGCTGGCCGACGAATATCAGGCCGGAGACACAATGCCAAGCTATTTTGAGAGCTATACGAAGCTGAACGATATGGAATCGGTACAGGATATTGAATACTTCTTTGAAGACTGCTTTAATCAACTGCTTGTGCTGAGAACCCGCACAAATGCCGGTTTTGTGGATGTCCTTGTCGAGCGCGCCAAGCTTGCGATGACCGAAAGCTATGCGGACAGTGAATTGTCGGTCAGCACGGTAGCGAAGCTATTGTGCATTACTCCGAATTACTTATCCCGAATCTTCCACCAGAAGACAGGGATGACCTGTGTGGAATTTTTGACCGGTATTCGCCTGGAGGAAGCAAAG
Organism: Paenibacillus roseus; assembly: GCF_016424485.1. GTDB lineage: Bacteria > Bacillota > Bacilli > Paenibacillales > Paenibacillaceae > Paenibacillus_D > Paenibacillus_D roseus. The sequence goes on from NZ_JAELUP010000089.1 coordinate 49,717, forward strand.
AAGCTGCTTGTCCATACCTCTCTAAGGAATTACGATATTGCGGAGAAAATCGGCTATGCCAGCGCGCACTATTTCAGCAGTCTGTTCAAGAAAAATACCGGATTTACCCCAAGTGATTTCAGAGATCGTTACGGGGCCAGAGAATCATGAAGTTTTTAAGATCCATTCGCTCCCAGATGGTCTTTTTCTTCTCCATTTTGCTCTTGCTTCCGGTGTTAGGCAGTGCCGCGTATGTGTATTGGACGGTTCAGACGAATCTGCTGCAGTCATATGCCCGCCATCATAATCAGTCTGCGGAAGCGCTGTCGGATGAGATTGCCAAGTGGAGGAAGGAATACGAGAGTCTAATGCTCCGCATATTTGGTGATCCGCTCGTGCAGCGCTTTCTCAACGTGAAGGAGTGGAAGCAGACGGCCGAGCTTTTTACCCTGAGCAGTGATGTGCGCAACCGTCTTGTCGCATACGGAGATTCGGGAGAGTTTGCGCGCAGTATTTTTATTATGAATAATGATTACCGAATCTCCGGCAGTACGGCGATATCCCCCAAGCTGACGGTAAATCTCATTAACATGACGGAGAAGGTGAATGAAGCGGACGGCTCATCCATCTGGTTTAACGGTTATGATGAGGGAACGATCGTAATTGCCCGGCATATTATGGATAACCGTTATGATCTGAATCGTAAAATCGGGTACATGTTCATCCTGCTGGACAAGCAGGAAGTGCTGAATATGTTCGAGCAGTTTATCTTGGATGAGGGCCAGCAGTTCGCTGTGTTTGACAACGAGCACCAATTGGATATTTCCAGCACTACGAATTGGGACCCCAGAATGTTTGTCTCCGGAGTCGGCACTGCGGCAGGGTACTCTGTCTTCCAATCGGGTTCGGACAAATATTCTTATTTCACAATTCACTTGAATGACTGGAATGTTGCTACCTGGATGCTGGAATCCAAAATCAATGAGCCGATCCGCAATGTATTGATTGCTTTCGCATTTGTCACGTTCACATTGCTGATCTTCACAATTGTTATGGTGGTCTTCATCTCACACCGGATTACAAGGCCGCTGCAGCAGCTCCAATCGGGAATCAAGCATCTGGGCAGCGGGCAGCAGATTCAGATTCCGATCCTTCGCAATGACGAAATTGGCCAGGTGGCGAACAAGTTGAATATGATGTCCGATGAAATCGCCGTTCTGATCGAGAAAAACCGCGAGGAACAGGAGAAGCGGCGCATGTTGGAGCTTCAGACGCTGGAATATCAGATCAATCCGCATTTTTTATATAATACGCTGGATTCCGTGTACATGCTGGCACGAAAATATGGGGATTCCAGAATTCGAGATATCGTCACCTCCTTGTCCCGGCTATTCCGCATCGGGTTAAATCAAGGGCAGGAGATCATTTCGGTTGAAGCGGAAGTGATGCATGTCAGCCACTACTTAAAGATTCAGGGTATCCGTTTTGAGGAGCAACTGCATTGGGAGATTGATCTGGATGAGGAGGCGGGAAAACAGCATATTATCAAGTTTCTGCTTCAGCCGCTGGTCGAGAACAGCATTATGCATGGCATTCGCCAACAATGCCGTCAGGGCACGGTGACGGTGCGAGCCGCCATGGACAAGAATAGGGTGGTGCTTACTGTCAGCGATGATGGGCAAGGAATGACGGCGGAGAGGCTTGCTGAAGTTCGGCGTTCCCTGGAACGGGAGGAAATTGAGGATTCCTGGTCCGCCTCGACGATGGAAAAGGGGGGCTTCGGGCTGCGTAATGTGCATCAGCGCATTCGGCTTCATTACGGCTCCAGCTACGGAATTGAACTGTCAAGCGAACTGGGCAAAGGGACGACAGCAGTCATCCGGCTTCCGGTTCAGCAGAAGGCCAAATCATAGTTGCAAGCAAATTTATAAATGGATTGTTAGTCAAACGAAACAGCTTTGCTCGTCGAAAGACGGCAAAGCTGTTTCGTTTCTATTGAAGTGAAACGGTCGCCTTTGTTCAAATATAAGGGATTATAATGTCTTTACAGCGGTTCTAATCGAAAGTGGCGCGTTCAATTTTGTATAAATTACTTGGTTTTCGCACTAAAATAGTTGGGTTAAAATGGATATCCGATAAGATTAATATGAATAGTGAATATATAAATATATCACAAAACAATTAAAAAAATCAAGAAAAAAATGTTGAAAAGACCGGGCAAATATAGTATTCTAGTAATCAGAAGGAAATAAACTTTAGGAGGAGAAATAAAAATGAACAATATGATGATGTCCACGATGATGATGAACATGTGTATGGAAGAGATGATGTGCAAAATGAAATGTATGAAAATGATGATGGACTCTATGATGGAAATGGACACGGATATGGGAATGAGCATGGATACCGATATGATGATGTCCAAAATGCAGGAATGCGATGAAATGATGACAATGATGATGACAATGATGAGAGAAATGAAGCAAAAAGCATAAAAAGGCCGCTTGCACATGATTATCGCATAGCCGTTCCCGTTCGGGTCGCAAAGGACGGGAGAGCATATACGAAATCACGGCAGAGCAGACCTCTGTATGCCAGCAATTCGGCAATAGTTGATATTCCTCATTTACAGTCCTCTTAGTTGTTGCGCAACTTGCAGACGCTCCAGCTTGAGATCCCACAGTTTTTCCTTGATGTACTGACTACCTTGGTTTCCCTCATCCTTGAGTCCATGAAGCTGCCCATATAACGCGAGCAATTCCTGATTAATCTGGTCGAATTTTTGCCAGAGCTTGGTTCTGATTGTCGAGCGAATCAGGCCGTAGATATGAAGTTCTTTTTGCTTCAAGGTGAAGAGAATTTCCTCCTGCCATGCCTTATCTCCAATTTCGACTGCATAATTATATAAATCCAAATGATCGTCAATCCATCTTTGGGCAATGTGCTTTGATGTCATAGGACATGCTCCTTTTATCGTATCGATTCAGATCCGTATGTTCAATCTCTTTACCAAGTATTATACTAGGATTTATCGGGAAATCAATACGTTTTGTGAAAAAAATTAATTTTCGAAAATGCAGTCTGAAACGGTTGTACAAATAACCGGGGCAGGCTGCTGTTTTCGTTCGGCGTATTGCCCGGTCAAAGGACAGCAATTCCATTAGAAAAGCGCAAGTTCTAAGGCTAAATTTGCTGCGGAACTTGCGCTTTTTTCTGCATGGCTGCGGAAGTACAATCAATGCGCAGTTGCCTGAACGGAGGCAAAACTTTAATATAGAGGCTGTGAAACTAAAGCAAAGAGGAGAATCGAGATGACAACGGTGCTGGTCGTTGATGATGAGGCGCATATTCGGGAACTGGTGCGCTTATATTTGCAGGATGAAGGTATGGATATTGTGGAGAAAGCAAATGGCGAGGAAGCGTGGGAGTATATCAACTCTCATCCGGTCGATCTGGTCATACTCGATGTGATGATGCCGAAGATGGACGGCTGGGAGCTATGCAGACGCCTGCGCGACTCTGGAGATATGCCGATATTGATGCTGACAGCCAAAGGGGAGGCGGGAGATCGCATTAAGGGCTTTACAGTGGGGACAGACGACTATCTGATCAAGCCTTTTGAACCGATGGAGCTGGTCATGCGGGTAAAGGCGCTGCTCAGACGATACCGCATTTCCGTGTCTAATAGCATTCAGCTTGGGCGAATTTTATTGGATAAACAGAGCTATTTGGTTACATTCAATGATACCGGAGCAGAGACGTCGCTTCCGCTTAAGGAATTCGAACTGCTCTATATTATGGCCAGTTATCCGGGACAACTGTTTACCAGGGAGATGCTCATTTCTCAAATTTGGGGTTATGAGTATGAGGGTGATGAGCGGACCGTCGATACTCATATCAAGAGACTGCGCGAGCGGTTTGCCGATTACCAGGATGATTTCAAAATTGCAACCTTGCGCGGCCTGGGTTATCGCCTTGAGGTCGGTCATGATTAAATCGTTGTATGTGCGCGTCATTCTGGTGTTTCTGGCAGCTGTCATCGGAAGTTTGGTTCTGACTCTTCTATTATATGGGAAGTTGTATGGCGGCCAGGTTAAAACGGTCATACAGGATAGTCTGATCGAAAGCGGTAAAACCATTATTCAGTCTTACGAGCAATCGTATCCCGACAACCTTGAGCCGCTCATCGAAGGAATTAGCGCGTTGCCGATCTATACCCTCAATATTTATGACCAACAAGGTACGCTGCTTCATCAGAATCTTAGCCACACCGTGCAGCGCATTGCTGTGAATGACCAGCAGGTAGAGCAGGTGCTGAGCGGCGGTGTGTTGCGGGGCAAGGTGCCGGGACCCAATCATTCGGAAATTGTCGTGGGTCTTCCCTTTCAGGTGGGAGGCAAATCTTACGCTTTGTTCCTCTCGCCAGAGGCGAGCCACCTGGAACGAATGCTGACTTATTTTTTTCGGTCCCAGCTTCTATTGGTGCTGCTATTCGGGAGTCTCCTAATTCTGATTGCGGCCGGGTACATCGTCAGACCGCTTCGCCAGCTTACACATGCGGCAAGACAGATGGCAAGGGGCGATTTCAGCTTTCGTCTGGAGACGAGAAGACGGGATGAGATCGGAGAACTCGCGCGCAGCTTCAATCTGATGGCGAAGGAACTTGGAGCGTTGGAGAAAAGCAGGAAGCAGTTTGTGTCGGATGTTTCGCATGAATTCAAATCGCCGCTTACCTCCATCAAAGGTTTTACCCAAGCGCTAAAGCACAAGAAGCTGGATGAAGAAAGCCGGCTGCGCCTGCTCGATATTATGGAGACGGAGACGGACCGCTTGTCCCGGCTAAGCGGCGATTTGCTTCAACTGTCGACGCTGGAATATGAACATTTTCAACTGGATACCCGCGTGTTCAGGCTGGATGAGCAGCTGCGAAAAAGTGTGATTGCTTTTGAACCGCAATGGTTGGCTAAAAACATTGATGTTGAGCTGCAACTCGCTGACCTCCCTATTCGGGCGGATGAAGACAGGTTGAATCTCGTGTGGACGAATTTGATCAGCAATAGCATTAAATTTACCGAACCAGACGGGACAATTCGCATAACGCTGGAGCGGGACAATGATACCGTAAACGTGGAGATTGCCGATACCGGCAGCGGCATTCCGCAGGATGAGCTGGACCAAATTTTCAAGCCTTTCTATAAAGTGGATCGTTCGAGGGACCGGACAGCCAGCAGCGGAAGCGGCATCGGTCTGTCTATCGTTAAACGTATTGTAGCGCTGCATGATGGGAATATTAGGGTAACGAGTCAGCTGGGAGAAGGTACGATATTTGTCATCCACCTGCCGTCTGCATAAATTTGTAATCCTTCATTCACAGAGGGTTCAAATGAATTGGCTATACTGCATGTACAACTTATAGAGGAGAGAAGCCAATTGAACCAGATTACCCGACTCAGCCTAAGAAACAGCGCTGCTGTCATCCTGTTGTGTTTGCTGGTATTAGGCTACGGACTATATTCCGCAACTCAGATCAAACAGCAGACATTCCCCGATGTGGAATTCCCGGCTCTGTTTATTCAGGGCATACAGGCGGGAGCATCGACAGAGGAAATCGAGAGCGGCATTACAGGTCCGATTGAGGACAGCATCATTCGCCTGAAAAACTATGATTCCATCACAAGCACATCCGCTGAAAATGCCGCCAGTATCGTGCTGCAGTTTCCGTTTGGTACCGATATGGACAAGCGAACAAGTGAGGTGGAGGGGGCAATCGCCAAGCTGAACCTGCCTGAACAGGCGAAAATAACGGTACAGCGTCTGTCGGCTTCTGCCGCACCAATCTATCAGGCGGCAGTCTATGCGTCAGATGGCCAAGCGGAAGAATTCTCCAACAAACTTCAAAATGAAATTGTGCCTAAAATGGAAAAGCTGAGCGGCGTAAGCTCGGTCACTCTGAAAGGCATACCGACTGAGGAACTGCAAATTTCAGTCGACAAGACGAAAGCTGCCGGGTACGGCATTACGTTGAAAGCTATCCAGTCAGCGCTTGCCGGTCTCGATTATGCGCTGCCGCTAGGCGCTGTTCATGAAGAGGGCGCAACCATTCCCATTCGACTCTCGGGCAAGATAGCTTCGGTAGCCCAAATTGAACAGCTTCCGCTTGCTCCCGCTGCCCCTGCAGGGGGTGAACATTCATCTGTCCCTCAGCAAGGCGCTGCCTCGACCACAAGCCCGCCTTCTGACGCTGCCGCCAGGGGAATCAAGCTAGCGGAAATTGCCACGGTAAGCACAGTAACTTCCCAGCAAGAAATCACACGGTTCAACGGGAAGCCCAGCTATGTTGTGGAGGTTATCAAAAATCAGAATGCGAATACAGCTGAAGTAGCCAATGAGGTAAAAGAACTGCTCACTTATGAACAGGAGAACAGCGGTCTGGAGCTTCATGTGATTATAGATCAGGGGAAGGATATTGAGCAGTCCGTATCTTCGCTTGTCAAAGAAGGGCTATTCGGCGCTTTATTTTGCGTGATCATCATCTTCCTGTTCCTGAGAAATATCCGGGCGACCCTGATTTCCATTCTTTCTTTGCCGTTGTCCATATTCGCCACCATTGCCGTGCTGAACCAGATGGACTACACGCTTAATATTATGACGCTCGGCGGAATTGCGGTGTCCATTGGCCGGATTGTGGACGACAGTATCGTCGTCATCGAGAATATTTATCGTTGGCGTCAGGAAAAAGGCGATCAGATGAGCGGCAAGGAGTTGGCCTGGCACGCCACCAGGGAAGTCATCGGGGCCGTCACCTCTTCCACAGTGGCCACGGTCGTTGTTTTTGCGCCGCTGGCTTTTGTGAGCGGCATTATCGGGGAGTTTTTTCGTCCCTTTTCGCTCGCGGTCGTTATTTCCATTGTGTCATCGCTGCTTGTCTCGGTCATGCTCATTCCGGTCCTTGGCGCAGCGTTGTTCAAGCGTGTCAAGCCTCACAAGGAAGGTGCCCGCCTAGCGGATGGATTCGAGCGTCTGCTCCGAGGCGCGCTTAAACGCAAGGGCTGGGTCATCACGGGCTCTGTACTGCTGCTCGCAGCTTCCTTGAGTATCATTCCACTGCTTGGTGTGACCTTCCTGCCAGCAGATTCCGTTCCAACGGCCTCGATTAGCCTGACCTTGCCTCCGAGCAGCAGTATGGAGCAGACCGGGAAGATCAGTGAAAAAGCGGAACAGTACGTTGAATCCTTGCCGGGATTGGATACCGTCCTAGTAGCGGTCGGCGGCGCTTCCGGCAATCCGTTCCTTGGGCAGGGAGCAAAGAACAAGGCGTCTCTTACGGTTCAATTTGTCAAAGGCACGGATATGGATGCGGTCATCGAACAGGCCAACCGGGAGCTCCCGAAGATCGTAGCCGCGATTCAAAATGGGGCGGTTGTCCAAATTCGCGAAGGACAGCAGCAGGGAATGCCTTCGGGCAATAATATTGACATTAATGTGTATTCAACGGACACTAAAGCTTTGGCCCAGGCAGCCCGCCAGATTGAGGATCTGATGAAGCAGGACGCGGAGTTGAAGGATATAACCAATTCCATGAATGAGCTGATTCCAAAATGGGAGCTTACGCTCAAAGATAATGCCGAAGGCGTCAGTCCGTACCTGATTATGCAAATCGTCGGGGAGCAGCTCCGTCCTGTAGACGGGGGAACCTATACAATTGCAGGCAAAGAACGCCATATAACGATTGGATACCAGCAGCAGATTGCTGCCCGTGAAGAGTTGGAAAACTTGTTGATCCCGACGAATGCAGGGCTGGTCCGGCTGAAAGATATTGCTGAACTATCCGAGCAAAAGGCGCTGGTCACAGTTCAGCATAATGAAGGGAAGACGTATGCTCAAGTCAAAGCGTATGTGAAAGGCAGCGACACTGCCACTGTCACCAAGCGCGTGCTCAAGGATATCGACAGTCTAAGCTTGCCTCAAGGGGTCGAAATCGTAGTCGGAGGCGGTCTGAAAATGATTAAGGAGGGCTTCGTCCAGATGGGCATTGCGATGGCTGCAGCTGTCGGGCTGGTGTTCCTGGTGTTAAGCGTGACCTTCAGCGGACTGCTTACTCCACTTCTTATCTTATCTTCGTTGCTGTTTATACCGGTTGGCTCGTTAAACGCGTTGCTGTTGACTGGACAGGCTTTGTCCATGAGCGCAATGATCGGCATGCTCATGTTGGTCGGCATTGTCGTGACCAATGCCGTTGTGCTGCTAGATAGGGCGGAGAAGAACCGCCTTGCCGGCGCGGAGCTGAGAGAGGCGATCATCGAGGCTGCGCGCACACGCCTCAGACCGATTCTGATGACGGCGTTCGCCACGATGCTTGCGCTTGTACCGCTAGCCTTGTCAGGCTCATCAACGAGTCTGATATCGGGCAGTCTGGCCATTACAGTGATCGGAGGCTTATTTACCTCAACCTTGCTGACTCTGATTGTTGTACCGACGTTGTACGAGATAGCCTGGACAAAAAGAACGTTCAAGCGAACCGACAGCATCTAACATCTGGAGACACAGCAATGTTCAATCTTTAACTGCATAGAGGAACCGAAAGACGGCCCTGGATCTGTCAGGGGCCGTTTTTTTGACACATTCTAAGAGTTTTGAGCATATTGACAAAAAAGAAAAACGGTGAGAGAATGTTACCTAACGACCGTTAGGAAGGTGATATATGAGTGCACATAAGATACTGCTAGCAGCACGGTCCTGCTTTGCCAAGGAAGGGTACGAGGGCGCCTCTCTGCAAAAAATTGCCGAGGAGGTCGGAATTAAAAAGCCTTCTATTTATGCCCATTACAAGGGGAAGGAAGACTTGTTTTTGCATGTCATGAAGCTGGTTTTTGCAACGGAAAAGCGGCGAATCATCGATTATTATATACGGAATCAGCAGGTTCGCTTCGAATTGCGGATGAACCATTTTTTTCACTGGATGCTGCAAGAGTATGAGCTGAATGACAATGCGCGATTTTTAATTCGGATGGGCTATTATCCGCCCGCCGGACTTTATGACCAGGTCATGGACATATTAATTCCATTCCTCGACGGATTGCGACGGGCCTTGACCCGGCTGCTGGAGCGGGAGAGGATGGCTGGCGGTGTTAGTTGCAAAGACCCTCGGGAGGCGGCTCTTGCCTTCCTGACCATTGTTGAGGGAGCATTAATGGAGCTTGTCTGCGGGCGGCGTGATCGCTATTTGGGGCGCGTAGAAGCAGTATGGCCGATTTATTGGCAAGGGATGAATACGCAGTAAAGCTACAATTGTGCAACGACTTGTTGCATGGAGAAGATTAAATGGGAAAGCAGGATGAATATGAATCGTGTATGGCTGTATGTATTTGGAGCTGGGGCGTTGGAAGTGTTGTGGGTTATCGGTCTTAGACATTCATCGAATGTGCTGGAGTGGACGGGTACCGCCATATCCATTCTGTTCAGCTTTATGATTTTGATCAAGGCTGCTCGGACATTGCCGGTAGGAACTGTCTATGCGGTGTTTGCCGGACTGGGGACCTGCGGCACAGTATTGGTCGAAATGCTGGTCTTCGGCGAACCATTCAAATGGAACAAAATATTGCTTATTGCAGTTTTGCTGACGGGTGTTATCGGGCTGAAACTTATCTCTAAGGACAATGAGCAACAAGTTGCGAAAGCGGGGGAGACGCAATGAGCTGGCTGGCACTGGGTTTGGCAGGATGTTTTGAGGTGATTGGCGTATTGAATCTGAAACGGGTCGCCATGAAAAAGGGCCGGAGTTCGATTATCCTGTTAATTGTCTCCTTCTTCTTCAGTTTTTTACTGTTGACTTATGCAATGATTCAGATTCCAATGGGAACGGCTTATGCGGTATGGACCGGTATTGGCACGGTTGGAGCGGCGGTGCTTGGGATGGTTGTGTACAAGGAGCCGAAGGAATGGAGAAGGCTGCTCTGTATTGCGATGATTCTCGCAGCCGCTATCGGACTTAAGCTGACGGTATGAGCAGGAGCCTGATTCATGATGGGAACTTTATAAAGCATGGAGAAAACTCGTCTGGTTTTAAGGGACGAGTTTTCTTGTTGTGCATTCATAGAGAAGTCCGCGCAGTTTCATTTTCTCGTTTTGAAGGGATTGGAACAAGGAGAATACCGGGAGAGGGGTGCGTTCAAGATCATGATTTTCGTTATTGGAATGAATAGAGCGGATGAAATGCTGTAAAAATGAATGCACGGGGAGAGTATAATGGGCTCAATACCAGAGGTAGCGCTTGAGGTATCGGGCCGGCACGATGCATTGCCGATACGAATGGTTGAATCAACTTGTAATCGTTAATGCAACGCAGGCAGGCGGGATTATCATGAATGTTCGCTGGTAGGTTTTTATCCCGCTGCAGCCGTGGTTATGCGGTAAAATTACCACATTTGGGCATTAAATAGATTGTCTTGACTGGTTAGTGCTCGTTCATTGGCGTTGGTGTGTGTTGCTCGGCCAGCAAAAACTGCATAAATTTTCGAATCGTTCGTTTATTTGCCGGATTCAACAACCGGCAGTCCGCTAAAAACTGCATTTCTTCGCCGGTCGGCTTATCAAATGCCTTTAAAGAGTCAGGTTTGCCTCTTGGCGCCTGAGGGAGCGTTTGCGGAGGAGAGCCCTTACCCAAGAGCAGCCATTCCGCACTGGGTGAAAACTCGTTCACTACAGCAATTAACGTATCGGCGGAGGGCTTGTTTTTTCCTTGTTCAATATCGCTTAGTCTACCTTGGGAAAGGTTGATCAGGCGAGCAAATTCAGACTGCTTCATTCCTGCCATCTTACGCAGGTACAGAAATCTCTCTGCAAAAGTTTGCATAAATCTCCTCCATAAAATATAAATCCGATATCAGATACTGAGGCGATAAAAAAGCTTTTTTTGTTGAAATTATTCCTTATCAGATATATGATGGTTACAGTGGTAGTACTACCACATTTATTATATCACCATAAATGATGTCATTCCTTTGGGAGGTACGAAATGAGGCCGTATCCTTCAGCTGTATCAGCATAACTTGAAGCCCTGATAACCGTTCGTTATCATTATCCTTTTCACATGGTAAGCAGATTATTTACCACTCCAAATCGGAACAGATTCTAAAGCTGTATCAGTATAGATATAGTCAGAATGACATGGACCGGATCGAAAGTGGTTTTATTATCGGGAATTTTTGTCGTAATTTGTAGGAAATATGGAATAAAAGGATGAGAAATGTGAAACGAATTTTAATCGCGGATGATGCTGAAGTCGTACGTCTGTCACTTAAGACGCTGTTGTTTGCCGCGGGCTTCAACGTTGTGGCGGAGGCACGGACCGGCAAGGAGGCGGTTCAACTATATGAGCAACACAAGCCCGATCTGGTCACCATGGATATCTCCATGCCGGAGATGAACGGGGTCGAGGCAACAAAACAGATCATGGCGATGGATACGGAAGCGAGAATTGTAGTTTGCTCCGCACTGGGACAGCAGCAGCTTGCTGCAGAAGCCGTCGAGGCGGGGGCCAAGCATATAATCCAAAAGCCGCTTTTCAACGACCGGCTAATGAGTGCGATTAACAAGGCTTTTATTTAACAGTCCCTCCTGACATCTGACAGCAGCAGATCACCCCGCCTTATGTGAAGCCGTTCTAATGAGAGCACTCGGCGGATGACTGTATCAATATCATGGGAGGTGTTGTGATTGCAGGAAATCAGAAGGCTGACACTCTTTGGTTTAGCTGTGAAGAGGGCCCTTCTTGAGAAGCAAATGACGCAGAAGCAGTTTTGTGAAAAAGAAGGCATTCCCGTCAATCGGTTTACAGAGATATTGTATGGACTTCGACCGGGTAAGCGATATCGCAATAAAATTGCAGAGGCCTTAGGCATAGATCGGATATACAATGGATGAGCTCTCTGACGGTAGGGAGACGTTTTTTGGAAGGAAAAGGATGTGCCAATGAAAATCAAGCCTTACATTATTGATCGTAAATCGTTGTCTGATGACCTGCTTATTCAATGTTATTACCAAGCGATTCGTCTGAACTGTGATGAGCGTTTTATTCAAATTTTAAAGGACTCCATTCAACATCGCAGTCTGGTCTTGGAGCCGGAGAGTTCCAAGCAAGTATAAAAATATAAGCAAGGACCGGGACGCTAGCAGCTCTCATTGCCTGAAAGCTCAGTTCTTGCATTTCTGTCGTGCAACGAAGCTTTTGTCCGTCAAAGGACTGAAAAGCCGTTTGCGTTTGATACGAAGAAGTCCTGCATTAGCAGCATGATCAGATTTACAAATAGCGGTTTGATGGGAATACAACCGGGAGGATGTATGGCCAGTGATTCGAGAGTTAACGAAGGCAACCGAGCATATGCATGATTTCCACTTGGTATTCCAGCCTCAGTACAAGCTGGACATCCACGCAATTACAGGTGTAGAGGCGCTGATCAGATGGAATCATCCGAAAAGAGGATGGATCAGTCCGGATCAGTTTATTCCGGTTGCAGAGAGCAGCGGATTAATTGGCCGGATCGGGACATGGGTAATCCGACAGGCAACAAGACAATTTGCAGTCTGGAGGCAAGCAGGCATTACGCTGCGCATATCTGTCAATGTGTCTCCGGAACAGCTTAAGGATGAAGGGTTTACTGCTTCAGTCGAAGCTGTACTGCAGGAGAGCGGAATGGATACCGCCTACCTGACGCTTGAGTTGACAGAAGGCGCAGCGCTTTATCAGTCGCCTGGCGCCGTAGACCGTCTTCTCCGCCTAAGGGAGCTTGGCTGTTCGCTTGCCATTGACGACTTTGGGACGGGCTATTCTTCTTTGAAATATTTGCTGGATATTCCGGTACAATACGTGAAGCTGGATCGTTTTTTTATTCAGAATCTTTGTCGGAATTCAAGGGCGGAAGCAATCATTCGTTCCATGATCAGACTTGGGAAGCAGCTTGAATTTCAGGTTATAGCCGAGGGCGTGGAATCAGAGGAAACAGTGGAAATGTTGAAGGTGGTTGGCTGCCATGAAATACAAGGCTACTGGTTTAGCCCGCCGGTCGAAGCCCGTGAGATTCCGAAGATGATTGCCAAACTTTCTGTTAGCCAATCATCTTGACAATTCATGAAGAGATGGACACTTGCAAGAGTTAGGCGGTATCGGGGTAAGGGATACAAGCAAGCAATCCCCTTGAAGCGAAGACAATACAGCGCTTCAAGGGGATTGCTTGCTTGTCAGCCGATTTGGGCCTCTGCTTTCCCGCTTATAGGTAATGCGATCTGGATCGTTTCCACGCGAACTTCAATTGATCCGGAAGGCATCGGGATGACGATAATATCGCCTTGCTTGGCAAATAGAAGCCGTCTGCCGGCCGGAGACAGGAAGGAAATGCGTCCATCGCCCAGATTGTCTTCTTCAGGAAAAACGATCTGAAACGTGTCCGTTGTCTGATAGTGAAGATACGTCAGCGTCAACGTGCTCCCTATCAGGGCAACTGCAGCAAGTTCATTTTCCGCAAGCGGCAGCAGTCGCTCCAACTCGTTCCTGTAATCCTCAACCAATTGGATTAATTCTATGCGTTCCTTGCTGTTCGGCGGGATATAGGCGTCGATGTTGTCGCTTGCCAATATTTCCATTTGATTTTGAAGAAATTGCTGGTACAAATGGGGGGCCGTTATTAAATTCACTGTTTATGTCACCTCGTTCAAAAGGCTGAATCTCTTATATAGTTGTAACATATTTGCAACAGCTTGAGCTTTTGTATTCTTGCTATTTCATTCGGACGATGACATACGGTCAGTTTGAAGGTATAATTTGTGAGGGGTGAGAAAGATGAGGGAAAAGGGTGAGTTGCAGCTCACAAACCAGCGATGGAAAGCGATTACAAAAAATGACTCCGCCTATGACGGATCATTCTTCTATGCGGTCGTGACAACGGGAATTTACTGTCGTCCTTCCTGTAAATCCAGACTGCCGATTCGAGAGCATGTCCGGCTGTTTGAAACTGCGGAGGCTGCGAACAAGGCCCTCTTTCGTTCTTGCAAGCGCTGCATGCCCGGCGGCAGACGGCTGCCTGATGAGGAATGGATCAGCCAGATTGTCGGTTTTATTGAGACAAGCTATGCCGAGCCGCTTACTTTAAAGGCGTTATCTCAAGTCTTTCATGGAAGCCCTTACCACCTGCAGCGTACCTTCAAGCGAATTACAGGCATCTCCCCGTTCCGATTCATTCAGCATGTTCGAATGGAAAAGGCGAAGGAGTTGTTGAATAAGACGGAAATGTCCATTATGGATATTGCGATAGCGGTGGGCATTAACAATGCCGCCCACTTTGCAACATTATTCAGACAGAAGACAGGTTGCACACCGACAGTCTACAGTCAGTTGAGCAAACTGAATCATACTGGGAAGCAGGAACTCGCAGTCCCGCGCTCAATCTCAAGCAAACGTACGCTGACTGACGTTTCACTTTGCGAGGAACTGTAATTTTCTATTTTACAACTGGATATCAACATGAAAGGTACCTTTTTCCAGGCGACAAGCTGCAGGCGATCTACGCCGAATGAAGCAGCCAGTGCTTGTGAGGGGTGCCTTTTTGATTTTCTTTGGCAGCAATTCTTCAATTTTTCCGTTTCATTCAGGGTAACTTCAAGGACAAGTGGGCATCATTAGCAAGAATACACTTTGTTGGAGGGATGAAGAATGCCTTCGTCAACAGGAAAAATTCCGATGAAAGATGGTCTTGAGGCGGCAATCGACACCTTCCGGACAATTCTGGGGGACAGCCAGGACTTCATAACCAAGCAATTGGAGACGCCTTGGAATCGGAATGCGGCGCTGCTCTATATGAATGGCATCACTGACAGGCAACTCCTGCAGCAATCTGTTCAGGAAATTATGGACGGGGTGCAGCCAAGCGAGGAGTCCTCCGGCAAGCCGGACACACTGTTGGTGAATATCAGCAAGAAGATTCATACAGCAGGCGATGTCAAACTGGATCATACGATGGAGGGTTTGCTTTCGAATTTGCTCTGCGGCTACGGAGTTTTTCTATTGGAAGGCTGCAATGAGGCATTGGCGTTCCATGTGGAAGGAGGGGAAGGTCGAGCTGTCGAAGAGCCGACCTCGCAAGGTGTTACCCGGGGGCCTATGGAAGGGTTCAATGAATCTCTGGCGACGAATTTGTCGATGATTCGCCGCAGAATCAAGGACCCGCGGCTATGGGCGAAAGGTCGCAAGATTGGGAAAATTACGCAAACGAATGTTGTTGTGCTCTACATTCACGAGCTTGCCTGTCCCGAACTGGTCGAGGAGGTATTCAGAAGGCTTGACAAGATTGACACGGACAGCATTTTGGAAAGCGGCTATATTGAAGAGTTTATTCAGGATGAGCCGTATAGTCCCTTTCCGACACTTTACAATACGGAGCGTCCGGATGTGATTGCTGCAAGTTTAATGGAAGGGAAAATTGCCATTCTCGTTGACGGCACCCCTTTTGCGCTGCTTGCGCCCGCACTTTTCGTACAATTTTTTCAATCCCCTGAAGACTATTATCAGCGGGCCGATATCAGTACGCTGCTGCGTCTGATTCGTTTTCTTGCTTTTCTGATTACGATGCTTGCGCCATCGTTTTATATTGCGATCACCACCTTTCATCAGGAGATGCTACCAACCAGCCTGCTGGTCAGCTTGGCTGCGCAGCGGGAAGGGGTGCCTTTTCCGGCTTTCATTGAGGCGATGCTGATGGAAATAACGTTTGAAATTTTGCGTGAAGCAGCAGTCCGCATGCCCAAGACCGTAGGGCAGGCGATATCGATTGTCGGAACACTCGTCATTGGTCAGGCGGCAGTGGATGCAGGGATTGTGTCAGCAGCGATGGTTATTATTGTTTCGATTACGGCTGTGTCAAGCTTCGTAATTCCAGCAATCAATTTGTCGATTGCCATTCGCATGATTCGCTTTCTGCTTATGGGACTCGCCGCCACATTTGGCCTGTTTGGCATGATGACGGGTCTGATTGTGCTGATTCTTCATTTGACGGGGTTGCGAACTTTCGGGGTCCCTTATATGACGTCGGTTGCTCCGTTTGTATTCGAGAATCAGAAGGATACGCTGTTCCGCATTCCGTGGCGAGGTATGGTGCTGCGTCCAAAATATTCCGGCGGGAAAAATTTAAAACGGCAGCAAAAAAGCCCGCAACGGAAGCAAGAGGAGGGAACGTCATGAAAGTTGTCCGGGTCTTGCTTGCGTCGTTCCTCCTGCTATCCCTTCTTCCTGGATGCTGGAATCGCAAAGAAATCAACGAACTGGCGATTCAGGTCGGCACGGCAATTGACAAGGTCGGCAGCCAGTATCGCGTGGCAGTCCAGGTTGTGGTTCCGGCTGAAGTATCATCGCGGGCAGCGGGGAGCGGACGTTCCCCGGTCACGATCTATGAAGCAACGGCTACGACCATATTTGAAGCATTCCGGAAACTGACGGAGACAAGTCCGCGCGAGATCTACTCCGCCCATATCCGGGTGCTGGTCCTCGGTGAAGCGCTGGCAAGGGAGGGGATTATCGATGTGCTAGATGCGTTGTCCCGGAATCCGGAAGCCCGGTCCGACTTTTACATTATGATTGCCCGCAAGTCCGAGGGCAAGGATGTGCTCAAGATTTTGACCACATTGGAGAAGATTCCTGCTGAAAATCTCTTTCACACTTTGGACACATCATCAAAGACATGGTCGCCGACGACTTCTGTCACCCTGGACCAACTGATCGAGCAGCTTGTTACTAAATCCTCTTCTCCGGTGCTGACCGGCGCAAAAATTATCGGGAATCAACATGGAGGGATGACGATTAAAAATGTAGAAGAAGCAGAATCTGCAGCCATGGTGCGCTTTATAGGACTTGCTGTATTTAAGGAGGACAAGCTTGAGGGGTGGCTGAATGAGAAGGAAAGCCGCGGCTACAATTACATTATGAACAATGTCAAAACCTCGGCAGGACATATCAAATGTCCATCAGGCGGCTCGGCTGTGATGGAGACAACGCATACAAAAACCAAATTGAAAGGCAAAATCGTTGACGGAGAGCCTGTTATTCGTATTGAGTTAAAAAATATGGGGACGATCAGCGATGTGGAATGCAGACTTGATCTTAAGGACCCGCATATGATTTCGGAACTCGAGGAGCGATCCAGAAACCACCTCATTGAAGTTATGGACGAGGCTATTCATGCATCCAAAAACAGATTTCATAGGGATATTTTCGGCTTTGGACAGGTACTTTACCGTTATTACCCCGATGCCTGGGAGAAGATGAAGGATAACTGGTCTGCTCACTTTAACAAGCTGAAAGTCGAGTATGCTGTCGATTCGATTATTCAAAAGATCGGAACGACAAATGATTCCTTACGAAAATATTTGAAGGAGTAGGGCTATGCTGAAGGGGTTGTTATTGTTTGGTGTGTTTGCAGCTGCAGCGGCTGCATGGGAGCTGCCAAAATTAATGAAAAAACGCTGGCGCAAGGAAACAGTGGTCTACTTGCTGTTGTTAATCACCGGTGTCATTATGAGCTCGTATGTAGTCAGTCTGGTACGTATTGCGTCCCCCCTATATTTGATCGAGACTGTGTATCGCCCCGTCATCCGATGGGTGTCGCATATGGTTGGGAGGTAGATGGAATTTGGAAAAGCAAGTGATTGGAACAAGACAGTTTGCTATTCTTGTTCTGTTTTTCATTATTGGAGACATGCTCTGGTTTTTGCCATCCTTTATGGTAGAAGCAGTGGAGCAGGATGCCTGGATCAGCGCTCTCATCGGCGTGCCGGTCGGGATGCTGGCCGCATGGTTTTTGTTTCATTTTGCCAATCAGTTCCCGAATATGAGTCTTGTTGAGATCAACTGGACGGTGTTAGGAAAATGGCTGGGTTCCGCGCTGACCATCATTTACCTGCTATCCTTCTTTACAGTTTCAGTTGTGCAAATCCGCCAAGTCAGCGACTTTATTACTTCACAGATGATGACCGAGACGCCGCTTCGGGCAATTAATATGCTGATGACTATCATTGTTATGATTGGTGTATGGTCGGGTTTGCAGACATTTGCTCGGACAGGCGAAATTTTTATCATGTTGTTCGCATTTATGTTCCTGCTGTTAATCATTTTGCTGATGCCTCAGATCAAGGTTGATAATATTTTGCCTATGATGCGTCATTCCTTCTCTTCTTTTGCTCAGGGAGTCGTATATTTTGTTTCCTATTCTTTTCTGGAAATGTACGTTTTCCTGATGATATTTCCCTATGTCAAGCGAAGCTCACATTTATTCCGGGATTACATGCTGTCCGCACTGCTCGGGGGGGTTGCGATTTTTCTGATTGTGACGACTTCCTTGCTTGTGCTGGGGCCGTTTTTGTCCCGATTTCACTTGTTCGCGACCTATATATTGGCCAAAAAGATCAGCATTGGAGGTTTCCTCGACCGGCTGGAGGCTATATTGGTTGTCAATTTTATTTTGTCCACCTATTTTAAAGCGACATTGTTCGCTTATGGGTTTGTAATGGGAATTACGCGTCTGTTGAAGCTGAAGGACTACCGTATCCTGATTGTTCCAGTCGGTTTTATGATTTTCGGCTATTCTTACATTGTTTACCCGAATCTTGTAGTCTTGAATAACGTTACTCCTGCATGGAGCTTGTGGGATATGACCCATAACCCGATCATTCTGCTTCTCATTTATATTATCCACAAGCTGAGAAGTACGAACCGGAATAGACACAAGTCGGAATCTTCTGAAGAAGCATAATCGGATCCAATTTTTCTGAATTGGAATAGAATGAGATGGACGAGGAGAGCAACGTGGGAGCAGCAGGTATTGAACAAGCCGAAGTCATATTGAGTTGTCACTTGCCGCAACATTGGCATCGGAGGCAGGCGGAACTTGCACAGTGGACATAACCGTACATTTTGCATGCTGATGGGCAGATCGCTAGTGAGTTTGCCCGGGCGGCGGTAACGGGAGGAGGTGGGCAGCATGAGAGTCATCGTAACCTTGGCCTGTACGGAGACAGGTGATCGCAACTACACGACCAGCAAGAACAAGCGGAATCATTCGGAGCGTCTGGAAATGAAGAAGTACAGTCCACGCTTGAAACGGTATACGATTCATCGCGAGACCCGATAATCCAGTTAACAGTGCTTGACCTCTAGAGAGGTGAACGCTGCGAGGTTGTGGTTGCGGTTAAAGCCCGATCCCTTCCGTGCATGAAATTATGCAGGGGGAATCGGGCTTTTATGGCAAGTACCATCGTTCTCACAAATTTCTCTGACTCTCCGTTTTCACTTCAAGCACTGATTGTTTAGATTCATCCTTGTCATTTTCCCTTTTAAAGATCGTGCCCCAGGTAGCGTGCCACCTTTTGCAGCATTTCTTCGTTCCGTTTATAGTAGGTCCATTTGCCAATCCGGGTTGCGGTAACGAGGCCTGCCCGCTGCAATATCGCCAAATACTCCGATACCGTCGACTGGGTAAGCTGGAGCCGCTGGTGGAACAAGCTCACACAAACCCCGACATCCTTGCAATCGGCGCTTTTCTGGGTGCCGAAGTACACCTCAGGTTCCTTCAGCCAAATTAAAATTTGCAATCGGGTTTCATTCGACAGCGCTTTAAAAATGTCAATTGGGTTCATGTGCTCATTATAATCTACTTGGATTCACCCCGCCAAACGTTTTTAATAATTTCAAAGGAATGAATACGATCGTTCTGGTCATAGGCGTCGCTCAAAATCATCAGTTCGTCTGCTTCTGTCAGCTCCACAAACCGCTCCAGCTTGGCCTTCACGGTGGCTGGCGAGCCGATTATAGCGGTGCTAAGCTGGGATTCTACCAAATATTTCTCCTGCGGCGTCCAATAGCCGTCCATACTGTCAACAGGAGGCAGCGTCATCGTCGGCTGATTGCGGATCAGCCCCAGGAACCGCCGATACAATGAAGTTGCCAGCCGCTCAGCCTGCTCGTCTGTATCAGCTGCACAGACTTGAACGCCTACCA
The DNA here is from genome assembly GCF_016424485.1 of Paenibacillus roseus. GTDB lineage: Bacteria > Bacillota > Bacilli > Paenibacillales > Paenibacillaceae > Paenibacillus_D > Paenibacillus_D roseus. The sequence goes on from NZ_JAELUP010000089.1 coordinate 69,731, forward strand.
TTGCATACGGCTTGTCAAGTACGGCCGATGGCCGGAAGCTCTGGCGGTAGAGCGACAGGGCAGGCAGCATATAAGTGGGAGCGAACTGCCCGGCAAATGCGAATGGCAGACCAAGCTGTCCTGCCAGCCGTGCGCTGAAGTCGCTGGAGCCAAGCAGCCAGATCGGGATGGACAAACCTTCTCCAGGAACTGCTTTAACCCGTGAGTGGTCGTCCGGGTCTGGCTTGAAGTATGCTCTCAATTCGGCCAGCAGCTCAGGAAAATCTTGTCCGGAATGGATATCACGACGTAGTGCCCGGGATGTCTTCTGGTCTGAGCCGGGAGCGCGTCCAAGACCGAGGTCAATGCGTCCGGGATAGAGGGATTCAAGCGTACCGAACTGTTCGGCAATAACCAGCGGCGCATGGTTGGGCAGCATGATGCCGCCGGACCCGACGCGAATGCGGCTGGTGCCTGAGGCAATATGTCCGATCAGGACGGATGTGGCAGAGCTGGCTACCCCAGGGATGGAATGATGTTCGGCAAGCCAATAGCGGTTAAAACCCCATTCGTCAACTTTCCGCGCAAGATTCATACTGTTGCGGAACGCTTCGGCGGCATTCCCGCCCTGGCGGATGGAAGCCAGATCAAGCACAGATAACTGGATATCGCTCAGAGAGCGTTTGGATTCGGGTTGGGACGTTTCAGTCATATCGTGCATCTCCTTTATTCACAATTGACAACAATTTATAGTAAAGATAACCTCATCATACACGTTTGCAAGAATGGAATCAATATTGACATATCGGATAATATCGATATATTATTCAGGACTCGCTCAACATCCCGACGAGATATCGGCCTGCTGGCTGAAGATCACAAGAATTGCCGACTGCGGCAACTGGTGGACACGCGGTAGGCAAATGGTTATTCTATAACGAGGAAGGAATCAACGTTAGAGCAGCAGGAGGGACAAGGGTGCAGCCTTTTACTAGAAATGTTATCAATGTCATCAAAAAAATTCCCACAGGGCAAGTCATGACCTATGGCCAGATTGCGGCTTTTGCGGGCAGCTACCGAGCAGCCCGTCAAGTGGTCCGGGTTTTGCATTCCCTAAGCGAAAAAGAAAGCTTGCCTTGGCACAGGGTTGTGAATGCGAAAGGGGAAATCGCCCTTTCAGATGACTCAAGGCTCCTGCAGGAGATTTTATTGCAGGGCGAGGGCGTAGAGGTCGATAGAAACGGCAGGATTAATCTGGACTTGTATCAGCATCATCCTGATTAATCCTGCAGTGAGGCAGGCTCGGTATTAGTTGGAGCTTGCCAAGCTTGTGCATGGTTAGAGGTTCCTCGTACTACGTACTACCGTTGGAAAGCAGCATATGGAGCAGACCATCAACCATAAACGTGTACAACGGATTGTGCAACGTGAAGGACTAGGTTGTCGCGTCAAGGTAAGGAAGCTGGCATATCAGTTATCCGAAGAGGGTACTTTAACATGGTTTATTAACAATGTCGATATTAGGGACGACAGGTGGAGCGAGTCAGGAGAGGGCAGCAATTAATGAAACGGGACGCCAGTCGGCAATAAGGGAAGAAAGTTGGTTTGTCCGCTACGCGGAGGGAGTTGCCGCGCTGGCAAGTGGTATTTTGATCGCCGCAGCATGGATGCTGGAATCAGCTTTCTATTCATGGGCAGTGGCGCTTTACATGACGGCATTTGCGGTTGGTGGATTTGTTAAGGCCAAGGCAGGCCTGCATACGTTGTTTGTGGAGCGTGACCTGGATGTCAATTTGTTGTTGATTGCCGCGGACTTTGCCGGCAATGTCCCGCTGCCGCTTGGGGTGCTGGGACATGAAGGAAGCACGCTGCTGGTCATATTGAACGGCTTGCGTCTGCTGCGACCATTCATCAGGGATAAGGTCAATCGCAAACGGCTTTGCCGTCCTTGCCGGACATTTTATAAAACATAAGCAGCGTCAGGATTTTCTCTCTCCTGCGCTGCTTATTTATGCTGCTCTCTCTTGCGGTCATTTTCAATGGCGGTGAACAGGCAGAACGCACCTGTGAGCACGAGAACAAAAGTCAAGACCGGAAATGCGAAAGTTAGCAACCGGCATCTCACCCCAACAGTTATAGTAATAATCATTATCATTGTAATTCGAATAAACCTGAATAGCAATGCTCTTTTTTGTGCGCCTGCCAGTTTCCCGCAAGCTTGAAACACTTCCATAATTGGGTATAATGATAGAATCCTAATTTGGCAAGGAAGGTTCTTATGAAACAAATCGCAGAAATTTACAAACAAGACTGGCGCAACTTGTTCAAGGTACCGGTAGCCATATTTTTAATTGTGGCTCTTATCGTGCTTCCTTCTATTTATGATTGGGTAAATGTCGCCGCCGTATGGGATCCGTACAGCAACACCTCCGGCATCAAAATTGCGGTCACAAGCAAGGACAAAGGCGCAGAAATTGAGGGGGAGAGCATCAATATCGGGAAGGATGTCCTTGAAAGCCTGAAGGATAACACGAAGCTCGGATGGACCTTTGTAAGTGAGGAACAAGCACGCGAAGGGGTCAGGCATGGGGATTACTATGCAAGCCTGCTCATTCCAGAGGATTTCTCCCAGAACATCACCAGTATTCTTGACGGACACATTCAAAGACCGGAGATCATATATACGGTCAATGAAAAAATCAATGCGGTTGCTCCGAAAATTACGGAAAAAGGCGCAACATCAATCACGGCGCAAATTAGCGAAAACTTTATGGAGACGCTCAGTACGACGGTGTTCACCCGTCTTAAAGAGCTTGATGAAGCTTTTGAAGCGGAGCTTCCGGCGATTCGCAGGGTAGAGAAAGGCATTCTGGAGCTTGAGAAGAGTCTGCCGCATTTGGAGTCGATTGCGGCGAAGGTGTTGGAACTGGAGAAGAAGCTGCCTGAGCTCAAGGAGAAAAGCGAAAAAGTAGCCGTGCTCGAAAACCGGATTCCAGAGATTAACCAGGCCGGAGAGGCGGTGCTGAAAATCGAGGAACAGCTCCCGCTTGTACAGGAAGCTGTGAGAGTACTGACAGTGTTTCAGGGCAAATTGCCTGAAGTCCAGCATATATCCGGCCGTATCATGGAGCTGGATCAGCGCTTCGGCGAGGTCGAACAGACCGTTGAGCGTGCAATTGCAGAGATTGATAAAGCTCAGGCCGTCATCCATACAGCACTGACGGCGCTACCGACAGTAGAGCGGATCGCGGCAGAAGGCGGTCAGTTTGCCCGCGAGTTGGGTCAGTTCATGGAACGCAATGATGCAGCCCTCGATGCTATAATTCCGGTCATTCGGCAAAACCTATTTTTATTGCAGCAAACCGCAGATTCGGCAACCCAGATTGCCCGCTTGCTGCAAGATGTGGATATCGATTCCTCTGGCCTGCTTAAAGCGATGGCTTTCGCCGGGGACCGTCTAGAGACGGGAAGCGCAATAGCTTCAAGACTGGCGGGGATGCTGTCGACACTCAATCATTATTTGCCAGGCAATGTGCTGGGCAAGCAGATCGAGCAGTTGAATGACATTAGCTCCAGGTTTGACCAGCAGCGGCAGCAACTTGCGCGCATTATAGCAGCTGTGGAGCGTGGAGAGAAGCCTGCCAAGGAACCGGTGGATCAGTTATACCGTCTGTCTACAAGCACAAGCGCTCTACTGGGAGGCATGATCGAACGCTTCGATACAGAGGCGGTTCCGGCTTTGCAGCAGGCGATCAGCCGACTCAAGACGATAGCCGCCGATTCAACAAACGCTCTGGATTTGGCTGCGGGCAAGCTCCCGGATATCAAAGAACTGCTGGATAGCACGCTCAAAGTGGCGGATTTCGGCCAGATGAGGCTGAAGGAGCTGCAAGACAATCTGCCGCAAATCCGCAAGATCATCCATGAGTCTGCTGTCAATATCGACGAGCGGCTGTCAGGATTTACTGATGCGGTCAACCGTGCGGTTCCGCTAGTGAAGAAGGAGCTGCCTGCAGCCGAGAACAAGCTGCGCAAGGCTGCAGATTTTGTTCGCCATGATCTCTCTTACGTAGAGGATCAAATTCACCATATGGCATCGCTTATTAGCACGGGCACGCCGCAAGTTGAGGAGGGCGTTCATCGACTGGCGGATATTGTCCGTAATGATTTCCCGCAGATGGGGGAGTCTGTACGCAAGGCAGCGGATAAGATCCGCAAGATCAAGAAGGCAACGGACCTGGAGGATATTTCCAAACTGCTCGGGGGAGATATTAAGGCAAAAAGCGAGTTTTTGGCCAATCCGGTCAAACTGGTGGATGAGCGCTTGTACCCGATTCCCAATTATGGCTCGGCAATGACACCGTTCTACGTCGTGCTTGCATTATGGGTAGGCGGCACGCTGCTCATCTCGCTGCTTCGCGTTAATGTCGACACTGAAGGCAAAACCTATAAAGGGTACCAGCTTTACTTTGGACGTCTATTGACTTTTCTGACGATAGGTATTTGTCAGGCACTTGCAGCATCGCTCGGGAATATTTTGATTTTACCGACCTATATTGTAAACAAGGTGTGGTTTGTACTGTTTGCGGTATTGATCAGCATCGTATTTGTGACCATCGTATTCACACTGGTGTCCGTATTTGGGAATATCGGCAAAGGTGTAGCGATTGTCTTCATGGTGCTGCAATTCTCCAGCTCAGGAGGGACGTTTCCGATTAGTACGACGGGGCATTTCTTCCAGATGTTGAATCCGTTTATGCCGTTTACGTATGCGATCAGCCTGATGAGGGAGGCGGTAGGCGGAATATTGCCGGAGGTTGCCATAAAGGATGTGCTTAGTCTGCTGTCCTTTATCGGCGTCTGTCTCCTACTTGCCCTGCTGCTCAAAAAGCCGCTCAGCAAATCGATCAGCCGTACAGCCGAGAAGACGAAATCAACCAAGCTGCTGTCCTAAAAGCTTGATATGCTTTAAAACAGAAGGTGTAATCGCCGGACAGCAGGATGCACAGAAAGGAAGATGCGAGACTTGAAATTCACCTTTAGATTACCGAAGCCTGATCCAAAGCGTAAAAACGAATTGCTTATTCAGCAATGGACCATGCTGAGGGAGCCGGACAGCATCGGGCGGTCGCTTGTATGGTCGCTCCCATTGATGCTTGCCGCCGGCGGTCTGACCCTGTTGATCATCAATATGTTTGCAGAGGTGAGTATCAAGGAGTATGGCGTACAAGATGGGCATATCCGTCTTGCGATAACACCCTTGTCCGTTGCGGCAGCGTTAGCGCTGTTGGTTGTACATGAGGTGATCCATCTGTTTATGATTCCGAAGTTTTGGCAGTCGGAGAAGACATGGATTGGGCTCAGACTAATGGGAGGATTTGTGCTGACAGAGGAAGAGATGTCCCGGAAGCGTTATGTTTTGATTTCGGCAGCGCCATATCTCATTCTTTCCATTATACTTCCGCTTGTACTTGGATTGCTGGGCTGGTTAACCCCCGGGATCATCATGCTGCTTGTGCTTAACGCGCTGGGTTCCTCGGTTGACCTGTTGAATATTATTTTGACCCTGGTGCAAACGCCTCCTAAAGCCAGGATGGTGTCAATTGGGACCGCAACCTTCTGGAGAGCGGCATAAGGATCTAATAAAGATATTGCCTTAACGGCATCAAGGTCGATTGAGCAGCCGAGAAGCTTGCTTATGCATCTGTATCAGACGTGGATACAATTTGACAGGCTTCTCTTCTTTGATCGTTGGGCTGACAGTTACTCGTACATAGGATATGCCCGCTTTGGCCGGGAGAATGTGAAGGATGAAGAGAGCGTCACTGGAAGCAGAAATTCGGGGCGCCGGGACTGCATGAATCGGCAGGTGTTTGACGAGGAATTGTACGCCGTGATAAGTTAACAATGGCATGACTTATGATTGGAGGTCCGGTTGTATGGCGGAAATTCGTCTTACTATTGATTATGATAGCTATGAGAGCGGACAGCGTATGGATAACCTGATTAACGAGCTGGCGCAAAAGCCCGAGAGCGGCACACTGACAGCACTGACGATCGGGGATTGGGGGGAAGCTTACCAGAACAGCCCCGATACTTTTCTGGATGCCTTGATTCGCAATAAAGATTCTTTTCCACAGCTTCGCAAGCTGTTTATTGGCGATATGAGTTTCGAGGACTGCGAAGTATCCTGGATTGTACAGTCTGATCTGACACCGGTGCTACAGGCATTCCCGAAGCTCCAATCTTTTATAATAAAAGGAAGCACCGGACTTGCGCTGCCGGATCTGGAGCATGATGCGCTGGAAGAGTTGGTCATTATATGCGGCGGACTTCCGCTTGAAGTCGTGGAGCAGATCCGCAGTGCCCGTCTACCCGAGTTGAAGAAGCTGGAGCTGTATCTTGGGGTGGAAGATTACGGCTTCGACGGGAAGCTGGAGGATATCCTGCCGTTCCTGGAGCAGGGCCGCTTCCCTAAACTGACCTACCTTGGTCTTAAAGACAGCGACATTCAGGATGAGATTGCCAAGGCTGCTGCGAACGCGCCGATTCTGGATCAACTGCACATCCTTGACTTGTCTCTCGGCACGTTGAGCGATGAGGGAGCCGAGGCGCTGATCAATAGTGAACGGGTTCGGAAGCTTGCCTATCTGGATTTGAATTATCACTACATGAGCGATGAAATGATACAACGGTGGAAAGCCACAGGCATGAACGTGAATGTCGATGACCAGCGGGCTTCCGATGATGAGGATGACTGGCGTTATCCCGCCCTTACGGAGTAGCCTGACGGTGAAGCAGGGGGAACAAAGTCGGGCCGCAACGATGCTGCTAATCGGCAATCCCGGCAACAGAAGAACACTGGGACTTCAGGAAGCCCGAAGCAGGTGGGGGCTCAAACCTGCAGTGCTGGTGACTTACCTGGAGCTTCTGCAAGCTGCTGAAGCAGGCGGGGAAGCCATATCCCGCCTGCTTGCTTCGCGTCTGCCGCAAGCTGAAGATCAAGGGCTGCTTATTCGATTGGATGCTCCGGGGGAGCAAGCCGATGTAGAGCGGTCCTTGATTGGTCTTGGCGCGCACGACAGGGAGGGGGACGACAGCCTGTTGCCGCTGTCCGCAGCAGCAAGGCGTACCGGGATTAGCGCCGCAGAGGCTGCATTGCTGCCGCAGGAGAAGGGCCGAATCACGTATCCCGGCCAATGGTTCCGTGGCTACTGCCGTCTGCTGGCTATGATCAGTCGTGAGGTGATTCGCTTGTGGCCGAAGGCCGTCTGGGTGAATGCGCCGGAAGAGGTTGCAGTCATGTTCGACAAGCGGGCCTGTCAGCAAAGGCTGGGTGCATGCGGGATTGACATTCCGCGGAGACTGGCCTCCGGTAGCGCAATCAGCTGCTATGAGCATATGATTCGGGAAATGGAGCAGGATCGGATGAACCGGCTGTTCCTCAAGCTGGCTACGGGCTCGGGCGCAAGTGGTGTTATCGCCTATCAGCGTCACCCTCTGACTGGAGCGGAGAAAGCGGTGACAACAATCGGCATTGAGCAGCGGGATGGTATGCAGATTCTGTACAATTCCGGTCGGCTTAAGCAATATGCCGACCATGCGACCATTCGCGGATTAGTGGATTGGCTGTGCGGGGAAGGCGTACATATGGAGGAGTGGATTCCCAAGGCAGGAATTGCCGGCTTTTCTTTCGATATCCGGCAACTTGTTGTCGCGGGCAGAGCCTGCCACAGGATTGCGCGGCTGAGCCGTTCTCCGATCACGAATCTGCACCTTCGCAACCGCCGGCTGGCGGTCGAGCAGACGGGCCTGTCCACGCAGCATATCGAGCGTGCCGCGCTCGCCGCCGAAGCAGCAATGGCCGCCTTCCCCGGTTCTTCCGTCGCAGGCGTTGATGTACTTGTCCGTTCGGGCTCCCGACTCCCTTACATCATTGATGTCAATCCGTTCGGCGATCTGTTGTATGGGGTGTTGCACGAGGAGTTGAATCCATACGAATGGCAAATGAAACCATGAGAGACATCAGGAATAGCAGCTGACAGCCGCGCGAGTAAATGATCAAAGGATGAGCAAGCATGATTACAGATATGAACCAGGTTGTCGGCAGCCATGATATCTTGATGATTACACTGGATACGCTGCGTTATGACGTAGCCAAGCTGGAGGAGACGAATTGCCCCAATTTGTGCGGCAGCGGTCCCTGGGAGAAGCGCCATACGCCCGGCAGTTTCACGTATGCGGCGCATCACGCTTTCTTTGGCGGGTTCCTGCCTACGCCTGCCAATACAGACAAGAATTCGCATGTCCGGCTGTTCCACTCCAAACATACGGGCTTAAGGACTGATCCCCGGACCTGGCTGTTCGATGCTCCGGATATTGTATCCGGTCTGTCGGCGGAAGGCTACCGCACGATTTGCATCGGCGGGGTTATTTTCTTTACCAAGAAGGTACCGCTGGCCCGCGTGCTGCCCGGCTATTTCCAGGAGAGCTATTGGCGCATGACCTTCGGTGTGACGAATCCGCGCTCGACTGAACATCAGGTCAATCATGCGCTGAAATTGCTTCGTGAAGCTGATCCGAAGCAGCGGCTGTTCCTGTTTCTGAATGTGTCAGCCATTCATGGGCCGAACCATTATTATGTTCCGGGAGCGCGGCAAGATTCGGTAGCGACGCAGCGGGCGGCGATCCGGTATGTGGATCAGCAGCTCGGTCCGTTATTTGATGCCATGCGCGAGCGCGGACCTGCGTTTTGTCTGGCGTTCTCCGACCATGGCACGGCTTATGGCGAGGATGGCTATCAGGGCCATCGGCTGGCGCACGAGGTCGTCTGGAATGTGCCTTACCGGGAATTTTTCCTTTAGCCTGTATGAATTCCATTTCGGCTCAACCTAAATACGCCTGGCTCTATACAGATTTGCTTATCAGTCAGCGGGAGATTCGTCCGCGATCAAGACAAGGAGGAGATTGTATGTCGGTTCGCCAATACGGGACGGTTGGGGAGCTTATGCAGTGGACCCGGGAGCTTGCAGATGCTCCATACCGCTCCTATTTGTATTCCTACCCGCATAAAACCGCCTACCAGCCGATTGAGCCGGCGATTCCGCTGTCCAAACTTTGGGAAGCTGAGCAGGCGGACAGCTATTTTTTGTATATGCATATTCCGTTCTGTGCGGTGCGCTGTGGGTTCTGCAATCTGTTCACACTGCCTGATCGGCGCGCGGATGTCCATAAGGAGTACGTGGATGCGCTTGAGCGTCAGGCTGAACAATGGGCGGAATTTATGCACGGCAAGCCTTGGGCCAGATTTGCAATAGGCGGAGGAACTCCGACACTGCTGGAGCCACGGCAGCTGGAGCGGCTGTTCCATATTGCGGAGAACATACTTGGCTTGAACCCGCAGCAGGCGTCGATTTCCGTGGAAGCCTCTCCGGATACGGTTACCCAAGAGCGGCTGCAAATCTTGAGGGCGCATCACGTCGACCGGGTGAGCATGGGCATCCAGAGCTTTGTAGAGGCGGAATCTGCCGCAATCTATCGTCCGCAGAAGCCGAGTCTGGTAGAAGCGGCGCTGGAGAAGCTGACGGCCTTTCAATTTCCGCTGCTGAATCTGGATCTGATCTACGGATTGCCGGGGCAGACTGTGCAGTCCTGGCTCTATTCTGTAGAAAGAGCCTTGAGTTATGAGCCGGGAGAACTGTTCATTTACCCGCTTTATACGCGCGAGCATACGATTGTGAAGCCGGAGCAAATTATGGAGCAGGGGGAGGATATCCGTCTGCAGTGCTACTATGCAGCCCGTGATCTGCTGCTTTCCCGAGGTTATGAGCAGTTCTCGATGCGCAGATTTGCTAGGCCTGCGGCTATTGGAGCCAAGCAGGTGCTTCACTATAGCTGCCAGGAGGAAGGAATGGTCGGACTAGGCTGCGGCGCCCGGTCGTATACGCGCGGGGTCCATTACGCTTCCCGATATGGCGTGAGCCGTGCCGCTACACAAAGCATCATAGCCGATTATGTATCTGCCGAGAGCTACCGTTCAGCGGATTACGGCTTTATTCTGAATGAGGCGGAGCAGCGGCGTCGATTCCTGCTCAAGGCGCTGCTGCATAAGGAAGGGCTGGTGCTGGACGCGTATGAGCAACGTTTCGGGACCCGTGTGCTGGAGGATTTGCCGCAGCTGGAGCGGTTGCTTGCGACCGGACTCGCACTGGTGGAAAGCGGGAATTTGAGCTTGTCAGACGAAGGGATGGCGTACTCGGATGCGATCGGCGACTGGCTGATCTCCGATGCCGTGCGAGAACAGATGGAAGGATATGTGGTTGTATGAAGGCTGTGTTATACTATCGCGGAACGCTGTCCTCCTGCAACTATGACTGTCCTTACTGTCCTTTCAGCAAACATATCGACAGCAAGGAGACGCTTGCCCGTGACCGCAGCCAGTTGGAAAAGTTCATGAGCTGGGTCCGTGTGCAGGGGAAGTTGGGCCACCGGTTGTCCGTCTTCTTCAATCCATATGGCGAGGCATTGCTTCATCGCTGGTATCGGGAAGCGATGATTGAACTGTCCGGCATGAAGCATATCGACAAGATAACGGTGCAGACAAATCTTTCGGTCAAGCTGGATTGGACATCGCAGCTGAATCCGGAGAAGGTTTCCTTCTGGGCCAGCTATCATCCGGGGCAGACGGAAGAGAGTCGCTTTGTAGCGCAGTGTATGGAGCTGTACAATCGCGGCCTGCGTTTTAGTGTCGGCTCGGTGGGCGTTCGCAGCGCTTTTGAGCCAATAGATTCGTTGCGACGGGCACTGCCTGAGGATGTATATTTGTGGATCAATGCTTTCAAGGATAATGGCAATCGCTATACTGTAGAGGAAATCGACCTTCTGGCATCAATTGATCCGTATTTCAGGTGGAATATTCCGGACTATGAGAGTCTGGGCAAATCGTGCCAGACCGGATCGCAGGTGTTTTATGTTCAGGGCTCGGGTCAGGTGAAGCGATGCTATCAGGATCGCAAGGTTATCGGAAACCTTTATCGTGACGGGCTGGAGGGGCTGTCTCAAGAGCGTGCCTGCGGCATGGGCAAATGCGGCTGCTATATCGGATATATCCACATGCCAGAATTGCAGCTTGACAATCTGTACGGAGAAGGGCTGCTTGAGCGTAATCCGCAGCTGCTGCCCTAGTCTCTCATCCGGGAAATTATCAGGGATAACTGCTCCATCCCTGCCTGAATTTGATTGATGTTAAGCTGGGAGACATTCAGCTTGACAATCGGAAGTTGCTCAAAGCTATGCAAATAATGGGGCTCCATGGAGCCCAGCAGTATTGATTTTTGCTTCAATGCACTGATCAACTTGCCGGTCAGCGCTCTTTTTTTGAGCAAAAAATGATTTAGGATCATGGGTTGTGCTGGCGGTATATAGGCTACCAGCTCCGGATGAAGCTCGGCCAAATGCTTTAAGGCGCTGTCCAGTACAAGGGCTTTTTCCGCATAGGAGGAAATTACACGTGCCCGGTGACGGGCAAACATGCCGCTTTTGATATATATTTCAAGCGCTGCCTGTGACATTGCCGCGCTATCTATATCGAGAATTCGCTTATATCGGGTAAATGCCTCGACTAGCGATTCAGGCAGGATAGCCGCCCCGACCCGTAGACCCGGGAAAATAATTTTAGAATAACTTTTCAAATAGATGACACGGGAGGCGCGGCTGTAGGCATAGATGGGGTCGGACTTAGAATTTTGCTCAAAGTCGCCCATGTAGTCATCCTCGACAATATATACATCGTAGCGCTCGGCGAGTTCCGCAATTTTCTGCTTCGTCTCTTCATCATACGAGCTGCCAAGCGGATTATGAAATCTGGGTATCGTATAGAAGAATTTGATGTTCCCGGTTCGAAATAACTGCTCCAACTCATCCAGATCGATACCCTTCGCTGTCCGGTTGATCCCCGCTACAGGAATGCCGCGCGTCTCCAGCAGCTCCATTAACAAATGGTAGCCGGGCTGTTCTACCAGTACTTTCTGCTTCCCGCTTGGAAATTCAAGTTCGCTCAAAATGGAAAGCGCCTGCTGCACTCCAGAGGTTATGATGATTTGCCTTGTGTTCACAAAAACCTGATAGGACATTAACTGCTTCTGGATAACCTGTATCAGGGCGGGAAGTCCATGGGGCATCCCGTATATGAACAGCTCGCTGCGGTAAGTATCGATGGCTTTATTCATACAGTGCTGGAAATCCACATAAGGAAAGATGTCGGGGTCTGGTGAGGCGGAAACAAAATCCAGTAAGGAAGATTGCTTCTCCTTAACGTCTTTCGTGTTTTTGACAACAAAGAATCCGCTCTTGGGAATAGAGTAAACCAAATGACGCTGTTCCAGCTCTTGCAGAGCTCTGATGATGGTGCTGTGGCTGTAATTGTATTGACGGGCAAGCAAACGGATGGAGGGGAGTTTATCCCCTTGCTTTGCATGATCGATCCATGTTTCCAAATCAGCAAGCAGCATCATATATTTAGTCATCGTATCCCTCAGTCTATATTCTGTATCGGTACAGATTATGTTTTCTACTATTGTATCACAGGTGAGTGCCGGGTAAGATCAGAGTATGGATGCTGCGCAGCATGACAAAAAGTCCGAATGGATAAGGACAGACAGAAGGTGAAAGCGATGAATCAGAATCGAACCAGCGGTTATGCTGCCGCTTTAATGTACTCCGTTATTATCGGCTTTTCGTTTATATTTGTAAAAATCGCCCTGGAGGACGCAGGGCCATTGGATATTTTGGCACATCGTTTTACCTTGTCGTTTGCAGCGGCAACGATACCGATCCTGTTTGGATGGGTTCGACTTCAAATTAAATGGAAAAAAGATCTCTTGTATATCCTGCCTCTCGCTTTATTTTACCCCGTCTTGTTCTTTACCTTTCAGGTATTTGGACTGGTCTATACTACAACTTCGGAAGCGGGAATTATACAAGCAGCGATCCCGATCTTCACCATGCTGCTCGCCGCTTATTTTCTGAAGGAGCGGACCCGCGGCTGGCAGCTTGCGGCAACACTTGTCTCCGTATTTGGCGTCATGTTTATCTTTATGCTGAAAGGGTTGGATGTACGTTCTTCCAGTCTGATCGGGAGCTTACTGATCCTGCTGTCATCGCTCTCCTCTGCCGGCTACAATGTAATGGCCCGCAAGCTGGGGGGCAAATGGGATGTTTTTACATTAACGTATGTAATGACTGCAGCAGGCTTTGTACTGTTCAATGCGATGGCGCTGGGCGAGCATTTGCGGCAGGGGGCACTTGGGCAATACTTTGCTCCATTTGCGAAGCTGCCATTTTTAATGGCCATTTTGTATCTGGGTATTCTGTCCTCGCTTCTGACGTCGTATCTGTCCAATTTCGCCTTGTCCAAGCTGGAGGCGTCGCAGATGAGCGTATTTGCCAATTTGGCGACTCTGATCTCGATTTTGGCGGGAGTAATCGTATTAAATGAGCATCTGGAATGGTTCCACTATATTGGCGGCCTCTGCATCCTGCTCGGTGTTATCGGTCGGAATTTGCTGCCGAGACCAAAGAAGCGCGCGGTCAGTCGTCAACAAGGCGCAAGTTCGGGCTTATAAAGTATTTCACTAAAGCCAAGGTCTCTTTGTTCAAACGCAAAGAGTTGCCTTGGCTTTTTTTGAAATCCAAATGAGGAATATTTATTGTGCAAATCAAGCTGGATGGGGTAAAAGCAACCTCCAGGACTTATTTGGGTGTATCAAAAAAATCCGGGTGGGCTCCTGTCCTTATATCCTGATTTAACCCGTCAATGGCAAGCATCGCTTCATCGGAAAGCTCGAAATCGAAAATACCGGCATTCTCGATAATACGCGTCGTTGTAACGGATTTGGGAATGGTTGCAATGCCAAGCTGCAGATTCCACCTCAAGATAATTTGCGCGACGGATTTATTGAGCCGGGACGCAAGCTCAGTAAGAACCGGTTCATCCATAAGTCTCCCCCGCATAAGCGGGCTCCATGCTTCCACCTGAATGCCGCGGTTCCGGCAGAAGTTCAGCAAGGGCTTCTGTGTAAGCCGAGGATGAAGCTCAATCTGGTTAACCGCTGGAAGGATGTCGCTTGTTGCGATTATTTCCTCCAGATGATGAGTCTGGAAATTGCTTACCCCGATCGCCTTGATTTTGCCTTCCTCATACAATTTAATGAAAGCGCGCCAAGTTTCCGTGAATGCATCCCGAACCGGCCAGTGAATCAGGTACAGGTCAATATAGTCAAGCTTCAACTGCTTCAGGCTTTCCTCAAAGGCGCTGATTGTACGCTCATAGCCATGCTCTGTGTTCCAGAGCTTCGTGGTCACAAACAATTCTTCGCGCGGCACTCCCGATTGCCGGATCGCTTTGCCGACTTCCGCCTCATTTCCATAGATGGTTGCAGTATCAATACTCCGATATCCGTAATCAAGAGCGGTTCGTACAGAGCGGATCAGCTTTTCCTCTTCCCTGACCTTCCAGACGCCGAGGCCAAGCCATGGCATTTCCGTGCCGTTATTTAACCGGATTCTGTCTGTAATTGAGCGGGTCAACAGCAACGCCTCCCTGCCTCCATATTGTTTTTTTAGAAACATGCATATGACTGGCTGCTTTTTTATATTACTTCAAGAAAGGAAAACCTTAGGCTGGCAATTGCAGTCTTCTAAGCCGGATTTAAAATATGGGTTGCGCAAAACGACGCCGAAAAAGCAGAAAACAGCCGTTCAGGAAGAAGGGGGAACTCGCTTGAGTCGACAGGTGAATGTGTCACTATGCATGATTGTTAAAAATGAGGAGGCCGTTATCGGCAGGACATTGGAGAAAGCGGATAGATATGTGGATGAGATTGTTATTGTAGATACAGGTTCGACCGACAGAACGAAGGAAATTTGTCGGAAGCATAAGGCAAAAATCTATGACTTCAAGTGGACAGCCAGCTTTGCCGAAGCGCGCAACTATGGTCTGGGCAAGGCAGCGGGCAAATGGATTTTGTGGTTGGATGCGGATGAAGAGCTGGAGGTGGAGGACGAGCAGCTATGGCGGAGCAGCCTGGAGCAGAGCACCCCTCTTTTGTGGGCGGTCCCGATCATCAATTATTATGGCAAAGAGCCTGCAGATCCGAATAGGGCGTACTTTGCCGCCCAACATAGAGTGTTCCGTAACGGTGCGGGGCTGCGATTTGCTGGTGCTATTCATGAGCAGCTTCAGGTCGGTCAAATCCCGGATGATGCATTGGAGCTTAGGCAGCTGCCGGCGCGCATTCACCATTATGGCTATATGGACGCTATAACCGGGGAGAAGAACAAGCATCATCGCAATTTATCTCTGCTGGAGCGAGAAAAGGCCAACGAAGACTACAGTCCATGGGTGGATTATCATTTGGCAAGTGAATATTACCGGGTAAACCAATACGAAGAGGCATTTGCAAACCTGAACATCTCGATCAGGCGATTTGTGTCGGCAGGCAAACTGCCTCCGTCGCTGATCTACAAAATGAAATATGATATTTTGCTTGCACTTGGGAGTATTGGCAGTGCAGAACAAGGAATTGACAGAGCGATTCAGCTTTATCCGGATTATACGGATCTTCATTACTATAGAGGGGTTATTTTGTTCATAAAGGAGAAATATGAGGCTGCCGAGGCAGCATTCCGCTATTGTCTCGAGCTTGGGGAGGAACGGCTTCCTTATTTGATCCTGAAAGGAGTCGGCAGCTTTTATGCGCTGTATTTAATTGGGCGATGCCGGGAGGAGTCCGGGGACATGGAGGGGGCCAAAGTGTTCTACAAGAGAGCCATTGACCTATATCCGGGGTATGACGAAGCCAGGGAGAGATTGCAAAAGCTTGCGCATGATGATAAACAAGCTTGAATCTCGAAAAATGGAGTTCCGGAGTTTAGAAAGGAGAGTAAAACTAGCAATCAGTCCTCCTTAATGCGGTCACAAAATAGAAGTGAACTGGTTTTATCTTCTACCTAAAAATCAATAAAATGATAGGAATGCCCGGTTCAACGGATATTTATTTGCCATATTCTATTTTGTGCATTATT
Source organism: Paenibacillus roseus (assembly GCF_016424485.1). Lineage (GTDB taxonomy): Bacteria > Bacillota > Bacilli > Paenibacillales > Paenibacillaceae > Paenibacillus_D > Paenibacillus_D roseus. Next base: position 85,793 of record NZ_JAELUP010000089.1, read on the forward strand.
AATTACCGTGTAGGGAGGTGGATTCATGTCGCAATCTAACATTCCTAATATTACTCCAAATATTACGTTGACGCGAGAAGACGCCGTTAATCTTATACTGTCTTCCATCGCAATGGAGGAGTTAGGACTAAGCCATATTCTCAATGCCGGCGGGGAAAACCTTCAGTTTGTATTGGGGACATTGCCGGGGGTAAGCAGTCCGCCCGCAACAATTAGTGATGTTTTGGCAGTAAGTGACAGCGTTCGTTCGACAATTGATAGTGCAACAAAGAGTCAGCTTTTCCTGCAGTCCAAGCTGGATAGCGCTTTGAATGCATCGGTATTGTCAGGCCCAACCGGCCCAACGGGTCCAACAGGTCCTTTTGGCGGTCCACCGGGTCCAACCGGGGCAACAGGGACCACAGGCGCAATCGGTTCAACGGGTCCGACAGGAGCCACGGGAGCAACAGGTATCGGATTAGGAGGGGCAGTGATATTTGACCCATTGGCGGCCCCAGGCTATCTGGTCGGTCAAGTAGTCACATTTGGTGGAAGCACATATATCGTGGTGACAGCTCCGCCGACAGGCACGCCAGGGATATCGCCTGACTATTTGTTGCTTGCAGCAGCGGGAGCGACCGGGGCAACAGGAGCAACTGGGGCTACTGGAACAACGGGAGTAACCGGGGTAACCGGAGTAACGGGAGTCACCGGGGTAACCGGAGTAACCGGAGTGACGGGAGTAACCGGAGTAACGGGAGTAACGGGAGTGACGGGAGCTACCGGGGTAACGGGAGTGACGGGAGCTACCGGGGTAACCGGAGTGACGGGAGTAACCGGAGTGACGGGAGCTACCGGGGTAACGGGAGTGACGGGAGTAACCGGGGTAACCGGAGTAACGGGAGTAACCGGAGTGACGGGAGCTACCGGGGTAACCGGAGTGACGGGAGCTACTGGGGTAACCGGAGTGACAGGAGTCACCGGGGTAACCGGGGTAACGGGAGTGACGGGAGTCACCGGGGTAACCGGAGTAACCGGAGTGACGGGAGCTACCGGGGTAACGGGAGTGACGGGAGTAACCGGAGTGACGGGAGTAACCGGAGTGACGGGAGCTACCGGGGTAACGGGAGTGACGGGAGCTACCGGGGTAACCGGAGTGACAGGAGTCACCGGGG
>NZ_JAELUP010000089.1:86956-182011 GCF_016424485.1 Paenibacillus roseus
CGGGGTAACCGGAGTGACGGGAGCTACCTGGGTAACCGGAGTGACGGGAGCTACTGGGGTAACCGGAGTGACAGGAGTCACCGGGGTAACCGGGGTAACGGGAGTGACAGGAGTCACCGGGGTAACCGGAGTGACGGGAGTCACCGGGGTAACCGGAGTAACCGGAGTGACGGGGGTAACCGGAGTGACGGGAGCTACCGGGGTAACGGGAGTGACGGGAGCTACCGGGGTAACCGGAGTGACGGGAGTAACCGGAGTGACGGGAGCTACCGGGGTAACGGGAGTGACGGGAGCTACCGGGGTAACGGGAGTGACGGGAGCTACCGGGGTAACCGGAGTGACGGGAGCTACCGGGGTAACGGGAGTGACGGGAGCTACCGGGGTAACCGGAGTGACAGGAGTCACCGGGGTAACCGGGGCCACAGGAGTAACGGGAGTAACGGGAGTCACCGGGGTAACCGGAGTGACGGGAGTAACCGGAGTGACGGGAGCTACTGGGGTAACCGGAGTGACGGGGGTAACGGGCACAAGTCTGACAGCGAACTCTGCCTTCGGCAGTAATACCTCTGGAACATTAATTCTCGTAGCCCTCGGCGGTACGGACGTCACTGTACCGAACAATCAGGTTATTGGGGCAGGCGTTACCATCAATGGAGGCAATACCGTATTTACGCTTGCAAATGCGGGGAACTACTTTATTTCGTACTCGATAAACTTGACGGCAGGGCTTCTTGTAAGTTCAAGGGTTTTATTGAACGGGACAGCTGTTCCACAGTCTGTTATTTCGCCGGTCGTAAGTTTAACAGCGTTCAATGCCAGCTTCATAGTTAACGTTCCTTCGCCAAGCTCTACAATTGAGCTTCAATTGTTCGGCTTGGTGGGTACTGCAACGCTGGCTTCGTCAGCGCCTACAGGAATATCGATCATTAGACTGAGCTAGACCGGTTAAAAAAACTGTCGTTGTCAGGAGACTGTGAGCTGTGACCACAAGATGGCTATTGTCTTCAAAGCGTCCTTCTTGCGGGTCGCAGTTCCACTGGTTTCGACAGTTTATTCAAGCTATGAGGTGAAGTATCCAAGCGGATCATAAAAGCAGGTCTGAGAACAGCCGGTTAGTTGCGCTATCGGAATGACGCTTCTTTAATGCGTTTATGGCAGGCTCATAGCCGCAAGATAGATCTGCAGCTTTCTGATAAGCATCGGCGGCCTTGTCTGGACAACCCAATTGCTCATAACACAGACCCTTATAGTACCATGCCTGAAAGCTTCCGGTCCCTTTCAGCGACAAGTGGGACGTAATTTGATCGCCGATCGCCAGGCAATGTTCGAATTGCTCCAACGCTTCGTCAAATTGGTTCATCAAATACAAAATGAGTGCTTTATAAAAATGCAAATCGATATAGTCCGGGTAGAGGAGAAGCGCTTTTTCAATCCCTTCCTGTGCAGGCTGCAGATTCCCTGAAGCAATTAACACGGAATATTTGAGTCGGTAGAGAAGAGAAGGAGGCATTAGCTGGCTCTCGACAAAACGGGCTATAGAAAGGTTCACAAATTTGAATGATTCTTCATAATATTGTAAGCGGGCATATTCAACTGCCAAATGGTATTCCATCCAAGGTGAGTGGGTCTGATCACTGATTTCGCGTTGGAGCAAGGCGATATTTCGATGCACTTTGTTTTTTGCGTAAATCACATCATCCATATATCCATAATGATGAAATACTGCAGAAATAACAGGTATGTTTTGGTTCAGCAGATAAGGAGCCGCATTCGTCAAGTCAAAGGTTTCATGAATGCGGTTGATGAATTTGAAGCCGCGATGGTTGCGAATCAGCCGAGGCTGTGTAATGTGGAAGGCGTGATCGGGGTTTGTATCTTTCCCGATGTAATTGACCAAGTGGACTGCATATATCAGTTCAGTCTCTTGTTTTAACTGCTCACTAAATGCTTTCAAATCAGAGATTGTGCACTGTTCGTCTGCATCCAGCCACATAATCCAGTCGCCACGGGCATGATTCAGGCCAAAATTGCGTGCTTCAGCAAAGCTGTCGTTCCATGGAAAGCTGAATACCTGTGCATCAAATGTTTTACAGATTTCTAAGGTATTGTCGCTGGAGCCCGTATCTACGATCACAATCTCATTCACAATATTTTTGACACTGTCCAGACAACGGCCAATAGAGGCCGCTTCGTTCTTGACAATCATGCACAGCGATAGTGAAGGCCCCCCCATAGCTCCAACTCCTTATAATCATTTACTACATTATATTCCCATTGTTATACGTATAAGAACAGCAAATTAAAAGGACGGCAGGGCGTCTTTGACCATTCCAGCACGATTTGAACAGTGGACGATGTTACGGATACAGCTAGGGGAAAGAAAAGTTTGGGGAAGGTGTTTCCTTCACGCAGGGGAAGGAATAAATTGTAATGTATTAAATTGAAGAAGGAGTTGGATGAAACATGTCTCAACCGAATATTCCTAATATTAGTCCTAACATTACGATTACCAGGGATGATGCCATAAACTTAATTCTTTCCTCTATCGCTCTTGAGGAAATCGGTCTAAGCCATATTATTAATGCAGAGGGCGAAAAGATTCAATTCGTGTTAGGAACACTTCCAGGCATTAGCGGTCCTGGTGCTACAATCAGCGACGTACTTGCTGTAAACCAAAGTGTTAGAGCTACATTGGACAGCACTATCAAGAAGGAACTGCTTCTTCAATCTAAATTGGATAGTGCTTTAGGAGCTGCAACCTTGCAGGGTCCTACTGGTGTAACTGGACCTACAGGACCTGCGGGAGGACCCACGGGGCCTGCAGGCCCAACCGGAGCTGGAGCGACAGGGGCTGCAGGAGCGACAGGAGCAACAGGAGCGACCGGAGCCACGGGAACGACAGGAGCAACAGGTGACCCGGGAGCCACGGGAACGACAGGAGCAACAGGTGACCCGGGAGTCACTGGAGCAACAGGAGTAACTGGAGCGACCGGAACGACAGGAGCGACAGGAGTCACTGGAGCAACAGGAGTAACCGGAGCAACGGGAACGACAGGAGTCACTGGAGCAACAGGAGTAACCGGAGCAACAGGAACGACCGGAGCCACGGGAGCCACGGGAGTCACTGGAGAAACAGGAGCCACGGGAGCCACGGGAGCGACAGGGGTTACAGGAGCAACAGGAACGACCGGAACGACAGGAGTTACGGGAGTCGCCGGATCGGGTGCTATTATCCCATATGCTTCTGGAGTTCCAGCTATTCTCACGACGTTGGCAGGCGGTCTGGCTGGTACGACAAGTCTGGTAGGTTTCGGCAACTCGGTAGCTGGCGTTACACTTGTTGGAACGACAATCGACCTGACAGGGGCTGCGGGCACACTGCTTAACTTTGCGTTCTCGGCGCCGCGCGCGGGGACAATTACGTCGATTGCAGCATTTTTCAGTGTGACAGCAGGTATTACTCTGGCTGGCGCGGCATCAGTTACAGCCCAACTTTACAGCTCCACCACACCGAATAATACCTTCAGTCCGATTCCGGGCGCCAGTGTTACACTTCCTCCATTAGCCGGGTTGGTTACTATCGGCACAACAATCAACAACATCGCTACGGGACTCGCAATTCCTGTAACTGCACAGACTCGTTTGTTGCTGGTATTCTCGGTTACAACTACAGGTATTGCTCTGGCGACTACTTTGGCTGGATATGCAAGCGCGGGAGTAGCAATCAACTAACAACAATCATAAGCAAGCCATACTGCATCCAGGTATGGTTTGCTTTTTTTAAAATATATACATTTATAAAGTTCCCTTTCTAAATGAGCTGAAACGGCTTCTATCGCCAGAACCGGCATGTTTGCATCTTCTGAATTTTTTTAGTTCAGAAAGATAAGCAGTGTGTCATATACATAAAAAAACAAAGAAAGGAAGGCGAACGGCAGAGCGATTTCAGAGGTTCATTTGTTTACAGTGTGCTCTACGGGTGTTTATCACTCAATATTTCAAAAGAGGTGATTGGCTTTGTCTCAAGCGTCTATACCTAATATTACCCCTACGATTTCGATTACGATTGGCCAGACAATATCATTGCTCTTGGCTTCCATTGCTTTGGAGGAGCTGGCTTTGGCTCACGTAATAAATGCGGAGGCCGAGAAAATTCAATTTGTCGTCGGCACATTAGGCCCGGGGTTAACGCCGCCGGCAACTTTGTCGAACTTGCTGACCATTGATGAAAGTGTGAGGCGGACTTTGCAGGAGGTCGTAAGAAAGGAGATTTTGCTGCAGCAGAAGCTGGATTCGGTTCTAGCCCATGTGTCGGTGACGGTTTGAATTCATTCACAGTTTGTAAGGGCGTGTGCGAGGGCGACGATCATTGCGGATCTGTCCTTGACACGTCTTTTTTTATAATTTCTTTGGGTAACGCTCATGGAATAAACAAACTGTTCATATATATAGTTGCAGAATTATATATAAGTTGAACGAAAGAAAGTCAGGCAAGGCCTGCTCCCGTTTCTTTCGTTCAACTTATATAGATCGGTTGCTTCAAAAAAGAGGTTTGTAAATTATGATCGTCCCATGCAGGACGTCTTGTTACATTTTCGGTCTCGGGTTACATACCTGAGAGCCTCCACTGCCGCTTGTTTTCTTGCCGAATGAGCGCCATGTTGGACTAACGGTTCAAGCAGGCACTTATGATCAATAGCGCGGATGGCACGAGACGCATTACATAATGAAAGGAAGATGAAAGCGATGAGTATGCCGAATGTCCCGGATATTACGCCTGAAATTATTTTGAAAAGGCCCGAGGTTGTCAATCTTCTTCTTACTTCTATCGCTCTGGAAGAAATCGGTCTGTCCCATATTATTAATGCCGAAGCGGAAAAGTTGCAAAAGGTTATTCATGAGCATTGCTTCAGCCTGGGCGACGCCATACGGATCAATGACAGTGTGGACCGGTTGCTTCGAAATGTAATCAAGAATCAGATGCTGCTCCATTTTAAGCTGGAGGACGTCCTGAAACTGGAAGGGCATTGTGAATTTATAGAGGAGTGTATCGAAGAGTAGGAGCAAAGGAGGATCAAGATGGAGATCAAAGGAAAGGTACCCTCCCAGCCCATCCCAACAATGAACGAAGCAGTATCTCATCTGATCGAATCCATTGCATCGGAGGAAAAAGCACTATCTAGACTATTGGATACGGAAGCGGAGCACATCCGTACCTTTTCAGAAGAGAATCTTGGCCGCGGCGTCTCTTCAATTGAAGACATTATTAAATTTAACCATTCTGTCATTCAGTTCATGGATTCTGTCGTCATGGCGGAATGGATGCTGCTCAAAAAGCTTGATACGGTACTTCAACTGGAGTTGCAGGGAGCGGACGGCCATTATATTGCGGAGAGCAGAGATCGGGGCGAGCACAACGGGGGGCGGCGCCAGGTGCCGGATGATCTGGAGGACATGAGGTATGCGGAATGGGAGGAATACGATGAATGGTGATAAGAGGTGGAGACTGTGGAGAGCATAACAGCCCTCGATTATAAGCCTTCTCTCAAGCGGTTGACCGCCTCTGTTATCTGTATTTGCACAGGACTGGCAGAACGGGCCGTTGAAGGGTCGAATAGGGAAAACCGGCTCCTTGAATTTCAAATGATGGATATGCTGCATACGCTCGTCCAACTTCATATTCAAAGTCAGAGAAAGCAAAATTCGATGGCCTATGTGGATGCCGAAATGGGTAGACATGCTGTCGATACCGACCATGGCAGCGGGCATGCATACCTGCATTATGAAATGCTGCCGGAACTGGATCGGTTCAAGACTCTACTATCGCAAAAGCCGCTTCAAAACCGGTATTGCTCAAACCGTATCCTGGACAGCCTGAATGATTTGAGTTCCTGTTACATACAGCCGCAAATGAAGGAAGAAACCTGTATGCTGCCGGAAGACCCGCATGATTTCGCACGACGGGATCAAGAGCGAAGTGAAGACTTTGAAGACTTTGAAGACTTTGAAGATTTTGAAATAATTGCAGACTATGAAGAACAACAGCCGAACAGGGAAGTGGATAATCAGGACTGGCAAGAGTTGAAGGACATAGCAGGAGAACTTGCAGGCAGACCGCGAATCGAAATTACGGAGGAGGTGTTGCGGGAGAATGCGCCTGTCCGGCAAAAGCGCTCCCCCGCAACACAGCCGCCAGTATTTTTCAATAAAGTAAGCGTTACAATCGGTCAAGCCAAGTATACCCGATTTTTGAAATCTCCTTGACTTTGAAAGGATAGAAGAACCCTCTGAGACGCGAGCGTTTCGGAGAGTTCTTCTATGCCATGAGCGTCGGATCGGAAGGTACAGGCCAGTCGCCGATCTATGAATAATAGCTTATGAAGAGGCGTGCCTGGAGGTTATGCGATGAATCTGTTCCAGAGCCTCCAGGTAATAGGGCTCGCTCCCATAATGCTCGTTGAAATAGGACTCGAAACCTTCCAGCTTCCCGGAGCCGCTGGCTGCAAAGCGCTGGAACCATGGCAATATGAAGGAATAGAAGACCCGCTGTTTGTCGGCCCGGATGCCGTCTTCTGATAAACCCCGCCCCGCAAAATGCTGCAATATCCGCTGGTAGCTGTCAATGAACACCTTGCCGAAGTTGTAGCTGGCGGTATCGTTGCCGGCATAGGTGAACATGCTGCGGTGTACGACGCAAAATTTGGGATTTCGCTCCAGCATGGCATACTGCCAATAGATTTGGTTAAAGGAGGAGTCGAGGTACAGGCTTTTATCCTCAATTTGCTCCCAATCTTCGCGGCGCAGAATAGTTGCGGATATGAAGGAGGAATAGATGGAGGATTTGTGCAAAAATGCTTCAAGCCCTTCATCTGCTTCGACGAGACCGGTAGGCTGAAGCAAGTCAATATGAATGACAGAGCAGTTCTTGTACGTATGCAGCACATGAAGCAGAGGGATGAGCGTTCCTTGTACATAGAAATCGTCATCGCCTTGGATTTTAAGAAATTTCCCCTTGCCCTGCCCCACAACGTGCAAAATATTCGGATCGGCGCCGATGTTCTCTGCATTGCGCTCATAATGAAGGCCGGGATATTGCTCGGCATAGCGTTTGAGCACTTCGGGGGTCTCGTCGTCGGATGCATTGTCGCTCACCCGCACCTCAACGAGGTCGGTGTCACCGATCTGCGAATAGATCGATGCCAGACACTGCTCAAGATCGCGCGCCCGGTTATACGTCGGAATACAAATTGAAAGCAGCGGTTGTTCTTTTCTCCGTTCCAGTATACGGCCAGCCTCCCGCTTGGAGCGGGTGCGCAGCCATTGTCCGGAACCAGGGTCGTATACTCTTAATATTTTGGCGGGAGAACCTCCGACAACGCAGTAGTCCGGCACATCTCCCGTTACGACACTGTTGGCTGAAATTACGCTGCCCTTGCCGATCTTTACATGACCCACAATGACCGCATTAGCTCCAATCCAGGCGCCTTCCCCGATTTCGACGCGGTTGGAATACGAGGTAATTCCCTGGGAATGAATCGGGATGCCGACCTCGCGATATTGATGATCGGTGTCGGAAATATAAACATTGGGACCAGTCAAAACATTAGCTTTGAATTCTACTTGATTTACTGCGGATATGACCAGTCCCAGATTGCATTGTGTGCCGTCCCCAATAATGATTTTCGGGCTTGCCCCGAGTCCCGGACTAATGACATTAAACCAGTAATGCGCCCGGATAAATACATTGCTGCCAATGGACACATCTTCGGGATATACGAATTGCCCGCCTTCCTGAACAAAAGTATTCGATCCGAAACGGTGAAACCGCGCGGCCAGTTCCTCGCTGATAAAGGTCATGTGCACCCTCCTTTGGAAATCAGTAAACTATTTTTTACTGATTACATATACATAAAGGAAGCTGTTTATTCCATATTCGCAGAAAAGGGCTGCGAAGCTGCAAGTCATCAATGCCCGCTAGGAGGAACTGCATTTCATGAAGGATTCTGGACAACAACTGCGCGAGCAAATTTTGCGGCTTACTGCGGATTATTATGCCGACCAGTGGCCGCGGCGCGCCTTTCAGCCAGGCAAGGAATATATCCCTGTCAGCGGCAAAGTATTCGATGCAGAGGAACTGTCGGTTCTCGTCGATTCCTCGCTTGATTTTTGGCTGACAGAGGGAAGATACGCCCGCCAGTTCGAACGGGAATTCGCTGCGTACATGAAGCAGCGCTATGCGCTGCTGACCAATTCCGGCTCAAGCGCGAACCTGCTTGCCTTCTCGGCGCTTACCTCTCCGCAGCTTGGCAGCAGGCAACTGCAGCCGGGAGACGAGGTCATTACGGTTGCTGCGGGCTTCCCTACAACTGTAAATCCGATGATTCAGCATGGCATGGTTCCGGTATTTATTGATGTCGATATCCCGACCTACAACATCGACACGAAGCTCCTGGAAGCAGCTATAAGCAGCAAGACGAAGGCCATTATGGTGGCTCATACGCTAGGCAATCCGTTCAATCTGAACGAGGTCAAACGAATTGCCGACAAGTATGGACTATGGCTGATTGAAGACTGCTGCGACGCGGTTGGCTCGCTCTATGAAGGCCAGCAGGTCGGCACATTCGGAGATTTGGCAACGGTCAGCTTCTATCCGGCACACCATATTACGATGGGTGAAGGAGGGGCAGTTCTTACCTCTAATGCGAGGCTGAAGAAGATTACCGAATCTTTCAGGGACTGGGGCAGAGATTGCTGGTGCAAGCCCGGCAAGGACAATACTTGCGGTCGCCGCTTCGGCTGGGAACTGGGGACACTGCCGTGCGGGTATGACCACAAATATACGTACAGCCATATCGGCTACAACCTCAAGGTGACAGATATGCAAGCGGCAGTGGGAACGGCACAGCTCAAGAAACTGCCCCAGTTTGTAGAACAGCGCAAGGTCAATTTCAATTATTTGAAGACGGCATTAGAGCCGCTGGAGCATGTGCTCATTCTGCCGGAGGCGACGAAAGGCAGTGATCCGAGCTGGTTTGGCTTCCCTATTACAGTCAGGGAGGGAGCGCCGCTATCCCGCAATGAACTTGTAGAGGCGCTGGAGAGTCACAAGATTGGAACCCGGCTGCTGTTTGCCGGCAACTTGCTGCGTCAACCGGCCTATAAGGATATTGTGCATCGGGTAGCCGGTCCGCTGACGAATACGGATGTCATTATGAACCGGACCTTCTGGATTGGCGTGTACCCGGGGCTGACCGAGCCAATGCTCCGGTATATGGCGGATGTGCTTCACAAGCTTCTCGAAGGGAGGACCCTATGAAGGTTGTACTGCTGGCAGGAGGGTACGGTACACGCATCAGCGAGGAGACGCATCTGAAGCCCAAGCCGATGATCGAGATCGGAGATAAGCCGATTTTATGGCATATCATGAATATTTTTTCCAAACATGGCTTTCGGGAGTTCGTGATTTGTCTCGGCTACAAGGGCCATGTCATTAAGGAATACTTTGCCCATTATTATTTGCACGGGACCGATGTCACCTTTGACTTCGGCAATCATAATCAGCGGATTGTCCATGATCGTTATCTGGAGCCGTGGAAAGTGACGCTGGTGGAGACCGGACGGGACACGATGACAGGCGGGCGGCTGAAGCGGGTTCAGAAATATGTGGGACAAGAGCCATTCCTGATGACTTACGGAGACGGGCTTGCGGATATTGATATCGGGGCGCTGGTAGAGTTCCATAAGTCTCACGGGAAGCTGGCCACGGTTACGGCGGTGCAGCCACTGGGGCGCTTCGGCGCGTTGCAACTGGAGGATACGTTGTCGGTCAAGGGGTTTATGGAGAAGCCGCGCGGGGACGGGGGTTGGATGAACGGAGGCTTTTTTGTACTGGAGCCTCAGGTGCTGAACTACATTGACGAGGACAGCGAAGTGTGGGAGCAGCGTCCGCTCAGGCAACTGGCCGAGGAAGGACAACTGATGGCATATAAGCATAGCGGCTTCTGGCAGCCGATGGACACGCTGCGGGACAAAAACTACCTGGAGGAGTTATGGGCTTCAGGGCGTGCCAGTTGGAAATAAGCGAAGTGAAAGGTGAGAACATGTCAAATTTCTGGAAGGGACGCAAGGTGCTGGTGACCGGTCATACCGGCTTCAAGGGAAGCTGGCTGTCCGTGTGGCTTCATTCACTGGGCGCAGAGGTAACCGGGTATGCACTGGCGCCTGCTCATGAGGCCAGCCTGTTTGCGCGATGTGAAGGCGAATCGTGGATGAAATCCGTCATCAGTGATATACGCGATTATCCGGCGCTTGCCAGAACGGTGCGGGAGGCACAGCCCGAGGTCGTGATCCATATGGCGGCTCAGCCGTTGGTACGGCATTCATATCGCGCTCCTGTCCATACGTATGAGGTCAATGTCATGGGAACGGTGCATGTGCTGGAAGCGGTTCGGGAAGCGGCCCTGGACGGCGCTTCTATTCGGGCTGTTCTGAATGTGACGACGGACAAATGCTACGAGAATCGAGAATGGCCCTGGGGCTACAGGGAGAATGACGCGCTTGGCGGGTACGATCCTTATTCCAACAGCAAAGCATGTTCGGAACTGGTTACGTCCGCTTACCGCAGCAGTTACTTTAATCCCGCGCACTATGAGCGGCATGGGGTAGGGGTGGCCACGGCGAGGGCGGGCAATGTGATCGGCGGCGGCGACCTGTCGGAGGACCGTCTTCTTCCCGATTGCGTTCGCGCGTTGCAGGGCAATCAGAAGCTCCGTATCCGCAGTCCTTATGCCACGCGCCCTTGGCAGCACGTGCTGGAGCCGCTGCACGGCTACATTCTGCTGGCGCAGAAACTCGTCGAGCGGGGGCCTGCAGGGGCTGGAGCCTGGAACTTCGGTCCGGATGAGGAGAGCGTTCGCAATGTCGAATGGGTGGCCGCCAAGGTTGGGGAACTGTGGGGCAATCCGTCTTTCCATGAGCGGGACGATCAAGCTCATCCGCATGAAGCTGCCGATTTGAAGCTGGACAGTTCCAAAGCGAGACGGGAGCTTGGCTGGCGTCCGCGGTGGAAGGTAGAACGGGCGCTGGAGAAGACGATCGAATGGTTTCAGGAACTGGCGAAGGGTACGCCTGCGAAAGCATTGTGTCTGAGGCAGATTGATGAGTACGGGAGAGACGGGTAACAGTCAGACAGCCAGACACCAGGAGAGGAGGGTACCCACATGAAGCTTTCCGACTATGTGATTGATTTTATAGGCAAGCAGGGGGTGAGCCACATCTTCGAGATGATCGGCGGAGCAATCGCCCATCTGCTTGACGCAACCTATGACCGGGAGGACATGGATTGCATATCGGTTCATCATGAGCAATCGGCGGCATTTGCCGCAGAGGGGTATGCGCGGGTAAACGGAAAGCTTGGCGTTGCCATGGCGACGAGCGGACCGGGCGCGCTCAATTTGCTTACCGGAATCGGAAGCTGCTACTTCGATTCGGTGCCTTCTTTGTTCATAACCGGACAGGTAAATACTTACGAATACAAGGGAGATCGTCCGGTCAGACAGATCGGATTTCAGGAGACGGATATTGTCAGCATTGTACGGCCAATCGTCAAGTATGCGGAGATGGTCACCGATCCCGCACAGATTCGCTATCAGTTGGAGAAGGCTGTTTTTCTGGCAGGACACGGCAGACCCGGACCGGTACTGCTTGATCTGCCGATGAATGTACAGCGGGCGGAGATTGAGCCGGATCAGCTGGAAAGCTTCTACGGCAGCAGCGAGCACCATGCGCTGCGTGTAACGCCCAAGCCGGTCAGCAGCCGTGACATCGCAAGGACACTGGAGCTGCTGGGGCAGGCCAGCCGTCCGGTTATTCTTGCCGGCGGGGGGATCCGGTCCGCTGATGCGACAGCTGAGCTTCGTGAGCTGGTGGAGCGCACCGGCATACCGGTCGTGCATTCCCTGCTTGGACTTGACGCGCTCCCCGGAACTCATCCTGCAAGCGCAGGGCTAATCGGCTCTTACGGGAATCGATACAGCAATCTGACAGTGGCCAACAGTGATTTTCTGCTTATTCTCGGCTCGCGCCTGGATACCAGGCAAACAGGGACGCTGCCGGAATCATTTGCCCGTGAAGCGGTAAAGGTGCATGTAGATATCGATGCCGCAGAGCTGAACGAGAAGGTGCGTGTTGATCTGGCCGTCCATGCGGATGTGAAGAGCTTTCTGACCCGACTGCTTAAAGCGCTGCACGACAGGCAGCCGAAAGATTACAAGCCATGGCACGGCGTCATCAGCAATTATAAGACCAGGTATCCGAGCGGGACGCCGGAGCTGGCATCCGGGGCTATCGAACCGAATCGCTTCATGGAACTGCTGTCGGACCGCAGCGCCGCCGGCGACTTGATCGTACTGGATGTGGGGCAGCACCAGATGTGGGCGAGCCAGTCGTTCCGCTTGCGGGAAGGACAACGGCTGCTCAATGCAGGCGGCATGGGAGCAATGGGCTTTGCGCTTCCGGCAGCGATCGGCGCAGCGAAGGCGGCTCCCGGCAGACGAGTCATTGTCATTGCCGGAGACGGTGGCATTCAGGTAAACATTCAGGAACTGAATACGGTCGCCAGACACGGGCTGCCGATCAAAATTTTCGTTATGAACAACAACAACCTGGGAATGGTGCGGCAATTTCAGGATATGTATTTCTCCGGACGCCGTCAGTCTACTGTAAACAGTTACAGTTGTCCGAATTTGCCAGCGATTGCACATGCCTATGGACTGAAAGCCTTTACGATTGATGATGTCAGTAAGGCCCCAGAGCAAATTGAAGCTGCCCTTCGAGCCGAAGGCAGTGTACTTGTTGAGGTAAAGCTGGCGCTTGATACAACGGTAACACCGAAGCTTGCCGTCCATCATCCGGTCGAGAATATGTCTCCTGAGCTTGCGCCGGGTGAGCTGGAATCGGTCATGATCATTGAGGCATGGAAGAAGCCGGACAGGGGGGGCGTATGATTGCGATCAGCTTGTGCATGATTGTCCGCAATGAGGAGAACAGCCTGGCTAAATGCCTGGCAGGCGTAGCAGGCATTGCCGATGAAATCATTATTGTGGACACGGGCTCAACGGATAAAACAAAGGAAATCGCCAAGAGCTTCGGCGCGAAAATATACGATTTTAAGTGGATTGATGATTTCGCCGCCGCTCGCAATTACTCCTTCAGCAAAGCCACCAAGGAATATATTTTATGGCTGGATGCCGACGACACCATTGAAGAGAAGGACCAGAAGCTGCTGCGCGAACTGAAGACGACGCTCGCCCCGGAGTACAACAGTGTAAGCATGCCGTACAATCTGGCCTTTGACGGGGAAGGCAATGTAGTCTCCTCGCTGCGGCGCAACCGCGTGGTCAGGCGGGACCGTCAGTTTCAATGGATAGGGCCGGTGCATGAATATCTGGCCGTGTTCGGCCCCATTTTCCCCAGCGATGCCTGCATCACGCATAAAAAGGATAAGGAGCATACGGACCGCAATTTGCGCATTTACCGCAAGCGGGCCGAACAGGGAGAAGAATTCTCTCCTCGGGATTTATACTATTATGCCAATGAGCTTAGGGACCATGGCCTCAATGAAGAGGCGGTCGATTATTACGGGCGGTTTCTGAATACAGGCCAGGGCTGGATCGAGGACAATTTTCAAGCCTGCCTGAAAGGAGCGGAATGTTGGGCAAAGCAGGGCAACAAAGAGCAGGAGTTTCAGTGGCTATGCAAGACGCTGCTGTACGACAAGCCGCGTTCGGAGTTCAGCTGCCGACTTGGCGCCTACCTGTTCGAACGCGGAGATTACAATCAGGCGGTGTACTGGTATGATCTTGCTTTGCGCCTGCCGGAGAACAAAGACAATATGGGCATGACCAACAAAGCGGCGTCGACATGGCTGCCCCACCTGCAGCTTTGTCTTTGCTACGATCGGCTCGGACAGCATAAGAAAGCCAGCTACCATAACGAATTGGCGCTTACTTTCTATCCTTCACATCCGAGCATGCTCTACAACCGGGATTATTTCAAGGAACTGTTGGGCAATCAGTACGTGGAAATCAAGGCCGTAGGCAAAGGTAAAACGGAGGGTAAACATGAGTCCAGACGTTAATTTCGAGTATCCGCTTCAGCCCGCATCGCGATTTGGCTGGAGCAAGCCGGTGCATCCCCGTCTATATGAAATTATTAATGAAGGCAGGGACCGTTACGCGGAACTGCTGCGGCATTTACTTGTTTATACGGATCAGTTGACGGCCATTGATCTGTATGCAAGCGACCCGCCATGGCGTCCGGTCTGGCTGAACTCCTGGTTCCCCGGACTAGACGCCGTTGCACTGTATGGAATTATTGGCCGCTACCGCCCCAAACGATACATTGAGATTGGCTCTGGCAACTCCACCAAATTCGCCAAGCAGGCTATTGCAGATCAGCAATTGGATACACAGATCACTTCAATTGATCCCGCGCCAAGAGCTGAAATCGACGAACTGTGCGATGTGCTGATTCGCAGCGGCGCAGAGAGTGTGGACTTGAGCCTGTTCGAGACGCTGGAAGCGGGCGATATTCTGTTTGTGGACAGCAGCCACCGTTCCTTCATGAACTCGGATGTTACAGTCATTATGCTGGAGGTGCTGCCGTATTTGAAGCCGGGCGTGCTGGTTCAGTTCCATGATATTTATTTGCCGCATGATTACCCGGAAGCCTGGACGAAGCGTTATTATAACGAGCAGTATTTGCTGGCTTCCTTCTTGCTTGGCGGGCAAGGCGGCTTCGAGATTGTATTTCCGAGCGCCTTTGTCGAGCATGACGCGGACTTGAGCGCTATTCTAAATCCATTATGGACTGCTGAACGAAGCATGAAGGTTGTCCCGCGCAACGGCGCTTCATTCTGGCTCCGAAAACAGTGAGGTGAACGATGAAAACGAGCATTGTCATTTTGACACATAACCAGCTCGCCATGACGATAGGCTGTCTGGAGAGCATACGTCGGCATACGCCGGAGGAACATGAAATCATCATTATTGATAACGGGTCTACCGACGGGACACCCGGCTATGCCCGGCTGCAGCCGGATGTGATCTTGCATGAGAATAAAGAAAATCTCGGCTTCGCCAAAGGCTGCAATCAGGGGGTTGAGCTGGCGACCGGCGACAATGTGCTGTTTCTTAACAATGATACGATTATGACGAAGGACTGGCTGAAAAATATGCTGCAGGCGCTGTACAGCTCTGAACATATCGGCATGGTCGGACCAGTGACGAATTATTCCAGCGGCCATCAGCGAATTCCGGTTACTTACACCGATCTGGCGGGGCTTGACGCCTTCTCCAAGTCTCATATCGAGGCCCATGCAGGGAGCAAGCTGTCGGTGCGCCGGCTCGTAGGTTTTTGCCTGCTTGTCAAGCGCACTGTGCTGGATGAGATCGGCGGGTTCGACGAACGGTTTGGCCTGGGCAACTACGAGGATGATGACCTGTGCCTGCGGGCAATTCGTCAAGGTTATGGCTTGTATGTAGCGATGGATTCCTTCATCCACCATTACGGGCACGCTACGATGAATCAGTTGCCAAGCGACAATTTGAATACACTGCTGCAGCAGAATAGCAAGAAGGCGACGGAGAAGTGGGGCAATAATATTCATGAATTGATCTATCGGCCGGAGATATCGGTCAGCCTGTGTGTGGTGGCGCAGCAGGATGCGCAGCGGCTCCGTCATACACTTGCGACATGGATAGATGCAGTGGAGGAGACCATTGTCATCGTACCGGATGCAGATGGAGAGGCGGCGGAGATTGCGGGACAGTATACGGACCGTGTGTTTGCTTTCTATGGGGAGGGAGATGGCGAGGAGGCATATCAGTTCGCGTTTGATCTGGCGACCAAGGATTTCGTGCTGTTTCTGGAACCGGGCGATGAGCTGGAAAAGAACGAACGCCGGAAGTTTTCCGGTCTGAAAATTTCGGTTGAGGATGCGGATATAGTCGTACTGCCAAGCGGAGAGAATGAGCAGCGCTTTATGGTACGCAAGGACAGTGGCTTTGCATCCCCTGACAGGCTGGAGGAGGACGCTGCATACGGAGGGTTAAGGTTGAATGCGGGCGTGACCGTCAGGAACAGATTTTAAGAGAGTACGCATTATAAACATGATCCTCCAAATAAATACAAGCGAGGGCGCTTTCTATCGGGGAGCTTAAGCAACAGCTTCGCCAGACAGAGCGCCTTCATCCATAATCAGGTGGGACAAGCCGCCGGTTTTGGATATGGGTTTTGGATGTGATCCATTCGTTATGACTGTGATTAATTTTCTTAGGGTCGGGGCAGCATGCCTAGCCAAAGGAGATCAACAACTTCGGCTGCGGCCTCCCGGGTGGTCGCGCGCTGTTCCATGACAGGCTGGCGATTGCGGATCGTCAACGCCCCGGTGAAGACATGTGCGAGCAGCACTGGATCGCAGGGAGCGATCTGTCCGCTCAGGATTGCGTCATGGAACGCCTCGCCGAGCAGATGGTGAATGGCTGCTTCGCCGTCGCGGATTTTATGAATCTGCTCGTCGGTCAGACCAGCGGAAGCTTCGCGCATCATGGTCTCAAAATCCACATGGGCATTGCGCATATGGCCTTCAGCAATAGCAATCAGACGCTCGCGCAGAGGCTGGTCCGAGAGGATCAGCCTCTCAGTCTGCATGTAGGCAATTTGAAGTACGAATAGCAGCGCCTCCGTGAACAGCTCGGATTTGTTGTTGAAGTAATAGTAAATGCTCGCCTTGGTTACTCCGCATGCTTGCGCTACCGTCTCCAGTGATACTTTCTCAAAGCCCTGATCCATGAACAGGCGTGAAGCCGTGTGCAGAATTTGCGGCATCGTCTGGACATTGCCGGAGCTCTTGGGCCGTCCAGGCTTTCTCTTGGGTTGATATTCCGTCATCGGCTTCCCCTTCCCTATATATAAAATTCAGGATTGATTAATTAACCTTCTGGTATATATAATTAATCTTAGTAACAAGTTTATTTTAAACCAAAATGCCATGGAAGTGAAATGGAGGACTGGATTATGCCGGAAAAATGGAGCAGCCTGGTGATTGGCACCCGCTCGCGCTGGATAACGCTGATTGTCTGGACTGTACTGGCTGTATTGCTTACTGTGCTGCTGCCGCCTGTCAAGGAACAAGAGCGGAATAACGCTCCCAACCTGGAGACGAATAGCCCGTCGGTACTGGCAGAGCGGTTGATTAAAGAGCAATTTCCCGATTCTTCAGGGGTTCCGGCACTGGTCGTCTGGCATCGTGAAAGCGGGCTGACCGCTGATGACTATGCCTTGATTCAAAAACTGTCCGCCTCGCTTGAGAAAGCCCCGCTTGAGGCACAAGGGACGGTTGTCCCGCTGCATAAATTTCCACCGCAGGCGCTGCGGCAAATGTCGTCGGCAGATGCCTCTACTTTCGTGCAGCCGATTTTGTTTCAAGAGAATACGGCTACGGAAATGTTGAAGGAAAGTCTAGTTGATTTTCAGGAGCGTACTCGAAACGAGGATGGTTCTGATCCGTTCTCAGCGGATATCCGGGACGGGAACTCGCTAAACGCGAGAATCAGCGGACCGGTCGGCATCTCGATTGACGCCACAGAATTGTTCCGCGGGGCAGACGTCTCCTTGCTGATTGCAACTGTGCTGCTTGTGCTCGTTTTGCTGTTGCTCATTTACCGCTCCCCGATTCTTGCCATTATCCCGCTCATTGGAGTAGGCTTTGCCTATCTGGTTACAAGCCCGCTGCTCGGCTGGATGGCTCGCGAAGGCTGGATTACAGTAGACGGGCAGGCGATATCCATTATGACGGTGCTGCTGTTCGGGGCCGGGACGGATTATTGCCTGTTCTTCATCTCGCATTTCCGGCAGGAACTGCGAAGAGAAGCGGATAAGCGTGTTGCGCTTCGCAGGGCTTTCAAGGATGCATCGGGCGCCATCGCGATGAGCGGATTTACCGTTGTATTGTCGCTGTTTGCACTGCTTGCCGCCAAATACGGCGCTTTTCACAGGTTTGCAGTGCCATTCAGCTTGTCGATTTTTATTATGGGTCTTGCCAGCCTGACACTGGTGCCGGCGTTGCTTGCTATTATCGGCAGAGGGGCATTCTTCCCGTTCATCCCGCGCACGGAAGCGATGGAACTGGAACATGCCCGCAAGAAGGGGAAAATCTATAAGCCGCATAAGCAGCAAGGAAGAATCGGAGCGGCTACCGGCCGTCTCGTCGTATCGCGTCCCTGGACGGTTGTCATCGTCTGTGTGGCGCTGCTTGGCGGACTTGCCGGGTTTGCTCCGCAAATCAAATTCACCTACGATTTGTTGTCGTCTTTTCCCAAGGATATGCCGTCACGGGAAGGCTTTGCCCTTATCAGTGAAGCGTATGAGCCCGGGGATCTTGCTCCAGTCACTGTCGTTGTGCAGACAGATAACAAACCGGTTGAAATCGGCAACCTGCTTGGCGGTCAGTCTTTCATCGGCCATGTGCCGGAACCCGTCGCCAGCCGTTCGGACCCGAACTTGCTGGCCTACAAGCTGTCTTTGAGCATCAATCCTTACTCTCAGGAGGCGATGGACTATATTCCTGAGCTGAGAAGCGTTGTGGAGAAAGGGCTGACTGATGCGGGAATAGCTGATGCGGCGCAGAAGGTGTGGATTGGCGGACAGACAGCGGCTCAATATGATACCGAGCAGTTGACCATTCGGGATATGAGCGTCATTATGCCGCTTGTCATTGTGCTTATCATGCTGCTCCTGTTGGCTTATCTCCGCTCGATTACAGCGATGCTGTACCTGATCGGAACAGTGGTGCTTTCCTACGGATCGGCGCTTGGACTGGGCTGGATTATCCTTCACTATGTGATGGGTGCGGACGCGATCCAGGGAGCGATCCCACTGTATGCCTTTGCCTTCCTTGTAGCCTTGGGCGAGGATTACAACATCTTTATGATTTCAAGCATCTGGAGCAAGCGCAAAACAATGCCGCTTGCGCAGGCCATCCGCGAGGGCGTAGCCGAGACAGGCGGGGTAATCACATCGGCCGGGTTGATTCTGGCGGCGACTTTCGCTGTACTGGCGACATTGCCGATTCAGGTGCTGGTGCAATTCGGATTGATTACCGCAATCGGCGTGCTGCTGGATACCTTTGTCGTGCGGCCGTTCCTTGTCCCGGCGATTACTGCATTGCTTGGCAAGGCGGCATTTTGGCCGGGTAAAGCAGAACTTGTCGAAGAGCCTTCCGCTCAGACCTGATCACTGGACCCGGTGGCGGTCATATGCTGGTTGGTTGATCGCAAGCAAGGCAGATTTCCCTTGGGAAATCTGCTTTTTTTACACTTCATAATCGTTTATAATGGTAAAGTCAAGCCGGAATTTGTCGAACTGACGGCTTCGCTGTCTATGGAAGCATGGTCAGCTCGTCAGGCTATGGAAGTGTGGAGGCGAAACTATGAAATCCAGATATTTGGCGGGAATGTCGCTGGCGGTGATGGCAGCTGGGTTTGCCGTTACGCTGGCACTGCCGGGCAACACCTTTGTTTTTCTGTTAAAGGGCGGATTTGAGGCGGGACTAGTAGGCGCTATTGCCGACTGGTTTGCGGTAACCGCGCTCTTTAGACACCCATTCGGCATCCCGATTCCCCATACCTCGCTAATTCTCAGAAACAAGGAGAAAATCGTGCAGTCGCTGATCTCCGCAATGGAGAATGAACTGCTGAACAAGCAAAGCATCGAAGCGAAGCTGCAAAAAATGAATTTGCTGCGTCTGCTCGGAATTTACCTCACGCAAATGATGGCAAAGAAAGCGACGCGGGTTGCGGTTGCAAACGGCTTGATCAAAGCTGTTCAGGAACTGCCGTTAGAAAAAGCGGTGCCGCTGCTGCAGTCCGGAGCAGCCTCCTACATCCGTCGCATGAATGCCCAGGATGCGGTGGAGCAGATGATCGGCGCGATGGTGATGGGCCGACATGACCAGAAAGCGCTCGACTTTGTGCTGAAGGAGACGCGGAGCTGGGCCAGCAAGCGGGATACGAGACAGATGCTCGGCAAGCTGGCGGCAGAGAAATTGTCCGAGATCAAGCTGGGCGGATTAATGGGCTTTGCTGTTCAAGCCTTCGGGGGCATGATGAGCGAAGAGAAGATGGGCGGCATGCTGCAAGATATGCTCCTGTCCGGAATTGATGATGTCATGAAGGAAGACAGTGCTGTCCGCGAGAAAATCCTGTACGAAATCCGAATTCGCCTGTTTGAATGGTCGGCAGATGAGGAACGCTTACAGGCGCTTCAGCAGCAATTGGCAGACCGGATCGAAGGCGAGGCGGTAACGAATTTCCTGCTTGGCAGGCTGGAAGGTCTGCGCGCGCAACTTGTGCAAACGCTCGAAGAAGACCGGGACCGCGGCGGCAGAATGATCTTTCATCTGTATCGCTCCGTTATGCGAAGCCTCGGCAAGTCTCCTGAGATGGTTGACAGGCTGGAAGCTCGACTGCTGGCAAGTCTTATTGAACTGGTCGAGAAAAATCACCATCGGATTGGTCAACTGGTAAAGGAAAATGTGGATCAGATGGATGATGCCGCACTGGTCAAAATGCTTGAGGACAAGGTAGGTCAGGATTTGCAGTGGATCAGAGTAAACGGAGCCATCTGCGGCTTTGTCGTCGGTATCGTACTGTCCCTGATTCAGTTGTAGTCTATTCGTCCTTTTTTTCAAAACGGCCGGACTAAGAAAAGGTTCAGATTTGAAAGGCATGTAATGAAGCTCGGCTTAGGATCAACCTGATATTGAAAGGGCGAAGACTATGAATCATACTGAACATTTGCAGGGCACCTATAATTCAATGTTGATTTTTATTTCTTACCTGATTGCGGTTGCTGCTTCGTATTCGGCACTGGACTTAGCCGGTCGGGTCAGAAAGACAAAGGGAAAGGCCAGGCAGATATGGCTCATATGTGGGGCAATATCGATGGGACTTGGCATCTGGTCAATGCATTTTGTGGGGATGCTGGCCTTCTCTTTGCCTGTGCAGGTGCTTTACAATCTAACGCTCGTACTGATCTCCGTTCTGCTGGCGGGAGTTGCTTCATACATTGCTTTGTATATTGTCGGCCGCGGTGATCTGGGACCCCGCAAGCTTCTCACAGGCGGCCTTCTTATGGCGACTGCCATTTCGGGCATGCATTATACGGGGATGGCCGCAATGATGATCGGCATTGCATACAATGTGATACTGGTGGGCGCGTCTATTCTTGTGGCGCTTACAGCTTCTTTAGCGGCGCTGTATCTCATCTTCAAGGTCGGGCAGAACGAGACCTCTTCGGCAGTATGGTACAAGCTGGGAAGCGGTCTGTTGATGGGGGCTGCGATTGCCGGCATGCATTATATCGGAATGGAAGCTGCCAATTTTTATGAGAATGAACTGTCCGGCATGGGGAATGAGATGAGGCTTGAACAGGGAGTGTTGGCTTATCTGATTGCTGCAGGCACGCTCATTATGCTTAGCCTGACCTTGCTCGGTACATTCGTGAACCGAAGGTTGTCGCAGAAGGACTGGGCCATTCAGGAAAATGAAGTCTGGTACCGCTCGCTTTATGACAATAATACGGATGGTATTATCGCTGTGGATCTGGATGGAAGAATGATCAATTTCAATCCGGCAGTGACGCAAATTACCGGATTGAAATTCGCAGACTACCAGTTCCGTCCCGTATCCTCTCTTCAGTTCCTGATGGCGGAAGGCAACTCATGGGAGCAGCGCAGCCCACAGCGATACGATGCTACCTTCCAGCGCGCTGATGGGGAGCAGCTCGAGTTGAAGGCAATTCATGTCCCGATCGTGATTGAAGAGAAGGCGGTCGGCCATTATATCATTATGAAGGATGTCACGGAGGAAAAGCGGTCGCAGGAGAGGATTGAGCATCTCGCATACCATGATGAGTTGACCGGACTGCCGAACCGCCGCAAGTTCAATCAGATGCTATCGCAAATGATTGAACAGAGCAGGGAGGACGGCAAGGGGTTTGCGGTCATGGTGCTTGACC
The DNA here is from genome assembly GCF_016424485.1 of Paenibacillus roseus. Classification (GTDB taxonomy): domain Bacteria; phylum Bacillota; class Bacilli; order Paenibacillales; family Paenibacillaceae; genus Paenibacillus_D; species Paenibacillus_D roseus. The sequence continues at coordinate 109,034 of NZ_JAELUP010000089.1, forward strand.
TTGACCGGTTCAAGCTGATCAATGATTCGCTGGGCCACACGTACGGGGATATTCTCCTTCAGGAAATGAGCAGCCGGATGGTTGCCAGCATCGCTGGCAAGGCGGTGATGCTCTCCAGGCTCGGAGGCGACGAGTTTACGCTCCTTTGTCCAGGTTTCATGGACGAACAGGAAGCTGCATGTTTGGCGGAGCAGATTATCAAAGCCTTGTCCGTTCCTTACCGGCTGAAGGATAATGATTTTTATGTTACGGCAAGCATCGGCATAGCCATATACCCGCATCACGGCGATGATGGCGTCAAGCTGTTGAAGTATGCGGACGCTGCAATGTACGAGGTGAAGAAACAGGGGAAAAACGGTTATCACTTCTTTTCGCGGCAGCTCAATGATGAAATGATAGAGAAGATACGGCTGGAAGGGGACCTCAGAAAGGCAATTGAACGCAATGAGTTGACGCTTTACTATCAGCCGCAATTCTGGAGTCAGGACAACCGGATCATCGGCGTAGAGGCGCTGATCCGCTGGCATCATCCTGATAAAGGCGTTATATCTCCCAGCCTGCTGATTCACATTGCAGAAGAATCAGGCATGATCTACGAGATTGGCAATTGGGTGCTTCGTACCGCGTGCAGCCAGATGGTACAGTGGCATAAGGAAGGCGGCCCGCTTATTCCGGTTTCTGTCAATCTCTCATCGCAACAGTTCCATCATGCCAATTTGGTAGAGAACATCCAGCAGATTTTGCGGGAGACAGGACTTGAGCCGCGTTATCTGGAACTTGAAATTACAGAAAGCATGATGATGGATGCGGATTTGTCGACAGGGGTTCTGAATGAGCTGAATAACCTTGGCATTCGCATCAGTCTTGACGACTTTGGGACAGGGTACAGCTCACTGAGCTATCTAAAGCTGTTTCCGATTCATAAGCTTAAGATTGACCGCTCTTTTATTGCAGATATTACACATAATGAGAACGACAAAGCGCTTGTAGCCACAATCATTGCAATGGCGCAAAATCTGAAAATGGATGTTATTGCGGAGGGGATTGAAACGAAAGATCAGCTGGATATTCTGACAGCGAACGAATGCCATGAAATTCAAGGTTATTATTTCAGCAAGCCGCTCCCTGCAAATGAAGTTGAGAAGGTATTTTTCGAACCGGCCAGAATTGCCGCTCCCAGTACATAGTTCATACAGGACGAAGTCATGCAAAGCCGTGTACGCTTGTTGGGTTAAAGAGGAAGGGGGACAGTGTGAGAAAGCTGGGCATATTGATCGTCTACCTGCTTCTGGTGGCCGTCATAATCGTATACAAGGACGAATTGTTGAGTTGGGCGGGGAGCAGAGATACGCTATCGTGGTGGCCGCTGCTCTGGGTCATTGCTGTGTTGCTTACCCTTGTCCCTTTTATACCTTACGGAGCGGTTGCTTCGCTGATGGGTATTAAATTTGGTTTTCTAACGGGTTTGGCGCTCAGTTTCTCAGCGTCCGTCGCCGGTTCGGTACTTATGTTTGTCTTTTTTCGAATGCTGATGGGGGATGCGGTCAGACCGTATTTATCACGTTACCGTTATCTGGACCACTTCACAGTTTGGTTTGAGCGCCAGCCTTTTATCAGTTTGCTGATGGTGAGGCTGATTCCTGTCATTCCGGCGCAGGCAGTCAATCTCTATTGCTCCGCCTCTAATATTCCGCTGCTGCCCTTTGCGCTTGCGACTGCAATCGGCAAGATTCCGATGATCGCTGTGTTTGTGCTGGCAGGGGATCAACTGCTGGATAAACCGGTTCATGCGCTGCTGATTTTTTCTGTATATGTGGTACTGCTGATTGGCTTGATGGCGGGATACCGATATTGCAGGCGGGCAGGGATGGAGAAGCCGAAGCTTTAATTTCGGAGCTTATCTTGCTTTCAAATTGCCTGGAGAATATAAGTTGAATAAAAAGGAACATACCAGGGCCTGCGTGTGAAAGGATTAGAAACTTTCACACGCAGGCCCTGCTCGACATTCATTCGTTCAACGTTATTATAGAAATGGAACTTTCGCTTGGGCTGATCAAGGCTTTAGCGCGGCAAGATCAATTGTCGGCACAAGTCCTTCTTCTGCTGCACGATCGAGCAAGGAGAATACAGCGGCATAGCCATCTGTACCCAGATTGGCCGTGAAGTTGTTCACGTATAGTCCAATATGCTGTTGTGCAACTTCATGCGATAGCTCCTGAGCATGGGTCATAACATAATCGTGCGATGCTTCCGGATTAGCCCAGGCATATTCGACAGATGCGCGTATCCAGCGTGTTAAGTCGTCCAGCGGCAGGGATCGTTTCGCGATAATAGCCCCCAGCGGAATTGGCAAGCCGGTATCGGCTTCCCACCAGTTGCCAAGATCCGTCAACATCGACAATCCATAGGCAGGATAGGTGAAACGAGCTTCATGAATGACGAGACCGGCATCAACGACGCCATCGCGCACGGCAGGCATAATTTCATGGAATGGCATCACGACAATGCCGCCGACCCCGCCTGGCACTTGCCTGGCCGCCCACAGCCGGAACAGCAGATAGGCTGTAGAGCGTTCGCTAGGAACCGCGACGGTCTTGCCGCTAATCAAGGAAGGATCGCTGCTGTTTGCGGCCCTCCCTCTAGTCAGCACGAGGGGGCCGCAGCCTCGCCCGAGCGCGCCGCCGCAAGGCAGCAAAGCATAGTCGGACAATACCCAGGGAAGAGCGGCATAGGATACTTTCATCACTTCCGGTCCGCTTGACGTGGTCGCCAGCGTGTTTGTAATATCAATATCCGCATAAGTTACGTTTAACTTCGGAGCGCCCGGAATCAAACCGTGCACCCAGGCATGGAAGACGAAAGTATCATTCGGGCAAGGGGAGAAAGCAATATTCATCATAGAACCTCCCTTAATATGGAGCTTGCTGCTGACAGCGCGTCCAGGGCATCCTTGATTCTCCAGGCCTCCCGGTTGCGTGGGCCGACCTGATTGGATATGGCCCTAAGCTCCAGCACGGGAAGCCCCGCATTCTTAGCTGCCACTGCAATTCCATAACCCTCCATGGCTTCTGCTGCGGCGTTCGGTACACGGCGTTTCAGTTCTGCCGCTCCTTCAGCCGTACCGGTGGCAGTGGATACGGTCAGAACCGGACCAAGCGCGCAAGTCAATCCCGCTTCACCAATTGCTGAAGCCAACTGCGGGCTGAGGACAATATCTGTCTTCGCGCTGCTTGAGCCAAATCCCAGTTCATCAAGGCTTAGAAATCCGTCCATAGATGCAGCCCCGAGATCGGCGGCAACAATGTGATCGGCAACAACCAGCGTCCCAACCGCAGCGCGGTCCGTGAAGCCTCCTGCAATCCCTGCAGCTACGACCAATTCATAGTGATGGGGAACGGCCAATCTGGCGGCTGCTGAGGCGGCCGCGGCCGCGGCGCCAACCCCTGCCGCCGCAACTTCAAAGCGGGAGTCTTCGCCGAGCCCGCGCATAACCGCTTCCCGTTCGGCTTCTACGGCAGTTAAGACTAGTATTGTTTTCATCGCTGCTGGCTCCTTTGTTATAGTGGTGCAGAGCCTCCGTGTGAAAGTTTCTTCCGATCGCTGTTATTCCCGGATTTCTGCCTTGAATGATAATGAAAGAAGAAATCGGGGAACAAACGCGAGCTTCGCTTCTTCAGAATTCTTTCACACTCCGGCTGCACCTTCTATTCCTTTAGTTCAACTTCTATATAATCGATTGCAGATTACGGGTGGGTGAAGTATTTATTCATTATAGTACGGTTTATATGGAATGGAAAGGCTGTCATTATCCAGGCAATAGATGATCCGTACTCGCATGATTTGACATCGCACATAGCAATAGATAGATAGCAAATGCCCCGACTCGACAAACCGGGTCGGGGCAAGAGATATATACATCTGTTCTGACAAGCTACGATCAGCCTTTGCTCAAGGAAGGATTCGTTGTTGTGTTCGCTTCCGATTGGCCGTCCTCAGGCTTGCTGCTCTGAGGGCTGCTTTGCGCACTGCGAAGCGGAATCTCCTTCAAGAACACAACCAGTACAAAGGCAACAACCAGCAATGCTGTACCGGAGAGGAACACTGTCGTCAAGGCGCTGCTAAGGGCATCCCTGAGAACATCGACCAGCTTAGTGACAACAGCTTGCAATTGTTCAGGCAAGCCTGCCTGCAATTGCTCAAGCTGCGGCTTGTTCAGCAGGATCTGCGGACTCAAGAACGGTTTGAGCTGCTCTGCAACAGCCGGATCAAGTTTGCTGACGTCCATATTTCCGGCATCGGCGAAGGACTTCTTCATATTGCTCGTCAGACTGGAAGAGAGAATCGAACCCATAACTGTAATGCCAATTGTTCCGCCAAGATTCCGGAACAGCTGGGATGAAGCTGTCGCTACGCCCAGTTGATTTGGTTTGACGGAGTTCTGGACAGCCAGCGTGAATACCGGCATGCCAAGTCCAAGACCGAACCCGAATACAATCATGCTGATTACTGCTACCGGAATACTGTTCATAAATGCCATCATCAGCATGCCAATGACCATAATTACCATACCGGCCAGCGCATAGCGCTTGTACTTGCCGGTTTTGGACATCGCGCGTCCCGTAACGGTACTGAGAATGATCATGCTGATAGACATCGGCATGGCCACATAGCCGGAGTAGGTTGGTGCAATTCCTTTTACCCCCTGGATAAAGAACGGCAAGTAAATCAATGCGCCCATCATGCCCGCGCTCATCAGAAAACCGGCCAGATTGGATATGGTTACAATGCTGTTGCGGAACAGGGACAGTGGAAGCACAGGGCTTTTGACTACACGTTCAACCAGTCCGAAAATGATAAAAGATACGACCGCAGCTGCGAACAAACTTATAATTTGCCAGGAACCCCATGGATAAGTTGTACCTGCCCAAGTGAATCCTAACAGCAAAGCAACGATGGCAATTGTCAGGAACAAAGATCCCCAAATGTCTAAAGTTTCGTTGGCATTGCGAGACGTCTTAGGGAACATTTTCAAGATCAAAGCAAAGGCTAAGACACCAAATGGGAGGAAAATCCAGAAAATCCATTCCCAATTCAAGTGGTCAACCATCCATCCTCCCAATGTAGGTCCAAGAACGCTGGAAAATCCAAAAATGGCCATCAGCATGCCGGTCCACTTTGCCCGTTCCTTCGGCGCGAACAAGTCACCTACAGCGGTAATGGATGTTGACAAAATAATCCCGCCGCCTACGCCTTGAATACCGCGATAAATGATCATCTGATAAATATCTGTCGACGTTCCGCACAGGAAAGCGCCAATTAGGAAGGTAACAATACCGACGAGCAAGAAAGGTTTCCGACCATAAATATCAGATAGTTTCCCGACCAAAACGGTAGAAATCGTCGAAGTCAGCATATAAATGGTGACGACCCATGTATAATGGTCCAGCCCATCCAGCAGCGCTGCAATGCGCGGCATTGCGGTACTGACGATCGTCTGGTTGATGGCTGCGAAAAACATGGCAGACATGATGGCAACCATAATCGTTAGCTTTTGTTTGTGTGTTAAGTGTTCCAAGTGTTACCCCTGCTTTCTGTTAGTAGAATCAACCAATTCAATCATTGTGCTGAAAATGCGCTTGAGATGCTCAATATCCTGCATATCCAAACGGGCGAGGATATCTGCGTAAAGCTGCTGTTGAATAGAGTCCAGCCCCTTGACAGCAGATTGGCCTTCTTCGGTGAGCTGGAGGTAGACAACACGCCTGTCTGTTTCATCCCGGCGGCGCTCAACATAGCCCCGCTGAATGAGCTTGTCGGCAATCCCTGTAATGGCGCCGGGAGTGACATGGAGACAATCAGCCAGCTCAGCGACTTTCTCTTTCTCTCTCCGTTGCAAGACGGTTAACATGCGAATGTGAGAGAGGGGCAAATTGTCGCCGCTGCGTGACTTCCATTCCTCGCCGATTTTCTTTAGGAAGATTTTAAATAGTGCATAAAGCTCATTCGTTTGATCGTTGAGCTCCATCTCGACCCCCTCCTTAGCTTTGCAGCCCGACTATTTTGAAACCTGGCTATGCCATTACGCTTGTTCTAAAACATTTAGTAAAAAAATATTCACTAAAAAATATTTTAGAGATAAACTATTTAGCTTTAAACTGATTTCCATGATATCCGATTCCGCAGGTCAAAGCAAAGGGAAAATGGCTCAATTTTAGCGGTTAAAACACGATTTTTATGCAAGTAAGCGCATATAGCCTTATATTTCTCATGTTTGCTCGTATTATTCACGGATTTGGACTGGGGTTTACACTTTCTACAAAGCGATGCAATCGAATAAAGCATCATCTTCAAGCTGGATATTGGGGGTGATGCTTTTTTGTTTTTGCCGACGAGATTTATATAAAAAATAGAAGTTACACCTTTCAATAAGGTGAATGGGGTCAAATGGATTCGATTGCAATACCCGGTTTGTATGCCCAATCTCGGATTTAAGTCCATAATCTCCTAAAAAAAGTAGTGATTTAATTCAAATGATGATATATAATTCTTGAGTCTGGGTATTTTTTCTTGTTTTTATGACAAAAAGAGGGAGTCTTTATACCTAATTTAGCTGCAATTAAACACGTATATGATTTTAACGGTAGGTTTGTTTTTCTCTCTTTTTTTCATAGTTATACGATGGGGAAAGGATGGTTTAATAACAATGGTTTCCTAAAGTGAGATTTGCCTTTCATAAAGACACTTGGAAGAACAGAAGGGATTTTACAAATTAGTATGAAAGGTGGAGTTTGCTCATATAGAATCAATTTAGAAGTTCACAAATCAAAGCTCCTTGGAATGCAGTAGAAATAAATGCTTTTTACTATACATCGGAAGAATTAGATTATTTGTTTTCCACCCGAGAAGAAAACGAAATATGTATACGATTTTTATGACCATCCAAGTAAGCGAGTCAATATGAATGAACTAAAAATCAGAGCTGTTGGCGAATTATATTAGGAGGAAACTAAGCCGATGTCACCCAAGATCATTAAGATTTACGTATCACTGCTATCCATTCTATTCATTTTCAACATCTTGCAGCCTGTGTCTGCTACCGTCAATTCAGAAGCTGAGACCGAAGAATACCTGGTGGTTTACAAGCAACCAGCAACTTCAGCCGTTCTTCAGTCCCGAACAACAGGCATTAAGCAAAAATCAAGCTTGAACAAGCAAAATACAACGGTTTTGATGAAACTGACCCCATCGCAAGCTGCTAATTTTCAACAAGATTCTACAGTAGCGTGGGTGGAGCCTAATGGTAAAGTTTCCATCCAAAGCGAGACGAATCCGGACCGGATCAATCAGGAGCATTTGGCGTGGGGAAATCTCGCCATTGGTTCGCAGTTTCAATCTACCCAGGATCCAAGGGGAGAGCAAATTAAAGTGGCTGTCCTGGATACGGGAATTGCGCAGCATCCCGCTTTAATCGTTAAAGGCGGAGTATCCTTTGTGCCTGGTAATACGTCCTTCGAAGATGATCACGGGCATGGAACTCATGTAGCGGGAATTATAGCTGCACAGGAGAGCGAGCACATGACGGGGGTAGCGCCAAATGTGGACCTCTATGCGGTGAAAGTGCTGGATGCTCAAGGGGACGGTACACATGCTCAACTGATCCAAGCGATAGAGTGGTCCATTGAACAGCATATGAATATCATTTCCATGAGTTTTGCAGGCTCGCAGTATAGCGAAGCCGTCAAGCAAGCCATTGAGCGAGCGCAGGCGGCAGGAATTCTGATTGTTGCATCAGCCGGCAACTGGGGAGAAGGGGAGGATACCATTATGTATCCCGCCAAGTATGACGGAGTAGTGTCGGTTGGAGCATCCACAGCGGCCAATAAACGCGCAAACTTGTCCAGTACAGGGACACGGCTGGATCTGGTTGCCCCTGGGGTTAGTATTTATAGCACCAATAAACAAGGTGGTTATGAGCTTCAATCTGGAACTTCGATGTCGGCGGCGTTTGTAACCGGGGCGGCAGCTGTCGTCTGGTCCCAGAATGTGCAAAAAACTGGCGATGAAGTGAAACAAAGCTTGGTTCAGCATGCGACTTCTTTAGGGGCTTCTAGAGAATTCGGTTATGGTCTGGTTAACTTGGCTAAATCGCTAGGCCTTATTGATGATCCTCTTCCACCGTATCAGGCGGATTTTATTGATGTCTCGACACCGGTTCTGACAGAAAGCAAGAGCGACTACTCGGTTTCAGCGACTGTCAGAGGAGATATTGTATCGGTCACGGCTACTGCACCGGCTCTAACGAGCGGGACAGCCTGGACCAAAGTCTATCTGGGTGTTAATGGGCCTCTCCCAGATGACAAAACAAGGGTGTATACAATCTCTAAAACGGGCTCATTTGCGAAGGAAACTAAAGTTACTTTTAACTTCCGAGCTGATCGAAGCTGGTTACTTGGCGTCTATAACGTCATCATCACGTTCGAGGCGAGTGGCAATGCGTCTAAAAGTTTTACCTTCAAGGAAACGATTACACCGGAGTCTCCAGAGAATATCAGGTTGACTCCTAGCCGGTATAAGGCTTCCGTTGCATGGGGTGAGGTCAAGGGGGTTGCGGATTATGAGGTCATCGTCGATGGGAGCGTCAAATCGCGAACCTCAAACAAATCAGCTGAAATTACGGGTCTTAACCCGAATAAATCCTATCAGGTGCAAGTGCGGGCAGTGGACCCGTCTAATGCGGGGAAGCATGCCACCTCTTCCACATATACGTTAACGACGTTGAATCCCTTGCCGGTCCCGGGCAATCTAAGTGCTTCCAATATTAAAGACACATCGATGACGATAAGCTGGAACGGTGTAACCGGGGCATCCGGATATATTATCTATAGGACCGGGGAGAAAGTCGGAGAAGTGAGCTCGCCCGCAACCAGCATCCAGCTTACCGGTTTGAGTCCGGCAGTCGAGTATAGAATCTCTGCTCGAACCATTGATCCCGAAAATACAACCGCAACCGGAGAGCTCTCTTCTTATCTGTTTGTGACAACGGCGAATGCACCTGCACCTGCAAACTTTGTCGCCACCTTGGTGACCACAGAAACCATTACGATGAAGTGGGATGCTGTTCCCGGGGCAAAAACGTATACGTTTACGATCTCTGCCGACGGCAAACTTATCGAGACGAAAGCGATCACGGCTCCATTAACTACGTATACGTATTCCGGTCTCAAGCCGGGGAAGCTTTATACCCTGCGAGTATCAGCGAATAACTCCAACGTCGCCGAGATGATTGTGAGTACAGATGGATTGGGTTCGCTCCCTTCTACGCTCAAAATTGTAATGGATGGAAAAACATATACGGCCACACCTTACTAAGAACTTGCACAGGTGCAATTGGAGGATCCATAATGAGACAGGCTATTCAAAAATGTTTGCTGATATTCTTTTCGATTATGTTGTTGTTTACAAGTCTTCCCGTTGGCGTATTGTCTGCTGAAGCCGTAGAACAATCCCCCGAGCCATACGAAATAGAACCTGAAATTGTGAATAAAAGTGAAGCGTTGGCGAAAGCCTACCAGATTGAACAAGCGACTATTCAAGGGCTGCTTGATGAGGGGTATACAGCTGAAGAAGTGAACCTGGCTTTGCAACTCAAAGATGCGGAATCACTGACCTTCGAGGATGCTTTGGGATCAGCGAAGAGAGTCCCCTTGAATCGCTCCGAAGAAAGCAGTGATTCTATAGTCGGAGAAGCCCCCCGGCTTCATCAACCACTAGGGGAAGCGTATGTTGCGAATAGCATGCGGGCTGCAGCAGCTGCAAATGGGCCTATAAACCCTGTAAATGAAGAAACGATAAAAAATGTCAACACCAAGGTTGACCAGGCCCCTTATAAACTGGATGCTTCCAGCGAGTCGGTATCGACGTTTGATGGAAGTCTCAACGTTTCGGCTACCGATCTGATGCTTCCGGGAAGGAATGGACTTTCATTTGCATTAACGCGTACCTACAGTTCATCGGATGCCAATTATTTCGATATCAGTACAGAGTATGTTTTCAGTTCAGCTTCCTATCAGGTTGTCATCGAAGCCATCGTTGAAAAATATGAAATGATGTACTCCACCGTTTTTAATATGAATCAAGTCCGGGAGTATGCAAGCTGTGCTTCAGGAGCGTTAGAGACCAGCCGTCCGATTGGAGTCAGTACGTGGGTGCTCAATAACCAAAACCGTAGTCAAACGGAAGTTTCCAAGCAAACGGACGCGATGAACCGGGTAAAACCGCAAGATTCCACCCCATGGTCTAGTTGTGTATCCGGGTATAAAAAAAGAGACGTCTTTAATTATTATGCCAACAGCCCTGCTCAGACGGTAGCACTAGCAAAGCATGCTGTCAAAATTGGAGAAGGCAAGAAAGAGACTGTCGTGTATGAGGTCTATGCCACAGAAGCGGAGGCTATACAGAGCAAACAGAAACTGGAACAGTATTTTGCTGATTACGGGTACTTGGTTGCCTATGACTGGGATCAGAATATGGAATATCGCTATAAAAAAGAAACGCCGAACGCGGTTCAAATCAAGGTGATTCCTTTCTACACGCCTAAAAATCGAAGTGATAAAACGATTCATGACAAACTGTTTCCCATCGGAAAAGGATGGAGCTGGAATATCCCCTATATCAAAGAGGGGAAATATATCAGTTTGGGTTCCGAGGGCACGTATGAAATTAACGGTAGTAAATTAAAGGGTTACCAATGGGACGATCTTACCTTTAAAACGCAGACGGGCTCCATACTGGTGAATGGTACCAATCAGAGCTATGCCTATTCACTGAGCGCTATGGACGGCAAACAATATTATTTCGATGCAGCGGGGAAATTGCTCAAAATTACCGATGCCTACAACAATTTTATTGATTTTGGCTATACCTTTGTGAGTGCCTATAATACCAACTTGCTTAGCAGCATCACGGATCCGATAGGCAATCAAATTCAAATTTCCTACTCGTCTACCGCCGTGACGCTTACTTACGGGGATCGGACCGTAAGCTACCAGAAAACAGCGATAACGGAACAAGGAAAAACAATTGAAATCCTGGATCGTGTCCTTGACCCTCAAAACCGGACAACACGTTATCGCTATAAAGAGAAGAATGATGTTCGTTACAATATGATCGGGAGTAGTTTACAGTCCGGGGTCGGGAACGGTTATGCCCTCCTAACCACGGTTATTCATCCAACGGGTGCAGAAACCGTGTATGAATATGGGGAAACACCGGTTACACGATTCGTAGGCCCCGATGCGGTCATGCAAACCTACCGAATGCAATGGCGGGAAGACCGCGTATTATACCAGAACCCATTGACCCAGCAAACGACATATGAGGCGAGTAATCGCATGAATATCACGTATACCGGGGACTATGCGAGTTCCTATGGGAGCAATGCGACCTTCTCTTCCACAGTAGATAACGTGCTATCGAAGACCACCTATCAATTTGATAAAGTCTATGTCAGTGCAACGTTGCCAACAGAATACTATTTGACCCGAACCGAACAGATTCAATCTGGATTAGAGATCACTCAGCAAATGACGTATGACCGGACACGACGGTTAACCGTTCCATTGTCGACTACAATGACGTATAAAGATACCCAAAGTGGCGCGAGTCAAACGGTCAGTACGAGTCAACAATTTGATTCATTAGGGAATCGGCTTTCTTCGACAAATGAGTTAGGGGTAACCATTACGTACACGTATCACCCCAACACGCATCTGATCCAAACGATTACGCAGCCAACTTCGGCAACGGAGACGATTTTTACGGAGGTGACCAAGACTGCGCAAGGTGATCCTGATGTCGTGAAGGTTACGGGTACCAACAGCAGCGGTCCCCTATGGGCCAGGTATGACTATGATTATGATAGCTACGGCAATTTAATTAGAAAGACAACCAATATAGATCCGGCAGATCTAAGCAAGGTTGTGGTGCAAAATTACGAATACGGTTATCAATCTGCTTTTCTGACTCGCCAGTACGCCAGCGGTCTGGATGCGAACAATCAAGCCTTTACCGTTGAAGTAAAAGCCGAGTATAATCCGTTAACTGGAGAAATGAACGCCTATACGGATGGCATGCAAAATAAGACGATGTACCAGTATGATAAAATTGGGCGATTAACAAAAGTCACGAACCCGGACTCCACCACGTCAAGCATCGCCTATCAGGATGCGAGCAATGTGATGACGCAAGTGAACGAAGCCGGGGCAAAGACGGAATTGCGGTATAATCCGCTCGGTCTACCGGATCAGATTGGCCTGTATGTCCATGGCAGTTATGTGGCTAAAAACAAATATGTTTATGATGCCTATGGGCGGAAAGTGGTCGAGGAAGATGCGCTCGGCAACCAGACCAAAACCGACTATCAGCCTCAATCCTGGGGACTCCGAATCGTGACCACCCCGCCAAGCGGGAGCCCGTCTATTGTAGAAGATAACCTGATCACACGGACATCTACAGCGATGGATGGACTCGGGAATCAAGTAGCGACCACACGGGATATCATACAGCGCCCGATACAAACGAGTGAAACGAAAGTCCATTCAGCAACGCCTTCGCAGACGAAAGTGATCCAGACGGAGAAGCTGACGTATGATTACTTGGGAAATGTCAAGACACAAGAGAATGGCGCCAACCAAGTCACACACTTCAGCTATGACGGGCTAGGCAGGCTGAGTACGGTTACTACGCCACTGGCGGAGACAACAAGCTATACCTATGACTTGACGGGAAATCTGCTTACGCTAACAGCCCCTGATGGTTCCATTACGAAAAAGTCGTACGATAGTCTGGGACGGGTCATCCGAAGCCAGAAGCCAGCCAGTGTGGAAGAAACCTATTTCTATGACGGCAATGGAAACGTTTCGAAGCGTCAGGATGCCAACGGCCATACCTTGCACTATACGTATGGTGCTAGAAATCAATTGCTGGCTCGTTCGGATGGCTCCCAAACAGACCGGTTTACCTACACAGCGGACGGCTTGCGCCAATCGATGCAAGACAGTACAGGTACGACCAGCTACGTGTACGATGATGCAACCCGAAAACTCGTGACCGTCGGATTCCCGGATGCCAAAACCGTCCAGTACACGTATGATGAAAGAGGAAATACGAAGTCGCTAACCGGGCCGTTCAATGACGCCGCGACGTATGCATACGATGCCCAGAACCGTTTGACTTCGATCAATAACGGTACAGAAGCGGCTTATGGTTATTATACAAATGGGATGCTAAAAACCATTACGCAAGGCAACGGTGTCGTTGCGGCTTATCAGTATACCGGGCTGGAGCTTACGCAATTATCGTATAGCGGTTCAGGGATGTCGCCGGTTACGTATTCGTATGTCTATGATGATGCGAAAAATATATCGGAGCGCTCGAAAAATGAAGGGAAGGATCGGTTTACGTATGATGCTGTCAACCGGATTAAAACGTCCACCCTCAATAACGAAGTGTATACGTATGATGCCCGTGGAAATCGCGAAAGTTTAGAAGGAGACCGGCTGGCGGAGTTGACGGATGCCGCGTATACGTATGACAACTACAATCGTCTAACGAAAGTAAAGCGCGGGACGCAAGGAGAAGTAGCGTACAAATATAATGGCGATGGTTTCATGGTTGAACGCACTGAAGGCGGAGTGACGACCCGTTACTACTACAGTGGAAATGAAATCATTGCCGAGGGTCGTGTCGATGCGAACGGGACCGTCACGAAAATCGCCAGCTATGTGCGTGGCATTCAATTAAATAGCCGCACGGATCATGCAGGTGTTAAAGCGTACTATATGCAAAATGGACACGGTGACGTCGAATATGTGGTCGACAGCAGCCGCAAAATCGTGAATCAGTATACGTACGACATCTGGGGAAATCTCACGGACAAAACAGAAACGACAGGCAATCCATTTTTGTATGCCGGGGAATATTGGGATTCGTCCACGCAGTTGCAATATTTGCGGGCACGCTGGTATGATCCAGGTACAGGACGGTTTATATCTAGGGATACGTATGAGGGGGAATTGAATAGTCCGCTGAGTCAGAACCTGTATACGTATGTTATAAATAATCCGTTACGGTATATTGATCCGAGTGGGAATTATTGTGTATCAAAAGATGGAGATTATGCACATTCTGGTGCGTGTGGCGATTTACGAACATCGTACTGGTTCTCTGATGAAGCCGGTCAGATGATAGTCAAGAACGGTATTCTTGTAGGCATGTCGCAAAATGGGGGGGCTACTCGTTCGTACCAGAATGCAATAAAAAAAGGGCAAGCGATAAAGTGGAATGCTTGGTATAGTACATCTAAACCTACCGAAAGAAATCCTGGCCCCGTCACTGAACAGAACAGACATACTAATCAGACTAAGATAATAGAATTAAAAAATTTAGGAGAAAGTTGGAATAATTTTAATACAAAATTTCAATTTAATACCTCTGAACTTGGGGTGTACACTTCCTACTCAGTTTATGGAAATGGTATAGACTTAAATTTTAAAAACGGGAACAAATTAAGAGTAGAGTTTTCGATCGGTAATGCAGAGATGGGAATTTATTTTGATGATAAAGGCTCTTTTTTCTTAGGGGCTAATTTTACTGCGGGAATTGCTGATTTTACTTATTTTAATAAAATCAATAATAGTTCTTATTATTTATCTTTCAACATATCAGTTTCTGTACTAACATATGGGGCGTATGTGAAAAATAGTGGAGGAACTTACAAATTTCATGTCGCTTTAGGAGAAGGAGGGATTGGTGCAGGTATCGGTATGACACAGATAAAATAATATTAAACTAATTGGGGCGTTCCAAACGTCAAATAATTAACAGAGGACGCTCCATTCTCAAAATTATAATTTAACTCTGGTGAAATTCAAAGTAATTGAATAAATTACGAATTAATTTTTTACCTGTCCCGTGATGTTTGTTCGATTACTTACAATTTTCGTTTAAAAAAATGAATATTTATACGGCTCAAAACAGTAATCAATGCTTGACAGCCGTATTGGCGAGATTCAGCTTACCAGTGTCCCGAAAACTCAGTGTTTCATTGAAAGCATTGTATTGTCCGAACGGTAAATCAAGTCAAGTACTGATTTCGATTTTGAGCCAATTATAATTATCATTTTTTTAAGGCCAAATTAGCTTAAAAGAGAGTTTTGGAGTGAATTTTATAAAGGGAGTAAAATTATGGATTTCATAAAAAAAACTATCTGTTTTTTATTTGGAATAAAAAACAGAATATTAATTGAAGATTGGATCACTTTTTTACTTGTCATGTTAGCATCAATGCTATTAGTTTGTCACTTGATTGTTTATTTAAACGGAATTTTATTTTTAAAGGGAATTGCTGTTTTAATAACGTTTATTTTCATTTATAGAATCCGAAGATTTTTTAGAGAAAGAAGATGATATTATTACAGCGGCGGCAATTCTTTCTATCATTTTTGTTGTTTTTATGTGGTATTGGATATATTATCAAAATCCTGTGGTAATAATAAATTGTTTAGTCATTGAAAAGCATTCGGAAGAAATCTATTCGATGGGAAATAATTTTGTTTCAAGAAAGCTAATTTTACTAACAGATAATATGGAGAAGATCGAACTTGTCGTAAAAAGGAAAAAATTATATGACGAAATTATTTGCAGACAACGTGCAACTATTCAATACAGAGGTAATTTTCTGGAGAAGTATACAGTATTAACTGCTAATTGCGATGATATTTAAAATACATGAAAAATCACTAGCGTTGCATTAATATTCTCAGAATCTTCATAAAATCTGTGTAATTTGGTTTTGTGCAAAAAAATCCTTTATATATGGAATGGAGAGGTAGACCTGTCCATAAATCCAGAGTCTGTAAATAGTTTGTGTAAACTCCAAAAATCAATAAAAAGGTTGGGAGAACACATGGAACTGTGGACGAAAGAGCAACTGAGAGCCTTTATAAAAAGAAAATAAGCTGGTAACCGCACAGGATGCACAAAACGGTTTAAAGAATTATTTGCCGAAACCATCCAGGAAATAATGGAGGCGTAGACGGACACCCATCTCGGCTACGCCAAGCATGACATGACCGAAAAAACAACAGCAAATTCTATAAATGGTAATATATGTAACAAGAAGAATGCTAGCGAGTATAGAGAGCAGGATAAGTTGGACAATTTATTTTACCAGAAGAGTTTTTAGTTTAAGACGGGTTGTCAAGCTAAGTGCGACAGTTCTTTCATGCAGGCTTCGTAAGCGGATTTCCAGTTTAGGCATTTACGGAGATATGTTATTAAGCAAGGAAAAAGTAAGATGATGTCGTATTGATATATTCTTTAGTATTAATATAGAAATTATGGAGGCGGAGAATTCATGCATTTGAGCAGGGGATTAAAGTTTTTGGCAGTAGTGCTTTCTTTTTTTATGTTGTTTTCACTAACGAATGCAAGCGTTTTTGCTAATTCGAATGGAACTGCTGAAAAAAAACAATCAATACAAAGTGTGAAAGAGCTTGTCGATCAACGTACTCGCTACAGCAAAACCTTTCTAAACAAAGATGGGTCAACGAGAGTCGATTCTTCTGAGGAGTCTATTAACTACTTTGACGGTCGAGTCTGGCGGGAGATTGATACGACGATTCGCAAGTCGGAACCCAACTCCGAATATTCGCATCACATGCTAACAAACAATTTTAATGTGAAGTTAAACAATAAAAATAATAAACAGAAAATCCAGTTTTCTCTGGAGAATAGATCTGTTACATACCACGCACTGGGAATGAACAATGTCGATGGGGTAGTAAAGGGCAATAAGCTAACCTTCTCTCAGGCATGGAGAAGTACCGATATGGAATACGAGATTCAGAACGATGAACTTAAGATGGAGCTACATCTGGCAGATAAGAAGGCGCCAAAGAAATTCTCGTTTGAATTCACGACGGAGAACGTAGAACACCGGATAAACCCGGACGGTTCAATCGACTTTTTCGAACCTAATGGGAGAATCTCCTTTCAAATTCCTCGCATGTGGGTGATCGATGCTTCAAGCGATGAGAAGCGATACGATAAGCTGGATGTCATTGTAACCAAACGTGGGAGTCAAACGGTTCTGGAGCTGACGTTGGACAATAAGGGGTTGCAATATCCCATTGTTATTGACCCGACAACGTCGTTGGCGGTTGATGCTGGCGGCGGTCATTCGTTAGAGTTGAAAAGTGACGGAACGGTATGGGCATGGGGAGCAAATGGTGATGGTCAATTAGGGGATGGAACGACTACACAGCGTACTACCCCCGTGCAAGTGAGCGGTTTAACCAATGTTATCGCTGTAGCAGGGGGCTCCAATCACTCCTTAGCCGTCAAACAAGATGGAACGGTATGGGCGTGGGGATACAATCGATATGGTCAATTAGGAGATGGAACGACTATACAGCGTACTACCCCCGTGCAAGTGAGTGGTTTAACCAATGTCATTTCTGTCGTAGCAGGAGATCATCACTCCTTGGCTATCAAACAGGATGGAACGGTATGGGTGTGGGGATACAATAGCTTTGGTCAATTAGGAGATGGAACGAAATCGGATCGGACTACCCCCGTGCAAGTGAGCGGATTGAACAATGTCATTTCTGTATCTGCAGCAAGAGAACATTCCCTGGCGCTCAAACAGGATGGAACAATATGGACCTGGGGGAATAACAATCGAGGTCAATTAGGAGATGGAACGAGATCAGAACGTACTACACCCGTGCAAGTGAGTGGTTTAACCAGTGTCATTTCTGTCGTAGCAGGAGCATATCACTCCCTGGCTATCAAACAGGATGGAACGATATGGGCGTGGGGATACAATGCCATGGGTCAATTAGGTAATGGAACAGGTATAGATCATAGTATTATACCCATGCAAGTAATAAACCTAAACAACGTTAGGGCGGTAGCAGCAGGAGGGCATCATTCCCTCGCTATCAAACAGGATGGGACGGTATGGGCGTGGGGAAGCAACCTTAACGGTGAACTGGGAGATGGAACAAATACAAACCGTTATACTCCTGTACAGGTGACTGGATTGTCGGATGTTATCGCAGTAGAAGCAGGGAATGCCCATTCCATAGCATTCCAACAAGATGGAACGGTATGGACGTGGGGTTTGAACTTTAACGGTCAATTAGGAGATGGAACGACTGCATACCGTGCTGCCCCTGTGCAAGTGATCGGCTTAACAAATACTAGGGCTGCTGCGGCAGGAAGTACGCATTCAATAGCTGTTAAACAGGATGGAACGGTATGGGAGTGGGGGGAGCGAACGGACTCTTATAAAATAAAACAACTGACCAGCCTAAGCAATGTTGAGGCTGTGGTTGCGAGAGGCGGTTCTTCCTTAGCTGTGAAACAGGACGGAACGCTGTGGGCGTGGGGCGATAATAGTAACGGTCAATTGGGGAATGGGACGACTGCATATCGTGTTACTACCCCCGTGCAAGTGAGCGGCTTAACCAATGTCATGGCTGCTGCGGCAGGAGATACATACTCCCTAGCTGTCAAACAGGATGGAACAGTATGGGCGTGGGGTGCAAATAATTACGGTCAATTGGGGGATGGAACGACTATAGGTCGTACTACCCCCGTGCAAGTGAGTGGATTAACCGACGTTATTGCTGTTGCAGGAGGCAATTCTCATTCCCTGGCCGTCAAGCAGGATGGAACGGTATGGGCGTGGGGAAATAACGGCTCTGGTCGATTAGGAGATGGAACGCAATCGAATCGCATTACTCCTGTGCAAGTGAGTGGATTGAACAATGTCGTTTCTGTCTCAGCAGGATCGTCTTACTCTTTGGCGGTTAAACAGGATGGAACAGTATGGGCATGGGGAAGTAACGGAGCAGGTCAACTAGGAGATGGAACGTTTAATAATCGAGCTACACCTGTTCAAGTGAGTGGTCTAAATAATGTTAGAATTGCTTCTGGAGGAGGTTCACACTCGGTAGCTGTCAAAAATGACGGAACAGTATGGGTGTGGGGTACAAATAATTACGGTGAATTGGGGTTTGGAACGACAACGCCTGCATATCGTAATACCGCCGTGCAAGTGAGTGGTTTAGTCAATATCATTTCTGTCTCAGCAGGATCGTCTTACTCTTTGGCAGTTAAACAGGATGGGACGGTATGGGCGTGGGGAAATAACAGCTATGGTCAATTAGGAGATGAGACGAGGTTTACCGTTAAAAGGGTCGGAGCTATAGGCGCTCCAACAGAACTTAAAATTAACCGGCAATGGGGAACTAACGTGGACTTGACTTGGCTTGCTCCGGGCGGAGAAATAATTTCTTATGATATCTACAATGGGAACACGTTAATCGGGACTGTACCCGGCAATATAACGTCGTATACCTTCTCAAATTTGATTGCAAACACAACCTATACGTTTACGATTAAAGCCAGAAATGCATATGGAGCTTCAGCAGCGAGCAATGCTGTCACCGTCACGCTTCGTATGGCTGGCAAAATTCGATACAACTATGATCAAGCAGGACGCTTAATATCTTTAACAAATAAGGACACCGGCGAAATCATTCAAACGTATGATTATGATGCGAATGGAAATTTAATTAAGACCATTTCTCAATGATGGTTCTTGGTTGAATGTTGCATCACCTGACGAATATGGGCCAAAACTGGCTTGAAAAAATACAGCGGCAGTCGATGCTGCAAGATATAGTTGGGAATTGACGCATGATCGGTACGATGGCGGTATGAAATATAGCGAGTTCTTTTTGGTGTAAGATTGTCCAAATTCTTTTTTTTACAGTTTACTGGAAGTGAATTTGCTCATTTATAGTTTTGAAGACTAATTATTCAAAAACGTATTAAATAACGAATAAGACTTCGGAGGTTCCCTTCAAAGTCTTATTCGTTATTCCCTCCTGATGCTTATTGAAAAGGATACTATGCTGTAAGGAAACAACAGCAATAATTTTATTTTCCCTTCCAGAATAATGCCATTGACATCTTAAAAAAATGTCAATCATCCCGTAGGACAAGTCTCACGCTTGAATCGCTTAATTTGATGTCTTCATGTTCTTGAAGCAGATCTGCGAAGTGACAGCAGTTACTGCCAGGGCACTTCGATTCATATAGCAAAACGACCTGTTCTTTGAGTGACATTATCACAAACGAACAACAATCTATCCAAAAAAAGGTTGACATTGATGAACACTCGTGATAACTTACTATTTGTATCTCAAACACGCATTTTACAGGAAGGAGCGAACAGGTATGTCTACCATTAATCTCAGCTTTCATCGTAATCCCCGTTTTACACAAGCTGTTCGCAATTTCATAGCCATCGCGGCCTTCCTTAATATGCAGGGGACTCGAAGATTAGTCTGAGCCATGACCAGACTGAACTTTACACCTTTCAGAATCCATGACACAGGTTGCGAATAACGCGTGACGTGTGTTTTTTTGTGCAGTGAGGCACATCGCGCCAGCGGTGTGCTTTTTTTGTTTTTCGTCCCCGGATTCGTCTTGGCATATAAGACCGTCGAAAGGAGTACATGCATGTTCGCCATTTTCACGAAATTAAGCTGGTATTTTAAGTTGGAGAAGAAACGCTATATCATTGCGATCACGTTGCTCGCTATCTCCGGCTTTATTGAGATTATTCCTCCAATGATGGTCGGATGGTTTATTGATGATTTGAAGACTGGAGCATTGACATGGGATAGCATAACGATGACGCTGCTTCAATTGGCGGGAATTACCGTAGCTGCTTATGTGCTTAATTATATTTGGATTAACAAATTATTCGGAGGCTCGTTCGTTGTAGAAAGAATGCTTCGCTCGCGCCTGATGCGCCAGTTTCTCAAGATGACTCCCACCTTCTATGAGCGTAATCGGACGGGTGATCTGATGGCCCGTTCGACGAATGATCTGCACGCGGTATCGGCTGCAGCGGGGTTCGGTATATTAACGCTCAGCGACTCTACGATATGGATGTTCACGCTGCTTATTATTATGAGCGTAGGGATTTCCTGGAAGCTGACATTGGCAGCCCTCCTTCCGTTGCCGATTATGGCGATCCTGTTCAGTGTGTATGGGAACTGGATACATACGCGCTATATGAGCGCTCAGGATGCTTTTGGCAAAATGAATGACGGAGTGCTGGAAACCATTTCAGGTGTGCGCGTAACTCGTGCATATGTTCAGGAACGTGCGTCTGAGAGAGAGTTCGCTGAGGTCACACAGGATGTATTGAACAAGAATCTGGATGTTGTTCGCGTCGATGCATTGTTCGGAGCAACGTCTAAAATATTCGTAGGGGCCAGCTATCTGATCGGTCTTGGCTACGGAGCTTATCTGGTCTTCAACAGTGAGCTTAGCGTCGGTATGCTGGTAACCTTCAATGTGTATCTGGGGATGCTCATATGGCCGATGATTGCCATTGGCGAGCTGATTAACGTGATGCAACGGGGGAGCGCCTCGCTTGATCGGGTCAATGAGACGCTTGGCTATAAGCCGGATGTTCCGGAGGTTGAAGCGTCGGTTCAGACGGGATTGCCGAAGACGCTCCGCTTCGATGACGTTACCTTTCGTTACCCGTCCTCATCCTTTAATAACCTGGAGGAAGTATCCTTCGAGCTGAAGCAGGGGCAGACGCTTGGCATTGTCGGTCGCACGGGGAGCGGCAAGACAACGCTGGTGAGGCAACTGCTGCGGGAATATCCGGCGGGACAGGGCGAGATTACGATATCCGATGCGCCCCTCAATCAAATCTCCATGGATGATTTGAAAGGCTGGCTCGGTTATGTGCCGCAAGAGCAGTTCCTGTTCTCCCGCACCGTTCAGAGCAATATCAAATTCGGCAAGCCGAATGCAACGGATCAGCAGATCGCAGCTTCCCTTGCGGCTTCCGCATTCCAGAAGGACATCGCACAGTTGCCGCGAGGCTTGAAGACACTGGTCGGGGAGAAAGGCGTATCCCTCTCCGGCGGCCAGAAGCAGCGGGTATCGATTGCCCGAGCGCTCATTACGGAGCCTGAAATTCTCATTCTGGACGATGCGCTGTCTGCCGTTGATGCTAGAACGGAAGCCGAAATTATTCGCAACATCCGGGAGGAGCGCGCCGGCAAGACGACATTGATTACAACGCACCGGCTGTCTGCGGTACAACATGCGGACCTGATTCTGGTGCTGGATGAAGGCCGGGTTATCGAAAGAGGGACACATGAAGAACTGCTGAGACGCGGCGGCTGGTATTCGGAGCAATATGAACGCCAGCAGGTTGAGACTGCAGAGGAAGATGAGGTGAAGTAAGATGGGC
The DNA here is from genome assembly GCF_016424485.1 of Paenibacillus roseus. Classification (GTDB taxonomy): domain Bacteria; phylum Bacillota; class Bacilli; order Paenibacillales; family Paenibacillaceae; genus Paenibacillus_D; species Paenibacillus_D roseus. The sequence continues at coordinate 131,391 of NZ_JAELUP010000089.1, forward strand.
GAGGACAAGGAATTGTTCAGCATGGACCTGGTTAGACTGCAAGGGGGCAGGATGGAGGCCGTCAAGCGGCTCCTTCGCTATGCGATGCGGTTCAAGCGCATTTTGCTTCTGGCGCTCGTGATTTTGGCAGTTGCAGTGGCTGCCGATCTTGCCGGTCCATTCGTCGCCAAGCGGCTTATCGACGAGCATATTTCCGGTATTGAACGGGTATGGTATCAAACACAGGACACAGGTTCCTTCGCGGTAAGTTATGACGGCAAGCGATATAAACGGGAGGATCACTTTGCTGCGGATGAACAGCGAGGGGAGCCGGCACGGGTTTTGCAGGTTGAACGCAGTTATTACTTGATAGACGGCCCCGCCCTGATTGAAGGGAAACGAAGCTTGACAGCTGAAGAGCAAATCCGGATTGAGCAAGGGGAGAAGTCCGAGCTTTATGAAGGGAAAAAGTTGAGCGTCGGACAATTATTCGCGTTCTTCAAGCCGGAAATTGGCGGCATCTGGCTGCTGTGCGGCATTTATTTTGGACTCATGCTTTTATCGGCTTTATTTACGTATTTGCAGCGCTATTACTTGCAGTCCTCCGCCAACCAGATTATCCGCCGGATGAGGATGGACGTATTCGGGCAATTGAATCGCCTCCCGATCCGCTACTTCGACAATTTGCCGGCAGGCAAGGTTGTATCGCGGATTACGAACGATACCGAGGCGATTCGGGAGTTGTACGTAACCGTACTGGCGAACTTCTTTACTGGAACAATCTACATGATCGGGATTTTTGGAGCGCTGTTCCTGCTGAACGCGAAGCTGGCGGCAATTTGCCTGTTCATAGTACCTGTGCTGGTGCTGTGGATTTATCTGTACGGCAAAATATCAAGCCGCTATAACCGAACAATTCGCGCTACTGTCAGTGAAATTAACGGTACGCTTAATGAATCGATTCAGGGGATGCCGATCATCAAGGCTTTCCGCCAGGAGAAGAAGATCGAGCAAGAATTTGAGACGCATAATAAAAAGCTGTTTGATTACAACAACAAGCTGTTGAATTTAAATTCCTTGACGGAGCACAACCTGGTTGGGGTAATCCGCAACGCGGCGTTGGTCGCGATGATTTGGTACTTTGGCGGAATCTCGCTGACCGGACCGTCCGATGCGATTACCCTTGGGGTATTGTATGCTTTCGTGGACTATGTGAACCGGTTGTTCAATCCGATTGTCAGCATCGTCAATCAGCTTCCGAATCTGGAGACGGCGCTCGTATCGGCTGAGCGGGTGTTTGTATTGCTGGATGAGGAAGGCGAGGATGTTTCCGACCGCACAATGGACCGATACAAAGGCAACGTACAGTTCGATCATGTAACCTTTGCCTACCGCGAAGGCGAAGATGTGCTGAAGGGCATTTCCTTTGAAGCCAGACAGGGGCAAACGGTTGCGCTGGTCGGACATACCGGATCAGGCAAAAGCTCCATTCTTAATCTGCTGTTTCGCTTCTATGATGTCAGCAAAGGGAAGATTACAATTGACGGGAAGGATATCCGCAACCTCCCGCGTCAGATGATGCGGCGCCACATGGGAATCGTGCTGCAGGACCCGTTTCTGTTCACGGGGACGATTGCCTCCAATGTGTCGCTCAATGATCCGTCGATCAGCAGAGAACGTGTGGAGAAGGCACTGACTGACGTAGGCGCTGACAGACTGCTCAGGAATCTGCCGAAGGGAATTGACGAACCGGTAATTGAAAAGGGAAGTACGCTATCCGCCGGGCAGCGGCAGCTTATTTCGTTTGCCAGGGCCATTGCGTTTGATCCGGCGATTCTGATTTTGGATGAAGCGACCTCCAACATTGATACGGAGACGGAAGCGCTCATCCAGCATGCGCTGGAGGTCGTAAAGAAAGGCCGTACGACCTTTGTCATTGCACACCGGCTGTCGACGATCAAGAGCGCGGATTTGATTTTGGTGCTGGACAAAGGACAAATTGCCGAGCAAGGCAATCATGATGAACTGATGCGACTGAAAGGGAAGTATTATCAGATGTACCAGATTCAGCAGGGGCACAGCCGCGCTGTGGTGTAAGCATGAATAGCGGTCCGCAAAGCTGCAATGGCTTTGCGGACCGCTGTTTTGCGAGTAGAGTATGGTATTCGCTGTGTAATCGCGGTGTGCACGTCAAGAATGAGATGGACCATCACTATCGGAGTTATGCGGATCAGTTCGTTGAAGGTTAAGTTTCGCGGCACCCGTTAAGGACTTCGCACATATGGTATGGGTAAGTACCTAACCCAAGGAGGCCATTAACAGATGCAAAATCCTCATTTCGCAAGCAGAGCTTTTGTCCCGGGAGCGGGACCATTCTTCCATCCATCCTTCTTTCCCCGTCCTCGTTTCTTCCCTTTTTTCTTTCTTTCTCCGTTCTTTTTTCCGTTCTTTAGAGACGGGCAGCATCAACATGATTTGTACGCGCAGCATTCATCCAAAGAAGGAGAAAATCTGGCAAGCCTTGCCCGCCAGTATAATTGTCCACTCCCGATTCTGGAAGCAATGAACCCGCATATTCAAAACCCTGCCGCACTGCAAGGAGCGGTCGTCAATATTCCCCGTCTGGACAATATGTATTGTCATAAAATGTATTTGGAAGAGAGAGTGGAAGATGGCAGCCAGACTGCTCCGGCAAGCGTATCTCCGGCCAATGTCGCTCCGGCAGCCGCTTCGAACAATTGGGCGCCTCACTCCCCGTATACGGGATACTAGACCATCCATATGAATTCGGGTATTCGAATAGACACCATGCGTCCCTTGGAAACATGGTGTCTATTTTTTTGCATGGAACTATAAAACTTTGAATTGACAGCCAAGTGTATTATATGGATAATACACTTGTAAGGTGTATGAACTACCTAGTACACACACTTGGTTTTAAAAGAGGTGAAGTCGAGCATGGAGAATGAATGGGATTCAGTCGCCTTTAACAGCAGGGACCCTGTCTATCTGCAGGTCGTCCGGTATTTTAAGGAGCAAATTGCAACAGGAAAACTTCAGGCCGGACAGGTCATCCCTTCACGCAGGGAATTGGGTGCCATGATGAAAATTAATCCGAATACAGCCCAGAAGGCATATAAAGAAATGGAGGAACAGCAGTTGATCGTAACAGAGGGAAATTCACCGAGTCGGATTACGGGGGATGGCGCGGTGCTGCGTACGATCCGCTCGGAATTAATCGGGGAAGCTGTGGATGCTTTTGTCGGTTCGGTACGAAAAGTCAAGGTGCCCATTGATGAACTGCTCGATTTGGTGCGGACAAAATATATGGAAGAGATGAACAGGCAGTCCGGGTCTGATGAAGGGGGGACAAATCATGATTAAGGTCGAGAATGTACATAAGCGATATGGCCTTCGCAAAATATTAAACGGCGTATCGTTCACAGCCGAGAAGGGGCAGATTACCTGTCTGATCGGCATCAACGGAGCGGGCAAATCGTCGCTGCTTCATGCGATTATGGGGCTGACGCCGATTCATGGCGGGCATATTGCGATAGACGGCCAGCCGCTAGGCACAGCAGGCTATGAGCGGATTGCCTTTGTTCCTGACCACCTTACTATGCCTCCGGGGATGAGAATCAATGAGGCGATGCGCTTTATGGAGGATTTTTATAAGGGCTGGAATATGGCGCGCGCCAACGATCTGCTTCGTTTTTTCGGGCTTGAAAGTACGGAGCGGCTCGGCAATATGTCCAAGGGAACGGCCGCAAAATTCAGCTTGATGCTGGGGCTGGGTCAGGATACGGACTACATCTTGATGGATGAACCGTTCTCGGGAATCGACTTGTTCAGCCGGGAGAAAATTACGGAAGTATTCTCAAGCGAACTAATTGAAGGCCGCGGTGTACTTTTCACTACACATGAGATCGCTGAGATGGAGCGACTGATGGATAAAGCTGTGCTGATTCAAGATGGGAAAATCATTCGCTCCTTCGACTGTGAAGCCGTGCGTTATCAGGAAGGCAAGTCGGTACTTGATGTGATGAGGGAGGTGTATCAGTCTTGAAGCGCTATTTGAAGCTGGTTCATATGGAAGTGCATCGATTCCGTTATCTGATGCTCTTCCTGATGGGTGTGATTCTGATTTTTCAGGTTGGCGCAATCATTTCCGTGCTGTCGAGAGAACTGTCTCAGCGATGGGATGATCCGACGTATAACGGCGTCAGGTCACCGTTTGTGCCGGAAGGGATGCTCTCTTTTACATGGGTCATTTCCAATACTAATTTTTGGTTCGCTGTCCCTATGCTCATCAGTGTTGCTGTCATCGGACTTTATGTTTTTTTCGTCTGGTACAGAGAGTGGCTGGGCAGGTCGACCTTTATCTATCGTTTGTTGATGCTGCCGGGGGCGAGATGCCAGATTTACCTGGCGAAGCTGACTGCCATCCTTATTTTTGTATTCAGTCTTGTCTCCTATCAGCTGCTCCTGCTGCCTTTGCAAAAGCTGTTATTTCAAATGATGGTTCCTGCCGAGTGGAGGGTAGACTCTTACTGGCCTGAGGTCATCCATGCCAATCGGGCCCTGGATCTGCTTATTCCGCGCAATATAGAACAGTTTCTCTCTATCTATGGTCTGGGCATTATGGCTGTACTCATTATTTTTACGGGGATTTTGCTGGAACGAAGCTACCGGAGAATTGGAATACTGTACGGTCTCCTTTATGTTGTCGGGAATGCAATAGTGGCGTTATATTTGCCGGATTTGCTTGGTCTGGGACTACCGGGGACTTATCTATATCCCGATGAAATTGTAGGGTTGGTTGTTGGGGTATGTCTGTTGCTGCTTGTCTTGTCGGTGGTATTCGGCTTCCGGCTGCTCGCCAACAAGATTACAGTGTAAGGGGGGAAACCATGAGACGTTATTGGTTGACGATCATGCTTGGCTTGCTGGCGGTTAGCGGGATTTCTACATATTATTTTTTTGGCTCAAAGGATCATCTCCCTGAATTCAAGCTTGTAACGCTGCAAGGCGAACCCCATGAAGGGGAGTCTCTGACTCTGTCCGGCACCTATGGCGGCAGAAAGCAATCCGAATTTCTGGAGATTACGAAAGAGGGGAGCCGTTACAACGGGAGGGAAAGGAATTTGCGCCGCGGCCTGATTTCGAAGGTCGGGTGGTTCTACAGAGATGGCATACTTGAATCATTTATCGGGGAACATCGCAACATAGCCCGCGGGAAAAATTACGGACCTCAAGCGTTAATTAATGAAGACGAGTTCATTTATGCAAAATGGGTAGACAGGCGCAGCGCTTCAACGGACCAGGGCGGAACGCTGCAAATTACCGTTTTTGACCGGGGTTCGGGTGAGGAAAGGGAGTTTGAGGCGGATATTCCTGTCCACCCCGGTACAATCGCTGATGTGCGTAGATTAGGCGAGGAGCTGCATATTGTGATGTTCAAGCATTTGCTGCTTGATACTTCGGCAGAAATCTATGATGTGGTTATTAATTTGTCTACGGAACAGTGGGCTCGCACGGATAAGCTGGCGGAAGGGAAGAAAATGTCAGGAGAAGTTTTTAACAGCAATGATATCTATAGAAATGAAGCTTTTTCCGAGCCTTTGTCTGAGTTTATTCTAATCAGGGAAGACAAACAAGCTGTTGTTTCAGGCTCAATAGGCGGTAACTTTGTATCTAGAGAACTTTCCAGACAATTCTACGCTTATTCATTTTTAACAGGGGAAAAGGAAGCACTTCCGGCGTTTTATGGATCAAGCAACTCTTTTGTTTCTGATAGCGACTATTATATGACAAGTTTGTACGGCAATCTTTTTTCACTGGTACAATTCAATAAGAAGGAAGCTGTTGTGTCCCAATATAATTTGTCCAGCAAAGAGGAGCGAAGGGAGTATGTGACGCTTACTCCTGAACAATTTGGAGCTTCTGAGATTATAGATGCAATCATCAAAAGTAACAAAATCTATCTTTTGCTGGCAACCACTGGCGCGCCTGTTGCAGCCGTCGTTCATTTACAGGGCGAAAAGCTGCTGTACCTTGGACAAGTTACCTATGAGACTCCTGAGGCAGCGAAAACAGAAAAAATAGAGTACTTGCGTTTGAGAAGCATAAATATCAAAGGAATTCGAATATGGGGATAGCATGAGCAAAAGCAGCCGCGGCTGCTTTTTTTGTCTAATTAGAGGACGGCGAAGCCGTTTATGCGTGAATTTAAAAACTTTTGGCATAGGCAAAAATGACTAAATGAATTGAAAAAATGAATTGAAATTCAAAAAGGATAGTAGATTTTACCTTGGTTTTTCTGAAAAACTATTCAAAATGGCATATAAATTTACGATAATAGTATTAGTCATATGTCGAATTATGGTAGCGTAGCGAACCGAATCGTAAGAAGAATTTTTTAAATCTTTTCCGCAGCTATGCTTTGCCTACTACAAAGGAGTGGATATAGAGAACCAAGCGAAGGACCAGCTTTCACAATATAGATGAACAAGGAGCGCTAACAAGATGCAGTTATTCAAACGAATGTCCTTTTTTACGAAAACTTTACTTCTTTCATTTATTAACATTTTGCTAATCGGTGGGATTTTGATCACGTCAAGCTATATCATTCAGAAGAATATTCTGGTCGATCAACTACATGGCCAAATTACAGTCGTTACCCAGGAGTGGTTCAAAGAGATCGACCCGAAACTAGTTGCCCAGGCGGTAGTTCAAAATAGCTATGATGGCGAGGCTCAAGCTGTTCTTCAGCAAAAGTTTGATCTAATACACAAATATAATCCTAATATTGCGCAAGCTTATATTTTTGGTGTAGAGTTGGGAGGAGATGCCCGTAATCAGACCTCACTGATCGCGATGCCGACCAATCTTGTTGAAGCTTTTTCGGCCGAAAATGTAGGTATTGGAGATATGTACGACCAGCCTATAGCCATGGCTAATGGTCTGGCCGAAATGTTGAAAACCGGCAAGCCGACCTTTACATCGTTCTACAGTGACAGCTTCGGGACCTGGACTTCCATTCTGTACCCCATCCTGGATGAACAGGGCAAAATATTCGCCTTCTTCTCTGCGGACGTAGACGCCAGCGCCGTACCGGAGGGTCTGCACAGACTGCTAATCAACGGTACTTTGATTTTGGTGATCTTTTTGCTGATCATTTTCGTTATCCAATACTTCTTTACCCGTCTTACGCTTAATCCTATCAAGGAACTGGTCCGGGGTATCGGGGAGGTTAACGGAGGTAATCTCAATGTGCAGTTGAAGACCGGCAGCGATGATCTCGGTATCGTTAATCAGCGGTTTAACGAAATGGTGGAACGCATCAACGATGCAATGGTGCAGGTACAACGCACTTCCCATTCTGTTAATAATTCCGCCCGGAATTTGCATGAAATTTCCGAGCAGAACAGCAAAAATACTAATCTGATTACGGCAAGTATTCAGGAGATTACGAATGGCATCGCCGATCAGGAGCAGGCATCCACAGACAGCGCGAGAGCGATGGCAGAGCTTTCTATTGTTATTCAAACGATTGCGGATAATTCCTCCAAAGTGGCGGAAGAAGCCTTTGATATGGAACAAAAGTCGATGGAAGGAAACACCATCGTCAAGCAGGTCATCAGCCAGATGGAGCAAATCAAGCAGATCGTCACGGAATCTGCTGGAGCGATGAAATCGCTCGACAGCCGTTCTCAGGAGATTGAGGATATTGTATCCATTATTAAGGGGATTTCCAGCCAGACGAATTTGCTTGCTCTTAATGCCGCAATCGAAGCAGCTAGAGTAGGAGAGCACGGCAAAGGCTTTGCTGTTGTAGCTGATGAAGTCCGCAAACTGGCTGAGCAGTCTGAACGCTCTGTAAGCCAAATCTCTGAGCTGGTCAAAGAAATCCAGGGAGAAATTCAAATTGCCGTTCGTGCGCTGGAGCAGGGAACAACTGAAGTCCAGCAGGGGATGGCCATTTCGGATGCAACTGGCCAACTGCTCAATGAGATTTTGCAGGCGACTCAGAACGTTACCAACCAGATTCAGGAAGTTTCAAGTTCGACAGAGGAGCTGTCGGCCGGTACTGAAGAGCTGACCGCCACGTCGGAGAATTTGTCCCAATCGGTAGGCATTACAGCTGTAAACAGCACCAAAATTTCAGAAAGCGTCCAGGAACAGAAAGAAACGGTGAATGTGATTTTGAATTCGTCGACAGATCTTGCTTCTTTGTCTGAAGAGCTGCAAAAGCTGCTCAATCAGTTCCAGGTGCGCTCTAAAAAGTAAGATCGGCTCCCGAAGGAGCCAATGTTGTTCGTTTTTTCACGAATCTTCGCATCTGTTGATGCGGGGGAAATTCCTGCGAGGAGGATGTATCTAAACATGACGGAAATGATTTCAAGCGTTACTGCTTTAACAGCGGAAAGCTCCTTATTGTTCATACCGCTCGATTTTTCACGTCACAATCGCACTTATTCTTTCTCGTCAGCCGAACTGTCGCTAAGTCAAGACCTCAATGAGCGTTTGGAAGCAGCGCTCCGCGATCAGGGGGAAGCGACAGCTGTATTTGGAGCCGTCTATTTTGCATTGCTTTATCGTCTTTCTGGAGAAAAAGAGATTATGGCAGGATGGACTTCTAATGAAGACAGGGGATTTCCTGTGCTGCTCAACTTTGACGAAGAAAATCGGACTTTCGATCGTCTGGTGCACAACTTGAAGCAACATTTGGCTTCGGCCAGACCGGCTGGCGAACCGGAATTTGACACACGCTTTTCCGTCAACTTCCCGATTCAGGCAGACCGGGAGCTGCTGAACTGGCAGCTAATTGAACATGAGGGAAGTTGGCAAATCAAGGCGGACTATGACCGCTCTATTTTGACGGAAACGACTATTCGCCGTTACATGCAATATTATTTGACTTTGTTGGATGCTGCTTTGGCTGATCAAGCCGGGCTGATTGCAGCCGTCGACATTTTGACTGATGAGGACAAAGCGGTCTACGGGCGGATGAATGATACGGTGTGGCCATATGACAAAAGCCAGACGATTCATGGCATGTTCGAGAAGGCGGCGGCGCAATTTCCGGACCATATCGCTTTGTCTTCTATCCATGGCAAGCTAACTTACCGAGAGCTGAATGAGAGAGCGAACCGTATGGCCAGACTGTTGCTGGACAAGGGTCTGACGAAGGGCGGCTTTGTCACGCTATTTATGGAGCGCAGTCTCGAGCTTGTCATCAGCTTGCTGGGCATCCTAAAGGCGGGCGGCGTCTATGTTCCGGTCGATCCGGAACATCCGGAGGACCGCAACCGGTACATATTGTCCGATACGGAATCGGCTTTTGTATTGACTAAAACCCAATATTTGAGCGAAGCGAAGCATTTGTGCGCGGAAATTAGCACTGTGAAGGAAATTTTGGCGGTTGATGCAGGCATTATGAATGCGATCGATGGCAGTGAGAATACGGGCGTCCATGTAGCTCCCGATGATTTGGCCTATGTCATTTATACGTCCGGTTCAACCGGACGGCCAAAGGGAGCGCTCATTGCACACGAAGGCGTCGTCAATCTGGGAGAGACGGTACGTACAGATTGCCAAATCGAGCCGGAAGATGTGCTAACGCAATTTGCAACGTACAGCTTCGACGCTTCGGTATGGGATACGATCGGGGCATTGTTCTACGGCGCTCATCTGTATTTGCTTGCTCCTGAGGAGCGGGTATCGGTCGAGGAATTTGCTTCGGCGATTGAGCGGACCGGAACGACCATTATTACAATCCTGCCGACCGTCTTCTTCAATCAGCTATCGACCTATCTGTCCGATGAAGGATATCGCAAACTTTCCAGGGTTAAGCTTATTACGGTAGCCGGCGAGGCGCTTTACGGAGAGCAGGTTCGGGCGTTCCAGAGGAAATTCCGCGACGGCATCGATATCGTCAACGTATACGGACCGACAGAATGCACCGTATGTACGACAACGCATAAAATTACCGGTTACATCCCGGATAGTCTGACAAATGTCCCAATCGGGCGTCCTATTCATAATTATAAAGTATATATTGTCAATGAAGAAAACCAGCTTTGCCCGCTACATGTTCACGGAGAAGTCTATATTGCGACCGTCGGGCTGGCAAAGGGGTATCTGAATCAACCGGAGAAAACAGCAGCAGCTTTCATTCCGAACCCGTTCGGAGAAGGCCAAATTTACAAGTCTGGGGATATTGCCAAGCTTCTTCCTGACGGCACTGTGGAATATGTAGGCCGAAGGGATTCTCAGATCAAAATTCGCGGACACCGCATTGAGATCGGAGAAATTGAAGACAGCTTTGCGAAAATTCCGAATGTGCAACATGCTGCGGTTGTCTGCAAGAAGGATGCGGATGGTCAAAATATGCTGGCAGGCTACTTCGCGTCCAAAGACGGCGGCCTGTTGTCGACAACCGAGATCAAGCGCATGCTGGGGGACAAGCTGCCTTCGTATTTCGTCCCGAAATGGATTGTGCAGCTAACTGAGATGCCGACATCTCCTACCGGCAAGATCGACCGGAAGCGTCTGCTGGCCATGGAGCATCAAGGCCAGACGGGGGATGAAGAATTTGTCCCGCCTGTATCGGAAGTCGAGCGCAGGGTGGCCCATTCATGGGAGCAAGCGCTGAAGCTTGGACGGGTATCCCGCCATGATGATTTCTTTGCGATTGGCGGCGACTCCCTCGCCATCATTCAAGTGCTCGTAATTTTGAAGCCGCATTATCCGAACCTGAAAATCAATGATTTCTTTCAATACCGTACAGTTGATGCGATTGCAGCGCGCATTGAAGAGCTGCTAACCGGGGAGCAGGAGACGCTTGGTTTCTCCGCATATTCGGGTCCAGCCATCAAGCTTGATGAGCACCCTGCTATTCCAGGGGGAGACGTCGGGGAGTTGGCTTCTGCGCCTATGTCTGCTGTGCTGCTCACAGGCTCAACGGGGTACCTTGGCAGCTACTTGCTACACGAATTGCTGGTTAAAAGCGAGGCAGTTGTGTATTGCCTGGTTCGTCCGGGGCTGGAGGCGGGGATCAAGCGAATCCGCAGCAACATGGAATTTTTCTTCGGTTCGGGCATCGCAGAGCAGTTGGAAGGCCGGGTCGTTGCTGTAGAGGGTGATCTGGAGAAGCTGCAACTCGGCCTGCGTGACGAAGATCGGCAAAAGCTGATCGTTGCGCTGGATGCGATCATCCATAGCGCAGCAGATGTTCGGCACTTTGGAGATGAGGAGCAGTTCGCAAAAACAAATATCGCGGGAACCTTGTCTCTAATTGAGTTGGCGCGGGCTTGCACCCGCAAGGTTCATTTTCATCATATTTCCACGCTTGGCATACCGGAAGATTTGGCTTTAAGCGGGCAATGGGATACGGTCGTGGAGCAGCAAAAGCTCGATTCTGATCTTCGTGTTGACAACCTGTATACACAGAGCAAAATGGCAGCGGAGAAAGCCGTCATTTCCGCTGGGGAAGCAGGACTTAATATCAGTGTATACCGAGCGGGAAACCTGTCTTGTCACTCGGAGACCGGATTGTTCCAAAAAAATATCGACAGCAATTCTTTCTATCGGATGATAAAAGCGATGCTGCTGCTTGGCAAAGCGCCGGAAGTAAGCTGGGAGATGGATTTTACGCCAATCAATTATGCAGCCGAGGCGATTGTTCAGTTGGCTCTTCAGCAGGGGAGCGTCAGCCGTATGTTCCATATCTGCAATCCGAAAACGATCGCCTATGCGCAATGGATTGACATGATCCGCGGTTGCGGGTATGAAATTCAAGCCCTTGCCCCGTCGGCTTACACAGCCTGGCTATTCGATGAACACGTTCCGAAAAACCTGGAAGGCGTGCAGCTTGCTATTGCACAGTTGGAGGGCGATGGAGCGAAGGATTCGCCGTTCCGCTACGGCTGCGACTTGACGAGCGAGACACTGGAGAAATTCGGTGTTCGGTGCGCCGAGCCGGATCGGCAGCTGATGACCAAAATGATTGATTACGCCGTCAAAATCGGCTACTTCCCGAGACCGAAGGTATTGCAACAGGGCTAACTTATTCCACAGGGAACTGCGAGTTGTACAAACGAGCTATACATTGGACAGCATACAGCAAGTGTAACCAGAACACAGCCGGGTCCGGCTGTGTTCTTTTTTGAAAATACAAGAATTGAAATTAACTGATTTTGAAGCGATAGTCATAACCTCTGGGGCCTGTTGGAGGTACCTGCAGCTGGTATTGGTGGCCTGGAATCAGGGTCACGGTGAAGACTTGCCCACCCGGCTGAATGTTGTGGAAGGTCATAAATGGGCTAAGGTTTGTCGTACCTGTCGTTTTATCCTGGAGATAGAATGTGCCAATCGCACCCGGCGTATCGACCCAGAATGTGATAGTATGCGTATCATTGCTGTCATTGGTAAAATTCCAAAAATCGACGATGACATTGTTTGCTGTCGTACCGTAATTCACATTGTAAGGGCTGATGAACGTATTTGTTGTGCTGTAACCGTTCACATTTGGACTCTCATAGATGTCTGCAAATGCGGATGTTGCGCCAGCAAGCAGGAAAACCATAGTCGCTGCTGTCAAGACAGATTTTTTCAACCATTTGTTCTGTGTCATCCACGTACACGCTCCTAATGTTATAAATTTATCACTGTTCTTGTTCGCGAATTTCGCGGGGGATAATTATTTGCTGCATCTTTCATTTTATAGGATTTTCCAAGCCAGCCAATGTATGATTCTACGATAATAATGCTCAAAATTACGTTCGATATAGTCTTCGCACCATTTTGGCGGACATGACCGCTACTGTCATCCGATGCGCCCAAGAAACTCGCTCGCGGCCCGGGTGAGCGGAATATTGCGGAGTGTCATAATGCCCACCTGAGCAGGGGGCATCTTCACATCCAGCTTGACTTCAAACAGCGAGCCTTCCTCAAGCTCCCTTGAGACGAACTCCCGCGTAATAAACGAGATGCCAAGGCCCTTGCGCGCCAGTTCAATGAGCAGGTCGACGCTGCCAACCTCGATTCCCGGTTTTAGATTAAATCCGTAATTGTGAAACAGATCGGTCACCGCTTTCCGGGCTCTGCTGTTCCGCGAGAACAGAATAATTGGATATTCAAGGAGCTGTTCCATCGACAGCAATTCCCCCTTCAACTCGGCATAACGGGAGCCGGCAACGAAGCAGTCCTGCAATTGAATACTTTCACGCACTTCAAGCTGGGGATCGACAATCGGCATGCGGACAACACCGAGATCGATGCGGCCTTCCTTCAAAAATGTAATAATTTCAGGAGTCGTTCCATGAATTAATTGCAGCTTGATGCCCGGATACTCATCATGAAATGCCTCCAGATAAGGAAGCAAAAAGTGCTTGAACAGCGAGTCGCTGCCACCTATCCGCAGTTCGCCGCTCTCCAGCTTCTTGAGTTCCGCCATCTTCTCTTCCGCAAGTCCGATCAAAATATGGGATTGTTCAATATACGAATAAAGTGTGGCCCCCTCCGGCGTCAGGGAAACCCCCTTTGAATTGCGTGAGAATAAAGCTACACCAAAGCTGTCCTCCAACTGCTTGATTGCGTGGCTGACACTTGGTTGTGTAAGAAATAGTGTTTTGGCCGCTTTGGTCAGACTGCCGGACTTGGCCGCCCAGTAAAAAACCTTGTATAATTCAAAATTATTCATAGACATGATCTATAGCTCCTGTTACATGTATTCATCACATGTATAGTTTTACTGGTATTATAGAGGAATCACTGACAGGATGCCAGTGCAGTTATTTATGAAGTTGAACGCAAGAAACAGAAGTGGGTAGCGGAGTGTGAAAGGATTCTGGAGAAGCGAAGCGTTCGCCATGCTCCCGGAAGAACCTTTCACACGGAGGCTCTCATCGAAGTTATGCAAGAGTTTCCCCAATCACGCAAGAATATGGTACAATGAGAACCATTACATCCATCTTTTGGGGGAGTTTATGTCATCTAGATATTCCTTCTTAATCAAATTGATAGCGTTTACAATTTTCATTAGCGCAGTTCCTTTGCTGGCCCTTGGCATGTATGCTTTTTTCCAGTCGACCTCAGCTGTACAGACTAAAGTCAATGAAGCAAATGTCTTTATTTTGCAGCAGTCGCAAAGTCGGGTCGAGCAAATTTTGAAAGTAATCGATCAGGTATCCGGCCGCTATGCAGAGACGCCGCTTGTCACGGAGGATGTGAAGAAGGAACTGCGAATTGAGGATTTTCAGGAAATTGATTTGCTCGTAAAAGGACTGCTCGGCGTGCAGACGTATGAGCTTGGGGTCCGGGATGTGGAGCTTCACAGCTTGCAACACGGCTGGCATATCCGGAACGGCGGCTTTTATTTCGGGAATAACAAGTCGCAGGAGATCAACGATCTGAAGGGGAACTACAGCGTTGGGTGGATACCGGAAACGTCATCGGCATTTGCAGGTATCCGGCTTGTGAAGATGATTCCTGCAAACGCGGCAGAGCCGAAAGGGTACATGTCTGTAAGGATGTCGAGCGGTGAACTGGTCAAGCTGCTGGCAGGCGGCTTTGCAACCGGCGAGACGATGATTTTGGATGACAAAATGAATGTAATTGTACACAGCGGCGGGAAGCTGACCGGACAAAATATCGCTTCCGAAGGCTGGATACAGGATATGCAGCAGGCGGGGCGGCAGCAGGGGTACCTGAACAGCGTCGTGCTGGGTGAACCCAGCAGTGTGGTCTACAACCAGTCCCGTTACAACAATTGGACCTATGTATCGGTCATCCCGCTCGGAGAATCGACGAAGGAATCTGCGCTGATCGGTTGGGCGACCTTCACTGCCTGTCTGGCGCTGGTGCTGATTGCAGCTCTGCTCTCCTATTGGGGGTCCAGACGCATGTACTTCCCGCTGAGGAGACTGCTTGAATTTACCGTGCGGACGGGCAAGCCGTCTGGAGCAAGCGGAGTGGTGCGCGACGAATTTCAGCGAATCAGCACGCACCTGGCGTTTCTTCACCAGTCCAATGAGCTGCTGGAGGACCGCATGAAGATTCAGTCCGTCCAGTTGGTCGACTACTTTATGCTCAAGCTGCTTCAGGGCGAGCTGCTCTCCGGCGAGCTTGCAGAGAAGATGCAGCAATTCCAAATTCCGCAATGGCATAAACATGCAGTACTCCTGATGCAGATTGATACGCTGGATCAGACCCGTTACGAGGCGAAAGAGCAGGATTTGCTGCTGTTTGCGATCAATAATATTGCTTCGGAACTGATTCCGCCGCCGCAGCGGATTCATGCGATGCCGGTCGGCAACTATCAGGTAACGTTGGTCGGGAGCGATGCAGATACCCATGGGGAACTGCTTGCCGAGTTGAGTGTGCTTGCCGAATCCGTGCAAAAGGCGGTGGACGAATACCTGGGACTGAAAATCAGTGCAGGCATCAGCAGGCCATACGATGAAATGTACGCGACACCGCAAGCGTTTCTGGAAGCGAAGGAAGCTCTGCAATACCGGATTCGTCTGGGGGAGAAGGCGATTTTGCATCTGGATGATCTGAAGCCCCAGCAGACTGCCAGTCATTATTACCCGCATCATCTGGCGTCCGAACTGGTACATTCCATTGCTTTTCTCGATGCTGTGCGCGCTGAAGAACTGCTGCGCAAGTTTATTCAGGAGGTGCTGCGGGTCGAGACGAACCCCCGGCTCTACAGAGTATCTTTCGCAATGCTGCTGACGGATTTGGCACGGGCAGTCTATGAGACTGGCGATACGGATGAACTGTTCGCCCGCGACCAGCTCAACAAGTATGAGCAGCTGTTCGGTCTGAAAACCCCGCAGGAGATTGAGGCGTGGTTTCGGACGGGAATGATTGAGCCGATGATTGCGCTTGCCCGCAAGCGCCACGATTCTTCGGGCAAGCGTATCTCATGCTCGGTGCGGGAGCTGATTCATACATATTATGACAGCGATCTGACGCTGGAGCAGTGTGCGGCCCGGCTTCATTACAGCACGCATTATGTCCGCCGGATGTTCCGCAAGGAGACCGGGCTGAGTTTCAGCGAATATCTGGCCTCCTACCGGCATGAGAAGGCGAAGGGGTGGCTGAGCGGCACGAACATGAAAATTACGGAGATTGCCGAACGGCTTCAATATACGAATGCACAAAATTTTATCCGGCAGTTTCGCAAGCTGGAGGGCATGACGCCGGGGCAGTACAGGGAGCAGAAGCTGGCGGAGATGTAGCTGCGGCAGCCGAAAGGATAAAGCTCCGCATGATTCATACGAACCAAAGGAGGTCTTGATTCTACTTGATGTAGAGTCAAGACCTCCTTTTTTCTCCGTTTTTAAGTGTCCTGCACCGGTTCCCAAATGATTATCCGCTGGGTCGCAGGTGATTACCGCTCGGGGACAAACCCGTGCTGCGCCTGGTTTTTTGCAAGTGGAGCGCTGCGGATTATTGAAGGCAATTCCGCTTTTGCTTATGCTGGCCCTACCCGAATAATCAAGGAGGAAGACGAATGGCGGAAACGACGATTTTACCGGACCGCGCAGTGACCCGGCGGCGGGGCAACCGAATGCTGGCGCGGTTGTTGAAGAACAAATGGCTCTACCTGATGGCGCTTCCGGGGATGCTCTATTTTATTATTTTCCGGTATTTCCCGATGTGGGGACTGCTTATTTCGTTTCAGGATTATCAGCCGTCGCTTGGCATGCTGCAAAGCAAGTGGGTCGGCTTCGAGCACTTCCAGCGGTTTTTCTTTGACGCATCATTTGGCATGCTGTTTCGGAATACGCTGCTGCTTGCTTTTTACAATCTGGTGTTCTTCTTTCCGCTGCCGATCGTGTTGGCGCTGCTGTTAAATGAAATTCGCAGGGAGATGTTCAAGCGCTTTATTCAAACGATTGTCTATGTGCCGCATTTCGTATCCTGGGTTGTAGTGGTGGGGATTTCATATATTTTCTTCACCACGGAAGGCGGTATTGTCAACGATATTCTGGCGGCGCTTGGGCTGCCCAAGATCAATTTTCTCATGTCGGAAGAGTGGTTCCGGTCGATGATTATCGCGCAAGTGGTCTGGAAAGAGACAGGGTGGGGCACGATTATTTTCCTGGCGGCGCTTGCAGGAGTTGATCAGCAGCTTTACGAGGCGGCGAGAATTGACGGAGCGGGTCGTTTCAGGCAGCTATGGCATATTACGCTTCCGGCGATTCGCAGCGTCATTGTCATTTTGCTCATTCTAAGGCTTGGCAATTTCCTCGACACGGGCTTCGAGCAGATTTTTCTGATGCTTAACTCCATGAACCGTGAGGTTGGGGAAGTATTCGATACGTATGTTTACAATGTCGGGATTCAGCAGGGCCAGTTCAGTTACAGTACAGCGGTCGGACTTTTCAAATCGGTGATCGGACTGCTGCTGGTATTGGGCGCGAACAAGCTGGCCAAAAAATTCGGCGAAAGCGGCCTCTTTTAAGGAGATGATGACATGATTGGCAGAAGCTTGAGCAGCCGTTTCTTTGACGGATTGAACTATATCTTCCTGTCCCTGGTTGCCTTGGTCACGATCATACCGTTCATTTATATCGTGTCGGTTTCATTTGCTGCGCCGGAGGAGGTGCTGCGCCGCGGGTTTATTTTATTCCCGACTACCTTTTCATTGGAAGGCTACAAATATATCTTCTCCACCGGCACTATTATTCGAAGCCTGGGCATTACAGTCGGTATTACGGTAATCGGCACGATCATTAATTTGCTCTTTACCGCATTGCTCGCCTATCCGTTGTCGAGACAGGACTTTAGCGGGCGAAATGTGTTTATGATGCTGGTCGTATTCACGATGCTCTTTAATGGCGGCATTCTTCCAACCTTCCTTGTCGTAAAAGCGTTCGGGATGCTGAATACGTATTGGGCGTTGCTCATTCCCAATGCCATTAGCGCTTTTAATCTCATTGTCGTCGTCAGCTTTTTCCGTCAATTGCCGGAAGGACTGGAGGAGGCGGCTAAAATCGACGGATGCAATGATTTGGGGCTGCTGTTTCGCATTGTACTGCCGCTGTCGGCTCCTGTGCTGGCGACATTCGCTTTATTTTACGCGGTAGGTCATTGGAATACGTTCTTCAATGCGATTTTGTACATTAACAATGCCGATATGTGGCCGATTCAGGTATGGCTGCGCCAGATTGTCATCTTATCCCAGGGGGGAATCGGCGACTCTACCCAATTTGACCAGAACTATATTGCTCCGCCGTCGCAGATTATCAAGATGGCTGTCATCGTCATTTCGACAGTTCCGATCCTGGTTGTATATCCCTTTCTGCAAAAGCATTTTGCCAAAGGCGTGCTGCTGGGCTCTGTAAAAGGCTGATCGAATTTCCGCCACTTGCTGGCGGAAAGACTTTCACATAAAATTATCTATAGGGAGGCAATTCCATGAAGAACTGGCAAATAAAATGGAAGAAAACAGGTATTCTGATCATGGGGGTCATGCTCGGAACTACTCTTCTGGCGGGCTGTGGAGGGAATGCGAACAAGCCGGAAGGCGGCACCAACAAAGCTGTGACGGGAGAGAGCCAGGGGCCGCTCAAGCTGAGTATCATGTCCCTGATGTATGCCGAGCCGCCCAAGGCTGACAGTGATGTGCAAAAGGCGGTTGAAGCGTACACGAATACCAAGCTGGATATTTCCTGGGTTCCGAATTCCATGTACAAGGACAAGGTGAACGTGACGATCGGCTCTGGAGAGTTGCCTAAGGCCATGCTGGTACAAAACAACAAGGATTCGAATATTCTGAATGCCGTTCGTTCCGGCGCCTTCTGGGAAGTCGGACCATATATCGATGACTATCCGAATTTGTCCAAAATGAGCAAGGCGGTATTTGACAACATCAAGGTGGACGGCAAAATCTACGGGTTGTACCGTGCCAGAGATCTATCTACGTTCGGCATCATTTTCCGCAGCGACTGGCTGAAAAATGTCGGTCTGAGCGAACCGAAGACAATCGATGACCTTTATGCGGTTTTGAAAGCATTTACACTGGATGATCCGGACAAAAACGGAAAACAGGATACAGTTGGCCTGACCGAGGACAAGGCGATGGAAGGCTTTAATGTTATCGCGTCGTACATGGGCGCTCCTAACGGCTGGGAGGTCAAGGACGGCAAGCTGAGCCCGGACTTTTTGGCGCCGGAATATTTTGAAGCGATGCAATTTTACAAGAAGCTCTATGACGAAGGGTTGATCAAGCAAGACTTCCCGGTGCTGAACAACCAGCAGAAGAAGGATGATATCAATCAAGGCAAGGCTGGCTTGGTTATTTCCAATATGATCGATGCTGCAGCCTACCAGGCCTCGCTTACGAAGACTTTCCCGGGAGCCGATGTAGATGTAGTCAGCCGCATCCAGGGGCCGAAGGGTGAGCGTACGCCAGGCGGTCAGGGTTATAACAGCGTATTCATGTTCCCGAAATCGAGCGTGAAAACAGAAGAGGAACTGAAGCAGATTCTGGGCTTCTTCGATAAGCTTTCCGATCAGACGATGCTGGATTTGCTCGGCTGGGGCTCTGAAGGCAAGCATTATAAGTTGGAGAACAACAAGCCGGTATTTATCGATCAGAAGTTGTTTGATACCGAGGTTGGTTCCAGCTATCTGCAATTGCAAGTGGCGAAATATACGGCGAAGACGCCGGGTCTGGAAACCCCGCTTATGGAGAAATATGCAAAGATGATTCGTGAAAACGAAGAAATTGCCGTGAACAATCCGTCCAACCCGCTCGTATCGGATACAATGACAACGAAGGGTACGGAGATCAGACCCATCATTGAGGATGCGCGCGCGAAATTTATTCTGGGCAAAATTGATGAGGCGGGCTGGCAAAAAGCGATTGACGATTGGCGGAAAGCTGGCGGCGACAAGATTATAGAGGAATTCAGCGCACATTACGCGCAAATCAATTAAAAACTCGAAATTCGGGAGAGAGGCGAAAAAACGCCTCTCCTTTCGGACGTTAAGGGGAAAAAGGAGAGAGCTTAGGATGACGGGAATAAAAACCGTAATGGTATCGGGGACAGATCGGGGAATCGGACTGGAGCTGGTCAAGCAGTTGCTGCAGGGCGATTATACTGTATTTGCCGGGGGGATTGCCCCGGATGAAGCGGCGCTGGGACAGCTTTCGAATCAGTATCCGGGGAGACTGCACGGGTTTCGGCTTGATGTCAGCAGTGATAACAGCGTCAAAGAAGCGGCCAATCGAATTGCCGGGGTAACGGACAGGCTCGATTTGCTCATTAACAACGCTGCTATTTTGGGCGATATTGATGCAACGATAGAAGATTCGCTTGATTTCGAGGAAATTCAGCGTATTTACAATATAACGGCGCTTGGCGCAATCCGTTTGTCCAATGCACTAATCGGCCCGATTATGAATGGAGGCAAGCTAATCGTCAATATTACATCGGAGGCTGGAAGCATCGGATTGAGCCATCGCGAAAGCTGGTTCGGGTACAGCATGGCGAAGGCGGCTCTTAATATGGGTTCCACCATCATTCACCGCAAAATCAGCAAGAAGGGCGGACGCGTGCTTCTGCTTCATCCGGGCTGGGTGAAGTCCTTCATGAGAGGGAAGTGGGATAATGGCGGAATTTACTCTCCGGAAGAAGCGGCGTCCAATCTGCTGAACCAAATCGCCCAGCATAAAGATGAAATCCGTGACTTGCCTTTATATATTGAAGCGGATACGGGGAAGGAATTGCCTTGGTAGAAAGATCAGCGCCTGACCTTTAGAAGAGGGGAACACTGCGTGGCAGAGGATTCTTCCGATCACGGTTAAAGCCCGATTCCTTTATTTCATAGAAGTTCATCAGGGGGAATCGGGCTTTAAAGACGACTACTAGGGAAACCGCTTTCTTATATCTTTGAAAAAAGGATGGCTCACCAAGTCAAGGTTTTATCCAAGCCGAATAATTTTCTCTTCGATCTGCCGTTGTTCCTCTTCGTCCCGCACGACGGTAATTTCGAATGCGCTGCGACTTCGAATCAAGGAGAATTGTAAAGTTTGTAAACATAAGAGACAGAAAAAAACAGCAAATAAACCGTTTTCAAATTTTAAAAGTGAATCAAAAATTACCGCCTTCCAATGATAACCAAAAAGGACTTTTTTTCAGTAAAACGCTTAACCACAAACGATTTTTCCTCTTTACTTCCCCCTGAACAGTGTCGCTTTATATGCCTAAAATTCCCTTTGTTTTACGTTTTCGTCCCGTTTTCTGCTACATAAAGTCGCCCTAAATTTTGACATAATCTTAACAACCGCAACCATTTGTTGTAACAATCGAGCTCTATAATTCGGATTAGCTTGATTCCGGCATTTATGTTTTGTTTACAATTCCTTTCATTGTAGGAGGTCGGATGCCGGGGAATCAGGCGGCGCAGACAAGCCAATGAGATTTTGAAAAAATGGGGGAATGCGGTGGTCATAAGGAACGTGATTGCAGTGGGAGTCTTAGTTCGAAACGAACCCTTTGCCTGTGAAAGGACGGACAGGCCGTTGACGCTTGAAAACGAAAAAATATGGTTAAGGGAGCTAAGCCAATGAAGAAAATGTTCAAAATCTCGGTTTTGACGCTTCTTGTTTCAGCGCTTGTTGGTTCAAATTTTGCAGTGAAGCCTGATTATGCAAATGCAGGAAGTTATCTTCCGGTAACGGCGTATGATAATTCTCCTTATGGAGGAGCATCTCAACAATTTGATGTTGGCAGTTACAATGTAAATGATTTGAAAAACGGCGTAGGCAATGACAAGATATCGTCGCTCCGTGTAGCACCTGGCTATAAAGTGACCTTGTACAAAGACCAAAATTTCTCCGGTGCGTCCAAAGTATTTACGGCAGATGCCATGTTCGTAGGAGCAGATTTCAATGACCTGACCTCAAGCCTTGTTGTTGAAAAAATTTCTCCACTGGATTCCACTAGCGTCGCTGTTCCGAATAATTCATACGATGCGCAATCAAAGCGCCAACTGCTGCAAACCTTCGCGCCAAGAATCTGGTTTGCTCAAGGTGAAGTGTACTTCCCGTCTTCTGTCGAGTATACCCTCCCTTATGTAGACCGCTACGTGAACAGCAGTTCAGGCCAATACGAATTTAAAACGAAAACACCGCTTAATCCTTACGATCTCAAGCTTCCTTACTTCAAGGGCGATCTGGCTAATGCACCGATCTATGCTTTCTGGGTAGAGAAAGAGTACAACAACGTTGATCTGGTCTACTTCCAGTTCTCTCCGTACGATCTGGGCAAAACGGTACTCGGCACTGAAGTGGGCAACCATGTAGGCGATTTTGAACGGGTTACTGTAAGGCTGGCCAAGTTTGTTCACAACAATACGAACTATTTGAAGCCGGTTCAGGTACTCTACGGAGCCCATTTCTTCGCAAATACGTACAGTTGGAGTGAAGTGAACAAGATTAACGGTACTCATCCGGTAGCTTACTCCGCATTCGGCTCCCACGGTATGTGGAAGGATGCAGGCAACCATGTGTACAAAGATCTGGTCGTTGTGCAATTAACCGACGTAACAAACCAAGGCACAGCATGGGATACCTGGAACAGTCTCCAGGCATTTGAGTACTATCCGAACCAATCGACAGGCGTGGGACTCGGCAATCCTTGGCCGACATGGCTGAATAAGGATTATAACAACCCGAACAGCTTATCAGTTGCTCGCTTTGGAAATCCGACTCAAGGTACCTTCTTCGGACAACCCCTGCTTGCAGGCGGACCGGCAGGACCGCAGGAAAAGGCCTCGTTGACAGACGCAACTTTGCTGGATTAGTTTTTGCAGGACAAGCTTCATACTTACCGGAATCATATAATTCTTAATTGAGAGAATGGGGAGTTTCACGTTGAAAAACAAAATAATTCTCATGAGTCTTAGCTTGCTGCTGACGATGTCTGCTTTGACAGGATGTTTTGCAGGCAATGCCAAAAATACAACCAACACGTCGAGCACCGCGACAAACACAAGCACGGCCACCAATACGAGTACGAATACACCTGCTAAATCTGCTGGTGGATTTGCAGAAGCGCCAATGCTTCAAGAGCTGGTTAAAGCAGGAACAATCCCTGCAGTTGAAGAGCGGATGCCGGTCAAGGAAGACATCATGATCGAGCCGACTTTTGAGAGCATCGGTAAATACGGCGGTGACTGGCGTTACCCATGGAACGGTCCGGACGACAAGTGGGGAATCGAAATGATTACCGAGGAGCCGTTGTTCCGCTTCAAGCAAGATGGTACAGGCGTTGAGCCTAACGTTGCTAAAGGCTACGATGTCAACGCAGATGCTACAGAATATATCATCCACCTTCGCAAAGGGATGAAATGGTCTGACGGTGTGCCGTTCACTGCTGATGATGTAATTTTCTACTGGGAGCACATGCTGATCCCCGAAACTTTCGGTAAAGCTCTGTATGATTGCTACTATTCCGTTAACCCTGAGACAGGCGAGAAAGAAAGAGCAGAAATTACGAAAGTGGACGACTATGCAGTTAAAGTTGTGTTCAAGCATCCGAGCGTACAATTCCTGGAGCGTCTGGCGATCGACAACAAATGGTTCTTCGCTCCGGCTCACTACTACAAGACGATTCTTCCTGAGTTTATCGGCGAAGATAAAGCGCTTGAGGTAGCCAAGGAGTACGGCTTCAACGATACGAAAACGCTCGGTATCTGGACAGGATACTACTTCTGGCTGTACCCGCAACGTCCGTCGCTTCGTCCTTGGGTAGCTAAAAATGATGCGAACAGCGATCGTTTCATTATGGAGCGTAATGCATACTTCTTCAAAACAGATTCCGAAGGTCAACAGCTCCCATACATTGACCGCATCGTACTCGATAAAATGCAGGATCCAAGCCACAAACTGCTCGGTACGCTGGCAGGTAATGTAGAAGTAGCGCAGTTTAGCTTCAAAGATTTCACTGTATTGAAGGAAAACGAGAAAAAAGGTAACTACCGTGTTCTGAGTTGGACAAGCCCAAGCTGGTCCAGCACAGGCTTCCAATTGAACCAGACAACTGAAGATCCTAAGCTTCGCGCATTGTTCCAGGATATTCGTTTCCGTGAAGCACTTTCTGTTGCCGTAGATCGCAAAGAAATCTCTGAGATTATTACGAACGGATTGGGTGAACCGTCTCAGGCAGCGGTACCGAAAGGACTCCCGGGCTATCAGGAAGGCTGGAACAAGCAATGGGTCGAGTATGACAAAGCTCGTGCAGAGAAATTGTTCGACGAGATCGGTCTGAAATGGGATGCACAGCATAAATACAGAACGTTCGAAGATGGCTCAGACTTGTCCATTCTGATCTATCAAGAAAAAAGCGCCGATGATGAGAAATACATCGAGTTGTTGCGCAAATATTTCCATGAAGCAGGTATCCGCACCGAGCTGAAAATTGTTGATCAGGGAACTTTCTTCGATCTGAAATATGCGAACAAAATTCCTGCTACTGTGAAGACTGTTACGCTTGTAAATGTTGCTTTGCGACCGGATGAGTTGGTACCACTGCGTGTTATTACGCCATGGTTCGGTCATTACGGATTGTACTCCTCTTCCGGCGGTAAAGAAGGCGTTAAGCCTGAAGGCGATATCGCTGAAATTCTGACTTACTGGGAGAAGATTAAAGCATCGACATCCAAGGACGAAATCGCGAAGTACAGCGAGGAAATCGTCAAGTTGCACCAGAAGAACCAGTGGGTTATCGGCTTCACGGCTGCAACTCCAACATTGACAGTTGTGAAGAACAATATTAAAAACGTAGCGCCTGACCTTGTGAACAGTGATGAATTCAGAGGTCTGGGAGTTGCTCATCCGGCGCAATTCTATTTTGAATAAGTAGCTGCAGTTGCTGCTGCTTGCGAAAGAAACAATGGGGGAGCAGTCCTCCCCCATTGTTTTAATGTTATGGAGAGAGGGAAATTATGCTTAGTTACATCGTGCGAAGAATATTGCTGATGATCCCGGTGGTCCTGTTTATTTCAATGATTGTTTTCTTTATTATCCAGCTTCCTCCCGGTGATTTTATCAGTACCTACGCTGCCAAAATGACGACCGGCGGCGAAATTATGGACGAGGCAGCCATGCAGCTTATGCGTGAAGCCTATGGTCTGGACCAGCCTTGGTATTTCCAGTATATGAAATGGATGTGGGGGATTGTAACCGAAGGCGATTTCGGCTACTCGCTTGCTTTTAACCGTCCGGTGGGCGATATTATCGGGCAATATATGGCGTTGACCTTGATCGTGTCTCTGGTTTCCATGCTGTTTACCTATGTTTTTTCCATCCCGACGGGAATCTATAGTGCGGTCAAACAGTATTCCTTCGGTGACTATCTGATTACGGCAATCGGCTTTTTGGGTATGGCAACACCGAACTTTTTGATGGCGATTATACTCATGTATCTTTCCTACGTGTATGTAGGCGACCCGATGCTGGGGATGTTCTCACCCGAATTTGTCGATCAGGCGTGGTCTTACGCCAGATTCATCGATTTTCTCAAGCATATGATCATTCCTGTTATTGTCATCGGTACGGCGAGTACCTGTGACCTTATCCGGGTTATGCGGGGGCAAATGCTCGAAGAGATGGAGAAGCCGTACATGTTAACGGCCAGAGCGAAGGGGCTTTCCGAAGCAAAAATTATTATGAAATATCCGGTACGCGCTGCGATGAACCCGATTGTCAGTACGCTGGGCTGGTCGCTAACGTCCATTTTTACTGGGTCTACGATTACTGCAATCGTACTCAACTTGCCGACGCAAGGACCGGTTATGTACAATGCGCTGCTCAGTCAGGATATGTATTTGGCTGGCACATGGCTCTTGTTCATGGCTGTGTGTATCGTACTTGGAACACTGATTTCAGATATTTTGCTCGTATGGCTGGATCCTCGAATTCGTATGCAAAGAAAAGGAATGTGATCGATGAAAACGATGTTTGGCGATTTTAACCGGTGGACTCAATTGTTCAGGCCAAAAAAGCAGCAGGAGACTTATTACGCTGCCTCGCACTGGCGCTTGATGATCCGCAAACTGATGAAGCACAAGCTGGCCAAAGCCAGTCTCATTGTAATTGGCCTCATGTATTTCATTGCTTTATTCGGCAATTTTATTGCTCCGCAGGGGCTGGACAAGTATGACAGTGTATATCTCAACAGCAAGCCGACGCTTATTCGCTTTGTTGATACAGATGGCAAGTTCCATTTCAGACCTTTCGTATACGGCATGAAGTCGGATCGCGACCCCGTGACGCTCCGTAAATTATTTGTGGTGGATACGACAGTCAAGTATCCGGTTAAGTTCTTTGTAAAAGGTGAGGAGTATAAGCTGCTTGGCTTGATCCCTTCCACTACCCATCTGTTCGGAGTTGAAGAGCCGGGACGGCTGTTCCTGTTCGGTACGGACGGCATGGGTCGGGACCTGTTCTCCCGGATTGTGCTCGGCAGCCAGGTTTCGCTTACGATTCCGCTTGTGGGTGTAGGAATCAGCTTTATCCTTGGTCTGGTCATCGGCGGCATCTCCGGCTATTTTGGCGGAATGATTGACAGTGTAATTCAGCGTCTTATTGAAATTATTCGTTCGTTCCCTACACTTCCGTTATGGATGGCGCTCTCTGCGGCGATTCCGCCACGGGTGCCCATCGTACAGATGTTTCTTTACATCACGATTATTATGGCATTCATTGAATGGACGGGGCTGGCCCGGGTTGTGCGAAGCAAATTCATCTCTCTAAGGAATGAGGACTATGTCATGGCAGCCAAAATTTCGGGTGTCAAAGACTCAAAAATCATTCTTGTCCATCTTATTCCAGGCTTCCTCAGCTATCTGGTGGTGACGATGACACTGGCGATTCCTTCAATGATCATCGGCGAGACAGCTATGAGCTTCCTTGGTTTGGGCATTCGCTCTCCGGCTGCGAGCTGGGGCGTGCTGTTGCAGGAAGCACAGCAAATTGAGAACGTAGCCTTGTATCCGTGGAAACTGATTCCACTCGGTTTTGTAGTTGTGACTGTGCTCGCGTTCAACTTTTTGGGCGATGGCCTGCGGGATGCGGCGGACCCTTATAAATAAATCAGGTTTGGTGAGGTGCGGGTATTATGGTAGAAGCTGCAGCGACAGCAGAACAGCAAGCTCATCCCTTGCTTCGCGTTGAGGATTTAAATATTCACTTGCCTTCGGACGGCGGCTTGCTAAAAGCAGTTAGCGGGGTAAGTTTTCAAATATCAAAAGGCAAGACATTAGGTATTGTTGGGGAATCCGGCTGCGGGAAAAGCATTACGGGCAAGACATTGCTGGGAATTCAGCCCAAGCACGCGGTGACCTCTGGCTCCATTCATCTTGACAATGTCGATATCGCGAAATTGAAGCGGAACGGCAAGGAGATTCGGGCGATCCGGGGCAGTAAAATCGCGATGATCTTCCAGGAGCCAATGACAGCTTTTTCTCCTCTTTATACAATCGGGAACCAGATTATGGAGTCTATTCTGCTGCACCGTACGAAGAACAAGCAGGAAGCAAAGCTGATGGCGATCGATATTTTGCGCCGTGTCGGCATCTCCAATCCGGAGAAGCGGTTTACTCAATATCCGCATGAATTTTCCGGGGGCATGATGCAGCGCGCGATGATTGCCATGGCGCTGTCTTGTGAACCGGAAGTGCTGATTGCTGACGAGCCGACAACTGCTCTGGATGTGACCATCCAGGCTCAGGTGCTGGAACTGATGAAGCAATTGCAGCAGGAGTTCGGCATGGCGATTATATTCATTACGCATGACCTCGGAATCGTCGCGGAAATGTGTGATGAAGTTGCAGTTATGTACTTGGGAAAAGTCGTGGAGCAGGCGCCGGTTCGGGAAATCTTCCATAAT
This sequence comes from Paenibacillus roseus, assembly GCF_016424485.1. Classification (GTDB taxonomy): domain Bacteria; phylum Bacillota; class Bacilli; order Paenibacillales; family Paenibacillaceae; genus Paenibacillus_D; species Paenibacillus_D roseus. The sequence continues at coordinate 159,287 of NZ_JAELUP010000089.1, forward strand.
CCGAAGCATCCGTACACAAGAGGGCTGTTGCGTTCCATCCCAATGATCGGAAGCCGGAAGGAGCGGCTGGATTCTATTGAAGGTACGGTGCCGATTCCGATCAACCGTCCGCCAATGTGCGGCTTTTATGAGCGCTGCAAGGTTCGGATTGCCGGCGTGTGCGACAAGCAGGAAGTGCCGGAGGTACAGCTAACAGAGGACCATAGTGTCAGATGCTTCCTTCATGGCGGCCAGGATGAAGGGGGAGAGCAATCATGAAAGATACTATTGTAGAAGTACAGAATCTGGTCAAGGAATACCCGACGCAAAATGGCGGCGGTCTATTCCGCAAGAGCTCGGCGCCGGTCAAGGCGCTGTCGGATGTTTCCTTTGTGCTGCGCAGAGGGGAGACACTAAGCCTGGTCGGGGAATCCGGCTGCGGCAAAACAACGCTGGGCAGATGTTTGGCCAGGGGGATTGAGTCGACCTCCGGCCATGTTTATTTCAATACGCCTGATGGACGAAAGATCGATTTTCTGAAGGCAAAGCAACAAGATTTCAAGGAAGTTCGCCAGAGCATTCAGATGATCTTCCAGGACCCGTATGCCTCTCTCAATCCGCGGATGACCGTCTATGATATTATTAGCGAGCCGCTGCGGGCACTGTCCGGCTTGTCCAAGACGGAAATTGATGATCGCGTTGTAGCGATGGCGCGGCAGACGGGGCTGAATGACAGCTTCCTGAAACGGTATCCGCATGCTTTCTCCGGCGGCCAGCGCCAGCGGATCGGAATTGCGAGAGCGCTTGTCACCAGGCCAAAGGTTGTCGTTTGCGACGAAGCCGTATCGGCGCTGGATGTATCGATTCAGGCGCAAATTATTAACTTGCTCAAAGATTTGCAGCAGGAATACCAGATTACGTATTTGTTCATCTCCCATGATCTGTCGGTCGTCAAACATATTTCCGACCGGATCGCAGTGATGTACCTGGGACGAATTATTGAATTGGCTGAGACGGAGGAACTGTTCAGGCGGCCTCTGCATCCTTACTCGGAGGCGCTGCTGTCGGCTGTTCCGAATCCTGACCCGGACCGCAAGGTAGAACGGATTGTCCTTCAGGGAGAAGTGCCGAACCCGGCAAACCCGCCGTCCGGCTGCCATTTCCATCCACGTTGCCCGCATCGCACCGAACTGTGCGAGAAAAGCTTGCCACCGCTTCAGGATATGGGTGACGGGCGCTATGTGGCCTGCCACTATGCCGATCAACTGGTACTGCGGGGAGTCGACAGTCTGGTCGCGCAGTAGCTTTGAGAGGCGAAACAGCTTTTAAATGAGATAAAAACGAAGCATCCCAAACCTGAGAAATAGGGTTAAGGATGCTTTTCGCGCAGCTATTATGAATTGCGAAATCCGTCAGCCGCTCTTGCAGTGAGCGGCCGGAATTTGCGCTGAAGCTTTACTTTTGAATCTCGGCAATCAATTTTTTCATGCGAACCGGAATCTCCTGGCGCAGCTCCTCCCAGGAGACGAATGCATCCTCAGGCCAATCAAATGGCACATAATCGAAGGTTGGCTCGAAAATAAAGGTGCGCAGATGCTCCTCAGCAATTTGATCGATATTGTCTCCGGATTTGAATTCGCCTGCGAACAGACCCGGCTCGAGCACGCCGCCGTCACCAGCTTCTGTAGTACAGCAGGAGGTCACATTCGGAAGGAGCAGGAACAGGTCGTCTCGAGGAAACATCGCATGTTTTCCCGGTTGGGAGTACAGTCTCGGCCCGCGCCCTTCGATCAGGTTGCTGCGGTCCGGCAGTACGCCGAGGAAATATCGGCCATGGAAGCTGGCCTCGACAGAGACGATCTCGTCTTCATGACCGACGTAGACCCACACATGCTCCAGATCATACAAATGCTGAATATCGTAATCATAGTAAATGGCATATTCAATGACTGCTTTTACTTTTGCGCTGTCTACTTGAATCGTACGGTCAAAGGAATCTGAACGGCGGGACTCTTCATACACAGATACCCCGACACGGATAGGGAGAAAAGGCTCAATGCGGTCCAAATAAAGCTGCGGAGCTAAACGAAGAACGGTTTCTTGCCATGAAACAGGAATCGATGCGACAGGATGCATTATTCAAAAAACCACCTTTTCATGAAAGTTTGCATTTCCTGTACCATGGTAAGCTTACATGGTGACTTCGTCAAGCTAAAATTCCGCCGTTCCAAAGGAATGAAATTTTGTAGGCAGCTGCAATTCGTGACGGAGGGGATATGTTATAATAGCAATGGATTAACCGCTTACCTGAACAAGAGATGGAATGAATTTGAATGGACATGTTTGTCAGGGCGCCGGCAGGAATTTGCCTCGGCCAAGTCGAATCTCAATGTAACCGATTATGACATTGAAAATGAGGATAATAATGATGAAAACAACCATTTATGACATAGCCAGACTTGCTGGAGTTTCGATTGCTACGGTATCCAAGGTATTTAATGATAAAGGAAGAATCAGTGAAGAAACCAGACAGCGGGTACTGCAAATCAGCGAGGAGCTGAGTTACCAGCCGAATATGCTGGCCTCGGCGTTGACGGGGAAGAAGACGTATACGATCGGGCTTTTGATTCCCGATTTGGTGAACCCGTTCTTCGCGGAGGTTTCGCGCAGCGTGGAGGACCGGGCGCATGAGCTGGGCTTCAATGTAGTAATCTGCAATACAGACAATGATTCAAACAAGGAGAACAAATATATCAGCCTTCTGAGACAAAAGAGCGTTGACGGCATTATTGTCGCTACAGGGGCGCGCAATGAGGAAGCGCTTAGAGAACTGATCGAGCAGCGCATTCCGGTCGCGCTTATTGCGCGGGAGATGTCGTCGTTGCCGGCGAGTTCGGTTGTCGTAGATGATTTTGCGGGCGGCTACAGCGCCGCGTCCTATCTGATAGCGGCCGGTCATGAGAGAATTGCGCTTATTGCAGAAAATCTTGAGGTCAGCAGCAGTAAAGAGCGGCTTCGCGGCTACAGGCAGGCATTGGAGGAAGCAAGACTAAGCTATGACGAAAATTTGGTCCTTGTCAGCGATTTCTCTGTGCAGGGAAGCAAGCAGACGGCGCTTAAGCTTTTGGCAACAGACAGCCGTCCAACGGCAATTTTTGCATGTAATGATATTCTGGCGATTGGAGCCATACAGGCGGCGCGGGAGCTGGGAATCGAGGTCCCGGAGGATCTTTCGGTTGTAGGGTTTGACAATACGATTTTGGCTACGATGTCTGACCCTCCAATGACCACTGTAGCGCAGCCGATTCAGGAGATGGGCCATCAGGTTGTGGACCTGATTATACAAGAGATCAACAATGAGAAAAAAGCACGGCAGCGTGTCGTTCTGCTTCCCGAACTAATTGTTCGGGGGTCTGCATTGCCCCGTGCAGGCAGCTAAGTCGGGTGGGTTCAAACCGGCTTGTCACACTTTTACAAGGAGAAAGGTTCTTCCCATCGCTGTTATTCCCGGATTACTTGTATGATGGCAGCGGGGAAGAACCGCCATTTCGATCATTCGCAACGACTACATCTATGCAAAGTGAGGCGAAAGTAATGAGCATTTATGAAGCGGCATTAAAATGGAAAGACGAAGCTATCAAGCTGCGGCGGCATATTCATCAGCATCCCGAACTTAGCAATCAAGAGTTTGCGACAGCAGAACTTGTGGCGGAGTTTCTAACTTCGCTTGACATAGAGGTAGAACGTATCGGACCAACAGGTGTTGCGGGCTTGCTACGCGGCAGCGGAGAAGGGCCTGTATTTGGCATTCGAGCCGATATGGACGCGCTCCCTATTGAGGAGCAAACCGGATTGCCGTTTGCGAGTGTAAACTCTGGCATCATGCATGCTTGCGGTCATGATATGCATACAGCTATTTTGCTTGGAACAGCTGCAGTTTTAAGTGAGCGTCGTGAGCAAATTAAGGGAACTGTCAAGTTTGTATTCCAGCCGGCAGAAGAGGTAATGAGCGGTGCTTCGAATCTGGTAGAGGGAGGTGTGCTGGATAATCCGAAGGTGGATGCCATGATAGCCCTTCATGTATGGCCGGATGCGCCGGCAGGTACGATTGCGCTCAAAAAAGGGGCGATGTTGGCTGCTGCGGATGCCTTTGAAATCCGCATTGTCGGAAAGGGCGGGCATGCTGCATATCCGCATCGTACGGTTGACCCTGTCATTATTGCTGCACAGGTTATTTCGGCCCTGCAAACGATCGTCTCTCGTAATGTGAGTCCGCTGGACCCAGCCGTTATTTCCATCACACAATTGTCCAGCAGCAGTCAGGCGTTTAATATTATTGCCAATGAAGTGCGGTTAGGCGGTACAGTCCGGACGCATCATCCCGATGTGCGAAGCGCAATTCCGAAGCAAATGGAAAAGCTGGCCACTGCAATTACGGAGAGCTTTGGCGGACAGGCGGAATTTATTTATTCAAAAGGGGTTTCACCAGTTATTAATGATGAGCGGATTATCGATATCATTGAAGAGGCGGCAAGTTCGGTGCTTGGTCGTGAGGGAGTTGTATATTTAAAGGAAGCTTCCATGGGTGGAGAAGATTTTGGCGCTTATCTGGAGCATATTCCCGGCGCAATGTTTAGGTTGGGAACGGTCGCAGAGGATGATCATCGCTCCAGGCTTCCGCTGCATCATGAATCGATTATTTTTGATGAGCGCGCGATGGTATCTGGCATTGCGGTTTTGGCCGAGACTGCTCTCCATTTCTTTCGAAAGGAGCAAGTTATACCATCCCGTCATCTTGGGTAGCGGTTGGGAGTAATTAGAGCGTCTTTCCGACTACTGTTGGAGTTTAAAACCGTGTGATGGGAGGTTATAGAGAAGGGTTCCATAACCTCCTACATGACAACCTGGATTGACTAAGTGTCCAAAGGCAAATAAATGTCGATGACGCTTTCCTTTTCCCCAAGAGAATTCACATTCGTCCAGTATTCAAAATCGAATGCCCGGTTGCTGGCGATGTTCGTCTCCCTAATGAAATCATAGGTGTTGCCGATAGCGGATTCAGATCCGTAATGAGTAAATTTTGCATAATGACCTGAGGGCAGCGTATGTTCTATCATTCCCTCCGGAACAGAACTAAATGTGCTAACTTCAATGGCAACTATGCTTTCAAACGGAACATCAGGTGTCCATTCACAGTCTGAATAGACCTGAACAAGATACATGCCGTGTTGTTCAAGTTGATTTGAAATTTCTTGACGATTATGCGCAAGCTTTCCCCGCAAATCTTCGATGACCTTTTTTTCCAAAGCCTCGTTCAAAGATATGGAAACAGAATATCCCACGAGTTTTGTTTCTGTACGTTCAATTACACGGTTTTGTTCAATTGTCAACCTTATAACCTCCTAATTATTGTTAATAATCGTAAAAAAGGATTGCAGATAATATTATACGTGGCGAATCTCCCTTACTGAAAGTCAACCGTTGATTCCGTTTTCGACCGATGTATAACATGTATTTTTTGTTTGTTAGATGAATAGGGTTTTGCTATGATAGATTAATAGATGTTGATTCGGGGTGAACAGTATGGCAACATTACGGGATATTGCCAAGCTTGCCGGTGTGTCCAATGTAACCGTATCCAGAGTATTGAATCATGATCATACGCTATCCGTATCAGAGGAAACGCGGCAGCGCATTTTAACCGTAGCGGAAGAGTTGAATTATCAGACACCACGGAACCGCAAGGGCAACAAGCATAAGGACATCTCCGGAATCAAAATTGGCACGGTCATGTTTCTGACAGAAGATGAGGAAGAAGTGGATCGTTACTTCCAGTTCATTCGCCAGGGGATAGAGAAGGAATGCATGGCTGCAGGTTTAAAGTCGATTGAAATTTTCAGAAAGTCGATCTTTGAACATCCCGAAATGAACTTTGGCGACGTTGACGGATTGATTTTTATTGATCGATCGTATAATTTTAATGACCAGTTAGTCAAGCAGTTGAAGCATATTGTTTTTGTAGATTCATCTCCCGATGTCGAGAGCTTTGATTCGGTTGTGATTGATTTTGAGCGGGTGGTCCAGCAAGCGCTGAATCATCTGATTAAATTGGGGCATACAAAAATCGGGTATATCGGCGGCTCTCGTGCTTACGGCAAAGACCCCAGACATTATTTTTTTGAACGTATTATGAAGGAAAAAGGCTTGTTTAATCCTGAACATCTGTATATCGGCGGCTGGTGTTCTTCGGAGGGCAACCGTCTTATGAATGAAGCGGTCAGCCGGGGCAATTTGCCGACGGCATTCTTTGCCGGGAGCGATCAGCTTGCCATCGGGGCTGTTCACGCCTTGAAAGAAGCCGGCATCCGGGTTCCGGAGGATGTGGCGATTATAGGCTTTAACAATATTGAAATTTCGCGCTTCATGAGCCCGCCTTTGACAACTTTCCATATTCAAGCGGAATTGATGGGGAGGATGGCTGTAAAGCTCGTACTCGATCAAATCAATGGGAGAGAAGAGCCGATTCAGGTCGTGGTGCCGACCAAATTTGTTGTGCGCAGCAGCTGCGGAGCCGAAATTTCCGAGGGATAAATGCTGTATTAGCTTCGCTTTATAAACGACTGAGATTTCGATGTGAACGACGCTGTGCCAGTCAGAAGCGGCACAGCGTTTGCTTGTAAAATCAGCATTCAGCGGCATTCGACAAAACTAAGCTAGAAACGATCTTCTTAATTGTATAAATCAGTGCTTAATAACTATTTTTAGAAGTTATTCGCCGTGATAAACTTATTTTTGTAAGCGCTTAAAAAAGCTTGTCTTACTAAGGAGGTGTATATAGCAGTATTTTGTCGTCATCGGGATGAGTGCCCTGTAGTCCAAACTTTTGAGGAGGTATTAAGATGATTAGTATAGTCAAGAGCAGGAAATCGCATGTTCTATTGCTGATAGCGGCGCTGATCGTGACATTGTTGCCCGCTCCGAGCGCGAAAGCAGCCTATTCGCTTGTCTGGAGCGACGAATTCAACGGCTCCACTATTAACTCAAACAACTGGACTTTCGAAATTGGTACGGGCAGCAACGGTTGGGGGAACGAAGAACTGCAATATTACACAAGCCGTCCGGAGAACGCCCGGATCGAAAACGGGAACCTCGTTATCGAAGCGAGACAGGAATCTTACGGGGGGAGAAATTATACGTCTGCCCGTCTGAAAACTCAAGGAAAACAAACCTTTAAATATGGACGGATCGAAGCCCGCATCAAGCTTCCGAAGGGGCAAGGCCTGTGGCCGGCTTTCTGGACACTGGGCTCGGACATCACTTCGGTCGGTTGGCCAAGAAGCGGCGAGATTGATATTATGGAGCATATCAATAATGAAAACAATACGTACGGATATATTCACTGGTACGCGAATAACAATGTTTCCTATGGCGGAGCGAGCCATACGTTCGATGTGACTGATTATCATGTCTACGCTATTGAATGGACGCCAAGCTCGATCAAATGGTTCGTGGACGGCATTCAATTCCGGGAAGCCAATATTGCAAACAACATTAATTCAACGAACGCATTCCATAACGATCATTTCCTGTTGCTTAACATGGCAGTAGGAGGCAGATGGCCGGGCTCTCCGAACAGCTCGACTGTTTTCCCTGCCAAAATGTATGTAGATTATGTCAGAGTCTATAAGGACGTCGCGGCTACTTCCGGCGTTGTATCCGGTGGCACATATAAGTTGATCAATACGGGCAGCGGCAAGGCTCTGGATGTGGCATCAGCCGGTACAGCGTCTGGCTCGAATGTGCAAATCTGGTCAGACAACGGAACCGGTGCACAGAGATGGACGGTCTACCGTCAGGGGAACGGGACCTACAAATTGATTAATGTGAACAGCGGTCTTGCGCTTGACATAGCAGGAGCCGGAACGAGCAACGGCTCGAATGTGCAAATCTGGTCAGATAATGGAAGCGGCGCACAGGCTTGGGACATTGTTCAGAATAGCGATGGCACGTTCAAGCTCATTAACCCTAATAGCAGAAAAGCGTTGGATGTGTCCTCAAACGGAACAGCCAACGGAACGAATGTGCAAATCTGGGATGACAATGGGACCAGCGCACAGAAGTGGAGCTTGGTTCGAGTATATTAGAAATGACAAAAGATTGAAGGAGCGGCGGCGATGCTGTCTCCTTCTTTTACATTTGTCAGTAAAATCTTGCATAGTGACAACTTGACTTTTACAGTGCAGAAGTGGGGGACTCATAATCAATGAAACAAATCTATCAGTTCAAGCCCGATGAAATCGATCAAATTATTAGCCGGTTTGGCCAGAATTTCTACGAGAAGGTATTGCAAGCTCTTGAGGTTTATGCAGATAGATGGCGATTGACATCTTTCCAGCTTGTCCCGTCTTATTCAGCGAATCTGGTTTTTACATGCCATGCGGCAAAGTATGGAGATGCGGTGCTTAAAATCGGGGGTGTCTCTTCCGGGGAAACTTTAGCGGAATTCCATGCACTATCCGAATACAAGGGAAGGCGATTTTGCAGCGTTTTTGAAGCGGATATGGAGCACGGCATTCTTCTTGAAGAACGGGTGGTGCCTGGAATTGCTTTAAGACATGAGAACTCTCTTGAACGACGGCTGGAAGTTTTCTGTTCCCTGTATCGAGACCTGCATGTGGCTCCGGCAGACAGTGAACGTTATCCGACTTACGCCGGATGGGTAACGAACATTACAAATTACATGAGCACGCGGACCGATTGTTCAAACTTGTATGCGTATATGAAGAAGGCGCAGAAATTATGTTTGTCTTTGTCTGCAATGTATCCGCAACAGCTGCTGCTCCATGGCGATCTGCATCACGATAATATACTGCTTGGCGCGGATGGGGCCTATACGATCATTGATCCGAAAGGCGTCCTTGGAGATCCGATTTTCGATGTCCCAAGGTTTATTTTAAATGAATTTGAAGAGGGGATAACGTTAAAGCTTGAGGAGAAAATAAACACGATCATTCGTATTTTAGAACAAAGCCTTCGTATTCCGAATGCCGTTCTTAGACAGTGCCTCTATATTGAAACGGCCATGGCGGCGTGCTGGACGGTAGAGAGTGGGGCGACATATGATCGGTACGCACAGCTTGCAGAAGAGGTGGCATTTGCAGAAAGGCTAATGGAGCTATAAAACTCTGTTCAGGACTCCAACAGCGCAAAGGCTTGCTGCTTGCCAGAGGCAAGCAGACGATCACTGAGTTCAGGATCATGAACAGAGCGCGCCAATATTATTGTCCCGACGAGCAGACTAAGCAATGCACTTCCCTTCGAATGATTTATATCTGCCAGTTGGCAGAAGAAATCAATCATGCGTTGCACCTCTTGCGTGAAAGCACTGCGAACCTCTTCCGACATCCGAATCATTTCACCGGAAAGGGAAGGGAGAATGCAGCCGATCTCCATTTGATCACGATGATAAGAACTTAGATAGAAATGAATAACGGAATGAATTTTCGCGTCCTGTCCTTCCTGATCAACTGCTTTCTGTAAAAGTGAAATGGTGTCATTAATGGCATACTGGCAAGTTTCCATGACAAGATGGTCTTTATTATCAAAATGCGAGTAGAACCCCCCGTGAGTCAGGCCAGCGCCTTTCATAATAGCGGGGACGCTAATATCGCGAATTCCGTTCGTACGAAATGCTTTGGCAGCACTTTGGATAATATGTCCACGGACCTTCTCCATGTGACCTTTAGGGTATGGCATCGCAATCACCTCGTTGACGATAATCATTTGTAAAATATTATAATCATCATAATGTAGACAGTCAATTTTATTAGTCTTCGGACTGGTCTTTTTTTTGTCATATAAGCAAAAAACTTATGGTTGGATTGAAGTACGGCACTTTAATAAAAAATGTTTGCAACGTAAATTGAGACTGGTTTTAAGATAGTTTAAGACTGTTTATAACTGTTTATAACATCAAAACGAGATAACAAATGGCATCAAAACCTTTTAACACAAGGCTTTGATGCCATTTGGTTTTTATTCGAGCTGATCCCCCATTATTATCCCTATTTCTTACCTAACCCCCAGCCTGCCTTTTCTGATGTGGACACCATTCTATCACCCGTAGATTCAAATATAACTGCACATGTTCATATGATAAAAATAACGATATTTTGTACTTTAATATTTAAATATATCAGAAAAATCATAAAAAATCAACAAATAAATTTTGTCAATTCGACATATAGCGACAAAATAATACATTATTAGATATAGTATTTAAGTTACAAGCGTATTATGATTAATCTTATTTCAAGCCATAAGGAGAGAACGTAGGATGAAAGGATTAAATAGTAGTGTGCGGTTGATAGTAGTACTCAGTCTTTTGACCCAGTTGTTATTTTCCGCTTTGGGTCAAGTATCAGTCGCTTATGGGGAATCAAATGAAGGGTTGCGCTATAACCGAATTGCAAATCCGGGGAACTTCACGTTGTTCGTGAAGACAAACGGAAGGGTGAGCGTTGTAGGCAGAGGGGATTACGTCATGGGAACGGGTGTTACAAGTACAACCAATTACTCCGCTCTTAATGAACTTCCTAACTTGTCAAATGTTAAGGAGATTTCTGCGAATACGAGCAGTGCCTTTGCTTTGCTTAATGATGGAACGGTAAAAGCATGGGGATCGAATAGCTGTACATTAGGTGCAATTAATTCAACATCTGCAAGTCCAGTGACCTTTCCACAGTTAGAAGGGATAAAGCGAATTGCTGTTGGCGGTAACTTTGCCGCAGCATTGACCGAAGGTGGAACCGTTGTCACTTGGGGGTGCAACAACTACGGACAGCTAGGGCTTGGCAATACAAGCAATTCTGTTTACCCTAAAACAATCCCTAACCTTTCAGATGTAGCGGACATTGCAGTGGGAACAGACTTTATGCTCGCAAAAATGAAGGATGGAACGGTTAAGTCCTGGGGGAATTTTAGCAACGGCCAACTAGGAATCGGGACTATAACAGCTAGCCAGACATCACCTAAAGAAGTAGCAGGGCTCACAAATGTAAAAGCAATTACGGTGGGCTCAAATTTCTCATTTGCCGTTCTAGTTGATGGATCAGTCATGGGCTGGGGATACAATTTGAATGGACAATTGGGAACAGGAACAACCTCCACAGTTAATTCTCCTGCCAAAATAACGGATTTATCCAATATTGATTATGTTGCTGCTGGAATTAATCATACATGGGCATTCACTACTAATGGGGAGATCTATGTATGGGGGAATAATTCGTCCAGTCAATTAGGTATTAAATCGTCGTTAGTCACGAATCAATTAAAACCAAAATTACTTCAGCAATTAGGCTCTATTAACTCCATATATCTAGGAAGTTATACAAGTTTTGTTACGGATCAGAACAACCAGACTTGGGCCCTTGGCTTGAATGACTATTCCCAGTTGGGACTCGAGGACAAGGCTACCAAGGATACACTTACAATGATCAATGATCTTAATGTATCAGATGCTAACTTGGATATCGAAGTATTAGGTCGTGATTTATCCATGTTCAGCAGTCCCTTTACCTTTACTTCACATATGTTTGCAAACGATAAACTATATAGTTGGGGAAAAAACACTAACCCTGCTATAGACCCGGATGTTGCGGGGGACCTGTCATCTCCTCGGGTGATAACGAGACTTGGGGATGTCAAGCAAGTGACTTATGGAGAAGACTTTGCGCTGGCTTTAACCAAAGACGGTAAGGTGAAGTCATGGGGAGTCAACACGAGCGGGCAACTGGGCTTGGGCGATACTGTAACCAGGACTGATCCTACAACGATTTCAGGTCTAGCTGGTGTCAAGAAGCTCGTTGCTGCTGCCGGGTTTGCTGTTGTATTGATGCAGGATGGGACTGTCGCCACATGGGGGAAGAATACCTCAGGTCAGTTAGGTCAGGGGGATTTGACAAACCGAACAGCACCTAAGCTAATTCCCAATCTTCAGGGTGTAAAAGATATTACAGCTGGCTATAACTTTGTAGTTGCCTTATTGGAAAACGGGTCTGTATTCGTATGGGGTGGCAACGAGTATGGCCAACTTGGTCTTGGCAACCTTGAGAATCGCAGTATACCTGCCGAACTGACAAGCGTGACGGGTGTAAAAGAGATCGCATCCGGTTTTTATCATGTAATTGCACTTAAAGATGATGGATCGTTGCAAGTATGGGGAAGAAACAATAATGGTCAATTAGGGCTAGGAAATGACGTTACTGCTTTAAATCCGACTTCACTTATTATTAATTCGCCAATCAAGCAGATTGCAGTAACAGCCTATTCCTCCTATGTATTAACTCAGGATGGGAAAATTTCATCTTGGGGATTAAACTCATCGGGTGAACTGGGGCATGGGGACACCACTGCCAGACTAACTCCTGTTGAAATTATATCTCCAGGAGATCGTTTTTCTTCAATCATTACGGGCAGATCGCATTTAATTGCGATCAGTAAAGATGGAAGCATACGAATGACTGGCAGCAATTCTTATGGTCAGCTGGGGTTAGGGGATACTGCTAATCGTAATAAATTAACCGTCTTATACGGCAATACAAAGTCGGTGCAAGATATCATTACGAATGGGAAGAACACATTTATTCTTTTTGAAGATGGTTCTGTTTGGGGATCAGGCGAGAATTACTATGGTTACTTGGGGGTTGGCGATGGAATTAGTAGAACCAACTTCGTGCCAATAAATGGACTTAGTAATGTTCAGAAGATAGAGTTGGGCTCCAACTTTGTTCTGGCCTTGCTGAAAAACGGAACTGTTATGTCATGGGGCCTTAATGAAGATGGACAACTTGGGAATGGTACAAATATTGCTTCTAATAAGCCAGTACTTATCTCCACTTCTTATTTAAGCAATGTAAAAGAAATTTTTGCCAAAGGTACGTCCGCTATAGCCTTATTAAAAGATGGTACGGTCAAGTCATGGGGTAACAACGCTAATAGTCAACTTGGTCTCGGTGACAGCAGTAATAAAGTTTTACCTACCTCGGTCAATATTACTGGCGTTAAAGAAGTTGCGGTAGGAGAATATTTCACGCTGGCTTTATTGAATAGCGGCGTTGTTAAAGGTTGGGGCTATAACTATTATTATAACCTGGGTACAGGGAATACTACTTCCTATAATGCCCCGGTAGATGTTCCAAACCTGACAGATGTAGCAAATGTATATATAGATGGATATTCCAGTTTTGCTTTATTAAACAATGGCACTATCAGTGCTTGGGGGCAAAATGATCTTTATCAGCTAGGAGTAAACAATACTTCATCCGTTACTAAACCTACACCAATCGCCAATCTATCGTCAGTCAGATCATTAGTTGTCAAAAGTAAGTCTGTGTTTGCCATATTAAATGATGGAACCTTAAAAGCATGGGGAAACAATGTTGATGGCAAATTGGGGCTGCAAACAACAGCACACACTTCTTCTCCGACAACGGTGCCTAATCTATCAAATGTCAGTTCGCTATCGGTAAGTGATCAGCACGTACTGGCGGTAGATTCCAAAGGATCATTATACGCTTGGGGCAGCAATGGATCCGGTCAACTTGGTACAGGGGACAGGATAAATCTAAATTCTCCTCACAAAATGATTAATTCGGAAGTATCTCTTATTAAATTGGCGCCTAATCAGTCATATGCCATTATTAGCGGTCGTTTGAATGTGTGGGGGTTGTATGCCAATAGTTTGGGTCTGGGCTCAACGGGTTCAACAGCTAATCGTTTAAGACCGGAGATTGTGAGGAACATAGAGGAATGGAGAGTTTTACCTCAAGATCCTTACGTTCTAAAAATCAAATATAAGGCGGGAGCAAGTGTAACGATTCGCTCTTATATGGATTCTAATACATCTATATCAGAGGCTGTTACTATATCTATGCCATCTGACACACATACAATCTCGTTTCCGGTAAACCTGAAAGGTTTGAAAGAAGGCCAACATACCATTCGGTTTGAGGTCACGGATGGATTAATAGTTGCTCAGCAAACCATAAGTGTGTGGGTATATGACAGCTCCCTAATTCCATCCATGATTACCGAGACAACAAACACAACAATAAAAGTGACTGAAAATATAGAAGGCAACAACAAAAATTTTGCTTCAAGTCCAATTCGTTTCTCGGCCAATAATATAACGAGTTCTTGGTTAACCGATCGCTCCACGTTGTCAAATAGAGTTATCTCCTCCGCAATTGGCAAACTAGGCGGGAATGGAACCAAAGGAATCGTTATAACCGAAAACGGGAAGTGGATCGTGCCAATCTACTATAGCGCTACGAATGAAGTTAGATTTTATATGTCGGCTAATCAAGGGCAGAATTGGACTATACTGTGCACTCTGACTGGTCTCACTTCTAATGCTGCGATCACAACCGCAGGTAACAAGGTAATTGGTATCGTCCGGAAAAATGCGAATGAAATAGCGGGTTTCTCATTTGACGTTGATAAACAAACAAATGTTAATATAGCTTCTTTGCTGAAAACAGTTGATTTCAATCAAACGGATATTCCTGCTTCAAATAACGTTGCAATTGTGGCAAAAGATGATGCCGTACATGCGGCATGGGTGAGCAAAAATAGTCAATATCCTTCTGTATACAATATTCGTTACGCCAGAATAGCTGAAGATGGTTCAGCGCTGACCGCTATTGAGCAGGTGACTACTAGTTCCGACAGCTACGATGTATTTAGCAATCCGTCTATGCTAATCAACAATAATGGAATACCTAGCCTTTTTTATGACCACCAAAATACTGGAAATCGTAGCTATTCCGTTTATGTAGCCAATAGAGTGAATTCAGCGTGGAAACAGAAGAATCTGGAGCCTATGAGCAGTTATTGGACTAGGGGTGTCAATGCAGCTGTAGACAAGAACAATGATGTGCATATCGTTTGGACTAAACTAACTAGCGATGGATACGATCATATTTTTTACACCAAACAAAATACGAATGGCGTCTATTCCCCTACCGTGGATTTGACAGCAGGCTTAACGACTTACGACCAACAGCAGCCTACGCTTACGGTGGGTCAGAATAACGATGTATTTCTCTACTTTTCTGGCATTGACCCGACATTAAGCACTACAAATTACAATATAAGAATGAGAATGCTGAGCAACGAAACATGGTCGGTCATGAAGACAATTACAGCAAATACGTCGAGTGATGCAACTGCACCTGCTGTGATCCGCAATGCTTTACTGCCTTATCCTGGAGATCCTATTGTTGTATTTGAACATACAAGCAACGGGGTTTTAGTATCAGGTTCTATGCAGAGGGATAATTATTCGTACACCTTCGATAATCTGACACCGAATACGAAATATAAAGTAAAGCTTGAAGTCAAAAATTTGGATGGAGCGATCACATCCGTTACAAAGGATGTTTACACGAAGGCAACAACGCCTGTTCTAACATCTTCTACTTTGTCAGATGGAATTGTGGAGTTCACTGTTACAGACAATAACCCTGCAATAACAAAATACCAGCTGAAATCTGGTAATAAATATGTAAGTGCCGAAGGTACACTTACGGCTTATCCTGCCTGGATTACATTAAATAATAAAAAGGTGAAAGTGAAAGGGCTTGCTGCCGGCAAATCCTATCGTTTCCAAGCACAAGCAATCAATGAGGAAGAGGAAGAAACCTCCTTCTCCAACACTGTTCAAATTGGTCCGCCCCCAGCAGCGCCAGCTACGCCAACCGGGGTAAAAGCAACAGCAACGAATAATACAGTTATTGTTACCTGGAATGCTGTTCCGGAAGCCACTTCTTATCAAATCGAAATGAATAACATGGTTATTTCCGTTGGTAATACGCTAAGTTATACAAGTCAGCAGCTAGCTCCGAATACAGTCCACTCTTTCCGGGTAAGATCGGAGCGGGATGGAATCTATGGGGCCTGGACGGAACTGACCAGTGTACGTACATTAATGCTTCCTCCTGAGAAGCCGACATTTGTCAGTGCAACTGCATCAAGCAAGATTGTCACGGTCACCTGGAATAATGTAAGTGATGCGCTAAGATATGATGTGTTATGGGACGGTGTCCTTGTTGCTTTAGGAAAAACGACTACTTACCAAGCAAAGGATCTCGTACCGGGTACAAGACACACTTTCCAAATTCGTTCCGTTAGTGCAGGTGGCATTAGCGAATGGAGTGCGGTGCAAACCATTGAAACGAAGGTGAAAGCACCATCAACAGTTCTTCTACTGAAGGTAGATGCGCAGGATACCTCCGTCCAATTAAGCTGGACTGACGACGTGGATGCATCTGGCTATGAGATAGAAGCAGATGGCCTGCTTATAAGAACTGGCAAGTTCAATTACGTTGAGATTAATGGGCTAACGCCTCATACAAATCATCAGTATAGAGTTCGTGCCGTTAATGAAATCGGAAGCGGGAATTGGAGTCACATGGCGGGGGCAACGACATATCTACTCAAGACGCCAGGGACGATCACGGATACTCCAGAAGAAACTTCAATTGAATATAATTGGACGGCATCGCCAAATGCGACTAGCTACAATGTGGAATTCGACAATCAAATACATTTAGTTCAAACAACCACATTTAAGGCAACGGGACTTTTAGTGGAATCAAACCACAAGTTTAGGGTTATCGCTAGTAATGAAACGGGAAGTAGTGCTTGGTCTGAAGTGAATTATTCTTCGACTCTGCCTCAAAGACCGATTGTCCCTAGCCAAATTAATGTTATTCCAAACCATAACTCCGTGTATCTATCATGGGGGCAAGTTGCTGGGAGCACTGGCTATGATATCGAACTTGACGGAATAGTTGTTGTAGATGCATTTAATGAAACCAGTTATAGGGACACAGAACTGGAAACCTTCAGCGTTCATACGTACCGGATTCGTTCCCGAAATGAAGCAATTGCAGGGGAATGGAGTCCTCTGGTTACTGTTCGTACATTACCAGATAAACCTGGATTAGTGTCTGGAGTTTTAATCAATTCCACCAATAACATTGCGAATGTTACCTGGAAGCCTGATCCGACTGCAACGGGGTACGATATTGAGGTAGATGGAAAAGTTAACGACATAGGACTAAAAACGTCTTATAAACATCACAGAGTAGCACCAGGCTCTGAACATAAATACCGCATCCGCATGCGCAATTTGGTTGGAGTCGGAGAATGGTCTGATTTGATCGTAAATAACACACTCACCGCACGTTTGACAAAAGGGCAATCGGTGGACCTGGGGCTTACCGCTTCTAACGTTACTGATTTTAGCAGGTACACTCTAATGGTGAACTATGATCCAAATGCAATTGAAATACTGGATCTTTCTACCATGACGGGTAAACCGGAATTATCGCCTGGAAAGATTGAGGGAACGGATATCACGATTACACAGTTTACGCCTGGTTCGATTACCTTTGTGTGTGATAAAACGATTCCTAATGGAGAAAGCTGGAGCGGCGTCATCAACAGTATTAAGATGAAGGCCAAAGTAAACGGCGGATCATCCTTAACCTATACGGTATTGGTCAAATAATATCCTTATTACTCAGGAGGCTAACATGAAAAGGATTTATCGTTGGATTGCAGTGCTGCTTATTGTAACGATGAGCATTACAAGCACTTTAAGTGATAGTAGTGCCAGCTATGCTAGTGGTACTTCAGTAGTCAATGCTAATCAAGATGAGACGCTTATGAAGCAAGATAATAACTCTATAATAGAAGCATTCAAAAATGAGCAGGGGATCGGCGGAATTAATACAAGCAGTTTTGTCGGATCGCCAACTAATAAACTGGCAGCTAAAAGTAATCTCCTGCTGGAAGGAGTCCTGACATCTTCTGTATCCAAAGAACTGTTATCCAACATAGGAAGCATCGCTAAATCATTACCTGCTGTAGCTGTTAGTCAGTCGTTACAAGAGATGATTCATTTTGGTGAGGATGGTGTTTCTGTTTCTACAGGAAACTTTTCCAAAACAATGGTGGATTTGAGCTATGCTTTTGCAGGGTTCACCGTGAACATGAGTCGTACCTATAATTCAAAAGATCAGCCTGGCGGTCGATTTGGCTTAGGCTGGACGTTTGGCTTCGAAGGCAGTCTCACCGATGATGGAAAACTTGTTGTCGTTAAGTTGCCAAATGGCGGAGCACAGATGTTTCAGAATCTTGGAAACGGTACTTATGGAGCGAATGACTCCCACAGTAAATTAGTCAAGCAAAATGACGGCACCTTTGTTTTCACAACCAAGGACCAATACAGCTACGGCTTTAATAAGAATCAATGGATTTCTTGGATGGCTGATGCTAATGGAAATAAAATTACGATCGACGTTGATAGCCTTGGTAAAGTTAAAAAAATTACGGACGCAGTTGGACGTGTGACAACCGTTGGATACAACGTCAACGATCGGATCGTTTCCATTACGGATCCCATGAATCGGATCGTACGCTATGAATACAATGCTGCTAATCTATTGTCTAAGGTCATTGACCCCAGCGGGCAGATCATCAGCTATTATGAATACGATCCGTCTGGACTGCTTATTAGTATCAAGAATAGCAAGCAGGAAGTGCAAAATTCTGTTGCATATGATGCTAAAAAGAAGGTTATCAGGCATATCAATGCATGGGGAAATATCGATACCTATAACTACGGGGATTTGTATACCAAAATTACAAATACAGAAGGTCATGTAACGGAGAAGTGGTTTGACAAAGCTTTTTATGTCGTAAAATCGAAGGACCCGGACGGGGGTATTACGACAATCACTTACAACTTGGATAGTGAGAAATTTAATCAGTACGGAGAAATTGAAACCATTACAGATCCATACGGGAATAAATGGAACTATACTTATGATGAGAATGGTAATATTACGTCTATTACTGAACCAAGCGGTGGGATTTCGGGATATTCCTATAACGAAAAAAATAATTTGATTTCAGAAAAAGACCCTTCCGGAAATATAACACTTTACATTTACGATAGCTCCGGTATTCGTCTATTAAAGAAGATGGAGGCACTCGACAAAGAGAAAATAGAGACACCTGATCATTTTTCCATAACAGAGTACAACTATTATGTCTCTAGTGAGATGGATCAGCTAGGGTATAAAATTAATGGATTGCTAAAGTCAGAAGTCAATCCTGAGGGCAATGCCACCACGTATACCTATGATAAGTATGGTTATTTGTCTTCTATAATCGATCCCGAAGGTAACAAGACAATTAAAAAAAGCAACCAACTAGGTTGGGAAACAGCAACCATTTCGCCTCTCGGTCATCGAACGGACAATACTTACGATTCCAATGGTCGTTTGCTGCGGGTTATGGGGCCAGCAGGAGATGTAACCCGCTATATTTATAACGCTGACGGTCAGAAGATTCAGGAAATCGAGCCTCAGCTTTATACGGAAGAAAGTGACGGACTGAATGCTGCAAATCCATCAAACAGTTATGCAGACACACTCGGGGGAACACGTTACACCTACGATGCGGGTGGTAAGGTCAAGACACAAGTTGATCCCAAAGGGAATGTTACAGAATTTAAATATGATAGAAATGGGAATCAAGTTACAAAAGTTTTACCTAATGGAGCAATCTATGAGTACGAGTACGATACACTAAATCGTGTAAAACAGGAATCTTTCCGTGCATACAATAAAGCATCAACTGTACTGCTCAAAAAGTATGATTATCCACTGTCTACTGACGGTAGAAAGAAAGAAATGGTTACATCATACGTTAATGAAACAGAGCAAGCAGTCACGACTACCGTTCGTGATTTTGCAGACCGAATCGTGGAAAAGGTTGATCCAGACGGCGGTGTTACAACGACGGACTATAATCCGGATGGAACGGTTAATTCAGTTACCGATGCAATGGGTTTTACAGCGTATTACAAGTATGATGGTCTTGGTCGTGAGATAGGGAAATGGCAGCCTATCGAAAACGGAAAATATATGTATACGGGACAAATTTATGATCTAGCAAGCAATGTAGTAGAGAAACACTTTGGAAGGGATCAGATTAGTCAATTTAAAGTTCCCGTCGATGATAGGCTAGCCAAAAACAAGTTTATCTATGATAAGAACGGGCGCGTGACAATTGAGACTGACAGCGCCGGACTAAAGCGTGTAATGACTTACAATAAGGATGGTTTTAAAGCTTCTGAGAGTCTATATACTTCAGACAAAAGTGTAAATATGACGGAGTATGTGTCGAATCCTTATGGTAAGACCTTGAAAAAAATGGTTCATGCAACAGCCGGTGAACTATCCGATTATCCAGTAACAGATAAGCGAATCGTAAAGCTGACGACTTTGTATTCCTATGATTTGAATGGAAATTTGATCCAAGAGATCATGCCCGATGGGAGATTAACGAATTATAGTTATGATCTCTTGAATCATCAGACCTCTATCTTCAAACAAGGGCTTAATGAGAATAATCTGCCGGTAATGATTACCAGAACAAAACAGTATGATTGGAACGGTAATGTTTTATCGGAGACAGATGAGCGCGGCGGAACGTCGGTAAATGAGTATGACGAGCGTGGACTGCTTATCAAACAGACGGATGCGCTTGGGAATGTTCAACTGTTTGATTATGATCGCAGCGGCAGGAAGACGATTCAGGTCATGCCGATTAATGTACTACCTAGTCGTAACTTAACGGAAATGAACAGGACCGAATTCCTTTATGATTTGTCTGGTCGTGTGAAGCTGCAGACGGAAATATTTCAGGAGCAGATACTAAATACAGCAACAGGAGTATTCACGCCAACGAATGTAAGTCGTGTAGTGAAGGCTTATCAGTATGATCTAAAAGGAAATGTTGTTAAGGAGCTTTCTGGAGAAGGGTATTTAGCTGGTACGGGAAAAAATCCAAATGAAAAAATCCGAAGCGGCTACGGCACAATTAGTACATATAATGCCAATGGTCAGATAAGCATGAAACTCGACCCGACCGGACAATTGCATAACAATAAGTATACGACAAAATACGATTACGACGGTCTTGGACGACTGATACGTGAAACCGATATCGATGGAATTATTAATTCTACCTATTACGACGATGCAGGAAGAGTAACGTCTAAGACCGTGCGTAAGGCTGCCGACGACATAGAACTAACGCTCGAGTCTTCTACCTATGACAAGGCGGGTCGTCAGCTAACTAAGGTAGACGGCAATGGTAATGTTGAAAGATATGAATATAATGCTTTTAACAAAGTTCGAAGAGTGATCTATCCATCTGATAAGTCTGTTGAGGAGTGGAAGATCGAGTTTCAGTATGATGTCATGGGTAATCAAACGAAAAAGTGGGATAACTTAGGAAGAACTGATCTTCATACCTACGACCAGGAAGGCAGAGAGCTCTCACACACCATCAAGACTGACAAACCAGGGAGCTCGATCACAACACGGACGGCTTATGATGTCAAAGGAAATAAGCGTTTTGAGATCGATGCTAATGGGAACAAGACAGAGTACACCTACGATTTGCTGGACCGAAAGATCAGTAAAAAAACGCAAGTATCTGGTGTTTCTGGGTTTAGCCAAAGTGCGCTAATCACGAAAACGACGACCTATGAATATGACAAGAATAGTAATAAGACAAGGGAAACAGATTGGCTTGGCAACAAAACAACCTACGATTATGATACTTTAAGCCGTCACTATCAGACCAAGAATGCCGACTCAATTGTTATTGAGAAACGGGCATACAACGGGGACAATTCACAAGTTGTCTCGATGGATGCGCTGAATCAAGTCACCCAATATGAATATGACCGCAATCAACGCAAAACCACAACTACAGATGGAGAAGGTTACATTAGTCGGGAAGAATTTAATGATGCAGGCTTGCTTGTTGCCAAGATTGATGGCAAAGGGAACCGTACAGAATTTACTTACGATGCTGCTGATCAACTGATACGGGTGCGGAACGCTCTTGGGGAAAATACGGAGTATTCTTATGATTTGAGCGGTAATATGATTAGTCAGGTAGATGGAGCAGGTAATCTATCCTTATTCGAATACAATGCAAGGAACAAGATGTCGCGTCGAATAGATCCAGATGGCGTGACAGAGGATCCTAAGGGTATTTTGGTCTACAACGACAGCAAGTTGGAGAGTTATACTTATTTTGCTGATGGGAGCATGAAGTCTAAGAACGATCGGAACGGCAATACGACTAACTATGCGTATGATTTTAGGGGACTCCTGTTATCGGAGAGTATTCTAAAACCAGGCGAGCTTTCACCAACAAAGGAAAACCAAGTTACCTACACATACGACCCGAACGGAAATGAGTTGTCTATGACAGATGCTTCCGGGAGGACATCGAAGTCATACGACGAAGAAAATCGAGTAACTAGTAAATATGTTTCGGGCCTTGGCACGGTATCTTACGCCTATGATAAAACAGCTTCATTAACAACAGGTTATCTCGCAGAGATGTTAACCGATGTGAAGGGCAATACGACCGAAAAGCAGTATGACAGGTTGGGGCGGCTGTATAGAGTCTTGTCGAACAAAGTTGTAACAGCAACCTACGATTATTATACCAACGGCAACCGTAAGACTTTAACTACACCCGGTTCATTAACAACCCAGTACTCTTACTATAAAAATAACTTGCTTAAAAAGTTGGATAACTTAAGGAACGGCAGTGTTCAGGACAGCTACTCCTATACGTACGATG
>NZ_JAELUP010000090.1:2500-4244 GCF_016424485.1 Paenibacillus roseus
TCGGAGGGAACCAGCTACTAGATGGTTCGATGAGTCTTTCGCCCCTATACCCAAGTCTGAAAAGCGATTTGCACGTCAGCACATCTTCGAGCCTCCACCAGAGTTTCCTCTGGCTTCGCCCTGCTCAGGCATAGTTCACCATCTTTCGGGTCCCAGCGTGCATGCTGCTGCGCGCCGGGAGAGGCCGTGGCCATCCCCGGCGGCCGGTGCTGCGCCCCAAAAGAGGGGTTGGCACGACTTCGGTTTCCCTACGCTCGTGACGGGTTTGGCACCCTCTCACTCGCACGCACGTTAGACTCCTTGGTCCGTGTTTCAAGACGGGCCGATGAGGTCGTCTCGGCCAGCGGTCCGAAGAAGGGCAGGAGGCAAAAGCCCCGGCCAGAGGCCGCCCTCTCGATCCTCGGTCCGGACCCGCGGAGACCCGGGGGGACGCGCCCGCCCGGGGTTGTCCTGGGAGCCGAACCCACGCTGACCTCTCCACCGGCGTCGAACCACGGCATCGCCGAGGCATCGGCCGGGGAAGGAGCAACGAATCCCCATCGCTTCCCTCTCAACAAGTTCAGGCACTTTTTCACTCTCTTTTCAAAGTTCTTTTCATCTTTCCCTCACGGTACTTGTTCGCTATCGGTCTCCCGCCAGTATTTAGCCTTCGATGGGATTTACCACCGACTTAGAGCTGCATTCCCAAGCAACCCGACTCTGCGGAACGGGCTCGAGGAGCGAGCCGACCCGACGCCCACGGGGTTGTCACCCTCTGCGACGCCGCTTTCCAGCGGACTTGGCGACGGGGGCTCGCGGAGCCGCGCCCTCCAGACCACAATTCGGCCGCGCAAGGCGGCAGATTACCATGCTGGGCTCTTCCCGGTTCGCTCGCCGTTACTAGGGGAATCCTGGTTAGTTTCTCTTCCTCCGCTTATTGATATGCTTAAGTTCAGCGGGTAGCCTTGCCTGAGCTCAGGTCCTAAGGGTGAGAGCTGGGGCGCGCCCCCCGGGGAGGGAGCGCCCCGTTACGCGAGACGACGCCCGACGGTACGCCGTGAACGGCCGCGCCGAAGCGGGAGAGGGGGGATCCCGGGGGATCTCTCATCATCAAGCTCCGGCGCGTCGAGACCGCGGCGCGGGCGCGAGCGGGCCGCGAGCTCCGGAGAGCTCGGGTCCGAGCGCGCACGCGCCGTGGCCCGGCGCGGGGTCGATCGCACTGCCTTTCAGCCGACGACCCGCCCCCGCCCCCGCCCCGCTCCGGAGAGCTGGGCGGGGGAGGCGGCGGAGGGACGGCCAGGTCGCGCCTCGCTGGGTCCGGGCCGCGGGGGTCCGGGCGAGGGCAGGAGGAGAGGACGCTGAGGCAGACATGCCTTTGGCCGAAGCCTCGGGCGCAATGTGCGTTCAAAGATTCGATGATTCGCGGGTTCTGCAATTCACACTACGTATCGCATTTCGCTGCGTTCTTCATCGATGCGGGAGCCTAGACATCCGTTGTTGAGAGTTGTTCGAGTTTGTGTGTCGAGAGTTACCTCGACTCGAGTTCAGGTCGGTGCCGCGCCCCCCGAGGGAGGCGCGGCGGGTTTGGACGTTGGTCACGTCGCCTCGTTTGAGGGTCGGGAGAGTGGGGTCGGCGCGACGCCCCCTCCCCGCCCCTCCGCCTCTCTCCCCCGGAGGAGAGAGAGAGGGAGGGGCGCGGCGGGGCGCGTTGCCGGGGTTGTGGGGGGCCCCGGCCAGCCGGCGCGCGCGCCGGAGCGCGCGCGCG
>NZ_JAELUP010000091.1:0-381 GCF_016424485.1 Paenibacillus roseus
AACAAAATTTATAAATAAAACCATTGCAATTGATTTAAAAAAAGAGCAAGAAAAAAATTATATTTCATTAAATAAAAAAAAATCTGCTTACTCTGTGGATTCAATTAAACATTCTATTCAAAAACTAGGAAACTTTGTAACTCAACGACATTTAGCTAATCAATTATTTGTCAGATTATTAACAAAATCTCTTGTAATTAAAGATGAAAATTCTAAAATAACAAAAGAAAGTGAGAGTGAATCTAGTGATTATTCTGACTCTGATTTTGATATGGATTTTATAAAAGAACAAGAACAAACAGAAAATAGATCTTCTATTTTAAAAAAAATTGATTTTAAAGGAATTATAGAATTACAATTAGAACAAAAACAAAAAGAATT
>NZ_JAELUP010000091.1:391-1226 GCF_016424485.1 Paenibacillus roseus
ATAGTCAAAATTATTTTAGAAATCACTTAATGACAGAACTTTTTTTAAGAGAACATAAGTTTTCAAGTTTAAAAAAAATATTAGAAAATTTAGAATTATCTAAGTTAATAAAATTAGACAATTTTGACAAAACAAAAGGACAATTTTATTCTGTATTAAAAACAGAACAAAAAGATTTAGCTACAACAAATCCAACATTGGTTTCTCCTTTAAAGACACCAAGGTCTGTTTATGATGATAATATCTTTGAAGAACAAGTTGAAAGTTTAAATCCACAAATTCAAATGATTGAAAAACAATATAAATTTAAAAAGAATAAAAATTACGATCTACCATCAAATTATGTAGAATCTAATCCTATTAAAGAACGTGCATTAGATCGTTATGAAATATTTGGAGAAGTATACGAACATGCAACATTTACTTATGAATATTTTATAGAAACTGAAACTTATACTTTTTTTGAAGATAATGAAATTCTTAATGTTTTTAATAAAGAGCATTTAATTAATACGTCAATTGATGGATTATACAAAAAAATATTACATGATACGATGCACGAGCATAATATTCCAGATGTAAATGTCACTGACGATCAAAATGGAGTAACTCAAGCTAAAAATTTTTTTGATACAAATAATTTATTTCGTACTGAAACAGCAAATTTTATACTTCGAATAGGAAATATAAATGAAGATATAGGATTTTTTAATTTCCTTGATACAACAAAGGAATTTTTATTTGAAAAAATCTCATTTATCTTTGATCATTATATATTAGGTATTAATAAACGTCAAAATTTATTATCAAACACGTCATTTTTAAATCAATCTAT
>NZ_JAELUP010000092.1 GCF_016424485.1 Paenibacillus roseus
TCGATCCGGTAGCCCCGGATTTTCACCTGGTGATCCATCCGCCCCAGGTACACGATTGTCCCGTCCGGCATATATTTCGCCAAGTCTCCGGTACGGTACAGCACTTCCGATCCGGCCTCCCCGTAAGGGTTCGCGACGAACTTCTCCGCTGTCCGCTCCGCATCGCCCACGTACCCGCCGCCTACTTGTGTCCCCGCGATACACAACTCCCCCGGTGCGCCTACCGGCACTAATCCCAGCTCTTCATTCAAGATATACAGCCGGGTGTTCGGCGTCGGACGTCCAATCGGCACCGGATTCCCTTCCAGAGAGCGCATATCCGGCATCCGGTGGTAGACCGTAACATCCGTACACTCTGTCGGACCATAGGTATTGACCACTTCTGCACGACAAGCCTCGGCTGTTGTCCACGGCGACAGACGGTCCGGCGCGATCGGCTCCCCCCCGAGGAAGACATGCCGCAGCGTTCCCAGTTGGCCGTAGCCATGCGGTTCCGTCTCATCCACTAAGGGATAGAAGGCGCTCGGCGTTCCATTGAGCAGCGTAATGCCATGCTGTTCAATCAGCTTCGCCACTTCCCGCGGATCGTAAGGGCCTGTCGGCAGCAGCACCAGTTGACCGCCTGTCACCAATGGCGCGAAGATATTCTTCTGCGTCAAATCAAAGCTTGGCGAGGTGATCAGCAGCACACGGTCGGCTTCGGTCATGCCGAATTCTCCGATGTACCACTGCATCAGGTTGGCAAAACCCCGGCGGTATACGCTCGCTCCCTTCGGAAGTCCGGTTGATCCTGA
>NZ_JAELUP010000093.1 GCF_016424485.1 Paenibacillus roseus
AATCTACACCGACATAAATCAGTTTATCCGGCGTTAGTTGAACGTTGGTCATCGTTCGTTTCACTCCCTTGTATGTCATGGAAGGGTTACGCATAGGGCGGAGATGACATGCTGTCCCCTGATCGGATGGCGCGGCAATTGCTGTATCATGAGCTTGCATCCTCAGTTCGAGCGGACAAACCGCAATGATACAAAAGCAAAGTCTCATGTACATGCAAACACCATTATGGACGATTCATTTCGTAGGCAAGAAAGGCTTTCGCCAATCGCAGATGCAATAATTCCAACCGTACATTCACTTCCAAATGATGGACGTTCATTAACACTTCTTCGACCATCTGCGGATGAAACTGATCGCCATACCGAAAGATATAATCGAACATGGCACATTGGCATTGTTCCAACGCTTCCAACTGCTTGTAGAACGTGTCTTCCTGCTCGATGTAAAGGCTATAGGCTTTCATCTTCTCCATGCCGCCACCGCCTATATAATGGCTTGGTGAAGCCCATCGGCTTCAATGCCGCCGTAGAGATACATGCCCTCGTACAAGGGGCGGCGGTCAAGGATACGTTTAATCTGTACCTTTGTAAACTTCTTGCCTTGCGCTGTCGTAAAGCGGTCATCATTCATCTGATACGCCAATTGTGATAATGACCAATCAGGGAATAATTCCTTTAGTTCAAATACTCGTTGTACGGCTAATGCTTCATCGAGATTAATTTCAATTGCCTTCTGACCCTTCTTGGCTTTGTAACCGAACGCCGCCCGTCCTCCGGCATAGCCGCCCTGCTGAGCCTTCTTGTTGCGTCCTCTGCTTAACTTCATGGAAATTTCTAGCCGTTGGTAAGCGTCTAGCAGTTCCATTAATCCGTTGATTAGGAAGTCTGACGGGTCTTTCTTATAGATGGAGTATGTCGGCTGTTCGATGGATTTCACATCCACGCCGTACTTCTTAAACTCACGATGCACGATTACCTTCACGATGTCAGACCGCCATAAACGGCTTGTATTGAGGACAACGACTGCATCCACATCTTGGGCGGCAATAGCGGCTAACATCGTCTGAAAGCCAATTCTGTCCACCTCAAGTGCATCCTCGTCAATCTTAGCCCCACTGATACCTTCATCGGTAAAGATGTCCTGTAAATCCCATCCTTGCTGTTCACAATAGAAACGGATTTCATCTTGCTGATAGGACAAGCTGTAACCGTCTTTCGCTTGTCCGCTTGTTGAAACTCTGACATAACCGATAACTTTCATGCTGTTTCCTCCCCCACCGTTACGATAATTGAGATTAATGTAACTCTTAAAAGGTTCATATCTCGATTATATACCTGTTAAGAGTGACAATCAATGATTTTTTAAATACTTCATGGTATATTATCAATGAGATTAGAACCCTTAAAAGTCACAGTCGGGGGAGTACAAATGAAAATCAAAATTCGACTACGAGAAATCTTGGAAGAACGCAATATGTCTCAAAGAAAACTTGCACGCCAGATGAATTTAAGACCAAGCACCATTAACCATCTTTGCTCTGATTCTGTAGATAGGGTGTACATTCGCACGTTAGAACAAATTTGTGAAGCACTGAATATTACCGTAGACCAACTCATTGTCTCGGTAGAAGACGAGTAGGATTGCAACAACCTCATATGACCTTCTGTAAGGCTTGTAGAGCTTTTATATTACTCCAACCATATTAGTACCAACGCATTAAAATGCCTATAACGGATTCCTGTGCGTTCTCAGAGCCACCTGAGCGAGCCGCCCGATGGGGCAGAGGGGAGCGGCGGCGGAACTCTGTCTTTAATTCTTGAGTAAAGTATCTATAAAGAGTTATCCGCCGTTTTTACCCTCCATCCAAGAATCAAGAATCTTCCCCGAAATCGCAGACCGCCCACGGCGTGTCTGCTGTTTCTTTTTCAAGTGATTCTTTTATTGCTTCTTCTTGAATTGAATCTTATTTAATGATTCTTATTAGTGAGACTATCGGACGGTTCGTAACAGACTCTACGTCTACGATTCAGACTCTCGGTCTGGCATCGCCGACTCTCTGTCGAAATCGTGGACACAGAGTCTACAGCCTTTATTTCTTACCTTTAACCGACCGTGTGTCGGCTATCTGGACAGAGAGTCCGCTGAAATAACAGACTCTTCACTATGCTCCGTTGACATCTGGCGGAAATCGCTTGGCAAATGCGGTCATTAGGAATTGCGTGTAACTAGCCAATGTTTCCTTTTCAGCGAATTTATCCGTAGTGAAGCGTCTTTCATGCAGTTTTTCCAGTCGGGCGGTATATGCCTTGTAGTCGTCACTCTTGACGGTCTCTTGAATCCACAGCGTCAATTCCCTCTCGTTTACCTGCTTCCTTACGCTCCCAATGAATTCATGTGTCTTCTCTGACACAAGCAAATACGGATGAACGTGAAGATAGTTCGGCAAGTAGTACGTATTATTCTTGCTCTGGCTGACCAGAATCAGCTTTTTTTCTGTCAGTGTGGCAATATGCCGCTCTACGGACTTGGAACTACATCCTAGATTTCGGGCAATCATCTCAATGGTGGGGTAACACTGGCTCTGGTCGCTCATATACGCGACAATATCGACGAGAATCAGCTTCTCATACGGACTTAGACCGTAGCACCGATGGATTTTATGCGGCAGGATTATATATCCCTTATGCTGTCCTGTAAAGTTGCTCTCCTTGGCAACTTCGTCCATATACGCATTAGCAGGTTTGGTGTTCTTAGTCATCCAGAAGTCGTTGTACTTCGTTTTCATCTGCAATACCTTCCTTCTTATGCTGTTGTGCCGCGACTTTGCGGCTGTGGAGTAGGGAAGGCGGCTAGCCCGACACGTAGCCTTACCTGTTCGATGTCAACTGGTCGTCACCAGATTTATTGACTTGCACAGTAACTATCGCGGCAAATAGCCAGATTGTTGCGGACAATTAGCAGATAAGTCCTGACATTATGAATAGTCGGGCTAACTACTCCAAAAGATGCTTTGCCTTTTCATCCTCCCTATCGGGGCCGCATATTCTACAGTTGCGAGTAAATTTAAAAAAACGCAAGAAAGCGAAGATAACGAAAAACAGGTCCATCATGGTAGTATCTGACCATAATGAACCTGTTAGATGTAATGCTGATTCGTTAGTTAGGTTATAAGATTAAAGCATTTACGTGCGTACAATCATATTTAGGGAATTTCATATGAGGGTGATGAGGGATAAGTTCTTTTGGACTGAGCCGCACGATTCATTCGGCACTGGGTGGGGGGCGTTATCAAAAAAAGAAACCACATGGAGTTGTTACACTCGCATGTGGCGTCATTCTTACATTTTTTAGTTCACTTCTTAGTTGTCGAAAAGTTATTAATAATTGGTTGCGTGTATTCCCAGCCAATTAATTTAATGTTATATTTTTCTAATAGTTCGTCTTTTTCTATAATTCCTTCCGCACTTCTTCCATCTTGATATTCTTCCTTAAATGAAGCATCAGGATAAATATGTTTATACTCACTTCCAAGTCGAGTATCGTTCATATAATACCAAGCAGGTCCAGGATCAAAATAAATCTCTTGCTTTATAGTGGTTTCATCAAGCGCGATTCCCTGTGGAGAATCTACATTTAAAAGTAGTATGTTATTTTTACCACTTGCTAAATGAGATTTCCATTTAATGTATTTTCCAATTCCCTCATTCATTCCAATCCCATCATATTCACAAATCAAAGTATCCTCGATTACTTTAGTTACACCATTAATTGAGTAAGTTAGCCGAAACGGAAATTCACCGTACTTAATTTCCGGAATTTCTGGATTGGGTTGTAACTTGAGCCCGATGAATAAAAGAGTCCACGGCAAAGTAACAATTATTAAAATAATAATGAATATAGAAATACTTGCGATTAGTACGACCTTATAATTCATCTATATCCCTTCTCTTTCAAAGCACTTTTTACTGATTCCATTGAATGATTTTTAATTCGTTGTTCCATGTTATAAACAACATTATACCATTTTTTAAGTTTATGTTGTGTAGGTAAGTAAACTACTGTTCCAAACGGTGGATTGCCTACTAAGGAGTGTAAAAATTCATTTTTGACCACATAATGAGTCATAGTTCCTGTATAATTCGGAGCTTCTTTATGCAAACCATTTAATAGAATATCTGCAACAGCTGGATTAAAGGTAATAGCATTTTTATTGTTTGCAATTGCATTTGCGGTCGCTTCAGCCCCTCCCTTTGAGTGACCTACCATAGTCACTTCGTAATTATCATATTTTTTTACAAATTTCTTGGATTCTTCAATTGAAGCTGTCATATCAGCTGATAAGCCAAAAGGTTGTTGGACGTTATTTTTCCAATCACTAGCACTATCCGACCCTTTATTTACCAAAGCGTATTCAATTGATCCATCACTATTTTTTCTAGAATATACTCCCATTACCATGTTATCACCACCTGTAAGAGAACGAATGTATTTCCACCCCCCGGAAAGATCACCGCTCCTATTATATATATGCGAAGCCATATTAGCAGCTTCTACAGGTGTTGGAATATTCCCACTCGGATCAATATACCTCAATGGATTATTATGCACATAAGTATAAAGATTCAAACTCAGTGGATAATTCAATTCCCCTTCATACGTATCCTCATTCATAAACCGCCCTACACTCGGATCGTACCATCTGGCCCTCAGGTATTGCAACCCGGTCGTCTCATCCCAGTATTCTCCGCTATATCTAAATAGATTAGGCACGGTTTCACTCGCCGTTAATGGATTTCCCCACATGTCATACGTGTAGCTGTTAAGTACATTGCCCGCTTGGTCGGTTAGCTGCGTCACATCGCCGTGACCGTTATGAGAATAGTACGCCCGGCTGCCGCTGGCGTCCACCCGCGCTACTAATCCCTTTCCTCGCAGGTAGCTCGCTTTGTGCGTGACCGCTCCATTCGATACGATTCCTTCCGCTATGATGTCTGATCCATCATAGTAATAACGGGTGGTTACGCCCGCTTCGGTTCGCTCCGTTAGCAAGCCATCTCCGTTATAACGGTACGTCACCGTTTGGTTGTTTTCCGTGACAACCTTCGTTAACCGATCCCGATCATCATAAGCGTAGCTCATATTCGCCATTTCCGGAGGTGCATCACTTGTTAACGATTTTCGATTCCCGCGCTGATCGTAGGTGTAGGTCTCATTAAATTGGGTCGATGTCGCGATCCGGTTTAACGGGTCATAGCCAAAGGTATAGGCGGTACCTTTCTCGGTCTTGCCGGTCTGGTTACGGTTTTGGTCATACTGATAGCTCAACGCCTCCAGTGTGCTCCCCGCTTTTGTGTGCGTCAGCGACGTCAGATTCTGTTCATCATAGCCGTAGGTCGAGCGAATTCCATTACGAAGCTCAGCCGAAGCAACACGTCCATTTTTCTTGTAGGTGTAGGTTGCATCCCATACGTTGGCCACAGAACCTACCGCATCCAACTGACTTCTGGCATCGTACCGGTACAGGCTCACGACACCAAACGGGCCGGTCATTTTCGTTCGTTGGCCTTGGGTGTTGTATTCATACTCGGTTTTACGGTTATCCGGGTACGTGACGGATTGCAGCCAGCCGGAGCCTGTTTCATAGCTGTATTGCGTGGTCCCCGTTCCATCTTGCATTTGGAGCCGGCGACCCGCCGCATCGTAACCCATCGTAATCGTTTCCTGATTCGTGGTACTGGAAATTTGGCGATCACGGTTATTGTACGCATATGTGCGCGCCTGATTTTTACGATTTACAACCTTCGTTAGATTGCTGTTGGCATCATAAACATAGGTTTCTACTCCGCCCGCAGGATCGGTTTTGCGAATGACGCGGCCCATTTGGTCGTACTGCTTCGTCATTTGCGTATTGTCCGGGTATTTCGTTTGTTTCAAGCTCCCGGCCAGACTGTACACATAGTTCGTCGCATTGGCCTCCGGGTCCGTGACGGTGACCAGACGCCCGAGGACATCGTACGCATAAGCGGTCGTGAACCCTTTGGCATCCTTTTGCGTGATCGGGTTCCCTGCGTAGTCATATGTGTACTCGGCCTTGCTTTTCACGGCGCCCGCAGCGTTCATCGCTTCTTGCTTGATCGGACGCCCGAGCAGATCCAACGTTTCTTTGGTGAGGCTGCCCTCCGGGTCGGTGGTTTGAACGGTACGCTCAATATCATTGTAGAGAGCGGTGGCGAACGCGTTATTGGCACCCGGCAACTGCGTACGCGTGATCCGGTCCCAGACATCATACGTATACGAGGTTCGGTTCCCGGCCGCATCGTCGCTGTAGCTCAATCGTCCATAAGCATCGTAGCCATACGTTGTCGTCCCTTTGCCCACAATCCCTTCCGCCACTTTCAGGCCCAAGGGGTTCCATCGTACGATGCTCGTCACGCCCGTCTCGTCGGCCGCCGTCACTTGA
>NZ_JAELUP010000094.1 GCF_016424485.1 Paenibacillus roseus
TAGATTATATGAATAAATTTTTAAAATTATTAATAACCTTAAAATTATGTACAATACTAATTGAGGAATATTATGAAAAACAACATTATACAAATAAAAATCCTATTGTCGTTAATGAAACTGAGAATATAGAGGAAGAGTTTCATTCTATTTATAAGATTGAATCTAAATTTATAAAAAGAAAGTCAGATTGGTTATATCCAATTTTTTTTCGATCTAAAAAGAAATTAAATTTAAATAAATCTAATTCTGCTATAAATGTATTAGGCTTACCTGTTAGGCCTATTAATTTTCTTTATAGTTATAGTGATTTTCTTTCTGCTTATTCTCAACGTAATAAACAATCTCCCTCATCTTATCGTATTAAGGAATACGCTGATATTATTCAAACGCTTAAGAAATTTTCGTTGTTTTATGGAAGTATTTCAACAAAAAAAATTATATTTTATTTAGCTGAAGCTAAAAAAATGCCGGGAAATTATACAAAGAATTTTTTATGTTTAATAGAAAGTCGGTTAGATATAGCAATTTATCGTAGTGGATTTGCTCCATCTATTGCAGCAGCGCGTTGTTTATGTTCTCAAGGTCACGTATATATTAATTCAAAAAAAGTAACAACGCCAGGAATATTATTAAAATCTGGTGATGTTATTAAAGTAAGAGAAATTTCAAATATTTCGAAGAAATTAGAAAATTCTTTAAATTTTGATTTGTTAAATATAGAACCATTTTCTTTACAACAGATACAAATAAATGAAGTTCAACAATTAATAAATAAGTTAGAAAATAAGACATCTTTTATTAATTTTGATACTTCTTATGCAAAAGATAAATTTAATAGTTTAAAAAAGTCACTTTTTTATTTAAACTCTTCATC
>NZ_JAELUP010000095.1:0-2056 GCF_016424485.1 Paenibacillus roseus
CCCCTTAAAACGGGCTCGGACTGCGATGAAAGTGACATTTTCATAGACAAATTAAGGTGACATTTTCTCAGATAATTGACATGGCATTATTTTGGAAGGGGATTTACCCCACCCTGTTGAGCGGGTCAAGGTACATTATGACTTGAACACAGGTCGCCATTCTATACCAAAATGGCTGACTGCTTCTGTTATTATTGCATGATCCATTTCATTGGATATTCATCGCTGTTGGATTCCAATAGTATTTTGAAAATATTTCAACCGATTATTAGCTTTAATCTCTTGCTTTCTTACAACGATTTTTCTCCGTTTACCGTTACGGCTGTTTGGCGTTGTCTTGGCCTTGCTTCATGCCTCTCATAGCCCAGATGTGTGTGGGCTTGCACTGTTGCGAGTTTAAAAGCTGGAGTTAAAAGCTGGAGCATACGAAATATTCCGCCCCGATACACAGCTTACGATTTTTCATGACACTCATTCCCCATGTATTCTCAATAGAATGATTAAAGCACAAAAACCCGTAAGAATTCACTTTTTTCAAGTGTCCATCTTACGGGTTACATTTCATAATCACCAATCAATTTTCCAGTTTAATCTTCAATTCAATTTAATATTTATTCTTCTCAATTGATCTTTCGAACTCCAATTATCGGGCTTTTCGTCTTTATCAAACCATTTCGCCCCCTTAGCAATCCAATTCTCTCGATACTCAGGGATCTTACTCCTTTGATCATATCCAAACTGAAATTTGCAGCATGGACATATTTCAAAACTCCCTGCTCCTGCATCTCCATCATTAATATAAGGTTCATCTTCAAGGCAATCGAAGCCACATACAGGGCAAATATAATTTGCCATATAAAACACCTCTATTATTTTTTATTAATTTCATCTGGATATTATTTAAAATTTTTACATATATTAAAACGCTCCCTAATCCATGTATAAATGATCTCCAATGTGACGAACAAGATTGTACCGCCCATCAAAGAATGGCAAAATCGTCCGCTGCAGAGCGTTTATACCTCCCATATTTCTGGACTCGATTCACTTCAAGGTGAAGCAAGACGGTGTCTTGAACAAGGCAGCTTACATAGTCATTGGCATCGACCTGGATGGCAACAAGGATGTCTTGGGGATGTGGATCGGCGAAGTTTGGGTTGAGCGTACGGAATGACCTCAAAAACCGTGGCGTTCAGAACAATCTGATTACGTGTGTGGACAACCTGAAGGGCTTCTCTCAGGCCATCATCGCCTGCTCTCCGAAGACGGAGATTCAAAAGTGCATCATCCACCAAATCCGCAAGCTGATCTACAAGGGCAAACATGATCGAAAGTTACCACCGCCAGCTTCACAAGATCACCAAAGGAAAAAGCATCTTCCCGACAGATGAAGCGCTGCTGAAGATGCTGTATCTAGTCACCATGGACGTCACCTGCAAATGGACAGGCCGTGTTCAAAACTGGGACAAATGTTGTTGCAACTCTCGATCTTCTTTCCCGAGCGCATCGGACAACATTTGCCGTGAAAGCTGCTCTCCCCCATGGGGAGATTCTCTTTTCATGAGTTTACACATCATTCTTGACAGACACGACGTTCACGTGTCCCCTTGCCGCTCCCATGGTCTTTTTAATATTTTGACATGTTTCAAGATAATTCCACCCCTTAAAGCTTCTTCCTTCTAATTCTAGCTAATGCGAACGTAGAAGGACGTCCCAATCACATCAAAGCTTTCAACGCAGACACTACTTTATATACAGTCATGATTGTTATAAGGCCGGAATTGTAACCCAAAAGTAATCTACATCGGTTGTCAGGTTGAGATGTCAAGCACAAGCTTTAAGATTGAGCCTTTATTCTTATGATTTATTTTTCATCTCTTTTAAATATCATCGGAATTAGCAGTTAATGCAGTATACTTCTCCAGAAAATTACCTCTGTATTGAATAGTTGCTCGTTGTCTACAAATAATTTCATCATATAATTTTTTCCTTTTTACGACAAGTTCGATCTTCTCCATATTATCTGTTAGTAAAATTAGCTTTCTTGAAACAAAAT
>NZ_JAELUP010000095.1:2137-2838 GCF_016424485.1 Paenibacillus roseus
GTAACAAAAATAATAGAAAGAATTGCCGCCGCTGTAATAATATCATCTTCTTTCTCTAAAAAATCTTCGGATTCTATGACGGAGTGTCAAGCTAAGTGCGACAGTTTTCCCAGAAAGACCAATTCTTCTCCAGCTTCTCACGCAGCTCTGAGCCTGACTCTGGCGTGAACTTACCTGTCGGCATACTCGTGTTCTTCGCTCTTGACTAGCTTCCTGTACGGTCGTAGCTTCGTAGCATTCCTCGTGCTGCCCGTGTGCGATCTCTCGTACAATCGTCGAGTGATGGCGATCAGTTGGATCGCGATGGCTCTCGTCGACCAGCCTAGCCGGTGTAAGGTCTCTAGTTGTCCGCGTTTCATTATGCTAAGATGAGAGTAGCTTATATTTGGTTCTCCTGTAGAAAATGGTTTAGTTGTGGTGACTTCCATTTTACACGAATCCACTCATGGATTTCTTTATTTTAGCTGTCGCACTTCATATTATAATCCGTCCAATATTTTGATTACCTCACCTTTTACTTTATGCTCATACAATCCTGTAATTCCTTTATTCCTAGTTTAATCAATCGATTTTCAAAAGATCATCCTCTACCTCACCATTTAATGAATAGAATATACTGTGGATCGGCTACACTTAGTTGGACAGAGAATATAAGGGCTAGTAGAATGAGCAGATAAGATGAAGGAGCGGATCTACTATGC
>NZ_JAELUP010000096.1 GCF_016424485.1 Paenibacillus roseus
CGATCTATGAGACATAAAAATGCTCCACCTCGTAGTAAACAGTTTTATTATTTCAACTGTCTACTACAAGGGGAGCATATCAGAAGCCAATCAAGGTCAATTTATTAACTATTTCAGTGGGTCTTTATGCCACTTGTCTTCACCCATAATCCTATCAATAATATGTTCTGCTTCCCATACCGCAGCAATTTCAAGCCCATCACATTCTTGCTTGCTAGCCCTTTTCATTTCTCCTTTATAATATATTGAATATCCACCGGATAATTTATCAATTACACACGCAGGAGGAGGCCATGCTTCATCTTCATCTTCAAATGGACGATTAACAACAACCGTCCATTGACCTGATTTCAGTACATCATCATAAATTCCTACTATAAACTGATAATCTTCATTTTGAGGTATGTCTTCAACCGATTTGCCTATATAACGATAGATTGCAATACTTGCATCCTTAAACCTCCTTCCAAATGCAAATCTGCCATCAGGTAAAGGCACAGCATACACATCTCCAAGTTTTATTCGCTTGCGCTTTGTACTCGTCATGGTTTACCAAACTCCTTGTTTGCAGCATTAATATATATCTTTCTATTATTATTATTCTTGGAAATCCCATTTATACTATTTCCGGACGTTCCTCCCTGAGATCTTGCACCCCCATTCTTCTCAATCATCTGTTGCTCCCTGCCACGAATTGCATTTTTGTTGCTTGATGTTTGATCAAGGGTTGCACGGCCAAATCCTTGCTGATTCATATGGTGGTTCGCATCTCTTTTAGCGATATTCTCTAATGGAGTACCTTTGCCACTGGTACGACCAGTATACACCTGACCAGTAGTAGAATTTTTTTTCGT
The DNA here is from genome assembly GCF_016424485.1 of Paenibacillus roseus. Taxonomy (GTDB): domain Bacteria; phylum Bacillota; class Bacilli; order Paenibacillales; family Paenibacillaceae; genus Paenibacillus_D; species Paenibacillus_D roseus. The sequence goes on from NZ_JAELUP010000096.1 coordinate 855, forward strand.
ATACGTCTGATAAGTATTACCTCTACCACCAGAAGACACCTTAAGCTTATTGGTCGCCTTGCCTGCTCCATAAGTACCCACGCTCTGTACGCTACTCGTCAGTGCTTGCTTTTGATTGACCTTACCCGTTGTAATGTATTGCTCTGCAGCACTGCTAGCATACCCAGCTCCGGCACGCACCCCCATATTTGCAACAAGGGAGGCACCACCAGTCAATCCGGCAGTCAATCCTGTTATCGCGCCTGCGGCAGCGGCCCCCGCATAGTTCTTCCAATTGCTCTTGGATAGCTGACCTTTCGCAGCATCCCTCGCCATTTCAATGCCGGCTCCAATAGCGGCTCCTACTGCCGCAGCAACAAAATTGAAGAAGTGTCCGGTAGGGTCATCATACATCACGGGTTCATTTTTGACGTAAGCAT
>NZ_JAELUP010000097.1:0-120890 GCF_016424485.1 Paenibacillus roseus
TTAGTCCGATGGAATTCAGGACTAAGGCCGCCTAACTGATTTTTAATAAATTTACTGTCTACTTGACGGGGAGCAGTTCACAAAGTGGAGGTTGAGGTCCTTTTTTCTCGACGAAATTCGGTTCTAAGCGGGGCTAGAAAAATCACAAATTGACTTTTGAGACAGCCCCAATTGTCCTCACCCCTGTCCATGAAGATCACGTTGGCTCTCTCGATGTCCTGAAAAGGATACTGCCGCATTATTGAGGTGTATCTGGCAGGGCTTCCCCGTCTGAATGAACCGGGTGAATAACCTTCACCCGGCCAACCTGGCCATTTTGCAATCTGACCTTGATCCCGTGAGGGTGTGTGGCGGAATTCGTCAGAATATCCTTCACAACTCCCCGGGTCAGCTTGCCGCTCCGCTGATCCTCTTTCCGTACAATATCTACCGTGATTCCCGGTTTGACGGCCTCTCGATTCGTTCCGTTCATATTCTTCTCCTTCTAGTCCTTACTTGCACCTGATTTGGGTTGCGCTTCCCCTTATGATAGAATGTTTAGGAAGTATTTTCAAATGCAAGGACAAGAGGAGGTAATACGATCATGGCCAGTCAGACTGGAGCAATCGTACAACAATCGCTGCAACAATTATTGAGCACCCCATCTTTCCTGCCTCATTTGCAAGGTGTCCAGAGAACCCAGGCTTTTACTTCACTTGGCGCTATTTTATCCACTCCGAACAAAATTCACAAATCATTTCTCCGCATTGCCCTGGATAAAGGCGATGTGGTGCGCATACCGGCCTATCGCATTCAGCACAACGATACACTTGGTCCATATAAGGGCGGAATAAGGTTTCATGAGACAGTCAATGAGGAAGAGGTTACAAATCTCGCGGCGCTGATGACTTTGAAAAATGCGTTGCATGAAGTTCCTTTTGGCGGGGGCAAAGGCGGCGTAGCTATCAATCCACGCGAATATTCGGTGCGGGAGCTGTATCAAATTTGCAAAAAATATGTTCAATATTTCTCTGATGTGCTTGGCCCTGACAAAGATATTCCTGCGCCGGACGTAGGCAGCGGACAGCGGGAAATGGACTGGATGATGGCCGAGTACAAGAGCATCCATCCTGGTCAGCCGTACTTGGGCAGCTTTACCGGGAAAAGCGTGGTGAACGGCGGTTCCTTAGGGCGACGGGAAGCAACAGGCAAAGGCGTATACTTTACTTTGAATTACTTGCTCTCCGGATTTCTGAAGGAAAACAGCGCCGAACTTGCAGACAATAGCGGCGGATTTGCCGCAACGGCACTGGAACATTCCGGCAAAAGCTTGCGGCTTGCGGTGCAGGGTTTTGGGAACGTAGGCTCTGTGGCTGCGCTGGAGGCTTACAACTGCAAGGATTTGGATAACAAAGTAGTGGCCGTCAGTGACCGGAACAAGACGCTTTACAACCCGGATGGGCTCGACATTCCGACGTTGATTGCGTATGTTGCAGATAATCGCGGCGACCTGCCGGTATCGCAGGATGAGCTAGCCGCCGTCGGCATCAATGCCGAGATACTGGAACGGGAGGCCATTCTTTATCTGGAGCTTGATGTGCTTGTTCTGGCGGCGCTGGAGGATCAAATCCGCAAAGATAATGTGGACAGGATCAACGCGCGAATCGTGGTAGAGGGCGCAAACGCCCCGGTTACAGGGGAAGCGGATCAGATTTTAAGCGAACAATCTGTTATCATCATTCCCGATATTCTGGCGAATGCGGGCGGTGTAATCGTCTCTTATTTTGAATGGCTGCAAGGGCGCGAGACTCAGTTCTACACGGAGGAGGAAATCTCACGCCGTCTCCACTCCAAGATGAAAGCGACCATGGGCGCTGTGCTTCCTCTTTATTTTCAGGGGAATACGACCTTGCGCCGGCAATGCTACACTCACGCTGTCAGCAAGCTGGCGACCAGCCTGTATTTGCAAGGCAAGCTGTATTAATGACAAGGAATATTTATAGGAAAGATTGGTCCATTCCGCCAAGGATGTAGTATAGCAGTTCCTGAAAGACGAGTGAGCTTCGGAAGCGTTCCAGACCGCTGTCTCCCTTCCAATAGCTGTAGACGGCCTCACACCGCTCTGCGGTCTGTACAGTCGAAGGAACTGCAATGCGTCCTTTATCCGTATGGAGTTCGCCTTCCATCACCATCTGCATCCGCTTGCGGCTGCGGTTGGTCTCACTGAATATATCAAAACGAAACAGGTATAATTCCAAATAATCAGCACTGGTCGTCTCCAGGCCATACGTCTGGCCCGGCTTGCATACGAACACGGAATCCGGGCTAAGACTGTGCTGCTCGCCTTCGATTGTAATTCGTCCCTCCCCGCTCTTAACCGCCAGCAACACATGAGAAATCGTTAATCTCGGCTGTGTTCGAAAAATATGCCCGTGACGAATCTGTTCCGCGCCTCGCAGCTTGAATATCATGCCTTCCAGTCCGATTTCATCATTATCCTTGCTTTTCAGTTCTAAGTGAATCATGGCCTGCACCTCTCGCTTCGAATTGGTTCGTCGTCACACTATTAAAAATCAGAACAGGATGTAATTGATAATAATTATCATTATTAGTCTGATTATATCAAAATCCCGTCGTCTTTAAAAGCCTTGTTCCCGAACTTTACCTCTCGGAGCTTGAGTGCTTCGTTTCTTTCGTTCAACCTAGCCATTTAGAAATCGGGGGGAATACGCCTGGATTGTCCTGTAGCAATAGCTGCCTCAATAACGGCCTTTCTGACTCCGCTTACGACCTGCTCATTAAACAAGCTCGGGATAATATAATGCTCATTCCGCTCGCTGTCCGAGACAACCGCAGCGATGGCCCTGGCGGCAGCCAGCTTCATAGACTCATTAATTGCCCTTGCACGGCAATCCAGCGCTCCACGGAATATGCCTGGAAAGACCAGCACATTATTAATTTGGTTCGGATAATCGCTGCGACCGGTAGCAAAGACACGGACCAGCGGCAGCGCTTCTTCCGGCCTGATCTCCGGGTCAGGGTTTGCCATAGCAAATACAATCCGGTTCTCCGCCATCCGCGATACGTCCTCCCCGCTCAATACACCGCCTCTTGATACCCCGATGAATACATCCGCATCCTGAATGACATCCTTGAGTTTGCCGGACTTATCTTCGACTTGAGGCTGTTCGGCGAGCCATTGCCACATCGGATGCGAATACTTTCCTCCCCGAATAATCGCGCCTTCACGGTCGACAGGCACAAGACGGGTAACACCGGCAGCGAGCAGCATTTTACAGATGGATACGCCGGCCGCCCCAATTCCGTTTACCACGACACGAATCCGGTCCATCTGCTTGCCTACAACCATGAGCGCATTGATCAGACCGGCAATGACGACCACTGCAGTCCCATGCTGGTCATCATGAAAAATCGGGATATCAAGCTCCGCAGACAGCCTCTGCTCAATCTCAAAGCAACGCGGCGAACTGATATCCTCCAGATTGATTCCCCCGAATATCGGGCTGATGGCTTTGACGATTCGGATGATTTCCTCTGTATCCTTGGTGTCCAGACAGATCGGAAAAGCATCTACATCGGCAAGCTGCTTGAACAGCATCGCTTTTCCCTCCATCACGGGGGCAGCGGCAGCAGGCCCGATATCGCCAAGACCCAGCACAGCAGTTCCATCGGTTACAACGGCAACCGTATTGCGCTTGACTGTCAGAGAATAAGCTTTCTCAGGACTTTCATGAATAGCGGTACAGACGCGGGCTACTCCAGGAGTATAGACCCGTGATAAGTCATCCCGGTTTTTTACAGGCAATTTCGGGTAAATCGAAATCTTGCCGCCCAAGTGCGCCAAGAAGGTGCGATCCGATACATTTACAACTTGCACACCTGGAAGCTGGCGAAGCGATTCTACGACCTGAGCTTCGACCTGATCGGATACTTGAATTGTAATATCACGGACAGATGTATCCTGCCCCGGACGAATTACATCTATGGAAGTAATGTCTCCACCCACATTGCTGATGGCCGAAGCTACATTGCCGAAGTGAACATGCCGGTGATCCAGTTCAAGCCTTAAAATAATGCTATTGAATGCCATGATAATCCCCCTCTTTGCGAAAAGTGCTTCTACAAGTTCCAATAATGATTTCGGCAGACAAGCATATAGTTATACTAATGCATGTTCAAGCGGGAGGAATTCGATTATGGAATTGTATTATGTTTCGATCGGGTGTTTCGTCGGTCTTATGGTTGGTCTGACGGGAGTAGGCGGCGCTTCCCTGCTTACGCCGCTGCTCATTTCATCCGGCATACAGCCGACAATGGCAGTAGCAACCGATTTATTTTACAATTCCATAACCAAGCTGTTCGGCAGCATTCAGCACATCCGGCAACGGACTGTCAATCTGTTGCTGGTCGCTTATTTTGCCGCAGGCAGCGTACCCGCTGCTATCCTGACAATCATCGCGCTGAAATATTATCCGCCTCTTCACGCCTATCAGGATATGATCATTACCCATGCCCTTGGCGTTATGCTCATCTTCATTGCACTGCTGCAAATTACGAAGCTATGGATAACCGACGGAGCGCCTAGCCAGTTGCAGGCAAAGCCGCTGTACCAGAAGAAATGGATGACGATTGGAATAGGTGCGGCGCTCGGTTTTGTCGTGGCCCTCACCTCTATCGGCTCCGGCTCTCTGTTCGCTCTGGCGATGATGATGTTTTACAGGCTGCGTGCCTCCGAGCTGATCGGGACGGATATTGTTCATGCGTTCCTGCTCGTCAGTGCCGCAGGACTGATGCATGCGGGCATGGGCCATGTCGACTTTGCACTCACCGTCAACCTGCTTATCGGTTCTATCCCGGGCGTCATGCTGGGCAGTATGCTGACTACCAGACTCCCCGCCAAACCGCTGCAGACGCTCATGGCCTGCGTTATTTTGTTCAGTGGTATCAAGCTGCTATAGCTCTGCTCTCTACCTTTCAGACAAACAAGCTCATCAAATGCCAACCGCGCCCGGGAACGTTCCTGTCCGAGATTTAAGAAGCTGCAACTTGCCAAGGCAACGTAAATTCATCTTTGTACGCAAATTCGTTTTTATAAAAGTTAAACTCGCCGGTATAGGGAGAATAGGTACGGACATGGAGCATCCCCCGTGCCTCATCAAATAACAACAAACGCATGTAGCCCTCCCCTCCCTTGGGCCCTTTCTGATAATCAGCAAGCATCTGATATACAGTGCGGTCCTTAATGCCGTCCCGGTTGTCATCCAAAGCGCTAATCATCAGTTCGGCATTATGCTCATGTCCGCACAATACTGCCGCTACATTCGAATTGGGCTCCACAATCCGGCTGAATACTTCCTCCCCGACTGGAGAGCGCTCCCCCGTCACCTTCATATAATCGTGCAAACACAAGATTGCCTTGTGATTGGGGTGTGCCTTCAGCACTTGATTCATCCATTCCAGCTCAGGTTCCCCGATCCCCCAGCCCATATATACGAAGATCAGCTTTTGCTTGCCGGCTTCAATTAAATCATAATGACCTCTGTTATTCCGATAGCTTTCCCCGTAAAAGGGCAGTTTTTGAAAGCGATGATTCCCGAAATACCGGCCGAATCTTTTATACGAGGGTTTCTTCGTATTGACATCATGATTTCCTGCCAAAACCCCGTACGGGATGGCTGCCCGCTCAAGAACATTCATGCTGTTGCTGGCAGCTGCCCATTGTTTCCTCTCCTTGTCCCGATTGACAATGTCTCCGGTATGTACAACATAACGAAGCTTTAATTCGCCTTGATTGGCGGCAATCCAACCCGTCATTTGCCGGTAAATATCTGGATACCGTTCCGAATAATATTGCGTATCCGACATCCAAACAACGGCATAGTCGTATGCTGGCAGTTCGCGCTTCATACTGCCCAGCTTGCTCTGCTGATTTGGAGCAGCAGAAACAGAATACGGATTTACAGATTGATCCTCTGCAAAGATCATGACGAACAGCGTTGCCAGGCTGCAGCCTGCAAGCATAGCAGCAAGCAACCGACGGAACAACTTGTGGCGATGTAATTTGCGCATAGGTACAATTACCTTTCCTTGGAAACCAGTGTAAACGGCTTTTACAGTCCTTGGACAGACTAAAAGCTTCGTTTCTGCGGAGAAATACAATAAAAAAATCCTTTTTCGTAGCGTTCCACGAAAAAGGATTTATCATTCTGATTTTTAGCCTGCTGCCCCCGCCTTGCCCAGTGCCGCTGTCAATTCATCATGCATGTGCCCATTGGAGGCGACTACATTCCGCACACCCAGATGATAAGGTTGACCCGATGTATCGGTTACCTTGCCCCCGGACTCCTGAACGAGCAATGCGCCTGCTGCCAGATCCCAGCTGTTCAGCCCAATCTCCCAAAAACCGCTCAGTCGGCCGGCAGCTACGTAGGCCATATGCAGCGCAGCCGAACCAGCCACACGCAAATTTCGAACCTGCGGCGCTACAGCTTGTACGCCTTTCAGATTAACAGGCAACGCATATTGATGATCGGCCGGAAATCCGGTCGCGACCAGGCTGTCCCGAAGCGTCTGTTCCTTGCTTACAAGCATTCGTTTGCCATGGACATAAGCACCCTTGCCCTTCTCGGCGACGAACAGTTCATCCCGGGTCGGATCATAGATAACCCCGACGATTACCTCTCCTTTATGGGCAAGCGCGATGGATACGGCATAATACGGAAATTCATGCACAAAATTTGTTGTGCCGTCAATCGGATCAACAATCCATAAGTATTCCTCATCCCGCAACGATTCCAGCGCCTTGGTTGAAGCCTCCGGCCCTGCCTCAACCCCCTCTTCGCCAAGGAAAGAATGGGTAGGGAAATGGGTGAGGATCAAGCTTCGGATCATCTTCTCCGAGCCTTTGTCAACTTCCGTGACCAAATCGTGGGATGAATACTTCAAATTCAGACTGGAATACGCGCCAAGCTTGGTATTGATCCATTGACCGGCTTTGGCCGCACAGTTGATTGCTACGGCGGTGAAGCTCTTGCTGCCGACCACCGGTTCATTCCGCTGCTCACTCACTGTACATCACTCTACTTTCCTATCAGCGTAAACAGCAGCCGCTGTTCATGCGAAGAGACTGCCATTTCGCAACATCTTTATATTTAGTATATCGTAAAGCGCCTTCATCGTGTTGAATAAAATATGGCTCAAAACCGAAATCAGAGCCTGACTCCCAACAAAGAAGACGCTGCGGCGGGACAGAGAATCCTACCGCTGTCAGCTCTTCCGTCAAGCACTGATTTTAATGATTCGGGCATCTTTCGCAGAAACAAAACTATGATTTTACTCCAGTATACGTGCTGCGAGTTTTAAAGTTTCATATCTCATGATGATCGGGCATCGATTTGGATGTTGGCCTAAACTTCAATAGTTGCCCCGTCCACAATCTGAAAGCCTCCATCCCGCTCCAGTTTGCGAAGCTCGTCCATTAACCGAAACAGGGCGATATCCTTTTGCTTGGCCTCCAACATTACATCCAGCCGCGGAACAGAGCCGGAAATCTCTTGTAAAAAGCGCAGCAGCGGTACCGGGTCGAGCAAATCGGCATGGCTTCGCACATCCTTGTTGTTCTTGGGACTGGAAGCATGAATCTTCGGAGGCAAAGCCTTGCAGCTTGAAGCTGGTCCGTCGGCTGTTTCCCATGTACGGGCAATGCGGGGCCACAAATCCTGTACGACCGCTTCCATGCTCATCCCCCCGTCATTGACCGCATGGTGATGAATGTCGAGCACCATCGGCACGGAACTGGCCTCGGCTATCTCCAATGTTTCTTTAGCGGTGAAGGTTTTGTCATCATTCTCAAGAGTGATTCGGTTCCGGTAGCGGGCACTAAGATCGGCAAACTGCCGAATGAAGCGTTCACCCGCTGCTTCCTTGTCCCCATATGCTCCACCCACATGAATATTGCATTTGGTAGTTCTCTCATCCAGACCCATCGCCTCCAGCATACGCACGTGGTATTCCAGATCGCGGATCGAGCTTTCGAGCACCTCCGGACGGGGCGTATTGAGGACGCAGAAATGATCCGGGTGAAAGGATACTCGAAACCCTTTCTCGCGAATATAAGCGCTCACCTTGGCAAAGTTCTCCTGAAGCGCCGGGTACGGGTCCCAATCGCGGAGCTCTCCATGTGTTGCAAGCGGGATCAGCTTGGAGGAAAATCTGTAGACTCGGACATCATGGGCATAGCAATGCTTGAGAAGCCGGAGCGTATGCTCAAGATTCTCCGTTGCAATCCTCTCCAGTTTGCGCAAGGCTGCTCCCCGGTCAGCCAGCCTGGAGAATTGTTGATAGGTCATCGTACGCGAGACGGATGCGTGTTCCAGCATCATGCTCATCGCTACGAACCCGAAGCGTACAATCATTCGCGTCCGCTAAAAAACATCTCATGCGCCAAAGCTGTCTGAATCTTCGATTCTTCCTCTGTCAGCTTGCGCACAAGTTCCATTTCAACCTGAGTAATTTCCTCTCCCTGGAAATTAATTTCAGCGATTGAAGCTACAATTTTTACGATTGCGATTGCTTCATTATCCGGTGTGTACGCGATCACTTTCTGCCCGGTCGGGTAGACGCGGAAGCCGTTTTTGACCATCTTGCCGCGTCCGTATTCCAGCAGTTCGTACAACTCTTGCTTTGATTTAAATTTGCATACTGAATTGAATTCTGTTTCAAATCCCATTATGCGTTCAACTCTCCTTCATTTAACTGCTGTATTGAAGCTGCTGCTTGGCCGCGTGCCGCTCAAGCGCCAGCGTGATCAACGTATCAAGAAGGTCCTTGTAAGCGACACCGGACTCCTTCCACATGAGCGGGTACATGCTGAACGGGGTAAAGCCGGGCATTGTATTCACTTCATTAATAAACAGCTTGCCATCCTCTTTACGCAGAAAAAAATCCATGCGGGACAGCCCGGAGCCGTCAATTGCCAGGTAAGCCCGCAGCGCCAGGCTGCGGACAGTCTCTGCAGTCTCGAGCGACAATTGGGCCGGAATCTGGATGACGGATTTGCCGTCAACATATTTGGCCTGATAGTCATAAAAATCGCCGGAGCTAATAATCTCGCCAGGTATAGACACACGAGGCTCATCATTGCCAAGAACACTTACCTCAATTTCTCTGGCATCAACGAATTCCTCGACGATAACCTTCCGGTCAAAACGTAGAGCATAGGCCACCGCTGCTTGCAGCTCTTCCCGGTTCCTTGCTTTGGAGATGCCTACGCTTGAGCCGAGATTGGCCGGTTTGACAAAACACGGATAGCCAATCGAAATTTCAATCTCCATAATGAAAAAACCAGGGTCCTTCTCCCACTGAGTACGATTGAAATACCGGTACACGCATTGGGGAAGCCCTTCCTGGGCAAAAACTTTCTTCATTATAATTTTGTCCATCCCTACCGCAGAGGTCAGAACACCGGCCCCCACATACGGAAGATTGGCGATTTCCAACAGTCCCTGGATAGTTCCGTCCTCACCGAAAGTGCCGTGCAGCAGCGGAAAGACCACATCAAGATTTGTGCCGGCAGCTGTGCTGATTCCATCGAACAGGGAAGTAATTGCCGGAGCGGCTATGGTTTGCGGATTTCTGAATTGCAGTTCATCCACAGAAGCCGGGGCGGCAGGCAAAAAGTCACTCGTCAGCCACTCGCCTTGCTTCGTTATGTAGAACGGCTTTATTTCATATTTATCGTAATCAAATGCCTGCAGGACGGATAATGCGGTTTGTAGCGACACCTCATGCTCCCCCGACCTGCCTCCATAGATGAAGCCAACCTTCAATTTCTCCCCCATTGGTTTTCCTCCGGTTACGTATAATTTCCCTTACTTGGGCCAATGACATACTAGAAATGTCTATAATTCATCTGCGATATGAAAAAATCGGTACTGTGTCTGCTCGGTCCACGCGTAAGAATCACGGTAATCCCAATAGCGGTGCCGACTTGATACGGTATTGGCGTTCACCAGAGGCATGCCGTCCACATCAAAAGCGGTTACAATCGTGCTATGCTGAAACCTTCCGTCCCCGTTCCAATCATAGACGATAACATCGCCCAGCTTCAGTTGATCAGGAGCGTTGACTGCGATAGCCCGCAATCCGGTTGTACGCCGCCCGGCCAAAAAGCTTTGCAGTGCATTGGACACGGCCCAACTGTAACTCCACCATTCATTGCCATTGTCGCGGCCTTTGTACCACCAGCCCGTTCCCCTTCTACCAGTATAGTCCATCGGGACTCGGCCTGCAAAGAGACACTGGGAAATGTAGTTGGTGCAATTAACCTCGAATTCTTCATATTCCGGATTAGCCGTATCCCACCAGCGGTCGGCATAAGCAACGGCCAAGTCGCGGTGATACAAACCACGGGCAGATTCATGGCTGAAATTTCTTAACAAATTATGATTCAAGTACGGAAGCCCCGGAGCTTTTGCCGGGAAAAAGGGTTCATCCTGTCTTAAGGAAAGACCGGCGCCGCCAAATCTGGGACGCCGCTCGGCTACGACAGGTTCAATGCGGGTTATCTGCCACCTGCTTCCATCATGCTGAAGCCAGATACGTTCGTAATCCCGGCGCTCCTCCACATAGACGCTTCCCTGTTGATTTAGCGTCCTGGTATGCTCGCATCGAAGCAGCATGGATGCCTCATTACCGAATTCTTGCACACGAATCAGACTGGCTCGGGCCTCGTGCTTGACGGAAGCTGCGAGCCGCTGTCTGTCCCGGTCCGCTGTCCGCGCCAGTCTCTTGTCCAGCCGCTGCAAATGCTCCTGATCGGCAGCGGCTTCCTTAAGCGGGAGACCGGCATGTTCAATCTCGGCCTGATTCAACAGCCGCACATACTCGTTAATTGTAGCTTTCCAGCCGCTTAACTGCTGTGGGCTACGCTTGACCCTCGGGGAATGCGCCATTATCGAAACCTCCTTTACAAGCGTTCAGCCCGTATCAATAAAAGTCAGGAATTGCACATACTATTGGAATGCCATCAAAGATTTGGCCGCATCTACTTTTACAGTGCGAATGTAGCAGCATCCGCAAGCCCTGATTGTTTTCGCAATGTTCAGTCTGCTTCAAAGCGGTATTCCCCTCCTGGGGGAACCGAACATAAAATCTGGGCGGTGAAGCAGATCGATTCATTATATGAAATAATAGATGGTCTCATGATGAAAACCCTCTTTACGCAAGCCCTAAATTAACGATATACTAGATTTAGGTTTAATTTTGAAATTATGTTTCACAGAATGAAACAGACTGAACTGCGCTTAAGGAGGAACTCTACGATGTCTAAACAAAATCAATACTCCGTCCGCACATCGCTTGATGTGGGCGGCAAATCGTATGCCTATTACAGATTGGACGGTTTAGAAGAGCAAGGTCTCGGCAACATCTCCAAGCTTCCTTTTTCCATCAAAGTTCTGCTCGAGGCGGCTGTTCGTCAGTTCGACGGACGCGCAATTACAGCAGATCATGTCAAGCAGCTGACGAAATGGGCTGACGGACGCGAGGATAAAGAAATTCCGTTTATCCCTGCACGTATCGTTCTTCAAGACTTCACCGGCGTACCGGTTGTTGTTGACCTCGCAGCAATGCGCGACACCGTTAAAAAAGCTGGCGGCGATCCAAAACAAATCAATCCGCTCGTACCGGTTGACCTTGTTATCGACCACTCTGTCATGGTAGATGCATTCGGAACTCCAGATGCATTGGAATTTAACGAAACGATCGAATTCAAACGCAATGAAGAACGTTACCGCTTCCTGCGCTGGGCGCAAACTGCATTCGACAACTTCCGTGCGGTGCCTCCTGCAACCGGTATCGTTCACCAGGTTAACCTTGAGTATCTGGCATCTGTAGCTGCTACAAAAACTGTAGACGGCGAAACTGTCGTGTACCCGGACTCTCTGGTCGGAACGGACTCGCATACAACAATGATCAATGGTCTTGGCGTAGTGGGCTGGGGCGTTGGCGGTATCGAGGCAGAGGCAGGAATGCTGGGACAGCCTTTGTACTTTGTAACACCTGAGGTTATCGGATTCAAGCTGACAGGAAGTCTGGCAGAAGGAGCAACAGCTACCGACCTGGCGCTGACTGTTACTCAAATTTTGCGTAAAAAAGGCGTGGTAGGCAAGTTCGTGGAATTCTTTGGACCAGGCCTGTCCAATATCAGTCTGGCAGACCGTGCAACTGTAGCTAACATGGCTCCTGAATACGGCGCAACTGTCGGTTTCTTCCCGGTTGATAATGAGACGCTGAACTTCCTGCGCAACACCGGACGTGAGGAAGAGCAAATTGCACTGGTTGAAGCTTACTATAAAGCACAAGGCATGTTCCGCTCGGACGAAACGCCGGACCCAGCATTCTCCGATGTAGTTGAGCTTGACCTCTCCTCCATCGTACCTTCCCTGGCCGGACCGAAGCGTCCGCAAGACCGTGTTGAGCTGACTTCCATGAAGGAATCGTTCAATGACATTCTCCGCACTCCGATTGACAAAGGCGGATACGGACTGTCTGACAATAAGATCGAAGAAGTTGTAGAAGTGAAGCATAAAGACGGCCAACTGAGCAAAATGAGCACAGGTGCGGTTGTTATTGCGGCGATTACGAGCTGTACGAACACCTCCAACCCAAGCGTAATGCTAGGCGCAGGCCTCGTTGCCAAAAAAGCGGTTGAGCGCGGACTTGTAAAGCCTGCTTACGTAAAAAGCTCGCTGACTCCAGGCTCCCTCGTCGTAACCGAATACCTGAAAAAAGCAGGATTGCTGGAATCGCTTGAAGCGCTGGGCTTCCACGTTGCAGGTTACGGCTGCGCTACCTGTATCGGCAACTCCGGTCCGCTTCCAGATGAAGTGAGCCAGGCTATTGCGGATAATGACATGACTGTGGCTGCAGTGCTGTCCGGTAACCGCAACTTTGAAGGCCGTGTCCATGCGCAGGTTAAAGCGAACTATCTGGCTTCCCCGCCGCTCGTTGTCGCTTACGCGCTGGCTGGTACGGTAAATATCGACCTGTCCAAAGATCCGATCGGATATGACCAGTCTAACCAACCGGTATACCTGAAGGATATCTGGCCAACATCCAAGGAAATTGCCGATGCAATCTCCATTGCCATGAGCCCTGAGCTGTTCCGCAGCAAGTATGCCAACGTATTTACGCAAAACGAGCGCTGGAACTCCATTCCAGTGCCAAAAGGCGAGCTCTACGAGTGGGATGAAAACTCCACGTACATCGCGAACCCGCCGTTCTTCTCAAACCTGGGCTCCGAAGTAGACGACATTGCCGATATCGAAGGCTCCAACGTGCTGGCATTGCTGGGCGATTCCGTAACGACGGACCATATCTCCCCTGCCGGTAACATCAAGGTTGACAGTCCAGCAGGCCAGTTCCTGATCGAGCATGGCGTAGCGCGCGAGGACTTCAACTCTTACGGTTCCCGCCGCGGTAACCATGATGTAATGATGCGCGGTACATTCGCAAACATCCGTATCCGCAACCAGGTTGCTCCTGGCACTGAGGGCGGCGTAACCAAATACCTGCCAACCGATGAAGTATTGTCTATCTATGATGCTTCCATGAAGTATCAGGCTGAAGACAAAAACCTGGTGGTTATCGCAGGCAAAGAATACGGTACAGGAAGCTCCCGCGACTGGGCGGCGAAAGGTACTTTCCTGCTTGGCGTAAAAGCGGTTATCGCAGAAAGCTTCGAGCGTATTCACCGCTCCAACCTGGTCGGCATGGGCGTACTGCCGTTGCAATTCCAGCCAGGCCAAAGCTGGTCCTCCCTGGGCATCAACGGTCGCGAGGTATTTGATATTAAAGGCCTCTCCAATGACGTACTGCCAGGACAGGAAATTACAGTTACAGCAACCCGTGAAGACGGAACAACATTCGAATTCAAAGCGATTGCCCGCCTCGATTCGATGGTTGACGTGGACTACTACCGTAATGGCGGTATTCTGCAAACCGTACTTCGTCAAATGATCGCAAAAATGTAAATCGAGTTCGCAATCCCGTATACGGCCTGCCCGCCGTGTACGGGGTTTTTTATTATAAAATTTTTCAACATAAATTGAACGAAAGAAAGTCAGGCACGGCCTGCTTGTGAAAGGTTCTTCCGATCGCTGTTGTTCCCGGATTTCTTGAACAAATGGTAGTCATGAGATTTTTTAATAATGAGAATCATTTTCAAATATAGGATACACTATCTTGGTCAGGTTGACAACTGCTGAATCTTTTTAAAAGATACTTACTTTATGGAAAGGTACAGGTTCCGAGATGAAGGATTCTTCCGATTGCTGTTAAAGACCGATTTCCTTGAATGAACCAAATAAGGTGGGAAATCGGTCTTTAAAGGCAAACGCTTCGCTTCTCCAGAACCCTTCATCTCTCCACCTGCCTTTCCACCTGCCTTTCCACTATATAAATAGTAATTAAAATCCCCTGCCATGCAGCGTCCCCTCCCCTGGAGGACAACCACTAATTTTGGTTTTGAACCAATTTAAAAAATTAATTTCCTATAAAATAAAAATGAAGCCCGACCTCATTCAATTCCAGGCGGCTTCATTTTTACATCTAAATCTAAATCTAAATCTAATACATCTAAATATCAACTTCCTCTTGCTTACTCTCCGATCCAGGAGTTAACTTTATCTTCATTGGCCTCGACCCATGCTTTTGCCGCATCCCCAGGGGATTTGCCTTCATTGATATTGACCATTACCTCGGCCATATCTTCAGGCGTCCAGTTGAATGCATCCAGCAGAGCATAGACCTCCGGCTTATCTTCTTCCAGCCCTTGGCGCACAAGCGTATGAATTTGCTCATCGCCGCCATAGACATTTTTCGGGTCTTCCAGATATGTCAGTTCCATTTTGGCGAACATCCAATGCGGCGTCCAGCCAGTGACGACAATCGGCTGCTGGGCTTTATAAGCTTTATCCAGCTCTTGCGCCATCGCCGCCGACGAACTTTCGACAAGTGTCCACTTGCCGCGCAGGCCGTATTCGTCCAGCACTTTCTCTGTAGACATCATGATGCCTGCGCCCGGCTCGATTCCGATAATTTTGTAGTTCAGCGCCTGACCGTTCTCGTCCTTATTCAAATCCTCAATGCTTTTGATATCCATATAGGACGGGACAGCGAGACCAATCTTCGTGCCTTCAAGATTCGGCCCCAGATCAACCAGTTTATCCCCGTAACGTTCCATATAGGATTTGTGGGTGGAAGGCAGCCATCCGGCGACCATGCCATCAGCGCTGCCGTCAGCAATTCCGGCAAACATCGGACCGGCATCCACCTGGAGCATCTCTACTTTATAGCCGAGTTTTTGCTCCAATACTTCCTTTACAACATACGTACTGGCGATTTCGGAATCCCAAGCCACGTATGCGAGCTTGACATTTTTACTGCCGCCGCTGGCGGAATTCGCACATCCTGCCAAAACTGTGATCAGCAATGCAGCCGCCATCAGCAAACTAAGTTTTTTCAATGTGTACGCCCCCTTATTGTTTCTTTCTCTTGATTACATTCTGCGAAATCCGGTCAAGCAAGATCGCCATGATTACGACTGCCAGACCTGCTTCAAAACCAATGCCTGTATGGGTTTGGGTAACTGCACGGTATACATCCGCGCCTACTCCCTGGGCTCCGATCATGGAGGCAACAACCACCATCGACAACGACAGCATAATCGTCTGGTTAATCCCGGCCATAATCGTCGGCATCGCAATTGGCAATTGCAGCTTGAACAGCTTCTGCCCAGGCGTGGAGCCGAAGGCATCCGCCGCCTCTACAAGCTCTTCCGGCACCTGCCGGATACCAAGATTGGTCAGACGAATGGTCGGCGGAATCGCGAAGATCACCGAAGCGATGACCCCCGGCACGACGCCGAGCGAGAAGAACGAGATGGCGGGAAGCAAATATACGAAGGCCGGCATCGTCTGCATAAAATCAAGCACCGGCGTGATCATATTTTGCATCTTATTATTGCGGGCACATAAAATCCCTACCGGAACGCCGATAATGACAGACAGCACAGCCGCTGTCAGGACAAGCGCCAGCGTCTGCATGGAATTATCCCAATAGCCCAGGTTATCAATAAGCAGTAATCCTATAAGAGCAAATACACCCATTCGCCATTTGGCTACATACCAGGTTAATGCCACAAGGATTGCTATCAGCAGCAACGCTGGTGTACCGCGAAGCACAAACTCAAAGCCGCTTACAATCTGTCCAATAATAAACTTGATCGCATTGAATAACGGAGCCATATTCACGGACAGCCAATCCTCAGCCGCTTCAATCCAGCCTGCGAGCGGAATTTTCGGCAAATTCATGCGGGCTCACCTGCCCCTGGTTCAGCATTGCCTGCGAGTGCGGCCAATACCGCCCCTTTAATCACAATTCCCTTGAGTCTGCCTGAACTGTCAACGACGGCCACGGGCAGCTTGATACTTCCCATGAGCTCAAACAATTCGTTGAGCAAGGTATCAGGAGCCACGGAGGGCAGCTCGCGCTGAATGATGCTCTCCAGCTGAAGTCCTTCTTTAATCGCATTGGATGCATCTTCCGCTGTAATGACTCCGATCAGCTTCATGCCTTTATCGACGACATACAGACTCGAGACACCTCGCTCACGCATCAGCTGCAGAGCAACCCTCGGCCCTCTTTCTGCCGTGATCGTCTCTGGTTTGCGCATCACATGGGATGCAGTCAATACCTTGGACAGATCGACATCCTCCACAAAACGTTCTACATACTTGTTGGCAGGCTGCATCAGAATTTCCTCCGGCGTACCGATCTGTACAATACTGCCATCCTTCATCAGCGCAATCTGGTCGCCAATACGCAGCGCTTCATCCAGATCATGCGTAATGAAGACAATCGTCTTTTTCATTTTGGATTGCAGCTCCAGCAACTCATCCTGCATATCCTTGCGAATGAGCGGGTCAAGCGCACTGAACGCCTCATCCATTAGCAGCACATCGGGATCATTCGCCAGTCCCCTGGCAAGACCTACCCGCTGCTGCATACCTCCGCTAAGCTGATCCGGATAGCTGTTCTCCCATCCCTTCAAACCAACCAGTTCCAGAGATTCCATTGCCATGGCACGCCGCTTTGTCTTGTCTATACCCTGCACTTCAAGTCCGTACTCCACATTTTGCAGGACGGTGCGGTGCGGGAACAGCGCAAATTTCTGGAATACCATGCCCATATTTTTGCGTCTGAATTTCCTTAATTGCTCGGCATTCATTTTCAATACGTCGCTGCCATTAAATAAAACCTGTCCCGAGGTTGGCTCGATCAGCCGGTTTAGCAACCGTACCAGCGTCGACTTTCCGCTTCCGGAGAGACCCATAATAACGAAAATTTGTCCCTCTTCAATACTGAAGGTCGCCTGATTAACCCCGACGGTAAGCTTGGTTTCCTTATGAATTTTCTCTTTCGTCCACCCCTCCTCTAATAAAGGAAGCGCGCGCTTTGGGTCAGATCCAAAGATTTTGATCAGTTGTTTTACTTCAACAATCGGCATGTTATTCCCCCCTTTACGGTGCCTGTTGTACTGTTGCTTGACTTGTAACAGTTTAGTTCGAAACAGCTTGTATCGTCAAAATGCGTAATTTTCCATATACTTTGTACAGTTTTAACTTTATAAACTTATTATACCGTATACTCTGTTTTCCTCCCTATTTCGTTAACATCTGTTGCTTTACATTTTCAAAAGGCTGTGCTTCAATACTTGTTATATACAGCTATCAATCGCAATTGAAACGGGTAGCCTAAGCAATTTTGTACTCTGGAGGGTACCATGAAATACTTGGAGGCATTGACAGAAGAACAGCAACGGAGGGTAGTGCAAGCAAGGCAACGGGTTATTGAATCAATCGGCAAGAACATGGATTTATACGGGATTACGCTATCGATTGGGCACTTGTACGGCAATATGTATTTTAATAACGCGCCAGTCACGCTTGATGAGATGAGCGCTACGATGGGGATGAGCAAAACCTCAATGAGCACAGGCATGCGCACATTGATGGATTTGAAGATGATTAACAAGGTTTGGGGTAAAGGCAGCCGCAAGGACTTATATGAGGTTGTGCCGGACTGGCATCAAAATTTTATTGATTATTTCTCTATTCGCTGGAGAAAGGCCGTCGAGACAAATTCCAGTGCCCTCAACAAATCCTTGAAGGAAATTCGCGAGATTCGCGCCGAGTATGCCGGCAATGAGATGCTGCTGATGCTGCTTGACGAGGACGAAAGCAAAATTCATGATGCGCTGAACTATTACAAATGGCTGCTCAGACTGATTGATTCGTTTGAGTCGGGTAAAATATTTGACCTGATTCCGATGGAAGAAGACGGGGCCAGATAAAGAGGACTATTACAAGTCGATGAACGAATGTCAGGCATAGCCTGCCTGTGGAAAGTTTTTTCTGAAAAAAAGCCATAAAAAGAAGGTTCCCTTATGCTGCCCTTGAGCTGTGAACATAGAGAACCTTCTTTGTTTTATTTTACCATTGTACCCATCAACCGAGCCGAGTTCATTATGATTGGCGCATAATCGCGCATCTTCTTCAGCGTAAGACGCGATGCCGGCCCAGAGACCGACAATGCCGCTGCCAACTTGCCGGAACGGTGGAAGATCGGGGTGGCAACCGCAGCGGCTCCGGCTTCCCGTTCTTCTACGCTTGTGGCGTAGCCAATACGGCGAATTTCTTCGAGTTGCTCCTCCAACTGTTTGCGGTCAAAGCCTGTCGGCCAGGATTTGCCGTTCATCAGCACCTCACGATCCGCCTCCTCGGCGAAGGCAATCAGCACCTTGCTGGATGCGCCCACATACAGCGGCAGCCGCGCGCCAACCGGCGCAACCCTGCGGATAGCCTGCCCGCTCTGCACGGCCTGGACACGCAAGCGGTCATCCCCGTCCCTGATGTAAAGGCTGACAGTCTCCCCCAATTCATCCCGCAGACGCTCCATCTCCGGCAGCAAAATAATAGCAGGATCATCATTATTGGACAGATGAGTCGACAGTTCCCATATCCTCATGCCTAGTCTGTAACGGTCAGAAGCGCTGTCCCGGGCAATGAAGCCTCTCTCCTCAAGCGTAGCCAACATCCGGTGAACGGTGCTCTTGTGCAAACCGACCCGCTCGGCAATCTCCGTCATTGCCAAATCCGTACCATCTGTAAAGCAAAGCAATATATCAAGCGCCCGTTCTACAGCGCGCACTGTGGACTTGTGCTCTTCCATATTCAAGAGCCTCCCTTGTTTCATACAATGAAACTTAATTACACCTAGTATAACATAACGGGGTTGGACAGCGGAAGACATGGGAGGCAAAAATGCTGAACACATTACAAACACATTGCAAAAATCAACTCTTTTTGCGGTATTTCGCACAGCAAAACGCGTTATTTTACAGGCAGATTACAAGTGAATAACATTACATCTATAGCAATTGACACCCTGGGACAAAAGTCATACGATGAAATCAACAGCAATTATTAAAACGCTTCCAAATACAGTACACAAGCCTTAGTTTGCGCTAACCGGGAGGGATGGTCATGAATAGCACGATACTGACGCCAGTGCCGCTAGAAGGCGGATTGACAACGGTTCCTCAGCCTGTCCTTCAGCCGCTTCCAGGCATCCGCCCGTTGCCAGCCGCAGAGCGAGCGCGCAGTAGGCATATAGCCATAGCCGCTTTATCGGCTTTTGTCGCTTTCGTACTGTTCACCTTGCTCGCCTTCCACGGTTATGTCGCCTGGATGCTTGCTTATCCATATGTCGCTCCCTTGACATCCAATCCGATGGAGGCTAAGAGCCTCCCTTATCACGACGTGCAGTTCCAAAGCGCCAGTGGCAAGACGACTGTAGACGGCTGGTTCATACCGGCAGAGAAAACCTCTCCTAAAACGGTCGTATTCAGCCACGGCTACGGGGCCAACCGCGAAGAAACCTGGGTTCCAATGTATGAGCTGGCCGAACTGGTACACCGGCTGAACTATAATGTGTTGATGTTCGATTACGGTTACGCCTCCTCCGTACACAAGACGCCAGCAACAGGCGGACGCGAAGAATCGCAGCAGCTTCTCGCTGCAGTTGATTACGCCAAAAGCCAGGGCGCTGGAGAAGTTATCGTCTGGGGCTTCTCAATGGGTGCGGGCACGGCTTTGCAGACGGCGCTGCTGACCGACGAGATTGACGCCATGATTCTGGACAGCACTTTCCTGGCTGATACCGATACGCTTTACTATAATGTACAGCAAATTATAAATTTGCCTCGTTACCCTTCTGTCCCGCTCATTAATTCCATGCTGCCGCTATGGACCGGAACTAGCCTTGATCACATCCCTGCCGAGCAGATCAAGCACGAGGCGTTCCCCATGCCGATCTACATGATCCATGGCACATCCGATTCCAAGGCCCCTTATAGGACAGCCGAGCAGATCTCAGGATTTCAGCAGAATCCGCTATCCAGGGTATGGATTGTAGAGAATGGCCAGCATGAGATGCTGTTCCGCGAACACCCAAAGGAATACATTCAGAGAGCCGCCTTGTTTTTAAGCCAGGTAGAGTCTGAACCAAATCAAATCAATAATCATCTGTAAAATACACGACATAAGCCAAGTTCCATGCGGAATACATTGTGAGAGATGTAATCTGTATAAAGGAGGCCTATGTCGTGCTTTATATTTACGGCAAGTACATGCCCTTGCGATGGCTTGAGGAAGTTCAGCGATGGAAAGAGCAAGAGGAGGGCCACGCCCGACTGATTCGCAAGACAGTTCCTGATCTGGAGCAGGAGTACGTGAACCTGCTCAAGGAATGGGAAGCGGTCTTCAAAGCAACAAAGGAATGTGCCGAAGCCTGGATCAAAGAACTGCTGCCCGCGGCAGAATTCATTCCGCCCAAAGCCGCTGAGCAAGTGGAAGAGCTGGTTAAAGCTTCTCTCCAGCAAACCCGGGAATTTGCATCCCACCTCGGGATTATACTGAAAACTAGCAAGGCCGTTCACAAGAACCCTGTGTCTCGCATCCTCATTCATCACATTAAAGAGGAGTCCGAGAAGACCTTGAAGGAGCTGGAAGGAAAAACAAGGAGCATTTGGTGGGAAACCCGCAGTGATAAATCCGGCAATACCGTACCCATCGGCGGACATACACTGCCTCCCCTGCCCTACGCTTATGACGCTCTGGAGCCTTATATTGATGAAGAAACGATGCGCATTCACCATGATATTTTGCACAAAAATTATGTGGAAGGTCTGAACAAAGCGGAAAAGGAACTGCAGCAATCGCGGAAAACAGGAGATTTTGAGCTGGTGAAGCATTGGGAGCGGGAACTGGCGTTTAACGGAGCGGGTCA
Organism: Paenibacillus roseus; assembly: GCF_016424485.1. GTDB lineage: Bacteria > Bacillota > Bacilli > Paenibacillales > Paenibacillaceae > Paenibacillus_D > Paenibacillus_D roseus. The sequence continues at coordinate 21,412 of NZ_JAELUP010000097.1, forward strand.
TTATCTTCATACCTTGTTCTGGGATACGCTGTCTCCGCAAGGCGGGGGCGCAGCCGTCGGCCCGATCGGCAATCGGATTGAACATGATTTCGGCAGCTACGATGCTTTCAAGAAGCAATTCAGCCAGGCAGCGGAAAAAGTAGAAGGCGGCGGCTGGACAATTCTTGTATGGAGTCCTCGCAGCCACCGTCTTGAAATTCTGCAGGCAGAAAAGCATCAGAACTTGTCCCAGTGGGACGTTATTCCGCTTCTTCCAATTGATGTATGGGAACATAGCTACTATTTGAAGCATCAAAACAAACGAGCGGATTATATTAAAGATTGGTGGCATGTCGTGAACTGGCCTTACGTAAATGAACGCTTTCTCAAAGCAAGTCAGCTAACATGGGTCCCATACTGAAAGGGAGTGAAACGATCGCCTCGTCATAACAAGCCAAACGGGCTATTCCTGTCGAACCCCGATGTCCGACAAGAACAGCCCGTTAATTTTAGCGTACAGCCAGTCTATTGCTTGAGCAGGGATAAAAACTCGGAACGCAAGGCCGGATTCGACCGGAACTCTCCGCGCACAGCGGAGGTTACCGTCTTGCTGCCCGGTTTCTTCACACCGCGAGAGCACATGCACAGATGCTCGCCTTCGACCACGACCATGACCCCGGTTGGCTTCAGCACCTCTTCCATGATATCGGCGATCTGTGTAGTAATGCGCTCCTGCACCTGCAAGCGTCTGGTGATGGCATCAACCAAGCGGGCCAACTTACTTAAGCCCGCGATTTTGCCACTTGGGATATATCCAATATGGGCCTTGCCGAAGAAGGGAGCCATATGGTGTTCACACTGACTGTAATACACAATATCCCGAACGATAACCAGTTCCTCATGATTCTCATCAAAGGTAACGCCGAGTACATCGCGAGGATCAACATCATAACCAGAAAATATTTCCTCATACATCCTCGTCACTCTTGCCGGAGTCTCCAGCAGGCCTTCACGCTCTACATTTTCTCCAATGAGCTTCAAGATTTCTTTCACATGATATTCGAGCTGCTCCCGATTATGGGTAACATTAGAATTGACGTAATCTTTTTTTCCAGCCAACCTGCTGACCTCCCTATGAGCAGCTTATCTGCGGCCAGGACGATGATTTTTCATCATTTGCTGGGCGCGCTGCATTTGCTGCTTGTTCATATTATAGCCCATTTGCTTCGCCATCTTCTGAAGCATATCAGGGTCGCTTTGCATCTTTTCAAGCTGCTTGCGGAGATAAAAAACGCCAATGAAGAAGCCCCCGGCAAGTCCTAAAATTAAAGTAACAATCGGAATAGCAATATCCCAAAACATAAAATGAAATCGACCTCCGTCTATAATGGAATGCACTTTATCATATCATGTACAAGCTGGCTGTGCCAGCCCGCAGCACGGATTTTTCACATTACAAACACTGGCAGTTTGCCCGGATGGATGTGCCGACCGCTTTACACCTCTGCGACCTGCTCTTCTCCAGTTGGGGGCGACTCGGCATGCCGCTCAAGCGCCCGCCTGATCATGATCCGCGCCTCTTCATCGTCTTCATGCCCTACGGCTTCAGCCAGCGCATCCAGCGCCATGCTGCTGCCGATTTGGCCAAGCGCCCACCCGGCTGTACCCCGCAGCACAGGTCTCGGGTCCTTCCGCAGTACCCCGATCAAATCCGGCACAGCGCTCTCTTCCTTGAAATTGCCAAGCGCAATAACTGCATTGCGCTGGATCGGTTTTCTACCCCGCCATGCGGAGGATGTATTCCCGTACTGCCGTTGAAACTCCTTGTTGCCGATCGTCAGAAGCGGAACAAGCAACGGCTTCACCTGCTCCGGGTCGGGCTGAAGCTCAGGCTGATGCGTCCAGTTCTTGCCCTTGTTGACCGGACAGACGATCTGGCACGTATCGCAGCCATACAGCCGATTGCCGATCTTGCGCATGACATCTTCTTTCACAAAGTCCTTCGTCTGTGTAATAAAAGAGATGCACAGCTTGCTGTTCAGCTGCCCGGGGCCGACAAGCGCGCCTGTCGGACAAGCGTCGATGCATTTGGTACAGGAGCCGCATTGGTCGGTAATCGGATTATCCGGCGACAGCGGCAGATTCGTCAGCATCTCGCCAAGATAGATCCATGATCCGAATTCCGGAGCAATGATGCAGCTGTTTTTGGCGCTCCATCCAAGCCCGGCTCGCTCGGCTACCGCACGGTCGGACAAGGCTCCAGTGTCGACCATATTTTCAGTCCGGACTTCTGGAACCCTGTCTCTTAGCCACTGCTCCAGCCTCTCCATTCTGTTTCGCAGCACCTTGTGGTAATCATCGCCCCAAGAAGCCCGAGCCAGTATTCCCCGCCTTGCTCCAGGCTCAGACTTGGGCGCATCTTTCAGCTTGGACGGATACGCGATAGCAATAGCAATAATAGACTGGGGCGTGTCGAACAATAACGACGGATCTGTTCGCTTGTCGAGATCAGGCTCCTCGAAACCCGATTCATATCCAAGCTCCCGGTGCTTGATTAGTCTTTGCTTTAATTCCGCAAACGGTTCGGTCGAAGCGATACCCAGCTTGTCGATGCCAAGCTCAGGCAGTGCAGCAAGCAGCTCCCGCTTCAATTCCTCATAGAATCCGGCGGTTCTCAAGCTTTGCATTGAGCGATTAAGCCTCCTTGTTAGCCTTTGAAAATGGATTTTATGCCCGCCGCACCGCTGCACCGATGCGTTGGGGAATATATGCTTTTTTGTTACTTTCGTACTACTTATATCGATTTCATCTGGGTAGGCGGCCATAAAATAAAATCGGCTCGCCCTTTAATGTTGTTTCCGCTAACCGTCCCGAAACTGCGGCTGTCTCTGCTCGCACCGGCATGGCGGTTATCTCCCATAATAAAATAGGCGCCAGGCTCTACCGTATACGGTCCGTAATCCTCATCCTCAATCGCCAGGTCGGTATACGGTTCAACCAGTCTCTCCCCGTTCAGATACAGGCGCTTGTTGCGAATCTCTATCTGGTCCCCGGGAATGCCAATAACCCGCTTGACAAGATATTCATTGCTTTTCAGCTCATGTTCCGGGTCTTCAACAATGACGATGTTACCGCGCTCGGGAGAACCGAACAGATAGACGGCTTTATTAACGAAGAGCCATTCCTTCTCTTCCAGCGTAGGTTGCATGGAATGACCTTTAACCGTAGATAAATTGAATACAAAATAATGAAGCAGCATAACAATGATAACTGCCAGAAGCAATGTCTTGAACCAGTCCAAAAGCTCTTTAACCAAGGGTGAACGCCCCATGCTACACCCCTTCTTCTCTTTTTGTCCATTCATTATAATAATGATACACCATGTCGTCATCAAACGGCGCTCCACCGCTTTGGATACGCTGAATCAGAGCGGTCAGCCCCTCTTCCACCTTCTCCTGTACAAGAGCAGGATAATGATACATCGCCTTATGCGCCTCATACTCATCCCGGTCTACAACATGCATGGAACCATCCCAGGTACGGATCACATCCAGATCGTAATCAATATACGTCAGCACTCCCTCATGCAAGTACGGGGGCGAAGCCACATTACAGTAATATCGAATCCCCGCTTCCTCGATCAGGGCCACAACATTGAACCATTGCCCGGGGATAAAGAAGGACACAGCCGGTACCTTGCTTACCCACACCTTGCGGTCTGCCTCTTGTATAGGCGTTTGACTATTCATAAGCACAATTATGGATTCCGATGCATGCTCCGCAGTGAGCCTGGATTTGGGAATCAACCAGTTTCGGAGCCACATCCGGTGAAGATGACCATCATGCTTGAAGCTTTTAATAATACACGGCTGATAGATGATTTCCATGTGAAGCTCCTAGGTTTGGTTATTATTACAGCAGGGGATAAAAACACTAATTTTTATTTTGAGCCGTTTATAACTTCTTATATTTTAAGAAAAGCACATCTGCACGCCAATTGCAATGGCAGTTCACAGATATGCCCGTTTAAAAAGAAGGAGAAACGGCTGACGCCTGGATCCTGCCCGTGCGCGTCACCCGTTTCATGTTAGAAATGTCTGATAGTGTCTGCCTTACCATTCTGAAATGCTAAAGCAGCCCCTTCAAACGATGCAAGTTAGCCTGCTACAATGCTTAGCTTTTGAATGGAACGGAAGAAGTCTTTCGCCGCAAAACCCATAGATTCATAAAGAGACAAAATCGGTTCATTGTGCTCATCCGCTGTAATCATGATTTTGGTTACGTTCCGCTGGACAAAGCGCTGTCTCAGGCTGTTGATCAACTCTTTGGCAATGCCTTGACGCCGATAGTCCTTGTGTACGGCCACTCTGTAATAGTAACCTTTATTATTGTCAATCGTACCAATAATCATGCCGACAATCTCGTTGTTCAGACTGGCCACTAGTACAAGCTCGCTATCCCAGGACAACTGCCTGGCAAAAGCCTCCATCGTTTGTTCATAGCATTCTTCAGTAAGAACTGTTTCGAGCAACTGGGTAACTGGCCGATAATCGGATAGTTGAAAAGAACGAACGCGCATAATGAGATCTCCTCTAACCAAAAGTCTTTTTAAACATTGAGCTGTTGGACACTACGCTCCGAGCAGTTGCCTTTGCCCATGTTGCCAGGCCGCCTGCAATTAAAACCTTAGGACTTCTGAAAATAATTTAAGTTGTAAAATTCTTAAATCGAGTGTAAACGACCTTACCATTCTCTGACTGACAAAAAATTCGTTTCGCGCAGAAATATAAGCTATATATAAAAAAGTTTATAACATCTTATATTTCAAAAAAATCGTACTGTAACAAATACGACAAAAGTTTACGAATTCCTTCTTTTTTCGTTACAAAATTTTAATAAAAATCGGCTGGATAAGCAAGTACCATTTTTAGGTGGGGAGTTTTTTTCCAATCGACATAATCCGATCTGTTTTGTGCAATGCTAGAATGGGTAATTCATGCATGTCAAGCACCCTGAATTGATACTAATACAGCGATCGAACTTTATAAACATATTTGTTGCTTTATTATCAAATGAAGGGGTATAATGATGAATGAATCACTACATACAACATTAATTAGGAGGTTTTTCAATTGGCACATCAATTACCTGCTCTTCCTTACGCGAATGATGCACTTGAGCCACATATCGACGCGACGACTGTGGAGATTCACCATGACCGTCACCACAATACGTATGTAACCAACCTGAATGCAGCTTTGGAATCCGCTCCTGAATTGCAAAGCAAATCCATTGAGGACCTGATCTCTGACCTGAACAGCGTACCTGAGGCTATCCGCACTGCAGTGCGCAACAACGGCGGCGGACATGCGAACCACTCCCTGTTCTGGGAAACCATCGGACCAAACGCTGGTGGCGCACCTCAAGGCGCACTCGCTGCTGCTATCGACAGTGAGCTGGGCGGATTTGACAAATTCAAAGAAGATTTCGCTAAAGCAGCCACTACTCGTTTCGGAAGCGGCTGGGCATTCCTTGCTCTATCCAAAGACGGCAAATTGAAAGTATACAGCCTGCCTAACCAGGACAGCCCAATCTTTGAAGGCGAAACGCCTCTCCTTGGACTGGACGTATGGGAGCATGCCTACTACCTGAAATACCAAAACAAACGCCCGGACTACATCGCTGCATTCTGGAATGTCGTGAACTGGTCTGAAGTTGGCAAACGTTATGAAGCTGCTGTAAAATAATCAGAGCCTCTATCAAACAAGCCCCCGGAAAAGTCTAATTGGACTTGAACGGGGGCTTATTGTGTTAGTCAGCCATAGTGTGTTGCACTTGCACTTGCGCAGGCATTTTACCGCTGCGGTTAATATCGCTCACTCCAGTAATTGCCCAATATTCGCAAAAAGACATTCGGAAATGCCAGCTCACGCATATCCTCAGGGCCGATCCATCGGTATCCTGCAGGCAACGGAACTTCCTGTTGCTCTGGTCCGCTAACCGAAGCAGCCGTTTCACTAGCTGCATACCCGGAAAACAACTGATCAGGAGCCGTTTCAAAATTGTTGTATTCAGCTTTTTGCTCTGCAGCCACCAGGCCGCCTTGCAGCAAAGTTTCATATTGCATCTGCTGTATCTCTTTCTCCTTCAGCACAAATCCGAAATCGGCAAGAAACACATCCAGCTTCCATATGATATGACTGAATATATGCTCTGCCTCCATCCAACGGTGGCGCGGGCGGATCAGCAGTCCCGTCTCAGCGGCAAGGCCCCGGCCTAATTGCTCCATCTGCCCACTGTCAGGAGAGGCCGACAGACCCATAACCGCAGAGGATTCTTCGATGATGGTATCCTTTTTCTTGCGTCCTCTTCCTGTCTTTATCGCTTTCCCTTCCTGGACAACCTCCTCCTCCAACAGATGCGGAAGCTCCCACATCTGTGCGAGCAGGCCGGTTTCCGGACGCTGTCGTACCAGTACTTTGCCAACATTGCTGCCAGAACCCTCAATAAGGGCTACAAGCCGTCTCTCCTCACGCGGAGGCTTGGCCTTCGTCTTTATCGGGAGAACGTTTTCCTTGCCGACCAGACGTCCCTGACAGTGCACCATTACCGGACAGGTGAGGCAACCGGGAGATTTTGGTGTACATACTAGCGCTCCAAGCTCCATCAGAGCCTGATTGAAATCGCCTGCCGCTCCTTCGGGAATAAGAGACTTGGCCAAATGCTCCAATTGGATTCTCGTGCGCGGCTTGGCAATATCGTCCTCCAGGCAAAAATATCTGGACAGCACTCGCATCACATTGCCGTCAACCGCAGGCTCCGGTCTGTTGAAGGCGATGCTCATGACCGCTCCGCGAGTATAGGGTCCTATTCCCTTCAAACCGGCGACAGCATCTGCGTCATCTGGGATGACACTATTATAGTTGTCAACGACTTCCCTTGCTCCAGCTTGTAAATTGCGGGCTCTGGAGTAATACCCGAGGCCTTCCCAGCATTTGAGCACCTCTGCCTCTGGAGCTTCAGCCAGCGCCGTAACAGTTGGAAAACGATCCATGAACCGCTCATAATAGGGGATGACCGTATCTACCCGGGTTTGCTGAAGCATGATCTCCGATACCCATACGCGATACGGATCGCGATTTTGCCGCCAAGGCAGTGTCCGCTTATGAATATGGAACCAGCTCAACAGTTCCTCGCTAAAATACAATTTAATATCTGCCATAGCTTGTCTTCTCCTATCCAAAACTCTTGAAATTGCACCGGTACAGTCTCAGTGCCTCTTTTGGGCTATTTATGTTGAGCCTTGAAATCCGGTATAATAAATAAAGTGAGATTCAACACGCCACACGATGGCCGAACAAAATCAGGGGGCATTATGCAATGATACGTTCTTTACGCAGCTTGCTTGTGACAGGCATAGTACTTATAATTGCGGCAGTTCTGACCGGCTGCGGCAGTTCAACCCCGCTTGACGGACCGGAGGATGTGATGAGGATTTATCGAACCAGTTGCCTGTCCTGTCATGGAACCGAATTGCAAGGCAGAGTCGGGGAGCAAACCAATCTCCAGCAAGTCGGCAATCGTCTGTCCGAAGAAGATATCCGCACACGAATTGAACAGGGCGGAGACATTATGCCGGACTTCAAGAGCAAGCTTAAACCTGAAGAAATTGAAGCGCTGGCTGCCTGGTTGGCCGATAAGCACTAATAGCGAACCTGTTTCATGCCTCTTCCACAATGACGAATGCCGATGCCATTGTCCGTTCATGCGTAATGGACACATGCATCCTTACAGCAGAGGCAGTCAATCCGAGCCTGTCCCACGCCTCTGGCGACAAGGCTATGCCCGGCTTCCCCTTATCATCAGGTATGATAACGATATCCGTAAACCCTATGATATTGCCAATTCCGCAGCCGAAGGCTTTCACTATCGCCTCCTTGGCAGCAAAGCGGCCAGCCACAAACTCAGCCAGTCGCGCCCCCTTGCTGTCCGCCAGCTCAAGCTCCGGCCGGGTCAACACCCTCTCCATAAATCGCCTGCCCGTCCGCCCGGACAACAGTTGGCTAATCCGGTTGATATCTGTTACATCATGACCAATCCCCAGGATCATCCCGTACCTCTCCCTCCTTATCACGACATAAGAGAACCCCTGGGGGTACCCAGAGGTTGGTTTAAATGCCCGGAATCGGGGATCTTTTATGTTCGGTCTTCAAATACTGCTTCTCCAGCTTCTCACGCACGGCCGGGTCGACTTCTTTGCCTTCGAGATAATCGCTGTTAGCCTCATAGGAGATTCCCAGCTCGTCCTCATCGGTTTGTCCTTCCCATAATCCGGCTGTAGGGGCCTTATGCAGCACACTGTCTGGAACGCCAAGACGGGATGCAAGGAGACGTACCTGACGTTTGTTCAACGTGCTGAGCGGTGTAACATCAACCGCGCCGTCGCCCCATTTGGTATAAAAGCCAGTGATTGCTTCGGACGCGTGATCCGTGCCGACCACGATCAGGTTGTAATCGAACGCAAGTGCATATTGGACAACCATGCGGGTGCGTGCCTTAACATTGCCTTTGCCCCCGCGACTGATATGACGCGGAGTGCCAAGCGTCTTGAAGCCATGCTCGACTTCCAGAACGATTTCATTCACAGCATCCTCGATATTTGTCTCCACCACATGCTTCAGCTCAAAAGCTTTAGCAACCGCATAGCTGTCATGGATGTCTTCCTGTGTGCCATAAGGCTGGAAGACGCCAAGCGTTCGATAATCCTTGCCGGTCTCGGCAGCCAGTTCGTCAGTCGCCTGCTTGCAAAGTCCGGCGGCTACCGCGCTGTCAATGCCGCCGCTAATGGCAATCAGCAAGCCAGTCGCCCCAGCATCCAACACATATTTCTTCAGAAAATTGACGCGTTTGCGTATTTCCTCGTCTACGTCAATCTCCGGCTTCACGCCCAGCCGGCTAATAATTTCTTGCTGCAGTGTCATAGGTTCGGCTCCTTAATTGCAGTGGCGGTCGAAGGCTGCGGTCAGTTCTGCCGCAATCTCCTGAGCGGAACGGTTCTCGATTTGATGACGCTCGATAAAATGTACCAGCTCTCCATCCTTCATCAATGCAATCGAAGGTGAAGACGGCGGGTAAGGTGCGAAATACTCGCGAGCTTGTGCAGTAGCTTCCTTATCCTGGCCCGCAAATACAGTGAACAGATGATCAGGCGTCGTCTCATTTCCCAACGCTGCTGCAACACCCGGACGGCATTGGCCGGCCGCGCAGCCGCATACCGAATTCACAACGACAAGGGCGGTGCCTTTCGCATTTGGAAGCTGGGCTTCTACTTCATCCGCAGTGCGAAGTTCTGTGATTCCAAGACGCGTAAGCTCATCACGCATCGGTTGTACCATATCCAGCATGTATCGTTCAAAAGACATTGACATATTCGATCCACTCCTTATGAAAAATGTAAAAATCTTAACGTCGCCGCATCTTCCAAGTCGCAACAGCGCGGTTAGTCGCCATAGGATTATTTAAATTCGCAGTTTATAATTATTATTATACTCTGCATGATATACGAAAGCAAAGCGCTAATTGCAATAAAGCGATCTCCCCGTGCCTCGTGCGCATTAAAAACCGCCTGTCGCATTCTGCAACAAGCGGCGGTTACAGCCTCAGGTAGAAGGGCGGTTGGGACCGTCCAGCTTTTTGTCAAAGCCTTCTTGCTCCGGCTGCTCGCCGGAAGGCGTATTTTTCTTCGATTCGGATGCTTTGACGGACGAAGTTGAATGGTTTTTATGCAAATTCATCGCCTCCTTCCGCTTTATTATGTTCCCGAATTACTGGAATTATGCGGCAAAGCTTCTCCGTCATAAAAGTCAGATATGAAAAGACACCGTAAACACGGTTCCTCTGCCTTCCTCGGATTCGACAGCTATCTTCCCGTGATGACGCTCTACTATACTAAGGCAAAGCGGAAGACCAAGACCCGTGCCTCTCGTCTTCGTCGTATAAAAGGGCTCGAAGAGCCGTTCCAGCTTCTCTTCCGATATTCCGCAGCCATTGTCCGATACTTGCAATTGAACATTATTCGGCTTCAGGCTTGTCCGCAGCAAAAGCCGTCCGTTATGTCCCATCGCCTCCATACCATTGCGGGCCAAATTAAGGATCAGCTGTTTGATCTCCTTCTCGTTTAGCTCCAGCATCGGAGTAGATTCATCCAGCTCAAGCTCAATGGTTTGCCCCCGCAGATTGGCATCTGCTCGCAACAGTTGAGCCAGTTCTCTTACAATATCGTTTAAGGAGCTTTTCTCCTTATGTACGATACGATTTTGGGCAAGCGATAAAAAATCGCTAATAATAGCGTTGGCCCTGTCAAGCTCATCGATTACAATCCGGTAATAATCACGCTGATGCTCGGGACTCCGCTCCGCCATCAGCTGGATAAATCCGCGTATGACGGCCATAGGATTGCGTATTTCGTGCGTAATGCTTGCGGCCATCTGCCCAACCAGGCTCAAGCGTTCCATCCGGCCGAATTCATCCCGCATATGAGAAATTTCCGTAATGTCATGAGCGATCAAGGCGGCTCCAATAATGTCCTGGTTTTGCAGATCACGGATGCTGAAGCCTGTTTTAATGTAAGTTCGTCCGTCCGTCTCCACAATACTGGAGGCCGTGTCGCCCCCGTTAAGCGCCTCAAAAAGCAACTTGCCCTCCACTTCCTTCATGAATGTGCCGCTGATTTTAGCAATGGAACGTCCTATCAGCTCCTGCAGGCCCATGTTGCCGGTATGGTTTTCCATAACTTGAAGCGCAGTCTCATTTAAATGTGAAATCTTCCCCTCTTCATCCACGATCATAACGCCCATTGGAATTCTGTCTATGAACTGCTGAAGCTTCTGGACTTCGTTCCGGTAGTTTGTCGACATTCGCTGCAGTTGATCCTGCAAATACTGCTTCTCAATGAAGCTCTCCATCATAGCGATGGTAATCCAGATTAACAGTAAAAATCCGACCAGTGAAAAAACTTGAAGAACAATGAATGGCTCATCCCATTTTCCTGCTTCTCCAACCATTTGCGGGGCCAATCCCCCATGGTTCAAGAGCACAAGAACCCCGCCCAATCCTAGAGCAAGTCTCTTCTTGCCGGCAAGACTGGAGAGTTTAAAACGACGGGCCGCAATAAAAACGAGTGGAAACACAATAAACAAAAAACTCAGAAACCCTACATATTCCCAGTAACTCGATACAAAAAGGAGATGAACGGCAAGATGAGTGACAGACAGCAGCAATGCGGCAACAAATCCTCCATACAACGAACCGAGAACATATGGAACCATTTGAAAGTCAATTTGATAGCTTTCAAAGCTTTCCCTGGAAATCAACACACCAAGCAGCATCGCCAGCAGACACAACGCGCCCATAAACAGCGGAATTTTCCGTGATCTGTCGGAACGATTAAACCAAATTTGGAATGCAAATACCGGCAAGAGTGAAATCATGACCTGCAAAAATGCATCCTTCCACACGAAATAACGGTCTCCTCCCTGCAACTGTAAAATCCTGCTAATACAGATTAAAGCACAAGCAGCGATTTTTGACAATGTTGGAGAGAACAGACCGTCTATTTTTCCAGAAATATATAATATTCAACTAAATATTCTATTATCTGATTTTGTCCAACCAGTCTCGTATGCGGCTGAACAGTTCTTCTTTTTGCTCTGTCTGATGCAGCTCATGATGAACACAATTCACAGGCACAAAACAGCAGCGCTCTCCGAGAACTTCCGAAAGACTGCGGCTGGCGTGGAAGGAGGTAATATAATCACCGTCGCCATGCGCCAGAAAGAGCGGCACATCCAGCCGGTCACTATGAGCCAGCGCCCATTCCCCCTCTTCATGCAGGGAGAAGTACATGCGAGCAGAGATGCGGTCATGGGACAACGTGTCTGTGATATCCACCAATTTCTCCTCCGCACCGCTGGCAGCAGCTACGTTGCGCAGACCTGTAGACATTGAGAACGAAGGCCACAAGCGCGCCAGCACGCCGCCCGCCCATACTTTGGGAGCAGGAGGGACAAATGCCAGTCGCAGCCATGGACTTGTCAGGATCAGCCCTTGAATGTCAGGCTTATAACGGAGCACGCAGCTCAGCGCCACATTGCCCCCCATACTGTGCCCGTACAGGAACCGAGGAAGCTGAGGCTCAAGCCGTTCAGCCAAAGCGACAAGGAGAGCCGCATCATCTGCCAAATGTTTAACGTCTGCATGGCCGCGCTTGCCCTCCGAACGCCCATGGCCGCGTTGATCATGGGCCAGCACGACATATCCCGCTGCCGTCATGGCCTCTGCGACTCCATAATAGCGCCCGCTATGCTCACCCATGCCATGGATAAGACAAATTACTCCTTTAAAAGGCTCGAATTCTGGCTGCCATTGTCGTACAGGCAGCCTCTGACCATCTCCTGCGAGCAGCTCCAATTCATTATAAATCAAGGCCCAATCCACCTCCATTAATTATTTCCTCCTGCCCTGGCGGGCATGGTCAGATGTAAATTTCCAGTTCTTGAAGCTGATCAATAATTCCTGTCGGGACAGGTGATCCGGGCTGTTCCCGGCGCTTCTTGTTCAGCCAGATGGCCTTCATGCCCGCCTCCAGCGGCCCTGCCACATCATTCACCCAAGAATCCCCGATGAACACCGTCTCTTCCGGCAAGCAATTCATAGCCGAAGCTGCATGCAGATAAGCCTCCTTGTTCGGCTTGGCAAAACCGATTTCATCGGATACAAATACATTCCCTTCGGCAAACAGCTGATCCAGCCCCATCCGCCACAGCTTGTCGTATTGGTCTTCCGCTGTTCCGTTGGTCAGGATGCCAATTTTATAGCGTTTGGCCCAGTTTGCCAATTGCTCCACCAGCATGGTGTCACGAGGAATATATGCGGCGCGGATTGTCCTAAACCACTGTTCAAATGCCATGGACTCCACAACACCCACATTTATATTAAAATCCGCCAGGGTATGAATGTACCTTAAATTTCTGAATTCCCTCGCATCAATCGTTCCGTCCAGCCAATTCTCGTGAAATTGCTCGTCATGCTTCAGGAAAACAGGAAATAGCTGATCCATGCCAATATCTCTTGTTAACGGAAAAGTATCAAATGACTCATACATGCTCTTTGTCCAATAGTCTTCAAAATGTAGCAGTGTGTCATCCAGGTCAAACAATAGCAGTTTTGTTTCGCTCAAGCCTCCACCCCGCTGTTCTTCTATCTCAAGCATAAGACGCCTTGCCTATTGCAATCTTGCATCCTCATTAGTGTAACCATACTTAACGTTTACCACGAATGTTCTGCGGTGTAAACTAGAGAATGAATGAAACTTTGGAAAGGCACAGGATACTTCCATGAACTACGATGTCATCATAATAGGCGGAGGCCCCTCGGGACTAATGAGCGCGATAGCCGCAAGCAGGCACGGAGCCAGAACGCTGCTGGTCGACAAGGGAGACAAGCTCGGACGCAAGCTGGGCATCTCCGGCGGCGGCCGATGCAACGTGACGAATGCCAAAGATATTGACGAATTAATTAAACATATTCCTGGTAATGGAAGATTTTTGCACAGCTCATTCGCAAATTTCAACAATCAGGATATTATCCGTTTCTTCGAAGGACTCGGCATCCGCCTTAAGGAAGAGGACAACGGGCGCATGTTCCCGGTATCGGATAAGGCAAAAACAGTCGTTGACGCGCTGATCGCCCAAGTAAAGAAGCAAAATGTCGAAGTTTGGGTCAAATCTCCGGTGGATACGGTGCTTTATAAAGATGGGGCAGTCAGCGGAATCCGGCTAAAATCGGGACAGGTCTGTCACAGCAACTGTGTCGTTATCGCCTCAGGCGGCAAATCCGTGCCGCAGACCGGTTCGACGGGCGACGGCTATGCCTGGGCCGAACTGGCCGGACATACCGTTACAGAGCTGTTTCCCACAGAAGTCCCTCTGACCTCGAACGAGCCGTTTATTCAGACCAAGGAATTGCAGGGACTATCGCTGCGAAATGTGGGCTTGTCAGTATGGAATGCCAAGGGGAAGCAGATAATTGAGCATTCGGGCGACATGCTGTTCACCCACTTTGGCCTTTCCGGCCCGATTGCGCTGCGGTGCAGCCAGTTTGTCGTGAAAGGCTTGAAGCAATCCGGGGAGAAAAATATTATTGTCGCTATTGATCTGTTTCCGGACAAAACGAAGGAAGAAGTATATCAGGAGACGCTGGCGATAGCGGGCGAGGAATCAAAAAAAGCGGTAAAAAACGTCCTAAAGGGCTATTTGCCGGAGCGCATGATTCCGCTGCTGCTTGCCAAGACTGATCTGGACGAGCAGTTAACCTATGATAACCTGCCGAAGCAGAAGTGGATGGAACTCGCCGCACTGATCAAGCATTTTCCGGTTCGGGTCTATGGAACCTTGTCGATCGAGGATGCCTTCGTCACAGGAGGCGGGGTCAATCTGAAAGAGCTTGACCCGAAGACAATGGGCTCCAAACTGACCAACGGCCTTTATTTTTGTGGTGAAATTTTGGATATTCACGGCTATACGGGCGGTTATAATATTACGGCTGCCTTCTCTACCGGATACACTGCCGGCATGAGCGCCGCGCGTTATGCGGGAGGCGGGGTCTGATCGATTCGTTTCGTCATTGAGCGCATGACACGCAGGCCCTACTCGACATTCATTCATTCAACTTGCTTGACTTTTGCATGATTCACGCAAAAACCAGATGCGTGTATCTTCTCAGATGCTAGTCCGCCCTCTTCATTGCCCCTCTTCATCGCCCCTCTATTGCCGCCATACCACAGCAATAGGACAACGATCAGCATCCCCAGAGCACCGACTCCCCCATAAAGCATAAACCCCGCTGTCAGCGACCAAAGCGCGGCAAGCAGAACAGCTACTGCCAACGCCGCAGGCTCATCGGCAAATGATAGTAGCGTCAATCCATTTTTACTTTATTCAACTCGTTCAGCCGAAGGGGTGCAAACGCCGTCAATGCAAGCGGCTGATTCGGATTCGCTTCCGGAATCGTCTACCGCCTCAAGTGGCTGCGCTTCCTTCCAGGCGGTCTGTAAAGCATTGAGAAAAGTGTCTACGGATTGTGCCCCTGATACGGCATATTTACGGTCGATGACGAAGAATGGTACCCCTTTGATTCCCATCCGGCTTGCCTCTTCTTCTTCAGCGCGGACTTCGGCGGTATAATCATTGCCAGCAAGCAACTCCAATGCCTCAGCGCGGGTTAGCCCTGCCTGAACTGCCAAATCTGCTAATGTTTCATGATCACCTAGATGGCGGGAATCGGTAAAGTATGCCCTGAACAATTCCTGTACAACCGAGTTCATTTTCCCTTTCGCAGATGCGTGTTGTGCCAACCGATGAGCATCAAACGTATTGGTCAGAATCAGATTATCAAATTGAAAATCAATCCCGACTTCCTTTGCAGTACGGCTCAAATTCTCGTTCATCTCCATCGCTTTCTCCCGCGTCATGCCGTATTTGCCGACCAGCATGTCATGAACATCATAGCTCACGTCTCTCTGTGCATTGGGATCAAGCTCGAAGCTGCGGAAAACAACTTCCACTTCGTCTTTCTGTTCAAACTGCTCAAGCGCCAAATCTAAACGTTGTTTTCCGATGTAACAAAACGGGCAAGCAAAATCGGACCATATTTCAACTTTCATTTTTAACTGCCTCCTTATAATTAAATCCGGGATTCACCGCTGTAACTAATGCTCCGAGAGCCCGGAAACGAACTCTGCCATCGGAATGTCAGCCAGAATTGCTTCCATTGCGTTTTGGGCTCGTCTAACGATTAGTTCCAAAACAGCTTGAATATTAGCGCCGACTGGACAATCTGGATTGGGCTGTTCATGGATATGAAAGAGTTCTCCCTCTTCCACGACTTCCACCGCCCGGTAAATATCCAACAGCGTTATCTGCTCAAGCCCTATCAGCAAAAAAGCACCGCCTGTACCGGCTCGTACGCCTACAAATCCAGCCTTCTTTAGCTGCCCTATTATTTTTCGTATAATAACCGGGTTCGTACCCACGCTGTCGGCAATCCATTCCGATGTGCAGTGCGCATCCTTCGCGGTAGCCAGCAAGGAAAGAATGTGAACCGCAATCGAAAATCTGCTGCTTATTTTCATAGTTTAATCTCTCCTTGATGTAATCATTATAGTTACAACGAAAAACGCACGTCAAGAAGGAATCTGAAACTGCAAGCACATGTATCCCTAAAAACAAACGAACTTGAAATATCTAGTTGACCTAATAATACGAAAACCGCCCCGCATAATAACTATGCAGGACGGTTCATATACTAATCTGGTTAATTTCGGAAAGCACTAAGCGATTCGTTCAGACTGCGGGTCTGCGCATAGACCTGCTGATAGACCGGGAACAGCCGCGCATAGACATCCGCCGCTTCCGTCTTGGGCTCGTAGGCAGCGCCAGGTCTGACATACTGTGCCGCGCAAGCCTCAAGGCTATCGAACCAGCCGCACCCGTAAGCCGCCAGCATGGCCGCCCCCATGCCGGGTCCCTGCTCATTTTCCAGCGCGACGACTGTCGCTCCGAAAATGTCGGCCTGCATTTGCAGCCACAGCGGGTTTTGCGCCCCGCCTCCGATAGAGATGACTTTGTCTACTTTCTTGCCGGAGTTCCGCAGCAAATCAACTGATTCATGAAGCGAGAACGTAATACCCTCCATCACAGCCCTGGCAAAATGGGCGCGCTTGTGTCCGCCGTCTACGCCGATAAAACTGCCGCGAATGACCGAATCGGCATGAGGGGTTCTCTCGCCGACAAGATATGGCGTGAACAATAATCCGCCTGATCCCGGCGGGATAGTTCCGACATCTGCGAGCAGTTCTCCAAAGGACTCGCCAGGGGCAAATGTACTCCTGAACCAGCTTAATGAATAGCCCGCAGACAGCGTAACTCCCATTGCATAATAAGCGTTCTCCTTGCCGTGGTTGAAGAAATGAACCTTGCCGTCGTAATTTTTGTTCCTGTCCTGTTCAGAGGAAAGAATCACGCCCGAAGTTCCGATACTGGCAAGCGTTACGCCTTCAGCAAGGATACCCGCTCCGATTGCTCCGCAAGCATTGTCCGCGCCGCCTGCAAAAACTTTCGTCTCCGGGCGCAGACCGGTACGCTCCGCTATTTCCACAAGCAGTGTGCCCGTTAAAGCATGGGACTCTACGAGCGGTGGACACAGGCTCTCTTCCAATTGGAACGCGCCGAGCAGTTCACTGCTCCAATACTTTCCCCCGACATCGAGCAGCAGTGTGCCTGCCGCGTCGGAATAATCCATATGAATATGTCCTGTCAGACGATAGCGTACATAGTCCTTGGGCAACACGAAGCTGCGCGCCTGCGCAAAAGCTTCCGGCTCATGCTGTCTGACCCATAATATTTTTGGCAGTGTAAATCCTTCAAGTGCAGGGTTGCGAGCAATTTCCAACAATTTTCCACCCACGGTACGCTCGATTTCTCTGCACTGTTCTGTCGTACGGGTGTCATTCCACAGAATGGCATTGCGTACCGGACTGCCGGACTCATCCAGCAGGATAAGTCCATGCATCTGTCCAGAGAAGCTGATGCCTTCAATTTGACCAGCAGCCTCTCCGAGCGAATCCGTCAGTTCGGCAATCGCCCCGATCGTCCCCTCTATCCAGTCTTCCGGCCGCTGCTCACTCCAGCCGGAGCGAGGATGCAGCAGCTCGTAGGAGCGGGAAGCCTCAGCCTTCACATTGCCCTCACGATCGACCAGCAGCGCTTTGACGGCACTGGTTCCAAGGTCAATACCGATTACATACCCCATTTAGCCGTCCTTCTCCTCTCCTAATCCTGTTGTCTGGCTTGATGTTAATTAGACACTATAGATAATTTCGTTAATCAACAGCTTAATGCGCTCCTGGCGTCCGGACTCATTCTTGATCGGATGATTTTGCAGAGCGTATTCTTCCAGCGATTTCAAAGTCGCTTTGCCGGCCACGACATCCGCCCCGATTCCTTCAGAGAAGCTGCGGTAGCGATTGCTGAGGATGTTGTCAAAGAACTTGCTCTCAACCATCTTGGCAGCCGCTTTCAGTCCCCAGGCATAGGTGTCCATGCCGGCAATATGAGCCAGGAACAAATCCTGATCCTCGAAGGAGCCGCGGCGTACCTTGGCATCGAAGTTGATTCCGCCGCGGCCGATGCCGCCTGCGCGAAGAATTTCGTACATCGTCAGCGTCGTTGAGTACAGGTCAGTCGGGAATTCATCCGTATCCCAGCCAAGAAGCAGATCGCCCTGATTCGCATCCAGCGAGCCCAACATGCCGTTAATTGCCGCCACGCGGATTTCATGCTCGAAGGTATGTCCGGCAAGCGTCGCATGGTTCGCTTCAAGATTGAGCTTGAAGTGATCTTGCAAGCCATATTTTTGCAGGAAGGAAATGGTCGTCGCCGCATCAAAATCATATTGGTGCTTAGTCGGCTCTTTCGGCTTCGGCTCAATAAGGAATTGCGCGTCGAACCCGATTTCTTTCGCATAATCGATCGCCATTTGATAAAGACGAGCCAGGTTATCCTGTTCAAGCGCAACATCCGTATTCAGCAGCGTTTCGTAGCCTTCGCGTCCGCCCCAGAATACATAGTTGTCCGCACCGAGTTCCTTGCCGACTTCAAGCCCTTTCTTCACCTGAGCCCCCGCGTAAGCGTAAACATCCGCATTTACAGAAGTACCCGCACCGTGGACAAAACGAGGGTTGGTAAACATATTCGCTGTGTTCCATAACAATTTGGTACCGCTTTCTTTCATACCCTGCTTAAGCAACTCAACAATGATATCCAGATTCTTGTTCGTTTCCTGAAGGGTTGCGCCTTCCGGTGCAATATCACGGTCATGGAAGCAGTAGAATGGAACGCCAAGCTTTTGCAGGAACTCAAAGTTCGCTTCTGCACGCGCCTTGGCTTTATCCAATTCATTAAAATGATCCCAGCCACGCACCGCTGTGCCCACACCGAAAGGATCGGCTCCGTTAGACGTAAAGGTATGCCAGTAGGCAACCGCAAAGCGCAGATGCTCTTCAATTGTTTTTCCTAGCACAACCTCTTTCGGATTATAATGCTTATAGGCAAGCGGATTATCCGAACCTTTGCCTTCAAATTCAATTTTACCAATACCGTTGAAATAACTCATTTGTACAGCCTCCCTTGATTGGTTATATTCCTTATTTAAAAGTTGACTGATATCATTGTAACATCAGTCAACTTAGTTTGTCTATTAAACAAACTAAGTTTTGGTGCTAAAATATCCTTACCATGATACAATCAAAACAATCAAACGTGGGCAGCATTGGACAATCGCGCCAAAGATGGGGGCTATAGCGGCAAATGAGAAAAAAAACCGGCGATACCGCGTTCATCAAGCAAATGAATACCGCAGTCGTTCTGGAGGCAGTCATGAAGCAGGCTCCCCTCTCGAGAGCGGCGATCTCGGAGCGGACAGGCCTGAATAAAGCTACTGTATCCAATCTGGTACAGGATTTAATCGATCGCGATCTTGTCGTTGAGATTGGCACCGGGCAGTCCAGCGGAGGACGAAGGCCCGTCATGCTGCTGTTCAATAGTAAAGCAGGCTATGCGCTGGGCATCGACCTGGGGGTTAATTATATACGCGGCGTGTTAACGGATTTGAGCGGTGAAATTGTAAACGAGGCTGAGATCAGCCTTGAGGCGACAGAACTGGATTATGTGCTTGAAAGACTGTATGCTTGCACAGGCCAGTTGCTTGCAAGCGCTCCTGAAAGCCCCTATGGCGTCATTGGAATCGGCATGGGGGTTCCAGGAATCGTCAATGATACCGGCAGCATTCTGTTTGCTCCCAACCTCGAATGGACACAAGTCAAACTGGGGGATCTGCTCGAAGAACGATTTGGCCTGCCGGTTTTCATTGACAATGAGGCAAACGCAGGCGCCAAGGGAGAGCAGCGCTTCGGAGCCGGCCGCGGAATTGCCAATCAGATTTATGTGAGTGTCGGGATCGGGATTGGTACAGGCATAATCTTGAATAAAGAGCTGTATCAAGGGGCATCCGGCTTTTCCGGGGAGCTCGGACATCTCTCCATTGATCTGGAGGGAATGCCTTGCCGCTGCGGCAACAACGGCTGCTGGGAACTATATGCTTCCGAGAATGCACTGCTGGGGCAAGCCCGCAAGTTGGGATTTGGCAGCCTCTCCTCCCTGCTGCACGCGGCGGATGAAGGTCATGATGCAGCGATAAAGCTGTTTCATAACATCGGATATTATCTAGGCGTCGGTGTTGCCAACATCATCAATGTGTTCAACCCGGAGGTCGTTCTGATCGGCAACCGGATGAGCAGAGCCAGACGATGGATCGAGGCGGCGCTTCTGGAGACTGTAGGCAGTCGCACGCTCTCTTATCACTACAGCAATATGCGAATTTTGTTCGCTGAACTCGGGGAACATTCCGCAGTGCGCGGCGCCGCGTATTTTGCCATCAGCGAATTTCTTGCCAAAGTGAAAGGCTGAACCTTTTCAGCCTTTCACTTTTTTATAAGCGGGTTGAATGCTCCCTCTGGAAGTCCCGTGCAGCTTACAGTTCCTTAACTGGAGCAGGCATTATTCAAAAGTGAGCAAAAACTCATTCAAGTCGGTATTGGCTTTGGATTGATTGCATTCATTGCAGGCACAGACACAATTGACCGGTGTTGTATGACCGCCCTTGGATCTGGGAAGCAAATGGTCAATCGTATCCCCGTAGTTGCCGCAGAAATAGCAGGTGTAGTTATCCCGGGTCAAAATAAGACGTCTAAACTCCTTGTTTCCGTAAATTCGACGAATCGTATGCCGGTTAACAACGACTGCAGCATTCTCCCGCACAAGCGTATAGGCCAGTTCAGGATCAATCTCCTGATACCAGCCGCGGCCGCTGTCCGTCTTGCCGCGCATTCGGATGAAGCCCTGACGGGTTGGACGCAGGACAGGGGCAGATGAAGCCGAATGCGACTGTTGCACGCCAGAGGGCTGCGATTCTGCCGGAGAAGTTGCCGGACGCTCTTTTCGGTCCTGCTTGGCCGATGCATTCCGTTTCTCAAGCTTTTCAAGCCTTTGCGCTTCTTTCCGACAGGTCCGGCAAGTTCCCCTCCGTCTAGTCGGACCGGCTTTTCGCCCGCTTCTGGGCAAAAATTGTTTGAGCGGTCTGGATTGCTGACACTTCACACATATTTTCATCGCCGCTAACGGCTCTTGAACGTTGTTCTCGGTTTCCATGCATCGGGGAGATAAACGATCCTGCTTGTCCACTCTCCCTGTCACCTCATTTAGAAAAATTTGCTTGCTCTTCTTCATATCATTCCCTTCTTCACTAAGTACCAAGCTATATCTCCAGCCAATTTCACGGAAAAAAATCAAATAGCAGCACTGTGCTTTTTACGATATTGCAGCGGCGACAGGCCGGATTGCTCCGAGAACGTTCTTGAAAAATGCGGTGTTTGCTTAAAGCCGGTCTCCGAGGCAATACGAGCAATCGGCCAGTCCGTCTTGATCAACAGCAGCTTGGCCTGGTCGACGCGATAATGCATCAAAAACTGCTGCGGCGTGTGGCCGTAAATATCAATCATGCAGCGGGCAATGTAATTCGGGTGAAGACCAAGCTCCTCGCCCAGCGATTTATTCGAAATCTGACTTTGATAGTTCCGTTTCAAATAGGCTGCCGCCCGCTCCGCAACATGGACGGATGTCGGCGCCGCATAGGAACGCCACTCCTCTTCGATCAATTGCAGCAGCTTGACAAAGAGCTGCTGGCGCTGCCAGAAAGAGGCGGACACCGGACTATTGGCTGCCTGAATCAACTCATCCAGCAGTTCATCTGCCTCTTGGCTGCGGGTAAGCTTCATGCTCTTGGGCAGCCGAATCGCATACAGATAATGATCGCCGTGAAGACGCTCCTCCTGTCCGGGCTCGCATTCTTCCCATACGCCCGGCGTTTGAAAGTGAATCCAGTCAAAAACCGTTTCGGATCTGCAGCTTTCTCCGCCGCGATGCGGGCAATCCGGACGGAGCAGCAGCAGTTGACCCGGCTCCAGCACCCAGGTATGACTGCCCTCCACAATCGAAAGTTGACCCTCACGCACATATAATAAATCAAATGTCCCACGGTTCGCACGGCTCGGATGGCGCTGCCCCGGCTCATAGCGGCGGCGGTCAGCCTCGATAAAGTAAGGCAGTGGCGGGGACAGAAAGGTTAGTATTGGCAATGCTGTTGAAGCATTCATGGTGTTTCCTGCTCCTCTTCATTATTCACGCAAATCACAATCCTGTTCATTTCAGTCAATGTATACATACAATAGCTCGAATCGTCGAAGTTCGCACCTGGTGCGTCACACTTATCCAGCGTTCTGATATCTATATGCGTCAGGACTGACGGTGCGAGTTAAACTCAATGATATTCCCGTCCGGGTCCGTCACAAATACCTGATGCCAGCCTGTAATGCTGTCCGGTTTATTCTGATACGCAATTCCATGCTGCTCCAGCTTCCCGATGACATGCGACATGTCAGGAACTCTAAGCGCGAAATGTCCATCTCGTGTATCAATCTGGTCGGTCAGGCGCAACGTGCGAGCAGACTTGTGGACAATCAGATGAATCTGCATCGTCCCCACCTCATACCAGACGCCGGGAAAATCGAACGCCGGCCGCTCATCGCTCTCCTTCAGTCCCAGCACTTCACTATAAAAACGCATGGACCGCTCCAAATCAGTCACGATAACCGCTGTATGATGAATGCTTTCGATATTCATTTGTCTTATCCTCCAGTACCCATGAAGCTATAAAAGATTCCTTGCGTGGTTGGATAAGTATATCATACTTTCGCAACGGTTTCGCCCTGATGCCGGCAACCATCCTTCGCTTATATCAAACGTAAACGGCTTTGCCGTCCCTTGACGGCAAAACTTCGTTTCGTGGTAAATGCTTATATTTTAAAAAAAGTTCCTCCTGCTCTGACGAACAAAAGGAACTTCAATGTCATACACTTTCGCCAATATTAGGGATTCGTAACCGGAACCGCGTCGTAGTACTCTTCCAAAGTAATACCCCGCTCGTTCATGTCCTTGGAGATCTCCGTACCTACATAGCGCAAATGCCATGGCTCATATTTGTAGCCTGTAATGGAATCCTTGCCTTGCGGGTATCGGATAATAAAGCCGTACTCGTAAGCGTGCTTGGCAAGCCACTTTGCTTCCGGCGTACCTCCAAAACAATCCTCTGCTGCGCATTTGCCGTTGCTTGCCGACACATCGATCGCCAGCCCGGTCTCATGCTCGCTGTGGCCCGGAACAGCGCTGTAGGTCTTAGCCTTCTCTTCCCCGTCTTTTTTCACATAGCGCTCAAACAAAGCTTTTTGTGTCTGATGGGAACGATAAGCCGATACTCCGGCGAGGTAAATATTATCCTTTTCTGCGCCTGCAAACATCTCTTCGAGCGCGGCAGCAGCTTCCTTGCGCATCATCCGTTTTTCAATCTTGTCTTTAAAAGTGAACGGAACATCAGGATATACGAGATCCGTTGGTGTATAATTCTCAGGCAGACTAAACTGCTTGTTGACAAGCACCGCGATACTCTTTGGATTGGAGGCCGCTTCTACCGCAGGGTCTTTCGGATTCTGAGAGCCCTGATTTCCCTTGCTGCCACCTTCGGCATTTGTGTTTTTGCCATCTGTGTTCTGATCGTCGGGAGCGCCGCCGTTTGTCTTTCCATTTGATTCCCCCGTTTCCTCCAGTCCGCCAGCATTAGTAGCCGGCTTGTCTGCGCCTTCCTGTACCTGATCACTTTGATTATTTCCCGGTGCAGCCGGGCTGCTTGAGCAGGCCGAGAACAATACGGTACTAATCGCCAATGCAACAATCGTTATGATTAGTTTCTTCATTATAAAAAGTCCTCCCAAGTATGCCTTCCATGTTACTCATTTTATCCAATCAAATTATACTTAACTTGTCTACCGTTCTGCAATAAAGGGATACTAGCTGTTCAGAGACAGCCAGAGCATATTTTCCTCATGTCTCCAGCAGAACTTATTCGCATATGGGCCTGATTCCAATTCATGATGGCGGCAGGTATAATATATACAGACTTTATGGATGCAGCGGCATCCGAGCAGAACGAGAAGGTGGTTAATATATGGATTTCATTCTGGAAACAATGAGCGCCAAAATTGAATTTTTTGAAGCGTATGACCTGAGAACGCTGGAGAAGCGCATCGATGAGCAAATCCAGATGAACAAAGCCCTCATGCTGGATGTGCATTCCGTCTCCCATCATGTCGTCTTCGATCCAGACCGCAGCAAAATGCTGTACAGCGCCGTGGTCCATTTCAAGAAAGCATAGGCATTCATGCCTCAACTGGGCTTGTACATTCCGAATCCTCGAGAATCAGCCTTAGTATAACATATTGCTCCTAAAAGTCGAGATTGTGCTATTTAATCGTTTTCATATCTATACAGACATCCTCTTCTCCTGTACATTTAAGCCATATTCCGCTTGAGGAGGTTCTACCATGCGATTTAGACAAGTTCATCTCGATTTTCATACCTCGGAAGCTATCTCCGGTATTGGAGCAGAGTTCGATAAAGCCCAGTTTCAGGCCATGTTAAAAGAAGGACATATCGACTCGATTACACTATTTGCCAAATGCCATCACGGCTGGGCCTACCACCCGACCAGTGCGAATGAAATACACCCGAATCTTGCTTTTGATCTTCTGGGCGCTCAAATTGAAGCTGCTCATGAAATTGGCGTCAAAACGCCCGTATACTTGTCCGCAGGGCTGGATGAAAAGCTGGCCCGCCGCCACCCGGAATGGCTGCATCGCCTTCAGGATGAGAGAATTAATTGGACGAGAGACTTCTTGTCACCCGGCTACCATGAGTTCTGTCTGAATACTCCTTACCTGGATATCCTGCTGAATCAGGTGGAAGAAGTCACGCGGAACTATGATGTAGACGGCATCTTCCTCGATATCGTCGGGGCTCGCACCTGCTACTGTCAAAACTGTGTGGCGACGCTGCGCAGCAGAGGCCAGGACCCTCGGGACCGCGCTGCTGTTGTTGCACTCGGCGAAGAAGTGT
This sequence comes from Paenibacillus roseus, assembly GCF_016424485.1. Classification (GTDB taxonomy): domain Bacteria; phylum Bacillota; class Bacilli; order Paenibacillales; family Paenibacillaceae; genus Paenibacillus_D; species Paenibacillus_D roseus. Next base: position 46,569 of record NZ_JAELUP010000097.1, read on the forward strand.
ATGCCAACTACACCCAAAAAATCAGAGAGCGGATTCATGCTATTAAACCAGGAACTCCGATCTTCCATAACGGCAGTCATATTCGCAGAGGACGCAGAGATATGGCCCAGATGAACACGCATCTGGAGCTGGAATCCTTGCCTACGGGAGGATGGGGCTATGACCATTTCCCATTGTCCGCCCGCTATGTGCAGCAGATCGGGATGGACTACCTTGGAATGACGGGCAAGTTCCACCTGTCCTGGGGCGAATTCGGGGGGTATAAGCACCCGAATGCGCTGCGCTATGAAACGGCACTCAGCCTGGCGAACGGCGCACGCTGCTCGATCGGAGATCAACTCGCCCCTTCCGGCAAAATGGATGAGGCAACCTATCGGCTGATCGGAGCCGCCTACAGCGAAGTCGAACAGAAAGAAGGATGGTGCAAAGGCGTCGCCAATATTGCGGATGTCGCTCTGCTTTCCGCAGAAGCCGTTCCAAGCGGGCAAGAGGACGATCATTCCATTCAATCCGATCCCGGTGCAGTCCGCATGCTGCTTGAAGGCAATCTTTTGTTTGACGTCATTGACACCGATGCTGATTTTTCGGCGTACAAGGTTATTATTCTGCCGGATAGAATTCGTCTGTCCGCGCAATTAGCGGACAAATTAACGCGCTACACAGCAAAAGGCGGCAAGCTGTTCGCTACAGGCGAGAGCGGCCTTAATGAAGCGGGCGACGCATTTGCCATTGATTTGGGCGTGCGCTGGGTGTCGCCGTCCGCATTCAAGCCGGATTACTTCCGCCCGGACTTTAGCCTGCCGAGCCTTGGAACAGCTTCTTTCGTCATGTACGAGCAAGGACAGCTGGTTGAACTGGCAGGGGCGCGATCTCTAGGCTTAAGAGAGAAACCGTATTTCAATCGCGATCTCTTTACTTTCTGCTCCCATCAGCATACGCCAAGCTCTGGTGAAGATGCAGGACCAGGAATGACCCTGCACGCGAACGGCATTTATCTGGGCTGGCCGGTATTCCATGAATATGCAACCAAGGGAAGCCTGCCGCTCAAAGAAATCGTTCTGCACGCTCTCCAGCTGCTGCTTGCCGATGAGCGTACCTTGCAGACAAGCCTGCCGGCTCAAGGCGTTACGACGATCCAATACCAGCCGGAGCACGGTCGTTATGTGCATCACCTGCTCTACGCTTCCCCAGTGAAGCGCGGGAATGGGGTTGAAGTGATCGAGGATATTATTCCGCTCCTCGACATCAAATCAACAGTGAAGCTGCCAAGTCCGGTCAAGCGCGTCTATTTGGCGCCTCAAGGCGAGGAGCTTGCCTTCGAGCAGGACGGCAATACGGTCAGCTATGTGCTGCCGCGGCTCGAATGCCATCAAATGGTCGTAATCGAGGCCTAAAAAAGAACAGCGCCCGCTCTCGTCTTGGTCTCTGACCTATTGACGAAGCGGGCGCTTCTTTAGTTTAAAAAGAACGATAATAGGAGCGCAATGCGTCCTTGATGCCGAGCGGATTTTTACGAATATCTTTGGCGCTGAAGAAGACATCGCCTTTTACTTCCGGGTACCGTTCATTATATTTGAGCTGATTAATAATTTCCTGTGCGCTTTGCCAGCCGGCTTCCTTCGTCCCCAGCTTATAAGGCGCGTGTCCGATGTACAGGTCAACGCCCGTCCCCTTAACCTCTTGCACCCACCAATCGACCAGCTTGTCATAGCGGGCAGCGGAGAACGACATGCTCCAGTAAATCTGCGGATTAATGTAATCAACCCAACCTTGTCTGATCCAGGTCCGAACATCAGCATACATGCTGTCGTAAGTCGTAACACCCGCCTTCGTATCGGAACCGGTCTTGTCTACCGACTGGTTGCGCCACACGCCGAACGGGCTAATGCCGTACCGCACCTTCGGCTTGACTGCATGGATGGCCGCCCCCAGATCGCGGACAAACGCATTAATGTTGCCGCGGCGCCAGTCCGCTTTGGACACGACTTTATCCGAATTGTAGGCCTGGAAGGTATGGTTATCGGCAAACTCGACATTGGTCGGGTAAAAATAATCATCCAGATGAACCCCGTCAATATTGTAGCCGTTCACGACTTCCATAATCGTATTCATAATATGCTGACGAGCCTCCGGGATACCCGGATTGATGTACAGCTTGCCTCCGGCATTGACAATCCATTCCGGCTGCCGCTTCACCACGTGGCCGTTAGTCAGCTGTTCGATTTTCGCATCGACGCTTGCCCGGAACGGATTGAACCACGCATGGAACTCCATCCCTCGCTTGTGCGTTTCATCAATCATGAAGGCAAGCGGGTCATAATCAGGAGCCAGCCCCTGGACACCGGTCAGATATTTGGACCAGGGAACAAGGAGCGACGGGTAAAGCGCATCGCTCGCAGGGCGAACCTGAACGAATACAGCATTCATCCCGATCTCCTGAATATCATCGAGAAGCTGCCGGAACTCCTCCATTTGCTTGAGAGATTTCCCGTAAGAGCCTTGGGACGGCCAATCCAAATTGTAGACGGTAGATACCCATACACCGCGGAGTGCTTTCCCCGGTGTGTCCCCGCCGGATGGAACATCCCCTCCCGGAAGATTGCCCGGATTGCCTTCAGATGGCTGCCCGCCTGACGCAGGGTCGCCATCAGCACCAGAGGATGGCTGAGAGGGCTCTCCATTCCCTTCGGTTGTCAATGTAATAAGCTGCTCCTTTTGATTCCAATTGACATTTAGCCCCAGCGTCTCGCCTACGAATCGCAGCGGCACCATCGTGCGCCCTGCTTTCAGATCAACCGTTGCATCCAAATCCACGCGGCTGTCGTTCACAAGCGCAAAGCGGCCGCCGCGTTTCATGACAATGAGCTTGTCTGCTCCGCCCTGGATCGTCACCTGCTGCTCCTTTTGATTCCAGCGAACGGTTGCCCCCAGTTCCTCGCTAATAATGCGCAGCGGTACCATCGTTACATTCGCCGCCGGGATGATGTAGGGGGCTGCATCGCTTGCTATCGTCTTTCCGTCCAGTACAATTCGAATCCCGCCAGCAGCTCCGGCTGTTTGCCCTGCCGGCAATGCGAGCGTCAAAAACATAGTCGCCAGTATCAGCCAGGCGACCCACTTCCTTACCATCATGTTTGTCCGTTTCCTCCTGCTTGTGTTTTTTTGGACGTTGCTTACGCTTTAGCAAACCTTTCCTGTATTCTTAGACGCCTTTTCTGTCCATTTGTTGCTTGCAGCCGGAAAATAGATAGAAGACTCGCTTTAGTCCAGGACAAATACCGGACCTAAGGCCAGTGCTGCCGCTGTACTTAGGTCTGTCTTCTTTTGCGGCAATTTGTATTACGATAGGACAACAACTATAAATGATCATGTAAAGGAGATACATATGTCAAAACGTTCACGGATTCGCAAGGCCCATCTCCCGTGGGTGCTATCCGCTTTCGCCCTGCTGCTCACCACGGTATCTGCCGCTGCCGAAGCCTCGGCTGAACAGGTTCACAGAGGGCCTGTGGACCCGAAAGAAGCGGAAGTATTTGCGGACAGCTTTTTTGAACGACCGGATGTCAAAAAATTAAACGTCCCGGGTGCAGCCATTGTTATCGTCAAAGACGGCAAGATCATTTTAGAAAAAGGATACGGGCTGGCGGATATCGAGAAGAACATACCGGTCGATCCCAAATCCACCGTATTTCGTGTAGGTTCGATCTCCAAAGCGGTAACGGCTAGTGCGGTCATGCAACTGGTGGAGAACCATCAAATTGAGTTGAACAAGGATATCAATACCTATATGGGCAGTATTCGGACAATTAGCCGCTTTTCCGAGCCGGTGACGATGGAGCATCTGCTGACGCACTCCGCAGGATTCGATTTTACGGAGCCTAATCTCAGAGATGTCAGCTTCGACCTGAGCAAATCTGCCGATCTGAAAGATTATGTAGCTAAAAACATGCCGACCGTAGTGAGGAAGCCGGGAGAATCCTACAACTACGATAATTTTGCTTCGATGCTGCAAGGCTATATTGTACAAAACGTGACCGGCACGCCATTTCACCGGTATATGGACGAGAACATCTTCGCCCCTCTGGGTATGGCAAACAGCGGATTCATCATGACCCCGGATATTCGTTCCAGGCTGGCAACCGGATATGATCCCCACGGGAAGGCTTACCCGCCCTATACGACAATACCGACAGAGCTGCCCCAGGGAGGCCTGTTCTCAACAGCAGACGATATGTCCAAGTTCATGCTCGCTCACCTGAATAGCGGCACGTATGACGGCAAGCGAATTCTGGAGGAACAGACGACAAAAGACATGCACCGTATACATCTGTCGCTAAATTCGAAGTTCCCGGTCATGGGCTATGGCTTCGACATGTCCGGCAAAAGCAGCTTCAATGGCCAAACTGTCATTGGCAAAGGCGGCAATATTCATGGCTATTCCTCAAGAATATGGCTCTTGCCAGAGCAAAATACAGGTGTATTCATCGCTGCCAATGCGATTACAAACTTGCGCGATGTCTGGTTCGACGCGTTCATGGATCATTACTTTCCGGCTGAAGCCGAACAATTCGCCCCATGGAAGCCAACCCGGGCCGAGCTTGCGAAATTCGCAGGTTTGTACAGCCAGTTGCGTACCAAAACGACGCTGACCCAAGTAACAGCGACGCCGGACGGCAAGCTGACCGTAGAAGATTCTGTATTCGGGAAGCATGTCCTTACGCAAGTGGATGATTTGCTATTCAAAGACGAGGACGGCAAGCTGCTGGCTTTCCAAGCGAATATGGACGGATCAATCGGCTACCTGCAATACCGCTATGAACTGAGCACATCGAAAAAGCTGGAAATTCCGCAGCCATTCTCCGATGTCAGCGAGCAAAGCCCCTACGCCTCATCGATTGAATATTTGCAGTTGCTCGGATTTTTGGAAGGCAAGAGCGACGGCACATGGGGAGCGGCAAAGCCAATCACACGCGGAGAATTCGCTGATTTGGCTGTTAAATCCCTGTTCATGCTTCCGTCCAAAGAACCTGTCGTTTTCAAGGATGTGAAGAATCATCCTGCTGCCGCAGCAGTCCAGACGTTGTATGAGCTCGGCATCGTCAACGGTCGCCCGGGCGCTGCTTTCCAGCAGGATAGGGCGATTACCCGTCAGGAAGCAGCCGCTATTCTCAGCCGCATGATGCAGCTTCAAGGTGTTGAGCCGATGGACGCGAAGCTTGCTGGCGCAACTGACGCGTGGGCAGTAGACAGCGTAAAGCTGGTTGTAGCGCTTGGCCTTTACGGACCCGAGGCGATTCAGAATGCCAGTGGCGCAATCAACTACAACTCCAGACAGTCGATGTTGCGTCAGGAAGCAGCGATTATGTTTGCCAAGGCGCTTCAACTTTAAAAACCCGTCCCGCATACAGCCTTGTGCAGACTGAATGCGGGACGGGTCTTTTTGCATCTATAATAGATTACAGGCTTGCTTTGAGAATGTTCACGACATCTTCCTTCGCCAGCTTCTTGTAGGAACCGATCGGCCCGAACTGTGTAGCTTCCTCCGCCATCCGTTGGATGTTCTCGTCATTGATACCCAGCTCCCCAAGTGTTGCTGGCGCGCCAATGCGGGTGAAATAAGCGCGTGTAGCCTCAATGCCCTCCAACGCAATCTCATCGTCGGTCTTGCCGTTCGCATCAACGCCCCATACTCTGACGGCAAATTGTACGAAACGATCAACCCGCTCCTTGTACACATACTTCATCCAGTTTGGGAAAATGATCGCAAGGCCGGCGCCATGAGCGATATCATAGATGGCGCTCACTTCATGCTCGATGCCATGAGTTGCCCAGTCCGTAACCACCCCGATTGGCAGTGTGCCGTTGAGAGCATAAGTACCGGCAAGCAACAGATTGGCCCGGGCGTTATAGTCAGAGCCGTTCGCAATAGCCTTCTCACCGTTCTCAATGACAGTAAGCAGGATGGATTCGCCGAATCTTTCCTGAAGCGGGGTATCCGTAGTCAGACTGAAATACTGCTCGAATACGTGCGACATAATATCGACAATCCCGTTGACGGTCTGGTTGACCGGTACTGTATACGTCAGCTTCGGATCAAGAATAGAGAACTTCGGGTAGACAAGCCGGCTTCCGAAGGCGCGCTTCTGCTTGGTCTCCCAGTTGGAAATGACCGAGTTGCCATTCATCTCTGAACCGGTAGCGGCCAGCGTCAGAATTGTACCGAGCGGCAGCGCCTGCTTCACAACAGCCTTGCCAATGGTAAAGTCCCATACATCGCCGTCATACAGCGCTCCTGCAGCAATCGCCTTCGCCGCATCGATTACGCTGCCTCCGCCGACTGCTAGTATAAATTGAATATCTTCATCCCGGCAGATTTGAATGCCTTTGTTGACCGTAGACAACCGCGGATTCGGCTCAATGCCCGGCAGTTCATGTACGACTGTATCAATGCCCGCCAACTGCGCCTTCACCTGGTCATAGAGTCCCGAATTCTTGATGCTTCCTCCGCCGTATACGAGCAAAATCCGCTTGCCGAATGGCTGCACCAGCTCGCCTAATCGGCTAACCCTATCCTCTCCGAAGACCACCTTCGTAGAGTTGTACAATTCAAACGCGTTCATTTTCTTCCCTCCTGAGCTAGGTAAGTAATTTCATCTGGAAACTCAGTATACCACTTTCAAAAGGAAAAGGCACATTATCTCAAGGTCAAAACCCGGCTGGGAAAGCTCCTTAAGCACGTTTAATATTGATTTCGTTTAATATTTCCGGCTATAAAATTCATAATGATGTGGGATGCGATATGGGAGGTAAAGTTTTGGGCATTATCCAGCCAAGGGCTTACTTCTACGATATCCATCCCATAGACGGGACAGGTGGATGCAATTTCAAAAACGCTATCCATTATTTCATGCGGGAATAGACCATTAGGGTTGGGAACACTGCACCCCGGAGCAAAGCCTTGATCTATGCTGTCAATATCAATGGTGAAATAAATACCGTCCGTATGTTTAAGCACATGATTAGTCACTTCGTTGAGAACAGCGTCCCGGCCTTGACGGCGAAAATCATACACCGTTTTGATCAGGGCGCCTCGCCTCTCCAATTCATCCATATACGCCGCTGAATAGATGGGCGCGCTGATTCCAATGATCGCGAGACTATTATAATCAATTTCGTCTTCCAGCGTCTTCAGCCAATGGCCGGAATGTTCTTTGCCTGGAATCGGATCACGGAAGTCAAAATGCGTATCAAACATGATGATACCCAGTGAATCACTGCCTATGCGCTTATTCATGCCGCGGATAATCGGGTCGGTAATGGAATGGTCGCCGCCTAAAAAAATCGGGGTATAATTCTCAGGAACAGTGCTTGCTGCATACTCGATATTGCGATAACTTTGATTCATATCGTGAACAATGTCAACTGAACCGAGGTCCGTGAGGGTTGCATCTTCGAGCGAAACTCTTTTATCTGACAAATATAAACTGTAAGAATTAAGGGTTTCCAGTATAGTTTGCGGACCGATACGAGTACCAGGGCGATGACTGACAGCATAATCAAAAGGAACGCTAAGGAAACCAAAGGATAAATCTTTGAAAAGATCTATCGGGCTCCAATGATCAGCAAGCCACTTTACGGTTATATCATTTACGACTTTCGTTTTATTAATCTCCATTTTGATTTCCTCCAACTCAATAATGATTGCTAATGGACCCAAATGCTTCGACCGCTCAAGTAAATTTGAGTCATGGAAATGAAGGCCGTTTGCAAAGCGTATTGATGAATAGGAACATCCGATTCTACGACCAGTTCGAAATCAACTTCTTTGGTCTCATGCGGTTGAAGCAAGATTTTCTTTATCGGTTCCCCAGACCCGATTCCAAGCTCTGAGCTTCTTCGGACAGCCAATACACAATAGCCGTCAAAAACTTTTTCCGTACTGTTTTTCAATTGTAAAACAACATTATTATTGCTTGCCTTCGTAAATGATTCTTGAAGTTTGAGCTGAAGGGACAGATCATGATCCGGCTTGTCTTCCAATCCTCCACAGCTTGAACAGATGGTTTCCGTTCTTTTTATGTTTGGCTGCAAAATATGAACTAACGTTCTGGAGGCTAGCGTTTTACCGCAAAGATAACAGTCCTCCGGGCTATGATCCGGTTGCAAAACAAAACTTTCCTGATAATATTCTGAAAAGCGAAAAGAAGTTCGAGAAATAGATTCGTATAAGGTTTTTGCAATATCAAAGTTCAGCTTGTCCACTTCTTGAAAAAACATATGGGATGATTTGCGAAATTTAGGGAACTGGTGATGATGAATAAAACACTCTTTCAATAATCGAGAGACATTTAACAAACGATTCTCAATATTTTTTTTGCCGCCTTGTTTGATCCAGTTCGGATATAATTTGTTAAGGCCTAATGTGTTGTTCAAATTCTGATCGACATTCCGATAAACATAGAGGAGGTTATCAAAGAGAGCACTGACATCTTCAATATTCAGCAGTTGATCTCCATGTATATTCCCGTTGCTGTATACAAATAGATGAAGGGCGTTTTTCTCTTTTGTCGGGACAGCGGATATGAAATAGGTTTCTTTTAACGCTTTCACATGCAGCAGCATTCTTTGCCGCATAAAAACATCCACAAATAATCGGGATTCCACTTTCACATGGGCAAATCCCGCATTAAATTTCAAGTGAATGGCTTTGCTTTTATCATCATAATGAGCAGTATCGTATTCAGCCTTTTCGGATTGGAGCAGAGCCGACTCAGGATCTCCAATGAGACAGAAAACATTTTTGCTGTGTTCAAATTGATTGGAGTATAGCGTGTCATTTAATATTGCTACCGCTTCACCAAGCGTATACCCGTTTTTTAACAGCTGATAAAACAAGACACTTTCTGATCCATATCCGTCCTTCCACCTCAAGGCGCCGACAAAACTGCAAGCATGGCCTTCCAAAAACGAATATCCAACATTGAATAGCGGGTCAAATGTCGCTTGTTTAAATTGGAGCGAACCGCAAGAATTAACAAATACATGCTTGGCCTTGATTTCGAAGGCTTTTAAAGCATCTCCGGTTTTCTTAAAAAAACAGAAGCCGTTATGATCCATACATGAAGGCAAACGATGAGGATTGATATAAGGTTCAATACCAAGATATGGGCTTTTGCCGCATATATAATCGGAGTTCAAATGAATCAAATCGCTCATTCCATGTGAAGTAACGGATAAGATATGAAGCGGACCCATCTCTGCAACGGCATTTCTATTGAGTTCAGCGTATGGCTTCGCAATGACGTCCTCAATGGCTTCATCCGGTGCTTTGCTTAGAAAGGCGTCTACAATCAAATGAGGCAAGCGCTCATCCTTCTTAGAGAAATACCTCTGTTTGGCATCTAAAAAAGTCATGGATTCAAAGGTTCTTCCATGCAAAAAACCGACAGGTACGCCCGGTACGCCTTCGAGCAGTTCATTGTTTGTCTCACCCTGAAACAAACTTATAATATAGGCCGCATCATCATCAGTCAGATTTTCAACTACAAAATATATGCTGTTCGCTGTATGAATCAAATCTGAAAGCACCTTGTCTCTCAGAGAACCGACTGCAATAAACTCTCTTTTCTCGTATACGGCGCGTATAGCACCCAGACCGGCGCTGGTCCCGACCCCAACAATGTACGATCCCTTGCGTATGGCCTCATCCTTGATTAGGTCCTGATAGAAGGACATTAATTCATTGTAATTTTCACTCTCCGTGAATTTACTAATCCGAAGTGCATATTTGGAATAGCGTTCATCGTAATTTGGAGGATTCTCTGCGAATGGAAGTTCCAGAGTTCTCAAGTGTTGTTTGGTATGCGTGTCATGGCGGCTCAATATCGGATAATAGTTGGCAAACGAATCTTCAAAAATGGACTGCAGATAAAAAGCGTAGTAATCCGCTTCGTTATTTACCAAAAGTATTGTCATCACTCATACCCCTCTAATCGGCGAGAAACTTGAACACTGCGGTTTTGGCTGCGGTTTCAGCTATTTCAAGCGCTTCTTCCGGGGTTTCTGCTTCCGTGACAAGACGCAACAAAATGTCTCCATTTGATTTAGGCGGAAACTGATAATGCCCTCCTTCACTCGCAATCACTTTCACTGCATGAACCCCATCTATTTTTTGTATCGCAGATAAATTTTCAATGCCTCCAAACACTCCCGTCTTCGGAGATAAAGATCCATACATCGCGGCGCCCTTGTTCTTCGTCGGATTCCACAACGCCTCATCGTTCCCCAGGGCAATTTCTACAACTTGCTGAATGGGGCTGGCGCCAAGCGCTAATTCGATCATATGGCTCCCCGCCATATCTCCCATTAGCCTCGGATTGATTTCAAGTATTTTTACAGCGCCATTATGTACTCTGCATTCGGTGTGAATGACGCCACAATCAATATTTAATTCTTTAAGCGCCAAGGAAACTTCTTGAAATAAATGTTCGGTTTGCTCCGTCCGCACAGGGAAGAACACTCCTTCTTCGACAAAAAAACCGCGGTCCACACCCGTCAATACTTTTCCGGTTACCCCGATGCATTGAATGGCTTGCTTTTTATGCTGCACCGTTTCAACGCTATATTCTTCGCCTTCTATAAATTGCTCAAGCAGTACCCCTTCAGCATACCGTTGGCCTGATGAATTAACTGCCCATGCCTGAGATTCCTTGATATAATCCGCAAGTTCCTGTTCATCATTAATCAAGTTGACATTCAAACTATCATTGCCATCCTGCGGCTTGGCGATCAGTGGGTAACCATGCCTTTCAGCAAAATGCCTGGCCTCTTCGATGGATTGCACCAATGCAAATGCAGGATTTAAATGAGGGCAACTCTCCTGTAATCGCAATCTCATCAAATATTTGTTTCTTGCACTCCTCGCATCCTTGTACGGAATGGATATTAACCCTAAAATTTCGGCCGCATAGGACGCCTGAGGCACGTAAAAATCAGCCGTTGTCGTAATGCCCTCAATCGCTTTGGCTTCATGAAGCTCTTTGATTCCTTTCCCTAGCGCATCAAGGTCATTCGTATCGCATACGAAGAGCGCCGTTGAGCCGATATTAGCGGACGCATATCGTTTGGGATCTTTTGCAACTAGAGTAACCTGGTATCCTTGCTCTAACGCATATTGAATTGCTTTTTCGCCTGCTCCCGTCATACTCATCTCAACAAATACAATATGCTTGCTCATACACTCACATCCTGCTCTTGTAGTTTTGTATTCCCGAAATATAATACTTGGAAAGCTTTAATACTTACTAGAATTAGAATCACGCCAGAAAACAAGATCGCCCAATTTACGGTTAGAGAGGTGACGTCCAGTGCTATTCCCGCCAGTCCGGAACCGATAATTAACGCTGCACGAGAAAGTATGGATTCAAAGGCAAAGACATGTATAAGCTCTTCTTGGCGGCTATTCTTCTGCAGGAGAGTCCGAATTGCAATGCTGTAAAACATATTGAAAATCCCGATCAGAGCTACAAAAAGGAAAGTTAGCCATATGGATTTATTAAAACCTAGCAGCACCATTGCGACTCCCATGCCCAAGTAACCGATAGGACCCAAGGTTTTATCCGATAATTTGATTATGTTGATCGACAACAGAATTCCTGCAGTTGTAGCGGCGAATGCAAGTATCATCTCAGAATGCCCGGCCACTATCGAACTCGCACCCAGATAGTTAATGCAATATACAACAAATAATGACATGAATATTCCAAACGCCAACCCTGCCAATGCTTCGCCATAGACAAGAAATGACAGTAAACGATGCTTGTTGATGAATTTGGCGGTGCTCCAGAATGATGTTTTGACTTGTGGCGTGAGCGGCTCATCTTTATTTGCAGCGTTGTGTGTTTTTAATAGATACAGAGCAATTCCTGCCAGCAGGAAAGGGATGGAGTCGAGAAGGAAAATCAAATGCAGAGGCAAATAGAAAAACGCGTATCCGCCGATCCCAAATCCGATTGCATACGCCGCCGATTCAAATGTGCGATCCAGGGAATTAAACTTTTGAAGGGATTCCTTATCCACAATATAAGTGATGAATTCCATACGAGTAGGGCGGAAAAGGGTTGAAAAAATATTAAACAAGAAAATCATCAGATAGACTAGAATCATTGAATAATCGAGATAAATGAACAGGCTGACGATCATAAGGATAAAAAATCGAACGATATCATAGACAATAATGAGGGTTCTGGCTTGAAAGTATCTCCTCATTAGTCCCGAAAGAAAACTTAAAAAAACGGGCACCTGCGTAAGGATAAAAACCAGACTCACTTGAAAAATAGAACCCGTTCTTTCAAGAATCATTAACGGGAGTACCATCAATAGAAGACTATCGCCTGCTATTGAAATACTTTGGGAACTAATGATTAGCCAAGCTTTCCGACTGTTGTGAATACGGCTCACCTTCTCTTTAAATAAATTTAACAATAGAGAGAACAATGTGCGTATCTCTCTATTGTTAAATTTTCTCTATTTAAGAAATGGACGCTTTAGACGGATTTTCCCGTTCTCTTAACCCATCCACTATGATGTTGTCTTGCTCATTCAAGGCTTCCCACACATGGTACTCCTCCAGCTTACGGTCAAACCCTTTTAACTCCGTATCTACCCAGACACGCTCGCGAACGGCGCAGTGACCATCCTGTTCATGCTGGCGCAAGTGCGTAGCATATTTGGCGTTCCAAATCTCCTGTAATGAATGGATATTCGTATGGCCCAGGAATCGGCCCAACCCATTGCAATCGTAAGCCTCTCCATATAAATTGACGAAAAGACCGACGTTGACTTGACGACAACGATAACCGCCAGCCATAGGCAGTATCGGGTCATATTCAAGGCCAAACTCTTCCCGATCGATTTGAGCCAAACGTTCGACAAAAGAATTCGCTCTGTCTCTTTCAAAAAGTTTGGATTTATTATCTGCAATGCCTTCCGGGATCAGTGTCACAATATAATTATGGACATTATTCCTTCTGCACCACCGGAAAATGTTTTCTATATCTGTTAAATCCTCATTCTTAGGCGTAATGACCATATCTATCGCAAGGCGAGTAGGCACTGTGTTGCTAAATCCCTTAGCCACAAGTTTTTGCAAAATTGTCTCCACGTAGGCGCCATAACCTTTTACTTTCACGATATTGTCATTGATTTCAGGACTGGATGAATTGTATTTCAAGAAAATGGTTGCGCCCAGATCATATAGTCGATCAATCGATTCATCATCAAGATGCCATCCGGAAGTGAAAATTACCGGCGTCATTCCGTTGTGATGAACAAATTCTATAACTTCCCAAAAGCCTTCATCAATCATCGGCTCTCCCGAACCTGGGAATTCGACAGTACGAGCACCCAGAGCTTTCGCTTGGAGAATCAGATTTTTTCTGTCCTGTGTATCCAGTTTCTTGCGTGTGCCTTGATTGAAGCGATCCGGTGTTCGATCACAATAATAGCAGTGAAGCTGACAATCGCTCGTAAAGTCCAGGTCCAGAAGCAACATTTTGTTATTTTGTTTGGCCTCTTCAACTTCATCTTTTGCAAAATCAATACCATACGCCCATAAGTTTTCAATCTTATCGCGCGCTTTGACCAGGTGATCGTCATTTTCTAAATAATCCTTGAGTTTCATTAAAATGTATCCTCCCTTATAAATGATTGTTATATCGTCAGATATATAGAATCGACAACGACCTCGCTTGCCAATGCTCCTCTCCCCCTTGTGAAGATGCCCTCTATCAATACGAGCCACCTACCCCGAATTTCCTTTGTTACGCAAGGGTTCGCGGCCGCGTCGGTTCACTAAAAACGGCCAACCTTATAACGTGAATCTCCAGTTTTCCGCTGCTATGTATGTCATCGATGGGAGTTTGCTATAGGCAGTAACATAACCTCAGAATCTTTAGAAGATTCAAATCACCCAATCTTTTTTCTAATTTTGGTTTTAAAACCCATTTCGAGTATAAATATATCATTTTATATATAAAATATCAACATACATTGCCAATGATGCTTTCGTATGAGAGCAACAATTTTGTGTCCAAATCACAATCTGTGCTTACCTCTAGCGAGGAGGAGGATGCATAAAAATAGTTAGGCAGCCTTGTTCTCCTCTCGCCATGAAAAAGCTCCCCTTACAGCAACAGGTTTTATCCTTACCTGTTTACCGTAGGGGGAGCATTTCAATCTCTATCTATGGATTGTTCCGATCGCTGTTAAAGCCCGATTCCTTTATATGACGAACACTTTCGTTTTCTCCACAATTCCTCTGCCCCTTCGCTGCTATCTCCTCGCTGGCAAACGAATTCCTTAATACGATTCTTAATCGAATCACGCACTTCACGGAATGTAGCTGTAATCTCTTCCTCAGTACCTGTTGCCTTTGCAGGATCTTCAAATCCCCAATGCCATTTCACCACATTCTTATTGGAAATGACAGGGCAATGCTCGTCTGCATGACCGCAGAGTGTAATTACATAGTCAGCACGGTTCAAGATTTCCGGGTCAATGACATCCGACGTATGACCGCTAATATCGATGCCTGCCTCTTTCATTGTTGCGACCGCTCTCGGGTTTAACCCGTGAGCTTCAAGTCCTGCGCTTTTAACTTCAAATTCGTCTCCACCCAGCGCTTTCAAAAAGCCGTCCGCAATTTGACTCCGGCAAGAATTCCCCGTGCATAAGAAGTAAACGAGCGGTTTTTTTTCCATGAGTGATTTCTCCTTGGTTTAGGTTTAGATGGATGAATGAAAGGCATTGTTCTTGCTTAACTTTTTATATTGAACCTTAATAAATACAAACAAAGCTATACCCACTATGACTAAAATAGCTGCAATGATGACCCAAATGTTTAGGGATACCCCATCGATTGCCAGCAACCATAGATACAAACCAACAAGTGTAATGAAAAGGGTCGGAACGGTCAACAAAATACCAATTTTAAAGTAATAACCCCAGCCAATTTTGACTCCTTTTTGGGACAGTACGTGAAGCCATAGCAAAGTTGCCAGAGAGCCGATTGGAGTAATTTTCGGTCCTAAATCAGACCCAATTACATTGGCATACACTAGAGATTCGCGAATGATGCCTTCGGTAGCCGTACCTTTAATCGCCAAAGCGTCAATCATAACCGTTGGCATGTTATTCATGATGGATGATAGTATAGCGGCAATAAAACCAGCCCCAACAGTCGATATAAATAACCCTTGTTCACTTGCCCATTGGAACACTTTTCCTAACTCGTCTGTAAGTCCAACATTTCGCAGCCCATAAACGACGACATACATGCCGATCGAAAAAACGACAACTGCCCAGGGTGCGCCCTTTACCAACTTCCATGTATGAATCGCATGACTTTGTCTTGCAAAGAAAAGAAACACCATGGCCGCCACTCCGGCAATAACGGAAACGGGAAGCTGAATCACTTCACTAAACATATAGGCGATTAATAATATACCGAGAACCACCCAGGAAAGGCGGAACAAACGCATATCTTTAATCACGCTCTCCGGTTGCTTTAATTGCTTCAGATCGTAATTTACGGGGATACTTCTACGAAAATATATAAACAAAACCAGCAAGCTAGCCGCGATCGAGAACAGGGTTGGTACAATCATCCGACTGGCATATTCCACAAATGTTATTTCGAAAAAGTCCGAAGACACAATGTTCACGAGATTGCTTACCACCAAAGGCAATGAAGCAGTATCCGATATAAAGCCGCTCGCCATGATGAATGGAAGTATCATTCGGTCATCGAACTTCAAAGCCCGTACCATTGCCAGGACAATAGGGGTTAGAATCAAAGCTGCTCCATCGTTTGCAAACAATGCCGCTACAACCGCTCCAAGCAGAATGACATATACATACATCAGCCTGCCATTCCCTCCGGCAAACCTTGCCATATGAAGGGCCGCCCATTCAAAAAATCCAATTTCGTCCAATATTAATGAGATCAAAATAATGGCTACAAACGTAAGCGTTGCGTTCCAAACCATCTGAGTAACATCCCAGACGTCGGCAAAACTCACAACACCAAAGATTAAAGCAATAAGCGCGCCAGCCGCTGCAGCCCAACCAATACTGAGCCCCTTAGGCTGCCAGATGACGAAAACCAATGTCACCAGGAAAATAATCGTTGCAATGACGAGCATAATACCTCCTAGTTAGCTGCAGTCTTACTTAAACAGTGATACCTATTATTAACCTGGTTTTATCCGAAAGCAGCTTCAGACATTTAGATAAATCATCGATTTTATCCAATCAACTACACTCCTTTCCAACTCAGTCGTATTTATCATATAATAATTTGATTATATATGAATTCGATTATATAAGTAAAGGTTTATATTATTATTTGTTTATAAGAAATAATAATTCGAATCTGCTCGGTTCATACTTAGCTGGATTACCGGGCGCTCTGTTAATGCCCATTCCATACTATCCATTTTAAGTACGTGGTATTATAAATTAAAATCGATTTGAGAATAGAAAGTCAATTTATAAGATCAATATATTTAAAGTAACCCTATCTCGGATCATTGAATAATAACATATTTTTCAGTAGTCTAGTCTCTCGATATTCTATCGCGTAGTTACCAGAGAAATTGGTCTGAGGAATATGAACTACATAGTATATTGATTACAAAAAACTACGGTGGTGAATTAAATGTTTTTTGGTCAAGCCCGCTTTTGAAATAAAGGTAGAGTGGGGACAGAGGGGCGCGAGCCGCTTCCGAACGTGGCGATATCGTAATCATCGTTGATGTCCTTAGCTTTTCTTCTACTGTTGTGACAGCCATTGATTATGGGGCAGAGATTTATCCATACCCTCCACCTATAAACGAAAGCGCTAAAGCATTTGCAGAGACAATCGGGGCAAACATCGTTTGGGGAAGAGCAGAGTCAATAAAATACGGAGGTCATTCGTTGTCACCTATGTCAGCTACTGCCAATAAAGCTAACCTCTTGCGGGCTGAACTAGGCACAAATATTACCGTAGTATCATGTGGAGAGAAATGGCCGGATGCGTTAAAAAATGAAGATAAGTTGCGTCCAAGTATTGAAGACTACTTAGGTGCAGGAATTATTCTATCAAAATTAACTGGGAGCAAGTCCCCCGAAGCGGAAGTCTGCATTGGTGCATACGAATATTCGAAAAATAAAATAAGCGAACTTATATGGGACTCGGCGAGTGGTCGTGAATTACGCGAACGTGGGTACGAGCAAGACGTCATTCATTGCTCCCAAGTGGATATAACAACAGTCGTTCCAATTCTTCATGAAAACAAGTTTATTCGTTTATAAAAAAGGTGGCCGCCACCTCTCTTTACTATATGTGCCACTACATTTCCGATTTATAATCCTTCGGGACGGAAAACTGGTTTGATAAAGCACTTCCGTTTCTCATATTGGGTTTGCAAAACCAATTATGATATTCAACAGACAAAATCGCTTCCTAAATTGCTAGACTAGACGACAAGGAGGATTAACTTATTCCCCAAAAAATCGTCTATTGACAATGGGAAGTATTAGATTGCTATTACGGATATTTACTTTTCGTCAGCATAGAAAAAACCTGATAGACCAAAGGTTTTGGTTTATCAGGCAACTATAAATTGTCTCACACATATGCGATCTTTTATCTCAAATTTATTGTAATCAATCTCAACAATAATCATTACTTACAAAATATGCGACTCCTATGAACCGCAATCACAAATACCATTCTGCTTTGTTCGTTCCACTCACACCTTGTAAGCCTTCATCGCTTTACGAAGCTCCTTGAACGTCGGACGCTTGCCGTACATAAGTACGCCGGTGCGATAGATTTTAGCGGAAATCCAACCGAGCACGAATATAGCGGCAGCAAGCAGAGCGAGCGACAGTACAATCTCCCACCAGGCCGGGGTAGTCAATCCTATGCGCAGGAACATCGCAAACGGCGAGAAGAACGGAATGAATGATGCCGTCTTAATCAACATCGAATCCGGAGACGACATGCCGAAGATTCCAATATAAAATCCAGCCAGCGCGAGCATGGTAATCGGCATCATTGCTTGCGCCAAATCTTCAGTACGGCTCACCATTGAACCAACAGCCGCGCACAGCGTCGAATACAGGAAGTAACCCGTCAAATAAAAAACCAGTGCGTACACATACAATAGCGGATCGATATCTCCAAGGTTCAAATTCCAGCCTGCCAGCAGATCCTTATTGTGCGGCAGCGAAACATTGATCAAGAATACCAGAATATAAACGACAATTTGCAGAAGTCCCACCAGAGACATGCCTGTAATTTTCCCGAACATCTGCTTTAGCGGCGCTACACTGGTAACCAGAATTTCCATGACACGCGAGCTTTTCTCGGCCGTAATTTCTGTTGCAATCAACTGGCTCGTTATGAAAATCCCCATGAAAAGCACAATAATCATCGCGTATACAAAGCCCATCGCAAGTCCCTGCTGCTCCACTGTCTTGCCTGTTCCCGTATTATCCATAACCGAGATTTGTGCGGCTTCAATTTGAACCGGCATTAACAACAGATTTTTTTGCGCATCGGACAGTTGTGCATCCTTAATGACATAATCGACTTTAACTGCTTGAAGCCCGGTTCTCAGAGTGCGAGTGACACTCGATTCCATCAAGCTCTCCGATTTGTAAGTCACCTTCGGAAAGCCTGCTGCGGCATCTTCTTCAAGTAGAATGTATCCGCTGATTTCTCCATCCTTAATGCCTTGCTTCAATACCTGCTCATTGCCTTCCTGCGAGCCTTGGTCCGGGTATGAAACCAGATGAATATTCGTTCCTTCATTCGTGTCGAAATAAGTTTTGAGCGGTTCCGTCACTTCGGGAAGATTGGACAATGTATAGCCCACCTTGGTTGCCCCGCCCTCCGATTTGAATTGAGAAATGATATAAGGCAGATTGACTCCGATACTCAGAATTACAGCAATAATGATCGTAGTCACAATAAAAGATTTGGTCTTCATTTTGTTGCGTAATGTAAAACTGACAACTGCCATAAAATTATTCATTGGACTCACCTACCGATCGAATGAAGATTTCATTTAACGTTGGTTCCAGCAACTCAAAACGAGTCAGCACTGTCTGCTTCATGGCATAATGCAGCAACTGCTGCGCCGTCTCCTCCCGGTCAATCCAGACCGCATATCCGCTCCCGTTCTCCAGTTCCTCCACTCTTTGCACGCCGGAGACCGTCTCCAGCCCTCTGATCGGCTGATCTGCGCCAACAATGACGCGCTCCCGCGGGAACCGCTTTTTAATGTCCTTCAGATTGCCCTGAATGACCGGGTTGGACCTATGCATAATAGTAATGTTGCGGCACAGTTCCTCTACATGCTCCATACGGTGGGTCGAGAACAAGATCGTCTTGCCCCCATCCCGCAGCTCCTTTACCGTCTTTTTCAACAGCTCCACATTAACCGGGTCCAGACCGCTGAAAGCTTCATCCAATATGAGTATTTTCGGATCATGAATCACAGATGCGATGAACTGGATTTTCTGCTGATTCCCTTTGGACAGCTCTTCAATCTTCATGTTGTAGTATTCCGAGATGTTGAACTTCTCCAGCCACAGCTTCAAATTTCGATCTGCATCCTTGCGGTTCATGCCTCTCAAGCGGGCCAGATAAATGATCTGGTCACTGATTTTTACCTTGGGGTACATTCCCCTCTCCTCCGGCAAATATCCCAGCATGCTAAGCTGCTCCTGGCTGTAAGGCCTGCCCTGATAGAAGATGTTCCCCGCATCGGGATAGATCAAACCTAGCACCATACGCATAGTTGTCGTTTTGCCAGCGCCGTTGGCTCCCAGCAGTCCGTAAATCTCACCTGCCTCTACTTCCAGACTGATTCGGTTGACGGCCGTTTTTTCTCCGTATTGCTTTGATACTTGCTCCAGCACCAATGGTTTCATACGCAACTCCCCTTTATATTGTGATTAAAAGCTTGCTTTTGTTTCGATCAAAACTTCCAAAATATCATCCAGTTCCAGCGAATTTTGCCCGCTCACTGAAATCCCCTCTTCCTGGAACCATTTCTCAGCAAGGCCTGCATTGCTCGATATAATTCTGATAAAGCCGCCGCCCATATCCTCCAACCTCTCAAAGCCCGGAACCTCCCGCAGACGGTGCTTGCCGACATCCCCCTGCTCTCTTACGAAAAAAGCATGCCAGTTCCCCATCAGTTCATCTTTTTCATAGAATCCCAGGATACGGCCGCCAGCCATAAAGATGATATAGTCAGCAAGCCTCTTCACCTCATCAATAATATGGGTTGCCATTAGAATCGTCCGGTTTTCTTCCTCCATATACTTTTGGAGAATTTCAATCATTCTCTTCCAGGATATCGGGTCTAGCCCTGACGAAGGCTCATCGAGCAGCAGCAGTTCCGGGTTGTGGGCGAGTACAACCGCGAGATCGAACTTTCGGCGCATCCCTTTGGACATCTTGCCCAGTTTCAGCTTCGGGTCCACCTCAAATATTCGGATCAAGTCGCTATAGCGGTTCACATTCCATGTAGGATACCAAAACTTTATGAAGTCCGCCTTTTCCGAGCCGGTCATCCAGCTCTCCATATCGTTTGCTTCCTCAGGAAGATAACCAATCCGCTGCTTTAACGCAACTTCTATCTCCTCATTTGTCAATTGTTCACCGAACAGTTCAATTTGTCCGCTATCCGGATTGTAAATTCGCAGCATTAATTGAAAGGTCGAGCTTTTGCCTGATCCGTTCGGACCGACAATGGCGGAGATATAGCCTCTCGGAATCTCTAATTGCAAGGGTCCAAGTAAAAAATGCTCTCGTTCCATCTTTACCCTATTCAAGTAAACTGCTGTATCCATCACTTTTCTCCGCCCCCTTCTGATTGCATCTCAATCCGCTTAGCAATGGCCTGCCGCAAAATGCTTTCCATCTCAGCAGTTGTACACTGGACTCGAAGCGCCGCATCAACCGCAGCTTCAAATGCTGGAATCACGGATGCAAGCCGGTATTTGTCACGGTCACTCTCCTCCACCTCGGCAACATAGGTACCCATCCCCTGACGTGTGCGAAGCAAACCTTCAGCCTCCAAATCCTGATATACCCGCCGAATCGTAATAATGCTGCATTTCAGTTGCTGCGCCAATTCGCGAATTGAAGGCAGCAGTGTTCCCTCAACAAGCTGTCCGCTCACGATCAGCGCACGGAGCTGAACTGTAATTTGATGGTACAATGGCTCCGCGCTCGTCTCGTTCAATTGTATTGGAATCCACATACCATCATCACCTCACCCTCGTTCAATTCAATACACGGGCCTTGACTTTTATGGTAATGACCTTCCAACCTGTCCATATCACCGCGGCTGCTGCCAGTAATGCTGTTATTGGAATCCACCAGCTTCCCTGAACTATCTGATCGTTAATGAGGAGGATAAACGAAAATCCCGAAGCATAGCACAGATAAACGAACAGACCAAAAGCAAGGAAGTAAGGCAGCATTATGATGGCGAACACTTTGCCAGAGTAGCACAGTTCCCAATAAACATAGGTTACGCTGACGATAATAGCATAACCGAGCCAGAATAAGGCCTTCCCTATATAAACCGCTAAATTAGGCGTTTCGTAGAAAATCGATGTCAGAACATACTGCAAGGCAAAAAAGTAGAACCAGCACAGCAGCATTGTTACCAGCAGATGCATAAGTCTCGCCGCTACAATTTGACCTGGCAAAATGGGAAGTGTCCGATAAAAGAATAACTTACGGCCAAATATATCTTTAAACCAATATCGAAACAAGTCATGGGTCATGACGTATCCCATATTAGGCAGAAGTACGATATAGACAATGTCCATATACAGGTAAATCTTGTCTGTTCCCTCCCCTGTAACATCGATAAGCGGAGTCAGAGCAGCGGCAATATAAGTGTAAAACAGGAAGTTAAAGATGAAGCCGTAACGATCCTTCCTCATATCGTTCTTGAAAATATGCAGGGCGCCTCGCCAAGTGTTCATGTACTCCTCCTCAGCAGTCATTATACTGTGTATATCCTTATATACAGTATAATGACCTAGTACTGTTTTTGTCAAGCTTATTACTCTAAACTCTCATCAAAAACAAAAAATCTCCCTGTCGAGGGAGATTCAATCGCTTGTCTCATTCTGTTCACAACTACCCTAATGCCTTCTCCACAGCTTCAATTACCCGATCTCTCTGGAAAGGCTTCACGATAAAATCGGATGCGCCAGCCTGGATCGCACTGACGACCATCTGCTGCTGCCCCATGGCGGAGCACATAATAATTTTCGCCTTGGAATTAAATTGACGGATCGCTTTAACCGCCTCTACCCCATCCAGTTCAGGCATTGTAATATCCATTGTAACGATATCTGGCATGTTCTCTTTATACTTCTGAATCGCTTCCAGTCCGTTCACGGCCTCGGCAACAACCTCATGGCCAGACTCCGTCAAAATTTGCTTCACCATCATTCTCATAAAAGCAGCGTCATCTACTATCATTACTTTAGCCATCCTGAACTGACCTCTCTTTACTCTATGCTGATTTTATGACAAGTTTAGAATAAATATCGATTATACCGTATTCACTCTCAAGAGGCGTGACGACAAAATGATCCGAATACTCTCCAGCAATATCATTTTGCTCAATGCTAGGGTGAGAAATATTTACCTCAATCCCTTGATTGGAGAATTCAGTTGCGATCCCGCTGACAAACCAGTTGCCAAACTCTTTAATCGCACTCCATCCCATTTCATCGAGATGCTGAATTTCCATCCCTCCGAACATCCGACCAACGATCTGCTTGGCTGTCTCTTCATTCATGGTGCAAATAATCCGTCCATCCAGTTGACCCAGCATTTCAATCTTGACGGCGATGTCCTGTTCCGCTTCAAGCTTGACCTGCTCCCGCAATTCCATTGTGGAAACAGTCATTCCGAGATAACCGGACAGAACATTGGAACCTACTCTTGATACAGCTTTATAGTACTCCAAGCTCAAAGCCATTCGATCTACACATCCTCTAAATAAGACTCAAAACCGTATAACCTCATCCTCTAAACCTTAGAATTAGGAATACGAACATAAAAAATAACCCTATACAAAAGTAAGGGCAATAATTACGCACGCAAAGAAACATGCATAGCTCTTGCAACCCGGCTGCCATAGCTTCCCTGCTTTAGGCCCGTGGCTTTGCGCCCTTAGCTTTCACTAAGTTTGCCCCTATTAGTTCTTATTTACTATTTATTTATACTATAATTTGGTGCAATATGTCAACATATTTAGTTTAAATGTCGCATAATGTCTCTTTGTGTCTATTTCGACCTAAACCTTTACTCCTATATAAAACCAAAAATAGCGCTGTACCTTTAGAGAGGGGAAATGTGCGGGGCAGAGGACCCTTCCGATCGCTGTTAAAGTCCGATTCCTTGGTCAAAAATGTCTTCAAAAAAAATCAGCCAGAAATATTCTGGCTGATTTTCTTATAAACTGCCAATATCGGCATGAGCGCTTCCGTTCGGACTATAGGAGCATTGAATGCCATTAATTTCGTTGGCTCTTTAATTGCCCGCAGGCTCCGGATTCGGCAAGCTGTCATTGGAGTCCGAATGTTCTCTTTTATACCAGTGGAAAAATACATAAGCTAATATTGTACCGTACATAAACTCCTGGACCAGCTTCATGACAATGCCGCCTAGCTGCTGATCTTCGAGTGGAGACATGAAGTTAAAAAACATTGGCCCTTCAAATTTGGATAGCAGCACACTAGGATCGCCTGAGACACAGTAACCCATCGCATTCGCCCAAACTTGGGGGTCATTGTACATTGCATACATCGGCGATTCCGCAAAAATAATAAGCGCACAGGCTGGCGTCAGGAGTACTCCATTAGCAAAAATATACCCCATCTTCTTTACATCGGTCAGCCTCGTCCATTCTTCCACCGGACAAATAATCTGCCACCACATCATGAAAGACGTGATCAGCATAGCAAAGTAATATAGACGGTGTATCGTAAAGTTGACCATCACATAGTCATGAACATCTGGAATATGGTAAATCGAGAACAGAATGTTGAACATCAGTAAAGTAAGCAGTGGGTGCATCATCCATCTGAAAGGCTTCCATACAGATGCCGAAAAGATATGCCTCCATACAAATGCCGGAATCCCTAGCAGCAATAGCGGCGGGACAATCAGATACGTAATTGACATATTCGCCATGTGGAAGGTGAACGTCAAATGTCCAAGCAGTTCAAGCGGACCGCCCTGGCACAAATAGTACAGCGTAATCCCCAGGACAAACCAGAACTTGCTCCTGGCGCTAACTTTAGGTTCCAGCGGATAACGCTTCTCACGCCACGGGCCAACTACATAAAAATAAAGTATTGTCAGTGCCGCACATATAAAAAATACAATGGGACTCCACAAATCCGCGAAGGTGAAATACTCCAGACCGAGCATGATGGATTTCCCTCCTTATCTATCGTAAACGGCGCCGCGGCAGGGTGACACAGGCTCCGTTTCGTGGTCCAAGCTCAATGAATCTTTGCAAACGACTACGTTTTCCAATTTGCTCAGGCGTAAACAGCTTGCGGTAGATTCTATATTTTAACAAAGAGAGGACGGCCACAAACAGCGACCGTCCTCGGGGAATCTGGTTCGGCTTAAGTTACCACCAAACCCAGTATTCTGCCATTACAACCATGGTAAAGACAACGAAAACGCCTGTCAAAATCCCAACGATTGCATACATATGTCCGCGATCCTTCATATGCATCCAGAACGCCATTTGAATATATACCTGAATTCCTGCCATGACAATCAATAAAATGTACGTGAACATCGTGTTGACTTCACCGGCAATAACGGTTGCAAAAGCCAACAAGGTCAAAACAAGCGAGAATACATAAGCGATAATATGCTTTTGCGGGCCTTCGACCTTATGACGACGACCTTGCTGTTCTGAAGAGGAATGGTTGCTTGACATCGTTTAGCCCACCTTTCCCATCAGGTATACGACTGTGAAGATGAATACCCAAACGACATCAATAAAGTGCCAATACATACCGGCAACATAAATCTTTGGAGCCGTTACAACATTGAGTCCCTTCTTCAGTACCTGGAAGATAAGAATGGTAATCCAGATCACACCGAATGCTACGTGCCCTCCATGGAAGCCGACAAGCGTATAGAATGATGAACTGAAAGCACTCGTCGTAAAGCCATGGCCTTCATGAACATAGTGTACAAACTCGTAAATCTCCAAGCCAAGAAATCCGAGTCCGAGCAATACGGTAACGGCCAGCCAAATCAACATCGATTTGACCTGGTTTTTATGCATCGCCTGAATAGCGAATACACTGGTCAAGCTTGAAGTAAGGAGGATAAAGGTAGCTACACCGACAAGGACAAGATCAAACAGCTCTTGTGAAGTAGGATTACCGTCTCCGACCTGATTGCGAAGTGCAAGGTATGCTGCAAACAACGTACCGAACAATACGGTTTCTCCGCCAAGGAAAAGCCAGAAGCCAAGTACTTTATTGCGGCCTTCAAGGGTGGCTTTTTCCGGCTCATGCGGAAGCTGACCATCTACATGCGAATGTGCGCTCATGCTTTTACCCCCTTGTCCTTCAGTTCTTCCGGTTCAATATGGAACCCGTGGTCATCGAATATCGATCTCAGGAACATACAGGCAAATGTGATCAGCAAGCCTGCGCCTGCGATAATGTACTTGCTGTACATCAGACCGAAACCAGTAATGAATAACCCAACAGACATTACGAACGGCAGTATTGATGGCGATGGCATATGGATTGGACCAATCGGTTCAGCCGGTGTCATGCCTTTATTACCGTCCATTTTTTCTTTCCATAGTGCATCATATCCGCGAACAAGCGGAGTTTGCAGGAAGTTGTATTCCGGAGCCGGGGACGGAATTGCCCATTCCAGCGTACGACCGTCTTCCCACGGATCTGCAGGAGCATTCTTAGGCTTCACAGATGTAACTACAATGTTAATCAGGAAGAAGATTGTACCAATGCCCATCAGTATCGCGCCAATCGTACTAATCAAGTTCATCAGATTAAAATCCAATCCGTCCTGGTACGTGTAAACACGGCGCGGCATACCGAGCAAGCCGAGGAAGTGCTGTAAAAAGAATGTCATATGGAATCCGATATAGAATGTCCAGAACGTCAGCTTGCCGAGGCCTTCGCTGAGCATACGTCCGAACATTTTCGGCCACCAGTAATGCAAGCCTGAAAAAATACCAAGTACCAGACCGCCAACAATGACGTAGTGGAAGTGTGCAACAACAAAGTAGGAATCGTGATACTGGAAGTCAGCCGGAGCTGCCGCTAGCATAACCCCGGTTACTCCCCCCATTACGAACGTAGGAACGAACCCTATTGCGAACAGGTTGGCCGTTGTGAACCGGATGGAACCGCCCCACATCGTGAACAGCCAGTTAAAAATCTTAATTCCTGTAGGAACGGCAATCAGCATGGTAGCAATCGAGAACAACGCATTGGCGATAGGTCCCAAACCAGCTGTAAACATGTGGTGAGCCCATACCATGAAACCAAGGAAACCGATCAGCACAGTTGCAAACACCATCGAGCTGTAACCAAATAGGCGTTTGCGGGAGAACGTACTGATAACCTCGGAAATGATACCGAAAGCCGGAAGAATCAGTATGTACACCTCAGGGTGTCCGAAAATCCAGAAGATATGTTCCCAAAGCACTGCGTTACCGCCGTTTGAAACTTCAAAGAAATTCGCGCTGAACAGACGGTCGAACATTAAAGCGACCAGACCGACGGTCAGGGCCGGGAAAGCGAACAGAATCAGAGCGGATGTAATAAACGCTGTCCATGTAAACATTGGCATACGCATGAAGCTCATGCCAGGCGCGCGCATGTTAATAATCGTGACTAGGAAGTTAATACCTCCCACGAGCGTACCGATACCGGCAATCTGCAAGCCCAGTACATAGAAATCTACTCCGTGGTTCTGACTGTAGGTATTGGTTGCAAGCGGAACATAAGATGTCCAGCCTGCATCCGGAGCTCCTCCGGCAAACCAGCTGACGTTCAGCAAAACGCCGCCGAAGAAGAATGTCCAAAAGCCAAGCGCATTAACAAAAGGGAAAGCAACGTCGCGAGCTCCGATCTGAAGCGGAACAATCGCATTCATAAGAGCAAACAACAGCGGCATTGCAGCCAGGAAGATCATTGTCGTACCATGCATTGTCAACAATTCATTATAGGTATCCGGGCTTACAAAGTCATTGAGCGGCTTCCATAACTGAAGCCGAATCAATATGGCCTCGAGACCACCGACCAGGAAGAAAAATCCCCCTGCAATCAGATATAGAATCCCGATTTTTTTGTGGTCAACCGTTGTCAGCCAATCCATAAGACCGCTGTAACGTTTAACGGTATGTCCGTGAGCCAAGGTTGGTCCCCCCTTATCGTACTGTCATATTAATAGTCCAGCTTTTGCTCGGACAGATATTTGGAAATTGCATCAATTTCTTGCTCTGTCAATTTAACCTTAGGCATATGGTTGCCTGGTTTAACCTCTTGAGGATCTGTAATCCAGCGCTTGAGGTTATCATAGACGGAGCCTTCGTTCTTATACAGCGGATCATCCGTATTCATCAGGAAACCCGCTACCGATACACGGTCACCCATACCTGTCAGATTCGGGTACAGCGTGCCGCCTTTGTCGCCAATTGCATG
The DNA here is from genome assembly GCF_016424485.1 of Paenibacillus roseus. Classification (GTDB taxonomy): domain Bacteria; phylum Bacillota; class Bacilli; order Paenibacillales; family Paenibacillaceae; genus Paenibacillus_D; species Paenibacillus_D roseus. Next base: position 74,379 of record NZ_JAELUP010000097.1, read on the forward strand.
ACAAGTCAAACATTCGTTGACAAATTTCTCTGCAATTGCCGGATCGGCAGGCAGTTGAGCCGGCGCTTTCATTGCCGTTACCCAGCGTTTAAAGGAAGCCTCGTCCACTGCTTTTACTTTAAAATCCATGTAAGCATGCGAAGGGCCGCATAACTCGGCACATTTGCCGTAATAAACGCCCGGCTTGTTCGCTTCAAAGAACATGCGGTTTACATTCCCGCCAGGATTCGTATCGATTTTGCCAGCCAATGCCGGAATCCAGAACGAGTGGATAACGTCTGCTGACTTGGCCTCAATCGAGATCGTAGTATTAGCAGGGATAATCATTTCTTGAGCGGTTTTCACTCCAAAATCAGGGTACTCAAATTCCCACCAGTATTGGTGCGCTGTAACCTTGATCTGGATAGCGTTCTCATCATTGCTGTAATCCTTGGCCAGTCCAAATACCGTTTGGATAGTTGGTACCCCCAGAATAACAAGCAGGACCAACGGAATAACCGTCCAGATAATTTCAAGCTTGTGGTTTCCTTCTACCTGTTCTGGAATCTTGTTATCGCCCGGACGTCTGCGGAAACGAATCAGAACATAAATGGCGATGGCAAACACGATAACGACCACCAACACCATGATCGAGATCGACAATTTCATAAGTCCGAATTGCTGTTCTGCTACGGGTCCTTGCGGATTCAGCGTGGACAAGTCCTCCCGCCCGCATGCTGACAATAGCAGCGACATCATGGCAAGGAGCGGCAACAGCCGTTTCACTACATGCCATCGATTCATCATTGATCTACCCCACTTTTGACTTTTTCTACAGTTGCAATAGCATAATCACCAGCTTATGTACTTGCCGTTACTCAAGCAGAAATATAAGCGCTCTCCATCAGCAGCGCACAAGTGCCCATATTTCTTTTGAGTGTGCGGTCTGAAGACGATAGATACCGCTTGCAACGATGTTTTCGTACAAATCGGTACCTCCATTTAGAATGGCGACCTGCGGTTTTCTGCATTTCCTGCTGCCTGATTCCATGCCGGCTTTCATGCTGCAACTGTGCGGTTTTACTTCATTTTTTACAGACTTCTGCAAACTAAATCACTTATTAAATATAAAGTTGTAGCAACTGTTTGTCAATGTTCCACAAAGAATTCACAAATTGTTCTTAAAGCTGCGTAGACAAGCATTTTTTTGATGTTTTATCTTGACCCGGAAAGGGGTTGAATTAAACTTCATTCTACAATTTTCTCCAATTGCATGGTCATTTATGTATAGCTTGTCTGTGTATATTTCATCGCGCTCCGCAAAAGCTAATACTAACCGAATAATCATAAGGGGGTTCGCTGCATGTTCTTTTTACGCCAAGCGGGCAGCTTGTCATCACGCCGCTCTCTTTTATTGCTTCTGTCTCTGGTGATTGGCGCATCCGCTCTAACTGGCTGCAATTATACGCGGAGAGTTCAAGATAGTGATTACGACTACGGCTCCAGACAAAAGGGAGACCCAAAAATGCTGCAGCCCAGGCTTTACGGTTCTTTGACCGGCAGGAAGGATCAGCATGACAATAAATTTTTCGAATACAGTTCCATGCTCTCTCGTGAAGTCAGTGGTATCAATGGCGTCGCCACCGGCATCGTAATGCTGACAGACAAAAATGCCTATGTCGGCATTGCGCTCGACTGGACTGCTGTTGGAACCAAGAAAACAGGCGGCCGCGACGCCAGAGAGCAAAACAATACCGGAACCAATGAAGGAACCTATAACTATGACAATGGTTCTCCCTACTACAATAACCAAAAGCTGATTACGCCCTATAACTCCTATTTCTCGGTTAACGACAATAATCAGCTGTCCGGGAAATTGAAGCAAACCATTGCTGCCAAAATCCGCAACTTTGTTCCCAAAGTACAGGAAGTCCATATTTCCGCCAATAAGGAATTTGTCAACGAAATGGTGGACTACGCGAAGGAAGCATGGGCGGGCCGTTCGTTAACCCCATTGACCAGTGAATTTAATACCTTTGTAAAATATCAGTTCGCCGATGGAGTCATTATGCCAAGGTCTGTACATGAGTTGAAGACGATTGGACCCAAGGATCAGCGTTAACTCCACTTGGCTTTGAATGACCTGCCAAAACCCGCTTTCAATAGCGGGTTTTTCGCATATGCATGGGCGCCTCAGATTTGCTGTGTCAAGAGCAGCGGGTCGCCGTCGGTAATTGCTATCGTGTGCTCGTACTGCGCCGTTCGGCTGCTATCCCAGGTACGGACAGTCCAGCCGTCCGAATCGGTCCATACGTCGTCGCCGCCAGCGCCTATAATCGGTTCTACAGTAATGACCATTCCTGCTTCCAATAAAACGCCCGTGCCTGCTTTGCCCGTGTGGTACACATCAGGCTTTTCATGAATTTTTGTACCAATGCCATGCCCGATAAAATCAGGAATTACTTTAAAGCCTTTTCGTTGGACAAAGCTTTCAATTTCATGGCCAATGTCACCAATTCGGTATCCTGCTCTGGCCTTCGCAATCCCCCTGTACAGTGCAAGCTGCGCAGTCTGCATTAAAGCTTGTGTGGACGCATCGATACGCCCAATGCCGTATGTCCAGGCCGAGTCCGCCAGCCACCCATTTACATTAGCCACCATATCTATAGTTACAACATCACCGTCTTGAAGCGGCTGTGTGCTTGGGAATCCGTGACAAGCAACATCATTGACCGATGCGCAAGTGGCAAAAGGAAAGCCCTTATATCCTTTTTGCGCGGGTACCGCTCCATGACGTCTCATAAACTCTTCAACAAAGGCATCAATGTGTAGTGTCGTTACACCCGGCCTGATTCGTTTTCCGATTTCCTGATGACAGGCCGCTACAATTTTTCCTGCTCTGTGCATGTGTGAAATTTCTTCTTGCGTCTTGAGCTTTGCCATTGCCAGGGCCACCTTTCGAGATGCAGATTATCATCACAGTATTCTGATCCCGTTAAAAAGATTACATCTCCCTGCCAAACAGGCTTCTGCCTTGAAGCATGTAATTTCCTCTAACGCTAGGGCCGCTGCGGGGCTGAGTATTCTTCCGCTAGGCACACAAAAAAACCCTGCTCATCAGGAGCAAGGCTTGTCATATACAATTTGTTTGACGAAAGTGACCGTTAGCTGACTGAATTGATTTTCCCGAGTTCATTCTCCACAACGGAAGTCAGTTCATCCTCATATCCACCCGTAATCCGGTACTTGCGGATATATTCACGAACAAATTTTCTCGGATCTTTGGGTTGAAAAATTCTCGTGAGTTCCTTCAGACTGTCCTTGACTTCATTATGGCTTCTCTTCGCCATGAAATCCCCTCCCATATATTGGTTGGTCGTCCTAAATCCATTACGAGAATGCAGCGTATAAGCGCTGTCGTAATCTTCCTTTAGCTCAAGCAATCCACCCGGTCAGGCTACTCATGGTTCAGCCAGATATTCGGTTCACATACATTATACCATTATGATACGCAAGAGGAAAGATGGCGTTACTCCGTTACTCACCCTTTTCCTTTGATTGCGGTTTCGATATTGGACGGTCGGAAGACGATGTAGACACCATGCGCATATAAGCAATTACTCCGACAACAGCCACTATAATTCCGAATAATATCAGCAGCCATGTTACCCATCCCCCTACCATTGTTCAGCCTTCCCCTCCTTTGCTTCCGTTCCGTTATATAGGGCTAATTATATCCAAAAGACACCTCCGTTTCAAACTCGCTGCTCATCCACATGTAATTGCCCGTTGAGTGGGCAGCTTCATTTATAAATCTGCTTTCTATTGAATCGAACATACACCCATAAAATATAGATGAATATCCAATTTTTATATTATAACATTATCAATTTTCTTTTTTAAATGACATTAATCACAGCCCGAATAGTCGAGTTTCTTCTATTATAATATGTTTTTGCTGTGCCAGCGTTAATCGCTCCGTGCTGCCCACAAGCAAAAAAGCTCATCAGAAACAATCCCGATGAGCTTTTCCTTTACTATGAACTTATACCGTTGTTCAGCTCTGTAAACTACCCGTCAACTCTTCGATGGCTTCATGGACATCACCTTCAAAAATTCCTCCATGATAGCAAATTAACCTCTCGATTGGATACGCCTGAAGCTTGCGGATCGATTCAATCGCTTCCTCCGTATTTGTGTTATACGCCGGAGGGGGAGCCTGGAGTTTTCCAGCCACATTCATCAGAGCATCGCCGGCAATAAGAGTTTTGCTTGGTTCATGGTATAGACAAATGTGTCCCGCTGTATGTCCGGGTGTGTGGATTACCGTAAGTCCTCCGCCGAAAGGCAGCCGTTCTCCGTCTTCCAGCAAGCGTGTCACGTTCTTTACTTCACCTGAAAAGGTGTCCCTGAAAGCTGCAGCCAGATCCTGCGGAAGAGGGGCAAGCAGTTCCTCTATCCGTTCCTCAGTATACTTGGCCAGCGGTGTCAAGCCATCGATATAAGGCTGCTCTACTTTGTAAGCATACACATCCACGCCTTCTCCCTTAAACTGTGGGAGGCTGCCAATGTGATCGATATCCTGATGGGTCAGAATAATGGAATGAGATTCCGATGGATCTATACCGGCTTGGGTCAATAGTTCTGTAATTGGGCCATGAGAGCCAGGCGTGCCGGTATCCACTAAAATATAGGAGTTTCCGTCACGGATAACTACCGGATTCAGCACGGATTCCTTTCCACCTATTGATGCTTTCAATTCCAGTACTTCAAGATGTTCATTAATTTTCATGTTTTGCCAAAGCGATGCGCTTTGGCTCACCTCCTCAAGGGTTATGATATAGTAGTGTCATTGGCTTGCTTACATCGTTCACCTCAGCCCTGTGAAGCTATGGTACCGAGGCTGCTGCTTGTCTCCAGAATTTCTTGTACAGTTCTTTATAATATGAATAATTGTATTGCTCATAAAAGAGTGTCGACTGTTCAATTAAGTCACCAAATGTATAACTCTCGTGCTGCTTGATACGATAAGCTTTCCCGCTGCCCACCAGTGACCAAACGGCATTGTGAAGTGAAGTCACCTCTCTGCTGACCTGCTGTTGTGCCTGAGAGGGATCAGGCGATTCGAGAAGGAACGTTTGGCTGACCCGTTCAAGCACCTCCAGTGCATGGCGTATAAAGCCTCCTCCGGCCTGTTTAGCCGCTCTCACCGGCGTGAAAGCAGGGAGAAATAGTCCTGCCTCATTCAATGCCCCCTCTTCCTCCGCATTGTAGATAAAGGCCTTTAGAACCTCAATATTTTGTATCATCTCCCCTAAAATCGTTTGGATGTGCAATTCCTTGCCCAAACCTGTATTTTCGGCCAGCTCAATTGCAGTTCCGGCAATGATCTGAAGCAGTTCTAATTGTCTGGATGCCCATTGATAATCGGCAAGCGAAACAGCGACAGGATTTTGAAGCAACTGCTTGACACTGTCTGCATTATCGTCGACCAACACACGCTCCCATACAACGGAAACATCGTTATAGTGGACAGTAACACCGGAAGTCCAATCCGAATGGACCTGAACTTCAAGTTGTTCGGCATCTACTGGGATGAGTGCAATGCCTGACGGTTCCTTCTCTCCCTCTTGTTTTAAGAACACCAGCAATTCGTCTGCAAACAACGCGTCTGAGCCAAAGGTTTGTTTGCCGCGAAGCCGAAGCCCGTTAGCTGTCCGCACAATAATCGTATTTTCCGCCATATTGAATGCAGACGCTTTAATCGGGTAAAAGGTGGTGGCCAGCCTGCTCTGCTGGTGCAATGTAATCCCATACAACAAGGATAACCGCTCATGATCCAGATGATCCTTTACAGGAGCAAGTTCCCTGTTGCCGTACCACCCCGACCATAAGGAATGAGCATAATCGCTTAGCCCTCCCGCATAGACTGAATTTCCATTCCCAATTTGATACAAACCAGCACGTTTCGTAAGCAGCTCTCCCAAGGATTTGGGCTGCGTGTAGGCCTGTCGTGAAAATTCTCCGCCGGAAGCTTCTACCTCCTGCTCTATCCGCTTCCATTCCTGTACGATCGCCTGCTCGATTGCCTCAGACAAATCTTGACCCTCATGGAAAAGAGCTGCTTTTGAACGCAATTTAAGTTCAAAATCTGTACTCACGATTTCATTCCTCCATATCACATGAATTCGTTTGAGGCATGCGTTTCACAGAATGGTCATGTTTTCTTAGCTCAACTTATAAATGGAAAAGGAGGTTCTATTTTTCTGCTTGAAGAAAAATAGAACCTCCTTTCGTAAGGATCGGCCTTTACTAGTATTCATTTTTCGCGATAGACTCATAGAAATATCTTACAATCAAATTCCATCTAAGTCAATCATTATAGTAAAGTATTCTGCCAGCTACACTAATTTACGATGACAATCGAACTGTTAATTATTAGCTATAACGCGAATGGCATCAAAAGCGCCGCCTGTGCCCCATGATCTGACACCGATCTTGCCGGATGAATATTGCGAATCCTGTCCGTAGCCTAGCGTTGTGAAGGTGCTGCCAAAATTAGTAGAGATCGAAGCGGTCAAATTGCTGCCGTTCATATCAAGTTTAATGAGGTAATACTTATCTGCTTCATAAGGATAGTAACCGGAAGCGATTTGAGTCCAGCTGCCGCCATTATTTTTCCATATCCACCATTTCCTCATGCCTGATGAATCCTTCTTGAGTTCAAGCTGGTAATAGTGGCTGTTGTCTTGTACTCTACCGAGCAGGCTTGCGCCTCCATTGGTAATATCATTCAGCTTGATGTAGCCCTGAACGGAGTAATTGGACCAGTTGGACCCAGCAATCGAAGTGTTGTCTCCAGTGCTTGTTTTACGATATTCTTTTGTGTTGCCGGCTGGTTGGAATACTTGCCACGTGCCGCCGTCTGTCGTCCAGCCTGCAGCATTCGAGCCGATTGCATTGCTCTCGAAGTCATCGTAAAACAGCTGAGCGCCGCTATTGCCAGTGGATGTTGCGGTACCAACGAACGTAGTGATACTTCTTGCTTTTAGCGTAGGGCTAAGGGTGTTTCCGTTGGTTACGCTTACATTGGCAAGCTGGGCAAGCTGCTCGGTTTCAGACGTCCGGTACGGTGTTACTGTCGATGCCGTAAAGCCGTCAAGTGAGAAATTCAAGCTTTGATCAGACCAGCTATCGTTAATAGCAACAACTACAAATTTGCCATCACTTTTGTTCTTGTATGCCGTTACGTAAACATCGTTTGTCGGATTCTCATTCACAGAGATTCTAACATATCCTGGACGAATAAAGCGGCTATAGTTCCCAATTGCATACACGCGCTTGCAAATCGTATACGTATTAGTGGCCGAATTCAGGTTATTAACGAGGGCTTCGCCGTTATCCTTGACGGTAACACCCCACCAATACATCCAGGCGCTTGCATTGCTGAGCATGTGGCTATTAATCAATTTGGCCCAAAACAACTGGTCGTTAAGCGAGTTGTCATTAGGACCCAAGTTTCCGACTTCTGTCTGCCAAACTTTTTTGTTCTTGCTTTGCGAGACCGGGAGTACACCGACTCCAGCGTCGTATGCGTGAACGCCTGTAATATCGACGCGCGAGCCTGCCGTTGCGTCCTGTAGCGCCGGCACCGCAATACTTTCATCCCATTCGGCTGTCTCGCCCAAAATAACTTTCGAAGTGATGTTATTGTTGTCAAACGTCGGGATCAGGTTGGACTTAATAAAGTCGCGGAATTGTGCACCCGTCCATTCGTTCGACGAATAGTAAGTCTTGTTGTTAGGCTCGTTCGCGAGTGAGATTGCGTAAATATCGATACCGAATTTGGACTTGTAATCCTTAATATATCGGGTCAGATAATCTGCGAAGGCTTGGTACTTGTCGGGTCTCAAGCTTCCGCCCTCTTCGACCTTCCCGTTGGTCTTCATCCATCCCGGAGGACTCCATACCGTACTGAAGAAGCGATCAACTCCGCGCTTCTTGCCCTCATTCATGAACCATAATTGATCGTCATTCAGCACATCCGTATTGTAGTTGCCTTCCGTTGGTTCGATGGTGGCATGGGGCCAACTGGCCACATCGTTCCAGACGCCCCCGTCTCCAATATCATTTCTGATAATCGATAAGCCTACGCCATTGGTCGTTGAAAACAATAAGTCCAATACCTCATTCTGGACAGTAGGGCTGCTTTGCTGCAAATGATAAGCTTGGTGGAACGCCCCTGATACGCCAAAACCGTCAATCTCCTGATACTCGGTATTCCACTTGATCGTCGCATTTCCAGCCGCCAAGGCTGAGCTCCCGAAACTTAGCGTTGAACTTAAAATCAGTCCTGCCAGCGTCCCCTTCATAAGCCTGGTGATCTGTTTCCGTTTAATTTTCATCATAAATTCAATTACTCCTCTCCACGTGGTTTTGGATGTGCAGATTCCTTTCTTCTGATGAAAAGTACATCATAAGGCTGCAGTTCGAACAGCCCTTCAAGCTTGTTTCCAGATAATGTCTCAATCACCTCCTCATTAAATTTCACTGGAACGGGCTTATTCAGGTAATTCAAGAAGATATAGATTGCCTCATCCGCGTGCTCGCGTCTTACAACCTCAATTTCCTTCGGCGCCTCGACCCAATCAGCCAGCGAATCATGAATATGAAGGCTATCCAGAATCAATGCAGTCGTATCAACTGTAAGCACCGTTCCGCTGTAGATAACTACCCCGTCTCCGACAGCATTCCGCACAATTGCCGCTTCCCGCTCATAATAGTCAGATGTATACCGTGCCACAACCTCGGAGTGTTCCCCTTTCGCCTCCAGCACCTCGTTAAAGTGAAAGGTATTGACGGTGGTGTCCGTTCCTTCGAACTGCACGCCCACATCGTCGGATTCATCCACCATCGTATAATCGTGAATTTCAACGCCGGTAAGCTCTCTCAGAATACCCGGCAACGGCAGCATGCGAGCCGTATTGTTCCTGTTCTTATAACCGCTTCGCGGGCCAAAGACAACGGTTCCTCCCCCTTGGGCATAGGCGTGCAGCTTTGCCGCGTCCTCCTCGTCCAGCAGTTGGGCATTGACGCAGATTACGAGCTTATACTGGCTCAAGTCCTCAATTGTCATCGAAGCGGTATTCGGAATAACGTCGGTCATGATATGGCGCTCATTCAGCGCTTGATATACCAATTCTTCACTGCGCCACATTTGCTGGCCGATGTATCCGTCAATTTTGTTATTGCTGTCATTATCGTAATCGTACAGGATCGCTGCTTGTGCCTTGGAATCGCTTGCAATCAGAAGCGGACCCGTCTTCTCAAATTCCTGACCCAGCTGCTTTGCTTCTTCAAGCCGCCTGTTTGGTTGATTGCCATAGTTATTCAAGCCATGCCATAGCGTTTCTGCGCCAAAGGGACAGGTGCGCCAGCGGAAGAACAGCAAGCCGTCAGCCCCATGGGCAACAGACTGCCACGCCCATAACCGCATTTGTCCAGGTTTTGGCGTCTTATGCAGATAGTCGCTCACACCATTCAGCAAGACGGAACCGGATTGTCCGCCAGGGCCAGCCTGTTGCTCCAAAATGATAAATTTGGAGGACAGCCCTCTCACCCTGCTAAGCTTCATACTGAATATCCGGTCCTTAAAGTATTCCGGGCTTGACTTACGCTGCATCAACGCGAAAGCAGGATACGAATCGAACGAAATGAAGTCGAGCGCTTCCTCTGTAAGCTTGGCAAAATCAATATTATCGAAAAGACCGTTGTGCGTAACGAAAGTTTCCGGATTGGCGCGTTTAAGAACGTCGTATTGCAACTTTGCGAACCCGATCGCGGAATCGGATGTAAATCGATAGAAATCAAGCAAATGTCCCGGGCTATGATAAGTCGCTGTCGGACGGGGCAGATCAACTTGACTCCAGTCCGTATAGGTCTGCGCCCAGAATGCAGTTCCCCACGCTATGTTCAGTTCGGCCAAGCCGCCGTATTTGGCTCTGCACCATTCGCGGAATGCTTCGCGATCGCTGTCCGCGAAACTGACATCCATATGGCAATTCAACTCATTATCAATCTGCCAGCCAATCACACTTTCGCGATTCTTATAATGCTCAGCCAAAGCGGCTACAATATTTTCGCACTTTTCAAGGAAAATGCGGCTTGTGTAATTCACATGTCTGCGTGAACCGTGATGCATGACATTGCCATAGAAGTCCTGACGCAGCGATTCGGGATACTTGGCTGTCAGCCAAGCGGGAGGCGCATACGTAGGCGTTCCCAGAATTACCTTCAGTCCATGGCTTTCACAAAGCTCGATTGCCCGATCGAACACGTCGAAGGAGTAAACATCCTCCTCTGGCTCCCACAGGTTCCAGGCCGTCTCCCCCATGCGAACTACGTTTATCCCCATTTCCCGCATTCTGCGAAAGTCGTCGTCCCATAATTCCTCGTCCCAATGTTCGGGATAATAGCAAACCCCGTACAGAAACTGGTCCGTATGAAATGTTTTTAACTTGTTTAGCACCAGCAGCCTCTCCACTTCTCTTTTATTTTTTTATCCTTTAACCGCACCAACAATTAAGCTTTTCTGCACCTGTCCGCTCAGGAAAGTGTAGATAAGAATCGTCGGCAGCGTTGTAACAACGAGTCCGGCCCCTATCGGTCCCCAGGAAGTCGAATATTGACCGACCATCGTTTGAATCCCCACCGTTATCGTCTTAAGCGAGGAGGAATTAATGAAGGTCACGGCAAACATCAGCTCGTTCCATGAAGACAGGTACGTGAAAATTGCAATGGTAGCCAGTGCCGGCGCTACAAGCGGCAACACGATTTGGAACAAAATCTGATAAATATTGCATCCGTCAATACATGCCGCTTCTTCCAGTTCTCTCGGAATCCCCTTCATGAACCCGGAGAAGATAAAAACACCCATCGGAATGGCGAATAATGTATAGGGAATGATTAATGCCCAATAGGAATCAAGTATGCTCAATTTTTTCAATATAATAAAGAGGGGAAGCAAAGCGGCATGTTGCGGCACCATCAACCCGAGCAGCAACAAATTCAATGTAACTTTGCTAAGCTTCCAACGCATCCGAATAATCGCATAGGAAGAAGTGAGCGACAGAAAGCAAGTAGCCGCGATCGTAATGGCCGTGACAAACACGCTGTTGGTAAAATAAACCCCAACTTTGGCCTGAATCAGCGCTTCCTTGTAATTCTCCCAGAGGAACTGCGTGGGTAGACCCGCGATATTTCCCCCGAATATCTCATTGTTGTCCTTAAGTGAGAACAACACCAACCAAATTAGCGGATATAAGCAAGTAAGCATGCCGATGACCAGCACAATATTTAAACCGATCATCTTGATATCCCATCCGCCTTTTAACGAAATATAGTTTCTTCGCATCTCTTCACCTGCTATCTCTTTATTCGCTTTTGAAGGCTCTCTGTAATATAAGTGTGAAAATAATACATTCAGCAATAATAAATATGGCAATCGAGCTGCCGTAACCGTATTGATACTGGTCGAAGATCGATTTGTACATCAATGTACTGGGCACTTCCGTCGCATGCAACGGGCCTCCCCGAGTCAACACATAAATCAGATCGAAAATTTTCAGCGAGCCGATCACGGCAAAAATGATACATACCTCGATCATCGGCTTAATTAGCGGAATAGTGATCTTGAGCGCGCTCGTGATGCCTGTTGCTCCGTCGATTCGCGCCGCCTCATAAATTTCTTCAGATACTGATTTTGCCGAAGCGTACATCAAGAGCATGTGATACCCCGTGTACTGCCATAGAATAGGAACAAAAGCTGCAAGCAACGCTTTGCTTGTATCGCCGAGCCAATCTGACTTCCATGAATCCAGCCCGATGCTTCCAAGCATTGCATTTAACAGACCGTAATCCGCGTTATAAATTTTCAACCAGAGCTGCCCAATGACAACCGTAGACATAATAACCGGAATGAAATATACGGTCCGGTATAGTACCTCCCCTTTAATACCTCTTGCCAGAATAAGCGCCAGGGCAAGCGCAATCGGCAGCTGCACGAATACAGAGAGAAGAAGCAGGATAATGGAGTTGACAACTGACTTGCCGAAGCCGTCCGTATTTTGGAACAAGAGATTGGCATAATTCTGAAGGCCGACAAAGGTTCCTTCACCGATACCGTCCCAGTCCAACAAGCTGTAATAGCCGGATAGTAAAATAGGCACTGCGATAATTGCTGCGAACAAGATGAGCGTGGGCAAAACAAACAGAGCAATCGCCCTTCGATCTCCTAATACTTTATCCATAGTCCTCCTCCTTCCACAGCGACGACCGGTTTACAGGCGCCGGCCGCCTCTGAGGAGTGCTGTGCCAGTTGCTCAGCTTGATTATTTCTTAGCCTCATTAATTTTTTGCATCTGTGCGGCATATTCGTCAGGCGTCATTTTGCCGTCGAACAACTGCGCTACCAGATTTTTGTGCCTGTCCGCATCTTTGCCTTCAAGGAAGATATCCCACCACATAACGGTATGGGTCGCGCTCTTCAGCATCTCTACCGTCTGCTTGGTCAGATCGCTAATCTTGGACTCGTCAACGCCCGATACTTGCCAGCTTGGCAGACCCGCGCCGGATTCGTACAGCTTATTGGACATTTGCTCGGTCAAATATTTTACAGCCTTGGCTGCTTCTTCTTTATATTTCGTATTGGCGCTTACCCACAATGCATCAATCGCGCCGCCGAAGAACTCGTCTGCTGTTCCCTTGCCGCCTTCAACTGCCGGGAACGGAATCGCGATAACTTTCCCTTTGACGAGCGACTGATCATCTTCAACAGAACCGCCAAGCCAATTGCCCTGGTAGACCATCGCAGCCTTGCCTTGCGTGAAGTCGCTAACCATCTCGTTGTAGCCAGTCGAAAACTTGCTGTCATTGAATGCTTTTGCTGCAACCAGTTCTTGCAGTTTTGCAGCTGCATCCTTGAATGGCTGTGTATCGAAGGACGCCTGGTTATTCAGCGCATCCAGCGCACCTTGAGCGCCAGCAGTCCGAATCGCAAGGATGTCGTACCAGTACATGCCCGGCCAGAGATCCTTCTGTCCCACTACGATCGGCGTGATATTCTTCTCCCGGAACGCCTTGACGGCATCCAGCAGTTCACTGAACGTCGTCGGAATCTTGACATTGTTCTGGTCGAAGATTTCTTTGTTGATGTACAAGGAAGCCACCGAAAGGCTGGTAGGCAATCCGTATACTTTCCCGTCATACGTCACATTTGTCAAAGAACCCGGAAGCAGCTTTTCGCTTGTGCCGTCTTTCAAATAGTCGTCAAGTGGAAGCACAGCGTTCGCTTCTACGAATGGTTTCGCAAAGCCCGCACCCCACGCATAGAAAATATCGGGTGCTTCGTTTGCGGCGATTGCCGTTTTGATCTTGGTCTTGTACGACTCCCCGTCGATTCCATCGTCGACAATCTGAATATCAGGATTGTTGCGATTCCATTCGTCCAGCACTTCGCGAAGCGCTTTCGTATTGCCGTCGTTAGGGGACGCCCATTGGTGCCACATCTTCAACGTCACTTTTTTTGTAGACGCTTTCAAATCCGATGAACCTGCAGATGAATCAGGCGACGCAGGAGTTGAACCGCTATTGCTGGAGCCGCAAGCAGCCAGACTAAGCATTACACCGGCAATGATTGTGAGCGAAATTGCTTTGATTGAAAACCCTTTCACAAAATCGACCTCCCATAAAGTTTTTGTTTTCTTTCTGTACTTAGAGTACCAGCTTTCGCCTTGCGGTTCGATTCATAATTTTGACGCAAGATTTCACTATTTTTGCATGCCTGCAAGCGTAAACGGCTTTGCCGTCCTTTGACGAGCAAAAACTTCGTTTCGTGGTGAAATATAAGCCAGTTATAGCAGGAACTTTGTAAATTCTTATATTTTCAAAAAAACGCCTTTTTATAGATGGGAAGGACGGTTAGCGCGCGCTAACCGTCCTTCCACGACTCCTGTTGCCCATGAACCTTCATAGTGACGTTTTTCGATAATTGTTGACGGACTTGCCAGTGACCTTCTTAAACACGATGCTAAAGTAGTGAGGGTCTGGAATTCCTACCCGCTCCCCAATCTGGTACACTTTCAAATCCGTAGATTTCAGCAGTTCAATAGCTTTCTCCATTCGAATCCGCGTCATATATTCAATTACGGTCTGGCCCGTCTCCAGTTTGAACAACCGGCTTAGATGACTTTGATTCAAATAGAAGGTTTTGGCGATTCCGGAAGAAGACAGGCTGGCGTCCTCTGCGTACTGCTGAATATATTCCTTAATCTGCTGGACGACCAGATTGACTTTCTTCGTATTGAGCCCATTAATATAGGTGATCATGCTTAAGCTAAAATCCTTCAAGTAAGTTTTGATAGCTGGCAGCGTATCCAGCTTGAGGATCGAATTGAAAGGCTGAACCTGCTCTATCCAACCGTCCGAGCTTTCGATTCCCAATTCGTGCAGCGCATGCAAACCGGCAGTCACTGCATCCAGGGCCAGCAGCCTTATAGCGTCGAGCGTTCCGCTCTGAAGCGGGCCGACATTCGTGAACAGGTCCTCGATCAGCAGATCCGCCTTCTCCAATAGTCCAGTTTTGATATAGAACTTGAGCTGATCTAGTCCCTTCGGTTGCATTGGAGCATGCCCGCCAGCTAAGAAAACGAGCTCGTCATAGCAGACCACCTGATTTTTGCCAACGATAATTTTATAATCGAGCGCCTCGCTAGCTTCATTGTACGACCGCTGCAAATATTTAAGCTCATGAACCGCAGTGCCGATCCCGATATTCACCACACACGAAAACCGCTCGATCAGTTCAGACTGGATCACTTCACAACATTCTGACAAACTCACTTCCGCGTCGTTGCTCAGCAGAACGATTCGCTTGTCGTACTCGGAAAAGAGATGAACGCTGCCCCGCCCATGAAAATAGTCGCAGATCACGGCTTTGCACTGCATACCAAGCAGCAGTTTGGCCTCTTCCCCGTTCGCTTCGGCAGTGTGGTCGAATTCCGACTCCAGGATAGCGATCTGATAATTCGCTTCATCCCTGTGTATGTTCAACCCGTAGTAAGACAGCGCTTCCTGGATATCATCCAACTCCAGCTCCTGATGAATCAACTCATGAAGGAATTTCTCTCTCAAGAAGGGCAGATTGACTTCCAGTCTCTGCTTTAACGCCTCCAATTCATGCCGCTGGTTCCGTTCCTCCAGCAGCTTCGCCTTGATTTTGAGCGCAACTCGCTCGATCTCATTGGCATTGATCGGCTTTAATAAGAAATCTGCGATTCCCGCATTAATGCTGCGCTTGGCGTATTCGAATTCCTCATGCCCGGTCAGCACCACGATTTGCATGCCCGGACGCTTCTTGAGAATCTGTCTGCTTAGTTCAATCCCGTCCATAACAGGCATGCAGATATCCGTTACAATGATGTCGGGCTCGAATTGTTCGACGAGTTCCAGCGCTTCATGAGCGCTCGCGGCCTCGCACACAATCTCCATGCCAAGTTGCGCCCAATTGATTCGTCTCTTCAATAGCTCCCGTATCAAAAATTCATCGTCGACGAGCATCAATCTAATCATACTGGCTGAATGAGCCTCTATCATGTTCGCTTCCCTCCGTATCCGGTATCTGTATGGTCACTTTGGTCCCATTCCCAGGTTTGCTCTCGATCTGACAGATGTGGTCGACCCCAAAGAAAATTCGCAAACGTTCCATCGTTCCTCTCACTCCGAAGCTGACAGCATCCGAATCCAGCTTCTCGCCGGATAGCAGTTGCAGCATCTCCTCATCCATCCCTGCGCCGTCATCAGCTACCTGAAGCAAAATCGAACCAGCCGCGAGATTGGCTGTTACCGTAATGACACCAGGCTCGCCTTGTGCACGAATGCCGTGGTACAAAGCATTCTCCACCAGCGGCTGCAGAATCAATTTCGGAATGCGGCGGTTAAGAATACGCTCATCAACCTCGTAGACAACATCGAACATGCTGCCGTATCGGATTTTCTGAATCGCCAGGTAGCTTCTTAGCCCATCCAGTTCTTCCCCGATTGTGATGATCTCCCTGCCTTTGCTTAAGTTGATACGATAGTAATGGCCCAGCGCCTCTACAATCTCGCTAACCTCATCCGTCTTGCCTGTGATGGCCAGAGCATTGATCGAATCCAGCGTATTATATAAAAAATGGGGCTTGATTTGCGCCTGCAGCAAGTTCAACTCGGTTTGCCTCTTGATCTTATGCTCTTCGATGACTCGCTTGATGAGATTCTGAATTTCGCTGATCATGATATTGTAGCCGTCTCTGAGCCGACCGATCTCATTCCTCCCGACATTGATCTCCACCGGCTTAAACACACCTCGCTCAATACCTCGCATGGATGCAAGCAGCTTCTTAATGGGAGTTGTAATCATTCTGGATATAAACACCGACCCGATGAACAAGAGAATGCTGTTCATGACGATAACGGCAACACCAATCCAATTGACAGCTCTGGACTCGCTCGACAGTTCCCTTACAGGCATCATGCTGACGATATTCCAGTTGAACTGACTATCTCTAAGGTGAGAGACGATCATGTCATCTCCGTCTATCTGCATTCTTTTGACGTCGTATTCTTTGGTTTCTACCTTACTCAGATAGCCCTCCAATTCATTAGTAGCATCGTCCGTGTTGACAATGCTCTCCTTGTTCTCATCCAACAGGGTAATATTTGTCTTGTATTGATCAACGATATCGCCATAAGAAAGCTGGAAAGCCGATTCACGAATATTGAGAATTAAAATGCCGATCGGCTTGATGCTCTCCGTATCCCGTACCACCCGAATCATCGAGACGAAGTTGCGCTTCTCATCCTTAAAGAACGCTCCTCCTCCGTTCAGCTTCAGAATATAAGAGCCATTATTGTCCAGAACCTCGTGATACCAGCTCGCATCTTCAATGCTGCCTAGCTTGAATTGGTTGATGCCAAGGTTGCCTACCATATATTCATGGGATTCGTTGTCAAAGAAATAGACCGATTCGATCTGCGGCACCGCCTCGATTAAGTGCACTAAATATTCATGGACACGCTTCTGCGTCGCCAAATCCGAATATATATTGCGATTCCTTAACGTGGACTGCAGATCCTCGTTGGCTAACGTCATCTTGGAATAGTTATTCAGATTGTCGATCGTCTGATTGACACTCGACTTGATAGAATAAAGAATTTGGATGGATGCTTCGCCAATCTTGTTATAGACCAATCTGGAATAGATTTGTTGATAGAGCAAGGTGCAGACGGTAATTGAAATGATCAGAATCAGGACATAAAATATCGCCAATTTGTTCGTAATGCTGATATCAGATAATCGTTGCCTCACCTGGTTCATCCATTGCCTGGCAACCTGCATCCACTCATTCTCCTTTCTATCGCCTTTGCAAGCGTAAGTGGGCTTTGCCATCCCTGGGGGGGCAGAAAACGCTTACTAAAATCCATTATACAGACATTGTCAACAATCGAATAGTGGAGTAAGCGCAGCAATGGATTCAATATAAATACGCTTGTCATCGAATCTGATTGAAGTGAAAATGAAGGTTCATTGCAACAATTCCATTGTAACTAGCAAGAGAGCCCTGCTTGTACATGAAGGCACGACTAAGGGCGAGCCGGATACCGGGTCCTTACTGACCGTACAGTTGAGGCCAAAAATTTCATAGATTCGATTGCTCGTAATGACTTCTGCCGGCGAATATCCGTTTGCTGGGCAAGCGCCATAGCAATCCATACCCGCTGCCGCTGACCGCCTGACAATTCGTCCATATGATGATTCACATATGGCGTAATATTCATCATCGTCATGGCTTTGTTCCCCGGTTGTTTAGGTTCCATTAATGTTTGCATTTAGCTACGTCATTGAAATAACATTTTCGGGCAAAGCAAAATCATTTTATATGACTTGTGTCATATAAAATTAAAATAAAAACCTTATTTTATAACACTTGACTTGTGACTATGGTCATATATAATGATCTTGTCGGCTAAAAACAAAGAGGAGAGACATGCTGTATGAATAGCACAAAAGTAAATCATAAAATGTGGTCATTATCCTTTATTTTTATTGTAGTTTCAAACGCTTTAGTTTTTATGATATTTGAAATGCTTTTGCCCACCTTACCGTTGTTTGTTAAAAATTTAGGAGGCGGGGCTAGTCAGGTTGGTTTAGTTACTGGTATATTTATGCTATCAGCTATACTGATCCGGCCATTCTCAGGCTTACTTGCGAGTAAAATGGATAAAAAGTTTTTGTTGACTTTTGGTATTATGATTAATGCCCTTGCAACAGGTGCATATTATCTTTCAAATGATATAAGTATGTTGTTAATCATTCGTTTGATTCATGGGGCAGGATTCGGTCTCATAACGACGTACTTTGCTACTCTTGCAGCCGAAATAGTACCTAAACAACGTCGCGGGGAAGGTATCGGCTATTTTGGTGCAGGAGAAACAGTAGCCATATCTGTTGGTCCAATGTTGGGGACCATGACACTAGAACTCTACGACTTCCAAAGGTTGTTTTTAGGGGGATTGGCCGTTTTGCTTTTAGCTGCCGTAATGGCCTTTCTTATTAAAAGAGCGCCGGAAGGAAAACAATTAGATAAAGAAACCGAGGTTAAAATGAAATTACTGGAAAAGAGGGTTCTCTTTCCTGCAATTCTCATTTTATTAGTAGGTATAGCTGCAGGGGGAATCATGTCATTCTTTTCCCTATATGCGATTGAAAAAAACTTTTCACAAGTCGGATTATTTTTCTTTGTTATTGCAGCAGCAAGTTTCTTCATTCGCTTAATTTCCGGAAAGCTCTTTGATCGATATGGACCACCTATTATCCTGATTCCAGGTTCCATTTTTTCGATTATTGCTTTAAGTACTTTGTATATCGCTACTACTGATTTTGCCTTCTTTACAGCAGCCGTCTTCTACGGTTTTGGTTTTGGCTCTCTATTACCAGCGCTTAAAACATGGGCTATCAATTTAGTTGATGAACACGAACACGTACATGCTATGGCAACTTTTTTTAACTTTTTTGATATCGGCATTGGCGGAGGCTCTCTAATACTTGGGCTAGTCGCAGCAGCAACATCTTATCAAGTGACCTATATTGTAGCCACATTCATTTATATTTTAATGTTTATGATGTATGTGGGTTACTTGGTACTAAAAAAGCAGCAATCCAATAAGCTATATAAGTTGAACGAAAGAAAGTCAGGCAAGGCCTGCGTGTGAAAGGTTCTTTCGTTCAACTTATTATAGGAGGTACAAATGTCTAAAAAAAAATAAAGCAAATAGCCATTAAACATTTTTACAAGCATGGTTATGAAGGTGTTAAGATGGCGCAAATCGCTAATGAGTCCGGTATAACTAAGCAATCTATGTCTTACCATTTTCCTTCAAAAAAAGAATTGTTCAAGGAAATTTATAGTGAAGTCATAGAGGAAGAAATTTTGTTCACTCAACAACTTTTCAATCATTTATCAAGTAAACCTTCAAAAGAAATCCTTTATACATTCTTAAAGGAGATGAAATTGCGAGCACACGATAAGATAAATTCAAGCTTTTTGCAAATCTTCTCCTTTTCTACGCCGTTAGAAATTGAATCTTTTGTTTCATCTCATTACCTTTTATATTTAGATTCTTTAAAAACAGAAATCGTAAAGGTCTTTGAGAAAGAATCACTCAATTTTACACCGGATGAGTGTTCTCTAAGCTTCATCATTTTATTCGATGGATTGATCGTTCATTTGTTATACAATACAAAACAATCCTTCGAATATGCGCTAGATGTGTCATTTAAAATTTTTTGGAACAGTATACAAAAATAATTAGGCAAATAAGCGGTGTTAGAAGCTTTTTTTCTTCATGAATACGTGGAAGGTCCATTTCAGATTGCGAATTCCGGGTCCCGGTCTCGATAGTAATTGGCCAGCAGTTGCTTGGTTCGTTCCGATTTGGGATTTGAAAATACTTCTTCCCGCGCTCCGTCTTCCACGATAGCACCTTGATCGAGTACCAGCACTCTCGTAGCTATTTTACGGACAAAACTCATTTCATGGGAAACCAGCAGCATGGTGTTTCCTTCTTCGGCAGTCTTCTTGATCGTATCCAGCACTTCTCCGGCCAATTCGGGATCGAGAGCCGAGGTCGGTTCATCGAACAACAGGAGCTGCGGCTGCATAGCCAAAGCACGTGCAATCGCTACACGCT
The DNA here is from genome assembly GCF_016424485.1 of Paenibacillus roseus. GTDB lineage: Bacteria > Bacillota > Bacilli > Paenibacillales > Paenibacillaceae > Paenibacillus_D > Paenibacillus_D roseus. The sequence continues at coordinate 94,644 of NZ_JAELUP010000097.1, forward strand.
GTTGTTGCCCGCCGGACAATTGTTTTGGGTAATGATGGATTCTATGAATTAGGCCGACTTTTTCAAGCTGAAGCATAGCAATTTTACGCGCATCTTCTTTGGGAATTTTCTTGACGATAATTAATCCTTCCATTACGTTTTCAAGGGCTGTCTTTTGACGAAATAGGTTAAATTGCTGAAATACCATGGCCGTTCTTTTACGGAGCTCCAGTGTCTCCGCTTTTGTTCGCTTAACAATGTCAACCTTAACTTCCCCAATCTTGATCGTTCCTTTATCCGGAATTTCCAGAAGATTGATGGATCTTAACAATGTGGATTTTCCCGCGCCTGAGGAACCGATAACGGCAACAATCTCTCCTGTTCGAATCGTCAAGTCAATATGATTCAGTATGGTATGAGGATGAAATGACTTTGTTAAGCCCCGAATCTCAATCAAGGATCACATCCCCTTTTCTTTTCCTCATACTCTTGAAATCAATATCAAGTCGTTTTTCCAAGAATACAATCGCCCGCTCAATCAATATCGTCATCGCCCAATAAATCAAGGCCACCGCAACATAGGACTCGAAAAACCGAAGATTATTTCCGGCCAAAATCCGCGATTGTGCCGTAATTTCGACGACCGAGCAGACAAATGCAAGCGAGGTTCCCTTCATGAGTCCAATCAGGCTATTGCCCAGTGTTGGCAGAGCGACGATGAAGGCTTCCGGAAGGATGATGCGCCTTAGGACCTGTCCATACGTCATGCCTAGCGATTGAGCAGCTTCTGTCTGACCTTTGTCAACGGATAACAGGGCAGCTCGAATGACTTCTGAATTGTATGCCGCTTCATTAAGCGATAAAGTAATCAACACATAAAAGACGGCCGGAATGGAATTCACATTGTAACTTGTCTCATGATAATAGTTGTAGTATTTCAGGAGCAGCGGAATTCCAGCATAACACAAATACAACTGAACCAAGATAGGCGTACCCCTGATAAATGAAATAAACACAACGCTAATTTGATAAAGGACGGGGATTTTCTTCATCTTGATGATAGCAAGCAGGAGCCCCAGCAGGAGCCCCGCAATCATGGATATAACGGTAAGTTCGAGCGTTACCGGCAAGTATTTAAGCAGCTTGGGAATCAGGCTAAACACAAGCTCAATATCAAAAATAGTAGGCATAATAAGATTCCTTTATTGAATTTTAGGCGCAAAGTCACCATCCAGATATTGTTGGCTTATCTTGGAAATCGTACCGTCCGTAATCAATTCCTTAATTCGTTGGTTAACATCTTTAACCAGTTGTTCGCTGTTCTTGCCCTTGCTGAGGATGAGATAGCTGTACGGTACGCCAATCCGATCAGAATCCTCCTGCGATAGCGGAATTCCGGTAAGCTTGAGATGATACTCCTTGATGTAGAGCTGAAGCATAGGGCCATCCAATATAGAGAAGTCGATCACCCCGTCCTCCACATGCTGCAGTTGGGCTGCCAGCTCGGCCTCTGTGTATTTCAATACAACCGGCTTTTTAGCGCTATCCTTATTATAGTTTTCCAAAGCAATCGTATAGTTTACGCCGGGGTTGACTTCGGTCGTTTTACCTTCAAGATCAGAGAATGTCTTGATGTCGGTCCGACCTGCCTTGACGGCAATCACGAATTGATTTTCGAAAATTGGGTCGGAATAAATGTACTTCTCTTTTCTTTCTTTATTGCTGCCCAAATTGTTGGCGCCGATCTGATAACGATCGGTATCCAATCCGGCAAAGATGGACGAGAATTCGGTTGTTTCAATATTTGCTTTGTATTGGGGCAGTCCTTCAAAAATCGCTTTTACGATTTGAATATCGTATCCGTCGATTTTATTAGTGTCGTTCACAAAAGTAAAAGGCTTGGCTGAGCCTCCTGTGGCGATATTTACAGTAGTCTGTCCCCCGCTGGCTGTTTCTTTGCCAGCGTTATTTCCGCAGGCTGTGACGACGATCAGCAGAAGTGCGGCCGTCAGAACAAATGCGAGCTTGCTTGTTTTTCTCATCTTTTAGAATCCCCCTGCCTGCCCAGTAAAAAATTTTTGCTCCGGGTCAGCGCTTTTAGTTTGTCTGTCATGCGGCGTTGACCAAAGACCTTCATAATCGATTTGATCCCAAAACCGGGTGTTGAAATCTACAAAAAGGATCGATTTGTTTCCATTTGATTTGACTATATCCCGCAGATAAGTATTGTTCTTAAATGCCGGAATTTCGTATAAGTCGCGCGCATAACCCCAGATGTTCTTAAAATCAACGATACGGTTGCGAAGCGGTCCTAAATATTTGAAATAGTCAGTGTCAAAGCGGGCCAGTGTAACAAACAACCGGACGTCGGAGTCCGTAACATAGTCGCCGAAGAGAAAGCGATTCGTATCCAATGTCTCTTCAATAGTATCCAACGCCGAAAATAGCTGGTTATAGGCGTCATTATAAGCTTCTATGGACCGAGCGAACATCGCCTTGTACACACCATTGTTGACGTTGTGAAACAAAAAATCGTTATACTTGTCGATTGCTTCCCTTAAGTGGATGGGATACAAATCAGGGGCCCCTGGCTTGTGAAACGGGGCGAACTCGTTCTCCAAGTAATTGGTTAACCATACGTAATCGTTATTGACGACCTTTTTCGTTGTAATATCAACTACTGCCGGCACGGTCGCCCTTCCTTCATAATTCTGCTCCGCATTCGTATATAATTCTCTCAGAAACTGTACGCCAAGCACCGGGTCGGTTCCATTCTCATCGTAGAGAAATTCCCAGCCAACATCCTGCCCATGTTCTCCATGTTTCACTAAATTAACACTTATTGCTTCTTCTAAACCCAACAGTTCCCGTACGATCGAAGTCCGATTTGACCAATGGCAGCCTTTGGACCAGATCAGACGGTAGCGCCCCGCTTCAATCGGAAGTTTGCTTTCACCATCGCCGAACGGGGTGGTAAAACGATTTTTTTGACGGTTAAAATATCCTTTTTCGTCGAGCTCATGCTCGATTTCTTTTGGTCTTGGATTGGCATTGGATTGCAAATTCTCTGTCGTCATCGTTCTATCTCCCTTAAATTACCCTTTGATTAGACAAATATCCAAATCTACTCAATAAATCCCATTTCCTCGAGCTTGTCTTCGTTCCGATAGATAGCCATCCCGGTTTTCATTCGACGAAACCCTAGACGTTTGTAAAAATTCACCTTATCAGGGTGTGTATATAAGACGACAGTGCAGTGTTTGACGAATTTCAACAAATCCTCAATAATCAGTCGGCCAATACCTTGATTGTGATACTCTGGAGCTACGGCAATATTATATATGGCAGCTTGGGATACACCGTCAGAGATGGCGCGTCCGAATCCGATCAAAGTCTCGTCGTCATAAACGAAAGTAACAACGTAGCTGTTCTCGAAGGCCTGCTTATGGGCTTGGTCCAGAGCGTCGGATAACCCGAAGTAATTCATAATTTGGGCTACACGTTCCCAGTCCCGGTTCAGACAGTCGTTATATATATTTAGTTTCATAGCCTCTCTCTTTCTGACACTGTGTTCAAAAGATAATCAAGTCCTAGTTCCAAAATGATAATCCTCTATTTATCACTCTAAATTAGAGTTATATCAAAGCCTCCTTAAACTACAATTCCGAGTAAACTCATTCGGTTTAATAGATTATATGGGGATTTAGAACGAAAATATAGTAAAAAACGGAACTATAAAAAGGACAACCTAGAGGAAAGTGATTATTATAAAACATTAATATTATCCTATAGGAGTTATTGGGATTAGAAAGGGGAGAGGTTTTCATGAGGCCGGCTAATGGAAGAACATATCCGTATCACCCGCACATTTTCAAAAAGGTTCTGGACACATACATTGAACGCCGAACGGATGCTTCGCCCCTCTTTCAAGGCGGGCTTTTATTTTATGGATTTTATATCAATGAGTTCAATAAAAACCAGATATTCATAGCTCCCGACAGATGCCTGCATCTCGTGATTTGCTGTCACAGGGAGCATCCATCGGCCAATATTTGCGGGAATATCTTCACAGGCAGGCAGGGTGTTTTTATCCGCTCGGAATGTGAATATTTCGTCATATGCTTCATGCCTGGATACGCGGAGTTTTTCTTTAAGTATCCGATCGGCGAATTTAGTGAGATGCAAATTCCGGTGCAAGAAGTGTTCCCCCATGCCACGGAACTGCTTGAGAAAATTGCGGAGCAATCCAGTTTCGAGGGTAGAATTCGTGCGTTCGAAATCTTTTATCTGAAGCATTTTCGCGACGATCTGAAGATTCCTCCTCTCGTCCAGTATTTAACAGAGAAAATCATTACTTCCCGGGGGGCATTGAATGTAAAGGAATTATCTGAGGATACCGGATATTCGAGCCGTTATATGTTGAAAACCTTTGAAAAATTTGTAGGGGTGTCACCCAAGCTTCTCAGCCGTATCGTGCGCTTCCAGAATGTGCTTCATTTGCTGGAGCGTAAGCAATACAATGAGGCGCTTGATCGTATTTTCGAGATGGGTTACTTTGACCAAAATCATTTCATAAAAGAGTTTAAGGAGTTCAGTTTCTTAACGCCAAAGAAGTATATTCAGCAAATGGAGTCCGTCCAGAGGCTGGTGAACGGACATGGTGTACCGATTGTTCAGCAACTGGAAAGAAAAAGCTAAATTATAATCGATTCGCAGCGCACGCGAGCATTGCCCGAGCCGACTCAATTCAAGAAAACAATTGACATTAAAAAAGAATGACGATATATTTATCAATGTTGATAATGATTATCAGTATTAATGAATAACTTACGGAGGATATTCTATGGTTCGCCTCTATACAGAAGAAGTAAGTATTGGGTTGGCATCGATCAGCGAACCAAAAAACCTATGTGTGTAACCTACAATTTATTAAAAGGAGATTCTAGTTATGAAAAAGTTGTTCCTACTACCCTTGATACTGTTGGTGCTGGCCGTTAGCGCATGCAGCAATTCAGCCCAGCAGAATAACACCTCTGCCAACACGGCCCGCACACTAGAAGCCTCAGGCAATGCAACTGCTTCCGATCATACAAAAGACACGATCACTTATCAATCCGAAGATGGACCTATTGAGGTTCCTGCTCATCCGCAGCGTGTTGTCGTCCTGGCAGGTTTTGCCGGCAATGTAATGCAGCTTGGTGTTCCACTGGCAGGTGTGACTTCATGGGAGAAGGGAAATCCACGCTTTGCAGAAGCACTTAAAGATGTGGAATCTGTCTCTGACGAAGATCTGGAGAAAATCATCGAACTGGAACCTGATTTGATTATCGGGCTTTCAATCGCCAAAAATATTGATAAATTAAAAACGATTGCCCCTACAATAACATATACCTATGGCAAGCTGGATTTTCTGGCTCAACATTTGGAGATTGGCAAAGCATTAAATAAAGAACAAGAAGCCCAAGCCTGGATCGACAACTTCAAATCTCGGGCATCCAAGGCCGGGGAAGAAATCAAGGCAAAGATCGGGCCAGATGCAACCGTATCTGTTATTGAAAGTTCCATGAAAGAACTCTATGTATTTGGCGACAACTGGGGACGCGGAACAGAAATTTTGTACCAACAAATGGGGCTGAATATGCCTGAGAAAGTCAAAGAGAGCGCTCTTAAAGACGGTTACTACGCTTTGTCAGTGGAGGTTCTTCCACAATATGCGGGAGATTACCTCATCTTCAGTAAAGACCCTGATGCAGACAACAGTTTCCAGAATACAGATATCTACAAAAACTTGCCTGCTGTGAAAAATAATCGTGTATTTGAAGCAAATGCGAAAGTATTTTACTTCAATGATGCGCTTACCCTGGATTATCAACTGGACTTCTTTATCGAGCATTTTCTAGGAAAATAATCCTTGCAAGGAGCGATTTTTATCCCTTTTATTTATAAACTGTTCGCAGGAATTATCGGGCTTGTGGCTATGTTTATCATTGCGATGATTTTTGGTGCAGCGGATATTACATTCCATGAACTTTGGTCTGCACTGACACCACATGCCCAGGGAGACAACATATCGATTATTCGCCAAATTCGCTTGCCTCGGGAAGTAGCTGCTGCCTTTGTAGGAGCAGCGCTTTCCGTATCTGGGGCAATTATGCAGGGCATGACCAGGAACCCGCTGGCTGATCCCGGCTTGCTGGGATTATCAGCAGGAGCTAACGCTGCTTTAGCTATTGCATTGGCATTTATTCCTTCTCTCAGCACGTTAGGCATCATGATTGCTTGCTTTATCGGCGCTGGGGTGGGAACCTTGCTAGTATTCAGTATTGGCTCAATGAAGAAAGGCGGGTTCTCCCCTCTACGCATTGTACTTGCGGGATCGGCTATCTCAGCCTTCCTATTTGCAATTGCTGAAGGCATTTCCCTTTACTTCAAAATATCAAAGGATGTCTCTTTATGGACATCTGGCGGCTTAGTCGGAACAACATGGGCTCAACTCCAGGTTATCGTTCCCTTTATCTGCTTTGGGATCATTGTATCGCTCTTTCTATCCAGACAATTGACAATTCTTAGTCTCAGTGAAGAAGTAGCTGCCGGACTAGGGCAAAATATAGTGAAAATAAAAATGATGCTGTATCTGGTCATTATCCTTTTGGCAGGCGCTTCCGTTGCACTGGTAGGAAATATGGCATTTATAGGGTTAATGATCCCCCATATTGTCCGCTTCTTCGTAGGCAAGGACTACCGTTTCATTTTACCCATGTCCGTGCTGTCAGGAGCAACATTTATGTTGTTTGCAGATACACTGGGACGAACTGTCCACACACATTATGAGACTCCTGTGGCAGCTATTATTGCTGTGCTCGGCTTGCCATTCTTCCTGATAATTGTTCACAAAGGAGGCAAAGTGCTCTCATGATCCATCCTTCAGTAATTAGAAAACAACGCATTACGGTGATCACGCTGCTGGCTCTTCTTCTCATCACAGCTATTGTGGCTGCAGGACTAGGGAGATCCTCCGTATCTTTTGACCGAATACTTCCGACTCTGCTTGGTCAAGGTACTTTTAAAGAAGAGTTTGTACTGTTCTCCGTAAGATTGCCTAGAATTATCATTGTCCTATTGTCCGGTATGGCATTGGCCTTATCCGGGTCCATCCTGCAAGGAGTGACACGCAATGATCTGGCTGATCCTGGCATCATCGGAATCAACTCCGGAGCTGGAGTTGGGGTCGCCGTCTTCTTTCTGTTCTTTCCTATTCATGCAGGATCATTCATCTACATGCTGCCCCTGGCCGCGTTTATTGGCGCTCTGGCAACAGCCTGCGTGATCTATTTGTTTGCTTATAACAAAAAGACTGGCCTGCAGCCCATCCGTTTGATTCTTGTCGGAATCGGCTTCTCCATGGCACTATCCGGCGCTATGATTATGCTTATCTCTTCTGCAGAACGATCAAAAGTAGATTTTATTGCCAGATGGCTGTCAGGCAGTATCTGGGGTGCTGATTGGCCCTTTATTTGGGCGATTGTCCCGTGGTTGCTTATCCTGATTCCGTTCTCGTTATACAAGGCTAACCGTTTAAATCTGTTAATGCTCAGTGAATCTGTATCCATTGGGGTAGGCGTATCTATAGAAAAAGAACGAATCAGTTTAATCCTGACTGCCGTAGCGCTCGCTGCCTCTGCTGTCTCTGTCACAGGAGGGATCTCTTTTGTCGGACTCATGGCCCCGCATATCGCCAAAGCCATGGTGGGACCGAGAAATCAGCTGTTTATTCCTATTGCGATTCTTATCGGCAGTTGGATGCTGTTAATTGCTGATACATTGGGACGCAATATACTAGACCCGGACGGTATTCCGGCTGGTGTCATGATAGCTATAATCGGCGCTCCGTATTTCATCTACTTATTAATGAAAAAATAAAGAGCAATCTAATGTTCTCCCAGGGCAAGGGAAACGATTATGGACAGTATTAAAGGTAAAGCTCGGATTCTATCCCATAGGCATAAACAAAGCACTCGTACGAAGCGGATTATCCGCAACATAGGAGTGCTTGTATAATTGCCGCCCTGCGCGGCAAATCCCTTGCAATCATGCGTACGTGCTTATCCGAATGTCGTTCCGCCGACTGACGCGGCGTGCCGAAGCAACGCTGCCGGATTATCCTTCATGATACAGGTCATCCAAAGGTCGATCAGCTTGCCTGCTTCCGGGCCGAAGCGCTCCTTGACGGTCGGTTCGCCATCGCCGAACCGCTCCTTCACACATGCGCGCAATTTGGATCTGGCCCGATGAAGCAGCGAGCGAACCGCCGACATCGTCATTCCAATACCGTGCGCAATATCGCTCATTGCATAACGGAAATAATCGGAAAGCAGCCAGACGACAAGCTGGCGATAGGGAAGCCGTCGGTACACCCACTCGACCCATCCCCTCACTTCAACAAAGCTGCTATCCCTCCAAGACGTTTCGAGCGCCGTCCACCCGATCCGTTGTCGCTTTCGCTTGCGGGACTGATCAATACGCAGGTTTCTGGCTGCACGAAACAAATACGGCTTCACATCCGCAATCGGTCCGGAGCACGCATAATAACGAAATGTCCTGGCCAGCACTTCCTGATATAAGTCTTCGCCGTCCCAAACCGAATCCGACAAATGAAGACAATATTTACGCAACTCCGGCATATAGGGCCGAACGACCGTTTCGTATTCGCGCGCTCGTAAAGCCGACATTTCCTAACAACTCCTTATCCTTAATCTAAGTTTGTACTCCGAATCTAAGACGGCTCCGGCAGTTCGATCGTAATTTTCGAGCCTTCCGCCGTTAGCTTGACTTTATCTTTAATGCCAATACGCTCGCGCAGTTCGATCGGAATTTGCAGCCGCCCAAATCGATCGACAACCGCATATTCCTCATGCTCACCGGCCGACGGGTCGTCTTCTTCCGACGCAAGCAACGGTGAACGTTTGACCATCTCCGAACTCGTCATGCCGTCCCTGATGGCGACGACGCGATCAACCTTGCGCGCCAGCGACAAATCATGGGTAACGATGACGACCGTAACCCCGGTTTCCTTGTTCAGCTTGCGAAAAATACCCATAATTTGATCCGAGGTTTGCGCGTCCACCGAACCGGTCGGTTCATCCGCCAGCAGCAAGGACGGACGATTGGCGAGCGAGATTGCGATGGCGGTTCGCTGCTGCTCGCCCCCCGACAATTGCGTCAGCTTGTTATTTATGCGCGGGGTCAAGCCTACCCACTCGATAAGCTGCTTCGCGTAGGCGCTATCGCAGCCGCCGGCGACCATCATGGCCGTCTCCACGTTTTCGAGAACGGTCAAGTACGGCAGCAGATTGCGCGAATTATTTTGCCAAATGAAACCGACCGTATTGCGCTTGTAATCAACAAGCTCCTTCTCGCCGATTTCGAGCAGGTTCCAGTTGCCAACAATCGCTTTTCCCGCCGTTGGACGATCGAGACCGCCCAATATGTTCAGCAAAGTCGATTTACCGCTTCCGCTGTTGCCGATAATGGCGAACATTTCGCCTTTTTCCACCTTCAGATTAAGTCCTTGTAGCGCAACGACCTCTACGCCGTCCGATTTGAATATTTTGACCAGCCCTTCGCAATCGATCATGCGATCCTACCTTTCTTCGCCCAGCTTGACCGCCTGGTGGACGCGCAGTCTTCTGATTTGCATCGTTAACAGAAATGCGCCGATCGCAATCATAACCGTAACGATCGATAGCAATTGAACAGTATCGTTCATATGAAACACGATGGCAAATGGCGGCGTCTGGTTTTGCCCGCTTGCCTGGAGAAACGGAAGAAACAGCCGGCTGGCTGCTCTGCCGATTGCCAGACCAAGCGCAATCGAAAGGCCTGTCGTAAGCAGCTGCTCGACCAGCAGCATGAAGGTCAATCCGCCGCGGGACAAGCCCGTTGCACGAAAAATGCCCATTTGCAGCGTCCTGCGCGCCAAGCTGAACAGCCAAAATATTAAGTAGCCAATAAACGAAACGGCGACTGACACGAGAAAACCGAGCGTCAAAATACCGAACACGCCCTCCCTTGAGGGCTGCAGCCGGCGCAATATCGTTTCGTTCCGCGCATCCTTTACGCTGGCCGTCTCAATGCCATGCTCCCGCAAATGCTGGACTACGGGCATCATCCTCGCTCCCTCCTCCATTTTCAGCCAAAGCGCATAAGGCATAAGCGGGATATGGTCGTACACGTAGTCAATATTTGCGATAACGAAAGGAGCTGACGGCTCCAACGAGGGCCAATATTCCGTAATGGCCACGATGACGAGCTCGATCGGCTCGCCCTGCAAGGTCACCCGGATTAAATCACCGGGCGCAAGGCCATGGCGGGACGCGAACGATTTCGATACGATCGCTCCGTGCTCGTACGCGCCCAGTAAACGCAGAAGCGTATACGGATGCGCGTTTTTGTACAAGTCCGATCGCCACCATCCCGTATAGGCAAAGCCGACATTGTCGATTCCCATCAGCTTGACCTTGCCTAGGCTTTTCCCCCCGATGCCGATATCTCCGTCCTGCGTCAGCACACGGGCGCTGGATACGACGCCCGGCATTTGCTCAAACGGCGCCGAAGGCGGCTCCGCGTAATGAATTGTTCTCGGCTGATCCTCCGGGATGTAATTGCCCTCCGCGTCGTAAAGCTCGACCTCGGCTTCCCAGACGGGTTGCAGTACGACATCCGCGCCGTTGGCATACATAAGCTGCTCGGTCTCGTTTTGATCGATCGTACGAGCCGCCGATGCATGATAAATGCCGAGTCCCATCGTCATCACAAGCAGCAGCATGAGCGGAAAATACGTCTTTTGCGAACGGGACAATTGCACAAGTACGAGATGAAGCGCCACCGGAATCCGGCGGCGAAGCATGCGATGCAGCAGCTTCAGGACAATGGGGAACAGCCTTAGACAAAGCAATCCGGCGGCAAAGATCGCCACGGCCGGCACAAAGAAAAAGAGCGGATGAAGCTGCATGCCGCCCGCCTCCGTCTGCTGCCCCGCTTGCAGTTGGCCGGAATAAAACGCATACCAGCCGGCGGCAGCCGCAAGCGCAAGCGCTACATCCAAATATAGACGCTGCCATAACGGCGCCCTGTCGGCCCGCGCCAGTTCCTTCTTGTAGTCGACGATCGATTGCTTGCCGTAGCCAGAGACGGGCAGCGTACTCGCCAGCACGGCCACGACGACAGCGGCAAGCCCGTATACGCCGGCCGACGAGTTCCAGGCCAGATTCGCCTGTTTGCCCGGTGCGAACTGCATAAACCCGTCGGTCGCTGCCATTAATCGGGCCATGACCCCCGCAATCGGCATGCCCAGCAACCAAGCCGCCGCGCCAAGCAACAAGCCTTCCAACAAATAAATGCGGTAAATCAATCCCATCTCCGCGCCTCTGCTTCGCAGCACGGCGATATCATTGCGTTGTCTCTCCAGCGACTGCCTCGCATTCATGTAGATATAGTAGAAGCACATAGCCAGCATCGGGGCCGCCAGCGTAAACAGCATAGCCTGCAGTTGCAAGCTTTCGCGCTTGAAAGCGGCGATCAAATCCAGAAAGCTGATATCCACGCGCGTATTGCGCATAATCTGGAACATATCCGTCTCCAATCGCTGCAGCAAGCTCTCGAGCCGGTTCAAGTCGCTCGTTCCAAGCCCGGCCAAATCGTAGAGCGCGTACCAGTTAGCGGAACCGATCACCGCCGAATTCGTTTCGAGCAGCGACGAGACGAACGTTTCCGGCGCGATCATTAGCATGCTCGTGTAGACATCGAGTCCTTGATGCCAATAGTCGGAAGACTCGTCTTTTGGAGTGAACGCGCCTACGACTTTGACTTCGATCGTTTTGTTGCCGAATTTGGTCGGCAGCTGGTATTGGTAGACGTCGCCGATTTTTAAATAATTGCGGGCCAGCGCCGTTTCCGATACGATTGCCTCGATGTACTCATTCTTCGATTCCGGGTCATACATGGCGCCTGCCGATAGCGTTACGTGATCGGCAAGCCCCGTCTGCGCCATAAGCGACATTTGTCTCCTTCGGTTATCCGCCGAACCGTCAGGGCCGACATGCCGCAGAGGCGACTGGGCCAACGAATAAGCGGCAACCGACTGCAACTGAGGATAGCCGATGCGGCCGGGCAGCTTGTCTGACATATACTCGTTCAGAGCGGCAATGGCCGACGGCTCCGTATATTCGCCTCGCGCCGCTTGATAACGCGTAAGCAGCGAGCCGGGCGGGGCTCCTGCATTGTCTCCCTCGGCCAGCGAGACGGATATGATCCGCGACAGCGCATGATTCGTATAAAGCGGGATCGCTGCCGCAAAGGAAACGGCGAGCAGCAAGCCGATAAAGGAGCTGATCGTCATCGCACGGTTGTTCCACATTTTGCGGCGCAAAAAACGTATCATCGGCCTCATTTGCCGATCACCTTCTGACCCGGCTCAAGTCCCTTCAATATTTCGATTTCGGTTGCCGTCGTCAAGCCGACCTCAACATCGACCTCTCGTTTGTTACCCTCCCCGTCCACAACCTGCACATAGTTTCTGCCTGAAGCGGCAACGTTGCGGAGCGCCGCAGGCGGAATGAGAATTGCATTTTCTTTACGCTCGGTGACGACTGCAGCGCTTAGCGGCGTGCCGGCACGGACATTGGACGGGAGTTCATTAAGCTTGATCAGCACATATTGATCCAAGGAATCCTCGTCGTTTGAGGAGCCGATCGGCATGCGCAGCACTTTTCCGCTATAGCTGCCAGCCGTATTAATATTAACGATCGCATCCATGCCCGGCGCGATCGTTTCCAAATCAGACGATGAGAATCGTACAGCAACGGCCAGCTTATTCAAGTCGGCAACTACGGCGACCGCCTCAAAGGCTTTTATCGATTCGCCCACCGCTTTGCTAAATGATTCAAGCGTGCCATCGAACGGCGCCTTCAGCATCGATGCTTCCAGCTGTGCTTTCAAATCATTGTACTCACTTTTAAGCAGCTCGAAACTGAGCGCGTCCAATTCATTCTGCCGCTCCGTTCGGTTATCATCTCGCAGCTTTTCGATCATGTTTAGCTCCGCCTGCCGCACCTCGATATCTTTTCGCTTGATTTGCATTTCGAGAGTGGCCGTGTTCAATTTGGCAATTACCTGTCCTTTGCTTACCTTTTCTCCCACCGCGACGAGAATTTCCGCAATTTGTCCGCTGTCAACGGAAAATTGCAAGCTTTCCTTCTTCTCGCTCATCAGCTTGCCCGTCGCTTTCGCCGTAATTTCGATCGTTGCCTTCACAGCGGTATATTCCGGTTTTTTGGAGATGCTGGGCGGTTCGACCAACTCCAGCAGCTCCGCCTCCGGTGTCGCAGTAGTAAAGCTGCAGCCGGTCAGCGCGACCAGCATCGCCAGCGCGACCAAACGGCGCGGCGCGCGGACCGTCCATAATTTAAGCCAGCTTCCCGCTTTCCATTTCAAGTACATGATCCGCTACCTCCAGCATCGTTTGATCATGGGTTGTCATCAATATCGCCATTTTTTCTTCGACCCGCAACGATTGGAACAGGCTCAAAACGCGCGCCGACATTTTCGTATCCAACTCGGCTGTCGGCTCGTCGGCCAGCAGCAATCGGGGACCGGGAGCAATCGCTTTCGCGATTGCAACCCGCTGCTGCTCACCTCCGGACAGCTCGTAAGGACGATGCTGCGCCCGCTCCGCCATGCCTACCTGCTCCAGACAATACTCAATTCTGTCAGCCCACTGAGCAGATGGCAAGCCGGCCATTCGCATGCCAAGTTCGACGTTTTCCCATGCGGTCATAAGCGGGTGGAGGGCGAACGATTGAAACACGAACGCTACATCGCGCCTCCGCATGCGCGTCCTTTCCTTGTCGTTTAGCTTGTGAAGCTCAAGTCCATTAACAATGACGCTGCCCTCGGACGGCACATCCAACCCCCCGATCAAGTTCATAAGTGTCGTCTTGCCGGAGCCCGAGCGTCCCTTCAGCATGGCGAGTTGCCCCGGCGCCAAGCTGAAGTCAACTCCCTTCAACACATGGACCTCGGCCGAACCGTTGCGAAAGCGCTTATGCACACCGATGACACTAACCGCCAATGAAGACGCCTGTAGCTCCGCCAAATGTTGCCCCTCCCTGCTCTTTTTCGCCGCTCAAGTTGGCTTCGGCCAGCGCGTCGGCACCCCGGCTCAAAATCGAATCGAACGCCTCGTCAATGCTTTTTGAACCTTTCGCCGCCGCAGCGACCTCTTCGTTCGCAATAGCTTCGAAGCTGGTGCGGAAGCCCTTCGGAAACCAGCGCGTCGTTTCCATCGGAAGCGGGTCCAGCTTATAAAAAGCTTCCAAATTGATGCCGTTCGCATTCGTTTCGTAACCGATGCGCGATTGCAGCTCCGTTGATGTATTCGAGCGGATTTTGGCCGCTTCGTCGCTATGAACGTACTGGATGAACGACCATGCCGCAGCACTTTGCGAAGATGCCGCGTTAATCGCAAAAACTTGCGATACGCTGTAGGAGCTTGTCATATTCGGTGCGGACGCATCTACCGGAGCGGTAACCACGCCCCAATTAATGTTTTTGCGCTGCATGGAGCCGGTTGCTCCGACGCTAGTGCCGCTTCCCTTGCCCGAACCAACCTGGCCTCTCCCTGCGCCAGCGCCAAGCATGTTGACCATCGTCGAGTTATCGACGACCATAGCCGCACGGCCTTCCATAAACAGCATGGAGAGTGGCGCCATTCTTATGCCTCCTCCTTCTCCTCCTTGCTGTTGCGGCGGCGTCGGCATGTGCACGTACTTCTGCTGATAGCCTTCGACGACAGCACGGAAGATGTCCCTCCATTCCCGCTCCTCCATTGTCAGCTTCGTGGCATCGGCATTCAAGTAGTTAAGCCCTTTGGCAGCCGCCATATCCTGAATGAGCTTGAAGCTATCGCTTGCGAACATTGAGCTTGAGAAGCCGTAAATGCGCGTCTCGTCGTCTCCGTCGCTCGGAAATCTGGCCGCGAGCTGCATCACTTCATCCCAGGTCATCCCGTCTGTCGGCTCCTGAATGTTATATTGCGCGAACAAATCTTTGTTGTAATAAAGCGCCTTAGTATTAAATGTCGGCGACAATCCGTACAATTTGCCTCCGCCGGCGTCGCGGAGCAATTGAACGACTCCGCCTACGATTTTATCCAGATCGAAGCCGCTTTGCTGAATCATCGCATCAAGCTCGTACAGCTTGCCTTCCGTTGCCAACGTTTCGTATTGATCCATCGACAGCATGACGATATCCGGCTGCTCGGCATCGATCAAATCGATCATCGCTTGAGCCGGATCGTCGCTCATGGCGACTTCCATCGTCGGCACGACCTCAAATTGCACATTTGAATATTTCGCGCTGAAAATATTGCCGTAGGTTTGATAAAACATCTGTTCGTTCATATAAGCGACCTTCAGTGTCACCGGCGTGTCGGGATCGATGGCCGGCTTCTGAGAAGCTTCTTCGTTCTTTGACGAGCAACCGGCAATCAGCACGGCCAAAAGCAGGAAATAGACAATCCCTTTTCGATAAATGGAATACATTATGTGTTCCCCTCTCTTTTAAATAGATCTTTTGGACATTGTCTATGGTGCCGGAAAAGAATTAGAAAACCATTTGCGAACCTTAAGGCAACCTTAAAATCGACGTTTACGACATAAAAAAGAAGATCGCCAGCCGTCTGCCAAATGGCGACGGAAGCGATCTTCTTTGACTTGCACTGTATTTTCTTGTTCAATTGATACTGGCAGCCGGCAGCGTCACCGTAATCGTCATCCCATTGTTCAGCTCGCTGGCCGCGTCGATTTTACCGTCATGAAGCGTAACGATCCATTTGGCGATGGCAAGGCCGAGACCATTGCCCCCTTCGGTTCGGCTTCGCACCTTATCACCCCGATAAAACCGCTCGAAAATACGAGACAATTCCTCAGCGGCGACGCCAATGCCGTTATCCTGCACTTGCAAAATAACGGAGCCGGCCGCTTTTTTGCAAGTGAGTCGGACGAACCCGTGAGTCGGCGTATACTTGATCGCATTGTCAATTATGATCACGAACAATTGCAGCAATCGTTCCTCGTCGCCGTTAACGTTCAGATCGGATCCAATCCGTCCGTCTAGCGCAATATGCTTCAATGCAGCGAGGGGAGCGAATTGATTTAACGCCTGTTTGGCGAGCTTGTCGACGCTAAGCGGCTTTGGATGCAGCACCATCTTGTCGGCATCCAACTGCGTCAGCGTCAATAACCCGTTAACGAGCTTCTTCATACGCGAAATTTCCTTCAGAATAGTCGACAGCTCGCGGCTTTCCTGCTCGATCGTATGGGTCGGATGTCTAAGCAGAAGCTCCGTATGTGTCTGCAGAACGGCAAGCGGCGTACGCAGCTCGTGCGAAGCATCGGCGACAAATTGCTGCTGCCTGTCCCAGGACGAGCGGATCGGCACCAGCGCCCGGTCGGCGAGATAAAGACCCGCCAGAATGGAGACGGCTCCGCCCAATACAATGCCGATGGCAAGCAAGACAAGCAGCGTAACAAGCATATTCGCTTCCGCGCTAATATTCATAACAAGCTGATAATGCGCTATCTTGTCACCTACGTCATAAGGCTCGGGGATCGCCATCGTCATCTCCGGTTTCGATGCTTTGACCGTTTTGACCCTGTACGTTTCTCCGCCTTGCCGGATTGTTACAATTCGTTCCTTGTCCAGAGCACGTTCAAATTGTTGCAGCAATTGCTCCGAATATCGGTCGGGAAACACGCCTATGACGTTGCGATCCCGGTTCCAGGCGACCGTATCGACATTTCGGGTAATCTTGCCGACAATGCCGGTGACTGCGACTTGCGCCGACGTACTCGCGGAAGTTCCCCTCTCTATAGGCAGTGGCGGGCTGAGCGTAACGGGATTTTTTTCCAATGGAATCATAGTCTGCAAGGTGAACGGTGTGACACGTTGCTCGATCGCTTCATCGATTTGACCGAATATGGCGGACCGCAAATAGAGGTACATAGCCGCGCCGAGCATAAGCAAAATGATAAAAAGGACCGATGCGTTAAGCAGCGTCAATTTCATTCTTGTTTTACGGAACATGGCGCTTGCCTTTCACAATGTAGCCGACGCCGCGTATCGTTTCGATTATTTCCGCACATTGATGAACGGCCAGCTTTTTCCGCAAATAATGAATGTACAAATCGACGATGCCCGTGCCCGCCTCGGAATCAAACCCCCATACCCGATCCAAAATTTGCTCGCGGGTCAATATTTGATTGCAGTGAATCAGCAAAAATTCAAGCAACTCGAACTCCTTTATGGACAGCTTAAGCGGCGTATCGCCGAAGTAGCCTTCCTGCAGCTTCGGCTTGATCGTGAGGGAGCCGAAACGAATTTCGCCCTCCTCGCCAAGCGAGCCGTGCCGACGCAGTATGGCCCGGCAACGGGCAAGCAACTCTGGAAACGCGACCGGCTTGACGACATAATCGTCGGCTCCGGCGTCCAGCCCTTTGACCCGCTTCTCGACCGCGTCCATCGCGGTAAGTAGCAGAATAGGCGTCATCACGCCCTGTGATCGCAAATGATGGATAAGCTCAATGCCGTTCATGCCTGGCAACATCATATCGAGTATGATCAAGTCGTAAATATTTTGTTCCGCCATGTACAAGCCTTCGTCGCCGCGCATCGATTCATGAACCTGGAACCCTTCTTCGCGCAGCACACTGGACACGGCATGAATTAATGAGACATCGTCTTCGACCACCAATATTTGCATGTCTTTCAGCCTTTCTTTTTACACTTCTGTACATAAGTATAAAAAAGAAAGCTTAAAAATAAATTAGACCAACCTTAACGAGCGCTGAAATTGCGGCGCCTCGTAATGGTCAGCGCCGCTAACTTCGATTGCCTATATTCAACCTAGTTGATCAGATTGCTAGTCTGGAGCAACCTTCTCACCATTGCAGCCGCTTGAGCGCGCGTGACGTTCTCCTTCGGCGCCAGTTTATCGTTGTAGCCTTTCAGTAGACCCGCCTTTACTGTGGATGCGAGCGCTTCTCTCGCCCATTCTCCAATTGCCGCATCATCCTTGAAGACGTCCAACTGGCTGTTCATTTCCTTCTCAGACAAGGCAGCTTCCGATTTCTTGATCATTTTCATTGCTTTGGCGAGAATCGCCGCGGCTTCCTGTCTAGATACCGTCTGGTTTGGACGGAAGGTACCGTCTGTATAGCCGGTAATTAAACCATATGCTGCTGTTGCGTTTACTGTAGTTTTAAACCAGTCGGTTGTCGCTACATCCGTAAACATTCCCGCTGCCAAAGTGGTTTTCAAACCAAGGGCTCTGCTAATAATAGCTGTAAACTCCGCTCGGGTAATGGCTAGGTCTGGTTGAAACTCCTTATCACTTACACCTTTAATGATCAGTCTGGCGCCCATGTCATTGACATCCGCCTTGCTCCAATGCTTCTCCACATCCGCAAAGCTTTTCGGATTCCATATGACAGCATAAGAGCTGTTCGTCAAGCTATTGATGACAGCATAGGGTTGCCCATTATTCTCGACGACTTTCGTCGGCACATGGGAGACCGTTCCATCCAGATTCACCACAACACCTGTTGTAATTTGGCTAACGTCTGTGCCTTGTGGGATGAACACTTGACGCTCCACATAGCCATTGAACTCGTTAACAGGCACCGTCTTACCTCCGTAAGACGCGGTAATCTCAAACCCAATCGGCTGGATGGCAACCGTAAATCCGTCTTTCTTAGCTGTAGCATTCACCAAGTCCACGTCCGCTTGCGGTTGCTTGGAAATTGTAATGTTAATTTTAATGTCTTCCAGTTTTACGGATTGGCCTAACTGAGCCGCAAGCTGTGCAATGTTGATTTGAGCCGCTGGCAGCGTATAAGTACCACGATCTGTCTTGATCTCAATAGCGGCTCCCTTATCTTCCATCACTTTAACAAGCTCTCCGTTCAGCACACTAATCACGATATCAGACGATGATGTCACTGGAATAGAAAGCAGCTTATTATTTTCTTTACTAAGCTTGGCAATGATCTTGCTATGATCCAGCGTTACGATAATCGCAGATTGGTCACCAATTTTTTGGATAGTTGACGTAGCTAGCCCGCTTTGTACAACTCCGTCAACGACGATTTCAATCGTCTTAGGAGACTGCACTCCGCTTCCCCAATACGGAGTCCCTGTGCCCGGCTCCTGCTCATCCTCCACAATTGTTACCACAACTGCAGTCGGTGCACTTAAAACCGTATCTGCTGTAGGATT
Source organism: Paenibacillus roseus (assembly GCF_016424485.1). GTDB lineage: Bacteria > Bacillota > Bacilli > Paenibacillales > Paenibacillaceae > Paenibacillus_D > Paenibacillus_D roseus. The sequence continues at coordinate 113,955 of NZ_JAELUP010000097.1, forward strand.
GCTAAGCTTCACACTGAAAGTTCGATTGCCTTTATAGACATTATCGTTCAAAATCGGAATCGTGATCGTTTGGCTCGTCTCACCATCAGCAAAATGTACAACACCAGATGTAGCCGTGTAATCCACGCCTGCTTGGGCCGTTCCGTTCACAGTCGAGTAAGAGACACTGGATACGCCGCTGCTGCTGCCCTCGCGCTGCACGGATACGACAGCATTCCCGCCATTTTCATTAACACTACTTGTGGAGGAGGACAGGCGTACCTTCCACTTCGATGGAGTGGTTCGCAGTACCGTTATATTGTTGCCATACAAATTGGCCGCGATGATATCCGACTTGTCGTCTCCGTTTAAATCACCTGTCACTACATACTGCGGTGTATCGCCCGTGCTGTATGGGATTGCTGCTGCAAAGTCTCCGGCACCGTCCCCTTCCAAAACCGAGACCCGATTATAGAATGGGATCGCTGCCGCAAGGTCAAGGTTCCCATCTCCATTAAAGTCGCCAACCGCTACAGAAACAGGTACCTGACCCGCAGGGAAGCTGCCTGCCACACGACTTTCAAATGTCATGTCTCCCTTATTGAGGAGTACGGACACCTGATTCGGATTGGCGCTAGCAACGGCAATATCTGGCCTTCCATCCTGGTTAAAGTCTCCAACTGCTAGTGAGTAGGGAATGCTGCCTGCTGCTCCGTAAGTATTTTCCCCTGCTTGGAACGTACCATCTTCTTTACCTTCAAGAAGATAGACTTTTTTCTCCCCTCCCACATTAGCAATCGCCAAATCCAACTTGCCATCGTTATTAAAATCTGCAGCCACTAATGATCGCGGAGAAGTGATATTCCCATCGCCAGTGTGAGTCTTTATTGTTGGGAATGTGCCGTCTCCCGCTCCTAGTAATACAGATATCGTATTCGTTCCGGTATGTGCAACCGCCACGTCCAGCTTTCCGTCTCCGTTAAAATCGCCCACGACTACAGCTCTCGGTGTAGCGCTAACCGGATAGTGGACTTCTGATTCGAATGTACCGTCTCCCTTGCCCCTAAGAACCGAAATCGAATAGGAACCATCTCCACCCTGACCAGAGTTGGCAACTACAATATCGGGCTTCCGGTCGCCATTAAAATCGCCAACGGCAATAGAAATCGGATTACGTCCAACGGCATAACGCACAGCATCTTCGAGCTTTCCGTCACCTTTGCCCAGCAATAGGGATATGGAATGATCACCGAAATTCGCGACTGCTGCATCCAGTTTCCCATCTCCATTGAAGTCCGCGACAATTGTGGACAACGGTTGATCACCAACCACATATTGAATGCCCGCCTTCAGTGTCCCATCTCCATTCCCAGGCAAGACAGAAACATGATTTTCATCCGTATCCGCGATAAAGTTCGCAACGGCCACATCCTGATGGCCATCTACGTTAAAGTCGCCAATAATTACGGATGCTGGATAACCATCTGTCACATAGTTGACGGCTTCTGCAAACGGCCCGTCACCTTTGTTCAGCAAGATCGAAACACTGTTTCCAAGTAGATTTGCAACGGCAAGATCAGGCTTCCCATCGTCATTGAAATCGCCTGCCGCAATTGAACTCGGACTAGTCCCAACAGCATAAGTTCTATTTAATTCAAAAGTTCCGTCCCCCGCGCCGTGAAGGATAGAAACCTGGTTGCCTCCCCTGTCTGCAACAGCCACGTCCAGCTTCTCATCACCATTGAAGTCACCGATAGCTAGGGAGCTCGGTATACCGTCAAACTCGTAATTAAAAGTTGTCTGGAATTTTCCATCTCCGCTTCCGCTAAGAATGGAAACCTTATAGGCGCCGCTCTCATTGGCAATGGCCAGGTCCAAATTACCATCTCCATCAAAATCTCCTACAGCTGCAAAGATCGGGTTATTACCGACGCTTGGGTTATTATCGATTATCAGCTGCATTCCTGACTGTTCACTGCCCAGTAGAACAGACACATTAGTAGAGTTATAATTCACAACCACAAGATCCGTAATGTTATCTCTGTTAAAATCCCCAGCTGCTAGAGTATAAGGACCTCTGTCGTCAATATAATGAACCGCCAGCCCAAAACTTCCGTCTCCTGCCCCATAAAGGATAGAAACTTTGTTCTCGCTGCCAACTGCAATATCTGGTTTCGAATCGCCATTGAAATCCCCAATGACAACAGACTGAGGATGCTCGTCTTCGTCTACAACATAATCTGCAGGAGGGGCAAATGTGCCATCAGGCTCCCCCAGTAAAACGGAGACTGTTCCCGATGCGTAATTGGCAGTTACCAAATCCGGGAATCCATCTCCATTTACGTCTGATGTGGCTACAGAAAAAGGTTTAATACCCACCCCATACTTGGAACCGTTTTCGAATAAAGGCATTGCAAAAGCTTGCAGCGGTGCTAACAGCAGCGTTACACTGATCGCACTCATCCACAATTTGAAGAAAAAGCTCTTTTTCGTTTTTCTCATAAACGTTGCTCCCTTATGGTTAAAAATGACAACCATTACGAGTATAGCAATACAAATCGGAATTGTATAGTATAAAAATGCTGACCGACCGTTGGAGTGTTGGAGTCGGTTTTGAAAACGCTCTGTTTCTACTGTCTCTTTATTTCCAGTATTAACAGCTGTATTATTTTAATCGTCAAAGAAGCCCATATCACTCCACTTGCTCCAATTAAAATCAGGCATCTGACGATGCTGCCTTTTTGCTTTTAAAATCATGGAATTTCTATGAAAATAAAAGTAATTTCCTCTTAATTCACTTCGTCCCCCTTTAATCATCCATGTAAAAAAGTGTTTTATTTATATAAGCTTATACGGAAGCGAAAGCTTTTCTAAGTGGCAAAAAAAATTAATAAAGGAGATTATCTCGTGAACTCAAACACTGCTCTTATAAGAAAAGGCGGTGCAAATGTGTCGTCTTCCAAACGTCTTCCGTGGGCCGGATTGCTAGCTTTAGCCATGGCGGTGTTCATCTGCATTCTTACGGAAAGCCTGCCTGCTGGATTACTGCTGCAAATTGCACAAGATCTTGGGGTCAGAGAAGCTCTTGCCGGACAATTGGTCACTCTCTATGCGGTTGGATCTCTTCTGGCCGCCATTCCTTTGACAACGGCTACCCGTGGGTGGAGGCGCCGGCCGCTTCTGCTGCTGTGCATTATCGGCTTTCTTGTATTTAACACCATTACCGCGTTATCTTCCGTTTATGTGCTGACGCTTGTCGCGCGTTTCTTCGCTGGTGTCTCTGCAGGTGTTCTGTGGGGGATGACGGCCGGTTATGCACGGCGCATGGTACCTGATTCGCTGAAAGGAAAAGCGATGGCCGTGGCCATGGCGGGTACCCCGCTGGCATTGGCGCTGGGCGTTCCGCTTGGTACTTTTTTGGGAACATATACAGGGTGGCGTCTCATTTTCGGAGCTGTATCATTACTGACTGCAGCCCTTATTGGCTGGGTGCTCTGGAAAGTGCCGGATTATGCAGGTGAGCCTTCCGGTGATCAACTCCCTTTTCACAAAGTTTTCCTGATTCCTGGTGTACGGACGGTTTTGTTCGTCGTTTTGGCTTGGGTACTAGCTCATAATATTTTGTACACTTATATTGCACCATATCTTGCGGAAACTGCGTTGGCTCAGCGAGTGGATTTGGTTCTTCTTATTTTCGGAATTACCTCGGTTGTCGGCATTTGGGTGATAGGCATACTGATTGACCGTTTTCTAAGAATGCTGGTTTTAATCAGTATCGCAGGATTTTCTTTGGCTTCTGCAGCCTTGGGAATCGGAATGAATCAACCTGTAATCATCATTCTTGGTATTGCAGTCTGGGGGCTAACGTTTGGCGGGGCAGCCACTTTACTGCAAACAGCAATCGCACAAGCTGGGGGTAAAAGCGCAGATATAGCCCAATCGATGCTGGTTACCGCGTGGAATGTAGCAATCGGCGGAGGCGGCATTATCGGCGGGTTTCTTCTCCAACTGCTTGGAGCCAAATTCCTTCCGGGGTCATTAATCCTCCTGTTGCTTCCCTCTTTGCTTGCAGCTTGGCAAGCTAAAAAGCATGGCTTTCCCTCCTAAAGGAATACACGAGTATGTGTAACATAAGCAAAAAAAGAATCTGCTGTATGACGCGGATTCTTTTTTTTGGAATTAGAGAAGTACATTTTATGCGAGCAAATCCGTTTCTCCAATGAGATTTTTATAAGCGATCGGTGAAGACATTACGATCAGAGTCGTATAGGTTCCGTATTGATCGCATCGGTTTTCAAACTCCTCCAGGTCCTGGGTTGTGTGCGTGAGGACCTTCAATAAATAATTATGCTCTCCGCTTATCCGGTAACACTCCATAACCTCCGGTGAAGAACGACAAAAGTCAAGAAAAGGATAGCAATTCCGGGTCCGAACAAGCATATAGGCTGTGCATTGCTTACCGAATTTTTGGGAAGAAATGACGGTTCGGTATTCCTCGATAATCCCCTTTTCTTCCATGCGTTTTACACGTTCAGTTACGGCTGGCTGAGACAGTCCCACCAGCTTTCCTAAATCTGTCATTGATAATCTCGCCTGGTTCTGCAAATGAAGCAGGATGTTTTTATCGATTTCGTCCAAGAAAATTGCCTCCCTTTAATTTAAAAGTTATTTCTTTTAAATACCTTTATAATCATCAAAAACTTCTTTCTCTAACTTGTTTGTTTTATGTAAGGTAACAGAAATTATTTATATAATAAACACACTTGCTATAAATAATCAAGTGAATTACAGCAGGAGAGGATGAGACGCATGAGAAAAGTAGATCTGGAATTGCTGCATAAAAGCGTCAATGAGGTAATTGACCACACACTTGAGGAAAAAAGGATTGTGGGTACCGTCGTCCAAATTGCATTAGGCGGAAACCTTGTTTACAGCAGGCCTGCTGGCTGGGCCGACCGCGAGCAGAACCGGCCGATGCAGGAAAATGCTTTGTTTAGATATGCCTCGGTAACCAAGCCGATCGTGTCAACGGCAGCCTTAGTATTAATTTCGCAAGGGAGATTGCAGTTAAACGATCTGGTGGAGAAATGGTTGCCCGCCTTTCGTCCCAAATTGCCAAACGGACAATATGCCTTCATGACCATACACCATCTGATGACACACACCGCTGGCCTAACCTACCGTTTCTTCCAGGAAGAAACGGGAACTTATGAGCTTGCCGGGGTATCGGACGGCATGGATCTGGCGGGAATTACACTTGAAGAGAATCTGCAAAGACTCGCTTCTGTCCCACTTCTATATGAGCCGGGGAAATTGTGGAGGTATTCCATAGCAACAGACGTCCTCGGAGCGGTCATCGAAAAGGTAACTGGAATGCCGCTAAGTGAAGCTGTACGGTTGCTTGTAACTCATCCGCTTTCCATGATGGACACCGATTTCAGGGCTGTAGATACGGACAGATTGACCACGGCTTATACAGACAGTGCTGGAGAGCCCCGGCGCTTGCACGATTTTGATACCGTTCCTTTCATAGAGGGGACGGCAGGATTCCTCCTTTCACCCAACAGGTTTACCGATAAGACAGCTTATCCTTCCGGGGGAGCTGGCATGATTGGCAGCGCAGGAGACTTTCTTAAACTGCTGGAAGTTTTGCGGCAAGGAGGAAATCCGATTCTGCCTGAAGCTCTTGTTGCAGAAATGACAACCAATCAAATTGGTAACCTTGTGATGCCCTATTGGCCGGGGAGAGGCTTTGGACTTGGGTTCACGCTGCTTAAAGACCCAGCGGATGCCAATACACCGGAATCGCCGGGAACGTGGCGGATGGGCGGCACCTATGGTCACTCCTGGTTTGTTGATCCGAGCGAGGAGCTTAGTGTTGTAGCGTTCACCAATACGGCGCTTGAAGGAATGTCAGGCAGGTTTACAACGGAGCTGTGCGAATCTGTCTACAAGGGTATTCGAGGAGTTAAGTAAAGGAAAAAGTAATATGTTATTTCTAAACGGGCGTATCTCTTTCAAGAGCAACGTCCGTTTTTAATTTTATAGCTGTCTGCATAAACGTGCTTCATTCATCATTATTAGGCATATTCTACCATGAGCTTCATTCATTACATAATTGTAAGTGACGAAAATAGAATTTAATTCGAAGATATCTTCAACTCAAGCAATGAGTGGGGTACTAAAACTCAAATAAAAAAGTTCATTAGAAGTATATTCTAATGAACTGTTATTATTAATATGGTACCGGCGAGAGGACTCGAACCTCCACGGTTTCCCACTCGATTTTGAGTCGAGCGCGTCTGCCATTCCGCCACGCCGGCATGTTTAAAACTTTCTTATCAGGGTAAAGATGGCGTGCCCTAAGAGATTCGAACTCCTGACCTTTTGATTCGTAGTCAAACGCTCTATCCAGCTGAGCTAAGGGCACATATTGTAGTGGTTTTGGAGGCGCCACCCAGACTCGAACTGGGGGTAAAGCTTTTGCAGAGCTCTGCCTTACCACTTGGCTATGGCGCCAGAAAAAATAATGGAGCGGAAGACGGGAATCGAACCCGCGACCCTCGCCTTGGCAAGGCGATGCTCTACCGCTGAGCCACTTCCGCACAAATGGCTGGGAATCTAGGATTCGAACCTAGGAGTGACGGAGTCAAAGTCCGTTGCCTTACCGCTTGGCTAATTCCCAAAGGAATTTATTTTTTTCAAGAATGGGGCGATCGATGGGACTTGAACCCACGAATGCCGGAGCCACAGACCGGTGCGTTAACCCCTTCGCCACGACCGCCATAAAACCAATTGGCAGGGGCAGCAGGAATTGAACCCACACTAACGGTTTTGGAGACCGCTGTTCTACCTTTAAACTATGCCCCTAAGGTAAACTGGTGGAGGATGATGGATTCGAACCACCGAACTCGTCAGAGAACAGATTTACAGTCTGCTGCGTTTGGCCACTTCGCT
>NZ_JAELUP010000097.1:121011-121741 GCF_016424485.1 Paenibacillus roseus
TATGCAATTGTACTGCTTCATGGTGGCTCGGGACGGAATCGAACCGCCGACACGAGGATTTTCAGTCCTCTGCTCTACCAACTGAGCTACCGAGCCATATGATGATAATGGCGGAGCTGACGGGATTCGAACCCGCGGTCTCCTGCGTGACAGGCAGGCATGTTAGGCCTCTACACCACAGCTCCACATTATAAGTCCCGGATTTACTCCGATGGTAAAACATTGGTTTTGGTTGCGGGGGCAGGATTTGAACCTGCGGCCTTCGGGTTATGAGCCCGACGAGCTACCGGGCTGCTCCACCCCGCGTCGTTAATTACTTTATATGGTGGACGCTGACGGGATCGAACCGCCGACCCTCTGCTTGTAAGGCAGATGCTCTCCCAGCTGAGCTAAGCGTCCTTATTAAAACCGACATTTAATATCTTATCACATTTCTTATTTAAATGTCAAGCTTTTTTAAGGATGTTGGTGACCCGTAGGGGATTCGAACCCCTGTTACCTCCGTGAAAGGGAGGTGTCTTAACCCCTTGACCAACGGGCCTTGTATAATGGCGGAGAGAAAGGGATTCGAACCCTTGAGACGCTTGTGACGCCTACACGATTTCCAATCGTGCTCCTTCGACCAGACTCGGACACCTCTCCATAAAAGCTCCCCGAACAGGACTCGAACCTGTGACAACTCGGTTAACAGCCGAGTGCTCTACCAACTGAGCTATCAGGGAATGCAAAC
>NZ_JAELUP010000098.1 GCF_016424485.1 Paenibacillus roseus
ATATAGAACAAATGTTTCATATATTCTTTGTAAATTAAAATTGCCAATAATTTGTGATTATTCTAATAAAAAAGTACTTTTTTTTAGGAATAAAATTAGACTTTATATTATACCAATAATTAATATCTTTATAAAAGGAAATATAGAATTCCTTTTTTCTAAATTGAAATGATTGCTAAGAATCGGATTTGAACCGATAACCTTTTGCTTGTAAGGCAATTGCTCTACCGTTGAGCTATCCCAGCTTTTTTAATGCCAAGAACCAGATTTGAACTGGTGACACAAAGATTTTCAGTCTTTTGCTCTACCGACTGAGCTATCTTGGCTAAACATTTTAATTATGATAAATTAAAATACTGAGATGGAAGGATTCGAACCTTCGCATGTCAGGATCAAAACCTGATGCCTTACCACTTGGCTACATCTCATTATATTTAATTAATTATAATTAATTAAACATAATTTATTTATAAATGTTAACTATACATCGTAGAATTTTTAAACATATAGCTCGTTTAGGAAATATTCCAGGACTATCAACTATTACAATACAATCGTTAAAAAAAAAAAAGAAAAATTTCTTTCTTTTTAAGAGAAAAAGGCATCAACACTTAAAAATGGCACAAAAATTCAATCCTTCT